>NZ_CXOO01000014.1 GCF_001269385.1 Limnohabitans sp. DM1 | reverse complement strand
CAAGTTTCACATCATCGGTCACGCAAGCACTGCAGTGGACAAGATGCGCCGGATCGAGCAGAAGACCGACAAGTCTCTCAAGGGCATGCGCTGGACTTTGCTCAAAGACACAGCCAAGCTCAAACCGGAGGCGGCAGCTGAACTGGATGCGTTGATGGCCAAGATGACCGTCAAACGCACGGCCAGGGCGTGGTCCTACAAAGAGCAGTTGCGTGAGATCCTTGATCGAAAGCAGATCAACGTTGTGCGAACCATGCTGGATCACTGGTGCACATGCGTGATGCGCTCCAAGGTCGAACCGATGAAGGACGTTGCCAAGATGATCCGCGCTCATATGGAAGGCATCGTGGCCTGGGCGCAGACACGCCAGACCAACGGATTCCTCGAAGCCATCAACGGTTTGTTCCAGGCATCCAAGCGTCGTGCGCGTGGGTTTACGCGAATCACAACGATCAAGACTGTCATCTTCTTGATCGCCGGGAGACTCGACTTCCACGCTATCAATCCTCATGCTGGGCAACCCACTTGAAATTCATCAGAGCCATAAAAAGGCACTCCGGGTGAATGAAACAGGCCGCTACCTTAACCGAGGAGCGCAAGGCCGCAGGTCATGCGTGTGTCAGTGGTTTACAGGTCATGCGGTCGTGTCGATGGCTCAGTGGCTGGACAGCGTGTGAGGTGCCCTGGCGGCTCGCCAGACCAGCCAGACGAAGAGAGCCGACACGACCACCAGGGCAGCTGTGCTGGTCATCCAGAAACTGTCTACGCTGGGGCGCGCGTCCAACGAGGCCCAAGCCAATCCCGAGTAGGCCAGTTGGTAACCGCCATACAGCCCGGCACCCCACAGCAATGTGGTGTAGATGAGCAGGGGCGCCAGGGTGATGCGGTAGCAGCGCAACAAAAAAGCGCAGACGGCTTGCACGGCATCGGCCAGGTGATAGAGCGCCACCCAGACCAGCCAGAGGCTGGCCGCTTGTGCCACTTCGGGGGTGTTGGTGAACACCTGGGCCAGACTTTCACGTCCCAGGAACAGCAGTCCTGCACAAAGCAAGGCTGCCGCCACCGCCATGCCCATGCCCAGCCCAGCTGCATGCCGGGCTTTGCCCGGCTGATTTGCGCCCAGCCAATAACCAGTGCGCGCACTGCTGGCAATGCCCAGTGCCAGAGGAACCATGTACAGCACGGATGCCATGCTGGCAGCAATCTGGTGACTGGCCGAAGCCACCGCACCCAGTCGTGCAATGAACAGTGCCATCAGGGTGAAGGAGGTGACTTCCACCATGATGGACAGGCCTGCAGGCACGCCCAGTTGTAAAAAATGCCGCAAGGTGGACCCGTTTGGTTTTTCAAGGCGACGCCAGAGCCGGTAGGGGGTGTAAATGTCCTGTGTGCGCAGCATCCACAGTCCGGTGAGCATCATCAAGGTGTTGACGATCAGTGTGGCCCATGCGCAGCCCACTATGCCCAAGCCGGGCAAGCCCGCTGCACCAAAAGTCAGGCCATAGGACAAGGGCACTTTGACCAGCAAAGCGCCCGCCTGCAGCCAGGTCACCAGGCGTGGATAGCCCAGACTCTGGTTGAGCGTGCCGTACATGCGAAACAGCTGTGAGGGCACCAAGGCCACGGCCAAAATTTGCAGGTAAGCGCGAATGTCCGGCCAAAGTTCGGCGGGCACATCGGTCAAGGACAGCCAAGGGTCGGGGAACCACAGTCCGCAAAAACCCACGGCAGTGGCGCCGGCACAGATGTACAACGCTTGTCGAAAGGATCTGCCAATTTCGGCCGTTCGCCCGGCGCCATGCAGTTCGGCCCAGACGGGCAGCAAGGCTTGCAGCATGCCGTTGAGCGCCACATAAATGCTGATGTAGATCGACGAGGCCAGTGACAAGATGGCCAGGGCATGGGGGCTGTAGCGACCGGCGATCAGTGTATCGGCCACACCAAAGGACATGACGGCCAATTGCCCGATCAACACAGTGCCCGCGTGGCGGGCGATGGTGCGTAACTCGGACATCGCTCAGCGCAATGCTGGGGCAGTGGATGGGGCCGGTGCAGTGCCAAAGATCACAAAATTCTCAAATCGGTCTGTCGGTCGCGTGATACGGGTCTGTTCTGTCCAGCCCAAAGATGCGATGCGCTGCGACAGCAAGGGCAGGTTTTGCTGGTCCACGATCAGCCAGGCGCAGTCAGGCAGGGGTTTTTGCAAGGGCTTGAGGCTGACTTGGGCGTGATATATCAAGCCCGCCCCCTGAGGTTTGGTGATGCCTGCGTATTGATAGCAGTGGCTTGGGCCCGTGATGTCGACAACTTTTTTCATGAAAGGCGCGTAGCTGCGGGCATAGTCCAGCAGGGGCAACCACAAGGTGGTCAGCAGCAACCAGCACAATACAGCACCGCTGGCGGGCAGGACCAGGCTTTTCCAGATGGCTGAGCGGTGTGCGCCTGTGCGCCACTTGACCAGGCCCGCCCAGGCCAGCGTAGCGAGCAGGGCGAGTGTGAAAGCGGTCACAGAAAATTCAGGCACAAACTCAGGTGCCAAACGCTTCACGTTGGCCGCTGGTTGGGCAGGGAAACCAGTTTGCATGGCCACCCAAACCACCCAGATGGTCAAGGCACAGATGCTGAAGAAAAGCAAGGTGAACCAGTCGATCAATGCGCTCAGGCTGCGCTTGAGTGTGGGCAGGGCAAATGCGGCCAAGGCTGCAATGGCGGGCAGTGCAACCAGCAAGACACGATCAGAAATGCCTGTGAACCAGCTCGTCCCCAAGGTGACAATGACAAACCACAGTGGTAACGCCAGGTGCGGGTGGAGCCATATTTGGGACAGTTGTCCCCGCCAGCGCCACAAAGACCAGATGGCCAAAGGCCAAGCAGGCCAGGTGAACCAGGCGATCAATTGGGCCATGTCGTGAACATTCAGCAAGGCATGGGGCGCGATGCGCCAGCGCCAAAGGTCCAAAGCCCCAGCCGTGGTGATGCACAGCAGGCCAATCAGTGCCAGCAGCCCCAGATCGAGCATGCTCAAACGCCTGTGGGCCGGATCGGCAGGCATGGTGGCACTGATCACCGCGCCGCCTACGCCCAGCAGCAGGCCCATGGTGGGGGCGCCGGTCAAGGTCAGACCCAACATGCTGGCGGCAATGGCCAGTCTGCCACGCCAAGGGTGGCGGGCCAGGTGGGTCAGGCCAAAAAATAAGCCAGCACCAAAGCTCAGTTGCATCAAAAATGGTGTGGTCTCATGCGAACGGTGGGCCAAACCCAGGCAGGCCAACAAGGCCAGCAAGCCCCCATCTGCCAGGGCACGGGCATAGTCGGCGGGTTGGGCTTCGCCACCAAAGGCAAAGGCCACAGGCTGAGCTGCCGGGTGGCGTGCCAGGGCGTAAACGCTGTACCAGGTGGCGACCAGCGTGATCGCCAGCATGGCCACAAAGGGCGCTCGCGCAAATGCGGCTTCCCAGCCTGTAGGCGCCAATTTGATGGCCAAGGCACCCATCCAGTGGGTCAGCAAGGCCAGGTTATCGTCCGCTTGTCCCAGCAGAGTGGGTTTGAGCCAGCTGAGGATATCGCCGGGGGCTGGCTGAGCCAGCATCAGCATGTATCCCAAAGCCTCGATATCTTGAGATTTCCAAGGCCCTCGTCCCCAGAAGCCGGGCAAAACATAAGCTGCGCACAGCAAAAAGAGCGCCCAGCGCGGCAGCCTACGGACTGCATGTTGAGAAACGATGGCGGGGGTGGGATGGTTCACGACGTCAGAAGATAGCAGGTTCGGAGCGAAAAAATGCCTGTGAAAAATAAGCAGCGTTGCACTCGGCCAAGGACGGGAAATTTTGGTGAACAAGATGCATGAGCGCGCCGACATAGAAAAAGGGCAGACCGGTTGCCCGGGCTGCCCTTTGGCGTGTGCCAACCACCAATTACTTGGCGGTGGAAATCTTGCCGAAACGGTTGCGGAACTTCTCCACGCGGCCGCCCATGTTGTCCACCGACTTTTGTGTGCCTGTGTAGAAGGGGTGCGACTCGCTGGTCGTGTCCAGCTTGTACCAAGGCAGCTCGCGGCCGTCTTCCATTTTGATCATCTCTTTGGTGTTGGCGCATGAACGGGTCACGAACTTGAAACCATTGGACATGTCTTGGAAGCAAACTTCACGGTAGTTGGGGTGAATGCCGTCTTTCATGGGGAAATCCTTTTATTTTCGCTACGGTAGCCACTCCTCAGCCTATCTGAGAGCACTTTCCGCAAAACTTGTCGATTATAGGGTATCAGCCGCCGCGTCGCATCATGTCGAAGAACTCGGAGTTGTTCTTGGTGGCTTTCATGCTCTTCAAGACCATTTCCATGGCTTCGATTTCGTCCATGTTGTACATGAACTGACGCAGGATGCGGGTTTTTTGCAGCACTTCGGGCTGGAGCAGCAACTCTTCGCGACGCGTGCCGCTGCGGTTCAAGTTGATGGCCGGGAAGACACGCTTTTCGTACAAACGGCGCTCCAGGTGAATCTCGCAGTTGCCGGTGCCCTTGAATTCTTCAAAGATCACCTCGTCCATGCGGCTGCCAGTGTCGACCAGGGCGGTGGCGATGATGGTCAAACTGCCGCCTTCTTCCACGTTACGGGCTGCACCAAAGAAACGCTTGGGGCGCTGCAAGGCGTTGGCATCCACACCGCCCGACAGCACTTTGCCCGATGAGGGCACCACGTTGTTGTAGGCGCGGGCCAGGCGGGTGATCGAGTCCAGCAGGATCACCACGTCTTTTTTCAATTCCACCAAGCGCTTGGCGCGCTCGATCACCATTTCGGCCACGTGCACGTGGCGCGAGGCGGGTTCGTCAAAAGTCGAAGAGATCACTTCGCCGCGCACGCTGCGCTGCATTTCGGTCACTTCTTCCGGGCGCTCGTCCACCAGCAAGACCATCAGGTGCACATCGGGGTAGTTGGCGGTGATGGCGTGGGCGATCTGCTGCATCATCACCGTCTTGCCCGACTTGGGCTGCGCCACGATCAGGGCGCGCTGGCCGCGGCCGAGCGGCGCGATGATGTCGATCACGCGGGCGGTGATGTTTTCTTCGCCCTTGATGTCACGCTCCAGACGCATCTGCTCCTTGGGGAACAGCGGCGTCAGGTTCTCGAACATGACTTTGTGTTTGTTGTTCTCGGGCAGGTCGTCGTTGACCTTGTCCAGCTTGGTCAGGGCAAAGTAGCGCTCGCCGTCTTTGGGGATGCGCACTTCGCCCTCGATCATGTCACCCGTGTGCAGGTTAAAGCGCCGCACCTGGCTGGGGCTGATGTAGATGTCATCAGTGGAGGCGGTGTAACTGGAGTCGGGGCTGCGCAGGAAGCCGAAGCCGTCGGGCAGGATTTCCAGCACGCCGTCGGCAAAGACCTGTTCGCCCGCTTTGGCGCGCTTTTTGATGATGGCAAACATCAGCTCCTGTTTGCGCATGCGACCGGTGTTCTCGATTTCGAGCGTGTCGGCTTGCTTCAGGAGTTCGGACACATGAAGTGCCTTGAGTTCGTTCAAATGCATGGGATTTGGCCTGTGTCCAAACGATCCGTTTGGGATGCGTTTTCAGATAACCGGGTGGAAATATTCAGAACAGAAAAGGGCCCGGGGGTGGGGCTGGTCTTTCAGTGAGCTAGGCGATATTAACCCTGTGAGGATGCCTAGCGAATAAATTATGACAGATTTTCATGTAGGCCCGGATTGGAAGCCTGTAGCGGATGCGCGGGACGTTGACTGAGTTCATTTTTCGATGAATCAATAAATGACCCAACATGCATTCATGTCATGGCAACTGGCCAACATTCAATTGCTGCCGAGCACCAAATGGCAGTCATTCAGGTTCGTATGGCGTGAAATCCCAGGGTGAATGGTGTCTAGACTTCACAGTGCATTGCGCGCTTTATTAATGCCTGGCATGGGCTTTCGGTCTGAAAGACTTTGATGGACATTGGATGACCTTCAGCCCGGTCAGCAAGGCGAGGGGGAAGCCATGCACACAAGCATCAAGAAGCCTGCGCTGAAGCAGGGCAATGTGGTGGTCTTCACACAGCAGCGTCACTTCAGGTGAAAGCACTTGATGGGGGCGCCTTTCTAGGTGAGCGCTGTTCGAACTGCAGCTCCCAGCACTCTTGGGCCAGGGCATGTTCATCTATGTCCTCTGTGTTCAAGATCCGGACATGGGGTGCGTCATGTGCCGGGTTCATCCAAAGGCCCCAGACAAATCGGATTTTGAGTCCGGCCATTTTGTACTTAGTGATGGACAGGCCCGGGGGTGTGATGTGCCCCTTCAGAGTGAAAAACTGGGCCTAGGGTTTACCTCTGGTCCATATGAACCATTGGTACAGACCCGGGGTCGTTCATGTGTTGGATTGGAAAGCGTCGGTCGGCTGCTTAAAGTTGACCGCAGCCTGCAGCTTTGCCAGGCCAGATCAACCACAAAGAGGAAGACCATGAAAAACCAACGTCAAGCACTGAACCGCCGAAGCCTCGGCTTGTCCTTCATCGCCGCAGCGGCTTTGGCCTGTGCAAGTGGTGCATGGGCCCAGGCCAAGCCCATTGTCATTGGCTTGCCCATTGCGCAAAGCGGCCCGGCGGGTGTGGCCGACCACGCCGACTACCTCAATGGTGCCAAGCTCGCGGCCAAAGAAATCAACGCCGCTGGGGGCGTGAATGGGCGAAAGATTGAACTCAAGGTGTTTGACATTGACATCATGACACCCGAGGGCACTCAAGCGACGTTCCGCAAAATGGTCGATGCCAAGGTCCATGCGATCGCCTCGCCCTTTGTCCTGATTCCAACGCCTGCCATGGAAGCGGTGGCGCGTTACAAGGCGCCTTATTTGCACGGCAACACACAGCAAGCATCGCTCGATTTGGTCAAAGCCAACCCGAGCAAATACGGCCACATTTTCCAGATCGACCCGCCTGAGACTTTCTATGGTGCGGGTTTCCCGGCCTTTTTGGAGCAACTGCAAGCCAGTGGTGCGTGGAAGCCCACCAACAACAAGGTCCACATCATTCGCGAGCAAATTGCTTACACCCAAACCATCTCCAAAGCGACGGAGGCTGCGCTCAAGTCCAGCAAGTTTGAGTTGGCGAAAGTCACCGACATCCAGTTTCCCGTACAAGACTGGGGCCCAGTGCTGCAAGACATCCGCAAAACCGGCGCAGGGGTGGTGATGGTCAACCATTGGGTGGCTGCAGAACTGGCCGCATTTGCCAAGCAGTTTGCCGCCAACCCTTTGCCCGGCGCCTTGGTTTATTTGCAATACGGTCCATCGCAGCCTGAATTTTTGAATTTGGCGGGCAAAGCGGCAGAGGGCTTTGTGTGGGGCACGGTGTATGGCGCTTACGCCGACAAGCAAGGCCAGGCCTTCCGAGATGCTTACCGAAAGGAATACCTGGCTTCAGGGGGTGTGATGGGCTTGGTCTACACCGGCGGTGGCTATGACACCGTCAAAATTTTGGCCCAGAACTGGAAAACAGCCGATCCGGAAAAATTTGACGAGGTCAATGCAGGCTTGCGCAAACTGAGCTACCGGGGTGTGAATGGTTTTTACAGCTTCAACAACCCCCAGCAAGCGCCCAAGCACTACCCACTGGAAGTGAAAAACATTGAGCAAGGCATGGCCCACCTCTTTGTGCAGGTGCAAAACGGTCAACACCAAATCATTTCACCCAGCGTCTTGAAAGAGGCCACGTTCAAGCCCGCACCCTGGATGGCCAAATAAACAGCCAGACCGTGTGCCCACAAGCCGTCGTTTTGACACGGCTTGTGGTTTTGATTTGATTCATTCACCACCCCCGATTGGGTTTGGCCATGTTATTTTCTTGTGACAACATCCACATGCACTTTGGTGCACGCCCGGTCTTGCAGGGCATTTCCTTGGGTGTCCAGGCTGGTGAGGTGCTGGGGGTCGTTGGCCCCAATGGCGCTGGCAAAACCACGCTGCTTGAGATTTTGTCGGGGCGCACAAAACCCAGCCAGGGCCGCGTCCTTTTCGAAGGCCAAGATGTGACCGCCATGCCCTTGCACCAACGCGCACGCCGTGGCCTGGCGCGGACCTACCAGTCTCCGGTGGTGCCAGAGCAGTTGAGCGTGGACCAGGTGCTCAAGGCCGCACGCCAAGCTTTCTCGCCCTTCCTCACCTCGCACCATGCGCAATGGGCTTGCGACCAAGTGGGGCTCACGGTCAACCCGGCGCAAATGGCCGGTTCGCTTGAAACGCTGAACCGCCGCAAGCTGTTGTTGGCATGTTTGCTGATGCGCAAACCCAAGGTCTTGTTGATGGACGAACCAGCGGCCGGTTTGCTGGGCGCAGAGGTGGACGAGATTGACCTCATCTTGCGATATTTGTCTCAGCAAATGGGTGTGGGCATTATTTTGGTCGAGCACCGTCTGGAGCTCATGACAGCCATCGCGCACAGGGTGGTCGTGCTCGATGGCGGGGAGCTGATTGCCGAAGAAAAACCTCACAGGGTGTTTGACCACCCGAGGGTGAGGGCGGCATATTTTGAGACAGAGCAGGAGGCCGCATGACCGCTCCGAGTACCGAAGTCTTGAGGGTCACGCGCTTGTCTGCCGGTTATGGACCGCTGACGGTTTTGCACGATTTGGATTTCACCGTCCATGCCGGAGAGCGCATTGGATTGGTGGGGCTCAATGGCCACGGCAAGTCCACATTGTTTCGTGCCATCTCAGGCCTGACCGATTGGCAAAGGGGCTCGGTTCAGTTGAGCGGCCATGAAATAGGGGGCACCCGTACCCAAGGCGCTGGCCGCAACACCCACCGCATTGTGCGTTTGGGTTTGGCCCACATGCCGCAAGGCGATGCGATTTTTCCGGGGCTGAGTGTGGCCCAGCACCTCGATTGCGGGGCCTACACACGGCAGGCCTGGCGTGAGCGGATGCAAAGGCGCGATGCTGTTTTGAAAATTTTCCCGCCCTTGTCCAAATTGCTGGATGCCCCTGTGGGCAAGCTCTCCGGGGGCGAGCGTCGCATGGTGTCGCTCGCGCGTGGACTGATGGTCGATGCCGTGCTGTATCTGGTCGATGAGCCTTCTTTGGGCTTGGCGCCCAAAATCAGTCGGGGGGTGATGGACGCGTTGATGCGGGTGGATTTGCGGGGTGGTGCCATGGTCATTGCAGAACAAAACATGTCCTTGCTTGAAGGCCGTTGCAACCGGATCCTGGGCATGCACGCGGGCCAACTGAAAGGGAGTGCCTGATGGCTGATTTTGAGTTGTCGTTTGTGTTGCTGTCGGCGCTGACCCTGGCTTCCATTTATGGGTTGTTGGCGGTCGGCGTGTCCATCATTTGGTCGAGTCTGGGCATGCTCAACATGGCCCATGGCCTGACCTTCACCGTGGCCGGTTACGGCGCGGTGTTGGCCGCCACGCACCTGAGCGAGCACGGCGCAGTCGTCTTGCTGGCGGGCATGGGCAGTGGCATGTTGTGTGGCATGTTCATCAGTGCGGTGGCCTTTATTCCTTTGCATGACAAGCCTAACTTTGTGGTGCGCAGTCTGATTGCCACATTGGCGCTCAGCCTCTTGGGCACTCAAGCCATGCTGTGGCTGTGTGGCCCCAGCGCCAAAAGCCTGCCGCCTTTGTTTGGCAGTGAAGTGATCTCGGTTATGGGCATGAAGCTGTTGCCCGACAAATTGGGGGCCATTGTGGTGTCTGTGGTCTTGATGCTGGCCACTTTGGTGTGGGTGAAACGCAGCCGCACCGGCTTGGAGATCCGCGCCATGATGCAAAACCCCGAGGGCGCTGCCTTGGTGGGCATTGGCGTGCGCAGCACCGCCATGGCGGTGATGGCCGTGACCGGGGCCTTGGCAGGCCTGGCCGCTGTCTTGCTGTCTCAAACTTATTTTGTCAGCCCGTTTTCGGGCACCACACCGCTGATCAAGGGTTTGATTGTGGCTTTGTGTGGTGGCTTGGGCAGTATCCCTGGGGCATTGCTGGCGGCCGCCTTGATGGGAACCCTTGAGGCCTTCACCGGTGCGTTGCTGGGGGGGCAGTATGTGCTCATGACCCAATTTATGTTCGTGATTGCTGTCCTCATCGTCAGGCCGCGGGGCATCGCAGGCATGTTGGACCAAACGCGTGAATGACCGATATGGAGTCCACAGTGAATCAATCAAAATCCCCACCCGTCATGTATTTGGTGGGCCGCCGCCGGTGGTGGCCTGTGTTGGGCGGGCATGGTGCCAAGGTCTGGTCACGCCTGCGTTACCCCTTTACCCGGCGCACGGTGTTGCAGCTCGAAGGTGTGTACAACTCCAAAACCTTGGCGCGTGAGAAAAAATTCGTGCACAAGGAACCCATTTGGTGGGCTTTGGGTTTGTTGGCTTTGGCCATCATCCCGCCGCTGGCGGGCATGGGGCTAGACAGCAACAGCTTGTTGTCGGCGGCTGCGATTTTTGCACTGTATGCAGCCATCAACATCGTGTGGACGCTGATCATCGGCACGGCAGGCATCTTCTCCTTGGCCACCTTGGCCGTGGTCGGGTCTGCGGCTTACGCCGGGGCCTGGTTGTCCATCACCTTCGGTTTGCCCTGGTGGGGCATGATTGGCGTAGGGGGTGTGGTGGGCTTGCTGGCCGGCGTGATCATTGCCATCCCCGCCACCCGCCTGGAAGGCTTTTACTACGCCTTGCTCACCTTGGGGCTGGTGGAGTTGTGCCGGGTCTCGGTGGTGCAATCCAAGGCCCTCGGTTCAGCCACGGGGGGGTTGTACGGTGCCGACTCCTATGTGCCCGACAGCTTCAGTGAAATGGGCGAATTGTTGCTCAACTACTACGCTTGTTTTGCGGTCATGCTGCTGGCCTTGTTCTTGTACAGGGCCATCAATGGCCAAAGCCTGGGGCGCTTGCTGCGTGCCGCGCCCGAGAAGCAAGAGGCCTTTGCCCAGGCCATTGGCATTGACTTCCTGCGCGCGCGCATTGAAGTGTTTTTGATCTCGTCGACCGCGCTGGGTTTGATTGGTGGTTTTTACGCCAGCCATTTCAAAGGGGCTTCTCCGTCCTTGTTTGGCATGGACAACCTGTTGCTGCTCTTGGCCATGATCGTGATCGGAGGCTTGGGCACAGCCCAAGGGGCTGTGGTGGGCACTTTGCTGGTGGTGGGTATTGACAAACTTTTTGTGGATCTGGGGCCCATGCGCCTGGTCTTGATTGGCCTGTTGATGCTGAGCACGGTGTTGTTCACGCGCAATGGTCTGTTTGGCATGAAAGCCCAATTTGAAGCCTGGCGCGACCGCATTCGCAGCCAGGCCCGTGCCAGCCGTTCTGAACATGGAGGAGAAGTGATGCCTGAAGAAGCTGTGGACATTCTGGACAAAAACGACATCGCCCATCGGCGCTTTGACAAGCGCACACGCGATGCCCTCAAACCTTTGGTGACCCCCGGGGTTTTGGAGGAGCACCGCTTGCGCCCCCGCGGGCAACACAGCGACGCCCTGATGCGCTTGCTCAACTACTTCCGGGTGGCCGGTTTGGAAGACAAGTACGCACTGTTGGCCGAGGTGCCTTTTCAACGCTACAAGATCATTGCCATCTCGGGTGTGCGGGGCGTGCCGCCCCGCATGGTGGATGACAAAACCTATGGCAGCGTTGACGAGGCCTACCACGCGGTCTTTCTCAAACGTTGTCAAGACCTGCTTGAATCCTGATCCCTTTTTTCGAAAGCATTTCCATGGCGCAAATTCGCATCCACGGTTACACCGACCAACTCTCTGTCAAAGCAGGCCACAGCGTCACAGCACACATCAGCGCCGAGGGCGTGAACCAGGTTCAAGCCCAGTTGGTCAAACTCATCCATGGCGATGAAAACCCTGAAGGACCGGGCTTCATCGAGCAAGAAATCGATTCACCCATCAACCAGACCTGGCCCGTGACGCGCCAGTACATTCAGGCGGGCAATTTTTTGCGTGTGGATGACCCGCAGGGCCGACTGAACCCCACGGGTGCCATGACCTTGCACGCCTTCGTCTATGCCACCGTTCCCCAAGGCGGGCGTCAGGTGATCTTGGGCAATTGGGACATCGACCGTCAAACGGGTTTTGCTTTGGGCATCAACCCCCAAGGGCTGCTGGAGTTTTGGTTGGGCGATGGCGCGCAAGTCGATGCGGTGGTGGCTGAGGTGCCCTTGATGGCCAAGATCTGGTATTTTGTGGCCGCCACTTACGACCCCGCCAGCGGACTGGCCACGGTGCACCAAGAAGCCGTGCTCAACCGTTACAACTCGCTGTTGTCCAAAATTGTGCCGCTGGACTACCGGTCGCATGTGCAAACGCGCATGCGGGTCAAACCCGCTGCCGGTACCGCATTTTTGATTGCAGGCGCACACGACCGCAACCCCAGCCGCGGCGATTTTGTCGCCCAGTGTTTCAACGGCAAGATCGACCGTCCCGGCATCATGAAAGGGGTGGCCGATGAAGCGGTCATGGCCCAATTGCGCAGCGGCCAAGCTTCGCACCACGATCTGACGCTGGCCTACTGGGACACCAGTGCCGGCTACACCGACCAAGGCATAGGTGACACCGTCTATGACACGGGCCCTTATTTGCTGCACGCGCAAGGGGTCAATTGCCCTGTGCGGGGGCAAACGGGCTGGAACTGGAATGGCCGCAATGACTGCTTCCGCTTGGCTTTCCATGAATATGGCGGCATCGAGTTTCACGACGACGCCATGACCGACTGCCAATGGGCCCCGACCCTCACCTTGGATGTGCCGGTGGATTTGAAAAGCGGTGTCTATGCCATCCGCTTGCGCCCCACGGCACAAGACCAGCACCCCGATGCGGGTGCCATGGCCGAGGAGTACCTGCCGATTTTTGTCCGGGCGGCTCAGCCCAAAGCCGCATTGGCCATGTTGATGCCCACGGCCAGTTACATGGCTTATGCCAATGCGCAGCTGACTTTCGAAATCCCGGTGGCGCAATCCATCACCGCTTGTGTGCCGATTTTTCAAGCCGTCGACATTGACTATTACAAAAACGGACTCCAGTTTGGCCTGTCCACTTACGACGCCCACCGCAGCGGTCATGGCGTTTGCTACACCTCGCGCCGGCGCCCCATCATCAACATGCGTCCCAAGTGCCGCATGCCCGGCGTGGCTTGGCCTTGGCAGTTCCCGGCAGATTTGTCGGTCATTGCCTGGCTGGAAAAAATGGGCTACGACTACGAAGTGGTGACCGACGAGGACCTTCACTATGAAGGTGCCGATGCGCTCAAGCCCTACAAAGCCGTGATCAACGGCACCCACGCCGAGTATTACTCCGAGCCCATGTTGGATGCGACAGAAGACTACTTGGCCGAAGGTGGTCGCATCCTTTATTTGTCGGGCAATGGCTACTACTGGGTCGTGGGCTTCAAACCGGACATGCCTTGGGTGATGGAGGTGCGCAAACTCGAAGCCGGTTCGCGCGCTTGGCAAGCCAGACCGGGTGAGCATTACCTGGCCACCACCGGTGAGCGCAGTGGTTTGTGGCGACACCGAAACCGTGCTCCCCAAAAATTGGTGGGCACGGGTTTCGCTTCCGAAGGCATGGACGAGTCGGTGCCGTTTCGCCGCATGCCTGACAGCTACCACAAGAGCGTGTCCTGGATTTTTGAGGGCGTGACCGAGGAGGTGTTTGGTGACTTTGGTTTGGCTGGCCATGGTGCGGCCGGGGTTGAAATCGACCGTTATGACCTGACCTTGGGCACGCCTCCGCACGCCCGCATCCTGGCCACCAGCGAGGGGTTTTCTGACAACTACCCGCTGGTGCAAGAAGAGATCATGTACAACCATCCAGGCATGGGCGGGACGCAAAACCCAAGTGTGCGCAGTGACATCGTGTATTTCACCACCCCGAAAAACGGGGCCGTGTTTTCACCCAGTTCCATCGCCTGGGGGCAGGCGCTGCCATGCCGCGATTTTGACAACCCGGTGTCCACCATCATGAAAAACGTGGTGGATGCGTTCATCCAAGAGGGCGAACTGCCGGGGATGGCCTTTTGCGCCGAAGAAAAGCAATGGCGTTGACGACGCCTCGGGGCCATCGAACTCCTGTGATTCGGAAATTCCCTGATAGACGAGAGGGCTTGAACCTTGTTCAATGAAGCGATTCGCACCTCCAATCGCTTGCCGATGAACACAGAAACCTTTGGGCAAACGCTGTTTGATTTGTACCAACTCTCTCGTCACTCTCCCATGCCAGACTTTCAACGCCTGGCTTTGGACACCATCAGCAACCGTTTTGACTTTGACTCCGCTTGGTGGGGTATGTCCTCTCAGCCACCTGAAGGCGATATGGAAATCCACGTGTCCTTGCCTTACCGATTGCCCAGTTTCTACCCAGGGCTGTGGGATGAAATCAAGCAAGAAGACACCATCGTTTCGGCCGTCATGGAAAAGCCGGGTGTTTGCGTGAATTTTGGGCGCAAGTCGCTCAACGCATCCCCCGGCTTGGCCTCCTTGATGGCCCGTTTTGGCATCACCAGTTGCTTGTGTGTGGTCACCTTGTTGCCAGAACTCAACCTCATGGCGTTTTTGTCCTTGTACCGGGTGGAGGGTAAACAGCCCTTTTCGGAGACTGAGCGTCGCTACACCCAATTGCTCATGCCGCATTTGACGGCCGCCTTGTCGTCCAATTGGCTGCTTCATTTGGAACGTGTGCGCGCCAACAACGCCACAGGCCGAGTTGCCTTGGGTGTGGTCGACAACCGCGGCATGTTGTATGTGGCCGACCAAACCTTCATATCGGTGATGCGGGTTGAATGGCCCGAGTGGCAGGGCCCTCTATTGCCCGAGACCTTGGTCAAACAAATTCGCACCGCAGTGCCTTATCGGGGCAAGCGCTTGAGTGTACGCACGCACCCTGTGGGTGATTTGTGGCTGATTGACCTGCGCTTGGTCACCAGTGAGGGCCATCTGTCGCCCCGTGAGTTGGAAATCGCCCAGATGTTTTCCACAGGCGCCAGCTACAAGGAAATCGCCCGTGATTTGGGCATTGCCCCCACCACCGCCCGCCACCATTTGCGCGAGATTTACCGAAAGCTCAGGGTGTCTGACAAAGCGGCATTGGCACACAAGTTATTGGCCCAAAACGACTCCGAAATCGTACTGGACGGGCACAGCCACTTTGAAGAGTTACCGGGCGCATTGTCGGCCTTTGGTGATGTCAAACCGGTCTGACGCCCTGCGCTTTGTGAACAAGGTCATCAGGCCCTGTTTTCCCCCTCCGTACAACCCGGCCCGTTTGCATGCGGGCTTTTTTCATGGTGTTTTTGTGTCGCTCTTTGCTGTGTCCATGGACTCGTTCATTTGTTCGGGGGTGAAAACCCCGGGTGGATTGATGCTCAAAGTTGATACCAAGATGAGAGCCTTTTGCTTAGCATGAGGCCATGCCTGAAAAAAACCAATTGACCCCGCGACTGGCTGTCTTGCTGACCAATGACGACACGTCGGCATTTGCCAAGGATTTTCCCAACGATGGGCAAAAAGTGGTTCAGTTGCTGCAACCCTTGCGCCCCCACTGGCAGTTTGACGTGGTTCCTGTCAAGGACGGCGTCTTTCCTGCACAAGCCTATGACGGCTATGTCATGACCGGCAGTCCAGCTTCGGTCAATGATGCCAGCTTGCCTTGGATGGCCCCCTTGCTCCAATTCATTCGCCAGTTGGACGCCGAACAGAAACCCCTGATCGGCTTGTGTTTCGGCCACCAGGCGGTGGCCAAAGCCTTGGGCGGCGAGGTGGCGCGTCACAGCGCGGGCTGGGGCTTGGGCACAGCGCCCACGCACTGGACCACCACGGCAGAGTGGATGCAGCCCGGCCAAGCCACCACCACCTTGATGGCTGCGCACAATGAGCAAGTCACCCGCATGCCCGAAGGCGCGGTGTGTTTGGGTGGCAGTGACTTTTGCCCCATCGGTTCGATGCAGATCGGCCAGCACATCTGGACCACCCAATTCCATCCCGAGATGCCACGGGTGTTCATGCAGGCTTTGCTGGGCTACCTGGACGACAAGCTCGATGCCGACACGATCACCCGTGCCCACACCAGCCTGGCCAATGCCGCCGATGCGCCCTTGTTTGGGCAATGGATGGTGCAGTTTTTTGAAGCCTGTTTTGAAAGAAAGTTATGACGGTTTGGAACCCTAGCGACGATGGCCATGCCGACCTGTCGGACCACGACAGCTACGTGAATGGCGCGCCGCACAACACCTTCAAGCGTCTGCGCGATGAAGACCCTATGGCCTGGTGTAACTGGGCCGATGGCAAAGGCTTTTGGTCGGTCACGCGGCATGCCGACATCCTGGAGCTCAACCGCAACCACCAGCGCCTGTCTTCGGCGCAGGGCATCCGAATGGAAGACCAGTCGCACGAGGAGTACATGGCCCGGCGCACCTTTCAGGAAACCGACCCGCCTGAGCACACCCGCACCCGCATGCTGGTGGCCAAGGCTTTTTCCAAGCCCATGATGGCGCTGTACGAAGACCAGATCCGTGAACTCTGTGTGGGCATCCTCGACCAGGCCCTGGCGCTGGGCGAGTTTGACGCCACGCACCAGATCGCCCGCCAGCTGCCGATGCGCATGCTCGGGCGCATCGCGGGCCTGCCCGAGGAGGACCTGGACTGGCTGGTGGACAAGGGCGACGCGCTCATGGCCAACACCGACAGCGATTTCACCAGCCATGTGGTCGACAAGATGGACACCGAGGCCTACCGCTTCATGCCGTTTCGCTCGCCCGCCGGGGCCGACCTGTTCGACTACGCGGCCCAGATGATGGAACGCAAGCGCGCAGCGGGCGACACCAGTGGCGTGCTGCACCTGATCACCCAGCCTGACGCCCAGGGCAATGTGATCAGCGACACCGAGTTTCGCAACTTCTTTTGCCTGCTGGTGGCGGCGGGCAACGACACCACGCGCTATTCGATCGCAGCAGCCTTGCACGCGCTGGCCAACCAGCCCGGCCTGATGGCGCAGCTCAAGGCGGTGCAGGGCGAGGTCGCCTGGGAGGGCGTGGCCGACGAGTTCATCCGCTGGGCCTCACCCGCCACGCACTTTCGCCGCACCGCGACCGAGGACTTCGAGTACCACGGCAAGCAGGTCAGGGCGGGCGACAAGGTGTTGCTCTGGTTCATCTCGGGCAACCGCGATGAGCGCGCTTTTGACCGGCCGTTCACGGTCAACCTGAACCGGGGCGTGAACCGCCACCTGTCGTTCGGGCAGGGTGGTGCGCATGCCTGTCTGGGCATGTGGCTGGCGCGGCTGGAGTTGCGCGTTTTGCTGCAGGAGCTGATCAAGCGGGTGGACCGCATTGAGCAGACGGGCGAACACGCTTTTTTACGCTCGAATTTTGTTAGTGGCATCAAACGCCTGCCGGTGCGCATGCACCTCATCTGAAGGAAAAAAACCATGACTTCTGCTGCACATGAGCGCCTGCGGGTGCTGTATTGCGACCACCTGGCCATTGCGCGGGGCAAATACGTCACGCTCAAACCCGGTCAGGGCGGCGGTGCCCGTTTTTGCCGCGGCACCTTTGGCGTCACTTACGAAAAAGAGCTGATCCCGGCCCCAGGCGCGATGGTCATGGAAGGCCTGCCCGATATGGAGGCGGCCTACACCGCCGAAGACATCCGCCCGGGCTGGCAGCCGTTCACCCAAGTGGCCATTGGCGACCTCAAAGCCAACGATGGCACGCCCCTGCCCATGTGCGGGCGCAGTGCCTTGAAGCGCGCCGTGGCCGACTGGCAGGCCATGGGCTACGAGCCGATGGTGGGCATTGAGCTCGAAGCCTTTGCCTTCCAGATCGAGCCCGACGGCTCGCTCAAACCCTACGACACGCCTGCGGCCCATGTGTATTCAACCGGTCCATTCTCCGACCCGAGGGGCTTCACCGACGCCCTGTGGGAAAAAGCCACGGCCGCGGGCTTTCGCATCGACAGCATGAACACCGAATACGACGCGCCGCAGTTCGAGTTCACACTCACCTATGACCGCGCCGTGAAGGCGGTGGACGACATCTTTTTGTTTCGCCTGCTGGCACGCGAAGTCGCTTTCCAGCACGGCATCGTGCTGACCTTCATGCCCAAGCCCATCCTCACAGTGGGGGGCAGCGGGGTGCACATCAACTTCAGCCTGCGCGATGGTCAAGGCCACAACGTGATTTCGGGCGGCCATGACGCCAGCCAGTTCAACGCGCTCACATTGGGCTGCACTGCCGGGCTGATGCACCACCACCAAGCGCTGGCGGGCCTGCTGGCACCCAGCGCCAATTCATACAAACGCCTGCAACCGGCCAGCCTCTCGGGCTTCTGGCAAAACTGGGCGGTGGACCACCGGGGCGTCACCGTGCGCCTGTCGGCTGAAAGCGGTCCGGGCGCACGCATTGAGCACCGCATGGGCGACGCCGCCGCCAACCCCTACACCCACACCGCAGCGGTCTTGCAGGCGGCACGTCTGGGTATGGTCAATGGCTACCCACTGCAGCCAGCCGAGACAGGTGACTGTTTGGAAAACAAAGACGCCACCGAAAGCGTGTCCGAATCCTTGTCGGGTGCCCTGGATGCGCTCCAAGCTGACACCGTCTTGAGTCAGGCGCTGGGCCAAGGCTTGGTGGACAACCATGTGGGGATCAAGCGCCACGAAATTGAACGCACCGCAGGCCTGGAAGGCGATGCGCTGCGGGATTACTACATCCGTTTCATCTGAAGGACAGCACATGCAAGACTGGGAGGCCTTGGGACCCGACGCCACGGTGGTGGTGGTCGGAGGCGGGCATGCCGGTGTGGGTGTGTTGGCGCAGTTGCGCAGTCAAGGCTTTGCCGGGCAGTTGGTGCTCATTTCTGCCGAAAATGGCTCGCCTTACCACCGACCACCTCTGTCGAAAAAAGCCTTGCTGGAGGGGGCATCGCTGAGCTTGCGCCCTGAGCCTTGGTACGAGAGCAACCGGGTGACCTGTTACACGTCTGCCAGGGTCACGGGCATAGATCGTGCGGCACGTCGTGTGCATTTGCAATCGACATCGGCCCCTGAGGTCATGGCCTATGACGCACTCATTTTGGCCACTGGCGCGGCACCCCGAGCATGGACCGATCCAGTCAAAGGCGGTGACGCTTTAGGCCTGGTCGACGGTGTTCATGTGTTGCGCGATGTGGAGGACGCGCAGGCCTTGCGCGCTGCGTTGCTGTCCAGTGGCCATCTGGTCATCGTCGGCGGCGGCTACATCGGTCTGGAAGTGGCAGCCACGGCCAGGGCCTTGGGGTGTGGGGTGTGCATCGTGGAGCAAGCGCCGCGCATTTTGCAGCGCGTGGCGCCGCAGGCCACCAGTCAGCTGCTGCGTCAGCTGCACCAATCCCATGGGGTGCAGCTGTTTGAAGGCGCCCAGGTCGTGGCGCTGCAGCGCGAAGGGCAAAAAATCAGCAGCGTACGCATCCAAACCGCCGAGGGCGAGTTGTGCGATCTTCAGGCCGACTTGGTGTTGGCCGGTATTGGTGCGGTACCCCGTGACGATTTGGCCAAAGCCTGTGGTTTGGAGGTGGGCAATGGCATTGTGGTCAATGCCCAGTGCCAAACCCAAGACCCCGCGATTTGGGCCGTGGGGGATGTGGCCAGACACCGGGACCAATCGATCCGCATCGAGTCGGTAGGCAACGCCAATCACCAAGCCGCCCTGGTGGCTGCGGCATTGATGGCCCGACCTGAACCACTGCCTTTAGTGCCCTGGTTTTGGTCCGACCAATACGGTGGGCGTTTGCAAATTGCCGGTTTGTGGCAAACCGCTGACCGTTGGGTGGAGCGCCAAGAGGGTGCGCAGGGGCGCAGCATTTGGTCTTACCAAGGGCCTCGGTTGGTTGCGGTCGATGCGTGGCAAGCCCCTGTGGCCTATGCCTTGGGCAAGAAATGGTTGGAAACCGGCCAATATCCTCCTGCCGAGTGGTTGGCCCATCAGGACCAGAACTTGAAGGACTGGGTGCCTCAAGCTGCCAGCGGCGTGGCCCTGTGAGGGGACTTGAACGCGACCACCCATTTTTCACGAGGAGCAAAGTCTTGCCCCTTGTTTTAAACTTTGAAAGAGATCTCACCATGCCTACAGTGCACTGGATTTTGCCCAATGGCGAACGCGTTTGCGACGATGTCAATGAAAGCACCAACCTGATGGATGCGGCCCAGATGAATGGCATTGCCGGCATCGATGGCGAATGCGGCGGTTGTTTGTCTTGCGCCACCTGCCATGTGGTCGTTGATGATGCTTGGTTGGCCCTGTGCCCCCCCATGGGCGAGGTGGAGAACGCCATGCTCGACATCGTCAGCTCACCGCGCCAAAGCGGCAGCCGCTTGAGCTGCCAGCTGATCGCATCGCCAGCCCTTGATGGCATCGTCCTTCATGTTCCTCAATGAGGTGACGCATGTCTGATCACCAGCTTCAACGCAACCAACTTGGTGTGGCGTCCATTGTGTTTTTTGTCGTCGCAGCTGCAGCCCCTCTTTTGGGAATGACCGGCGCTGCGCCCATGGCCATGGTGTTGGGCAATGGCGCTGGTGTGCCCGGATCGTATTTGCTGGTGGGCTTGACCTTGCTGTTGTTCAGTGTGGGTTACTGCGCCATGAGCCGTCGCGTGACCAATTCGGGGGCATTTTTTGCCTACATCGGCAGCGGCTTGGGATTGCCGGTTGGCCTGGGGGCTGCCATGGTGTCGGTGTTGGCCTACGCTGCCATTCAGTTGGCCATTTATGGGTTTTGGGGTGGACTCTTGGCCATGCAGTGGGGGGTGCTGCCTTGGTGGGGCTGGTCAGGCTTGGCCTGGTGCTTGGTGACGATTTTGTCCATGCGCCAAGTCGAGGTGGGTGCCCGCTTGTTGGGCGTCCTGCTGCTCATGGAGATGGCCTGTCTGCTCGTCACCGCTGTGGCCATTTTGTTGCACGGTGGCCCGGAGGGCTTGTCTTGGGCCGCGGCTTTTGCGCCTGAAAATGTGTTGTCAGGCGGGTTGTCTGGCTCGGCGGGGGTATCTTTGGCTTTTGCCTTGGCCTCGTTCATTGGTTTCGAAGCCACGGCCATTTACGGTGAAGAGTCGACTGACCCCAAAACCACGGTGCCTCGCGCCACTTACTGGGCCGTTGCCTTGATCACGGTGTTTTTCGCGTTGACCTCGTTTGCCATCGTCACCGGTCTGGGTGCCTCCCAAGTGGTGGATGAGGTGGTCAAGCGCTCCACAGTGAATGGTCAGGCCTTGGCCGACCCCGCAGCGGTGTTGTTGTCCCTGGCCAATGAGTTCGTCGGTCCTTGGATGGCCAGTGCGATGGCGCTTTTGGTCATCACCAGCTTGTTTGCCGGATTGCTGGCGTTTCAAAATTCGGCGGCGCGCTACTTGTTTGCATTGTCTCGCGGTGGTGCATTGCCTGCTTCGCTGGCCCAGGTCAATCGCCAAGGTGCGCCGTTCAAGGCGTCGGCTTGGGTCAGCGTGCTCACGGCCTTGGTCATGGTGGCCTTTGCCGTATCCGGCTTGGATCCCATTGTTCAGCTGTTCGCTTGGTGCAGTGGCGTGGCGGTGGTCGCGATTTTGATGATCGAGGTCTTGGTCTCGTTGGGCGTTTGGGCCTATTTCAGACGCTCGCACGAGAAGGTGGGGGCCTGGGTCAGCACCATGGCTCCCTTGGCCTCGGCCGTGCTGTTGAGCCTGGGTTTGTATTTGCTGTTGTCGCGCTTTGGCTTGCTGACCGGCTTGGTGATGACGGGGGTAGACCCCGCCGCTACAGCATGGGGACTGAGCCCCCTGGGCTGGTTGCTGGCCTTGTTGCCCGCTTTGGTCGGGGTTGTGGGCTGGGCCACGGCACACTGGCGTCCCTTGGGCAGCAACCAATTGCTCAAAGACATCCTTTCCTGAAGTACAAAGGTCACCCATGAAACAAGAACACATCGACGCACTGCGTCACTTGCCCATTGCCCACCAAGGTCTGCTGATCGAAGGACAGTGGCAGCCTGCAGCATCTGGCCAGACCTTGCCCGTGGTCTCGCCTATCGACGGGCAGACGCTTTGCAGCATCGCCGCTGCCGGGGCTGTGGACGTCGACCGCGCGGTGCAGGCGGCCCGCCGCAGTTTTGAGCAGGGCGTGTGGTCGCGCATGGCGCCTGCAGAGCGCAAGAAAATTCTGCACCGCATTGCTGACCGCATCGAGGCTAACCATGCCGAACTGGCGGTGCTGGGCGTGCGCGACAACGGCACCGAGATCGCCATGGCCTGGAAGGCCGAGCCGGGCAGCGCGGCGGGCACCTTCCGCTACTACGCCGAGTGTGTGGACAAGATCAACGGCGAGATCGCCCCCACGCCAGAAGGCACGCTGGGCTTGATCCACAAGGAGGCGGTCGGCGTGGTCGGGGCCATCGTGCCCTGGAACTTTCCACTCATGATTGGCGCCTGGAAGATCGCCCCAGCGCTTGCGGCAGGCAACTCGGTGGTGCTCAAACCGTCCGAAGACGCCTCGCTGTCTTTGCTGCGCCTGGCACAGCTGTGTTTGGACGCAGGATTGCCGCCGGGGGTGCTCAATGTGGTCACCGGCACAGGCGCAGAGGCGGGTGAGGCGCTGGCGCGGCACATGGATGTGGACATCTTGACTTTCACCGGCTCGGGCCCGGTGGGACGCCTGTTGCTCAAGGCTTCGGCCGAGTCCAACCTGAAACGGGTGTACCTGGAGCTGGGTGGCAAGTCGCCCAATGTGGTGTTCGAGGATGCGCCCGATCTGGCACAGGCGGCCAAGGTCTCGGCCATGGGCATCTTCCGCAACAGCGGGCAGGTGTGTGTGGCGGGCTCGCGCCTTTTGGTGCAGCGCTCGGTACACGATGAATTTGTGGATCGCCTGCAGAACATCGCTTCCAGCTTGCGCGTGGGTGACCCGCTCGATGTGACGACCGACATCGGTGCCGTCAGCAGCGCTCGCCAGCTGGCCCGCAACCAGAGCATGCTGGCCCGTGCTTTAGAGCAGGGCGCGCGTCTGCGCACGGGTGGTCAGGTGATTGCGCCTGTGCCCGGTGGCCAATACATGAGCCCTGCCGTGCTCGATGGCGTTCAGCCCGAGATGGAAATCGCCCGGCAGGAGGTCTTTGGCCCGGTGCTGGCCGTCATGCCGTTTGACGATGAGGCCCATGCTGTGCGCCTGGCCAACGGCACCGAATACGGCTTGGCAGCAGGGGTGTGGACCGGCAGTCTGTCTCGTGCCCATCGCATGGTGCGCGCCATCAAGGCCGGGCTGGTGCACGTCAACACCTATGGCGGCCCCGACATCACCGTGCCGCTGGGCGGCGTGCGGCAGTCGGGCAATGGGCACGACAAGTCGATGCATGCCCTGGACAAATACCTGGACCTGAAAACGGCCTGGATTCAGCTTTGATTTTTGAAAGTAAATGACATGAACCACTCCCAACTCAAGGCGGACAACGCCCAATACCTGTGGCACCCCATGGCCCACCCGGGGCAGATGAAAAAATCCACACCCGACATCATCGCCAAAGGCGAGGGCTGCTGGATCTGGGACGTGGATGGCCACAAGATGCTCGACGGCGTGGGGGGGCTGTGGGCCTGCAACCTGGGCCACAGCAACAAACCTGTGCGCGACGCCATCGTGGCGCAGATGGATGAGCTGCCGTTCTACAACGTGTTCCGCGGCACCACCCATGTGCGGGCGATCGAGTTGTCCAAACGCCTGGTGCAGACGATGGAGCCTGAGGGCGTGGCCACGGTGATGTTTTCCACCGGCGGATCGGACGCGGTGGAGGGTGCGCTCAAAGTGGCGCGTCAGTACTGGAAGCTCAAAGGCCAGGCCGACCGCTTCAAGTTCATCAGCCTGCGCCAGGGTTACCACGGCGTGCACTTTGGCGGCATGAGCGTGAACGGCAACACCAATTTCCGCCGCGCTTACGAGCCACTGCTGCCCGGCTGCTTTCACGTCGACACGCCTTGGGCGTACCACAACCCCTACACCGATGACCCGATTCGCCTGGGCGAAATTTGCGCCGAAATGCTCGAGCGCGAAATCGTGTTCCAGGGGCCGGACACGGTGGCGGCCTTCATTGCCGAGCCGGTGCAGGGCGCGGGCGGCGTGATCGTGCCGCCGCCCAATTACTGGCCGCTGGTGCGCCAGATTTGCGACAAGTACGGTGTGCTCTTGATTGCCGACGAGGTGGTGACCGGCTTTGGCCGCGCTGGTGAGCTGTTTGGCACGCGCCTGTGGGGTGTGAATGCCGACATGTGGTGCCTGGCCAAGGGTATTTCTTCGGGTTACATCCCGCTCGGGGCCACGGCCATCAACCGCCGCATTGCCGAGGTGTTTGACGCCGACACCACGGGCGCGGCCTCGGTCTCGCACGGCTACACCTACAGCGCGCACCCGATCGCAGCCGCTGCGGCGCTGGCCACGCTCGACCAGATCGAGGCGCTGGACATCCCCGGCAACGCCGCCCGCGTGGGTGCGCACCTGCAGACCCGCTTGCGCAAGCTGGTGGACACCTGCGCCTTTGTGGGCGATGTGCGTGGTGTGGGCCTGATGCTGGGCATCGAGATGGTGAGCGACAAGGCCAAACGCACGCCCATGACCCGCAGCAGCGACATCCCGGCGCGGGTGGCCAAGGCCGCCTACAAGGCCGGCCTGATGGTGCGCATCTCCGGCCCCAACCTGATTTTGTCGCCGCCGCTGATCATCACCCGCGAGCAGGTGGACTTGATGTGCGACGTGCTCGAGGCCGCGTTTGCCGCTGTGCAGGAGGGCCGCGCATGAAGAGCCCGGTCATTCTGATTGTCGGCACCGTCGACACCAAGAGCGACGAGATCGGCTTCATGCGCGAGCAGGTGCAGGCCGCTGGCGGCCAGGCACTGATCATGGACGTGGGCGTGCTGGCCAAAGGCCGGGTGGTCCCGGACATCGCCAACACCGATGTGGCCGCAGCAGCGGGCGTGACGCTGCAGCAGGTGATGGACAGTGGCGACGAAAACAGCGCCATGGCCCTGATGGCGCAAGGCGCATCGGCCCTGGCGGTCCAACTGCAGCGCGAGGGCCGCATGGACGGCCTGCTGGTGCTGGGCGGCACCATGGGCACCGACTTGGCGCTGGACGTGGCCAGCAGTTTGCCGCTGGGCGTGCCCAAGGTGGTGCTGTCCACGGTGGCGTTTTCGCCCCTGTTGCCGCCCGATCGCATGCCGCCCGATTTGATGATGGTGCTGTGGGCGGGCGGCCTGTACGGCCTCAACAGCCTGTGCCAGTCGGCCCTGGCCCAAGCCGCAGGCGCGGTGGTCGGGGCCTGCCGCGTGGCGCGGGTGCCGCGCTTTGACCGGCCGGTGGTGGGCATGACCTCTTTGGGCTCGAGTTGCCTGAAATACATGGTGCAACTGCAGCCTGAACTGGACAAACGTGGGTTTGATTTGGCGGTGTTCCACACCACGGGCATGGGGGGCCGGGCGTTTGAATCACTGGCCGCCCAAGGGCAGTTCGCCTGCGTGATGGATTTCAGCCTGCAGGAGATGGTCAACCAGATGGGCGGCTCGGTGGTCAGTGCTGGCCCCGACCGCCTGATGGGTGCAGGCCGACAGGGCGTGCCGATGATCGTGGCCCCGGGGGCCACCGATCTGGTGGATTACCCCGCCTGGGGCCAGATGCCCGAGCGCTTTGCCGGGCGACCCTCGCACGACCACAACCGCCTGATCGCTTCGGTGGGCATTGATGCCGACATGCGCCGTGAATTTGCTCGGGAGTTGGCCAGCCGCTTGCGCCAGGCGCAAGGCCCGGTGCATCTGGTGCTGCCCCTGCAAGGCATACAAGAGTGGGACCGGGCCGGTGCACCGCTGCACGATCCAGAAGGTCTGGCCGCGATGATGGACGAAATGGCGCAATGCGATTGGGGCGCGGCCGAGGTCTCGCGCATCGACGCCCACATCAACGATGCGGCATTTGTGCAGCAGGTGCTGAAGGTGTTTGACGATTGGCTGGCACGTGGGCTGGTGGACCCTGCTGCGGGCAAGAAAGTTGACCATGTCTGATGCGCTGAGACCCGAAGACAAGGCCCTGATTCTGGACTTTGGTGGTGTCATCAGCCGCACCTTGTTTGAAACCCATGCTTTGAGTGAGGCGGCTTTGGGCCTGGCTGCCGGCACGCTCACCTGGCAAGGCCCGTTTGCGCCTGAAACCGATGCGCTGTGGCAAGCCATGCAGGCCGATCAGATCAGTGAACGCGATTACTGGATGCAACGCACCCGAGAGGTCGGGCGTTTGCTGGGTGAAGACTGGACCGAGATGCAGACCTTTGTGCAGCGCGCTCGGGGGGCGGATGTGCAGGCCGTGATCCGGCCCGAAGCGGTGGCGGCCATCCACCAAGCCAAGGCGCTGGGCTACAAGCTGGGCATTTTGTCCAATGAGCTGGATCTGTTTTATGGGGCTGATTTTCGCGAACGTTTGCCTTTGCTCCAGCAGTTTGACGTGATCGTGGACGCCACGTACACCCAGATCCTCAAGCCCGACCCACGCGCTTACCAGGCGTGTGTGCAGGCCTTGGGGGTGCGGGCCGATCATGCGGTGTTTGTGGACGACCAGTTGCGCAACGTGTTGGGCGCCCAGCGCTGCGGCTTGGCCGTGGTGCATCTGGATGTTTGCCAACCGGGTGCCGGTTTTGCCACCGCCTTGCAGTTGCTGGCCGCACTGTGATGCGCGGTTTGGGCCTTTGGCCAAGGGCCAGGCAGGGCGAGAGCAGGGCATGAAGGGGGCGTCTTGACGGGGGAAGGGGCTGGTGGGGCCTGGGATCGGACGTGACACCCCGGCCCGTGCCTGTGTTTGCAAAAACTTTATGATGCCGCTTCCAAACAAAACCCGGAGACACGACATGAACAACTTGAACCCCTGGGGCCAACGCCGCGATTTCTTGAAGGCCATGGCCGCCGTGACGGGCTCATTGCCTGTGTGGGCCCAGGCCCAAAGCAGCTGGCCTTCCAAACCGGTGACCATGGTGGTGCCCTTTCCGGCAGGCGGCGGCACCGATGCCTTCGCCCGGCCCCTGTCGGCCCAATTTGCCAAGCTGACCGGCAAGCAGCTCATCATTGACAACCGGGGTGGAGCGGGTGGCACTTTGGGCGCTGGCGTGGCCGCCAAATCGACGCCCGATGGCTACAACCTGTTCATGGGTGCCGTTCACCACACGATCGCGCCCAGCATGTACCCCAAGCTGGACTACGACCTGGAACGCGACCTGATCCCCTTGATTTTGGTTGCCAACGTGCCACAGGTCCTGGTGGTCAATCCCAAAAAAGTGCAGGCGGCCGACTTCAAGGCCTTCCTGGAGATGGTCAAAAAGAACCCCGGTCGTCTGAACTACGGCTCTGCCGGGGGCGGTACCTCGCACCATCTGGCCGGCGAGTTGTTCAAGCTGCAGACCAAGACCTTCATCACCCACATCCCTTACCGGGGTGCTGGCCCGGCCCTGCAAGACCTGATCGCGGGCAACGTGGACATGATGTTCGACGGCCTGGGCTCGTCGGCGGCGCACATCAAGGGCGGCCGCATCAAGGCCCTCATGGTCTCGGGTGCGAAGCGCAATGCGGCATTCCCGGACGTGCCTTGCTCGGCCGAGCTGGGTTTACCCGATTACACCGTGTCCACCTGGTACGGCGTGTGGGCCCCCAAGGGCACGCCAGCGGACGCCCAAGCCCGCGCCATTGAAGAGATCCGTCGCGCCTGCCAGACCGACGAGGCCAAAGCCGTCTGGGCCAACCAGGGGGCGGAATTCCCCAACCTGACCACCACCCAGTTCGATGGCTTCATCAAGAAAGAGCTGACCAAGTGGTCGCAAGTGGTCAAGGCCTCCGGGGCCAAGCTCGACTGATTGCGGCACTGGATGTTCAACGGGCCTGTGATCGGGCCCTTGTTCATGCCCTTTTACACCTTGCGATTTTGAAACCATGACCCACAACAACCTGTTTTCGGCCCTGCGGGCTGCTTTTCCGGCCGACTTGACAGCCACGGCGGTGGAGACCGATGAAGGCCTGCGCTACAGCTGGCAAGACCTGGACCGCGCCACGGCCATGATGGCCAACTTGCTGCAATCGCTGGATTTGCCATGCGGCAGCCGGGTGGCCGTGCAGGTCGAAAAATCGGTCGAAGCCATGGTGCTTTACCTGGCTTGCTTGCGTGCAGGCTGCGTGTTTTTGCCGCTCAACACCGCCTACCAAAGTGCCGAGATCGAGTACTTCATTGGCAACGCCGAGCCGGCCGTGGTGGTGTGCAGCGGTGCCAATTTTGGCTGGGTCAGCAAGATCGCTTTCAAGGCAGGCACCCAGCATGTGTTCACCCTGAACGACGACCGCACGGGCAGTTTGCTGGAGCGCGCTGCGCACCACAGCGACCAGCACACCCCTGTGTCGCGACAGGCCGATGATTTGGCAGCGATCCTCTACACCAGCGGCACCACCGGCCGCAGCAAGGGGGCCATGCTCACCCATGGCAACTTGCTGAGCAACGCGCTCACGCTCAAGGACTATTGGGGCTGGACATCGACGGGCGGGCCTGATGGCCGCGGTGACGTGTTGATCCACGCCTTGCCCATCTTCCATGTGCACGGCTTGTTTGTGGCCATCCATGGCGCCCTGATCAACGGCAGCAAGATGATCTGGATGGCCAAGTTCGACCCCAAGCGCGTGATTGCCCGCATGAAAGAGGCGACCGTGTTCATGGGCGTGCCCACTTTGTATGTGCGCATGCTGGCCGAGCCCTCCCTCGACAAGGCGGCGGTGCGTCAGATGCGCTTGTTCATCGCAGGCTCCGCCCCCTTGCTGATTGAGACCTTCACCGAATGGCAAGAGCGCACAGGCCACACCATCTTGGAGCGCTACGGCATGAGCGAGACGGCCATGCTGACCTCCAACCCCTATACGGCCGATAAGCGTTATGCCAACCAGTCCGAGCGGCGCGGTGGCACGGTGGGCTTTCCCTTACCAGGCGTGTCTTTGCGCGTGCGTGGCGACGATGGCCAAGACATGCCCGTGGGCGAGATTGGGGGCATTCAGGTCCAAGGGCCCAATGTGTTCAAGGGCTACTGGCGCATGCCTGAAAAAACAGCCGAGGAGTTCACCACGGACGGCTTTTTTAAAACTGGCGATGTGGGCAAAGTGGACGAGCGCGGCTACGTGACCATCGTGGGCCGCAGCAAGGACCTGATCATCAGCGGCGGCTACAACGTGTACCCGGCCGAGATCGAGGGCTACATCAACGAGATGCCTGGCGTGGCCGAAAGTGCCGTCATCGGGGTGTCCCATCCCGATTTTGGCGAGGTGGGCGTGGCGGTGGTCATTGCCAAACCCGGAGCCAGCTTGAAGCCAGATGCCATCGTGGCCGATCTCAAAGCCAAACTGGCCAACTTCAAGATCCCCAAGCGCTGCTTTGTGGTGCCCGAGTTGCCGCGTAACACCATGGGCAAGGTGCAAAAGAACCTGCTGCGAGATCAGTACAAAAACCTGTTTTCGGCCTGAAGGGTTTCACCCGCCCAAGACACACCGTGCCTCAAATGACCGCATCTTGCGGCCATTTGAGTGCGCGCATCATTTGAGGTAAGCGTTTTTCTCGTGCACGCTCTGGATGTGCTGAGCCGCTTGTTCCGGGCTGATGTCCTGGTTGATCACTTTCACGTTGGCGTACCAAAGCTCCTCTTCCATAGAGGGCCAGACGCGGTTGATTTTCTGGGCGTTCAGGCGGATCGTGTCCTGACAGCTGCGCCGCCAACTCATCATCTCCTGACCCAAGGGGTCGTTGAATTGGACCGGGTGGTCCGCCAAAGGAAAGTAGCCGGTCAGCGTGTCGGTGAGCAACTGGGCGAAATCGGCGGTGCCCAGCCAAGCGATGAACTTGAGCGCCGCAGCCTGGTTCGGGCTGTTTTTGTTCACCCCGATGCCGAAATCAGGGTGCACCGAGATGTGGCAAGCCTGGCCTTCTTGTTCAACTGGGGGCTTGAAGACACCCAAATCGATGGGTTTTTTGTAAGCGAAGCTGGTGCTGCGCAAAAAGTCGATGTCCCAGGAGCCTGAGGGGTAGACCGCTGCGTTGCCCGTGGCAAACAGCAGCTGGATGTCACCGTTGGACATGCTGTTTTGCTCGGGGTGCATGTAGGGCTTGAGCCGGGCCATCATGTCCCAGGCCTTGAGAAAGCCCGGGTCGGTGAATTTGACAGTGCCCTCCATCAGCCCTTGCCGGGCCTTTTCACCTTCCCAAAAGTTGGGCCCTAATCCGGTAAACACCACTTGGGTCGATTCCCACATGTCGGCGGTGCCCAGCGCCAGCGGCGTCACCGTCTTTTTGGCGGCCACTTGGCTGAGCAATTGGTAGAACTGTTCCCAGGTCTTGGGTGGATCGAGTTGGAGGTCGCGCAGGATTTTCTTGTTGTAGAACAGGCCATGCATCACATAGGCCACAGGCAGGCAGTAAGTGGTGCTGCCGTCGTCGGTGGTCCAGGCCCGGCGAGCCTGGGGGTTGAAATTTCGGAGGGCCTCTTCCTTCAGGGGCAGCAGGTAACCCTTGGCCTGCATGCGCACGCTGGCGTCAAAGGGTCTGCAAAAAATCAGGTCGCCTGCGCGCCGGGTGGACAGCCGTGCTTCCAGCCGCGAATCGTAGGCCAGTGGCTCCTCGGGTTTGAATTGCAACTTGATTTCAGGGTGCCGACGCTGAAAGGCCGGAATCAGAACCTTGTCCCAGAAAATCTGATCGTCTTTGCGCCAGCTCTCGATGGTCAGCGCCTGGGCTTGCGCTGTGCCCGCGCCCAGTCCTGAGGCGATGAGCAAAACCATGCCCAAGGCCTTTTTCCAAAGTGGGCAAGGGTGGCTGGGACTGGGTCGGTCGGTGCTGAGGCGTCGCCTGAAGAGTGTGCGCATGGGCCGAGGGGATGGGTTGAAGTGAATTCATTTTAGTTAATTTCTTCTTTGTGAATCCATTTGACCATCAGCTGGCGTGCCCACTCGCTGCGCCGCATCGCCACCGCGCACGGACCACGCGGCCTGGCGTACCCTCAGGTGCCCATCAGCGCAGCACCAGCACCGGGATGTGTGAGTGCGTCAGCACTTGTTGGGTTTCGCTGCCCAGCAGCAGGCGTTTGATGCCTTTGCGGCCGTGCGAGGCCATGACGATCAGGTCGGCTTTGTGCTTTTTGGCTGCCGCAATGATGGCGTCCGAGACCACATCCGATTTGACGGTGATGGCTTTGGTGCTGACGGCTTTGGCTTTGGCGTTCTTTTCGACCGTGGCCAACTGAACCCGAGCCGCTTCGGTCCATTGGGCTTCCACGCGCGAGATCTCTTCGCCCGACAGGGGGATGCTGCCTTCAAAGTACGCCTGCGGGTAGCGCGGCACCACCTTGACGGCAATCAGCTCTGCGCCGCATGTGGCGGCCAGTTCGATGGCGCTGGCCACCGCTTTTTTGGACAAGGTGGAGCCATCGGTGGCCACAAGGATGCGTTTGTACATGAGGTGCTCCTGTTGAAAATGACAAAAACCCAGCTTAAAAGAGCGGCAAACGGGCGCGCTTGATGTACATCAAGCTTTGATCGGGCGGGCTGTCGTATCTTCGAAACATGACCCAAGTCAATGTTTTGCCCGGCCTGACATCTGCCCCCGATCCAGCGGTGGAATCGGTGGCACTGGCGTTGTCATCTGTCGAGCGCGACGCCCCGCAGCAGCGGCTGGAACTGCTCGACGCACCCGAGGAGTGGGCGGCGTTCAGCCAGCCCGAAAAAACCGAGTCGGGCTGCTGGCGCTCCAGTGTGGTGTTCGAGGGCATGCATTGCGCGGCCTGCGCCATCACTTTGGAAGATGCTTTGCGGGCCGTGCCCGGCGTGCAGTCGGTGCAAATCAGCGGTGCCAGCCACCGAGGCCAGATCGTCTGGTCGCCTGAGCTCACGCGCCCCTCTGAATGGATGCGCTCGGTCGAGCGCCATGGTTACAAAGCCTTGCCCGCCAACGATGCCCATGCCCATGCGCGCAGGCGCGAAGAGGCTCGGCGCATGGTTTGGCGCTGGGCGGTGGCGGCCATGTGCATGATGCAAGTCATGATGTACGCCACACCGACGTACCTCACGCAGCCGGGTGACATCTCGGACGAAGCCATGCATCTGCTGCGCTGGGCGTCGTGGGTGTTGTCTTTGCCGGTGATGTTTTTCTCCTGCACGCCATTCTTGAACAACGCCTGGCGCGATCTGCGTGAGCGCCAGATCAGCATGGACTTGCCCGTGGCCTTGGGCATGGTCGCGACTTTTGTGGTGAGCACGCTGGGCACTTTCGAGCCGCAGGGGGCGTTCGGTGCCGAGGTGTTTTTTGACTCGTTCACCATGTTCGTGTTCTTTTTGCTCACGGGCCGCTGGCTGGAGTTGCGCATGCGCGACCGCACGGCCGGGGCGCTGGAGGCCGTGCTCAACCGGCTGCCTGACAGCGTGCGCAAGCGCCAGGCCGATGGCAGCTGGGCGCTCATGTCCATTCGCCGCTTGCAGGTGGGTGATGTGATCGAGGTATTGCCCGGCGAGGCTTTTGCAGGCGATGGCTTGGTGCTGGCTGGCCAGACCCAAGTGGACGAAGCCTTGCTCACGGGTGAATCGCGCCCGCTGGCGCGGCGCGTGGGTGACCGCGTGATTGCAGGCAGCCACAACCTGAGCGGCACGCTGCAGGTGCAGATCGAGCAGGTTGGCGCGGCCACGCGCTATGCGCAAATCGTGGCCTTGATGGAGAGCGCCTCGGTCTCCAAGCCCGCCATGGCGCAGCTGGTGGACCGCTGGGCCAAGCCCTTTTTGGTGGCGGTGATGCTGGCCTCGCTGGCTTCGGCCATTTACTGGTGGCCCACCGACCCCGCCCACGCTGTGATGGTGGCGGTGGCCGTGCTGATCGTGACCTGTCCTTGCGCTTTGTCGCTGGCCACGCCTGCCGCCATGTTGGCCACGGCCGGGGCGTTGGCGCGCAGTGGTGTGCTGGTGCGGCGCTTGAGTGCCCTGCAAAACCTGGCGCTCATTGACACGGTGATTTTTGACAAGACCGGCACTCTCACGCGCGATGCTTTTGAAGTGGCCCGCATCCATACCCGCGATGGTGTGAGTGCGGCCCAGGCCCTGGACTGGGCAGGCAGTCTCGCGCGGCATTCCTTGCACCCGGTCTCACGGGCTCTGTGGTCCGAGGCCCGGCGCCGCGCCGAAGCCACCGGGCGTTTGCAAGCCTTGGAGGCACTGGCTGCGCAGGATGTGAGTGAGCTGGCAGGGCAGGGGGTGCAAGGCGCGTTGACGCGGCCAGGCCAAGCCGCACAAACTTTGCGATTGGGCTCGGCCGCTTTTTGCGCGGCCCCGGCACGCGCCGGGCACCACCTGCAGGTGAGTCTCGCCGATGCGTCGGGTTGGCTGGCCAGCTTTGAGTTGGCTGAGCAAGTGCGCCCCGAGGCGGCGGGTGTGGTGCGTGCCTTGGCACACATGGGTTTGACCCTGAAGGTGTTGTCGGGCGACGGCCCCGCTGCGGTGGCCCAGGTGGCGCAGGCTGTGGGCATTGCCGATGCGCAAGGCGGCTGCAGCCCCCAGCACAAATTGCATGCCCTGCAGGCCTTGCAGGCCCAGGGACACAAAGTGGCCATGGTGGGCGATGGCCTGAACGATGGGCCGGTGCTCGCCGGGGCCGATGTGTCCTTCGCGCTGGGCCAGGCCGTGCCGCTGGCGCAGTCCAAATCCGATTTTGTATTGATGGGTGGCCAACTCGAGGTGCTGGTCAGCACGGTGCAGCGCAGCCGCCAGACGATGCGCATCGTGCGGCAAAACCTGTGGTGGTCGGCGGCCTACAACGCCGCTTGTGTGCCGCTGGCCTTGACGGGCTGGCTGCCCGCCTGGGCTGCGGGCTTAGGCATGGCGCTCAGCTCCTTGCTGGTGGTGCTCAATGCTTTGCGCCTGTCGCAGGCCTTGCCCGAGTCGCTTCAGCAGCAGGCGCTGGTCCTTCAACCCGTTTGAGAAAACAGCATGGACATTCTTTATTTGCTGATTCCTTTGTCGGTGGCCTTGGTGTTTTTCATCCTGGCGGGCCTGTGGTGGGCGATTGACCGTGGTCAATTTGAAGACATCGAGGCCGAAGGTGAGCGAATTTTGCGTGACGATTGATTTTGATCAAGTGTCCACGGTGTACACCCGGGCAAACTGCCCTGGTAGCTTTTAAAAACAAGAGGTGAAAATGAAATTTGCCAATATGCAGGCGACGTCCTACAACGACAAGGTTGTCAGGCAGTTCGCCATCATGACGGTGGTCTGGGGTGTGGTGGGCATGCTGGTCGGCGTGATCATCGCAGCCCAGCTGACTTGGCCGGCGCTGAACTTCGGCATTTCCTGGCTCAGCTATGGCCGTTTGCGGCCCTTGCACACCAACGCGGTGATTTTCGCGTTCGGGGGTTGCGGCTTGTTTGCCGCCGCTTATTACGTGGTGCAGCGCACCTGCAACGTGCGCCTGATCAGCGACAAGCTGGCCGCTTTCACCTTCTGGGGCTGGCAATTGGTCATCGTCTTGGCGGCCATCTCTTTGCCTTTGGGTTTCACCAGCGGCAAGGAATACGCCGAACTCGAATGGCCGATTGACATCCTGATCACCTTGGTTTGGGTGGCGTTTGCCGTGGTGTTCTTTGGCACCGTGGGCACGCGCAAGGTGCGTCACATTTACGTGGCCAACTGGTTCTTTGGCGCCTTCATCATCGCCGTGGCATTGCTGCACATCGTCAACAGCGCGGCCCTGCCTGTGGGCATGATGAAGTCGTACTCGGCCTATGCGGGCGTGCAAGACGCGATGGTGCAGTGGTGGTACGGTCACAACGCGGTGGGCTTCTTCCTCACGGCGGGCTTCCTGGGCATGATGTATTACTTCATCCCCAAGCAAGCCGAGCGGCCTGTGTACTCGTACCGCCTGTCGATCGTGCACTTTTGGGCGTTGATCTTCACCTACATGTGGGCCGGCCCTCACCACCTGCACTACACCGCTTTGCCCGACTGGACGCAGTCCGTGGGTATGGTCTTCTCGCTCATCTTGCTGGCCCCCAGCTGGGGCGGCATGATCAACGGCATCATGACCTTGTCGGGCGCTTGGCACAAACTGCGTGACGACCCGATCCTGCGTTTCCTGATCGTCTCCCTGTCTTTCTACGGCATGTCGACCTTCGAAGGTCCGATGATGTCCATCAAAACCGTCAACGCCCTGAGCCACTACACCGACTGGACCGTGGGCCATGTGCACTCAGGTGCTCTGGGTTGGGTGGGTCTGGTGACCATGGGCTCCATGTATTACCTGATTCCCCGCCTCTTTGGCCAAAAGCAGATGTACAGCGTCAAGGCCATCGAAATCCACTTCTGGACGGCCACCATCGGCATCGTGATCTACATCGCAGCGATGTGGATTGCCGGTGTGATGCAAGGCCTGATGTGGCGCGCCATCAATGCCGACGGCACCCTGACCTACACCTTTGTTGAATCGGTCAAAGCCACGTACCCCTTCTATGTGTTGCGGTTGCTCGGTGGTTTGCTGTATTTCATGGGCATGCTGATCATGCTGTGGAACACCTTCAAGACGGTGACTCAGGGGCGTTCGGTTGAAGTCCGCATCCCCACCCTCGAACTTGCACACGCCTGAGGAGAAATCAAACATGGTTCAAAACCAAAAAACAGGCGGCTTGTCGCACGAGAAAGTCGAGACCAACAACTTCCTGATGATCGTGCTGATCCTGGTGGTTCTGTTGGTGGGTGGCATGGTTGAAATCCTGCCCCTGTTCTTCCAGAAATCGACCACCGAGCCGGTGCCGGGCCTCAAGCCCTACACCGCGCTGCAAGTGGTGGGGCGCGATGTGTATGTTCGCGAGGGCTGCTACAACTGCCACTCGCAAATGATTCGCCCCTTCCGCGCAGAGACCTTGCGTTACGGCTCTTACTCGCTGGCGGGTGAATTCGTCTACGACCGTCCCTTCCAATGGGGCTCCAAGCGCACGGGTCCCGATCTGGCCCGTGTGGGCGGCCGCTACAGCGACGAATGGCACCGCATCCACCTGACCAATCCGCGTGACCTGGTGCCCGAGTCCAACATGCCCGCTTACCCTTGGCTGGAGAAAACACCTGCCAGTGCTGCCTCCATCCAGGCCCATATGAACGGCTTGCGCACTTTAGGTGCCCCGTACACCGACGAGGAAATTGCCAAAGCACCTGAAGCGGTGAAAGACAAGACCGAGCTGGACGCCGTCATCGCCTACCTGCAGGTGCTGGGCACCCACCGCAAATAAGGAATCGCCATGGACATCAACACCATGCGCTCTGTCGTGACCTTGCTCGCCTTTTGCTGCTTTGTCGGCATCGTGGTGTGGGCCTGGTCGCGGCGCAACCAGGCCGATTTTGACGAGGCGGCGCAACTGCCGTTTCGTCAGGACGATTGAGCCGTCCTCCAGAACTTCAAAAGATACCAAGGAATCTCCATGAGTGACTTCATCAGCAATTTCTGGCACCTGTACGTGGCCGGCATCACGCTGGTCAGCATCATCGCCTGTTTGCTCTTGCTGTGGTTCAGCGGCAAGGCCAAGGCCATGACTGCCAATGACAACACCACGGGCCATGTTTGGGACGGCGACCTGCGCGAGATGAACAACCCGCTGCCACGCTGGTGGGTGGGCTTGTTTGTCATCACCATCATTTTTGCCTTCGTTTACTTGGCCATGTACCCCGGTGCCGGCAGCTTCGCAGGCAAATTTGGCTGGTCTTCGGCTGGTCAGTACGAGGCCGAAGTGGCCAAAGGCAATGCCGAGGTGGCCCCCTTGTACGCCAAGTTTTCGGGCATGCCGCCCGAGCAAGTGTCCAAGGACCCGCAGGCCCTGGCCATAGGTGACCGCTTGTTCATGAACAACTGCGCCCAGTGCCATGGCTCTGACGCGCGCGGCAGCAAAGGCTTCCCCAACCTGGCCGATGCCGATTGGTTGTATGGTGGCACGCCCGATGCGATCAAAACCACCTTGGTGCAAGGCCGCGCCGGCAACATGCCACCCATGGCCGCCGCAGTGGGCACGCCGGAAGACGTGCGCAACGTGGCGCACTATGTGCTGAGCCTATCGGGCAGCCCGCACGACTCCTTGCGTGCATCGCTGGGCAAATCCAAGTTCGGCGCCTGCGCAGCTTGCCACGGCATGGACGGCAAAGGCAACCACGCCATGGGCGCGCCCAACCTGACCGACGACATCTGGTTGCACGGCTGGGGTGAGAACGCCATCGTGAACATCATCAACAACGGCAAGCTCAACCAGATGCCCGCACAGGCAGCCAAGCTGACCGAGGGCCAAATCCATGTGCTCGCTTCGTATGTCTGGGGTCTGTCCAACAACGCTGTGGCCAGCGCTGCAGTCGGTCCTGCCAAGTGATGTCAACCCCCTGCAGCAGGCTGGACTTGCTGCAGGATTCGAAACAAGGTCTGCGTTTTGTCCACCCCCGAAGATCGTCCCTCTCGCAGCGTGATCCCGATCACCCCTGTCCCGGCCGAGGGTGATGTGGAATTGGTGTCGCTGTACCAGGCGCACCAAAAAATCTACCCCCGCAGTGTTCAGGGCGTGTTTGCCCAATGGCGTTGGCTCATGGTGGTGATCACGCAGCTGGTTTTTTACGGCCTGCCTTGGCTGGAGTGGGGGCAGCGGCAGGCGGTGCTGTTCGACTTGGGGGCCCGCAGGTTCTACATCTTTGGCCTCGTCCTTTATCCGCAGGACTTCATTTACCTGACGGCCTTGCTGGTCATCTCGGCGCTGTCGCTGTTTCTGTTCACGGCAGTCGCCGGGCGTTTGTGGTGCGGCTTTGCCTGTCCACAAACCGTCTACACAGAAATTTTCATCTGGATCGAACGCCAGTTTGAGGGCGACCGATCTGCCCGCATGCGCCTGGACGATGCGCCGATGAGCCTGAACAAGGCTTGGCGAAAAACCGGCAAGCAACTCGCATGGATCGTGTTGTCGCTTTGGACGGGCTTCAGCTTTGTCGGTTACTTCACGCCAATACGCGAGTTGACGGCGTCGATACTGTCTTTGGGTTTTGGCCCTTGGGAAATTTTCTGGATTCTGTTTTACAGCTTGGCCACCTATGGCAATGCGGGTTTCATGCGCGAGCAGGTGTGCAAATACATGTGCCCGTATGCGCGCTTTCAGAGCGCCATGTTTGACAAGGACACCCTGATCGTCACCTACGACGAAGCGCGAGGTGAGCCTCGGGGTGCCCGCTCCAAAAAAGCAGACCCCAAAGCTTTGGGGCTTGGAGCTTGTGTGGACTGCACCTTGTGTGTGCAGGTGTGCCCCACCGGCATCGACATCCGCAAAGGCTTGCAGTACGAATGCATCGGCTGCGGTGCTTGCGTGGACGTGTGCGACAACGTGATGGACAAGGTCGGTTACGAACGCGGCCTGATCAAGTTTTCGACGCAAAACGCCATAGACAAGGGTTGGACTTGGGCGCAAACGCTGCGGCGCATTTTCCGACCCCGGGTGTTGGTCTACACCGCAGTGCTCTGGGCCATCATCATTGGCGTTGGCGTGTCTTTGTGGCTGCGCGAACCGTTCAAGGTGGACATCGAGCGCGACCGCGCCACCCTGGCGCGCATCGTGGCGGGCGGCAAGATTGAGAACGTGTACCGCGTGCAAATCATGAACGCGGCCGAGGAAGCTCTGACTTTCCGGTTGACAGTTGATGGCTTGCCCGGGTTGGTCTTGGCCAGTGAGCCCGAGGTACAAGTCAATGCCACTGAATCGCGCTGGGTTTCGGTGCAATTGCAAGTGCCCTACGATGCGGTGGCTTCCGGCTCTCACCCGATTCAGTTCCACATTGAGGCGCGCAAGTCTTCAGGCCCTTCTGCCGCTTCGTCCGTGGGGCATCTGCGCGAAAAAACCGTGTTCCTGATCCCTCGCTGAGCGGTCTGCCACTTCAGAAAGACACCCATGAGCAACACTTTGAATTCGCAACAAGCGGGCCAGCCTTGGTGGCGCTTTGGCATGGTTTGGATGGTGGTGGGGGGGCCCGCCGTGGTGGTGGTGGCGGGCTTGATCACGTTCTACATCGCCGCGAGCAACCCCGACCCGGTGCTCACCGTGACACCACGCACCGCCACGCAAGAACGCCAAGGCATCACCCTCGCCCCCGCCATGCAAGGCCGTAACCATGCAGCCACAGGCGAGTTGCCCAAGTCCAAGGACGCTTCAGGCAGTGCCGATGCGGGTGCAGCGAATGCAAGCGCCCCATCTCCGGCATCTGTCCCGGCTCCAGCACCTTCGAAACACTGAGCTTGAAGGACAACTCCCATGCGCGCGCAACCTTGGATGTGGATCACCTGGCCGGCCTTTTTGGTTGCAGGTTTGATGGAGGTGCTTGTTTTTGCATTTGTAGACCCGCAGGACCTGCACTGGTTCGGCCGGGATCTGGACCTGTCACGGCAGGCTATTTACACGCTGGCGTTTTTTGCTTTTTGGGGCTTGGCCATGCTGTCCAGTGCATTGACCATGCTGTTGGCTCAGTCATCCGCAGAAGTCAACGACTCAGTGGCCTGAGTGAACGCCAGAGGAAGGATTTAAAGACTCAATGGCATTGGGAGGCGTTGTTGACCAAGCGTTGCAAACCTTCGCTGCTCAAAATCCGCACATGCCGCTGTTTGACTTCGACCATGCCTTCTTCCACAAACTTGGAGAAAGTGCGGCTCACGGTTTCGAGCTTGAGGCCCAGGTAGCTGCCGATTTCTTCACGGGTCATGCGCAAGACCAACTCGGATTGCGAGAAACCTCGGGCATGCAGTCTTTGCACCAGATTCAATAAAAAGGCGGCCAAGCGTTCCTCAGCACGCATGCTGCCCAGGAGCAGCATCACCCCATGCTCACGCACAATTTCGCGGCTCATGATTTTGTGAACGTGGTGCTGCAAGGCGGTGACCTCGCGGGAAATTTCTTCGATCCGGTCAAAAGGCATGACACACACTTCTGCATCTTCCAGTGCAACGGCATCGCAGCTGTGTTGGTCGTTCACGATGCCGTCCAGGCCAATGATTTCGCCCGCCATTTGAAAACCTGTGACCTGATCGCGCCCGTCTTCTGTGGACAGACAGGTTTTGAAAAAACCCGTGCGTATGGCGTAAAGCGATGTGAATTTCTCACCGTTGGTGAACAAGGTGTCACCCCGCTTGACCCTGCGGCGCACAGCCACCAGGTCGTCGAGTCGGTTCAAGTCATGGTTACTCAGGCCCACGGGCATGCACAACTCGCGCAAATTGCAATTCGAGCAGGCGACTTTGATGACTTCGGGATTCATGGTTTATCTCAGATTGAGCGTTGGATTTGCCTTGGATCAAGGTTTGAGCTTAAACCGAAAAATCTTTCAAAATCGTGTGTGTACCTGCTCTGTGCAGAAAATCCTCTAAAACAAGTATTCCCTTTGACTTGTGTCAAAACCCAAGCACCTTCAAAAAGGCAAAGTCTCTTTCAATTTTTGAAGACGTTTGCGTGAAGGGCCAAGCCATGTCTGTCATCACCCCCGAATTGTTGTCCCGTTTTGACGTGCCGGGTCCTCGCTACACCTCTTATCCGACGGCAGACCGTTTTGTGCAAGCCTTTGGCGAGGCCGATTACATCCAAGCCTTGACAAAGCGCCAACTGGGTGCTGTGGGAAAGCAGCCGCCCCTGTCTTTGTACGTGCACATTCCGTTTTGTGAGTCCCTTTGTTATTACTGTGCGTGCAACAAAATCATCACCAAACACAAAGAGCAGGCGGCGACATATCTGCATTACCTGAAGCAAGAGGTGGCGCTGCACACCCGCCATCTGGGACGAGGACAAGCGGTCAGTCAACTGCATTTGGGGGGTGGAACGCCCACATTTTTGAGCGATGCCCAGTTGCGCCAACTCATGGCCTTGCTGCGTGAACACTTTGTCTTTGCCCCCGGCGGTGAATATTCGGTCGAGGTGGACCCGCGCACCGTGGACGAAAGCCGCTTGGCGGTTTTGGCCGAGCTGGGTTTCAATCGCCTGAGTTTTGGCGTTCAGGACTTTGATCCTGATGTGCAAAAAGCAGTTCACCGTCTCCAGCCAGCAGATCAAGTCTTTCAACTTGTTGAAGCGGCTCGTTGTATGGGATTTGAGTCGGTGAATGTGGACCTGATTTACGGCTTGCCTTTGCAAACCCCGCAATCCTTTGAGCGTACCTTGGCACAGGTCAAGCAGTTGCACCCTGAGCGCATCGCGCTGTATGCCTACGCCCATTTGCCCGAACGCTTCAAGCCGCAGCGGCGCATCCATGTGCATGAACTGCCATCGGCTGCAGGCAAGGTGGCCATGCTCTCGCGCTCGCTCGACGCCCTGACCGATGCTGGCTATGTCTACATCGGCATGGATCACTTCGCCTTGCCGGATGACGCCTTGGCCGTGGCCAAACGGCAAGGGCGTTTGCACCGCAACTTCCAGGGCTACAGCACGCAGGCCGATTGCGACCTGATCGCGCTGGGCGTGTCCTCGATCGGCCGCATCGGCACGACCTACAGCCAAAACGCCAAGACCCTGGAAGAGTATGCCGACCTGCTCGACCAAGGCCATTTCCCGGTGGTGCGGGGCCTGGCGCTCACGCGCGACGACCTGATCCGCCGCTCGGTCATCATGGCGCTCATGTGCCAGGGGCATTTGCAATACGAGTCCATCAACCTGGCCTGGCTGGTCGACTTCAAGACCCTGTTTGCCCCAGAGCTGGCCCAGCTCGAACACATGCAAGCGCAGGGCCTGGTGCAGTTGAGCGAGACCGGGATTCAGGTCACGGCCATGGGCTGGTTCTTTGTGCGCGGCGTGGCCATGGTGTTCGACCGCTATGTGCAGGCCGACCGCAACCGCACGCGGTATTCCAAAATCATTTGATGCGATCGGTCATGAGTCTGGGCACGTCCTTGGCGGTCTGCATCGCCGACAATGCGCCTCTTGACATTCAAGCGAACAAGCCATGCAAAGTTCTTTGGCCATCACGGCCTTGATGATGGGGGTGTTGGGTGGGCCGCATTGCGTGGCCATGTGCGGCGCAGCCTGTGCGGGCCTGGGCCAGGCGGCGGGTGAGCGGCGTGCGCAGGCCTTGCTGGCGTTTCAGCTGGGCCGCCTGGGCGGCTATGCGCTCTTGGGCGCGGTGGCTGCGGCCAGCGTGCAGGGCTTGGGCTGGTTGACCACGCAGTCGGCCGCCATTCGCCCGGTGTGGACCTTGCTGCACCTCACCGCTTTGGTGATGGGCTTGCTGCTCGTGCTGCAGGCGCGGCAACCCGTGTGGCTCGACGCTGCAGCGCGCCGCTTATGGGCGCGCGTGCGGGCTTTCAACAGCCGCTGGGGGCGCGCCGCGCCCTGGATGGTGGGTGGGCTGTGGGCCTTCATGCCCTGTGGCTTGTTGTATTCGGCTTTGATGGTGGCTGCCTTGACCAGCCAGCCCTTGGAGGGTGCGGCCACCATGGCCTTGTTTGCCTTGGGCAGCAGCATCAGCCTGTGGGCCGGGCCTTGGCTGTTTTTGCGCATGCAGACCTTGGGCGATGGGGCCTGGGGCATGCGTGTGGCAGGCTTGGCGCTGGCGTCGGTGTCGGCCTGGGCTTTGTGGATGGGCCTGGTGCATGACCAGGCGCCATGGTGCGTTACACCCTGACACCAAAACTCTGCGCTGGGTCAGCAGGCTTGCCCATGGCGGCCTTCACAATCGGCCAGTCGATTTGGCTTGAATGTTTGAAAGGACCCCGATGACCACGAAACCCACACCCGCGTTGGCCTTGGCCTGCCTGTTGGCCATAGGCCTGCCTTGGGGCTCTGCGCTGGCGCAAAATCTTTCCCCGACTTCGCCGCCCGCAGCCCAGGCTGCACCCCATCAGGTGCTGCACTTGAGTGCATCGGCGCACACGGAGGTGCCGCAAGACTGGCTGGTCATGACCCTGGCGGTTCAAAAAGAGGGCTTGCAAGCCCCGGCGGTTCAAAAGCAGCTCAATGCTGTGCTGTCCGCCGCTTTGGCAATGGCCACGCCGCTGGCCAAGCCGGGCGCCCTGGACGTGAGCACGGGGGAGATGGATGTGTCGCCGCGTTATGGCCGCGAGGGCAAAATCAACGGCTGGTCGGGCTCTGCGCAGCTGGTCCTGCAAGGCCGTGATGCCGTTCAGATCGCGACGCTCGCCGCACGTTTGCAAGAGCTCACGGTGGCCCAAATCGATTGGCAGCTGAGCCCTGAGCAAAAAATCGCCGCCGAATCCCGCATCCAGGCCGAGGCGGTGTCACGTTTTCAGAGCAAAGCCCAGGCCTTGACGCAGCAGTTCGGCTTTGCGGCTTACACGCTCAGGGAGGTTCGCGTCAACGCGCAAGAGGCCCAGGAGGGCAGCGCCATGCCACGCATGGCCATGGCACAAATGGCCGCAGCCCCAGCACCCACGCCGACGCTGGCCGGCAAGTCACGCGTGGTGGTGAACATCTCGGGCAGCATTGTGCTGCGCTGAAGAGGTCGGGGTTGCGTCCCCAATTGGCTCCGATCGTCCGAGGTTGGCCCTCAGAGATCAGGCGGACAGGCCTTTGTAGAGCATGTAAGCGGCCAGCAGATAGAGCACGCTGGCAAACACCCGCTTGAGTTGCTTGACAGGCAGCTTGTGCGCGGTGGCCGCCCCAATGGGGGCCATCAGCACACTGCACACCGCGATCACCACCAAAGCGGGCAACCACAAATAGCCAAAGCTGTAGGCCGGAAGGTTTTGCACGTTCTGGCCGCTCACGATGTAGCCGGCCACGTTGGCCAACGCGATGGGAAAGCCCAGGGCCGCGCTGGTGGCCACGGCGTTGTGGATGGCCACATTGCACCAGGCCATGAAGGGCACGCTGATGAAGCCGCCGCCTGCACCCACCAGACCCGAGAGCAAGCCGATCAGGCCGCCCGCGCCGAGCAAGCCCTGAAAACCGGGCACCTGGCGCGAGGGCGCAGGTTTTTTGTCCAAAAACATTTGTGTGGCCGAAAAGCCCACAAACAGCGCAAAGAACAAAGCCAGGTAAGTGCCTTTGGCAAAGGCAAAAATGCCCAGGCTGCCGATCAGGCTGCCGATCACGATGCCCGGGGCCAGGCCCTTGACCAAATCCCAACGCACGGCTTTTTTCTTGTGGTGGGCACGCACACTCGAGACCGAAGTGAAGATGATGGTGGCCATCGATGTGGCAATCGCCATCTTGACGGCCAGATCAGGGCTCACGCCTTTTTGACTCAACATCCATGTCAGAAATGGCACCATGATCATGCCTCCGCCAATGCCGAGCAAACCAGCGAGGAAGCCGGTGCACAAACCAAGAACAGCCAATTGGGCCAGGAGCACAGGTTCGATGAACATGATGTATGGATGGAAATAAAGAAGGTGTCTGCGAGTGCCACCGGACCGTCATCCTGAACCGGGGGTTCAGGTGGGCGAGGGCAGACTGGCGTTGGGTTCATCTGACGCGAGACGATCACGCTCACCAGCCAATGTACCAAGCCCGGGCTCTAAGAGCATTGGTTCAAGGAAATATAAAGCCCGGCATGCACCGCAGACCGCGCCATTGTAGGCGCTTTGCTCATGCGTTTCGGGCTGGGTGTTGCAAGTGTCAAATCAACTGACCATCACGCTCAATGACTTGATCCAGTCGACCCAGCAACTGTGTAAGTCGTTCTTGCGATGGCTGGGGCAGATCGGCAACGGGTGTGCTGACAGGGCTGGTGCTTGCGGCCAATTCAGCTTGATCAAAAGCCAGGTTCAGTGCCGCCAGAACCGCAATCCTGTCGCGGGCTTTGATCTTGCCGGCATCGCGAATTTTGCACATGGCTTCATCCACTTTATGCACGGCGGCCAGCAAACGTTCTTCACCGCCAGGAGGGCAGCCCAGGATGTAACTTTGGCCCATGATCTGGACCTCCAACTGTTGAGCGCTCATGCGGATGTCTCAGATATGGTGGATGGGCCTGACGATGGCAGCCGTTCAATCAAGGCGTCGACGCGGGCTCTGGCCGCAGCCAAGCGGGATTTGAGCTGATCACGCTCTTGTGTGAGCGCAACAACTTGTTGGGACAGCAAGGCGTTGGTCCTTTGCAGCTCTTCGTGGCGCAGCAGCAGGTGATCCACACGCTCGGCGATCTGATCGATGGTGTCGGAATGGGCCATGGCAAACGTTGAAAGTGAGAACCAGATTGTAGGCCGTTACCCGACTTTGTAGGCTGGCAGACAGCTTGCCGCATAAAATGAAGCCTGTTGGTGCTCGCGATGCCGGTTCACGGCGCGCAGTTCAACGGGAAGCAGGAGGGAAAAGCCACCACGGCCATCCTAACCTGCGCTGCCCCCGCAACGGTAAGCAGACGGGTTTTCAGTCCTAAGAAAACCCCGCTTTCATCTCAAACCACTGGCCGCCCTGAAACAGGTGGCCGGGAAGGTGATGAAGGTCGCATCTGCCAGCCCGGATACCGGCCAACAAGGTGACCTGTCGCAAGGCAGGTTGTAAAGCCCATGCACTGTCGGGGAAGGCGGTGAGGGCGTTTGACTTGTTAGTTTTTCATGAAAAATCGTACGCTTCGTGCACGCTCTGCGCTGCCTGTTCTTTCCATTTTGTCCTTGGCTTTATCTGCATCTGTTCAAGCCCAAACTGTCGAGATCAATCCAATGGTGATTTCTGCGGCACGTTTGCCTCAACCCCTGTCTGATGTCTTGCCTTCGGTGTCAGTCATCACACGACAAGAAATAGAGAAGTCACAATCTCCGACCTTGGCTGACTTGCTGCAAGGCGAGGCTGGCTTTGAATTCGGCCGAAATGGCGGGCCTGGTGCACAAACATCATATTTTTTGCGGGGACAAAATAGTACCAATGTTGTTGTTTTGGTGGATGGCGTCAGGTCGCAAACGGATAGTGGTGGAAATTTGACTTTGACAGATATGCCACTTGCTTTGATAGAGCGAATTGAAGTGCTGCGTGGCAACGCTGGCGCTCTTTATGGCGAAGCGGCGGTCGGGGGCGTGATCAATATTTATACACGTCAGTTCAAGGGTGACCCAGTGCCATTCGGCTCCATCACTTTGGGTGCCAGAAACACCGTAGACATGAATGCGGGTTATGCCGGCACTTTGTCTGATTACAACTTCAATGTCATGGCTGGGAAAACATCGACCGATGGTTTTTCGGCCATGAATTCGACGATCAATGCTGCCGTCAATCCGGACAAAGATGGCCATACCAGCGTGTACGCGTCTGCAAAAGTGGATAAGAAGATTTCGTCTGCTTTGTCTGTGGGCCTGCGCGTCAGAACCATGCAGTCCAAAACTGATTACGACCGTGGTTATGGTCCTTCTGAATATGATCTGCGCGGCGATCTTCCTGCAGATGAGCACAAGTCAAAAAAGGATGTGGACTCCTTCGGTGCGTTTGTTAGAAAAGTAGTATCAGATCAATGGGTAACTACACTTGATCTTTCAACTTCGAAGACGACATACAAAGAGTTGACAACTTACCTTGAGCCATTTTTGAACTTCGATTCAAGTCAGTACAACTCCAAGCAAGATGCAATCCATTGGTCAAATCAGTACCAGTTCACGGAAAAATTTGCGGGTAACTTTGGGCTAGATTTGGTGGATGATCTTCACGAACAAAAAGACAGTTTTCAATTGCGTCGAAAAACATTGGGAGCCTATGCAGGGTTGACGCAACGTTTTGACCAATTGACAGTACAAGTGAATCTTCGCCATGATCAAATTGACATTGATCGTAATGATTCTGGAGCTATAAAAAAAGCGAACTCTAACGCCACTACAAGCCTGCTGGGGTTAGGCTATCAACTGACGCCGACGTGGAAATTAACTGTCTCCACCTCAACAGGCTTCAAGGCACCTTCTGCTTACGACATTTCAACCAATCCGTTGGTTAACTCTGAAAATTATCAGTCGCAAGAAGCCGGGGTTATCTATGCAACGGGTCAAACGGTTGGACGTTTGGTTTATTTTGCTACCCATACTGACAATGCGATTGGCTACAACACCCACTATGACGCTGAGAATATTGGAAAAACCCAGAACAAAGGTTTCGAAGCCAGCCTGCGTACTCTGTGGTTAGGCAACAGCGTCAAGTTGACTTATGTGGATCAGAATCCTTGGAATGTTACGGATTCGTCGCCACTGGATCGTCGTGCACATCGCTATGGGTCGTTTGAAATGTCTCGTCCAATAGCTTCATATGAAGTGGGCGCCAAGATCCATGGATCTTCAGCACGTACTGAATTTGGCTCACAACTTGCAGGCTATGCACTTATGTCTGTTTATGCAAGTCGTAAGCTCAGTGACACATGGATTGCGCGGGTCCGCTTAGAGAATCTGACCAATCAGCGTTATGAGCTTGCTGGGGGTTACAACACCCCCGGCCGTGGCTTGTTTGCTACCTTGCAATACAGTCCCAAGTGATGACCCCTGCCACTCTTGCCCCCCAACGCATCGTCTGCCTCACCGAAGAGGCCACGGAGTGGCTCTATCTGCTGGGGCAGGAGCAGCGCATTGTGGGCATCTCGGGCTATACGGTGCGCCCGCGCCGTGCCCGTGAAGAAAAGCCCAAGGTCAGCGCTTTTTTGAGTGCCAAGATCGACAAGATCCTGGCGCTCAGGCCGGATTGTGTTTTTGGCTTTTCAGACCTGCAGGCCGACATTGCGGCTTTGCTCATCAAGGCCGGTGTGCAGGTCACCCTCTTCAACCAGCGCAGCGTTGACGAGATTTTTTCGATGCTCTACCAGGTGGCAGCCATGGTGGGGCAGGCCGAGCAGGGTTTGCAAAGGCTTGCGGCCATGCGTGCAGAGCTGGATGCGATTGCACACAAGGCGGGAAGCTTCAAGCGCAGACCGAAAGTGTTTTTTGAAGAGTGGGACGAGCCGCACATCAGCGGCATCCGCTGGGTGTCGGAGTTGATGGGCATCGCAGGCGGTGACGACGTGTTCCCCGAATTGGCTGTGCAAGCGATGGGCAAGGATCGCATCATTGCCGATCCGCAGACCATCATTGAACGTGCACCCGACATCATCATCGGCTCGTGGTGTGGCAAAAAGTTTCGTCCTGAAAAAGTGGCCGCGCGTGCGGGCTGGCAAGACGTGCCTGCGGTGCGCAACGGGCAGCTGTTTGAAATCAAATCGGCCGACATCCTGCAACCCGGTCCTGCGGCGCTGACCGATGGCGTGGCGCAATTGCACCGCATCATGAGCCAGTGGGAGGCGCAGCATGCGTGACGGTTGCTGTACGCCTACGATGAAGCATACCGTGCGCTCAGCCGATGCCGCACATGTGAGCCTGCTTTCGCCTTGGGTTCAATCGGTGATCGTGTTCATGGCCTTGCTGTTGGCGGCCACCTGTGCTTTGGCGGTGACCGTGCAAGACGACCGTCAACAAAAAATCGTGGTGGCCAAACCGCCGCAGCGCATTGTGAGCTTGCTGCCTTCACTGACCGAAACTGTGTGCGCATTGGGCGCCTGCCAGCGTTTGGTCGGGGTGGACCGTTATTCCAACTGGCCCGCATCCATTGCGCAGTTGCCCCGCGTGGGCGGCGGCCTTGATCCGAACATTGAAAGCCTTATCGCGCTCAAGCCCGACCTGGTGTTGGCGGCGGGCTCGACCCGTGGTGCAGACCGTTTACAAGCCCTGGGCCTGACGGTGTTGCGCCTGGAGCCGCGAACCCATGCCGACGCGCAGCGTGTGTTGCGCACCGTGGGCGATGCCTTGTGGGTGTCCCCCGCCGACAGCGAACGCGTTTGGCGCGGGATCGAGGCGGGCGTGCAAGCCGCCTCCCAATCGCTCAGTCCGCAGGCGCGCCAACAGCGGGTGTATTTTGAAGTCAACTCCGCCCCATATGGCGCCAGCGAAGCGTCCTTCATCGGCGAAACGCTCACGCGCATGGGGGTGGGCAACATCCTGCCTGCGGCCATGGGGCCGTTTCCTCTGGTCAATCCCGAGTTTGTGGTGCGCACCCAGCCTGATGTGATCATGGCTGGCGACAGCAGCCGCACCCGCATGGCGCAGCGCCCGGGCTGGTCCACTTTGCGCGCCATGCAGGCGCAACGCATTTGCGTGTTCAAACAGGCCGAATCCGACATGCTGGTGCGTGCGGGTCCGCGCATGGCCGAAGGTGCCCGGCTCATGGCCGATTGCCTGAACAAAGCCGCTGGGGCAGGGCGATGAGCGATCAGTCCCGCGCGCACCGCTGGGTTGGGCTGTTGCTCTTGATCGGTGTGACGACGGTGCTGCTGGGCACCGTGGCGGGCAGCCAAGGCTGGCATGCCTGGTGGTGGTCTCAGGCCGATGAAGTGTCGCGCCAGATTGTGTGGGACATCCGTCTTCCACGCAGCCTGGGGGCCTGGTTGGGCGGTGGCTTGCTGGGCTTGGCTGGGGCCGTGGCGCAGGGGCTGTTTCGCAACCCTCTGGCCGATCCGTATTTGCTGGGCAGCGCTTCGGGGGCGTCATTGGGGGTTGGCACGTATTTCAGTTTGTTTGGCGGCAGCGCCTGGGCCATGACCTGGTGGCTGGGTCTGGGCCTCACGGGCGCAGCCTTTGTGGGGGCGGTGTTTGCTGTCATCTTGACTTTGCTCTTGGCGCGTGGCGTGCAGCAGACCCTGCGCTTGCTGCTGGCCGGTGTGGTGGTGGGCGTCGTGCTGGGCGCCGTCACGTCGATGATGTCTTTGCTGCAGCCGCAGGTGCTGCAAGCCATGCAGGGTTTCATGCTCGGCTCCACCGCTTTTGTCAGCTGGACGGCTTGCGCCAGCATGGCCATGGTGTTGATCCTTTGCGTGACCTTGGCCTGGACTTTTGCCCGCGTGCTGGATGCTTTGACCTTGGGCGAGTCCACGGCGCAAACGCTGGGTGTGCCGCTGCGTTCAGCCCGACTCGTGTTGGTGGGCGTGATTTCTTTGGCGACGGGGGCTGCTGTGGCGCATATTGGGCTGGTGGCTTTTGTGGGTTTGGCTGCGCCGCATTTGGTGCGTTCTCTGGTGCGCTGCACCCATGCGTGGCGCTTGCTGCTGGCCGCGCTCATGGGCGGCGCTTTGTTGTCCTTGGCCGATGTGTTGGCCCGTGTGCTGTTTGCTCCGCAAGAGTTGCCGGTGGGGGTGCTCACGGCGGTCTTGGGTGGTGGCTATCTGTTGTGGCGCGTGTATCGGGACACGGATCAAAGCTCGGGTGCAGGGGGTGTGCGATGAGCCTTGCCCTGGAAGCGCGACAACTGCAGCTTGAACTCGGTGGCCGCACCGTGTTGAACGGCCTTGACCTTCAGATCGCCACGGGTCGCTGGACTTGCGTTGTCGGCCCCAATGGAGCGGGAAAATCCACCTTGCTCAGGGCGCTGGCCGGTTTGTTGCCTTACAGCGGGCAGGTGCTCTGGCAGGGCCAGGCGCTCGAAGCCATCTCTCGCCGTGACCGTGGTTTGCTGCTGTCCTGGCTGGGCCAAGGCGAGGTGAGCACGCTCGATCTGCGCGTGTGGGACGTGGCCATGCTCGGCCGACTGCCTCATCAAGGCTGGCTGGGGGCTCCGACCGAACTGGACCATCAAATGGTCGAAGCAGCCCTGAAAGCCACACAGGCCTGGGATTGGCGCGAACGCACGCTGGGTGAGCTCTCGGGCGGTGAGCGGCAGCGCGTGCTGCTGGCACGGGCCATGGCCGGCAATGCGCCCCTCATGCTGATGGACGAACCACTGGCCAACCTCGACCCGCCGCACCAGGTGGACTGGCTGGAGCAGGTGCATTGCCTGATCGCGCAGGGCACCACGGTGGTCAGCGTGCTGCATGAAATCGGCATGGCGCTGCATGCGCACGAAGTGGTGGTCATGGATGCAGGGCAAGTCGTGCACCATGGTGCTTGCAGCGATACCGACACGCACGCGGCCATCGAATCCGTGTTTGACCACCGGATCCGCATTTGTGCGCTGGAGGGTCAATGGGTCGTGTTGCCGCGCCTTTGACCCCAATTGGACACCATGCAAATCGAACCCGTACCCACCGAGCGCCGCAAACCTGTCGATGTGGCCGAGCGTCGAGGACTCGTCATCATCCACACCGGTGACGGCAAAGGCAAAAGCACCGCGGCTTTTGGATTGGCGATCCGGGCGCATGGACGAGGCAAGGCCGTCAAGATTTTTCAATTCATGAAAGTGCCCAGCGCTCGTTTTGGCGAGCACCGTTTGTTTGAACAAATCGGTTTGCCCATTGAGGGGCTGGGTGACGGCTTCAGCTGGAAAAGCCGTGATCTGGAGCACTCTGCGCAACTGGCTCTTGAGGGTTGGCAAAAATCCAAAACCGCCATTCTGGGAGGCGAGTTGTTTCTGGTCGTGCTGGATGAACTGACCTATCCTTTGCGCTACGGTTGGGTGCCGCTGCAAGATGTGATGGACGCCTTGAATACACGGCCCAGCCATGTGCATGTGTGCATCACGGGAAGGCGCTGTCCGCAAGAGCTGATCAATCAGGCCGACACCGTGACTGAAATGGTCAAGATCAAACACGCCTATGAGCAAGGCATCCCCGCACAGCGCGGCATTGAAGACTGAAGGACCGCAATGAGCGCACGTTGCATCATGGTGCTGGGCACGTCCAGCGGCGCTGGCAAGAGCTGGCTGACCACGGCGCTGTGCCGCCATTACGCCCGCCAGGGGCTCAAGGTGGCCCCCTTCAAGGCTCAGAACATGAGCAACAACGCCCGCGTGGTGGCCAGTACCAACGGGGTGGGCGAGATCGGCAGCGCCCAATACTTTCAGGCACTGGCCGCCCAAGCTGAGCCTGATGTGCGCATGAACCCGCTGCTGCTCAAACCCGAAGCCGACACGCACAGCCAAGTGGTGTTGCTTGGTCAGGTGAGTCAAGCCTTGAGTGACACGCCCTGGCGCGGTCGCAGCGAAAAAGTCTGGCCCCAGATTGCTGCCGCACTTGACGAGCTGATCGCCGAAAACGACGTGGTCGTGATCGAAGGGGCAGGCTCGCCCGCCGAGATCAACCTCATGGCCAGTGACATCGTCAACCTGCGCGTGGCACGGCATGCGCAGGCCCAATGTCTGCTCGTGACCGACATCGACAAAGGCGGCGCCTTTGCCCACTTGTATGGCACCTGGGCCTTGCTGTCGCCTGAAGACCAGCAGCGCATCAAAGGTTTTGTGCTCAACAAGTTCCGGGGGGATGCCAGCTTGCTGGCCCCCGCGCCCGAGATGCTGCAAGCCTTGACCGGCGTGCCCACGGTGGCGGTGCTGCCCATGTGGTGGCAGCACGGTTTGCCCGAAGAAGATGGCGTTTTTGATCACCGCAGCCGCGCCACTGGCGCAGTCACCCAAACCGTGGCGGTGATTGCTTATCCCCGCATCAGCAATCTGGATGAGTTTCAGCCGCTCAAAAACGTGTCCGGTGTGCGCCTGCTTTGGGCACGCAGCCCGGCCGATCTGGCGGGCTTGCAAGCCCATGACTGGGTGATTCTGCCCGGCAGCAAACACACCAGCAGTGACCTGGCTTGGCTGCGAGAACACGGGCTGGATGCGGCCATTGCCGGGCATGCACGGCAGGGTGGGGCGGTGCTGGGCATTTGTGGCGGCCTGCAAATGCTGGGCGAAGCCCTGATCGACACACATGGCATTGATGGCAATGCGCCCGGTTTGGGCTTGCTGCCTTTGGTGACCCGGTTTGCTCCGGTGAAAACCGTGACGAAAACGCAGGCCCGCTTCGGGCAGTTACGTGGCGCGTGGTCGGCTTTGAGTGGCGTGGAGGTGTCGGGCTACGAAATACATCAAGGCCAGACGCAGGTCCACAGGGACATGTTGGCGGCAGGTGCAGCGCTGCACGAAGTCATGCCAGGTCTGGCCTGGCAAAGTGGCGACGGACAGGTGTTGGGCACTTACCTGCATGGCCTGTTCGAGTGCCCGGCGGTGCTGCAAGCCTTGTTTGGCGTGCAGGTACCCACGCTCGAGACGGTGTTGGACGGGCTGGCTGATTTCATTGCGCAACACATCCCTTAGGACGTGTTGCGCCAACTGCTGGCGCCAGTCCCTGTCAGTGACCGCTGATGACCACAGGAATCTCTGTGGCTGGAGGCGTGTTGCGGCTGCGTCCACAGCGCACGATGCCGTCGATCATGACCATGCCAATGCCTGGAATGTCGCCCAGCTGTACGCTTTCCAGCAGCGTCTTGCCCGCCGTGTGCTGCGCGCGGTCCATGAAGACGAAATCGGCGGCCCGCCCGACTTCGATCAGGCCGCAGTTGAGCTTGCGGATGCGTGCCGTGTTGCCGGTGGCAAAACAAAACACCAGCTCGGCAGGGATGTTGGCCAGGCTCGATAGCAGCGACACCATGCGCAGCATGCCCAGCGGCTGCACGCCAGAGCCCGCCGGGCCATCGGTGCCCAAAATGATGCGGTGCGGGCATTTGAGTTCAAGCGCAGCCCTTGCTGCTGCAATCGCCACCCGTTCATTGCCGTTGTGCACGATTTCGATGGCGCGCGAAGATTTTTCGCACAACTCACAGACGTGGGCTTCGGGCAGCGAAGTGTGTCCGCCGTTGATGTGGCCAATGACGTCGGCGTCAGCTTCGAGCACCACATCCTTGTCGATCATGCCCGAGCCCGGAATGGAGGGGCCACCTGTGTGGATCGTGCTCTGGATGCCATGCTTGCGCGCCCAGGCCACCATTTGTTGGGCCTCATACCCGGCCTTGACGGAACCCAAGCCCACCTCGCCCAGCAGCGTCACGCCCGCATCGGCCATGTCCTTGAAGTCTTGCTCGGTCATGCCTTTTTCGATGATGGGGGCACCCGCAATCACCTTCACACCACCGGGGCGGAAGTTATCAAAAGCGCGCTGCGCCGTGATGGCCAGCGCTTTGAGGCCCACGATGTCTTTGGGGCGGCCTGGCAGATGCACTTCACCGGCTGATACCATGGTGGTCACCCCACCGTTCATGGTCGAGTCGATCCAGCCGATCTGGTTTTGACGCGGTGTCCAGTCGCCAAACACCGGGTGCACATGGCTGTCGATCAGGCCGGGGCAAACGCAGGTCTGACGAGCGTCGATCACGGTTTGAGCGCCTTCCAGATCGCAATCTTTTTCGCGGCCCACGGCGGTGATCAGTCCGTCGTGGATGACGAGGGTGTCGGCCTGCAAGATAGGCTGGTCCAGGTCGCCCGAAAGCAGCAGGCCGATGTTCTTGATGACGACTTTGCCGGATGCACCGGAAGTGCTGATGTCTGCCATGGGAAGGGTCTCCTTATTGTGGGGATGAAAGGGGTGGGTTGACCACACGAAACACGGTGTCGATGACAAAGGCTTTCCACTGCGCCACGGCCTGCGGGGCGTCGATGTTTTCGCCCAGAAAAGCGGACAGCGTGTGGCGGTTGGACATGTAGAAATAGCCGGTGGCGGCAATCAGCAGGTAGACATCGCGGGCCGATACATCCTGGCGGAACAGACCTTGCGACACACCTGCGCGCAAGATGTCGCCAATGACGGCAATGGCCGGAGAAGAGTATTCCCGGGCGCGCAGGGACTTGACGATGTGTTTGCCTTTGTGCAGGTTTTCGGTGTTGAGCAGGGTGACAAATTCCGGATGTGCCCGGTAATAGTCGAGCACAAAATGAACCACCTGTTCCAGTGCGGCCCTGGGCTGGTTCACATCAAGCGCCAATTTCGCCTCGGCATCGTTCATGCGCCGATAAATCGTCTCCAGCACTTCGATGAACAAGCCTTCCTTGCTGCCGAAGTAGTAATAAATCATGCGGTCATAAGACTTGGCCTGTTGCGAAATTTTTTCAACACTGCCGCCGTCATACCCATGCTTGGCAAACACCTTGATCGCTGCCCGCAAAATGCTCTCGCGCGTTTGTTGGGCAGCGTGTTCACGCACCCCCACGGCGCGGCGTACACCAGCTTTGGTTGGCGCTGTTTTGGCTGGGCGTGCAGTGCTCACCATGGAGGAGTCATGGGTGGATGAATGACAAAGGTCTGTGACCACAGGGCGCTTGTCACGCGCTCTTCATGAATTGCGCTCATGATCCATTCACGTCGGGTTGACTGCCATGCACGCGTTTCAGACAAGAGCATGGCAGCATGGGAAAAACACGGTTGCACAGCAAAACGGGATGCGCTATATTGATTTTCAATGTAGCAGACGCAACATTTTTGTGTGGTGAATGCTACACAGATTAAAACCGCCGTGCAAGCGCGTGCGACGACTATTTTGGGACACGGAATCCTGGATGACTGAACACTCCAAAACCGATGGATTACCCGGCATGCAGGCCCCTGCGATGCCACAGGTTCTTGAGCGCGCCAAGCCACGCAACGACCGTATGAGTGACGCCAAAATCGAATGCAATGCTTGCCCGGTGTTGTGTCAGATCTCCGAGGGGCGGCTGGGGGCTTGTGACCGCTATGCCAACCGCGACGGGCAACTGCTGCGCGTGGACCCGGTGGTTTTTTTGCGCCGCACGCTGGAACAAGATGAACCCCGCTTGGTGCCTTTCGCGGTCGGCGATGCCCAAGCACCGCAGTGGAATGGTGATGTGCTGGGCACCGATCAGGTCTTTGTCACGGGCGTGGGTTCATCCACCACCTATCCCGACTACAAACCGGCGCCTTTCATCGTGTCTTCTCAGGTGGATGGCGTGGACATGGTGACTGTGGTCACCGAGGGCATCTTCAGTTATTGCAGCTTCAAGGTGAAGATCGACACCGACCGTTTTCTGGGGGCCGAGCAAGCCAACGTGCGCATGAAGGGCGAGGTGGTGGGGCATGTCACCACCGCCGAATATGGCTCTCAAATGTTGTCACTGGGTGGGGTGCATCACTTGACCGGTGGCAGCAAAAAAGAAGGCCGCGTCACCGTGGAGATGATGGAGGCCCTGGGCAACAAGCAGGCGGTTGAGCTGACCATTGATGGCGGCGCGCAACTGGTGATCCAGGCCGGGCGTGCCCCCATTGTCAATGGCGTGCAGGAGCAACGCATGCGTGTGGGCTGCGGTTCTGCGGTGGTGGGTATTTTTGCCCGGCAGTTTTTGGGTTTGGCCGACGAGGTGGTGGTGCTCGATGACCACATCACCGGTGTGCTGACCGAGCACCAGGCCGGCCGATGTCTGGACATGAAGCCCTCGGGCATTGACATGCGGGGGCGCAAATCGACGCCAGGGCGGTATTTTCAGGTGGCCAATCCGGGCAATGGCTGGGGCGGCACCGACATTGCCGATCCTTTGTCCATCATTGAAGGCTGGGACGCGCAGGTGGCCTGGCCGGGCTTGCGCCTGCTCATGACATCGACCACCGGCGAGCATGCCGCCTGGTATGTACTCAACGAGCAATTGCAGCCTACGCCCCAAGACATGCCCGCAGCGGTGCGGGCCATTGTGGAGCGCATTGGCGAGAACTGCGAGCCTTCGCTGTGCAGCGTGATGTTTCTGGCCGGTGCGGGCGGCAGCTTGAGGGCCGGCGTCACTGAAAACCCGGTCTTGCTCACCCGTGCCATCAAGCAGGCATTGGTCAATGTGACGTGTGGCGGTGCACCCGCATTTGTCTGGCCCGGTGGGGGTATCACCGTCATGTCCGATGTGCTGCGCATGCCCGAGCGCAGCTTTGGCACCGTGCCCACGCCCGCCATCATTGCCCCGATTGAATTCAGCATGCGCTTGTCCGAGTACCAGGCACTGGGCGGGCACATGGCGTATGTGCGGTCTTTGCAAGAGGTCTTGAGTCAGGGCGCCTGGCACAAGGAAGGCGCACCCACAGCGCTGCAGTGGCAGCCCCAGCCTGACGCCAACCCCTGGCCGCTCGGGCAAGCCCCGATGCTCGGATGAGGTGCCCAAAATGAGTGCGTCCCGTCACCGTTTGCCCGATGGCCGCTGGCACTTCCAGCATGGCCCCATGGACATCGTGATCGGCGCTGATCCGGACGTCGGGGCGGGTGCCCAATCGGCGGTGGACTGCGCGCATGAGGCTGCCTGGGCGCGCTTTGTGCCCTTGTTGGCGCAGTTGATGCATGAGTGGCCGGTGTTGCGTCTGCCGGTGCAGCCGGGTGCGGTCTGTCCCTTGCAAGGCGAAGTGGCGCGATGCATGTGGCAAGCGTGCGCACCCTGGGCTGCGCAAACTTTCATCACGCCCATGGCGGCGGTGGCTGGCAGTGTGGCGCAAGCCTTGCTGGCCTGCTATGCCCGTGCCGGGGTGGCGCGGGCCTGGGTGAACAACGGCGGCGACATTGCGCTGCACCTGACGCCCGGTCACTCGGTGCGGGTGGGCTTGTATGCTGACCTGGCGCGCTTGCAAGCACACGAGTTGATGCAGGGCCTGAAGCTCGATGGTGCTTTCGAGATTGCCCACCCCATGCCGGTGCGCGGTGTGGCCACCAGTGGCTGGCGTGGGCGCAGTTTTTCACTGGGCATTGCCGACAGCGTGACGGTGCTGGCCGCAACAGCGGCGCAGGCCGATGCCGCCGCCAGCATCATTGCCAATGCGGTGAATGTGGCGCACCCGGCCATCGTGCGCCAGCCCGCCAACAGCTTGCGCGATCACACCGATCTGGGCGATTTGGCGGTGACGGTGGATGTGCCCGCCTTGCCTGCCGAGTGGGTGCAAGAGGCCCTGCAAGCGGGGTGGCAACGTGCGCGAGAATGTCAGGAGCGGGGATTGATCGAGGCCGCGGCGCTGGTGTGCCAGGGTCAGTCCTTGCTGCTGCCGATGGCCTTTGTGGCTGACCCTGACCTTGACCCCTTATGCTGTCCAGACCCCGTGGGGGTTTTGGCCTGAAAAATGCTGATGCTGATGGTGATGAAATGATTGAAATACGACGCGTGTTCACCCAGGTGGAAGAGATCTTCCATGAGTTCGGTCCTGCACCGGCCCAGCCGCTGCTGCGCGGGGCCATTGGCGCCGTGCTGACCAACCCCTATGCCGGACGCTACGAGCCCAACATCCTGCCCATGATGGATGCCTTGCAGGACGTGGGCATTGACATGGCGCGCCAGATGCTCAGTGCCATGGCGGTGCCCGCCGAGCGCATTGCCACTTACGGCAAGGGCGCGATTGTGGGCGAGTTCGGTGAACTGGAGCACGGAGCGCTGTGGCATGTGCCGGGAGGCTATGCCATGCGTGAATTACTTGGCTGGAAGGGCGACCGCGCCGCTTACAAGGCAGGCAAGGTCGATGAAAAACCCACAGGTCAGCCAGGCAATGCCTTGGCCATCGTGCCTTCGACCAAAAAAGTCGGCCCACCCGGTGCCACGCTGGATGTACCGTTGACCAACATCAACGCCTCTTATGTGCGCGGCCAGTTTGACGCCATCGAAGTGCGTGTGCCCGGTGCGCCGCTGCCCGACGAGATCGTCTTCATCCTGGCCATGAGCACCGGCTACCGCATCCATGATCGCGTGGGTGGTTTGCGTGCCGAAGACATCAGCCAGTGGAACGGCTTGCGCTGATTCCACACGTTCATCACAACCCCTCAAGGAGACGTCTTCGATGACCGCACACATCCGAAAAATCATTGTTCAAGTGGACGAGACACGCCTGGAAATGGGCCGTGCCGTCGAACCCCCGACACGCCGCGCCCTGGCCATGGCCGTGATCGCCAACCCCTATGCGGGCCGTTACAGCGAAAACCTGGACGAGCTGATCGCCATCGGGGAAGAACTCGGTGCCCTGTTGGGCCAAAAATGCGTGCAGGCTTTGGGCATTGCGCCCGGCCAGGCCCAAAGCTATGGCAAAGCCGCCATCGTGGGCGAGTCAGGTGAGCTGGAACACGCAGCCGCCATCTTGCACCCCAAGCTCGGCGCCCCGCTGCGTGCGGCGGTTGAAAAAGGCGCAGCCTTGGTGCCTTCGGCCAAAAAACGCGGCGGCATGGGCACCGCCATCGATGTGCCGCTGGGCCACAAGGATGCGGCTTTTGTGCGCAGCCATTTCGACGCCATGGAGGCGCGTGTGAGCGACGCCCCGCGTGCGCAGGAAATCGTGGTCGCCGTCGTGGTCACCGACAGTGGCCGTCCGCTGCCGCGCATCGGCGGCTTGCAAGTGCATGAAATTCAAGGTCAAGACGGTTTGCGCTGAACGGCCAACCCTTTGTTTCGCGTTCGTTTTTTAACCCACCTCAGGAGATCTTTCATGAAAGCAGTCAATCCTTTGCGCCGCGCCGTGGCGCTGGCGGCCCTTGCCTGGGTTGCCATGCCCGCGCAGGCCCAAAACACCTTCAAGATCGGGGAACTCAACAGCTACAAAGCCCAACCCGCTTTCCTGGAGCCCTATAAAAAAGGCATGGAGCTGGCCATTGACGAGATCAACGCCAGCGGTGGCGTGATGGGCAAGAAGTTCGAGCTGGTCACGCGTGACGACAACGCCAACCCCGGGGATGCCGTGCGGGTGGCCGAAGAGTTGATCTCGCGTGAAAAAATCGACGTGCTCACGGGCACCTTCTTGTCCAACACGGGTTTGGCCGTGGCCGACTTTGCCAAGCAGAAAAAAGCTTTTTTCCTGGCTGGTGAGCCCTTGACCGACAAGCTCACCTGGCAGGGCGGCAATGCCTACACTTTCCGTTTGCGCCCCGGCACCTACATGCAGGCGGCCATGCTGGTGCCTGAGGCGGTTAAGCTCAAGAAAAAGCGCTGGGCCGTGGTCTACCCCAACTATGAATATGGCCAGTCTGCCGCTGCCGCATTCAAGACCTTGCTCAAGGCCGCCCAGCCCGATGTGGAGTTTGTGGCCGAGCAGGCACCACCGCTTGGCAAGCTCGACGCGGGCAGCGTGGTGCAGGCCCTGGCCGATGCCAAGCCTGATGCGATCTACAACGTGCTCTTTGGTGCGGATCTGTCCAAGTTTGTGCGCGAGGGCAACACCCGTGGTTTGTTCCAGGGCCGTGAAGTCGTCAGCATGCTGACCGGTGAGCCCGAGTACTTGGACCCGCTCAAGGACGAAACGCCCAATGGCTGGATCGTGACCGGCTACCCCTGGAACAACCACAACACCAAAGAACACAACGCCTTCTTGCAGGCTTATCAGGCCAAGTTCAAGGACTACCCTCGTTTGGGTTCCGTGGTGGGTTACGCCATGATCAAGTCGGTGGCCGCCGGTGTGGCCAAGGCCCAGAGCGCCGATTCTGAAAAACTGCGCGTGGCTTTCCGTGGCCTGCAGGTGGACACACCGTTTGGCAAGATCACCTACCGCGCTGAAGACCACCAGTCCACCATGGGCGCTTTTGTGGGGCGCACCAAGAACGAAGGCGGTAAAGGCGTGATGGTGGATGCGCGTTACCTGGACGGTGCGCAGTTCCAGCCCTCGGCTGCCGATGTCAAGAAGTCGCGCAACGCCGATTGATTGATTGGATTCACGCTTGAGTGATGGACATCCCTTGGGGCCGTGCCCCATGGGATGCCACGACCGGGCCTTTCTTGAAATGATTCCCTCATGAGCTTTTCCGGATTTCTCGTTCAACTCCTCAATGGACTGGCCGCAGCGTCCTCGCTGTTTTTTGTGGCGGCGGGGCTGTCACTGATTTTTGGCGTGACACGCATTGTGAATTTTGCGCATGGCTCGTTTTTTATGGCGGGCATCTACATCGCTTACAGCGTGGTGGAGCGCTTTGCGAGCAGCATCGGGTTTTGGCCTTCGCTGGTCGTGGCCGCCCTGGCCGTCGGGGTGCTGGGGGCGGTCATCGAGATGCTGCTTTTGCGCCGCATTTACAAGGCCCCCGAGTTGTTCCAATTGCTGGCCACATTTGCCCTGGTGCTGGTGCTCAAGGATGCGGTGCTGTGGCTGTGGGGCCCTGAAGAGCTGTTGGGGCCACGCGCGCCAGGCCTGGCCGGTTCGGTCTCCATTTTGGGTCGGCAGTTTCCCATGTACGACCTGTTTTTGATTGTGGCGGGGCCGGTGGTGCTGGCGCTGCTGTGGTTGCTGCTCACGCGCACCCGCTTTGGCACCTTGGTGCGGGCGGCCACGCAAGACCGTGAAATGGTCAGTGCCTTGGGCGTGAACCAGGCCTGGTTGTTCACCACCGTGTTTGCCCTGGGCGCCTTGCTGGCCGGTCTGGGCGGTGCCTTGCAGTTGCCCCGTGAACCGGCCAATCTGGAGATGGATCTGAACATCATCGGCGCGGCCTTTGTCGTGGTGGTAGTGGGGGGCATGGGCTCGATCCCCGGTGCCTATCTGGCGGCCTTGCTGATTGCCGAAGTCAAGGCCGTGTGCATCTGGCTGGGCGTGGTCGATGTGTTCGGGGTGTCCGTGTCCTTTTCCAAGCTCACTTTGGTGGTGGACTTTTTGGTCATGGCGGTGGTGCTGGTGTGGCGGCCCTGGGGGTTGCTGGGTAGGCCGCAGGCACCCAGCCGCTATGTGGGCATGCGTGAAGAGCCTTTGCGCTCCGCCAGCAAGGCCTACCTGGTGGCCGCTGCCGTCTTTGGTCTGGTGATGGTGGCCATGCCGCTGCTCACGGCCAGCTCGCCCTACACCACGGTGCTGCTGATTGATTTGCTGATTGCCGCTCTGTTTGCCGCCAGCTTGCACTTCATCATGGGGCCTGCGGGCATGCATTCTTTCGGGCATGCGGCTTACTTCGGGCTGGGGGCTTACGGCGCGGCACTGCTGGTGCGTGCTTTAGGCTTGTCCATGGAGGTGGCGCTGCTGGTGGCACCGCTGGTGGCGGCCTTCGGCGCTTTGATCTTTGGCTGGTTTGCCGTGCGTCTGTCAGGTGTTTACCTGGCCATGCTCACGCTGGCTTTTGCACAGATCACCTGGGCCATCACCTTCCAGTGGGACAGTTTCACCGGTGGCAGCAATGGCTTGACGGGCGTATGGCCTTCCGAGTTGTTCAGCGACAAGCGCTTTTACTACTGGCTCACTTTGGGCCTGGTGGTTGCGGGTGTGCTCTGGCTGCGCCGTGTTTTGTTCTCGCCTTTTGGCTATGCCTTGCGCGCTGGGCGTGATTCTGAATTGAGGGCTGATGCCATTGGCATCAACGTCAAATACATGCAGTGGCAGGCCTTCATTCTGGCAGGCGGTGTGGCTGGTCTAGCGGGGGCGCTGTATGCCTTTTCAAAGGGCAGCATCTCGCCCGAATCCCTGAGCGTGGGCAAGTCGGTGGATGGTCTGGTCATGGTCTTGCTGGGGGGTATCCAGACCCTGGCAGGGCCGGTGGTTGGCGCTTTCACCTTCACCTGGTTGCATGACGTGGTGGCGCGCAACACCGATTATTGGCGCGCCATGCTGGGCACCGTCATCCTGATTTTGGTGTTGTTGTTCCCCCAAGGCATCGCCGGTTCGGTGCAAGGGCTGTGGGAGCGTTGGCGGTCCAGATCGTTGGCCACATCTTCGACTGCAGGGGGGGCTGCATCATGAGCACCCCTTTGCTGCAAGTGAACAATCTGGGCAAGTCCTTTGGCGGCGTCAAGGCCGTGGACGGCATCAGCTTTGAACTGGCTCCGGGCGAGTTGCTGGCCTTGATTGGTCCCAACGGGGCCGGCAAGACCACCACCTTCAACATGGTCAACGGCCAGCTGCGCGCCGACCAGGGCTCCATCCTGCTCCAGGGCCAAGAGCTGTTGGGCCGAAAGCCGCGCGACATCTGGCGTCAGGGCGTGGGGCGGACCTTTCAGATTGCTGAAACCTTCGCCTCGCTCACGGTGGTGGAAAACGTGCAGATGGCCTTGCTCTCGCACGATGACCTGCTGTTGTCCATGTGGCGTCGTGCTGCGAACCATCGCCGTGACGACGCACTGGCCTTGCTCGATCAGGTGGGCATGAAAGCACAGGCCGACCGGCCTTGCAATGTGCTCGCCTATGGCGATGTCAAACGGGTCGAGTTGGCGGTGGCCATGGCCAACAGCCCCAAGCTGTTGTTGATGGACGAGCCCACCGCAGGCATGGCGCCCAAAGAGCGCAACGAACTCATGGCCTTGACCAAAGACCTGGTCATCCAGCGCGGCATGGCGGTGTTGTTCACCGAGCACAGCATGGACGTGGTGTTTGCCTATGCCGATCGCATGATCGTGCTGGCCCGGGGCCGCTTGATTGCCGAAGGCAAACCCCTGGAAATTCGCGACCACCCCAAGGTGCAGGAAGTCTATTTTGGCACCGGCAAGACATTTGAAAAGAGCAAGGCATGAGCACTTCAGACATTCTGCTCGACGCCAAAGGCCTGGCCGCCTGGTATGGCGCAGCGCAAATCTTGTACGACGTGGACCTGCAAGTCAGGCGCGGTGAGGTGGTGGCGCTCATGGGGCGCAATGGCGCGGGCAAATCCACCACGCTCAAGGCCTTGATCGGCATGCTCGCGCGCAGACGCGGTCAGATCACGTTCATGGGGCATGACCTCTCGCGCAGCGAACCCCATCATGCCGCCCGCCTGGGCTTGGGCTTTGTGCCGGAAGACCGCCGGGTGTTCACAGACCTCACCGTCATGGAAAACCTGGAAGTGGGCCGTCAGCGCGTGCGCCAGTGGCCCGATGGCACGGTTGCCCCGCACTGGACGCCCGAGCGCCTGTTTGAGCTTTTCCCCAACCTGGGCGAAATGCCCCAGCGCCCCGGCGGACGCATGAGCGGTGGCGAGCAGCAAATGCTCACCGTGGCCCGCACGCTCATGGGCAATCCGTTTCTGGTGCTGCTGGACGAGCCTTCTGAAGGTGTGGCACCGGTGATTGTGGAGCAAATGGTGCAGATGATTCTGGCGCTCAAGGCCCAGGGCGTGAGCATCTTGCTGTCCGAGCAAAACATGCACTTCGCCGAACTGGTGTCTGACCGGGCCTATGTGCTCGAAAAAGGACAGATCCGCTACCAGGCCAGCATGCAGGAATTGGCCGCCAATGAAGAGGTCCGGCGCTCGTATTTGAGCGTGTGAACCCGGACTTATGGTTTTTTCAACCAGGAGTAGCCAATGAGCACTTATGCACGCAGACAATTCCTCCAAACCTCCGCAGCCCTTTTCGGGGCGGCCGCCTTGCCTCAGGCTTGGGCGCAAGGCGCCATCCGCCCGAATGAGCGCTCTGCGCTGATCGTGGTCGATGTGCAAAACTGCTTTGTGCCGGGCGGCACCTTGCCGGTCAACAACGGTCAAGAGGTGGTGCCGGTGATCAACCGCATTGCCCCCGCTTTTGAAAACGTGGTGGTCACGCAAGACTGGCATACCCCCGGCCATGCCTCATTTGCCAGCAGCCACCCGGGCAAAAAACCCTTTGAAACCACCCAACTGAGCTACGGCCAGCAGGTGCTGTGGCCAGACCACTGCGTGCAGGGCAGCGAGGACGCTGCGGTGCACAAGGACCTCAAGGTTCCTCAGGCGCAGGTGATTTTGCGCAAGGGCTTTCACAAGCATGTGGACAGCTACTCTGCGTTTGAAGAGGCCGACCGCAAGACGGCCACGGGCTTGGCGGGTTACCTGAAACAGCGCGGCATACGCACGGTGTTTGTGACCGGCCTGGCGACTGATTTTTGTGTGGCCTGGACTGCGCTCGATGCCAAGCGTCTGGGTTTTGAGACCTATGTGATCGAAGACGCCTGCCGAGGCATTGACCTCAACGGGTCGGTCGCCGCCGCCTGGAAGCAGATGAAAGCCAAGGGGGTCAAACGCATTCAGTCCAGCGATCTGGCACTGGGCTGATCCGGTCAGTGCATGCGTGACGCCTATTCCTTGCAGGTCAACGAGGCATGGCATGCAGTGCCAGAGTCGGCTGCTCGTGCCACCTTGCTGCAGGTGCTGCGCAATGACTTGCAGCTCAATGGCCCCAAGTACGGCTGCGGGCTGGGCGAGTGCGGCGCTTGCACCGTGTGGGTGGACGGGGTGGCGGCCAGGGCCTGCGTGATTCCTGCGCATGGGGTGGCTGGACGCAGCATCACCACGCTGGAAGGCTTGCCCGCATTGCACGGGCAGGCGGGCACCTTGCACCCTGTGCAGCAAGCCTTTGTCGACGCGCAGGCCGCGCAGTGTGGTTATTGCCTCAATGGCATGGTCATGATGGCGGCGGCTTTGCTGGCCCGAAACCCCAAGCCGAGTGAGGCCGATGTGCGCAGAGAGTTGTCGGGTAATTTGTGCCGCTGTGGCACGCACCTCGAAATCATTCAGGCGGTGCTGCTGGCCGCCGAGCGCATGCGCAAGGTGCCCGCATGACCCGACGCGCCGAGAGGCCACAACGCCGCGCTGATTTTCACGCCGCTCAGGGCGTGTTGCTGATCACGCGAGAGCCGCCACCGCCTGCTCCCCCCGTCAAAGGCCAGCCCATGGCCGTGCCCGGCAACCCGGCCGAGGGGGTGGAGATTTTGCTGGCGGTGTGGGACGACGGCAGTGTCACCGCGCTCAACGGCCATGTGGACTTGGGCACGGGCATTCGCACCGCACTGTCGCAGCTGGTGGCAGAGGAGCTGGATGTGGACCTGGCCGATGTGCACATGGTGCTGGGCAGCACCACGTTGGCGCCCAACCAGGGGGCCACCATTGCCAGTGCCACGCTGCAAATCCATGCGGCGCCTTTGCGTGCGGCTGCGGCGCAGGCACGCGCCTGGCTGCTGGCCCAGGCGGCGGAACGGCTGGGCGTGGCCGAGTCGGACCTGCAGGTGCAGGGCGGGGTGGTGTCTTGCCGCAGCGATGGAGCGCGGCAGTGCCGCTATGGCGATTTGTTGCAAGGGCATGTGGCGCTCACTCTGGCGCTGGCGACACCGCTCAAAGCGGCGGACGAGCACCACATCGTGGGCCAGAGCGTGCAGCGGGTGGACATTCCGGCCAAAGTCACGGGCGAGCTGGTCTTTGTGCACGACATGCGTGTGCCCGGCATGCTGCATGGCCGCGTGGTGCGCCCGCCCTATGCTGGTGCCGACCACGGTGATTTCATTGGCAACACGCTGGAATCGGTGGACGAGTCTTCCATCGCCCATATTCCTGGTGTGCGTGCGGTGGTGGTCATCCGCGATTTTGTGGGCGTGGTCGCCGAGCGCGAAGAACAGGCCGAGCAGGCCATGCGCGAATTGCGCGTGCAATGGAAAGACTGGCCTGGCTTGCCGTCTTTAGGGAATGTCGAACAGGCCTTGCGCAACAACCCTTCCACCAAGCGGCTGCTGGTGGACGAAGGCGATGTGGATGCGGCACTGGCCAGCGCTGCGCAGCGTTTGTCACGCACCTATGTCTGGCCCTATCAGCTGCATGCTTCGATTGGCCCGTCGTGTGCCGTGGCTTTGTGGCAGGGGGAGGCGACTGAAGCTGCTGATGCGGTGGCTCAAGACCGGCCAGACCTCATTGTCTGGGCGGGCACGCAAAACCCGCATGTGCTGCGCGCCGACCTGGCCCGGCTCATGGGCCTGGCCGACACCGCCATCGATGTGGTTCGCATGGAAGCCGCCGGTTGCTACGGCCGCAATGGCGCCGACGATGTGGCCGCTGATGCCGCCTTGCTGTCCCGCGCTGTGGGCGCGCCTGTGCGGGTGCAACTCACCCGCGAGCAGGAACACGCCTGGGAACCCAAGGGGGCGGCGCAGCTGATGGATGTGCGCGGGGGGCTCAACGCCGATGGTTCGGTGGCCGCCTACGACTTTGAAACCAGCTACCCCTCCAACGGCGCGCCCACTTTGGCGCTCTTGCTCACCCGCACGGTGGAGCCTTTGGCACAGGCCTACGAAATGGGTGACCGCACCGCCCGGCCGCCCTATGACTACAGCCATTTGCGGGTCAGCGTGAACGACATGGCGCCCATCTTGCGGGCCTCCTGGCTGCGCGGCGTGTCGGCCTTGCCCAATTCGTTTGCGCATGAAAGCTACATCGACGAGCTGGCGGCGGCTGCCGGTGTGGACCCGGTCGAGTTCCGGTTGCAGTACCTCAAAGACCCGCGAGCGGCTGAACTGCTGGCCACCACCGCCGAGCGCGCAGGCTGGCAGGTCCGCACGGCGCCCCGGCAGCAAACGGTGGAGAGCAGCAAAGGTGAAGTGTTGCGGGGCCAAGGCGTGGCCTATGCACGCTATGTGCACAGCAAATGGCCGGGCTTTGGCGCCGCTTGGGCGGCCTGGGTGGCCGATGTGGAGGTCAACCGCCGCACGGGCGAGGTGCATGTCAGCCGCGTGGTGGTGGGGCACGATGCGGGCATGATGATCAACCCCGCCGGGGTCCAGCACCAGATCCACGGCAACGTGGTGCAGACCACCAGCCGGGCCTTGCACGAACAGGTGCAGACCGAGCCGCGCAAGAACACCGTGGCCACGCAGGAGTGGGGCAGCTACCCGATTTTGAATTTCCGCAATGTGCCGGTGGTCGAAGTCGTCACCATGCCGCGACAAAACGAAGCCCCTTTGGGTTCAGGGGAGTCGTCTTCGGTGCCCGGCACGGCGGCCATTGCCAACGCGATTTTTGACGCCACCGGGGTGCGTTTTCGCGAGCCGCCCTTCACCCCCGAGCGTGTGCGTGCGGCCTTGAACAGCGACGTGCCGCCAGCCCCACCTGCGCAAGCTGCCGCCCAAACCACCCCGCAAGCCGCCCCCCGCAGGGCCTGGGTGCCCGAAGGCGCGTTTTGGCCGCAGCGCGTGTCCTGGTGGGCCCAAGCGGGCGCTTTGGCGCTGGGCCTGCTGGGTACTGCGTTTGCACTTTGGGGTGGGCGTGCCGCCATCGCGCCGGTCACAGGCAAACCCGGCGCCCTCTACACCGCCGAAACGATTGAGCGCGGTCGCCAGCTGGCGGCTGCGGGTGATTGCGTGGTGTGCCACACCGCACCCGGCGGTGTGGCCAATGCGGGCGGACGCGCCATGGCCACCCCCTTTGGCACCATCTTCACCACCAACCTCACCCCCGACCCCGAACATGGCATCGGTCAGTGGTCCTTCAGTGCCTTTCAGCGGGCCATGCGCGAAGGCATCTCGCGTGACGGACGGCATCTGTACCCGGCCTTCCCCTACACCTCGTTTGCCCGCATGACGGACGACGACCTGATGGCGCTGTACGCCTACCTGATGGACCAGCCTGCCGTGGCGACGGCGCCACCCACCACCCGGTTGCACTTTCCCTTCAATCAGCGCGCCTTCATGGCGACCTGGAATGGTCTGTTTCACGATGCCCGCCCCTTTGAGCCGACCCCCACGCAGTCTGCCGAGTGGAACCGTGGCGCTTATTTGGTCAATGGCGTGGGCCACTGCGGCGCTTGCCACACGCCGCGCAACGCGCTGGGGGCAGAGCGCAGCGGCCAGGCGTTTTTGAGTGGCGCCATGGTGGACGGCTGGGAAGCCCCGGCCCTGACGGCTTTGTCGCGCGCGCCCGTGCCCTGGAGCGCCGAAGAGTTGTACCGCTACCTGCGCCATGGGCACACCGAACACCATGGCATGGCTGCTGGCCCCATGGCCCCTGTGGTGCAGCAATTGGCCCAAGTGCCTGACAGCGACATCCGAGCCATGGCCACTTACCTGGCCAGTTTCAACCCGCCAGAGACCGACAGCGCAAGTCTCGCCCGGCAGGTGGTGGCCCAAGCCGCTGAACAGCGCACCCGCTTGGTGGGCAGCGCCGGTCAGCGCCTGTTTGATGGGGCCTGCAGCGCCTGCCACCACGAAGGCGATGGCCCCAAGCTGCTGGGTGTGAACCGGCCGCTGGCGCTGAACACCAACTTGCACAGCGAACAGCCCGACAACCTGCTGCGCATCATTTTGGATGGCGTGCAAGACGTGCCCGGTCCCGAGCTTGGCTTCATGCCCGGCTTCCGGCATGCGCTCAATGACCAGCAGATTGCCGATCTGGCCCGCTACATGCGCCAGCGCTACGCCCCCGGACAGCCCGCATGGCCCGCTCTGGACAGCGCCGTGGCCCGTGTGCGCGCCACGGCCAGCGGGCATTGAAACAAGGGGGCGTTTTTTTTGGGGGGGGGAGGGTGCCCACGCTGACAAGGTCGGAGTCTTCGACCACCCACCTGCGCGATGCCGTCTCCTGTAGGTCGGCACTCGCAGAGTCCGACAAGGGACCACTGCGAAGACGAGAGTGCCCATGGCACCGATGCGCCCCACATTGCTGGCTTCGGCGCAGGCCCATGTCGGGGCTGAAGCCACCGACCTACGCATACAGCCAAGGCAAATCGCAAGGCGGCGTGCCTTGGCGTTTACTTTTTTGATTTCGCCGCAGTTGCTGATTTGCCGGGTGCGTGCTTGGCCTGACCCGCTTCGTCCAGACACAGCAAGGTGTCCACATAGAGCATGAAGCGGTTCAGGTAATCCGGGCAGATGTCGCGCATCAGGCCCAGTGAGCGCAGCACCAGCATGTGCGAGTTGATGGGGCCTGCGTTTTGTGGGGCTTGGGCGATGGCCTGGGTCACCGACTTTTGCACGCTGATCTTGTGCAATTGCTGGCGAAATTGCTGAACCCGAGGGTTTTCCGGGCGGCTGCTTGGGGGCTTGTCGCTGGGGCCTGCCAAAGAGGTGTGGCGGGTCATCTCGCTGAGCAAGGCGGACAGGGGCGAGCCCAAGGGGGGGGCTTGGCCTTCGTGGTGCCCGTTTGGCCCTTTTTGAGCGTTGGTCTCGCCCATTTGCGCCTGCAATCGTTCCAGCTCGTCACGCAGCTTGCGGTTCAGCAAGGGCTGCACGGCATCAGACTGAGCGCCTGTCCGTTTGGCCAAGGTTTCGATGTAATGCCAGCCGATCGGGTCGACTTGTGCGGCGCCACGGCTGCGCAATGCGTCCATCAATGCAGCGACGCAGTCGGTCTGAACGGCGGGTGTGTCGCTCATGGCTTTTGGTCGGGGGCCAAGCGGCTGCTGGCTTTGGGCACCGGGGCCATTTCCACGCGGCGGTTCTGGGCGCGGGCTTTTTCGTTGCTGTTGGGCACCAGCGGCTGTTCTTTACCGAAGGCGGCGGCAAACAGCATGGAGGACGGCATGCCTTCTTCGATCAGGGTGCGCGTCACGGTCAGGGCGCGTTGGGCCGAGAGCTCCCAGTTGTCTTCAAACTGGCGGTTGCGGCTTTTGATGGTCTGGTCGTCGGTGAAGCCGCTGACCATGAGCATTTCGTCGCGCGACTGCAGGTAGCTGCGCAGGGGCAGCACCAGGCTCTTGAGCAGCTTGCGGCCTTCTGGCTCGAGCTTGTCGGAGTTCAGTTGAAACAGCAGCTTGCCGCTGATGCCGATGCGGCCATTGTTCAAGGTGATGCGCCCGCTGGCCAAAGGAATGGCCAGGGCTTTTTCCAGTGACTGGCGTTTTTGTTCTTCGGCCTGGCGTTTGTGGACTTCGGTTTCGAGCTGCGAGGCCATGTCCAGCTGCGCCGCCATCACGCCCACCAACAGCAGCACAAAGGCGCCCAGCAGACCCGTCATCAGGTCGGCAAACGAGATCCAGGTCGGTGCGGTGGATTCGGCGTCTGCGTCGTGTTCGAGCATCAGACGGCTCCTTCGGTGGCTGCGGCTGCGTGGTTTTGCAGCGTTTCGAGCACGTCTTTTTGCGAGGTGATGCTCAGGTCGATGATGTCGCGGGCCTGGGCCACGTAGTAGGCCAGTTGCTCATCGCTGCGTGTCATGGACTTGTCCATCGCTTGCTCGATGCGCTGCAAGCTGGCCATGAGTTTTTCATTGCTGTCGTTGAACGAGCGCACCGCAAAGCTGAAGGTCTCGCCCAGGCTGGCCACGTCCACGGCGCTGGCCGTGACTTGCGCGGCGATGTCGCCCAGTTTGCCGGTCTCGGCGGACACATGCGCCCGGAACTCCCCACTGGCCTGGGCCAAGGATGCGGCGCTGGAGGCCACCAGTGTGTCGATCACGCTGCGCTGCTCGGTCGATGCGTGGTTGATCGCATCCAGCAAGCTGCTGAGCGTTGCCATGATGCGGGTGCGCTCATCGAGCAGCGCGTTGTCGCGTGCCACACTGACCGAGATTTCCTGGCGCAGCTGGCCAATGACTTCGGCTGCCGCCTTGGGCGCTTCAGAGGCGGTTTCGATCAGCCGCGTGATCGGCGCTTCCAGTGCGGTGCCCAGGGTGCTCAGGTGCATGGTCACAGCGGTCTGCAATTCGCTCAAGCGGGCCACGGCGGCTTGGCCGCGCGCGTCTTCGACCTCGCGCAGGGCCGACAGTTCGGTGCGCAGCAAGGCGCTGAGTTCTTCGGCGCGCTGGTTGTGCTGGGTGGCCCACTGCGCCTCAGAGGCTATGCGTGCTTGCATCAACTCTTCGCTGCTGGCCATGAGGCGGGTCACTTCGGCCAAGGTCTGCTGGGTGTGGGTCTGTACCTGTTCGGTGACTTGGCGGGCGGTGTGGGCCAGCGTGTCGCAAATCGCTTGTTGCTGCGCCAGGGTTTGGTTGCCCGTTGTTTGCCACTGGTTTTGCAAGGAGGCGGCCACGCTGTCCAGGGCTGTTTTCCATGCGTCCAGGCGCTGCTGGTCGGCAGCGCTTTGCAAGTCTTGCTGGCGCGTTTGGTCGGCCAGCGTCTGGCTGGCGTGCGCCTGCATTTGCTGGGTAATGGTTTGTGCGGTCTGGGTCAGGGTGTCGCAAATGGCTTGCTGTTGCGCCAGGGTCTGCGTGCCCGAGGCTTGCCATTGCTCGCCCAGCGAGGTGGCCACGCTGTCGAGCGCGCCTGTCCAAGCGTCCAGGCGCACTTGCTCGGCGCTGCTGAGCTGGGCCTGCTGCGCGGTGTGCGCGTTGTGGAGTGTGGTGATCAGGTCCTGGCTGCGTGTTTCAAAGGTCTGGCTGAACGCGTCCAGCGTCTTGCCCATACCTTCGAGCAGGCCGGTGCTTGCGGCGTTGTTCTGGGCCAAGGCGCTGGTGTAGGTCTGGGCCATACTGGCTGCGGTGGCGCTGAACTGCTCGTTCAGTGCGCCCAATTGCTGCTGTGTGTTTTGCAGCAGCTGCGCATTCATGCTGTGGGCCTGTTCGGCCAGCTGGGTCATGGTGGCTTGCACCACGGGGCGAATGCCATCGCTGGCTACCTGCATGCTGTGGCTCAGGCTGGCGCGCAGGGATTGGTCCACCGATTGCGCCAGGCTGGTGTAGGCGGTGTGCACTTCCTGGTGAAAGCTATGCTGCTGGGCCAGCAACTGAGCCTGGGTCTGTTCGCTGGTTTGTGCCAGCTGGGCCATCAGGGTCTGAAGCTGTTGCACCACTTGCGGCAAGGCGTGCGACTGTTGTTGCAGCGCCTTGAAGGCTTCCTGGCGCTGGTGCGTGAGGGAGAAACCACGCAGGCTGGTGGCGATGTGGGTGTCCAGCGACTGGGCCGCTTGTGCGCGTTCGCGTCGGGCCAGGCTGCTCATGAGGCCCAGCATGGCCGAGGTGGCAACCCCGGCGACCGAGGTGCCAAAGGCCAGGCCCAGGCCTTTGATGGGTTCGGAAAACGCGGCCCGAATGCCCGCGAGGTTGCTGGAGCCTTCGAGTGCGAACACCGCGCCGTTGAGGGTGACCACCATGCCCAAAAACGTGCCCAACATGCCCAGCATGACCAGAAGGCCCACCAGATAGGGCGTCAAAGCCGGGCCGGGCAGGCCCACGCGCTCGCCTTCGATGCGCTGGCGCACCGCGTTGTGCAGCGAGGCGGGCAGGGTGATCAGCCAGTCGTTCAGCACGATCAGGTCTTGCGGGATGTCGGCCAGGGCCTGACGCAAAGCAGCGGTGGTGGTCCGGTAGTGGCGCAACTCCAGGGCGCCAAAGACATACACCCCGCCAATGAAGGCGGTCATCACCAAGACCAGCAGGTGGCTAGCGGCCACAGATGCTGCGACCCAAAGCACGGCCAATGCACCCAGCCCGAAGGCGGTTTCGAAGGAATAGCGTTTCATGGATTCAGGTGTTTTCTGCATTGAAGGCTTCAAGAAGGCCCAGCGTGGGCTGCAAGCGCGTGTCCAGCTCGGCCAGCAAAGCGCTGCGCAAGCCCTGGCGCAGTGGCATGAGCCAGGCCAGTGGCTGCACCGGCGTGGCCCCGTCGGCGGCGCTGTCGGCTTGTTTCTTGAGGTGTTGTTTGAGGGCTTGCGCAAAGCGTTTTTCAAGCAGCTTGGACACTTTGCCCAGCAAAACCGCTTCGCGCTCACTCAGGATGTTTTCAAAAGCCGCGTCCAGCGTGGCCAGTTGCTGCAAGGCGCTGGAACTTTTGCTCAACTGCCCCCGCACTTGCGAGCGCAAGCTGCGGATGGCGCTTTCCATCTGCCTTTGGTGCGCCGCATAAAAGCGGCGATAGGGTTCATAAGCCGTTTTGGGGTCCAAGGGCTCGTCCAGTTCGGCCGGGGGCATGTCAATGCGCGTGAGGCCCGAGCCTGTGGGGGCGCCTTGAGAGATGGATTGCACCAGCTGCAAGCGGACTTTGTCCACATGCCGCGTCAGCGCATCTGCACTCAATACCGCCATGCCTTGTGTGTGGGCCGCTTGTTCGGCGGGCGCTTGCGGGTTGAGCACGCCGTGCAAGCTGATGGCTTGACGAAAGTCCAGCCAGTCGCCCAGCTTGGGGCCGACATCACCCATGGCCACGGACGTGTCCAGCATGCCTTGCTCGGCGAGAAAGCGCATGAGTGAGGAGCGGTGCAGGTGGGCACCCACAGGGGCTGGCGTCATGGATGGGGGCGGAGCATTCCCCTCAGGAGATTGAGGGGCCGGGCTTCTTGGGGTCGATCAAGTGGGCAGGGAGGGGGTGCGAGAAGAGGTTCGGGAAGAAGTTCGGAATGGGACGGAGAATAAAAAAAGCTGCCCAAGGCAGCACCGTCGTGGAGCATTTTAACTGCTCATCTGGGGCGGTCCGTGCCATGATGGCGGGCCTGAATGGAGATGAGACATGAGTGAAAAAGACAAGGAAGCGATACCTGCAAAGCATGAGGTTCCACGGTTCAACGGACGTTTGGGGGCGCTGCTGCTGGCCCTGTCGGCCGGTCTGTGCGGCACACCTGCCCTGGCTGAACCCGACGAAGAAGCACTGGGTAAATCGCTGGGCTATCCCATCGGGCCGCGCTGGTCATCCATGGAAAACCGGGTAGGCGCCTGGTCAGCACTTGACCAAGTGCCAGGCGTTTTGACTGAAAGCGTGGCCCGAGGCCCCAGCGTCTTGCCCTTGCCACAGGCCAGCGTGCCTGCCCTGATCAAATACCGCTACCGCAACCTGGGCTATACCCTGGACGAGTACCTGGAGCGCCGTCGCATCACGGGTTTGCTGATCCTGAAAAATGGCGAAATCGTGGCCGAGCGTTACCGTTATGGCCGCCGTGAAGATGCTCGGTTCTTGTCCTTTTCCATGGCCAAAAGCGTCACCTCGATGTTGATCGGGGCCGCTGTGCAGCGGGGGCTGATCGCCTCGCTCGATGACCCGGCCGGTCAATACGCCAAAGACTTGCAGGGCAGCGCCTATGGCCAGACTCCGATCCGGCATTTGCTGCGCATGAGCTCTGGCCTGACGTTCACCGAACGCTACGACGGGCAGGACGATGTCTCAAAACTCTCGCGCAGTTTTGCCACGGGTAGCCCAACGGTTGCCAGCGTGCTGCGCTCGTTTTCAGACCGCCACAGCCCATCGGGGCAAAAATTTGTCTATGCCAGCTCCGAAACCGAAGTCCTGGGCCGCGTCCTGACGGGTGCCACGGGCCGCAGCATGGCCGAGTTGACCAGTGACTGGCTCTGGAAACCCATGGGGGCCGAACGTGATGCCTTTTGGTGCAACGGTCGGGACCGGCAAGCCGGGGCGTATTTTTGCTTCAACGCCAGCTTGCGCGACTGGGGTCGTCTGGGCGTCTTGATGGCCAAAGACGGCAAGCTGGGCGAGCAGCAAATACTGCCCGCAGACTATTTGCGCGAGGCGACCGATGTTGCGTTGCAGCCTCCCGCTTTCGCGCCCTACAAGGCCACGCCATACTTTGGCTACGGCTACCAGTTCTGGCTGCACCCCTTGAAAGAGCGCAGCTTTGCCTTCCAGGGTGTACATGGCCAATCGGTGTTTGTGCAACCGGCCACCGGCATCGTGATGGTGCAAACCGCCGTCTACGCCCAAGCCAGCGGCCACCAGGACCCAGAGCCTTATGCCGAGCGCGCTGCCTTTTGGCTCGGTGTGCTGCAGTCTCTGGGCGGTCGCACGGAGCGGTATTGAACAGCCTTGATGGATTCGGCCTTCTGAAGGCTTCAGTGCTCAAAGGTCTTGTAGGTCGGCACACGCAGAGTCCGACGTTTGCGGCTTGCGCGCGGTTCTGGTGCAAAGGTTTGAGGGCTTCACCGGGTCTATGTCGGGGTCTTTGACCACCGATCTACGGGGGCGCAATGTCCCATCGTCTTGTTCAATGCGTGGTGGCGCTGGTCTTGGGTTTGAAGTCACAAAACGCGGCCACCGCGCACTGCCCACACAGCGGTTTGCGCGCTTGGCACACATAGCGCCCATGCAGGATCAGCCAGTGGTGGGCATCGACCAGGTATTTGGCCGGGATGCGCTTGAGCAGCTTTTGCTCCACTTCCAGAGGTGTTTTGCCCGGGGCCAGCCCGGTGCGGTTGCCCAGGCGAAAAATGTGCGTGTCCACCGCCATGGTCGCTTCGCCAAAAGCAGAATTGAGCACCACATTGGCGGTTTTGCGGCCCACACCGGGCAGGGCTTCGAGGGCTTCGCGTGTGCGGGGCACCTGGCCGCCGTGTTGCTCCACCAAAATCCGGCAGGTTGCCATCAGGTGTTTGGCTTTGCTGCGGTACAGGCCAATAGTCTTGATGTAATTCTCCAGCCCCTCCAAACCCAGATCCAGAATCTTTTGGGGCGTGCCTGCCACCGGGAACAGTTTGCGCGTGGCCTTGTTCACGCCCACATCGGTGGCCTGGGCCGACAGCAGCACGGCTGCCAGCAGCTCGAACACGCTGGTGTATTCCAGCTCGGTCACGGGCATGGGGTTGGCGGCTTGCAGGGTGGCAAAGAAGGATTCGATCTGTGCGGGTTTCATGGGGGTCCAGATGTTGGCAAAATGACGGCCAAGTCAACCCGGGAAGATACACCATGCCTTTGCAATTTGCCGACCGCCTCAACAACGTCGAAACCTCTGCCATCCGCGAGCTGTTCAAGCTTTTGGGCAAGCCCGGCATCATCAGCTTTGCGGGCGGTTTCCCCGACAGCGCCCTGTTTGATGTGGACGGCATCCGCGAAGCGAGCAACGCGGCACTGAGCCAAGACCCGGGCGCAGCCCTGCAATACGGCGCCACCGAAGGCTATGGCCCGCTGCGCGATCAACTGGCTCAATTCATGCACCAAAAGGGCGCCAAGGATGTGGCAGCCGACCAGCTGATCGTGACCACAGGCAGCCAGCAGGGGCTGGATTTGATCGGCAAAACCATGATCAGCCCCGGTGACAAGGTGATCGTGGAAGGCCCCACCTTTCTGGCCACCATCCAGTGCTTCAGGTTGTACGGAGCCGAGCTCATCAGCGCCCCGGTGGACGGCCACGGCGTCAAAACCGACGAGCTGGAAAAACTGATTGCTGAGCACAAGCCGAAGTTTGTGTACCTGATCCCCACCTTTGGCAACCCGAGCGGTGCCTTGCTCAGCGCCGAGCGCCGCCAGCAGGTGCTGGAGATGGCTGTGAAGCACCAGACCCTGATCGTCGAAGACGATCCTTATGGTGATCTGTATTTTGGCGAAGCACCACCGCCCAGCTTGCTGGCTTTGAGCAGCACCGTGCCCGGCAGCCGTGAGCTGCTGGTGCATTGCGGGTCGCTGTCCAAAGTGCTGTCGCCCGGCTTGCGCGTGGGCTGGATGGTGGCCCCCGCTGATCTGCTGGCCCGCGCCACCATGTGCAAGCAGTTCAGCGATGCGCACACCAGCACCTTTGCCCAGGCCACAGCGGCGCAATACCTGTTGGCCGGTCGCATGCCTGCTACCTTGGACAAAGTGCGCGCTGTGTATGCCCAGCGCGCCCAAACCATGGGCGACGCATTGCGCCGCGAATTGGGCGATGCGGTCGAGTTTGTACAACCGCAAGGCGGCTTGTTTGTGTGGGCGCGCCTCACGGGTGCGGGCGGCAAGGTGAACGACGGCAATGTGTATGCCAAACGTGCCATCGAGCAGGGCGTGGCCTTTGTGCCGGGCACGCCGTTCTTCTGTGCCCACCCCGACCACGCCACCTTCCGCCTGAGCTTTGCCACCGTAGGCGAAGACAAGATCCTCGAAGGTGTGGCGCGTCTGGCCAAAGCCCTGTGATCACACCGTTGTTTTTGTAGGAGCCAGCCCTGCTGGTGATGTTTGCGCTCAAATCTTCGACTTCATTTGTCAACACACTGACCCATAACAACCATGAACAACGAGCTGTGCATCACTGTCAACGGTACCGAGGTCTGGCTGCAAGGGCAGGGCGATGAGGTGATCCTCATGCTGCACGGTTGGCCCGACACCCGAGCCCTTTGGGATGGCACCGTGGCTGCTTTGCAGGACCGTGCCACCTGCGCCCGCCTGACGCTGCCCGGTTTTGAGTCCGGTGCAGCATCGACCAGCCTCGACGACATGTGCCAGCTGCTGCGCCAGATCGTGGACCGCATCAGCCCTCACAAGCCCGTGACCCTGCTGCTGCATGACTGGGGCTGCATCTTTGGTTATGAATTCGCCATGCGCCACCCTGATCGTGTGGCCCGCGTGGTGGCGGTGGACGTGGGTGACCACAACTCAGGTGCCTTGTTGCGCAGTTGGAGCGCCAAGGAAAAACTGTCTGTGATGGGCTACCAGGTCTGGCTTGCCTTGGCCTGGAAGCTGGGGGGCAGCCTGGGCACCCGCATGACCCGCGCCATGGCGCGCTGGCTGCGCTGCCCCACGGACCCCGCCTCGATCACCTACAAGATGAACTACCCCTACGCCATGCAGTGGTTCGGCACGGCGGGTGGCTTCAAAGGTGCGGCGCAAATTCAGTTGCCCATGCCACTGTTGTTTGTCTATGGCGAGCGTAAACCCTTCATGTTCCATTCGGCCAAGTGGCTGGAAAAAGTCGCTGCCACGCCCGGCAGCGCAGTTCAAGGCCTGCCCTGTGGGCATTGGGTCATGATCTCGCGGCCTGAAGCCTTCCACGCCTGTGTGCGCAGCTGGCTGTGGGGCCAGGCGTGAGGGGCTGGGCATGAACCCCGAAGACCTTGTGAAACTGGTCACCATGCCCATGCCCTTTGGCAAGCACAAGGGCGTGCTGATCGCCGACTTGCCCGGCAACTACCTCAACTGGTTTGCACGCGAGGGTTTCCCCAAAGGCGAGGTGGGCCGATTGCTGCAGCTCATGCAGGAGATTGACCACAACGGTTTGAGCGATTTGCTCAAGCCCTTGCGCAGCGCCCCTCGGCCGAGCTGATCACTCCTGCCCGTACATGATGTTGATGCGGGCCACGTATTTGGACGCCCCGGCACCGACCTGACGGCCTTCGTGCACCACCGAATGGGGGCCAAAGCCGTGGCGAAAGAACAGGGCAGAGCCCTTGCGGGGCAACACATCGACCCCGCTGCCATCGGGCCTGAACAGCCGGGTGCAGCCACCGCTGACGCCGTCTTCCGGGCCATTGAGGTAAAGGATCATGGTCAGGCCAGAACGCACGCTGTCGCCCCACTGCAGCATGTCGCGGCGGTCATCGCTCAGGCTGTAGCCGGGCCATTGTCCATCCACATGGCGGTTGAAGACGTCGTTGGCGTCGTAGCGGTACATGTTCAGGCGCTGGCTGAGCAGGCCGTAAAGAGGTTGGCCGTCGATGCTGGGGGGCAGCAGATGCCGCATGCGGCTCATCAAAGGGTCGAGCAAACGGTCGTCGGCCACCCAGTGCACCGATTTGTTCATGCGCATGCCCGGGGGCGTCTGGATGCCGGGGGCTTCGTCGCGGTAGCCCAGCAGTTCGCTGGCGGTGACCAGGGCGTCGGCTTCTTCACTGGTCAGCAGGTCTGAAATTTCAAACGCCACCAGCCCCCCCAAGGCGATGTCGGTGCGAACGGGTTTGAGGCCCGTTTGTGTTTTCAGGCGCAGGGCACGCGGGCTGCTGCTGAAGGCGTGGATGGGCGTCATGGGCACGACGCCCCCCATGGGCAAGGAGCCGGGCATGTGGGCGACGGGCCAATGAGGGGGCCATTCGGCCGACCCGTCGTTGGCGTTGGCGGTGTCCTGGCTGGGAGTGTCGAATGCGGGGGATGCTGTGCAGTTCATGGGCGATGGACGGGTATGTGGTCTTTACCACTGACCGATGTTGGGCATGGACACCCAAGGCTCGGCCGGTGGCAGGGGCGCGCCGCGTTGCAGCAGCTCAATGGAAATGTGGTCGGGTGAGCGCACAAAGGCCATGTGGCCATCGCGGGGCGGACGCACGATCTGCACGCCGTGGTCTTGCAGCCGTTGGCAGGTGGCATAAATGTCGTCAACGGCATAGGCCAGGTGGCCGAAATTGCGGCCTTGTGTGTAGGACGACTCGTCCCAGTTGTGCGTCAACTCGATTTGCGCCTGGCTGTCGCCGGGGGCGGCCAGAAAAGCCAGCGTGAAGCGACCACTGGGCACATCGAATTGCCGCAGCAATTGCAGCCCCAGCGCATCCCGGTAAAAGCGCAGCGATGCGTCCAGGTCTGCGACCCGGACCATGGTGTGCAGGTATTTCATGGCTTGTGTCTACCGATCACTTGGTTTTGAGCACCCACAGGGCCAGCTTTTGGGCATCGCCTGCGGACAGTTGGCCTTGGGGTGGCATGGCCATCTGACCCCACTTGCCCTTGCTGCCTTGGCGAATGCTCTGGATCAGCTGGTCTTTGGCGTCGGCTTGGTCTGCGTATTTGGCGGCCACATCCTTGAATGCTGGTCCGACCAGGGCGCTGGCCATGGCGTGGCAGCCCGTGCAGCCGTTTTTCTTGGCCAGCGCTTCATTGGCCCAACTGTGGCTGCCCAGCAGCAAGCCAGCGCTCAAAAGCAGTGCGGTTTTCATTCAGCGCCCCAGGTTCATGAGCAGATCAGGCTGGACGATTTCGATCCAATAGCCGTCGGGGTCCTTGATGAAGGCCACGTCCTTCATCTTGCCTTGGTCAGGGCGTTTCACATAGGTCACCTGGTTTTCGTCAAACCAGGACACGGCCGCAGCCAGGTCAGGCACCGAAAAGCAGATGTGGCCAAAGCCTTGGGGCTGGGCGTTGCCGTCGTGGTATTTGAAGTCGGGGTCGTTTTCGGTGCCCCAGTTGTGGGTCAGCTCCAGGATGCCGCTCTGGCTGAAGGTCCAGGCGGTGCGCTCACCTTCGTCGCTGGGCGGGGTGTCGACGCTTTGGCGGTGCAGAAAATACAGCGAGAACTTCATCTCGGGAAAGTCCAGCTTGCGCAGCACCTGCATGCCCATGATGCGGGTGTAAAAGTCGAGGCTGACCTCAGGGTCCTTGATGCGCAGCATCGAGTGGTTGAACACAAAGCCGCGTGTCTGTTCGGGGGGGGTGGGGCTCACGCCAGGGAGGTTTTCCGTGCGAAATGTCATGGCAAAAGGATGTATGAAATAGGGGTTGGAGTCAGGGGTGGGATAGCTGACGGCTTCGCCATGCTGTACGCGTGGCGAGTCATCTGGCGAACGCTCGGATCGCCAGGTCAGTGCAGTGATGAGATGAATTACCTGCCCACTGCCGCGAGCATCTTTGGGGGGGCGATGGTCTCCCCAGAGCGTGCGGCGATGGGCAGAGCCACCGGGTTTGGCGGGTTAAGCTGCTTTTCCAGGTTCATCATCGAGCGGTGCAGGTAACGCATGCTGGTGACCCGCAAGAACGATGCAAAGTTGGGCACCTCGCCCCGGTGCGCCATGATTTCTTCGTGAAATTTGGCGATCAGGGCATTGGTGGTGCAGCCTTCTTCTTCGGCCATTTCGGCCAGGATGTCCCAGACCATGTTTTCCAGCCGGATGCTGGTCAACACGTTTTTGATGCGCACCGTGCGTGAGCGTTGCTCATACTGGATGGGGTCAGCTTTGACAAAATATTCACACATGGTGCGCTCCTGTGGCTACAGCAATCTGGGACATCTTGGGTGGCGCTTTCAGCTCAAAGCGCTTTTTCGGTCATCAATTTGGCGATCTGATCGGCTTGGCGAATGGCCAGCGTCACGATCGTCAAAGTGGGGTTTTCTGCGCCGCCAGTGGTGAATTGGCTGCCGTCGCTGACAAACAGGTTGCTGATGTCGTGCGATTGTCCCCATTTGTTGACCACGCCGTCTTCGGGTCTGGCGCTCATGCGACAAGTGCCCATGTTGTGGGTGGACGGGTAGGGTGGCGTGCGGAAAGTCTTGATGGCCCCGGCCGCGTTGTAGATGCGCTCGGCCTGTGTGAAGGCGTGGTTGCGCATGGCGATGTCGTTGTCATGGTCGTCAAAGTGGACGTTGGGCGCGTAGTTGCCGTACTGGTCCTTGACGTTCTTGTTGAGCGTGACGCGGTTGCTTTCACGGGGCATGTCTTCACCCACCAGCCACATGCCGGCCAGGTTGGTGTAGTGGTCCATCCACCAGGCAAATTCAGGGCCCCAGCCGCCGGGGTTCAAGAAGGCGGCCATGAAGGGGATGCCCAGCGACAGGGTTTCCAGCTCGTAACCGCCCACGAAACCACGGCTGGGGTTGTGTGCGGCTTCGTCGCGCACGATACCGGCCATGGTGGTGCCCCGGTACATGTGGACCGGGTTTTTGAAAGCGGCATACACCGAGCCGGTCATGTGGCGCATGTAGTTGCGGCCCACTTGGCCAGAGGAGTTGGCCAGGCCGTCCTTGAATTTGCTGGACTCCGACATCAAGAGCAGGCGAGGTGTTTCGATGGCGTTACCGGCCACGCAGACCACGCGGGCTTTCTGGCGCTGCTCTTTGCCGTCCTTGTCGAAATACACCACGCCGGTCACTTTGCCTGCGGCGTTGTGCTCGATGCGGGTGACATGCGACTGCGGGCGCAACTCAAAATTGCCCGTGGCTTCGGCGCGTGGAATCTCGGTGTAAAGCGTGGACCATTTGGCACCGCTCTTGCAACCCTGAAAGCAAAAGCCCAACTGCAGGCAGCGGCCTCGGCCATCTCGGGGCTGGCTGTTGATGGCCATGTTGCCGGTGTGCACTTCCTTGTAGCCCAGCTTGGTGGCGCCCGCGTGCATGACCTTGAAGTTGTTGTTGCCGGGCAGGCCGGGGATGCCGTTGGTGCGGGTCACGCCCATTTTGTTTTCGGCTTTGGCGTAATAGGGGGCCAGCTCGTCCAGTGTCACGGGCCAGTCCAGCAAGCTGGCACCAGCGACGTTGCCATAAACGGTTTTGGTGCGGAACTCGTGCTCTTGAAAGCGCAGTGAAGCCCCGGCCCAGTGGGTGGTGGTGCCGCCCACGGTCTTGCAGATCCAGGCGGGCAGACCGGCAAAGTCTTTGGCCACGCGCCAGGAGCCCGAAGTGGTGCGGGCGTCCAACCAGGCCAGCTGGCTGAACGACTTCCATTCGTCGTTGATGAACGATTCTTGCGATTGGCGTGCGCCCGCTTCGAGCGACACCACCTTGATGCCTTTTTGGCAAAGTTCGTTGGCCAATGTGCCGCCGCCTGCGCCTGAACCAATGATGACGACCACGGAGTCGTCATTGAAATCAAATTTAGCCATGTCAATCCTCTGTATTCGGTGTGGGGTCAATGTGGAGAGCAGCCGGGATCAGCCCATGAAGGGCGGTGGGCTGGCTTCTTTGGACGGAGCAGGTAACCATTTCAGGTCCTGAAAGCCGCGGGTGATGTAGCCGCCTTTTTCCCAGGCCGAGCCGGGGTAGCCAAACACCGCATAGGCCATGTCGTTGTCATAAAGGGAGGTGACGCACTGACCGCGCACGGTGGCAAAAAACGCTGTGCCTTCCATGCTCAGCACCAGCTCGTATTGCTGCTTGGCGCTGGCCTTGGCAAAGTTGCCGCCGGTGGATTTGTTCAGGTAGGCCACGCCGTCCTGAAGCATCTTGGCAGCGCCTGCGTCACCAGCGGCTTTGGCGTCCAGGTCTTTGGACAGCAAGGCATAGACCGCATCGGGCAGTTTTTTGTGGGGAAACAAGACCCGGCCCATGGCCATCAGGGTTTTGCCTTCGGCAGTGGAGAGCTTTTTCAGCTCCAGCGCCCAAGCGGTGGACGGGGCCAGGGCCGCGAGCATGGTGCCCGAAGCGAGGCTGCCAAACAGCAGGCCGGACCCTTTGAGGAAATCGCGGCGTGCCAAAGGCATGCTGACTTTGCGGACAACGCCGCTTTCTTCGTCGCAGCCAGCGGCTTCGACATTCTGGGTGATGGGTATGACGCGCATGAAAGTCTCCGTTGATGTGGATGTCTTTGCATGGTTTGCAAAGGACAGGTCCAGTATTTCAGCGGAGGCCAAGCAGCGGGTGATAGCTGGCTACTTACAAAGCGCCAAACCCTCAGGGTAAACGCTAGGCATCAGTCACTTGCATGACTGATTTGGGGGGTGATCAGGGCTTGACGACTTCCAGCAGGCGGTCCAGCCCGCCTTCGTGGATGGCGACCATGGCCTGTTCGCGCACCTTGGGTTTGGCGTGGTAGGCCACCGACAAACCGGCTGCGCCCATCATGGGCAGGTCGTTGGCGCCGTCACCCATGGCGATGCATTCGTGGGCCTCAATGCCCAGCAGCGAAGCCACTTCGAGCAAGGTGCGGTGTTTTTCTGCGCCGTCGCAGATGTCGCCCCAGCTTTGCATGACCAGGCCGCCCGTGAGTTCGCCATGGACGATCTCAAGCCGGTTGGAGCGGGCGAAGTCGATGTTCAGCCGTTCTTTTACGCGGTCGGCAAAGAAGGTGAAGCCGCCCGAGACCAGCAGCACCTTCATGCCCGCCTTCTGGCAAGCGGCGATCAGCTCAGGCGCGCCGGGGTTGATCTTCAGGCGCTCGGTGTAGACACGCTCCATGTCTGCCAGCGTGACGCCTTTGAGCAGGGCCAAACGGCGGCGCAAACTGTCTTTGAAGTCGGTGATCTCGCCACGCATGGCCGCCTCGGTGATGGCCGCCACCTCGGCCTTGCGGCCCACGGCATCGGCGATCTCGTCGATGCACTCGATGCTGATGAGCGTGGAGTCCATGTCAAACGCAATGAGTTTGAACTGGGACAAGGAAAGGGGTGCGGTGAAGCCTTGGATGGCGAGGCCTGGGGAGAATTCGGTAGCGGTGGTCATGCGGAAATGGATTGAAGAAACGAAAGGGTCCCAAGCCTGTGGGCTTGGTGTGCTCAGGCCTGCGCGCCCATCAAATAATCGACCTTGCCTACTTCCACTCCGTTGTGGCGCAGGATGGTGTAGGCCGTGGTGATGTGGAAATACATATTGGGCAGCATCCAGCCCATGAGGTAGTCCCGACCTGTCAGTGTGCGTGTCTTGCCCGGGCCTGCGGGAAAGGTGATGTCCTTGGCTTCGGTGCCGTCCAGCGCAGCGGCGGGCACGGTGGCGATGAAGGCCAGGGTTTTCTGGATGCGTTCTTGCAACTGGGCCAGGGTGGTTTCGGTGTCGTCGAACTTGGGCGCTTCCACACCAGACAGACGGGCCACGCCGTTTTTCACCGCATCGCAGGCGATCAACACCTGGCGGGTAAACGGGAGCATGTCAGGTGCCAGGCGGTAGGCGGTCAGCGCCGTGGGGTCGATTTTTTTGGCTTCGACAAACTGCTCGGCCTTGGCCAGGATGTGGCTCAGGTTGCTCAGCATGCGGGTGCACACGGGCAGGCTGGCGTGGGACATGGAAAGGGTCATGAAGGTCTCCGGTTGTTGTTGAAATTTCAGGCGTTGGCCACGGGCAGGGCACTCACCGGCTCGCCAATGGCATAAAAGTGGCCGCCTGCCACATGGTGCAGGCTGCGCAATTCGGGTGGGGCGTTTTCAAAGTGCCAGCGGCCTGCTGTGAAGACACGTTCGTCAGCCCAGGCGGCGATCACTTCGGCCAATATCAAATCGTGCTGCCCGGCCACATGGGCGGTGGCGGGCAACACACGGCATTCGAGTTGCGCGATGCAGCCTTGCACCAGTGGCACGCCGGTGTGCGCTGCGGCCTGGGTGCTGATCTTGCAGCGGGCCAGTTTGTCGGTGTGGTCCTTGCCGCTCATGCCGCCAGCGGCCATGACCTGGTCTTTCATGGCCACGGTGGGCACGTTGATGCTGAGCACGCCCGATGCGTCGATCAGCTCGCGGGTGAGTGTGGCCTTGTCAATGACGACCGCGATCTTGGGTGTGTCAAAGTCCAGCGGCATGGCCCAGGCGGCGGCCATCACATTGCTTTGGCCTGCATGCTGGCTGCCCACCAGCACGGTGGGGCCGTGGTTGAGCAGACGGTAAGCGTGTTTCAGTTCAACGGTTTGCATTCGGTGTTCAACGGGGTTCGGGGGAGAGCACAGAGCGCTCTTTTTGGTATTGATCGTATGACGGCAGCTTGGTCCCAGGGGCGGCGCCGCTGCCTACAGCCTTGGCCCTTTCCTGGGCACGGATTTCTTCGTACACGCCTTGCGTTGAAATCAGGCCGCAACCCGACAGGCCCCCCAGCAGTGTCAGGGCGATGAGTGTTTTGTTCATGGTTTGCGCTTGTTGAATTTTTGCCAGTACTGGAATTCGTCCGCACGGACTTCGTATTCCAGATCTTCCACGCGCATGAGCATGCGCTTTTTGGCATCGCTCACAGCGCGGTTGTAGATGCTGGGGCCAATTTCTTCCAAAACAAAGCCGAGCAAGGCACCGGCTGAAATATTGCCGATCTTTTGCTCGAAATTGGCCTCAAAGTAGCGCTCGATGCTGGCAATGGCCTGAGCGCGGTCTTCTTTGCTCAGTTCAATGGACATGGCCGAGGATCAGGCGATTTCGGCGATGAGTTCGATCTCGACGCAAGCGCCCATGGGGATTTGCGCGACGCCAAAGGCGCTGCGGGCATGCGCACCGACTTGGGGGCCAAACACCTGGCCCAGCAGCTCGCTGCAGCCGTTGGTGACCAAGTGCTGCTCGGTGAAGTCTCCGGTGGAGTTGACCAGGCTCATCACTTTGACGATGCGCTTGACCTTGTTCAGGTCGCCTACGGCGGCGTGCAGCGTGCCCATCAGGTCAATCGCCACGGCTCGCGCCGCTTGCTGGCCTTCGGCGGTGCTGATGTTTTTGCCCAGCTGGCCTGCCCAGACTTTGCCGTCTTTTTTGGCGATGTGTCCCGAGAGGAAGACCAGATTGCCGGTCTGCACAAAGGGCACATAGGCCGCAGCGGGCACAGCCACAGGGGGCAGTTCGATGTTCAGGGATTTCAGGGTGTCGTAAACGCTCATGGCAAGGGCTTCGGTGATAGGTTTTCGAAATGATTGGCCACAGGCGCAGCCAAAGACAAGTGCAGATTGTCGCTGAAGAGAGTGGCGGCGTGTTTGCACAGCGGCACTCGCAAAGTCTGTGATTTGACCTTGCGACCCGCCGTGTCCACGCGCGCCATGTTGGCCAGTCAAGAAAAGTTGGTGCCTTCGAATCCCAAGCGACAAAAACACCCGGATACACCCAACACAGCTGCTGGAATGGGCAAGCTGTAGCGACATTTTTCAGACTGCGCAACAGGGGCTGCACGCATGACAAGAGCCGCTTGGGCGTTTACAAGGTACAAAACACACGCCCACCGGAGCTGCCGCCGCTTGCGGTAGGCCCGAAGTCAGGCGCCAGCACAGCCAATTCAGGGAGGCTGCACAGGATGACCAAGCACCAAGCGCCAAGATCGAGCGCCCCAGCAGGGCCGCTGGCATGCAGTCCATGAATTGGGCCCGTCGTTTATGGCTGGGCCTCCTGGCGGGGGTCGCAGGCTTGGCACTGCAACTGCAGCAGGTGGCGCTGTGGCCAACGCAGGCCTATTGGTGGGCTTTGGCGGCTGCTTGTCTGGGCGCGGCAGGCCTGGCTGCCCGGTGGGGCGGGGCCAGGGATGGGCGCAGAACCACGCTGTGGGCTGCTGCACGCATGGGGGGCCTGGTGCTGGCCTGTGGCTTGTTCTCGTTTGCGGTCACCGGTTTGCATGCGTCCATTCAGGTCGGGCAAATGGACAGCGCGCTGGAAGGCCAGGACCTGGATGTGGTGGGCGTGGTCAAGGCCATGCCGCAAAGGCAGGACTTGGGCTGGCGATTTCGCTTTCAGGTGGAAAGTGCCAAGCGGGCGGGCAAGCCGGTGTCTGTGCCTGAACAGATCTATCTGGGCTGGTATGGGCAGGAGGGCAGCGACAGTGGATGGCGCCTGACGGCCTTGCCCGAGCCGGTGCAAGCCGGTGAGCGCTGGCGGCTGCGGGTGCGCCTGAAGGCACCGCACGGCCACATGAATCCTCGCGGTTTTGACTACGAGCTGTGGCTGTTCGAGCAGGGTGTAGGGGCCACGGGCTATGTGCGCACGGGCGTGCGCGACCCATTGCCCCAGCGCTTGGCCCAAACCTGGGCGCATCCGGTGGAGTGGTGGCGGCAAACGGTGCGAGACCGCTTGCTGGCCCGCTTGGCGCCCTGGGGCGACGGTGCCGGCGCCGGACCGAATTTGGCGGGCATCGTCGCGGCCCTGGTCACCGGCGATCAGGCCGCCATTGACCGCAGTGACTGGGACGTCTTTCGGGCCACGGGCGTGGCCCACCTCATGAGCATTTCTGGCCTGCATGTGACCATGTTCGCCTGGTTGGCGACGCTGGGGGTGGGGTGGTGTTGGCGCATGTCGGCCTTGTGGGGTTTTCAGGGGGCCTTGCGTTGGCCTGCCGCCCATGTGGGGGCCTGGTCCGGCTTGGCCTTGGCGGCTTTGTATGCCGTCTTCAGTGGCTGGGGCGTGCCTGCGCAACGCACGCTGTGGATGTTGACCGTGGTGGTTGTGCTGCGGGTGTCGGCGCGGCAATGGCCGTTGGCCCTGATTTGGTTGTTGGCCGGGGCCGTGGTGTTGGTGATTGATCCCTGGGCTTTTTTGCAGGCGGGGTTTTGGTTGAGCTTTGTGGCAGTGGGTGTGCTGCTGGCCAGTTCGGGGCAGGGGCCGATCAAGGCGAGTCAGGCCATGAGCAGCCCATTCATGCCTGACCGCCCGGATGCAGCCAATCGCGGCGCCAAGGCGATGCGCTTGGGGATGGGCTTGGGATCGCTGCACCTGAAGGGTGCTGGTGTTGAGGGCCTGTTCAAGACCTGGATCAGCGGCCCTTTGGGGGGGCGTGTGCTGGGCTTGTTGCGTGAGCAAGCGGTGGTCACCTTGGCCTTGGCACCCTTGACTTTGTTGTTCTTCGGTCAGTTGTCACTGGTGGGGCTTTTGGCCAATTTGGTGGCCATCCCCTGGGTGACCCTGGTGGTCACGCCCTTGGCACTGCTGGGGATGATTTGGTCGGAGGCCTGGGTTTGGGCAGCCTTGTGTTTGCAGCCCTTGGCCGCCTGGCTGTCCTGGCTGGCGTCCTGGCCGCTGGCCAGCCTGAACACCGCCATGCCGCCCGTGGGCTTGGCGCTGCTGGCGCTGGTGGGGGTTGTGTGTTGGGTCTTGCCTGCACCACGGGCCATGAAGGTGCTCAGCTTGCCGCTGCTCTGGCCAGTGCTGTTTTGGTCGCATCCCCGGCCGCCCCCGGGCACGTTTGAGCTGCTGGCTGCCGACGTGGGGCAGGGCAACGCCGTGCTGGTGCGCACGGCCGGGCACAGCTTGCTGTACGACGCAGGCCCCCGTTATTCAGCCGAAAGCGACGCAGGCCACCGCGTGCTGGTGCCGCTGTTGGCGCAGATGGGTGAACGGCTGGACCGCCTGCTGCTGAGCCACCGCGACAGCGACCACACCGGCGGCGGCGCAGCCGTGTTGGCCATGCAACCGCAGGCCGATTTGTGGACCTCGCTCGAAGACGATCACCCCTTGCACCGCCAGCGCAGCCCCTGGACACGTTGCCAGGCGGGTCAGTCATGGGTCTGGGATGGCGTGCGCTTTGAAGTGCTGCATCCTGCTTCGGAGTTGCCCTCGGATTCACCAGAAGCTGGATCGGTCGTGGCGGATCGGCCGAGCGCACCCCAGCTCAAGCCCAATGCCGTGAGTTGTGTGCTGCGCATCTCGGACCAGCATGCGTCTGCCTTGCTGGCAGGCGACATCGAAGCGCCGCAAGAGGCGCAACTCGTGCAGGCGGGTTTGTCCCGTGTGGATGTGTTGTTGGTGCCGCACCACGGCAGCAAAACCTCGTCAAGTTTGCCATTTTTGCAGGCCTTGCAACCCCGGCTGGCACTGGTGCAAGCCGGTTACCGCAACCGCTTTGGCCATCCAGCCGCCCCTGTTTTGGCGCGCTACGAGGAGCTGAACATTCCCGTGCTGAACAGCGCGCATTGCGGCGCCGCCACCTGGCGCAGCCAAACGCCTGATCGATGGGTGTGCGAACGCGAACGAGCCCGCCGCTATTGGCACCACGCGCCACCCTGAGCGCCGCTTATTGATCCGGCACGCTGAAGTTTGAGATGGGTGAGACATGTCAGTTATTGATCCGGCCCTTTGAAGCCTGCAGGGTGACTTCAACCTTGCACCTTGTGGGAGCTAGCCCTGCTGGCGATCGGACGCTTGTGGACCACAGGCTTTTCGCTTGCAAGGCAAGCTCCCACAAAATCCTCCCAACGGGCAACACACGGCTCGGACTTCATCGGGCCGAATCTATATGAGGTGGGTACTCGCAGAGTCCGACATGATGGGTTTGGGCACAGGCCCATGTCGGGGTCTTCGACCGCCGACAACATCTTTGAGTATTGAAAACTTCACAGGGCCGAATCAATGGTCAACAGCAGATACGCACTCGTCTTTTGGGATCACCGACTTGAAAACGTTCCGGCGGCGCGCTTGCAGGTCGGCACTCGAAGCGTACGGGGAGCGTCGGATCAGGCCAGCGTCAAGACCACCGGTGCGTGGTCGCTGGGCCGTTCGTTTTTGCGTGGCGCCCGGTCGATCACGCAGGCTGTGGCTCGGGTCTTGAGGGCTTCAGAGATCAGGATGTGGTCAATCCGCAGGCCCCGGTTGCGGCGGAAGGCGAATTCGCGGTAATCCCACCAGCTGTAGCTTTTTTCAGGCTGGTCGAAGAGGCGCAAACTGTCGGTCAGGCCCAGCCCGATCAGGGCTTGAAGCTTTTCTCGCTCGGCATCGGTGCAATGGATCGTGTCCTTCAGGCCGACCGGGTCCCACATGTCGCGTTCGTCAAACGTGATGTTGTAGTCACCCAGCAGCACCAAGTTCGGGTGTTTTTGCATCTCGCTGCCCACCCAATCGCGCAGTGCATCCAGCCAGCGCATCTTGTAGACAAATTTGTCGCTGTCGGGCGCCTGGCCGTTCGGAAAATACGCACCAATCACCCGCAAAATGCCGCCCGCGCCATCGGGATAGGTGGCGGCGATCACGCGCGACATGTCGTCTTCAAAGCCGGGGATGTTTTTCACCACATCCGCGCCTTCAGCCCGGGAAATCAGGGCCACGCCGTTGTAGGTTTTTTGACCAAACCACTGCGCCTGGTAACCCGCTTCGGCAAAAGCCGCAGCGGGAAACTTGTCGTCTGTGAGTTTGAGTTCCTGCAAAGCCAGGACATCGGTGGGGTTGGCGGCCAGCCAGTCCAGCACTTGGGGCAGGCGCACCGACAGCGAGTTCACATTCCAGGTGGCAATTTTCATAGCTTGAGTGTGTGTAGGTAGGTGACGAAGGCATAGTCCATGCCGTTGGCTGCGGTGTGTGCTTTGCGTTGCACCTCGCGCCAGTCCGTGCCCAGATTGGGGGCGAAGGCGTCGCCTTCGTAATCGCGTTCAATTTCGGTGACGACGGCGCTGCTGGCGAGCGGCTCGGCTTGGCGGTAGATCTCGGCGCCGCCCATGATCCAGGCGTCGGACACATCGCCGCACAGTTGCATGGCCTCTTCGATCGAGCCGGCCCGCAAGGCACCTTCGGCTTGCCAGTCGTTTTGGCGGGTGACGACGATGTTCAGGCGGCCGGGCAGGGGTCGAAAGCGTGCAGGCAGCGAGTCCCATGTCTTGCGCCCCATGATGACGGGCTGGCCGAGCGTGACGCGCTTGAAGTGCGCCAGGTCTTCGGGCAGATGCCAGGGCATCTGATTGTCCTTGCCGATCACGCCATTGCGGGCGCGGGCGTAAATGAGGTGGAGTTTCATGTGGGGTGTCTTAATGAAATGTCGTCTTGCGCTTGACCTGTCCCATCCAATGCACTGGATGGCCACGCCGCTGCGCTTCTCGCCATGACGGGCACGATAACCGTCATGGCGAGCGAAGCGCGGCAATCCATGTCTCTTTGGGGTTCAAACAGCCACGGGCGCTTTGATGGCCGGATGGCACTCGTAGCCCAGGACCTCGAAATCTTCGAATTCGTAGTCAAAGATCGAGGCCGGCTTGCGCAAGATGCGCAGCGTGGGGTAAGCCATGGGCGAACGGCTCAGCTGCAACTCGACCTGCTCGTGGTGGTTACTGTAAATGTGGCAGTCGCCCCCTGTCCAGATGAAGTCGCCCACGTCCATGTCGCATTGCTGCGCGATCATGTGGGTCAGCAGCGCATAGCTGGCGATGTTGAAGGGCACGCCTAAAAAGATGTCGGCGCTGCGCTGATACAGCTGGCAGCTGAGTTGGGGCTTGTCGCCCGCCTTTTGCGGAGGCGCCACATAAAACTGGAAGAACGCATGACAAGGCATGAGTGCCATCTGGTCGAGTTCGGCCACGTTCCAGGCGCTCACGATGATGCGGCGGCTGTCGGGGTTGTTTTTGAGGGTGTTCATGACCTGCTGTATCTGGTCAATGTGGCCGCCGCCCGGCGTCGGCCAGTTGCGCCACTGCACACCATAAACGGGGCCGAGCGAGCCGTCTTCGCGTGCCCATTCGTCCCAGATGGTACAGCCGCGTTCTTGCAGCCATTTCACATTGCTGTCGCCGCGCAAAAACCACAGCAACTCCACGATGATGGCCCGCAAAAACACCTTCTTGGTGGTCACCAAAGGGAAGCCCTCGTTCAGGTCAAAACGCATCTGGTGGCCAAACACGCTGCGTGTGCCGGTGCCGGTGCGGTCGCCTTTTTGCACACCTGTCGTGTAGACAAGGCGCATGAAGTCTTCGTATTGGCTGCGTATGGGGCGGGGGGCATTGTGTGCGGGGGCTGCGGTGCTCATGGGGCGTCAGTTTACGGCATTGGGCCAAGAGACTTGCAGGCCATGGGCGACCCATGCTGCCGACCATGATAGATGATTACCTTATTTGGAAATGACTATTTAGTCGTTTGAGTTTTAAAGACTGGCTTTCAGAATCCACCCATCGTCAAAAAGACGAAGCCATTTTGAAAGCTGCGCCATGAAAACCAAACACCCATTTTTTCACCTGATCGCCTCTGCCGCCTTGACCCTGGCTGCTGTGTCTGCGCACGCTCAAGCCGTTTCTCTTCTCAACGTGTCTTACGACCCCACGCGCGAGTTGTACGTCGAGTTCAACCAGGCCTTTGCCAAACACTGGAATGCCAAGACCGGTCAGGATGTGAGCTTCAAGCAGTCGCACGGTGGCTCGGGCAAGCAGGCCCGCTCCATCATCGACGGCCTGGACGCCGATGTGGCCACCTTGGCCCTGGCCGGTGACACGGATGCCCTGCACGACAACGGCAAGCTGATCCCCAAAGACTGGCAAAAACGCCTGCCGCACAACAGTTCGCCCTACGCCTCGACCATCGTGCTGGTGGTGCGCGAGGGCAACCCCAAGGCTATCCGTGACTGGGACGATCTGGTCAAGCCCGGTGTCAAAGTCATCACGCCCAACCCCAAGACCTCGGGCGGTGCCCGCTGGAACTATCTGGCCGCCTGGGAGTTCGCCAAGCGCAAATTCGGCAACGAGGCCAAAGCCAAAGAGTTTGTGAAAAAGCTCTACGAGAACGTGCCCGTGCTGGACACCGGCGCCCGAGGTTCGACCATCACCTTTGCCCAGCGCGCCCAGGGCGATGTGCTGATCGCCTGGGAAAACGAAGCCTACCTGCTGGAAAAAGAGTTCTCGGCCAAGTTCGACGTGGTCTATCCCTCGCTGTCCATCCTGGCCGAGCCTGCGGTGACCGTGGTGGACAAGAACGTGGACAAGAAAGGCACCCGTGCTGTGGCGCAGGCGTATCTGGAATACCTGTACTCGGACCAAGGCCAGGACATTGCGGGCAAGAACTTCTACCGCCCCATCTCGCCCAAGGCCCAAGCCAAATACGCCAAGCAGTTCCCCAAGCTGAATTTGGTCACCATCGATCAGGCTTTCGGCGGCTGGTCGCAGGCGGGCAAAGTGCACTTTGCCGATGGCGGCAGCTTTGATCAGATCTACACCAAGAACTGATTCCGCTCACCGCAGTGGATGGTCTTTCATATGGTTATACATATAAGTAAACAATAAAACGGTAGTTTGAGTTTTATGAGTCTGTCCAGACAATCACATCCATTCAAAAACATCTCGCCATGTCTTCTCAACCCACCATCGTCAACATGCCCGGTTGGATTTGCAAACACAAGCCGCCAAGTGCATTCAGGGCCCTTTGCTGGTGGCCCCGGCCACATCCACATCGAGGTGGGCATTGGCGAATGGCCTCTGGGCTTGGCCCTGCTGCAATCTTTGACCGACCTGCTCTCTTGGAGCGCGGCCCCTGAATTTCAATTGGAATCCGCATGAAAAAACTCACACACACTGCCTTGGCCGCCACATTGGCTTTTTCTGGACTTGCCGCCAGTGCGCAAACCTTGCTCAATGCCTCTTATGACGTAGCACGCGAGTTCTACAAAGACTACAACGCAGTCTTTATTGCCAACTACAAAAAGACCACCGGCAAAGACATCAAGATCGACCAGGCCCACGGTGGCTCGAGCGCCCAAGCGCGAGCCGTCAACGACGGTCTGGACGCCGATGTGGTGACCATGAACACCACCACCGATGTGGACTTTCTGGCGGGCACCGGCGTGGTGGCCAAGGACTGGCAAAAGCGTTTCCCGAATAACGCCTCGCCCACCACATCGACCATGTTGTTCCTCACGCGTAACGGCAACCCCAAAAACATCAAGGACTGGGACGACCTGACCCGCCCCGGCATCCAGGTGATCGTGGTCAACCCCAAGACCGGTGGCAACGGCCGCATGGCCTATTTGGCGGCATGGGGCTATGCCAAGAAGAAGGGCGCCAGCGATGCACAAGCCGCCGAGTTCGTGGGCAAGCTCTACAAAAACGTGCCGGTGCTGGCCAAAGGTGGGCGCGATGCCACCACCATCTTTTTGCAGCGCAACATCGGGGATGTGCTGGTGACCTTTGAGTCCGAAGTGGTCTCGGTGGACCGCGAATTTGGCGCGGGCAAGGTCGATGCGATTCACCCGTCCATCAGCATCGTGGCCGAAAACCCGGTGGCGGTGGTGGAGCGCACCGTGGCCAAGAAAGGCACGGGTGCTGTGGCCAAGGCCTACCTGGATTACCTGTACTCTGAAGAGGCCCAAGAAATCGCGGCCAAACATGCGCTGCGTCCACGTTCGCAGGCCGTGCTCAGAAGGCACGCCAACACCTTCAAGCCTTTGCAGCTGTTCACGGTGGACGAAGTGTTTGGCTCTTTTGCCGAAGCGCAGCGGGTGCACTTCAACGACGGCGGTCAGTTCGACAAGATTTACACCGTCAAATAAGTTCTCGCCATGACCGCATTGCCCATCGCGGCACCTGCCAAGCGGCGGGTGCCAGCCAGGGTGTTGCCCGGGTTCAACCTGACCCTGGGCTTCACCATCTTTTACCTGTGCTTGATCGTGCTGATCCCACTGTCGGCACTGGTCTTCAAAACCTTCACCCTGAGCTGGGAGCAGTTCTGGGTCGCGGTGACGAGTCCGCGCGTGATGGCGTCTTACCGGTTGACCTTTGGCGCATCGCTGATTGCGGCGCTGGTCAATGTGGTGTTTGGTTTGCTGGTGGCCTGGGTGCTGGTGCGTTATGACTTTTTTGGCAAAAAGATTGTGGACGCGCTGGTGGACTTACCCTTTGCGCTGCCCACCGCGGTGGCGGGCATTTCGCTCACAGCGCTGCTGGCGGGCAATGGCTGGATTGGCCAGTACCTGGAGCCTTGGGGCCTTCAGCTGGCCTTCAACCCCAACGGGGTGGTGATCGCGTTGATCTTCATTGGCTTGCCCTTTGTGGTGCGCACGGTGCAGCCGGTGCTCGAAGACACCGAAAAAGAACTCGAAGAAGCGGCCACTTGCCTAGGCGCAACACGCTGGCAGACATTCAGCAGGGTGATTTTTCCGAGCATTGCGCCTGCACTTTTGACGGGCTTTGCCATGGCTTTTGCGCGGGCCATCGGTGAGTACGGCTCGGTCATTTTCATTGCGGGCAACATGCCCATGGTCTCCGAGATCACGCCGCTCATCATCATTGGCAAGCTGGAGCAATACGACTACGCAGGTGCCACCGCTGTGGCCTTGGTGATGCTGGTCATCTCGTTCATGTTGCTGTTGGTCATCAACGGCCTGCAAACCTGGCAACGCCGCCGTTCGGGAACTTCGTCATGAGTCAGACCCTCACCGCCAACAAGGTCCAGGCGGGCACCACCGAAGCCCGCTGGATACGCCGCGGCCTGATTGGGCTGGCGCTGCTGTTCATGTTTTTGTTTTTGGTCTTGCCATTGGCAGCGGTGTTCACCGAAGCCCTGCGCAAGGGTCTCGATGCTTATCTGGAGGCGCTCAAAGAGCCTGATGCCTGGTCGGCGATTCGCTTGACGCTGATCGTCGCGGCTGTGGCTGTGCCGCTCAATTTGGTGTTTGGCATGGCGGCGGCCTGGGCCATTGCCAAGTACGAGTTCAAGGGCAAGTCGCTGTTGACCACGCTGGTGGACTTGCCGTTTTCGGTGTCGCCCGTGGTGGCGGGCCTGGTCTATGTGCTGGTGTTTGGGGCCCATGGCTGGTTCGGCCCTTGGCTGCAAGCCAACGACATCAAGATCGTGTTTGCGGTACCGGGCATCATCTTGGCCACGGTGTTTGTCACCTTTCCCTTCATTGCGCGCGAGTTGATTCCGCTCATGCAAGCGCAAGGCAGCGAAGAAGAGCAAGCGGCCATCGTCTTGGGTGCCACGGGGTGGCAAACCTTTTGGCGGGTCACCTTGCCCAACATCAAATGGGGCCTGCTGTATGGCGTCATTTTGTGCAACGCACGCGCCATGGGCGAGTTCGGTGCGGTGTCGGTGGTGTCGGGCCACATCCGGGGGCAAACCAACACCATGCCTTTGCATGTGGAGATCCTCTACAACGAATACCAGTCGGTGGCCGCTTTTGCCGTGGCCTCGCTGCTGGCTTTGCTGGCGCTGGTCACCCTGGCCATCAAGTCCTTCATCGAGTGGCGTCATGCGAAGGAATTGAAAGCCGCAGCCGAAATTCCAGCTGAACGTCCCCATTCACAGAGCTTGTCATGACTTTGTAGGAGCCCACCCCGTGGGCGATCTTGAGTGGACCATGAAGGTCTGCATCGCCCACAGGGTGGGCCCCTACAGCAACAGCCATCCTTTACAGAACACAGCTTAAGCACACCATGAGCATCGAAATCCGCAACGTCCACAAACAGTTTGGTGACTTCAGGGCCCTGAACAACGTCAGCCTTGACATCGAGTCGGGCGAACTCGTCGCCTTGCTGGGGCCATCGGGCTGCGGCAAAACCACGCTGCTGCGCATCATTGCGGGCTTGGAAACCGCCGACCAGGGCACTATTGCCTTCAGCGGAGAAGACACCACACACGTGCATGTGCGCGAGAGACAGGTGGGCTTTGTGTTCCAGCACTACGCGCTGTTTCGCCACATGACGGTGTTCGAAAACGTGGCCTTTGGCCTGCGCGTCAAGCCTCGCAGCGAACGTCCGAGTGAAAGCGAAATCAAACGCAAGGTGCATGAACTTTTGGGCTTGGTGCAACTCGATTGGCTGGCCGACCGCTACCCCTCGCAGTTGTCGGGCGGTCAACGCCAGCGCATTGCGCTGGCCCGTGCGCTGGCCGTCGAGCCCAAGGTGTTGCTGCTGGACGAGCCCTTTGGCGCGCTGGACGCGAAAGTGCGCAAGGAGCTGCGCCGCTGGTTGCGCCGCCTGCATGACGAGCTGCATGTGACCAGCATCTTTGTGACGCATGACCAGGAAGAAGCCCTGGAGGTGGCCGACCGCGTGGTGTTGATGAACAAGGGCAACATCGAACAAATTGGTTCGCCCCAACAGGTGTGGGACCACCCGACCAGCCCCTTTGTGTATGGCTTTTTGGGGGATGTGAACCTGTTCCATGGCCGCGCCCACGAAGGCGAGATGCTGATTGGCGCCGACCAACATGCCATCCGCCTGGAAAGCCCGGAACACGGCCAAGTGCAAGACGCCAAGGCCTTTGCCTATGTGCGCCCGCATGACCTGGATGTGACGCGTTACACAGCGGGCACCGCCCACACCGGCATCGTGGCCAAGCTCAGCCGCGCCATCGTGGTCGGGCCTGTGGCACGGCTGGAACTCGACCCCGTGGAAGCGGGCATGTTTGGCAAGGACGCGGTGATCGAGGCGCAGCTGTCGGCATCGCAGTACCGCCAGCAAGACTTCAAAGAAGGCGAGACGCTGGTTTTGACACCGCGCAAAGCACGGGTGTTTGTGGATGGCTAAATAACGGCCTGAGCCGTGACGCCAGCGCCCATGAAGCGCAGCGGATGGCAGCCTTTATTGATCCGGCCCTGTGAAGTTTTCAATGCTCAAAGATGTTGTAGGTCGGCGGTCGAAGACCCCGACATGGGCCTGTGCCAAAACCCATCATGTCGGACTCCGCGAGTGCCGACCTGCGAGATGACATTTATCAGACATTTCAAACGTCAGCGTGCCGGCTCAACAAGCCTCAGGGCAGGGGCAGGACGCGCCCCGGGTTGAGCAAATTCTGCGGGTCCAGCGCCTGCTTGACGGCCCGCATCATGGCCAGCGCCGTGGGGTCTTTGTAGAGCGGCAGTTTGCCCGCTTTGAGTTCGCCCACGCCGTGCTCGGCGCTGATGGAGCCGTCAAAGCGTTTGACCTGGTCAAACACCAGCGTGTTGACCTTGTCTTCGTTCTCGCGCAGAAAGGCTTTGCCGTCCACGCCCTCGGGCGCCTGCACGTTGTAGTGCAGGTTGCCGTCGCCCAGGTGCCCGAAGTCGACCATGCGCACGCCGGGCACTTCGCGGGCCAGCAGGGCGTCGGTCTCGGCCACAAAGTCCGGGATGCGCGAGACCGGGATGCTGATGTCGTGTTTGATGTTGAGGCCCTCTTGCGCTTGGGCCAAAGTGATGGTCTCCCGGATGTGCCACAGGCCTTTGGCTTGGCTCAGGTTTTCGGCCACCACGGCGTCGCTCACGCAGCCGCTGTCCATGGCCGCTTCGAGCAGGCCTTCAAATTGGCTGCGAGCATGCTGTTCGTTTTCGCTGTCGGAGTTTTCCAGCAGCACACACCAGGGGGTGTCCTGCCACAGCGGCACACGCAGTTGCGGGTAGTGTTTGTCCACCAAGCTCAGCGCAAACTGGCCCATGACCTCAAACCCCGTCAGGCCCGGGCCCAGGCGCTGGTGGGCCAGGCCCAGCAGTTGCACGGCTGCTTCCATGCTCGGCACGGCGGCCCAGGCGGTCAGCTGTGCGGCGGGTTGGGGATAAAGCTTCATGGTGGCGGCGGTGATGATGCCCAGCGTGCCTTCGCTGCCGATCATCAGGTTGCGCAGGTCATAACCCGTGTTGTCTTTGCGCAGGCCGCTCAAGCCGTGCCAGATGTCGCCTTGCGCGGTGACGACTTCCAGGCCCAGGCACAGCTCGCGGGTGTTGCCATAGCGCACCACCTGTGTACCGCCTGCGTTGGTGCCCAGATTCCCGCCAATGGTGCAGCTGCCTTCGGCACCCAGGCTCAGGGGGAACAGAAAGCCTGCGTTTTCTGCGGCGGCCTGCAGGTTTTGCAGCACGCAACCGGCTTCCACCGTGATGGTGAGGTTGGCCGGGTCGACGGCCCGCACGGCGTTCATGCGCGTCAGGCTCAGCAAGATTTGCGTGCCGGAGTTGTCGGGCACGCCGCCCACCACCAGGCCGGTGTTGCCGCCTTGCGGCACGATGGCTGTGCCCGTTGCGGCGCAGGCTTTGACCACGGCGGCCACTTCAGCTGTGTTGCCCGGACGCACCACCGCCAAGGCCCGGCCGGTCACGCGTTTGCGCCAGTCTTGTTCCCAAGGGCTCAAGTCAGTGGCAGGGGCATCGTGGGTGAGCACATTGGCAGGGCCGCAAATGTGGCGCAGTTGGTCGAGCAAAAGAGGTGTCATGGCGGTGTTGTCTCAATGGCCAAAATGCAGTCTGGATGTTGGCGGCAAGCCTGTTCAATCGCGGGGGACGGGTACAAAGTTACCAGTGGCCTTGGCCGCTTTGAAGCGGATGCGCACATGCAAGGCGCAGGCCACAAACAAGGTGATGCACAGCAGGGTTTGAATGCCCGCCAGAGCATTCGCAGGCCAGGCGTCACCCCAGGCACGCACCACGCCTTCAATGAAGTAAAGCCATACCAGCATGCTGACCCAGCGGTAGGTGTACATGCGGTTTTTGAGCAGGCCCGCCAGCGGAATGCACAGCGGCAAGACCTTGATGGCCCACCAGGAGCCGCCCGGGCGCAAGGGCGCCAGCCAAAGCTCCCAAGCCAAGCCCAGAAGAATGAGGCCGAGCAGGCTGCTCACGGCCATCCAGCGGGTGAAATCGACGCCAGCGGGGTTGTTTTCTGTGTTGGTGTTCATTGCGGTGGCATCATACCGGGCATGCCTTCCTCTTTGTCCAATCTCTCATTAAGAGCCCATGCCGCCCTTTGGTGGCAAGAGCTGTTGGTTTTCCCATGGCGTCAGATGGCCAGCGTTCTGGCCGAACGCTTTCGCGATGCCCGCCTGGGCGTGAGCGCCAGCTCGCTCACCTTCACCACCGTGCTGGCTTTGGTGCCCTTGTTTGCGGTGGGCCTGGCCGTATTTGCGGCGTTTCCGGTGTTTGGCAAGTTCCAGGACACGATTCAGCGCTGGCTGATCGAGAGCCTGGTGCCCGAGAGCATTGCCCGCCAGGTGCTGAGCTATTTGACGCAGTTTTCGCGCAAAGCCAGCCGCCTGGGGTCGGTGGGTTTGGTGGCCGTGTTGATGTCGGCCGTGTTTTTGATGGTCACGATCGAGCGCACCTTGGGCCAGATTTGGGGCTTGCAGCGGCAGCGGCCTTTCGCGCAACGGGTCTTGTTGTATTGGTCTGCCATCACCTTGGGGCCTTTGTTTTTGGGGGCCAGCCTGGCCATCACCTCGTATGTGGTCACCGCCTCGCGGGATGTGGTGGATGCCTTGCCGGGTTCCATCCGGTGGTTGCTCGACAGTTTTGAGTTTTTGCTGCTCACGGCCTGCGTGAGTGGTTTGTATTTTTATGTGCCCTACACCCGCGTGCGCTGGCGCCATGCCATCACGGCGGGGTTTTTGGTGGCGGGGGCCTTGGAGTTGGCCAAAAAAGGCATGGCCATTTACCTGCTGCAGGTGCCCACCTATTCGCTGATTTACGGCGCATTTGCTGCGCTGCCCATTTTGTTGGTCTGGATTTACGTGACCTGGCTGCTGGTGCTGCTGGGCGCGGTGCTGGCCGCCAGCTTACCCGAGTTGGGCCGTCAATCCTGGCGCAAACCAGAGGGCGCGGGCTGGTCCTTCAGACTGGCGCTCGAGGTCTTGGCCGAGTTGAACGCTGCCAAGGCGTCAGAGCTGCGGGGTTTGAGCACCGATGAGCTGGCCGTGCGTCTGCGGGTGGAGACGCGTGAACTGCGGCAGGTGCTGGAAGTCTTGCAAAACCTGGATTGGGTGGGCCGCCTGACCGAGCAAAACGACTTGGTCCAAGCCCGGCAAGTCTTGTTGATTGACCCTGCCCAAGTGCGTGTAGGGCCCTTGGCCGACCGGCTTTTGGTGTCGCGGACCGGTGAGGAAGATCCGGTTTGGTCGCAGTCTGGGCTCGATCGGATTGAGGTGGCACAGCTGTTGCCCAAACCTAACGCCTGATGCCTTCATGACGCTTTCGTCCTACCCGGCTTGACCGGGTATCCATCACCAACGAAGGCATGGACCCCCGATCAGGACGAGGCGGTCAAATCTTCAAAAACTCACTCGCCCGCGCCACATGTCGCGGTACATCACCCAGTCGCCCATGAAGCTGTAGAGCGGGCGCTTGAAGCTGGCGGGTTTGTTTTTCTCGAACACAAAATGCCCGATCCAGGCGCAGCCGTAACCACACAGCAGGGCATACAAAAAGTACTGCGGTTTGCCGGTCACGGCCAACATGGCCAGACACATCAGGCTCAGCGTACTGCCCACAAAATGCATGCGGCGGCAAGTGCGGTCGCTGTGCTCGCTCAAATAGAAGGGGTAGAACTCGGCAAAACTGGCGTGCCGGGGCGCAGGTGTTTCAGCGGGGTTCATGGTGTGTCTCCTGGGGTGTCATGGGATTGAAAACGGCGCGTGCAAAAAGCCGCGAAACCGGGCCCGGCCACCACGCACAGGTGCTTGCGTGAGTTGGTAATCGGGGAAGCGCTGTAAAAACCGCCCGATGGCCACGCGGCCTTCCAAACGTGCCAGGCTCAGGCCCGCGCACTGGTGCACCCCAAAGCCAAAAGCCAGGTGCTTGTTGCCGGTGCGGCGCAGGTCAAGCTGTTCGGGGTTCTCGTACACCGCAGGGTCGCGGTTGGCTGCGCCAATGCACAGCGTGACCAGTGCGCCTGCGGGCAAGTCGACGCCGTTGACCTGTGTGGCCTGAACCGCGCGGCGGTTGCTCAGTTGGTTGGACGATTCGAAGCGCAAAAATTCGTCGACGGCCAGGCCCATTACCAGTTCCCGTTCTTCGTCACCGGCCGCTTGTTTCAGGTCGGCTTTGAGTTGTTCTCGCTGCTTGGGCCATTCCTGCAGGCTGATGAGCGCGTTGCCAATCAGGTTGGTGGTGGTCTCGTGCCCGGCGTTGAGCAGGAACACGCAGTTTTGCAGCAGCTCGACTTCGCTGAGGGCTTCGCCATTTTCCTCACCCTGGATCAAGCGGGTCAGCACGTCGTGCTCCGGGTCGCCTGGATGCAATCGGCGATCCGCCACCAACTGGCGCAGATAGGCCAGAAACTCGCTCACGCTGCGGTGGCCCAGCGCTTCCTGCTCAGGGCTCAGGGCGGGCTCCAGCGCCCCCAAAATGGCCAGCGACCAGCCGCGCAGTGGTTCGCGCTCGGCGTGCGGCACGCCCAGCAGGTTGCCGATGATCTCGACCGGAATGGCCGAGGCAAAGTCTTCAATCAGGTCGCCGCCGCCCTTCGCCTCGATCTTGTCCAGCAGGCTGTCCACCAGCAGCACCAGGCCAGGCTCCATGGCTTCAATCGCGCGACGTGTGAGCGCCCCCATGATCAGGCGGCGCACCCGGGTGTGCAGAGGCGCGTCGTTGAAGACCAGGCTGCTGGTGTGGTGCTCGAACAGCGGGGAGACACCGCTTGCTGTGGCGTAGGGCGGCTGGTTGAAAGGCGCGTGGTTGTATTTGGGACCGAACTCGACTTGCTTGTCAGAGCTGAAGACCTTGGCGTCGCGGTACACCGCCACCAGATCGGCGTGGCGCGTGAGGAAATACGAGCCATCGGGCATGCGCTTGAAGGGCTCGGACTCGCGCAGCGCGGCGTAGACCGGGTACGGGTTGTCCAGAAAGTCGCGCGGCAAGGACCGCAAGTCAAGGCTTTGGGCCATCTCGCGGGCCCTCTCAGCCGACAAGGGCGGGGTGATGTGGGCAGTCAATGTGTTCATCTTGTTGGAGCGCACCCCTGTGTGCGAGTGGCCGTCCAGCTCATGGTTTCAAAAAATCCTTGAGCGCCTGCAACACGCCCTCGGGTGCTTCGGTCATGAGCGAATGGCCGGCGGGCAGCTTCACCACTTTGGGCTCCTTGCACTGGTCGATCAGGCTTTGCGCCGCTTTGGGTGGTGTCATCTGGTCGGCGTTGCCCAGTACAAACAGGGTGGGGCAGGCCACTTGAGGCATGGCTGCTTCTGCGCCACGGTAATCGTCGCAGGCCTTGAAGCCGGTGTGGAACACATTGACCTGCGTGTTGCTGGCCAGCACCCGGCGCATCAGCGCCTTGCTGCCGCCATACAGCCAAGTACCGGGGCCCAAGGCCGATGGCGGTGGGGCGAGCGTGGAGTGCGAGAAGCTGTTGACCATGTCAATGGCTTTGAAGGGGGCGCTGACCGACAGCTCGAGCAGGGCGGGCGACACGCGCATCGGGTAGGCCGTGCCCACCATCACCAGGTGGCTCACGCGCCCGGGTTGGGCTTGCGCGTCGCGTGCCGAAGCTTCTAGGGCGATGAGGGAGCCAAAACTGTGGCCGATCAGCGCGGCTTTTTCTATCTTCAGCGCATCGAGCAGCGCGATGACGGTGTCGGCCGCTTCTTCCACGCTTTGCGGTGGGGTGCCTTCGCTTTTGCAGTGCCCGGGCAGGTCAATGGCCAGCACGTTCCAGCCGTGGTGGGCCATGTAGCGGGTTTGCAAGATCCAGACGCTGTGGTCGTTGAGCACGCCGTGGATGAACACGGCGGTGGGCTGCGCGGGGTTGAAGGGCTTGCCGCCAGTGTAGGCATAGAGGTCGTGGCCTTGAACGGAGATTTTCATGGTCAGGCTCCTGCTTTCTCGGCCGCTTTGAGGGCTTTTTTCAGGTCGTCGATCAGGTCAGCCGGGTCTTCCAGACCAATCGACAGCCGGATGGTGCCGGGGCCGATGCCGCCAGCGGCCAGGGCCTCGTCCGTCATGCGGAAATGCGTGGTGCTGGCCGGGTGGATCACCAGGCTGCGGCAGTCGCCCACATTGGCCAGGTGGCTGAAGACCTTGAGGGTTTCGATGAACTTTTGACCTTGGGCGCGCGAGCCCCGGATGTCGAAGCTGAACACCGAGCCTGCGCCGCGTGGCAACAGTTTTTGCGCCAAAGCGTGCGAGGGGTGGCTCTCCAGCAAGGGGTGGCCCACGCGGCTGACCAGCGGGTGCGCGGTCAAAAACTCGACCACTTTGGCCGTGTTCTCCATGTGGCGGGCCATGCGCAGCGGCAGGGTTTCGATGCCTTGCAAAATCAGCCAGGCGGTGTGCGGGCTCATGCAGGCGCCAAAGTCGCGCAGACCCTCGCGCCGGGCCCGCAGCAAGAAGGCACCCACGGTGCTTTCTTCGCTGAACACCATGTTGTGAAAGCCTTTATAGGCTTGGCTCAGCTCGGCAAACTTGCCCGATTTGTCCCAGTCAAAACTGCCGCCATCGACCACCAAGCCGCCCACCACCGTGCCGTGGCCGGCCAAAAATTTGGTGGCCGAGTGGTAGATCAGATCAGCTCCGTGGTCAAAAGGCTTGATGAGCCAGGGCGAGGTGAGGGTGGAGTCGACCAGCAGCGGCACGCCCGCCTCGTGCGCAATGGCGCTTACCGCTTCGATGTCCAGCACGTCCATGCCGGGGTTGCCCACGGTTTCGCCAAAAAAGAGTTTGGTGTCGGGCTGCACGGCGGCGCGCCACTCGTCCAAGTCGCCGGGTTTGACAAAGGTGGTGCGGATGCCAAAGCGGCTCAGGGTGTAGTGCAGCAAGTTGTGTGAGCCGCCGTACAAAGCACTCGACGCCACAATGTGTGAGCCCGCGCCCATGAGGGTGGCAATGGCCAGGTGCAAGGCCGCTTGTCCGCTGGAAGTGGTGATGGCCCCGATGCCGCCCTCCAAAGCCGAAATGCGCTGCTCCAGCACCGCGTTGGTGGGGTTGCTGATGCGGCTGTAAACGTGGCCGGGGCGCTCCAAGTTGAACAGCGCTGCCGCTTGGTCTGACGACTCGAAAACAAAGGAGGTGGTCAAGTGGATGGGCACGGCCCGTGCTCCGGTGGTCGGGTCGGGGGCTGCGCCTGCGTGCAGGGCCAAAGTGTCAAAACCGGGATCGCTGTAACCAGCCATGGGAGTCTCCGAAAAAAGAAAGCGTTTGACCCGCTTTGGGGCTGTCGGTCAGGGTTCATTGTGGGCTATATTGGAAACCAATTAACACTGCACTCGACCCTAAGGAGACACACCATGCAAGTCAACGACATCCTGCGCGTCAAAGGTGGCACGCTGTTCACCGTGCACCCCGATGAACCCCTGTCCCGCGCCATGAACGACATGGCCGAAAAAGACATCGGTTCACTGGTGGTCATGGCCCAAGGCGATCTGGTGGGCATGCTGACTTTTCGTGAAGTGATTCAACAAATCGTCAAGAACGGCGGTCATGTGGGCCACACCACCGTGCGCGAGGCCATGGATGCCCAACCGCTGACCTGCACGGGTGAGACCGACCTCGACAATGTGCGCCGCATGATGCTGGAGCACCATGCGCGCTACATGCCCGTCATGGACAACCGTGTGCTGATGGGTGTGATCAGTTTTTACGACGTGGCCAAAGCGGTGGTGGACAGCCAGAACTTCGAAAACAAGATGCTCAAGGCCTATATCCGCGACTGGCCAGCACAAGAGGATGCAGAGTCCGACGTCAAGCTTTGATCGGGGTATTGGGCGCGTACTGAGCGCGCCAATGGTCCGTCCAATGCGCCAGTGAGGCGTCTATATCCGTGACATCTGCCCGCACGGGCAAATTCAGGGCTGACGCGGCCTGCCTCAGGGCATGCAGTGGGTCTTGCAAATCCAGCGCCTGAGCACCGTTTTGTTTGCTGAGTTTTTCGCCGTTGGCGCCCAGCACCAAGGCGGTGTGCAGGTATTGCGGCGTGGGCAAATTCAAGGCTTTTTGCAGCAGCATTTGCCGCGCCGTGTTGTCGGCCAGGTCTTCCCCACGCACCACATGGCTGATGCCTTGCGCGGCATCGTCCACCACCACGGCCAGTTGGTAGGCCCACAAACCATCGGCGCGGCGCAGCACGAAGTCGCCCACAGCCTCCAACACATCTTGTTCCTGCCATCCGAGTCTGCGGTCGTGCCATGAGGTAATGCGAGGAAGATTTAATGCAGCCTGAACCGCCTGCACGTTCAGTCGCCATGCCCGGGCGGTTTTGCCACCCAGGCCGCTGCGACAGGTGCCGGCGTACACCGCTGCGTGGTGGCGCAGCAGGGATCGTGTTTGCGCCAATTCAATGTCTTTGCGTGAGCACCCGCAGGGATAAGCCCAGCCTCGGGCGATCAAGGTGTCCAGCGCAGTTTGGTAGGCCTGGCCGCGCTGGCTTTGCCAAAGCACGGGGCCATCGGGCACCAAGTGGCAAAGCGCCAGCTGCTGCAAGATGGCCAGGTCTGTACCGGGCACGCAGCGCGGCGTGTCCACATCTTCCATCCGAACGCGCCACTGGCCTTGATGGGTGCGTGCATCCAGCCAGCTGGCCAAAGCGGCCACCAAGGAGCCCGCATGCAGCATGCCGGTAGGCGAGGGGGCAAAGCGCCCGATGTAGCCTGGCCAGTCCTGCGCAGGGGATGGGCCAAGCCCTTGCCACTCCATGGGGGGTCAGCGCTTTTTGAGCACCGACAGGGCCAACTCCAGGCCCGACACGAAAGCGTCTTCGACCCGGTGGCCCGTGCACCAGTCGCCACACACACCGATGCCCTGATCTTTGAACCACAAATGACTCTGTCCCAGAGGCTGCGAGGTCTTGGCGTACAGCCACCGGTGCACTTCGGCATGTGCAGGCGTAGCGCGGATGCCGGTGATCTCTGCAAAAGCCTTGAGCAGCTTACCGGTGATGCGCTCGGGTGTGTCGTTGACATGCTCGGCCGACCAGGGGGCGCTGGCTTGCACGGTCCAGCGCTCGATGCGCTCGCGACCGGGCTTGGACGATTCACGCGCCATCCAGGCGATGCGGTGGTGCGTGCTGCGTGCTGCGTTCCATTGGGGTCCGAGGGTGATCAGGCCGGGTTGGACGGCTTGGGGGTAGGCGAGCATCAGCGTCCAGCAAGGATCTACCCGGACATCTTTCAAGGGGGTCGCCTGGTCGTTCAGCCCAGAGCTTTGCAGCAAGGTCATGGCTTGTGCTGGCGGGATGGCCAGGACCACGCGGTCAAAGCCTCCAAATACATGCTGGCTGCCGTCTTCACCTTCTGTGTGCAGTTGCCAATTGTTTTTCTTGAAAGGGTCAGCACTGATGTGTGTCACCCGGGTTTGCAGCTGCACATTGCCGTCTTCCAGCAGCGGAGCCGCCCAGGCCTTGACCAGGCCATTCATGCCTGGCGTGGCCACCCAGTGGCGCTCGCCGCCGGGCAAGCCCGCTTCGATGACGCGACCATTGGGGTCCAGCACGCGCACGGCATTGGCACTCCAGGGTTTGCATAGACCCGGCACGGTGCCCAAAGCCAGCTCGAAACGCGGGTCACGCACGGTGAAATACTGCGCACCATGGTCAAAACTGCCAAAGGCACTGGCCCTTGTGGCCATGCGTCCGCCCACCCCCCGACTTTTTTCAAACAAGGTGACGCTGTGTCCAGCTTGGCGCAGGGTGCGTGCGCAAACCACGCCGGCCATGCCGACACCAATGATGGCGATGTTGTGATGCATAGAGTGACCTTTTGTCTCAGAGGAATGACTCTCTCCTTATACAACATGTCAGCACAAGATAAAATTCAGACTTTAAAGTTCATTAAAATGCTGAATATGTTAAATAAATCAATTTTTTATGATATTTAATGAATTTTTATGAATATTAATTGATTTTGTTTTCTAATCTGATGAATATAAAATAATTAAGCTATAAACTCCCATCACAGTTGTCTTTCGTGCCATTTCATTTTTCAATTTTGAGGGTCAACTTATGTCATGCTCAATGCCTATTGAGCCACCTTCGGAGTATGAGAGTGTTTCATTTTTTGGTGATTTTTGGTTTTTTCGTGGGTTTAATGCCGGTCGGTTTGGCCAGTGCGCAAACCCCGTCGGTCAGCTTGCCGCCCACCGTGGTGCTTTCTTCGAGTTCGTCACTTGGCGAGCAAGAGGAAAACCGCCAGATTCCCGCCGCGGTCGTGAATTACGTGCAAATGGCACTTCAGCGTCACCCAGAGCTCTTGCAAGCCGAAGCACAAAGCCGTGCCCAAGAAGAGCAGTTCAAAGAAGCCAAGGCGCAATTCAAGCCGCGTGTGGTGGTGGGCGGCAATACGGGTCAAGAAAGTCAGCGCCTGAACGCCGCGAATGTGTCCAACTCTTACAAGCAAGCCCAAGCCTATCTGCGCATGACCATGCCCTTGCTGGACCAGGGTTTGGAGGCTCAGGCCGAGCAAAGACGCCAATCTTCCATTGGTGCGGACTGGAAGCTGGTCGATAAACGTGAAGAGTTGATGCTGCGCACCTTGGAGGCTTATGTGGAAATCCTCAGGGCGTCGCAGTTGCTGGTTTTGGCACAAGACAATTTGTCCATGCATCGGGGTTATGTCAAACAGGTCAAAGGCATTGCCAAGCTGGATTTGGGGCGAGCAGCTGATTTGCCCGCTGCCATGAGTCGCGCATCTTTGGCCGAGTCGGTCATGACCTCGCGTTTGATGCGATTGGAGCAGGCTCGTCTGGAGTTTCAAAGCTTGACCGGTTTGCCCAAGGTACACGATTTACCTGAACTGCGTGTATTGACCCCTGCTGCAAGTTTGGAAGAGGCCTACCAAAAAGCCTTGAATGCCAGTCCTGCCTTGCAGGTGGCACGTGCCGATGTGGAGCAAGCGCAGCAAGGGATTGCCTTGGCCAAAGCCCCTTATCGCCCCCGTGTGAATCTGGACGCCACGGGCAAAACCGGGCGCGATTTCAACGGCATTCATGGCAAGCAATCTGATCTTTATCTGGGCGTTCAAGCCGAGTGGACGGTGTGGGCAGGAGGCGCCGCTGCACATGCCTTGAATGCCGCCACATCCACGCAGATGGCCACGCGATTTGCGTTTGAAAAAGCCCGTGATGAGTTGCAGCAACGCGTGGGTTCTGCCTGGTACGAATTTTTGGCCCACACCCAGTCCTTGGCGTCATTTGATGAATACGTCAACCACGCGCAGGAGATGGTCTACGCCAACCGCAAGCAATTCAGGATCGGGCGTCGCAACTTGCTGGACGTTCTCAATGCTGAAAATGAATTGTTCACTGCCAAGTCCAACAAAATGTCATCCGAAATGGACCAGATCAAGGCATCTTTTCGCTTGATGGGCTTACAGGGTCTTCTTCCCACGGTGTTGCAGTTGTGAGTGAATTGACGATGCTTTCGGGTCTACATTTGGATGGGGCGGGTCGATGAGCTTGCAGCCTTCTGTGTTTGAGGCGCTCAGTCATTTGGCACTGCGTTTGGGACAGCGTGTTTCTGCACGCGAGCTGATGGCGCAAACGGCCGAATTTGGCGACGAAGACCTGAGTTTGCTGGCCGCAGCAAAAACCCTGGAAAGTCATGGCCTGGATGTTCAGATAGCGGCTTTGAAGCCCGCTGAATACGACAGTCGTTTGGGGCCGGTGGTGATTGGGTTGGCAGGTGGTTGGGCTGCCGTTTTGCTCAGCCGCAAAGGCGATGCCTGTGAAGTGATTGCCCCCCACCTGAATGACAGCCTGAACGCTGGCCAGACTCAGTGGGTGCCGGTGCAGCAATTGGCAACCGAAAGTGCAGGCTGGAGTTTGCACGCGCGCATTCGCCAAGATTCAACGCTTGAACATCCGTCAGCCCCTCAAAATGGACAGCCACAAGGGGACATCCCACCGTCCGGCACGCATTGGTTCTGGAGTGTGTTTCGCACCTTGCGAGGTTTTTATCTGGACAGCACCTTGGCCGCGATGCTGATCAATTTGCTGGCATTGGCCACTTCTATGTTCTCGATGAATGTGTATGACCGCGTCATTCCCAATGCGGCCTTGCATTCGCTGTGGGTGCTGGCCTTGGGGGTCACGCTGGCGGGCCTGCTTGAATTAGGGCTGCGCACCATGCGGGGTTATCTGGTGGATGTGGCCGGTAAAAAGGCCGATTTGCTCTTGTCCTCACGCATTTTCAAACAGGCCCTGAATTTGCGGGCTCAAGACCGTCCGGTTTCAAGCGGTCAATTTGCAGGCCAGTTGCGCGAATTTGAATCGGTGCGTGACTTTGTCAGCTCAACCACCTTGGTCACCTTGAGCGATGTGCCCTTCGTCATCGTGTTTTTATGCGTCATTGGCTTTTTCGGTGGTCCCCTGGTGTGGGTGCCCATCGTCGGGGCGGTGTTGGTGTTTTTGGCCGGTTGGGCCTCGCAATGGCCGATTCGTGAATCCATTGCGCGCTACCAATATGAAAGCGCTCAAAAACTCGGCTTCATGGTTGAAACCCTGGAACGGCTGGAACAAATTCGCGCCATGGGCGCCGAGCCCCGCATGCAAAGCCGCTGGGAACGCATCAGCGCCACCACCGCCCGCAGCGCCATGACCAGCCGCTGGGTGTCGGCCATCACCTTGAATTTCACCCAATTTGTGCAACAAGCGTGCAACACCGCCTTGATCGTTTGGGGTGTTTACCTGATTTTGGAAGGTCGCCTGACAGCCGGTGGCTTGATCGGTTGCACCATCCTGGCGGGGCGGGCTCTGGGGCCTTTGGCACAAGTGGCGGGTTTGCTCACCCGCTATCAGCATGCCGTTGGGGCCTTCAAAACCCTGGACCGCATCATGCGTTTGCCGGGCCAATACGAGCCCCAGCGTAGCTACATGGGCCTGCACAAATCCACGGGGCATTTGCAAGTGCGCCAACTCCAATTCAGCTACCCCTATACCGAACGCCCTGTGCTGCAGATCCAAAATCTGGACTTGGCCCCTGGCGAGCATGTGGCCTTGATGGGGCCTGTGGGCAGCGGCAAATCCACACTGCTCAAGATGCTGGCCTGTTTGTATCCGCCCACCCAGGGGCAGGTCTTGCTCGATGGTCTGGACATGGCCCACATCTCGCCCGCTGATTTGCGCGCTCAACTGGCCTGGGTCAGTCAGGATGCGGTCTTGTTTCGGGGCAGTTTGCGCGACAACTTGCTCATGGCCGCGCCCCATGTGTCCGACGCACGCTTGCAGCATGTCTTGCAGCTCACAGGCATCCAGCCTTGGGTGGCTGTGCATCCACAGGGTTTGGACATGCCTTTGGGCGAGGCTGGTGCGGCCCTGTCTGGCGGTCAGCGGCAGATGGTGGCATTGGCCCGTGCCTTGCTGGCCAACTGCCCGGTGGTCTTGCTCGACGAGCCCACCAGCGCATTCGATGCTGCCAGCGAGCAGCGTTTGCTGAACAATCTTCAGACCGAGTTGGCCGGTAAAACCGTGGTCATTGCCACACACCGCCCCGGACCCCTGAGTCTGGTGACGCGCCTGGTCTTGCTCGACAGCGGTCAGGTTTTGGCCGATGGCCCCAAAGAGGCTGTGCTGCAGGCGGTGCAAGAAGGCCGCGTCAAGCGCGCCATTGGGAGGACTGCATGAGTGCACCCCGTTCTGTTGTCGCTGGCGCTGCGTCTGGCCTGCCCACACCGGCATCGTCCGCCAAGTCTTTGCAAGAGCGCCAGGCGCTGACGCAAAAAATCCTGCGCCTGCGTGAAAAAAACCAGCTGCAGGCCGATCTGGATCTGCTGGACGATGTGTACGCCGCTTCCTTGCGTGAGCGTCAACCCCTGTTGCGCGCAGGCCTTTACGCCACGGCCGTGGTCTTGCTGGTGTTCATGCTGTGGGCGGGCTGGGCGCAGCTCGAAGAAGTCACCACCGGCATGGGCAAAGTCATTCCCACCAGCCGCGAACAAGTCATTCAGAGCCTGGAATCGGGTGTTCTGGCTGAGCTGCTGGTGGCCGAAGGCGATACGGTCGAGGTCGATCAGCCCTTGCTGCGCATTGACGATGCGCGCCAAGGCGCCACAGTGCGTGAAGGGCAGTCCAAGATCGACGCCTTGCAGGCCGCAGCTGTGCGTTTGCGTGCCGAGGCCCAGGGGGGCAGCCCGGTTTTTCCGGCCGACTTGCTGCGCCGAGCCCCGGAATTGACGCGCAATGAACGTGACACCTTTGAGGCCAGACGCCGCAGCCTGGACAGCAGCATTGCATCGCAGCAACAAACCCTGAAGCTGGCCACCGAAGAGTTGCGCATCACCGAGCCCATGGCCGCCAGCGGCTATGTGTCCGATCTCGAAGTGCTGCGCATCAAGCGCACCATCTCCGAGACCAAAGGCCGGTTGAGCGAATTGGCGGGCAAATTCAAGGCCGATGCGGCCACCGAGCTGGCGCGTGTCGAGGCCGAAATGGGCTCGCAGCGTCAGGGCCTCACGGGCAAGGAAGACAACTTCCGCCGCACCATCTTGCGAGCACCCAAACGCGGCGTGGTCAAAAACATCCGCATCAACACCCTGGGCGGCGTCATCCAGATGGGGCAGGACCTGCTGGAAATTGTGCCCATGGACGACAAGCTGCTGATAGAGACCCGCATCCGCCCCTCAGACATCGCGTTTTTGCGCCCTGGCATGGAGGCGGTGGTCAAAATCACGGCCTATGATTCCAGCGTGTACGGCTGGCTCAATGCCCGGCTGGTGCAAATCAGCCCCGACACCCTGCGCGATGAGGTGCGTCGAGAAGAAACCTATTACCGCGTCTTGGTTCGCACCGACAGCGCGAGTTTGAAAACGCCGGACGGCAAAAATTTGCCGATCATTCCGGGCATGTTGGCCCAAGTGGATATCAAGACCGGACAAAAATCGGTTCTGACCTATCTGTTCAAGCCTGTCATGCGCGCCCGAGAAGCGCTCAGAGAACGGTGAATGCCATGAAAAAAACCTCGACTTCCAGCTCAATTTTGCCCACTCACCGCATGCAAAGGCAGACTTTCAATCCTGGCGTGTTGTGCGCTGCCATGGCCTTGGCTTTGCACTCGCCGGTGTGGGCGCAGGCCAGTGCCGCCACATCCGACGCCGAGATTGAACGCCAGCGCCAAGCTACACAAAGCCTGGTTGATCAAGTCACTGCTGATCAGGACAAGCCCATGGACCGGGCCAACACCCTGGGGCAAGAATTGCCTGCATCACTTCAGAACCGTTACAAGCCCTGGAAAGACGCGGTGCGCGCCAAAGCGCCCGTGGATACAGCGGCCAAGACGGGCCTTGCCTTGCCCACTTTGCCCAAGCCCGAACAAGCCCTGGTGCTGCGCCGACCGGTCGAGGTCTCGGCCAAAGTCAATCTGTCGACGCCGGACTTTTCTCGCCAGAGCCTGACGTTTGCCCAATTGACGGGCAAGGCCGAAATCGACCTGCCCGAGCCAGAAGGGGGGTTGGGTACTTCCGTGGTGACTCGCAAAACCACCGAATTTCAGCGAGTGGCTTTTTCTTTGCCCGACTTGCTGTTGGCCGGTCTGGAGTTCAGCCCCGAGCTGACGGCGGTCAAGGCCCGCCAGGAAAGCTCACGTCAGCGCGTCGCCAAAAGTCGTGCTGATTTGTTGCCCTCTTTTTCAGCGCGTTACGCCAAGGGCAATGAAAACAGCACCACGGCCACCTTGAACAACAGCGGACACGATTACAAAAACACGTCCTTGCGTGTGACCCAGCCACTGGTCAATTACCCGGCTTGGCAAACCTGGCAGGCCAGCGGACTGACGCTGGACGCGGCCATGCTGCGCAGCGCTTCGATGGAGCAGGAAGTTGCCCTGAACCTGGTCAAAGCCGTGATCAACCTCACGACCAGTCGCATCACGCTGAATTTCTCAGACGAGTTGTTGAGCAATTTGTCGAGCATCCTTAACTACCAAGACCAGCGTTCGCAATCGGGGGCCAGCAGCCAGGCCGAGCTCGAACGTGCCCGTTCACGGGTCCTGGCGGCGCGCCAGGCCCGGCTGGAGCAGCAGGCCAGTTACAAAGGCGGTTTGCTCGAATTGGAGCGGCTGTTGGGTTTTTCACCGCAACTGCTGAACCTGCCCTTTTTGAGCCAACTGCCTGCCTTGCCCCGAACGCAAGCCGAAATCCGGGACAAGGCCTTGAAAGCCAATGCCGAGCTGACGGCACTGCGTGCCGAAGTGGAAGCTCAAAAGGCCCAGGTGCGCGCCCAATACGGCCGTGCAGCGCCCACGGTGCTGGCCAGTCTGGAAGATGACCGCGCCACCAACAACGGGGGCGTGATGGGCTCGCGCCAGGACACCCGTGCGCTGGTGGTGGTCAACTGGGCGCTGTCTTTGGGGGGCAAGGAGTATTTTGCCGGCAAGGAAGCATCGGCAGACTTGTCCGAGTTGCAAAGCAAGCTGGCACAAAATGAGCAGCGTCTGGCGCAAAACGTGGACACCGATTTCGCCTTGCTCCAGGCAGCCACTTTGCGCATCAGCTTGGGGCAGCAAGAGCAAGAGGCGGCACGCCGTGTGACCGAAGCCGTGCGCGAACAACTCAAGGTGGGGCGCATTTCTTCGTTGCTGGAAGCCCTTGATGCCAGCCAGAGCCTGTATGACGCCCGACTGAAACTGACGCAAGCCTTGGGGCAGCAAATGCTGGCCCAGGCGCAACTGCTCAAAAGCATGGGGCAACTCAGTACCCTGCGTGAGCAGGCCCGCATCCAGTTGAAGTGATTTTTGATTTTTCTTTTCCAATAAAAAGGCTAACCCATGGCTGGCTCCTCCGATTCGAACGACGCATCCGATATTTTTTGGCCCGGTTATGTGGACGCCATCTCGAACCTGGCGATCAATTTGCTGTTCGTGATCGCGGTGATGTGCATCGTGATCCTGAGCTTTGTGTTGGAAGAAACCACCAAGGGCACACCGCGCGAAGGTACCGTGCCGCAAGATGTGCAATACGTCAACGACAACCCCAACACGCATGCCGCGCGGTTGCAAGAGCTGCAAATGGAAAATGCCAAACTCAAGGAAAGCTTGGAGGCATTGCAAAAAAGCACAACCACGACTTCCAGCAGCACGGCAGCCCCCAGCACGTCCGCCGCACCCAGCATGGCCAAAACTGATCAGTCAAGCAAAGCAGAACAGCCAGCCAAAACAGAAAGCAGCACTACGGCCAACAATGTGCCCAACAACGCCCCCAAGATGGAAGTGGTTCAAGCCAGGCAGGAAGTGGTGAAAGAGGCCAAAGGTGAATCCAGCGTCAACACAGTGGGGGCGGGCTTGATCGTCAACTTTGATCCCAAAGTGGTCACGCTGTCCAACGAAGAGTCCAAGAGCGTCGTGACGCGCTTGAACAGCTTTGGGCCGATCAAAACCACCCGCTGGCAAATCACCGTCATCACGCCCAAGGGCTTCAGCGAATCCTCTCGCTTGGGGTACTACCGCGCAGTGGCCGTGCGCAATGTCCTGATTCAGGCCGGAACGCCCGGTGATTTGATCCAGATGCGGGTGATGGAAAGTGTCCAAGCCGGTGCAGACAGCGCCCGCGTCACCGTCAATGTGGCCCCTTGAATGCACAGAGCCTGACGCATGAAACTCCGCAAACTTTGGCAGCAACTGCACCAGCCTCCGAGTGAAGCTGCATTGCGTTTGTCGCTGTCAGAACGCCACGAACGCCGCTGGTTACTCAGTTTGGCCTTGTTCTTGCTGCTCTTGCTGATCTGGGCGGCCTGGGCGCCCGTGGACAGGGTGGTGCGCGCAGAAGGCCGCATCATCCCCTCCACGCGGGCGCAACTGGTGCAGCACCTCGAAGGCGGCATCGTGCGCGACATCCGGGTCCGGGAAGGTCAAAACGTCAAGGCAGGCGACATTTTGTTGAGCTTGTCCGGCACACAGGTCAATACCGATGTGGAGCAGGGGCGAAACCGCATCGTGACCCTCAAGTCCCAACAAGCGCGACTCAAGGCCGAAGCCACGGGCGCTGCTTTGCCTGAATTTCCAGCTGATGTGCCCGACGCACAAAAAGACCTGGAGCGTGCAGCGTTTCGCGAACGCGCAGAAAAGATCCGCGCCGAGCAGGGTGCTTTGCGCCAGCAAATCAACCAGCGCCAATCCGAGTTGAGCGAAGCGCAAAACCGGCTGAAAAACATGGCCACCGAAGTCGATGTGGCCCGCAAGCAATTGGCCGTGGTCGAAGGGCTGTACCGAAAGGGTGCTGCATCCCAGCTGGAATGGTTGGACGCCCAGGGACGCTTGCAGCGCCTGAGCACCACGCAAGGCGACATCACCAGCTCCATTCCCCGGCTGCAGGCGGCCATCGAAGAACAATCGTCCCGATTGAACGAATCGACAGCCCGCTTTCGCGCAGAAGCGCGTGCCGAGCTGGCCCAAATCAGCGCTGAAATCCAGCGCTTTGAGCTCAATATGAGCAACGACAGCGACCGCCAGGCCCGTAACGACGTGCGCGCCCCGGTGGCCGGTTTTGTGAACAAACTCAATTTCAACACCTTGGGTGGCGTGATTCGTCCCGGCGAAGTGGTGCTGGAAATCACCCCCAGCGAAGGCCCCTTGGCCGTAGAAGCCCGTGTGCGGCCGGACGATCGGGCGCGGCTGCGGGCAGGCCTGCCCACCCGCGTGCTGATTGGGGCCTATGACTACGCCATTTACGGCGCTTTGGAGGGCCAAGTGACTGAAGTCAGTGCCGACACCTTGGCCGACGAAAACGGGCAGCGTTATTACCGCGTGTTGATTCAGACGGGGCAGGCCAAAGGTGCTTTGGCCGAGCAGGTCATCTTGCCCGGCATGACCGCGCGCGCCGACATCGTGGCCGGTCAACGCAGTGTGCTCAGTTATGTGGTGTCGCCCTTGATGCGCTTTGCCACGCAGGCGCTGAGAGAGCCGTCCTGAAGGCGACCCGCCCCCGAGCATTTTTAAGTTTTTACTTCCAACAATTACTCAAGCAACCGAGGTCTCCATGAAACGACTCAAACCCTATTACTTTTTTGTTGGCCTGCCGATTTTGCTGGTCCTGCTGGGCTTTGTCTTCTTTTATCAAGAGGTGGCAGGCACCATGCGGGGCAATCCGCACCCTCAGATCAACTACCTGATCTTCTTGCTCATGGCGCTGGGCGCGGGCATGATGCTGCACGCCGTGCACCGCATGAATCGCGAGGGCGCATTCATTCAGAAGTTTTTCCGACAAGCGCGCGACGGCGCATCGCAAGAAACACTGCGTGAGATGGTGTTGGGTGAACGCTATGACGTCAGCACCGTGCTGGAGTTCCTGGCGGAAACGCAAAATGCGCCCATCAGTGATGTGCAGCATGCCGCGCTGGAGTCAGAGGTGCACCGCTTCGAATCGCGTCAGAACATGCGCCTGTATTTGCCGCAGTTTCTGTCGGGCGCCATGGTGGGCTTGGGCTTGTTGGGTACCTTCATTGGCCTGCTGGGCGCGCTGGAAGAAATCGGCAAGCTGATCTCTGCCTTCACCATGGTGGAGTCAGGCAATGCCGCCGCTGCAGTGCGCACCTTGGTGGATCGCTTGAGTTCGCCGATGAAATCCATGGGGGTGGCCTTCAGTGCATCTTTGTTCGGCGTGCTGGGCTCGCTCATCATGAGCGTGCTCATGGTGGGGGTAAAGCGTTGCTCCAGTGAACTGGTGGCGGCCATGCACTCGCGCCTGGTGTACCTGACCGACTTCACCACACACGCGGCCCCAGAAAACAAGCAAGACCAGCTGACCGCCAGTCTGAATGTGGTGGCTGAGCAGTCACCCATCTTGAAAGCGCTGACGGTGGCCTTGGAGCAGTCCGAGCGCCGGGTGCGCGATCTGATCACCTCGCTGGGCACACTGTCGGCACGCATTGAGCGCAACGAAGTTCAGCTTTGGGCTGAACTGAGCGAAGGCTTCAAACAAAACCAGCAAGGCCAAAATGCCATGCTCGACAACCTGAACCTGACGGTGCAGGCCGTGCGCGAAATCGCCCGCGAAGTGACCCCTGCGGCCTACCGCGAAAACGCAGTTGTTGCGGCCTTGGTGACCCAGCAAAATCGTCTGGAATCGGTCTTGCAGGTCATGGAGTCCAGCTATGGTCAGTTCAACAAATCCCTGACCCAGCAAAGTGAAGTGTTGCTGCGTCAAGAGCAATCGGGGCAGGAGTTGGTGCAATTGCGTCAGGCCATGGCCGACCAGCAGCGCGGCATCCAGCAAGCGCTCAATGCACTGGGCAGCAGTTTTGTCAGCCTGGACAGCGTGATCCGCGAGCACCAGGAACTCATGGTGCACCAGCGCACGACAGATGATGTGCACAGCTCGCAACTGGCATCGGCTTTGCGCGAAGAAGGCGAGATCCTCAATCGCCTGATTGGCCGAATCGAAGCTTTGCAGCATGAACAAGGTGCGCAGCAAGAGCGCCATCTGAGCTTGCTGGTGCAAGAGCTGCGGCAGCAGCCAGTGACGACCAGCAATCCATCGGGTGCCAGCAGCTGAAGGCTGCCTGCCAGGTTCGCGACGACTGCTTGAAATTTGACTCTCAGGGAAAAACAAATGGACACCCCACTCACACCCCATGCCCCCATGTTGCCGATACTTTTGGCACAAGCGAGCACGCCAGGCCCTGTGACAGATGGCGCCGTGGTCAGCGATGCGCCTGCGTCCACAGCTGTGAGCGTCCAACAAGGGCCGCGCAATGTGAAGGTGGTCGAGAGCAAAGAAGTTGACGGCACCAGCAGCTTTGAGGTGGCTGTCACGAGCAGTCAGGTCAAATCCGTGCAGGTGCTTGATCTGGACATGCTGCTGCTGCTGGACAACGGTGACGGCATCTTGCTGCGTGAAGGGGCTTTTTTGGCGACCACCAACGCCATTCAAAAAGTCATCTTCAGCAATGGCAAGCAAATGCCTGTCTCCGAATTGCTTCAGCAAGTGGGGGTCATGAAACCCTCAGAGGCCGCCAGTTTTCGGATCAGCTCCACAGAGCTCACATTGGTCAACAACGAGCCACGAGGTGGACAAGGCCTGAACTTGGGCAAGGGCGACGACGACACGCAAAAGGGGCCAGCGGTCGAGGAAGTGACGCAGCTGCTGCAGTCCTTGCAAAACGCCAAGTTGTCGGACTCCCCGGTCGCCGAACAGCCCATCATCCCCCTGAAACTCGCGGACAACCTGGCCGACCCTGTGGTGCTGCGCCCCGCCTCCTCGCCCGGCACCGAGTTCACCACCAACAACCAAAGCACCTCCAACCTGACGGCTTTGAAAATCCCCAGCCTGACGGGGGCCGTGGACCCCAAAGTCAGCGGTGTTGAAACGGCGGACAGCACCAAAACCTTTGCGGCCACCACCTTCGACAAGATGGTGGGCATGCAGCAGTTGGCGGTCAAAGTGCAGGCCAATGCCACATCAGTGGCACCCCCTGCTGCAAACACCAATCCGGACAGGGCCTCGGCCTTGTTGAATCTGGACGCGCCCAGCAACGCCACCAGTTTGAAAGTGCAGCTCAGCACGTTTGGGTCAGCGGCCGCAGCAGAGTTGCCTGAGCGCATGGGTTTCACGCTCAATGGTCAGGACATCAACAACGCTGCAACCGTTGTTGTGCCCTTGTCCACTGCAAACCAGAAATTGCAATTGCCCGTGACCTGGAAGCTGGCCGAGGGTGAGGTGTCCAAAGTCACATTCCAGATGCTGGTGCAATATCTGGATGCCACGGGCAAGACCATCAGTGGTGTTGACCAAACCCTGACCTTTCAATACCAAAGCATCAACGAGGTCAACCAGATTTATGAGCTGGACGGCAATGGCAACCCCATTCTTCAGCTGCCCGCCAATGGTTTCAACTACAACATCACGGGTCGGGATGCCGACGACAACATCCAGGCCTGGTTTGGCAATGACATTGTGCGTGGCCAAGGTGGCAATGACGTGGTCGATGGCGGCGCGGGTCATGACAGTCTGTATGGTGAGGCAGGCAATGACAGCTTGATCGGCGGCACAGGCAACGACCTGCTGGATGGTGGTGAAGGCAATGACTTCTTGAATGCAGGCGAAGGCGTCAATCTGCTCATGGGCGGCACAGGCGATGACACCCTCAACAGCGGCGCAGCCAGTGACACCTTGGACGGTGGTGCTGGCAATGACCTCTTGAATGCAGGCGAAGGCGTCAATCTGCTCACAGGCGGTGCAGGCGATGACACCCTCAACAGCGGCGCAGCCCATGACACCTTGGACGGTGGTGCCGGCAATGACCTGCTCAATGCAGGTGGCGGTGACAACTCACTGGTGGGGGGAGGCGGCAATGACAGCTTGAGCGCAGGCAGCGGCAACGACAAACTTGCGGGCGGCGAAGGCAACGACTCGCTCAATGCCGGTGATGGTCAGAACACCCTTTGGGGCGGTGCGGGTGATGACACCATGAATGCCGGCTCAGGCCACGACACCCTGACGGGTGACGAAGGCCATGATGTGCTCAATGCGGGTGGCGGTGACAACTCGCTGGTGGGCGGGGTCGGCAACGACACCTTGAGCGCAGGCAACGGCAACGACCTGCTCGAAGGTGGCGAGGACAATGACCTGCTCAATGCCGGTGATGGCCAGAACACGCTGCTGGGCGGCTCGGGCGATGACACCTTGATGTCTGGCGCAGGCCATGATCTGCTGATCGGCGGCGCAGGTGCTGACGTGATGGACGCTGGGGGGGGCAACAACACGGTGTCGTTTGCACTGGCGCAAGACGCGGTCATCGTCAATTTGGCTTTGGGCGCTGGTCAGGCAGGCGAAGCCTCGGGCGACACCTACACCCGTATTCAAAACGTGGTGGGTTCAAATTTTCATGACCAATTGTTGGGTGATGCACAAAACAACCTGATGTTGGGCGGCCAAGGCAACGACACCTTGGCCGGCGGCGGGGGGCTGGACACCCTCGTGGGTGGGCTTGCACTCGATGCTCTGGATTTGCTGCCCGCAGAAGAAAACACCGTGTCGTATGAAACGGCCCTTCAAAATGTCCTTGTCTCATTAACCGATTCAAACCAGAACGCAGGCGCTGCAGCAGGCAACGTCCTGATCGGGATTGCGCACTTGCTGGGCGGACAGTTCAATGATCAACTGACAGGCGACACGCAGTCCAACCGCCTGACAGGGGGCGCCGGTCACGACACCTTGATGGGTCTGGTCGGCCAAGACACCCTGGACGGTGGGGATGGCAACGACGTGCTGCAAGGCGGTGTCGGAGATGATGCCTTGGTGGGCGGCGCTGGCCATGACCTGTTGGATGGCGGTGACGGGAAAGACCAGCTGTTTGGCGACGCAGGCGATGACACGCTCATCGGAGGTGTGGGCGCCGACCTGTTGTCGGGGGGCGATGGTTTGGACATCGCCTCTTACCAAACCGCACTGGGCTCAGTCACTGTCAACCTGGCTGAGGCCAGTTTGAATGCGGGCGATGATGGCCGAGGCGACACTTTGATCAGCATTGAAGGGGTCATTGGCTCTCAATTCGATGACCAACTGACGGGCAATGAGCTGGTCAACAAACTCTACGGTCGTGAGGGCAACGACATCCTGACGGGTGGCGCTGGCGCAGACACTTTGAGCGGTGGCGAAGGCGTCGATACGGCCGCCTATCTGGGGGCTGCCTCAGGGGTCAGAGCCAGTTTGACACAGCCCAGTTCCAACACTGGTGATGCTCAGGGCGATGTCCTGATCAGCATTGAAAACCTGACGGGTTCTGCGTTTGCCGACACTCTGGAAGGCAATGTCGGCGCGAACGTGCTGTCTGGCAGCAGGGGGGACGACGTTCTGATCGGCCGTGGCGGTGGCGACCTCTACTTCGGTGGCGATGGCAGTGACACAGCCGATTACTCCGACGCCCTGGACAAGGTGGTGATCAATCTGGCCAACCAGGAAAACAATGCCGGTGCGGCTGCTGGCGACCAATTGGAGTCCATCGAGCGCGTGGTGGGTAGCCGATACAACGACGAGTTGACGGGGGATGCGGGTGACAACGCCTTGGCGGGCGGTGAGGGCAGCGACACGCTCAATGGCGGCGCGGGCCAGGACGCACTGGATGGCGGTGATGGCATAGACACGGCCACCTATGCCTTTGCCACAGCCAAGGTAGAAGTCAGCCTGTTAACGGGGGGGACGGCGGGCGATGCCCAAGGCGACACCTTCAACAACATCGAAAACCTGGTCGGCACCAACTTTGAAGACAAGCTCGAAGGCAATGCGGCCAACAACGTCATTTCAGGCAATGCAGGTGGTGACACCCTGGTGGGCGGTGGTGGCAGCGATGTGTTTTATGGCGGCGAGGGTGATGACGTCATGCGCAACACCGGCAACGGGTTGAACCAGTATTTTGGTGGCAGCGCCGAGTCCGACAGCGGCGTGGATGTCGTCACCTATGAGGGCATCAATACGCCGGTGCGGGTGAGTCTGTCCACAGGCGGCACCAACAACGCCACCGCAGGTCAACAAGGCAGTACCGAGACCTTTTCAGGCATTGAAAACCTGATCGGTGGTACCGGCAATGACTGGCTCGAAGGCGATTTGAAAAGCAATCAACTGACCGGCGGCTCGGGCGACGACAGCCTGTATGGCATGGCAGGTTCCGACATCTTGCTGGGCGGCAGTGGCAACGACTTCTTGGTGGGCGGGGCGGGCAACGACCTGCTCAACGGAGGCGATGGCTCAGACACGGTCAGTTATCAAAATTCAGACAAAGCCCTGACCATTGACATGGCCAGAACTGAGCGTGGCGCCGGTGGCTTGACAGATGCTGTGGGCGATGCGTTTGCGTCCATCGAAGTCTTCGTGGGCAGTCAATTCAGTGACACCTTTTTAGCCTCAACCGCCAGCACCTGGATTCGAGGGGGTGACACAGGGGCCACCCGCGTGACCGATACCGTGGATTACAGCGCGTCTGAAATCTCAGGCGACAGTTTGGGCGTGGATGTGGATTTGGCGCGTGACAACCAAACCAGTGCCACCGTGACTGTGGACGGTGGACGTGGCGTGGGCGGCGGCGCCTGGGAAGGCGGCATGGCCAAAGGCGACAGCTACGACAGCATCGAAAACATCATCGGCACCAAAGGCCATGATGTGCTTGCAGGCGACGCACAAGCCAACAAGCTCGAAGGCGGGCTGGGCAACGACACACTGATCGGGCGCGGGGGGCATGACACGCTCGATGGTGGTGAGGGCATCAACACCTTGAACTATGCCGAGAGAACCAGCCATTTGCTGGTGAATTTGGGCGTGGTCGATGGCAACGGCTTTGTCACCGTCACCCTGGCCACAGGGGCCAACGCAGAAGTGGACCTGATCAAAAACATCCAGAACCTGGTGGGTGGCACCGGCAACGACAGCTTGTCCGGCAGCGCGGCAGACAACTGGCTCAGCGGGGGAGCCGGCAACGACAGCTTGATGGGATTGGGGGGGGCAGACACATTGGATGGCGATACGGGCAACGATCTGCTCAATGGTGGTGATGGCAACGATTCGCTGATGGGGGGCGCAGGCCTTGACACCCTGATCGGTGGTGCCGGTGCTGACACCTTGATCGGCGGCACGGCCACTGACGGCTCGGACACCTTGAATGTGGCCAGTTATGAGACGGCGACTGTGGGCGTGACGGCTTCCTTGATCGCGCCCTCATCCAATACGGGTGATGCGCAGGGGGACGTGTACCAGTCCATCTCGGGCTTGAGGGGGTCTGCATTCAACGATCTGCTCACAGGCGACGCGCAGGACAACACCCTCGACGGTGGTTCTGGCAACGATGAGCTCGATGGCCGCGCGGGCAACGACATCTTGGTAGGCGGTGCCGGCAACGACACCTTCATGGGCGGCGAGGGCGCCGACTTGATGGACGGCGGTGTGTCGGACACCACGGTCCCATCCGTGGATGTGGTCACCTATGCCAACTACACCGGTGCCACGGGCTTGATCATTGATTTGTCCAACTTGTTGGTGGGTCAAGGCCAGGGCACTGATTGGGCCAAGGGCGATGTGTTTTCCAACATCCAAAAAGTCATTGGCACGGCCAAAGACGACACTTTCTGGGCAGGCAGCTCGCCCATGGCCATTGATGGGGGTTCTGACACGCAATCTGGCAGCAACACGGTGAGTTTTGAAGCCTCCACCAGCGCGGGTGTGTCGGCTTCTTTGATGGCAACGCCTGGCATCACGCTGACCGGCTGGGCCGCCAACAAAACTTACACAAACATCCAGAATTTGACGGGCACAACGCTGGCCGACGTTCTGGAGGGTGATGCCCATAACAACGTGCTGAGCGGTGGGGCAGGCGATGATGTCTTCAAGGGCACATTGGGGAATGACACCTTGATCGGTGGTACAGGCAATGACACGGCAGATTTCTCCAGCGTCACCTCGGCCCTGAACATGAGTTTGGTCAATGGCACGGTGACAGGCTCAGGCATCAACACCAGCTTGCAAAGCATCGAATGGCTGGTGGGCGGCAGCGCAGCTGATACCTTGGTCGGCGCAGCGGGCAACGACATCCTGACCGGGGCCGGGGGCGCTGACAGCTATGTGGGCGGCGATGGCACAGACTTTGTCAACTATGAGCGCACTGGCTTGACGCAGGGATTGACCATTCGCATGGACACCGTCGCTGGTGCCACCAGTGATGCGGTGGGCGACACTTATGCCGCCGACATCGAAGGCGTGATCGGAACCCGCTTTGCCGACAACTTGTATGGCCGTTCCACCGATGAAATATTGCAAGGTGGCGCAGGCGATGACACGCTGTATGGCAGTTTGGGTGCCGATACGCTGGAAGGCAATTCCGGCACCAACACGGCGGACTACAGCGCCTCCACGGCGGTCAACATTGATGTGTCGGACAGTAGCGCCGAGCAAGGTGGTTTTGCCCAAGGGGATCAGTTGTCCAACATCCAGAGCATCGTGGGCAGCGCTTTTGGGGACGCCATGAAGGCGGGTGCCACGGCCATGCAGTTTGATGGACGTGGCGGCAACGACACCTTGATCGGTGGTGCTGGCGCAGACCGGCTCGATGGTGGTGATGGTGATGACAGCCTGACGGGCAACGCTGGCAATGACATCTTGTTGGCGGGCAAGGGGGTCGATACCCTCAGTGGCGGTGATGGCAACGATGTGTTGAATTTCTCAGATAAGAATTTGACAGCGGACCAGGGCTCAGGCGGGGCTGGCGATGACACTTTCATTTTAGGCAGCAGCACGGGCGGCAGTTTTGTGATGGATGGTGGTGCGGGCACTGACACCCTGAAGCTGCTGGACATTGGCAACACTTGGTCCTTGGACACGACCACCATCGTGGACAACAAATTTATCGGGTTTGAAAAACTGGACCTCAGTGGCAATGGCAACCAAAACTTGACATTGACCGCTCAAGGTATCAAGGCTTTGGTTGATCCAGGAAATAGCCCTCTGAACTTGACCTTGATTTTGGACGACGGCGACACCTACAGTCCAGGGGGCGACAACACTTTGGCTCAGGGTGCAGGGAGTTTCAACTTGACTGGCGGCGGTATCACTGCGCATGTGAACATCGTGTATGTCACCTGAAATCGTCATACCCCGCTTGACCATGCCCGCCGCATTCACTTCCCAGCAAGCCTGCCGTTGGCTGGAGCAAGAAGCGCAGCGCCAGGGCGCATCGTCTGCATCGCGCTGGGCCGAGCTGCTGCAAGACTGGCTGGACCAAGGCGCCGCGCAAGAAGGCATGAGCTGGACCGCCTTGCGCCAAAGCATGGCCGAGTCCGGCTTGCAGTTGCGTGTGGTGCCGCAAGGCCTGCCTGTGGATGCGTTGACAGAAGGCTTTTGGCTCTGGCCCCTGGCCGCCGGGCAGTGGTCGGTCTGCCGGGTGGATGCGGCGGGGCAGGCGCATGATCCCCAAAACACCTTGCAGCCGGGCGCGGCAGTGGCAGCCAAGTCAGCCATGCCCGGTCCGGCGTTCTTTATCCAGTCGGTGGGCTTGCCGCACCAGCGCGACGGCCACCGCAGCTATTGGCAATGGGTGGCCCAAATTCTGCAAGGGCGCCTGCAAGGCCTGGTGTTGTCGAGCCTGCTGATCAATTTGGGCGTGATCAGCTTGCCGCTGTTTTCCATGCTGGTGTACGACAAGGTCATGCACAACGGCATTTTTGAAACCTTGTGGGCCCTGGCCATCGGCGTGTTGTTGGCATTGGCACTGGAGGTGATGCTGCGCTGGCTGCGTGCCCGCCAGGTCGAGCGCCTGGCCCAGGTGCTGGACCAGCGTGTGGATGCGGTGCTGTTCCAGTCCCTGCTTCAGCCTGGTGGACGTGCGGGCAGTCAGCCGGGCATGACGGCACGCTTTGTTTCGCTTTACCGCGATTTGTACAGTGCACGCGATTTTTTCTCGGCCCACTATTTGCTGGCCTTAGCCGATCTGCCCTTCATCTTCATCCTTTGGGCGGTGATTGGCTGGATCGCCTGGCCACTGCTTTTGATGCTCATGGTCTGGACGGCCGTTTATGTGGTCTTGGGCACCTGGATCAAGAACCGATCCAAGCACATTGGCAGCCATGCCAGCCAGTTGCAGACCGGCAAATTCGCCTTGCTGGCCGATGCACTGTCATCACTGGACGCTTTGCGCACCAGCCATGTAGGGCAGCGCTTTCAGGCCCGTTTTGCCAGCCTGTCGCAAGACCACGCCGATTTTCAGGCCTTGCAGCGCCACGAGATGACGCGCCAGATGCTGCTGAGCCAGGCGGTCTATATTGGCTGCTCGGTGAGCTTGCTGGTGCTGGGGGCTTATTTGGTGTTTGACCAGTTCATCACCCAGGGCGCCATGGTGGCCGTGGGCATGCTGGCCGGGCGCACCCTGGCTTTGGTGGGCCAGGCCCTGCTGACGCTGGGCCGCTGGCGCGAGCTGCAAGATGCGCTGGCCGCGCTCAATCCGTTTTTGCATGCACCATCGCCCGATGCCGAGCCCGTGACCGACGCGCCTGCGCGAGCGGTCGAGGGGGACATCAAGCTCTTGCAGGTGGGCCATGGCTATGGCGGCCAAGGCCAAGGGCAGGCGCTCAAAGACATCACCCTGCACATCGGTGCCGCCGAGCGCGTGGCTTTGCTGGGCCGTCCGGGTTCGGGCAAGTCCACCTTGGCCAGAGTCCTGGCCCGCGCCATTGACCCGACGGCGGGAGAGGTGCGGGTGGACGATGTGGCGCTGGCGGCATACCCGCTGCACAGCCGCGCCAGCTGGCTGAGCTTCAAACCGCAAGAAGCCACCTTGGTGGCGGGCACGTTAGAAAGCAACATCCTGGCCGGTCTGGCCTTGACCGCCAGCCCCGAGCAGCGTCTGCAGGCCTTCAAGCGTGGCTTGTACCTGTCGGGCCTGGATGTCGACCTGGGCAACGGCAGCTTGAGCCTGAGCCAAGCCGTGGAAGAGTACGGCAGCAACCTGTCGGGCGGCCAGCGCCAAAAGGTGGCACTGGCACGTGCTTTGGCCGTGGACGCAAAAGTCTTGATCCTGGACGAGCCGACCAATGGCCTGGACCCGGAATCCGAAAAATTGCTGGTGCAGCGCCTGGCGCAGCTCAAGGGCACGACCTTGATTTTGGTCACGCACAGTGCGCGGGCCTTGGCCCTGTGTCCCCGCGTGGTGGCGCTGGACCGTGGCCGCGTGGTGGCCGATGGGGCCACGCGTGAATTGGTCAAAGTGGACCCCGTGCCCGGCGTTTGACGCCCGGGTCTGAAGAAAAAAATTGGGAGTTTTTCCATGAATACCGTCACCCTGCGTGTGCCCCACATCACCCAAGCCCTGGAGCGCGGGCAAGTGCTGGCTTTGCAAGACGTGCTGCGCCTGGAGCGCGCAGGCAATGACCTGCTGGCCTGGGTGCAACAGGTGGACGGCTCGGTGCAATTGCTTCGCTTGCAGGGCTTTTATGAGGTGGGGCGTGATGCGGTGGTGGAGGTGACTGATGCCAATGCCTCTGCCGACAAGGTGTTGCGCGTGACGGCGGACACGACGGTGCCGCCTACGGTGCTGGATGAACAATCGGCCTCAGGCCCCTCACCGCAAGAGGTGGAGGAAGGGCATGGCGATCTGTTGTGGCTGCAGTTGCTGGCCCCCGATGGGCTGGCCCAGGATGCGCTTTGGGGCGATCTGTTTGGCGCTCTTGACGCACACCGGAATGTGCTGGCGGGTGTTTATAAGCCCGTTGCACAGCAAGAGGCGCTGCTCAAGTCCTCTGATGTGTTGGATGCAACAGCGCGCGATGTGATTGACCTGACCGCGCCTTCCTTGACCTTGATCGCGCCGCCACAGCTGCAGGACGGGACGGTGAATGTGGGTGATGCATCGGCAGGCATCGAACTGCGGGGGCAAACAGAGCCGAATCTGAGTGTCACGGTGACGCTGCAACAAGGCTCGCAAGTGTGGACCTTTCAGACCTCCGCGAATGGGCAAGGCGCCTGGGCCTTGAGCCTGAGCGCTTCAGATTGGGCCCGCTTGCAAGATGGCCCCGCGACCCTGAGCGCCCGCACCCAGGATGGGGTAGGCAATGCGGCATGGGCCACTTTGCCCGGCTTTGAGGTGCATTTGACCCCCCCCGCCGCGCCCACGGCAGTGATGGAAAAAACCGGCACCAGTGCCGTGCAGACGAAGGACAGCACGCCAGGCTTCTCAGGCACAGGCCCTGCGGGGGGCAAGGTGCGCTGGGTGCTAGATGCCAACAAAGACGGCCAGATCGATGCCCTTGAAAGCGTGTTTGAGGTGGACGTTGGGGCCAACGGCCGGTACAGCGCCACCCTGGCCAACTTGCCTGCGGATGGCTCCTACCAATGGTTGCTGCAAAGCGTGGACACCTACGGCAATGTCTCGGCCACCACCACCACGGTGGCGCTGACGCTGGACACGGCGCCCCCTCTGCTGAGCCTGAACAGCCCGGCGGCGCTGGATGACCAGCTGATCTCTGCGGCCGATGCCGCCGCTGGCACCCTGTTCAGCGGCAGGGCAGAGCCGAATCTGGCCGTGACGCTCACCCTCACCCAAGGCGCAAATGCCTGGACATTCCAAACCCAGGCCAATGCACAAGGCGACTGGACTTACTCCCTGAGTCAAGCCGACTGGGCCAGGCTGCAAGCAGGCACAGCCACCTTGAGCGCCCGCAGCCAAGACGGTGCGGGCAACGTGGGACAAGCCAGTCTGACTGAATTTGACGTGCGCATCACACCCCCCGCCGCGCCCACGGCGGTGATGGACAAAACCGGCACCAGTGCCGTGCAGACGAACGACAGCACGCCGGGCTTCACAGGCACAGGCCCAGCGGGCGGCCAAGTGCGCTGGGTGCTGGACGACAACCGCAACGGTGTGGTCGACGGCAATGAAAGTGCCAAGGTGTTTGAAGTGAGCGTGGGTGCCAACGGTCAATACAGCACCCAACTCCCGGAGTTGCCTGAAGACGGCCCCTACCAATGGGTGCTGCACAGCGTGGACATCTACGGCAACGTCTCGACCACCACCACCACGGTGGCGCTGGAACTGGACAGGCAAGCCCCTGTGCTGACCCTGAATGAAGTCACAGCCGATGACAAGATCGGGTATCAGGAGTTTGTAGCCCCCACGGGCATTGTGTTGTCCGGCACGGGCGAAGCCAAAGGGTCGGTGGTGCTGAGCCTGTCGCAAGGCAGCGTCAGCACCGCCCTCGAGCCTGTGCAGGTGGATGGCTCAGGCCGCTGGTCGGTCACGGTGAGCAAGGCGCAGTGGGCGGCATTCAGCACCGGGCAGGTGGTGGTGGGCGTGGCCCACACGGACGTTGCAGGCAATGTGGCCACAGCAATTGCTCACAGCGTGCCCATTCGGACCACCGCTGTGGCTCCCGTGAGCAGCATTGCGCTGGCCGACAACCAGGACACCGGGCGCGACGCCACGGATGGCGTGACCTCGATGTCTGCGCCCCAAATCAAGGTGTCCGCTGCCCCCAACAGCTGGGTGCGTTTGCTGCGCGATGCCAACACCGACGGCATTTTGCAAGCCGGTGATGCGATCTTGGCCGAGTTGCGGACCGATGCCTCAGGTCAGGTGTTGTGGACGCCCAGCTCAGCGTTGAGCGAGGGGGTGCAACACATTCTGGCCTTGGGCTGGGACCCACAGACGGGCAGTTATTCCAATGTGGACCCCGCCACCGGTCAGGTGTCACAGACCCTGCCCCGCTTGGTGCTGGCCATCGACACGCAAGCACCGGGGTCGCCACAGGTCAATGCAGTGGCCGTTGACAACATCATCATCCTGGCGGAAAGCCTGACAGACCAGCCCATCAGCGGCACTGCAGAAGCATCGGCCGATGTGACGCTCACCTGGAGCCGGGGTTTGAACCCGGTCACCGTGCGTGCTGACAGGGACGGCAAATGGCAATACACCCTGACGCCCGCTTTGATGAAGGCTTTGGGCGGCGGCGAGGTGACCCTGACCGTGAGCCAGACCGATCTGGCAGGCAACGTGGGCACTGGGACGGGCTCGGTGCTGATCAATGTGGACACGACGGATTTGCCAGCCCCTTACGCACTGGCCCTGGCCGCAGGGCTGGATACGGGTCGCAGTCCCACAGACCATGTGACCCAAACCCAGGCGCTCACGGTGACGGGGCGCAGCGGGGTGGGCGATGCCATTGATGTGTTCAATGATGTCAACAACAACGGGGTGATGGACGCCGGCGAAAAACTGGCCAGCACCACGGCCGATGGCCAAGGTCTTTTCAGCGTGAGTCATACCTTTTCGGTGGATGGCAGTTTCAAGCTGCGAGCCATCGCAAAAGAAAGCTCCGGCAAAGAAAGTGGTGCCAGCCAGGCCTTGAATGTGACGGTGGACACCCAGGTCAACCCGGTGACCGAGCTCAAGGTGTCTGACAACGACCGGATCAATCTGGCCAAACAAAGCAGTGGCGTCAACGTCAGCGGCAAGGGTGAAGCCTTGGCCGATCTCGCGCTGGTGTTCAAGGATGCGGGCAACCAAGACTTGTTCACTGCCACGGGCAGGGTCGATGCACAAGGCAATTGGTCGGTGACCCTGAGCGCCGCACAGATTGGCCTGCTGGGACAAGGCACGGTGCGTGTCGAGGTCACGCAGACTGATGCAGCGGGCAACAGGTCTGCGGTGCAAACGCACGACTTTTTTGTGGACACCGTACCGCCCGATGCGCCCGCTTCGGGCCGGCTCCAAGCTGCGCAGGAATTGAACGCCCAAAGCGAGCTCGAAGGCGGCCTCCAATGGCAAGAGTTGGCAGATGGCACCACAGTGGCCGTGGCCTTGCCTGCCAATTTGGGGGCAGACGGTGTGGTGGTCTTGACCTGGGGCAACCAGGTGCTGCGTTACCAGGTCACGCCGGACGATTTGGCGGCCGGTGTGGCCCAAGTGGCGGTGCCAGCGCAAGTCATTGTGGCGGCGGGGGACAACGTCGTTTTGAGTGTGAGCGCCGTGTTTGAAGATTCGGTGGGCAACCTCGGCCCTTGGACGGGCAGTCAGGTTCAACCCTTGCAGGTGCTCAGTGGCCTGGCGGTCAGTTTTTCCGAGCGCCCACCGGGTTTGGATCCATTGGTCGATGACTATGGCCGCATCATGGGTGGCACTTATTACACCCGGAAGACACAAGATTTTCGGGTGCAGCTGTCAGGCGCAGCGGGCAGCATTGTGGTCATTTATGAAGACACCAATGGCAACGCACAGTTTGACAACGATGAGCGTTTGGCCCGTGTGCAGCTGGACAGTTCAGGCCAGGGTCTGGCCATTCTCGCTTTGACCGAGGGGCGCCATCGGCTGCAGAGTTTTGCCACCTTGCAAGGGGTGGAAAACCCCACGTTTCAAACCGAGCTGCTGGTGGTGGTGGATACCGCCGTGCCTGCACAGCCCCGCGTGACGAGCTATGAGGACAAGATCAACGCTTCCAAGCGTGACGCCGGTGTCTTGGTCAGTGGAACTGCCGAGGCCCATGCCGAGTTGAAGATCAGCCTGTTCAACACGCGCACCGGTGTTGCAGGTCAGACCTTTACCGTGTTGGCCGACCGTGAGGGGCAGTGGTCAAGCCGCATCTCGCTGGGACAATGGGCAGAAGTGGGCGATGGCCCCTTGCAGCTGTCGCTCACGCAAACCGACCTGGCGGGCAACACCAGTGCGGCCCAGGCGGTGTCCATTTCTCTGGACACCACCGTCTTGGCGCCTACGCTCCACAGCGTGTCGACCAATGACTGGGTCAACGCCCAGGAAATCAGCGATGGCATGGTCTCGCTCAGCGGCGGCGCTGAAGCCCTGGCTTGGGTATCGGTCACGGCGGTGGGCTCATTGGGCACCTATGGCACATCCGTGCAGGCCGATGCCAATGGCTTTTGGTCCCTGCCCTTGAGCCCCACCGTGTTGCGCACCCAATTGGGCGAAGGAACGGTGGCCGTGAGTGCCAGCCAGACCGATGCGGCGGGCAATGTGTCCGAGTCGGTGAGCCACATTTTCAAAATTGACACCCAGGTGGATGCGCCTGTGCTGGACGCCATCAGTGGCAACAACAGGGTCAACGCTGTCGAGGCTGACCAAGGCGTGCAGCTGACCGGCTCAGGAGAGCCCGGCGCCACGGTGGTGGTGGTGTGCACCTTGGGCACTCAGTCCCTGGCCCCCCACACGGCGGTGGTGGGCAGTGGCGGCCGCTGGCAATTGAGCCTGAGCAGCGAAGCCTTTGAAACTTTGGGCGACGGCAAATGGGATGTGTCGGTGTCGGAAATTGATCAGGCTGGCAATGTCTCGACGGCCACCGTGGGCGCTCTGACGGTGGACCGCAGCCCCATTGCAGGTTCGGTTCGCGTCAACCCGCTGAGCACCGACGATGTGGTGAGCTTTGCCGAACAAGGCAGTCAGCTGGTGATCACGGGCACCGGCCCCATGGGCACGCAGGTGTCTTTAAGTTTGCAAGGCAGTTTGGGCAGTGTGAAGCTGCAATCCTTGGCGGTGGTCGATGCCCAGGGCCAATGGCAAGCCACGCTCACAAGTGTGCAGATGCGCGCCATTTTGGGCAGCGGCACCGTGCAGGTTCAGGCCTGGGCGGTAGACCCGGTGAGCGACCGATCCACCGCCGTCAATACTGTGGTGGAACGCAGCTTTGAGCTTGAAGCCGCTGTGCCTGCGCCCACCCTGAATCAGACGGGGGGTGATGGTTTCATCAATGCCGTGGAAGCGGCCAAAGGCGCTGTCGTCTTCGGCACGGGCGTGGCGGGCCACTTTGTCACCCTGAGCTTGACCGGGACAGCAGGCAGCATCACCCGCGAGGTGCAGGTGGGGCAAGACAACAGCTGGCAAATCAGTCTGGCTTTTGCGGACGTGCAGTCCCTGGGTCAAGGGGCTGTTCAGGTGCAGGCGATTCAGCGCAATGGTTTGAGCGCTTCAGCCATCAGCTCTGTGGCCGCTGCGCAGCAGTTCATCATCGACACCGAGTTCCCCAGTGCTGCGCTGCCCAGCGATCAAAGCGCTGCCGAAAGATACAACACCAGTCATGAACTGGTCGCTGGCGTCACCCCTGAAGAGGCCGCCGCAGGCGTCAAGGTGGCCGTGCCTTTGCCTGCCAATGCCCGTGCGGGTGACACCCTGGAGTTGTTCTGGGGCGATCAGCGGGTGGTGCATGTGCTCACGGCCGCACAACTGGCGGCCTTCTCCGGCAATGATGCCCGGCTGATGGTCATCACCGTGCCGGGTAACACCATTGCCCGCCAGGGCGATGGCACGGTCGATGTGCGCGTGCGGGTCACCGACCTGGCGGGCAACGTGGGTGAGCCATTTGCGCTGGTCTCGGGTGTGGCGGTGGATGCGCCGCCTTTGGCGCCGCAACTGGATACCGTGATGACCGATGGTTATGTGAACCTGGCGGAATTCAACGCAGACCAGGCCACACTTGGCAGTATCTCGATTTCCGGCACCTCATCGGTCGATGGGGATGTGACCGTGGTATTGAGTCGCACCGGGACGTCCAACAAAACCACCCTCCCAGTAGTGAAAGCAGTTGGCGGCATATGGACCGTGTATGTCAGCCACACTGATCTCAATACGCTCGGAGAAGGCACCATTGACATTGCCGCTCAACTAAAGGATGCGGGAAATGTCCAGTCAGCATGGAGCAACGGCAGCTTTGTGTTCGACAAAACCTTGCCCGAATTGGTGACCAGTGCAAATGCCCAAGCCGCTGACGCCCAAAATGCCAGGGGAGAGTTGGCCGGTGGTTTGATTGTCATGCCCGACAACCGCAACCTGACCGAAGCCACCGATGGCACCGTGGTGCATGTGGGCTTGGCGGCAGATGCGCAATCTGGCGATGAAGTCCTCTTGTACTGGGGCAGCGCCACGGGCAGCGGCGGTGTCGAAGTGCGCACCCGCCTGACGCAAAACGATGTGAACCAGGGCTTTGTGGCGGTGACCGTGGCCGAATCGGTCATCACCCAAGTGGGCGATTCCAGCAGCCTGCGCGTGGAGGCGCGGTCGGTGGACCGGGCGGGTAACGAGGGTGCGCGCTTTTTGGTTTGGCAGGGCACGGTCGATGCCTTGCCAGAGGCGCCCACGATTGTGGCCGTGTCTGCCGATGGGCAAGTCAATCTGCTGGAAAGCAAGGCCAATGTGCTCATCGAAGGTGCTGCCACTTTGGGTCAAGTCGTCACGGTCAAGATTTTGGTGGGGAATGTCACCAAGTTTGAGAAGACTGCGACCACCTCTGAGCGCAATGGTCAGCCCCACTGGTCGGTGTCCTTGACGCCCTCTGAGCTGGACACATTGGGCCAGGGCACAGTCGATATCCAGGCCTTTCAGACGGACCGCACAGGCAACCCTTCCCGCTTGGCCAGCAGCCGTTTTGTGATCGACACCGTGCCGCCAGCAGCGCCGACCGTGGATGCGGTCACGGCCGACAACCGCGTCAGCTACGCCGAGTCACAGGCCGGGGTGAGGGTCAGCGGTGCGGGAGAGCCGGGGGCTTCGGTCAGTTGGGTGCTGAAAGACGGATCCGGTCACCTCGTCAGCAAAACCAGCATTCCGGTCAACCCGCAAGGCGTCTGGTCGGTGCCTGTGCTGGCGGCCGATTTTGCGCAGCTGGTGCAGGGCACACTGACAGTGACCGTGCAGCAAACTGACGCAGCCGGCAACGTGTCGCCACCCACGGCAAAGACCTTCACCTACGTGTCCGAGCCCGTGAGCATGCCCACCATCACCAGTGTCAGTGGCGTCAGTGGCAGTGATATTTATTTCAATGCCCAGGATCAAATCACTTCGGACGGTGAATTGGTGGTGAGCGGCTCGGGCGTATCGGGCCATCAGTTGCGTCTGGATGTGCGCGTGGCCGGTGTGTCTTATGACATTCCTGCCGTGACTGTAGGCGCCAATGGCAGCTGGACAGTCACCCTGAAGGCTGAAGACTTGAGCCGCATCGGTCAAGGCGTGACGCAAATCCAGGCGGTGCAGATCAATGCGGCAGGGGATGAATCCTTGCCCCAGCTTTTTGACACATTTGTCATCGACACGGTTTTGCCTCAGCTCAATGTGGCGCAGCTGTCTGCCAATGGCCTCAACGGCAACGCCAAAGAAGGGGATGTCATCACCGTGACGGTGCAACTGTCCGAGACGGTGAACGTGGCCTTGAACGGTGCTGCCTTGCCCAAAGTGGGTCTGGTATTGGGTAGCCAGACGGTTTACGCCGAGTACAACGCCTCCGCCAGCCAGCTGGCGGGCGGCAACCGGGCGGTGTTCACCTACACCGTTCAGCCGGGCGATACCGACAGTGCGGGCGGTGTGGCCCTGATGACCTCTGCCGCTCAGGTGGCCGTGGACTGGAACGGTGCGGTGGTTCAGGACGCTGCAGGCAATGCTGCGGGGTCCGTGATTGCCCAGGTCCTGTCCAACACGGTGCTTGTGGACACCTTGGCGCCCAGTGCGCCCAGCATCGACAGCTTGGTGACGCCCTCGGGTGGGGCCGCAGGCGCGGTGGCCGCTTCTTCTTTGGGGGGCGACTACATCAACAAAGTGGAGGCCAACCAGAATCAGGTGGTGGTCAAGGTCAATCTGACTGGCACCGGGGCTTTGGTGGGGGACAGCTTGGTGCTGTCTTGGGGTAGCCAGCAACTCAGCCCGAAAGCCTTGTCAGACGCCGAAATCACGCAGGGGTTTGCTTCGGTCACGGTGCCTGCCAGCGCCATTGGCAATGTGGAGGGCAACATCGCCATCACCGCCAAACTGGTGGATGCCGCAGGCAACGTTTCGCCCAATTCTTCTTTTCTTGAGGTGAAGGTGGACACCATCGCTCCCCCGGCCTTGTCCATAGACGCGGTGCTGGCAGACGACCGGGTGTCCGCTGCAGAAGCGCAAACATTGCTGGCCTTGGGGGCCGGCGTGTCTTCGGCGCTGGATGTGAAGGGCGCGGGGGTGGTGGCAGGGGCCACGCTGCATGTGGTGATTCGCCAGGCGGACCCGGCCAGCGACATCGTGTTGACTCCGGTGATCAGCGGCGCCTCATGGTCCATCAAGGCGGGCGACTTGGGACAGGCCCTGGCTAAGCTGGAAGATGGTTCCTGGGACTTGGTGGTGTACCAGACCGATGCCGCAGGCAACGACAGCGCGCAAACGGTGCGCAGTGTGTTGCTGGACCGCGATGAGCCCGCAGCGCCCACCATCTTGAGCCTGCCCCAGGCGGGCGACGGCTGGATCAATCTGGCCGATGCCACCCAAGGGGTGACCGTGAACGTGTCCCTGGCAGGAACGCGGGCCAAGGCGGGTGATGCCTTGGTGGTGACGGGCTTTCTCGCCGAGCATCGCGTGATCTTGAAAACGGCGGATTTGGTGGCGCAAACGATGGCCGTGGTGGTGCCCAAGGCATTGATGCTGCAAACGGCGGGGGCAGCGCCCCAGAAACTGAACATCGCGACCTCCATTGAGGATTCCGGGGGCAACAAATCCCAGCCCTCCAATGTCATCGCGGTCGAGCTCGACACCATCATTGCGTCGCCGGTGGTGGTGGCGACAACCTTTGCAGATGGCATCAATTCGGTGGAGGCCAGTTTGGCCACGGGGCAGGTGTTCACGGGCTCGGGTGTCGAAGCGCGCGCTTCGGTGGTCGTGGTCATGCAGGGCGCTTTGGGCGACAGCCTGCGGTTTCCCACCACAGGACGGGACGATGGCAAGTTTGGCATCACCGTCATGCCTTCGGATTTCCGCATCCTGGGCTCGGGCACGGTGGCCTACACCGTGATCCAGACCGACAAGGCGGGCAACGTGTCGACCGCGACCACGGGCTCCTTCAATGTGGCGCTGACCTTGTCGCCCCCAAGCCTTTTTGACCTGACAGGCGACAACCTGATCAATGCAGTCGAAGCCGCGAGCACCCAAACGGTGTCTGGCTTGGCCATGCCCGGGGCACAGGTCAAGGTTCGATTTAGGGATGCCGTGACCCAAGCTGAGTCTGTGCCCGAGAAGACCGTGACGGCAACATCGACAGGGGCCTGGTCTGTGTCATTGACCGTGCAAGAAATCCAAAACCTGTCGCCTTCTGGCACCGCCACCATTTTGGTCACGGCGCAACAGGTTTTCAATGATCAGGAGTCTGACCCCACCAGCTTGAGTTTCCTGATCGATCGTGTTCCTCCTGCGGTCTCGGGTGCGGTCACCTTGTTTGATGCGAACCTGGATGGCGCCAAAAACGATGGCCTGGTGCTGACCTTCACTGAACCTGTGCGTTTCAGTGCATTGAATGCCTTGACGAATTTCACCTTGCCTTCCGGGCGCACCTGGGGCACCGGGGCGCGCATTGAGGCCAGTCAATCGCAAACCCTCAATGGCGCTGAATACACCTCCACCCTGAAGATTTTCCTGGGCACAGGGGCCAATCTGGTGGCGGGAGATACCCTCACATTGGCCAGAGCCCAGGTGATGGATGTGGTGGGTAATTTGGCGTCCGCCAATGCTGTGTTCACCTTGCCCAGTCTGACGATTCCAGACACGCCCATCCCACCGGTGACGATTGCCAGGGACAACCGCATCAATGCCACCGAGTTGACCCAAACCACGGCGGTGGCGTTCACCCATGCTGCCGCCACAGCGGGGACGCAGTTGGTGGTGTATCTGGACGGTGCTGAGATCCAGCGTGTGAACATGAGCACCAATGCCACCAGCACATCGGTTTCCCTGACTGCGGCACAGTGGGGGGCGTTGTCGGGTCAGAAGTCTTTGGTGGCTCAAATTGTCAACCCGGCCACCGGCGCCACAGGCGCCTATTCCGCGCCCAAACCCATTGCGCTGGATTTCGCGGTGGAGAGCGCCGTGCAATTGGCGGTGACCTCCGACACGGGCACGGTCGGCGTGTTTGACAGCGGGGACAAGGTCAGCCTGGTCTTCAAAGAGGCTGTGAGTCTGACCACAGCCGCCTTGCCCGCAGGACTGAAAGCAAGCGGCCTTGCGGCGGTGGACGGCATCAAGCAAGTGGGCGATACCAACACCTATGCCACGACCTGGCAGGTGACGCTGGGTGCGGGTACGACTTTGCAGGCCGGTCAGCTTGTGAACCTCAGTGCCGTGCGGGACATGGCGGGCAACACGGCCAACCTCAGCACCACCGTCAGGGCGGATGTGTTCACGCCCAACCCCACGCTGGTGATTGACACCGTGGCGAGTAACAACGTGTTGGACGCCAGCAAAAAGGCGGCCGGTGTGGCGGTGAACATTCAGTTGACGGGCGCCCAGGCAGGAGATGTCATTCAATTGACCATGGATGGCGAGGTGGTGGGCACCACCACGGTTCAGACCACGGGCCAGAACAGCGCGTCCTTTAACTTGTCAGCGAGCAACTGGGGTGGAGATGGTGAGCGTGTGCTGCACGCCAATCTGCTGCGTGCAGGGCAAACCACCAGTTCATTGAACCGCTCGGTGTATGTGGCTGCAGATCAAAAGCACTGGTCAACCGTCTATGCCGACACTTTGTGGTTTGACCCGGACACCTTGATGAGCGTCAAGGATGGCAGTCAGGTCACGACCTGGACATCCAGCGACGGGACCGTGACCGTGGTGCCACGCATGGGATCTGTGCCTAAGCTCACAGATGCTTCGGGGCATGTGGCTTTGTATTTCAATGGTGGATCGTCTTTGTATACGACGCAAAAGACGGCGGCCCCCCGACTGGATGTGACGGGTTATTCGGACTTTTCCGTGCTCAAATTGTTGGGCTACCCCCCAGCTTGGGGTTACACCATGAGTCGTGAATTGGACGGTGCTGTCAACGGGACGGTTTATGGATTCAGGCACCATTTTGGTGGTGTCCAAACATCCTTGTCTTCCCACTTTTCGGGCAAGGGTGTGAATGTGGTTTCCAATGCTGCGACCGTGAGTTCTTGGATGGTCATGAATGGATTCAACGACACCACAGCGGGTTCAGTGGCCGTCAACAACAGGGTTTTGAGTTCGACCGCCAACACCACCATGATGTCGACTGCAAGCAAGTTTGCCTTGGGGGATGCAGGGACGCTGGCCATTGGCGCCTCTGGTGGCCAGTCCTCGGGCGGCAGAGAATTCGTCACGGGTGTGATGGGCGACCAAATCGCGTTCAACTATGCCTTGACTGCGGCCATGAGGGGCGAGGTCTCGACCTATTTGGCCGCCAAATACCAAAGCGTGGGACGACTGGTGGCGGCCACAGGGACGGCGCAGACCTATGATTTGTCCCTCAGTCAGAATGCCACGCCCATTCTGGATGATCTGTTGCAACTCAACGCTTCCGATTGGGGCGCTGGCAAGGACCGTGTGATCACGTCTGGCGCAGACTATGTCAACACCAGCGCGGGTGATGACACCATTGAAATCAAGGATGCCTTGTTCCGCCACATTGATGGCGGCAAGGGCTTTGACACCTTGGTCTGGTCGAATGCCTACAGTGGCAGCTCCAAACTTAATTTGTCGGATTTTGTGTCCAATTTCCGGGGGGACTCGGGAACTTCGGCGGACAACACCCGTGTCAATGCGGCTGGCTATCACCATTTGCTGGGCATTGAGCGTCTCGATTTGACGCAGTCTGCCCTGGCTGCGGGGGCTTCGGGCAAGCAAGTGCTGACCATAGCGGCGGCAGATGTTGGCCAATTGTCTGAAACCAATTCCCTGGAGGCCGTGTTGGGTGGCCAGGATGTTTTGCTGACGAATGGCTTCACAAGCAGGGTGGCAGGCAATTTCCTGATCAATGGCGTTCACTTTGACACGCGTTATCTCAGCAGCGTCAACGGTGAAGATGTGAGCTTGTATGTCAAGGGCGGCTCGGGCGATCCCGATCCGGCTGATGTGACCCTGTTGGGCAGTGCGTTTCAGCTTAATTTTTCTGCAGCCATGTATGGGGCTGCGCCAGTGGTCGGTGATTTTTCGATCAAGGCCTGGTCCAATGCATCACTGCCTGGTCTTGTCTCGGTCGAGTCGGTCAATGTCAGGCAAGGCTTGTATTTCGGCTTCAACGCCGAGGTCGCTCAAGCGATGCGCATCGACTATTCAGGCACGCTGCTCGACGAAACCGGGCGAGGCTTCTTGCATCGAAGCTGGGGCTTGGGAACAGATGGTAACGATACCCTGGATGCCAGCTCCTGGACGGTGGCTGCGGCCATTTTGGGTGGAGGCGGCAACGACGCCATCACCGGGACGGCCAATGCCGATTTGCTGATTGGCGGGCTGGGGGCCGACCGCTTGACAGGCGGTCAGGGCGCAGACCGGTTTGTGTATAAAACCGTTTACCAAGGCGTGGGCGGTGCCGGGGGCTTGGGTGGTCTCACCGGGGATGTCATCACCGACTTCAACACTTCCTTGGGCAAAGATGCCGATGTGCTGGACATGTCGGACCTGTTCGCCAGCAGTTTGGGCGCTACGGGGCAAGCCGTAAGCGATGCCGGCAAACTCATCCAAGGCGGCTACATCGATTTGGTCAAAACCAATGCCGGCAAGGACTTGCAGGTCTTTGTGGACCGTGACGGCGGCGGTGCCATGGGTTTGCTGGTCACGCTGCAAAACGTGGACAGCTACATGACCGTTCCGGGCGAAACCACCGAGCAGCTGCTGCAACGCTTGTTGACCGAGGGGCGCATGCAGGTCACACACGCCTGATGGCGGGCCTTCCGGGGCTTATGGGGCGTCCAGCAAGGCCTGGCGTGTGGCCGGTTTGTCCAGTTGCTCGGTCCACCACAGCAGGGCGTGGCCTGCGGGGCTCAGGCGGCTGTCGCGCCAGGCGGCATGCACCGTGCTGGTGCGCGGTCGGTCGGTGCGCTTGACCACCAGCTGGCCTTGCTGCACAGGCGCCTGGGCCAGGCTTTGCGGCAAAAAACCGACCCCCAAACCGCGCAGCTGTGCCGCCAGCTTGCTGGGCATATCGGGCACGGTGAACACGTCCTGACCGCCTTGCAGGCCAATCGTCATGCCGCTGCCGCGCTGCACCGAATCGGCCACGGCCACCATGCGGTGCTGCACCAGCTGCGCATCGCTCAGGGGTTCGGGGGCTGCGGCCAGCGGGTGGTGAGGCGCCACGGCAAACACAAAGGGCACTTCACCCAAGATGCGGTGCTGAATATCGGCGCTCAAGTGCTGTTCGATGACCACGCCCAAGGCCAGATCGGCCTGACCTGAAGTCAAGGCCGCCATCGTGCCTGACAGGGTTTCGTGGCGCACGCGCAAGCGGGTGGGGCTGTTCAGGCCCAGAAATGCCGCACACAAATCCATGACCACCGTGCGCGAGATGATGCTGTCCACCGCAATCGTCAGCACCGCCTCCCAGCCCGTGGCCACGCGCTTGACCCGGTTGGCCACGGCGTCCATGTCTTGCAGCAGGCGACCCGCCTCGCGCAGCAACTCTTGGCCCGCAGCCGTGGGGCGTGCCTGGCGCGAGCTGCGGTCAAACAGCAGCACATCCAGCGCATCTTCCAGTTGCCGCACCCGATAGGTCAGGGCGCTGGGCACCAGGTTCAGGTCACGCGCAGCCGCTGCAAAGCTGCCTCTGTCTTCAATGGTTTGCAGCATGTGCAGCGTCTCGGGCGTGAGCCAATCGCGTGGAGTTTGCATGGTGGTGGCCTGATCGTTGAAATGGTTTGAATGATGCCAGCAAAGCGCAGCAACGATTCGGGCCGGGGTGAGGGTTAAAGTTCGGGCGTCGTTTGCAGCCCTTGCCGCAAACCGCTGACCAGGAGAAAACCCATGCTCACCCTGCGCAAATCTGCCGAACGCGGCTATGCCGACCACGGCTGGCTCAAGTCGTTTCACAGCTTTTCTTTTGCCAACTACTTCGACCCGGCCCATGTGGGCTTTGGCAACCTGCGCGTCATCAACGAAGACCGCATCGCGCCCGGCACCGGCTTTGGCACACACGGCCACCGCGACATGGAAATCATCAGCTACGTGCTGTCGGGCAATCTGGCCCACCAGGACAGCATGGGCAATGTCAAGGGCATTCCGCCGGGCGACGTGCAGCGCATGAGCGCGGGCTCTGGCGTGCGCCACAGCGAGTTCAACCATGCCCAGGGCGAGCAGACGCACTTTTTGCAAATCTGGATCGAGCCGAACGTGACGGGCATTGACCCTGGCTACGAGCAAAAAACCGTGCCGGGCAACGCCAAACGCGGACAACTGGCTTTGGTGGCCGCACCCCCCGCCGACCCGCAAGCGGCCGAGCACACGGTGCAAATTCATGCCGATGCCCGCATGTACGCGGGTCTGTTTGAAGGCGCAGAAACAGCCCATTTGAGTTTGGACCCGGCGCGCAAGGCCTATGTGTTTTTGGTGCGTGGCCGCCTGCAGGCCAATGGCCAGTCGCTCCAGGCTGGTGACGCGGCCCTGCTGCAAGGCGAGTCGGCTTTGAGCCTGAGCCAAGGCGAGGATGCCGAAGTGCTGGTGTTCGATCTGGCCCCCTGATTTTTTTCAACCTTTTTTTCATCGCTTCCAGGAGTTTTTCATGACCCAAACCGTTGTTGTTTTCCATTCCGGCTACGGCCACACCCAGCGCGTGGCCCAGTTTGTGGCCCAAGGCGCGAACGCCCAAAGCATCGCCATCGACGCCGACGGCAACATCTCAGACGCCGATTGGGCAGCCTTGGACGCGGCCGACGCCATCATCTTTGGCTCGCCCACCTATATGGGCATGGCCTCGTGGCAGTTCAAGAAGTTTGCCGACGCCTCGTCCAGGCGCTGGTTCACCAGCGCCTGGAAAGACAAGGTCGCGGGCGGCTTCACCATCTCGGCCAGCCCCAGCGGTGACAAGCTGTCGACCATCCAGTACTTCATCACCTTGGCCATGCAGCAAGGCATGGTCTGGGTCGGTCAGCCGTCCATGAACGACGGCAGCATCAACCGCATCGGCTCCAACTCCGGTGTGATGGCGCAAGTGGGCCCCACCAGCCCCGCCGAAGACATCCCCCAAGGCGATCTGGACACCGCCAAAGCCTACGGCGAGCGCGTGGCTGCGGTGGCGGCCAAGCTGCGCGCCTGATTGCGCCTTTCCAGCCCTTTAAGGGATGGCCTGCGCCCAGACGCGGCCTGTATTGCCTGCCCGGTCACTGACTTTGATGCACAGGTGAACCGGCGCGTCCAGCACCAAGGGCACCCGGAAATAGGGCGTGAATGCCGAGTTGGGCAAGGCCCTGCAACCGGCCTCGGTGGCTGAGGTCGCGGTGTCGTAGCCCGAGATTTCGGGGGGCTTGAACGACAAGCTCACCCGGCGGGCTTGGCCATCCAGTGGGGCCACTTCCACGATGGGCGCAGCGGAAGGGGCGCTGTTGTCCACCTCGATCGGATGCACTGTCAGGCGCTGGCCTTCGCGCACGCAAGCCAGGTGCACGCCTTCTTGTGTGGGCAAAAACGGCAAACGGTTGGCCTGGTAAGTCTGGTAGCCCGTGTCGGTGTTGCAACGGTCCAGGCCCGCCGTGATGAACTTCACTTGCGTGGCGGCGCTGCTGGGGCCCTCCAATTGCCAGCGTCTGCTGCTGCTGGGGGGTTGCATGGGGCTGAACAGGCCTTGCGGCAGCAACGCCGGGCCGGATGCCAAGGGCAGGGGGCACACCCCGGCTTGCGGTGCCCATTGGCCTTGCACAAAGCAGGCGGCCAAGCCGTCAATGGGCACGGCGTAGCTGGTTTGAGCCCGGGGCCGGGTGCCTTGGGCGCTGATCTCGCAGGGCGAGCCCAGGTAACAGTTGCGGGTCTCGGACATGCCCACGGTGGTGGTGTTGATCACGCCCACGGCTTTGCGGCTGACGGGGTCAAAAACGGGTGAGCCGGACATGCCCGGGTAAATCTGGGCGCAGTCGTTCGATTGCAGTTGTGACCAGACCCAGACAAACTCGGTCACGTCCACTCGCGGGCCTTGTTGGCAGGCCACTTGGCGCAAAAATTCACTGCTGGGTGCGCCGATCACCTGAATCGGGCTGCCGCTGGCCAGCGGGCTGCCGTGAATCTGAATGGGCTCAATCCCCTGCGCCCTCAGTTGGCCCACGGTGGCGTTGAGCCTCAACACCGCCAGGTCGGTCTGGTTCATGCTGCTGTAGGTGATTTCCGAAACTTGAACGGTTTTCTGGGCTGCTTGTGTGCTGGCGGTGTAGAAAAACACCAAGCGGTCTGAGGTGGCGGCGCGGTCGCGCCACACGGCATAAGGTGTGTCGGGATCCGAAAAGTTTTGCGCGCAGTGCCCGTTGGTCAATGCGTAGGCCGGTGCGGCGTCGTTGCGCAGGTCCAGCACAAAAGCGGTGCAGTCAGACTGACCGTGGTAGCGGGCCACCCCGGTTTGGTCGGTGAGGGTGATGGGCTTGCCGGTGGTTTGGCCACCCGTTTGACCGCCCGTTTGACCGCCCGTTTGGCCGCCCGTTTGACCGCCCGTTTGACCGCCCGTTTGGCCGCCCGTTTGACCACCCGTTTGACCACCCGTTTGACCACCCGTTTGACCACCCGTTTGACCACCCGTTTGACCGCCAGTTTGGCCACCCGTTTGACCGCCAGTTTGGCCACCGGTCTGGCTACCGGTTTGACCACCGGTTTGACCACCGGTTGGTTCTGGGGTGCCCGCGCCGCCGCCGCAGGCATTCAGGAGGGCCAGCAGGGCCAAGGGGGCAATGAATTTCATGGGCACATCATGAGGGAAAGAGCGTGATCGTAATTCAAAAGAAACCATTTGAATTCAAAAATTCCCCTGGCCCTTGCAGGCTGGTGTCGTGTGGTAGAGCTGGCGTCTTGAGCAGAACCCTTGTTACGATCAGGCGCATGAAAATCATCACCATGTTGCCCTGGCTCGATTGGCTGGCGCTGTTTTCTTTCTTCGGTTTGTGGGTGGGTTATGCCTGGCTTGCCAAGGTACGCGGCCTGCGCGACCAGAGCCTGATCGTCACCACCAACCGTTACCGTCAGATGTGGATGCTGCAGGCCACCGCACGCGACCCGCGCATGCTGGACGGCCTGATCACCCAGAACCTGTCGCAAACCCCGGCGTTTTTCTCGTCCACCACCATCATCATCATCGGCGGCTTGTTTGCCCTGCTGGGCACGACCGACAAGGCGGCAGAACTGGTGCGCGAGATTCCGTTTGCCCAAGCGACGCCCATGCTGGTATTTGAGTTCAAGGTGTTGGTGCTGGTGGGTATCTTTGTTTATGCGTTTTTTCGCTTCTCATGGTCCATGCGCCAGTACACCTTCGTGGCCTTGGTGATCGGGGCCATGCCACCGCCTGAGGAGTTCGATGCCGGGCGACAGGATCGTCAGTCGGTGGCGCAGCGGGCGGGCCACTTGGTGGGCGCTGCCGCAGAAACCTTCAACGATGGTTTGCGTGCGTATTACTTTTCGTTTGCAGCTATGGCCTGGTTTTTTTCGCCTTTGGCCTTGGTCTTGGCAACGGCCTTGGTGGTCCTGATTCTTTATGGCCGCGAGTTCCGCTCGGATGTGCTGCTTATCCTGAGGGACTGAGTTCTTGATGGTGCATGACTCTTTGTCATTGGCCTCTTGGTGCATTCAGCTTCGACGATGAGCAAAATCAGATGTCGAGTCCATTCATGGAGACCTTGCAGTGCACACCTGATTTTTGTAATTTTCCCTGAATAATTTTTTGTTTTTAGTTTTTTTGTAACTTTTTCACCAGGAGTACCCCAATTAGAGGTTTTTGATTTTCACGTTTTATTGAATAATTTTTAACAAAATTTTCATTTAATTCGAAAAAATTCAATAAAAAGTAAATTGTTTACTTTTGATTTAATTTTTTGAAAATCAAAAAAATCATGAAGTCAATCAAAATGTTGGATGCCCAAGGGCGCGTGGTTCAAAGTGCGGAGACGATCAACCGCAATGTGCGAGCCAGCAAGTCCAGCCCCGTCAGTCTTGACGCTGTAGCTTCAACCAAATTGATGGTGCTGACTTTGAGCGACAAGGTCTTGCCGGAAGTCTCGCCTCCTCAGAAGATCCATGTTCGGCGCGTTGCCAAAAATCTGGAATTGGTGCTGGATGGCGATTTCTCTGAAGGCGCAGATTTCATCATCAACAATTATTTTGATGTTTGCAAATCCAATGATTGCCGGATTTATGGTTACGACCAAGCCGGAAAGATCCTGGAGTACCAAGTGGTTGGGGGTGCTTCATCCAGTTCCTGGACTGCGGATTTGTACGGACAGGCGCAAGTGCATTCAGTGGCTTTGGTGCCTGGTGCCGTGGCTGCCGGAGGGGGGGGGATTTTTGGACTGTGGGGGCTGGTGGGCGCTGGCGGTTTGTTGGCTGCAGCAGGGCTGGCGTCCAAAGGCAAGTCTGAACCGGTAGCGCCAAGTGATACCAAGCGCCCGGATGCCACCATCACGATGGATAAGTCCGTGTTGAAGGTGGGTGACACAGCCACCGTCACCATCACATTCAGCGAAAAAGTCACAGGGTTCAGCAAAGACGATGTCATTGCGCAGCATGGCAGTCTGAGTGATTTTGTGTCTGATGAAACTGGGCTGGTCTGGAAGGCGACATTCACGCCAGAGGCTGGCTCCGACAATCGCGGTCTGAGCTTGAGTCTGCAATCGACTTACACCGATCAAGCAGGGAATGCGGGTTCTGCGGTTTCAACGACTTATGCCGTGGACACCAAAGTGCCCAGCTTCACGGTCAAACTCGATGCCTCCAGCGACAGTGGCGTTGTGGGTGATGCAGGCACCAACGATGACACGCCGACCATCAGCGGCACGGGCACGGCAGGTGACATCATCCGCGTGACCATGCCCGGCACACTCGAAGTGCTCAGCACCACCGTGGCGGCAGACGGCACATGGAGCGTCACGCCCACCCAGTCGATCGCCAGCGGCAGCGTGAGCGTGATCGCCACCGATTCGTCAGGCAACACCAGTTCAGCGAAAACTTTGCAAGTGACGATTGACCAGAGCATCTCTGTGCCTGTGGTGAGCCTGATCTGTGACAGCGGATTGAGTAAGACAGACAAGATCACCAACAGCAGCGCCTTGAGCATCCTGGCTGAGGACGGCGCTCAGTTTGAATACAGCACTGACGGCAGCAGCTGGGCGAGCACTTTCACCGCCGCAGAAGGGGTCAACACCGTCTATGTGCGCGCCATCGATGCCGCAGGCAACAAGGCCATCTCGCTGCCGCTGACGTTCAATTTGGACACCTTGGTCCCCGTGTATCAAGTGGCATTGAAATGTGACACCGCTGTGCCTACAGACAAGATCACGCAAGAAGCTTCTTTGATGTTGGCAGATGTCGAGACATCGTCTGCTTTGAGCTTCAGTTCAGATGGCGGTAAGACCTGGGTGAGCACATTTGTGCCGACCGAAGGTCACAACTTGGTGACTGTGCGTGTTGTGGATGTCGCGGGGAATGCGCGTCCCCAGGACTTTTCTTTCACGCTGGACAGCCAGCGCCCTTCTGCGCCCGTCATCAGTTTGGTCAATGACAGTGGATGGCGCGACAACGATCAGATCACGGTGGATGGGCGGATCAATATTGCTTTCGATGCGGGCACCACGGTGGAGTTAAGTCTGGATGGTCAGACTTGGGTCACCACGTTCACTGCACAAGAGGGGTTCAATACGGTCTCTGCCCGTGCCAGAGATGCCGCTGGCAACGTCAGTGAAACCAGCAGTCTGAATTTTTGGATGGACACCCAGGCGCCTGATGCTCCCCTTGTGAGTTTGGTCTGTGACACAGGCAGCGATATCCCTGATCGACTGACCTCTGAGGGTTTGTTGCGCCTCAATACGCAAGATGTTGACAGTCAAATCCAGTACAGCACCAATGGTGGCATTTGGACCACCACGTTCACTGCGCATGAAGGCTTGAATCAGGTCCAGATCCGGGTCGTGGACGGCGCAGGGAATGTGGGTGCTACGACCTTTTTTGACTTCACCCTCGACACGCAAGGCCCTGACGCGCCCACCGTGTTTTTGGCTTGTGATTCGGGCATCTCTGAAACCGACAACATCAGTCAAGAGGGCGCTTTGCGTGTGGGCTCTGTCGAGCCCGGCAGCATTTTGCAGTACAGCACCGATGGCATTGGGTGGGCATCCACGTTCGCTGCTGGTGAAGGTCTCAACACCGTCAAAGTCCGCAGTGTGGATGCGGCAGGCAATTCAGGCTTGGTCGAAACACTGGTGTTCACGGTCAATAATCACATCAGCCAGCCGCTGCTGACCTTGGCTTGTGATAGCGCAGTTATTGGGGACGGCTTGACCCATCAGGGTGAGTTGATCGTTTCAGGGGCTGACAGTGATGCGCGGCTTGAGTACAGCACCAACGGTACAGCCTGGTTCAACAGTTTCATTGCGGTCGAAGGTGAAAACACCGTGCAAGTGCGCGCCACCGACGCCGCAGGCAACGTGGCCACCTCTGAGGCCATGGTGTTCACGCTGGACAGCCAAATCCGCGCTTTCACCGTTGCTTTGAATTGCGACAGCGGGCAATCGGCAGACCTTGTCAGTCGTGAGGGCACGTTGTTGCTCGGTGATGTCGATGCTGATGCAGAAATCAGCTACAGCACCAACGGCAGCACCTGGACCAGCACCTACACCGCCACCGAAGGCCTGAACAACGTCAAAGTGCGCGTGATGGACGCCGCAGGCAACCAGCGCACCCAAGACTACAGCTTCACCCTGGACAGCACAGCGCCCACCCCGGCCGTGCTCACCCTGGTGTGTGACAGCGGCAGCCAAGGCGCAGACCAACTCACGAACAACGGCGCCATCAATGTGGTCGCCGAAGTCGGCGCCGCCCTCGAATACAGCACCAACGGCACCACCTGGGGCAGCACCTTTGCACCGGCCGAAGGCGCTAACACGGTGAGCGTGCGCGTCACCGACCCAGCAGGCAACGTCAGCGAGCCATCGAGCCTGAGCTTCACGCTGGACAGCGCAGCACCCACAGCGCCCACCGTGGGCCTGGTGTGCGACAGCGGCAGCATCACAGGCGCGGGCACCGACAAACTCACCAACACAGGCACCCTGAGCCTGAGCAGCGTGGAAGCGGGGGGCCAGCTCGAATACAGCATCAACGGCGTGAGCTGGGCGACCACCTTTGCAGCGGCAGAGGGCGTCAACAACGTGCAAGTGCGCGTGACGGACGCGGCAGGCAACATCGGAGCCGTGGCCACCTACAGCTTCACCCTGGACACACGGGCACCCGATGCGCCGGTCCTTGGATTGGTGTGCGACAGCGGCCCGTTGGGCACAGACAAGATCACCAGCGATGGCCGCTACAGCGTCAGCACCTCGGAAGTGGGCGGCACGCTGCAATACAGCACAGACGGCGCAGCTTGGGGCACCACCTTCACCGCAGCCGAAGGCAGCAACACCGTCAAGGCCCGGGTCATTGACGCCGCAGGCAACGCGGGCGCAGCCAGCACCCTGAGCTTCACGCTGGACACCGGCATCTCCAAGCCCACCGTGGCCCTGAGCTGCGACAGCGGAGTCAGCAGCAGCGACGGCATCACCCGCAATGGTGCGCTGAACCTGAACAGCGTGGACAGCGACGCGCAGGTGCAGTACAGCACCGACGGTCAAACCTGGACCAGCAGCTTCACGGCCGTGGAGGGCACCAACAGCGTGACCCTCAAGGTCACAGACGCAGCGGGCAATGTGGCCACCTCAGACATCCTGAGCTTCACGCTGAACGCCGCTGAAGCGGTGTTCACCGCACAACTGGACTTGTCCAGCAACAGTGGCAGCCCAACAGACCTGCTGACCCAGGACCTGACGCCCACGATCAGTGGCACCGGCACAGAGGGCGACATCATTCGGGTGACCATGCCCGGCACAGGCGAGATCCTGAGCACCACGGTGGCCGCAGATGGCAAGTGGAGCGTGACCGCTGGCACCGATGTGGCCAGCGGCACCGTCAGCGTGACCGCGACCAATCCAGCAGGCGTGGTCAGTGTAGCCAAAACCTTGGCCCTGCAAATCGACGCCAGCATCACCACCCCCGTGATCAGCCTGATCAGCGACAGCGGATCGAGCGCCACAGACAAAGTCACCAGCAACGGTGCCTTCGCCGTCAGCGCTGACAGCGACAGCCAGCTGGAATACAGCACCAACGGCACGACCTGGACCACCACCTTCAATGCGACAGAAGGCGCCAACACGGTGCAGGTGCGCGCCACCGACGCCGCAGGCAACGTGGCCACCTCCAGCGCCTTCAGTTTCACCCTGGACAGCCAAACCAGCGCCTTCACCGTGGCGCTCAGCTGCGACAGCGGCACGGCCAGCGACAAAGTCAGCCGAAATGGCGCTTTGGTCATCACCGGCGCAGAAGCCGGAGCCGACATCAGCTACAGCACCAACGGCAGCACCTGGACCAGCACCTACACGGCCGCCGAAGGCCTGAACAACGTCAAAGTGCGCGTCATGGACACCGCAGGCAACCAGCGCACCCAAGACTACAGCTTCACCCTGGACAGCACAGCGCCCACCCCAGCGGTGCTCACCCTGGTGTGCGACAGCGGCAGCCAAGGCGCTGATCAACTCACGAACAACGGCACGGTCAACGTGGCCGCCGAAGCCGGTGCCACGCTGGAATACAGCACCAACGGCACCACCTGGGGCAGCACCTTTGCACCGGCCGAAGGGGCCAACACGGTGAGCGTGCGCGTCACCGACCCAGCAGGCAACGTCAGCGAGCCATCGAACCTGAGCTTCACCCTGGACAGCGCAGCCCCCGTGGCCCCCACCGTGGGCCTGGTGTGCGACAGCGGCAGCATCACAGGCGCAGGCACAGACAAGATCAGCAACACAGGCACCCTGAGCCTCAGCAGCGTGGAAGCGGGCGGCCAGCTCGAATACAGCACCAACGGCGTGAACTGGGCCACCACCTTTGCAGCCGCAGAGGGCGCCAACAACGTCCAAGTGCGCGTGACGGATGCCGCAGGCAATGCCGGTGCTGTGGCCACCTACAGCTTCACGCTTGACACCCAAGCACCCGATGCGCCCGTATTGGGCCTGGTGTGCGACAGCGGCAGCTCCGGCACCGACAAAATCAGTCAAAACGGCAGCCTCACCGCCACAAGCCTGGAAGCGGGCGCCACGCTCCAATACAGCAGCAACGGCACAGCCTGGGGCAGCACCTTTGCCGCAGGAGAAGGCAGCAACACCGTTTACGCACGCGTGGTCGATGCCGCAGGCAACACCGGCGCGGCCAGCCAACTGGTGTTCACTGTGGACACGCAAATCGTCAAACCGATCCTGACCCTCGCCTCCGACACCGGCACCCCGGGCGATCTGGTCACCATCGACGCCAGCTTGAACGCCCCCGGCAGCGCCGCCGGCTCGGCCATAGAAGCCGGTGCCGTGGTCGAATACAGCACCAACGCCAGCAGCTGGACCAACACCTACAGCGCCATAGAAGGCAGCAACACCGTCTACGCACGGGTCCGGGATGCGGCGGGCAACATCGCCGTCTCCGACGTCCTCCGATTTGTGCTCAACACCAAAGCAGGCACCTTCACCGCGGGCCTGGACAACAACAGCAACAGCGGCGCCCTGACGGACCTGAGCACTTATTACGACACCCCCACCATCACCGGCAGCGGCTCAGAAGGCGACCGCATCAAAGTGACCATGCCCGGCACAGGCGAAGTGCTCACCACCGTGGTCGACAACAACGGCCTGTGGTCCGTCACGCCCACGCTGGCCATGGCCTCGGGCAATGTGCAAATCGAACGCACCCTGCAAGCGGGCAACAGCGTGGATGCCACCATCAACCTGGCGGTGGTCATCGACCAAACCGTGGCCTCACCCTCCGTCAGCTTGCTGTGCGACACCGGGCGCAGCCAAAGCGACAAGATCAGCACCCTAGGCAACCTGAACATCGGGCAGATCGAAACAGACGCCTTGGTCGAATACAGCACCGACGGCAGCACCTGGAGCAGCACCTTCACGGCGCAAGAAGGCGCCAACACCGTGCAAGTGCGTCAAACCGACAAAGCCAACAACACCAGCACCCCCACCGTGTTCAGCTTCACGGTGGACACCGGCAAACCCGTGCCCACCGTCAGCATCACGCCCATTGGCGGCGACGATGCCGTGGGCCCGGCCGATGCGGCCAACCTGCAAACCACCATCACCGGCGCTGCGCTGGGGGCCAGCGAAGGCGATGTGGTGCAAATTGCCGTGAACGGCAACACCTTCAGCGGCACCGTCAACGCCGTGGGCAGCTACAACATCAGCATCGACACGGCCGACCTGGTGGCCGACTCGGACAAAACACTGGAAGTGCTGCTCAACGCCAGCGATGCCGCAGGCAACCAAGCCAGCACCTCGGCCAGCCGCAGCTACAGCGTGGACACCTCGGCGCCGCAAGTGCAAAGCATCGCGCTGGACAAAACACTGCTCAAAGCAGGCGACAGCGCCACCGTCACCATCCGCTTCTCGGAAAAAGTCATCGCCTTTGATGTGGGCGATCTGGTGGCCGACAACGCCAGCCTGAGCGGCCTGGCCACAGCCGACGACGGCCTGACCTGGACGGCCACGCTGGTGGCCAACAGCAGCATCGAAGACACCAGCAACCTGGTGCAACTGTCGGCCACCTACACCGACAATGCAGGCAACGTGGGCACCGCAGGCGCAAGCAACAACTACAGCCTGGACACCAAAGCGCCCACAGCCACGATCAAACTGGCCGACGAAGCCCTGCAAGCGGGCGAGACCACCACGCTGACCATCACCTTCAGCGAGAAAGTGGTCAACTTCAGCAACGACGACGTCACCGTGGCCAACGGCAGTCTGGGCACCCTGAGCAGCGCAGACGGCATCGTCTGGACCGGCACCTACACGCCCAGCATCAACCTCGAAGACAGCACCAACGTCATCACGCTGGCCAACACCTACAGCGACCTGATCGGCAACGCCGGAGCCGTGGGCACCAGCGGCAACTACAGCGTGGACACCAAGGCCCCCTCGGCCACCGTCGCCCTCAAAGACGCCCAAGGTGCACCGATGACCAGCCTCACGGCCGGACAAAGCGCACAGCTGACCATCACCTTCAGCGAAGCGGTCAAAGACTTCAGCAACGCGGACGTCACAGCGCCCAACGGCACGCTCAGCACCCTGGCCAGCACCGACGGCGGCACCACCTGGACAGCCACGTTTACGCCCAACGCCAACGTGGAAGTGGCGGCCAACAGCATCAGCGTCAACCCCAATACCTACAGCGACCTGGCAGGCAACTCAGGCTCAGCCGCATCGAGTGCCAACTACGCTGTGGACACCCAAGGCCCCACCGCCAGCATCACCCTGAGCGACAGCGCGCTCACGGCAGGCGAGAGCGCACAAGTGACCATCGTCTTCAGCGAAAAAGTCACCGGCTTTGGCAACAACGATGTGACCGTGGAGAACGGCACGCTGAGCACCCTGGCCACCACCGACGAGGGCAAGACCTGGGTGGGCACCTTCACGCCCACAGCGGGAACGGCCGATGCCAGCAACGTCATGAGCGTGGCCAACAGCTACACCGACGTGGCGGGCAACCCAGGCGCCAGCACCAGCAGCGCCAACTACGCGATAGACCTCAAAGCGCCCACGGCCAGCATCGCCTTGAGCGACAACGCCCTCAAAGCAGGCGAGAGCGCCACCGTCACGATCACCTTCAGCGAGAAAGTCAAAGACTTCAGCAACGCGGACATCACAGCGCCCAATGGGGCTCTGAGCACATTCACCGCCAGCGCAGACGGCCTGATCTGGACAGCCACCTTCACACCAGCAGTGGACACCGAAGCGGCCAGCAACACGCTGAGCCTGAGCACGGCCTACAGCGACGAAGCGGGCAACACCGGCACCACAGCGCAGGCCAGCTATGCGGTAGACACCAAGGCACCGAGCTTCACGGTCAAACTCGACGACGCGAGCAACAGCGGCGCCAAGTCAGACCGCCTGACCCACGACGACACGCCCACCATCAGCGGCACGGGCACCAAGGATGACATCATCCAAGTGACCATGCCCGGCACCCTTGAAGTGCTGAGCACCACGGTGGCCGCAGACGGCAAGTGGAGCGTCACACCGACCCTGGTGATCGCCAGCGGCAACGTGATCGTGATCGCCACCGATCCAGCAGGCAACACCAGTGCAGCGCAAACACTGGCCCTGGTGATTGACAAAACAGTGGGCACACCGACGCTCGTGCTGGCGTGCGACAGCGGATCGAGTGCCACAGACCTGATCAGCCAAACCGGCCAGATCACGGTGGGCAACCTGGAGGCAGGCGCCACCATCGAATACAGCACCAACGGCACAACCTGGAGCAGCACCTTCACAGCCACCGACGGCGCCAACACGGTGAGCGTGCGCCAGACAGACACCGCCGGCAACGTAAGCGCAACCAGCACGCTGAGCTTTGAGCTGGACACCACCGCCCCAGTGCCAACAGTCACCATCAACGGCATTGGCGGCGACGACGCCCTGAGCCCTGCTGACGCCGTGCAAACCCAGACCGGCATCACCGGCAGCGTGAGCGACGCCCGCGAAGGCGATGTGGTCAAAGTACTGGTCAACGGCCAAACCTTCAGCGGCACCGTAGACGCTTTGGGCAACTACAGCGTGAGCGTGGCCACGGCTGATTTGATTGCTGACTCAGGCAGCGCCATCGAAGTCGTGCTCATGGCCAGCGATGCAGCAGGCAACACCCAGATGGCATCTGCCAACCGGGCCTACGCCGTGGACATCACCGTGCCCACGGTGCAAAGCATCGTGCTGGACAAGAGCGCCGTCAAACTGGGCGACAGCGCCACCGTCACCATCAGCTTCAGCGAGAAAGTCAAAGCCTTTGACCTGTCGGACCTGAGCGCTGACAACGCCACACTGAGCAACCTGGCCACAGCCGATGGCGGCCTGACCTGGACCGCCACACTCACCCCGACTGCCAACATCGAAGACACCAGCAATGTGGTCCAAGTGCTGGCCAACTACACCGATCTGTCGGACAACCCAGGCACAGCAGGGGCAAGCAACAACTACAGCGTCGAGACCAAAGCCCCGACAGCCACGATCAAACTGACCGACGAAGCCCTGCAAGCCGGTGAAACCACCACACTCACCATCACCTTCAGCGAGAAGGTGCAAGACTTTGGCAACGCGGATGTCACGGTGCAAAACGGCACCCTGGGCACCTTGGTCAGCGCAGACGGCATCGTCTGGACGGGCACCTACACGCCCAGCGTCAACCTTGAAGACACCACCAACGTCATCACGCTGGCCAACACCTACAGCGACCTGATCGGCAACGCCGGGACCGTGGGCACCAGCGGCAACTACAGCGTGGACACCAAGGCCCCCTCGGCCACCGTCAGCCTCCAAGACGCCCAAGGTGCACCGATGACCAGCCTCACGGCAGGTCAAAGCGCCCAGCTGAGCATCACCTTCAGCGAAGCGGTCAAAGACTTCAGCAACGCCGACGTGACAGCGCCCAACGGCACGCTCAGCACCCTGGCCAGCACCGACGGCGGCACCACCTGGACCGCGACGTTCACGCCCAGCGCCAATGTGGAAGTGGCGGCCAACAGCATCAGCGTCAACCCTGGCACCTACAGCGACCTCGCGAACAACGCAGGCGCAGCTGCAGCCAGCGCGAACTACGCGGTAGACACCCAAGGCCCGACGGCCAGCATCACGCTGAGCGACAACGCGCTCACGGCAGGCGAGAGCGCGCAAGTGACCATCGTCTTCAGCGAAAAAGTCACCGACTTTGACAACACCGACGTCACTGTAGAAAACGGCACGCTCAGCACCCTGGCCACCACAGACGGCGGCAAGACCTGGGTGGGCAGCTTCACGCCCACCGCAGGCACGGCAGATGCCAGCAACGTCATGAGCGTGGCCAACAGCTACACCGACGTGGCGGGCAACCCAGGCGCCAGCACCAGCAGCGCCAACTACGCGATAGACCTCAAAGCGCCCACGGCCAGCATCGCCTTGAGCGACAACGCCCTCAAAGCAGGCGAGAGCGCCACCGTCACGATCACCTTCAGCGAGAAAGTCAAAGACTTCAGCAACGCGGACATCACGGCGCCCAATGGGGCTCTGAGCACCTTCACCGCCAGCGCAGACGGCCTGATCTGGACAGCCACCTTCACACCAGCAGTGGACACCGAAGCGGCCAGCAACACGCTGAGCCTGAGCACGGCCTACACCGACGAAGCGGGCAATGCGGGCACGGTGGCCACGGCCACGTACGCCGTGGACACCAAGGCACCGAGCTTCACGGTCAAACTCGACGACGCGAGCAACAGCGGCGCCAAGTCAGACCGCCTGACCCACGACGACACGCCCACCATCAGCGGCACGGGCACCAAGGATGACATCATCCAAGTGACCATGCCCGGCACCCTTGAAGTGCTGAGCACCACGGTGGCCGCAGACGGCAAGTGGAGCGTCACACCGACCCTGGTGATCGCCAGCGGCAACGTGATCGTGATCGCCACCGATCCAGCAGGCAACACCAGTGCAGCGCAAACACTGGCCCTGGTGATTGACAAAACGGTGGGCACACCGACGCTCGTGCTGGCGTGCGACAGCGGATCGAGTGCCACAGACCTGATCAGCCAAACCGGCCAGATCACGGTGAGCAACCTGGAGGCAGGCGCCACCATCGAATACAGCACCAACGGCACAACGTGGAGCAGCACCTTCACAGCCACTGACGGCGCCAACACGGTGAGCGTGCGCCAGACCGACGCCGCAGGCAACGTGAGCGCGGCCAGTACATTGAACTTCACACTGGACACCACCGCCCCAGTGCCAACGGTCAGCATCAACGCCATTGGCGGCGACGACGCCCTGAGCCCCGCTGACGCCGTGCAAACCCACACCGCCATCACCGGCAGCGTGAGCGACGCCCGCGAAGGCGACGAGGTCAAAGTGCTGGTCAACGGCCAAACCTTTACAGGCACCGTGGACGCTTTGAGCAACTACAGCGTGAGCGTGGCCACAGCCGACCTGATTGCCGACTCCGGCAGCACCCTTGAAGTCGTGCTCATGGCCAGCGATGCGGCAGGCAACACCCAGATGGCATCGACCACCCGAGCCTATGCAGTGGACATCACCGTACCCACGGTGCAAAGCATCGTGCTGGACAAGAGCGCCCTCAAAGTGGGTGAAACCGCCACCGTCACCATCGGCTTCAGCGAGAAAGTCAAAGCCTTTGACCTGTCGGACCTGAGCGCTGACAACGCCACACTGAGCGGCCTGGCCACAGCCGACAGCGGTCTGACCTGGACAGCCACACTCACCGCGACTGCCAACATCGAAGACACCAGCAATGTGGTCAAAGTGCTGGCCAACTACACCGACCTGTCGGACAACCCAGGCACAGCAGGCGTAAGCAACAACTACAGCCTGGACACCAAAGCCCCCACAGCCACGATCAAACTGGCCGACGAAGCCTTGCAAGCGGGCGAGACCACCACACTGACCATCACCTTCAGCGAGAAAGTGGTCAACTTCAGCAACGACGACGTCACCGTGGCCAACGGCAGTCTGGGCACCCTGAGCAGCGCAGACGGCATCGTCTGGACCGGCACCTACACGCCCAGCATCAACCTCGAAGACAGCACCAACGTCATCACGCTGGCCAATAGCTACAGCGACCTGATCGGCAACGCCGGGACCGTGGGCACCAGCGGCAACTACAGCGTGGACACCAAGGCCCCCTCGGCCACCGTCAGCCTCCAAGACGCCCAAGGTGCACCGATGACCAGCCTCACGGCCGGTCAAAGCGCCCAGCTGACCATCACCTTCAGCGAAGCGGTCAAAGACTTCAGCAACGCCGACGTGACAGCGCCCAACGGCACGCTCAGCACCCTGGCCAGCACCGACGGCGGCACCACCTGGACCGCGACGTTCACGCCCAACGCCAACGTGGAAGTCGCCGCCAACAGCATCAGCGTCAACCCCGGTGCCTACAGCGACCTGGCCGCTAACGCAGGCTCAGCCGCATCGAGTGCCAACTACGCTGTGGACACCCAAGGTCCGACAGCCAGCATCACCCTGAGCGACAGCGCGCTCACGGCAGGCGAGAGCGCACAAGTGACCATCGTCTTCAGTGAAAAAGTCACCGGCTTTGGCAACAACGATGTGACCGTGGAGAACGGCACGCTGAGCACCCTGGCCACCACCGACGAGGGCAAGACCTGGGTGGGCACCTTCACGCCCACAGCGGGCACGGCCGATGCCAGCAACGTCATGAGCGTGGCCAACAGCTACACCGACGTGGCGGGCAACCCAGGCGCCAGCACCAGCAGCGCCAACTACGCGATTGACCTCAAAGCGCCCACGGCCAGCATTGCCCTGAGCGACAACGCCCTCAAAGCAGGCGAGAGCGCCACGGTGACCATCACCTTCAGCGAGAAAGTCAAAGACTTCAGCAACGCGGACATCACGGCGCCCAATGGGGCTCTGAGCACATTCACCGCCAGCGCAGACGGCCTGATCTGGACAGCCACCTTCACACCAGCAGTGGACACCGAAGCGGCCAGCAACACGCTGAGCCTGAGCACGGCCTACACCGACGAAGCGGGCAATGCGGGCACGGTGGCCACGGCCACGTACGCCGTGGACACCAAGGCACCGAGCTTCACGGTCAAACTCGACGACGCCAGCAACAGCGGCACGCTGACCGATCTGATGACCTCTGACGCCACACCCACCATCAGCGGTTCGGGTGTGGAGGGGGACCTCATCCGTGTCACGATGCCCGGCACATTGGAAGTGATCAGCACCACCGTGGCTGCAGACGGCACTTGGACGGTGACGCCCAATCTGGCCATCAGCACGGGCACGGTCAGTGTGGTGGCCATTGACGTGGCGGGCAACACCAGCACCGCGCAGACGCTGAATGTGGTCATTGATCAAGTGATCGCAGTGCCCACGCTCACCCTCACTTGCGACAGCGGATCGAGCAGCACCGACAACGCCAGCCGCTTTGGTGCCTTGACACTCGCCGGCCTTGAGGCTGGCGCACAAGTGGACTACAGCACCGATGGCCTGCAATGGACCACCACGTTCAATGCGGCAGAGGGCCTCAACCGTGTCACTGTCAGAGTGACCGACGGGGCAGGCAACAGTGCCCTGTCTGTGCCGCTCAATTTCACCCTGGACACGACAGTGGCTGCCTTTGCCGTAGCGCTTGCCTGTGACAGTGGTACAGCCAGCGATCTGATCACCCACACCCCGAACTTGATTCTGTCCGGGGTTGAAGCGGGTGCCCATGTGCAATACAGCACCGATGGCACGAGCTGGGCCAATGATTTCCAGGCCAGCGAAGGCGCCAACGCCATCACCGTGCGCGTGACGGACTCGGCAGGTAATCAGAGAACGCAAAACCTGGCTTTCCAGCTTCAGAGTGTCAAACCCAGCGCGCCCGTGATCACCCTGGTTTGTGATGGCGGCTTGAGCAGCAGTGACCTGATTTCAGCCAAAGGGGGCATCAATGTGTCCCATGGGACAGGCACGGTCCTGGCTTACAGCACCGATGGCAGCACCTGGGGCACCACCTTTGTGGCCACAGAAGGCGTCAACAAGGTGTATGCCCGGGCCACCGATACGGCAGGCAATGTCAGTGATGCCAGCAGCCTGAGCTTCACCCTGGACACCACGACACCCGCCGCTGTGCTCACCACCCTGGTCTGCGACAGCGGCAGCAGTGGCAGCGACCGACTCAGCAAGCAGGCCCTGCTGCAAAGCGTGACCAGCGAAAGCGGTGGGCAAATTGAATACAGCACCAATGGCAGCACCTGGCTGACCACGTTCAGCGCCATGGAAGGCGCCAATGCTGTACAAATTCGTGTGACGGACGCCGCAGGCAATGTGGGTGCGGTCAGCACCTTCAATTTCACCCTGGACACGCTGGCGCCCACGGTGCCCACTTTGGCGCTGGTCTGTGACAGCGGCAGTTCGGGCACCGACAAAATCAGCCAGAGCGGCAGCATTTTGGCCACGACCCTGGAGTCAGGTGCCACCCTCCAATACAGCGTGGACGGACTGGCTTGGGGCAGCACCTTTGCTGCAGGCGAGGGCAGCAATACCGTGCAGGCACGGGTGGTGGATGCCGCAGGCAACGCAGGCCCTGCCACTACCTTGAGCTTCACGGTGGACACGTTCATCAGCAAGCCTACGTTGACGCTGGTGTCAGACACAGGAACACCGGGTGACAAAGTCACGATAGATGGCTCGCTCAATGTGCCCGGCAGCGCAGGCGGCTCTGCCATTGAAAGCGGTGCTGTGGTCGAATACAGCACCAATGGCACCAGCTGGACAAACACCTACAGCGCGGCCGAAGGCAACAACACCGTGTATGCCCGTGTCACGGATCAGGCTGGCAACAGCGCCGTGTCGGACATGCTGACCTTTGTGCTCAACACCAAGGCGGGCACATTCACTGCGGGCCTGGACAACCTCAGCAACAGTGGTTCACTCAACGATCTGATCACCCGTCAGGACACGCCTGTCATCAGCGGCACGGGGGCTGTGGGCGACCGCATCCGCGTGACCATGCCCGGCACCAACGAGGTTCTGGATGCCGTGGTGGACATCAATGGTCTGTGGTCGGTCACGCCATCGCTGACGATTTCCTCGGGCAACGTTCTGGTGGCCCGGACACTGCAGGCGGGCAGCAGCGTGGACTCGACCGTCAGCCTGGCGGTGATCATCGACAAAATCGCGGCCTCGCCCACAGTCAGCCTGCTGTGCGACTCGGGCGCCAGCAGCAGCGACAAAATCACCACGGTGGGCAATCTGAACATCGGGCAGATTGAAAGTGATGCCGTGCTGGAGTACAGCACCGACGGCAGCACCTGGGGCAGCACCTTCACGGCGCAAGAAGGCCTGAACACCGTGCAGGTGCGTCAAACCGACAAGGCCGACAACATCAGCACACCCACGGTGTTCAGCTTCACGCTGGACACGCAAGTGCCCGTGCCCAGCATCACCGTGGCCGCCATTGGCGGCGACGACGCCGTGGGGCCTGCCGACGCCGCCAACCCGAGCACCACCATCACGGGTGTGGCCTTGCAGGCCAGCCAGGGCGATCTGGTGCAAGTGCAGGTCAATGGGCAAACCTACACCGGCACCGTGAACGCGGTGGGGGGCTACAACATCCAGATTGACACAGTGGACTTGGTGGACGATGCCGACAAGAAACTGGAAGTGTTCATCAACGCGACAGACGCTGCGGGCAATGCCGCCAGCGCGCAAGCCAGCCGCACTTACAGTGTGGACACATCGGCACCTTCTGTGCAAAGCGTCACCCTGGATAAAACCGTTCTCAAAGCCGCAGACACCGCCACGGTGACGGTGCGTTTTTCAGAAAAAGTGCAGGCCTTTGACTTGGGCGATATGTCGGCAGACAACGCCAGCTTGAGTGCATTGGCCAGCACGGACGGTGGCTTGACCTGGACCGCGACCCTGACGGCCAGCAGCATGATCGAAGACACCAGCAACCTGGTGCAGGTGTTCTCCAACTACACCGACCTGGCAGGCAATGCGGGTACCACCGGCAGCAGTGGCAACTACAGCCTGGACACCAAAGCGCCCACAGCGGTCATTGCGCTGGCCGATGAAGCCCTCAAAGCGGGCGAAACCACGACCTTGACCATCACCTTCAGTGAAAAGGTGCAAGGTTTTAGTAACGAAGACGTCACGGTGCAAAACGGCACCTTGGGCACGCTCTCCAGCGCCGATGGTGGCATCACCTGGATCGGCACTTACACCCCCAACGCCAACACTGAGGTGGCGCTCAACACGATTGCGCTGGCCAACACTTACAGCGATCTGATCGGCAATGCCGGCGTGGCCGTCACCAGTGGCAACTACAGCGTGGACACCAAAGCGCCCAGCGCCAGCATTGTCCTCAAAGACTTCACCAACACGGTGGTGACGAGTTTGACGGCTGGCCAAAGTGCGGCGGTGACGATCACCTTCAATGAAGCGGTCAAAGACTTCAGCAATGCCGATGTCAATGCCCCCAACGGACAGTTGAGCACGCTGGCCAGCACGGATGGCGGCGTCACCTGGACAGGCACCTTCACGCCGAACGCCAATGTCGAAGTGGCCGTCAACAGCCTGAGCATCAACCCAGGCGCCTACAGCGACCTGGCGGGCAATGCAGGCGGCGCGGCCTCCAGTGCCAACCACGCAGTGGACACGCAAGGCCCCACAGCCACCATCACCCTGAGTGACACCGATTTGCAAGCCAACGAGACAGCTGTCTTGACCATCACCTTCAATGAAAAAGTCAGCAACTTTGACAGCACCGATGTCAGGGTCGAAAACGGCACCCTGAGCACCCTGGCCACCACCGACGGTGGCCGTACCTGGGTAGGCACCTTCACCCCGGCCAATGCACAGGACAGCAGCAACGTGGTGCGCCTGTCCAACGGCTACACCGATGTGGCCGGAAACCAGGGCAGCAGCGCCGTCAGCGCCAACTATGCATTGGACCGACTCGCGCCCACAGCCACCATCAGCTTGAGCGACACCGCTTTGACGGCCGGTGAAAGTGCCACCGTGAGCATTGCCTTCAGCGAAGCCGTGCAAGGGTTCTCCAATGGCGATGTGAGCGCGCCCAACGGCACGCTCAGTACCTTCACTGCCAATGCGGACAGCACGGTCTGGACGGCCACCTTCACCCCCACGGCCAACTTCCTGGCCTTGAACAACACCCTGACACTGGCCAGCACTTACAGCGACCTGGCCAACAATGCAGGCACAGCGGCCAGCGCGCTCTACAGCGTGGACACCCGTGCGCCGTCGTTCACCTTCCAGCTCAATGACGCCAGCAACAGCGGTGCCACCAGCGACCGCATCACCAACGATGACACCCCCACGATCAGTGGCACGGGTGCGGCCGACGACATCATCGTGGTGACCTTCCCGGGCTCTGGAGAAGTGCTGTCCAGCACCGTGGGCGCCAACGGCCAGTGGTCCTTGACCCCCAGCTTGACCATGGCCAGCGGCTCGGTCAGTGTGCTGGCCAGGAACAGTGCCGGTGCGTCATCGCTGCCGCAAACACTGGCTTTGACCATCGACAAGTCCGTGGCCCAGCCCACCGTGGCGCTGGTCTGTGACAGCGGCGCCAGTGCCAGCGACCGGATCTCCCAAAGTGCTGAACTGGTGATCAGCGGCCTTGAAAATGGTGCCTCGGTCAGCTACAGCACCAATGGCACGGCATGGGCCAGCACCTTCACCGCCACCGAAGGCCTCAACACCGTGTGGGTGCGCCAGACCGATGTGGCGGGCAACGTGGCCACCTCGTCGGCCTTGACTTTCACCCTGGACACCACGGCACCTGCGCCCACATTGAGCATAGAACCCGTTTTTGGCGATGACGCCATCGGCCCGGTCGATGCGCAAGCCCTGAGCACCGCCGTGTCCGGTGATGTCACACAAGCGCGCGCAGGCGATCTTGTCAGTGTGTTCGTCAATGGCCGCACATTCACCGCCACGGTGGACTTGTCAGGGCATTACAGCGTGGACGTGACCACCACCGATTTGATCGCTGACACCGACCGAAGCCTGGATGTGGTGCTGAGCGCCAGCGATGCGGCAGGCAATCAGGCCAATGCCTCAGCCAGCCGTGCTTACACGGTGGACATCGTGGCACCCGTGGTGCAGAGCCTGAGCATCGACAAGAGCAGTCTCAAAGTGGGCGAAACCGCCACGGTGAGCATGGTGTTCAGTGAAAAAGTCACCGCTTTTGATGTCAGCGACATCACCGCAGCCAACGGCAGCCTGAGTCAGTTGCTCAGCAGCGATGGCGGCACCACCTGGAGCGCCGTGTTCACGCCCAGCATGAACATTGAAGACACCAGCAATGTGCTGCAGATCACGGCCACCTACACCGATCTGGCGGGCAATACGGGCAGCGGCCTGAGCAGCGCCAACTACAGCCTCGACACGAAGGCCCCCACGGCCATCATCCAACTGGCCAATGAAACCCTCAAAGCCGGGGACACCACGACACTGAGCATCCGCTTCAGTGAGGCGGTGCAAAACTTCAGCCAGGACGATGTGACGGTGCAAAACGGCAGCCTGGGCACCTTGTCAACTGCAGATGGTGGCTTGACCTGGACGGGCACCTACACGCCCCTGAGCAATTTGGAAGATGCCAGCAACGTCATCACCCTGGCCAACACCTACACCGACCTGGTGGGCAATGCCGGTCAAACAGGCACCAGTGGCAACTACAGCCTGGACACCAAGGCGCCCACCGCCACGATCTTGCTCAAGAGCGCAGGCCTGGCCATCACCAGTTTGACGGCAGGCCAAAGCGCGGATGTGACCATCACGTTCAGCGAAGCGGTCAAGGGGTTCAACAACGCCGATGTGTTGGCCCCCAACGGCACACTCAGCACCCTGACCAGCGCAGATGGTGGCATCACCTGGACGGGCACCTTCGCAGCCGACGCGGCCATCGAAGACGCGACCAACAACATCACCGTGGCACAGGCCAGCTATACCGACATGGCAGGCAATGCCGGGGCAGCGGCCGCCAGCGCCAACTACGCCATTGACACCCAGGGGCCAAGCGCCAGCATCAGCTTCAGCGATGTCGATTTGCTGGCCGGTGAAACCTCCACGGTCACCATCACCTTCACGGAAAAAGTCACCGGTTTCAGCAACGCCGATGTGACAGTGCAAAACGGCACCCTGAGCACGCTGACCAGCACCGACGGTGGCGGCACCTGGGTGGGCACTTTCATACCGGGGCAGGTGCAATCAGCGAGCAATGTGCTCAGCCTGGCCAACAGCTACACCGATCTGGCAGGCAACCAAGGCGCAGCCGCCACGAGCGCCAACTACGCCATTGACCGCCTCTCGCCCACAGCCAGCATCAGCTTGAGCAACACGGCCATCAAAGCCGGAGAGAGCGCCACGGTCACCATCACCTTCAGTGAGCGCGTCAGTGGCTTCAGCAATGCCGATGTGTCAGCGCCCAATGGCACGCTGAGCACCTTCACCGCCAGCGCCGACGGACTGAGCTGGGTGGCCACGTTCACGCCATCTGCCAACATCCAGGTGCCAGTCAACAGCTTGTCCCTGGCCAGCACCTACACCGATCTGGCTGGCAACGCCGGTACTGCGGCCAGTGCCAGCTATGCGGTGGACACCCGCGCGCCCAGCTTCACCGGACGTCTGGATGACAGCAGCAACACGGGCGCCAAGAGCGACCTGGTCACCAGTGACGACACCCCCACCATCACGGGCACCGGCTCCAATGGGGATGTGATCACGGTCACCATGCCAGGCACCGGCGAAGTGATGACAGCCACCGTCGGGGCCAATGGCCTGTGGTCGGTCACGCCCACTTTGGCCATCAGCAGCGGCAATATCAGCATCAGTGCCACCAGCACGGGAGGTGCCACCGCCGCCACGCAAACACTGGCCGTGGTCATTGACAAAACCATCGCCAACCCTGTGGTGGTGCTGGTCTGCGACAGCGGCATCAGCGCAGTTGACAAAATCACGCAGCAAGGCGCCATCAGCGTCACGGCCGAGGCCGGTGCAACGCTCGAATACAGCACCAACGGCATCTTGTGGTTGACCACCTTCACGGCCAACGAAGGCCTGAACACCCTGACCGTGCGCGCCACGGACGGTGCGGGCAATGCGGCGGTCTCCAGCCCCTTGAGTTTCACCCTGGACAGTTCGGTGGCTGATTACACCGTGGCCTTGCTGTGTGACAGTGGCCTGGCCACAGACAAGGTGACCAGCGCCTCCGGGCTGCAGACCACAGGTGTCGTGGCGGGCGATGCCATCAGCTACAGCCTCGATGGCGGCAGCACCTGGCTGGGCACGTTTGTGCCGGTGGAGGGTGGCAATGCCTTCCAGGTGCGTGTCAGCGATGCGGCAGGCAATGTGCGCATCAAGGACATGGCCTTCACGATGGACACTTTGAGGCCCGATCAACCCGTCATCTCGCTGGTGTGTGATGGGGGCTTGAACGGCAGCGATCGGATCACCGCGCAAGGCGCGATCAACGTGAGCCATGAAACGGGTGCCACAGTGATGTTCAGCACCGATGCGCTCACTTGGAGCACCACGTTTGCAGCCGCTGAAGGCGCCAACACGGTGTATGCCCGCGCCATGGATCTGGCAGGCAACTTGAGCGAGGTGGGTACTTTGGTGTTCCGTCTGGACACCACGGCACCATCCAATCCCACAGTGGCCCTGGCCTGTGACAGTGGCAGCTCTGCCAGCGACAAGCTGAGCTTGAATGGCAGCTTGCAAATCAGCACGGCCGAAACTGGCGGTTTCATCGAATACAGCACCAACGGCAGCGCCTGGGCCACCACGTTCGCGGCTTCTGAGGGCGCCAACACCGTGCGTGTGCGGGTCACCGACTTGGCCGGTCTGGTCTCGGGTGTCACCGAATGGGCCTTCACCCTGGACAGCCAGGCGCCCATTGCACCTGCTTTGGCCTTGATCTGTGACAGCGGCAGCTCGGGCACCGACAAAATCACCCACAGTGGTGCCATCCTGGCGACCACACTGGAAGCTGGCGGCAGCCTGCAATACAGCACCGATGGTGCCGCCTGGGCCGCCACTTTTGCCGCAGGCGAGGGCGTCAATACCGTCAAGGCACGGGTGGTGGATGCGGCGGGCAATGCCGGAGCAGTGTCTACGCTGACCTTTACGGTCGATCAACGGATCACCAAGCCCAGCTTGTCATTGATTTGCGACACGGGCACGCCCAGCGATCTGGTCACCACACAGGGGGGGCTGCAGGTCCTGGGTGCCGATGCGGGGGCCCTGATCGAATACAGCTCCAATGGCAGCAGTTGGATCAGCAGCTACAGCGCAGTCGAAGGCAGCAACACGGTCTATGTGCGCAGCACAGACGCAGCAGGCAACCAGGCCATTTCAGATCCCTTGAACTTCACCTTGAACACCAAGGGAGACACGTTCACGGCGGTTCTGGCCAACACCAGCAACAGCGGCACTTTGACCGATCTGACCACCAACGACGATACGCCCACCATCAGCGGCACGGGCAAGCCGGGCGATTCGGTCAAAGTGACCATGCCCGGCACGCTGGAAGAGCTCAACACCACGGTGGACATCAATGGCTTGTGGAGCGTCACACCCGTCAACCCGATCAGCTCGGGCCTGGTGGTGGTCAACTACACGGGCGCCACCAATGCCACGCAAAACCTCGCTGTGGTCATTGACAAGACCGTCGGCAACCCCAGCGTGAGCTTGCTGTGCGATTCGGGTGTGAGCAGCAGCGACAAGGTCACGACCATCGGGTCCATGAACGTCACGAGTGAATCCGGGGCTTTGCTGGAATACAGCACCAACGGCAACACCTGGAGCGTGACCTACACGGCCACCGAAGGCGACAACAGTGTGCAGGTAAGGCAAACCGATGTGGCGGGCAACATCAGCACACCGGTGGTGTTCAATTTCACGCTGGACACCACCAGTCCGGCGCCGGTCTTGACGGTGGGTGCCATCACCGGTGACAACGGCATCGGGCCGGTGGACGCCCAGGCAGCCCTCACGGCCGTGACAGGTGCCGTGACCCAGGCGCGCGCAGGGGATGCAGTCAGCGTCATGGTCAATGGCAAAACCGTGACGGGTGTGCTCAATGCGGTGGGGCATTTCAGTCTGAATGTGGACACGGCTGATTTGATTGCCGACCCTGACAAAACCGTGAATGTGCTGGTGATTGCCACCGATGCCGCAGGCAACAGCCGCAGCATCAGTCAAAGCCACACCTACACGGTGGACACGCTGGCACCCACGGTGCAGAGCATGGCCATCAGCAAGGCCTCCTTGAAGGCCGGAGAAACGGCCACCGTCACCATCGTCTTCAGTGAAAAAGTCACGGGTTTTGATTTGGGCGATGTGGCGGCCGAGAACGCCGTGCTGAGTAATCTGCTCAGCAGCGATGGCGGCCAAACCTGGACGGCCACCTTGACGCCCGCCAGCAATGTGACAGACACCAGCAACATCATCACCCTGGGCCCGGTTTACAGCGATCTGTCCGGCAATGGCGGCACGGGCAGCACCAGTGGCAACTACAGCCTGGACACCCAGGCGCCCACAGCCGTCATCACCTTGGGCAGCGAGTTTCTCAAAGCGGGCGAAAGCACCACCTTGACCGTCAAGTTCAGCGAGGCCGTGCAAGGCTTCAGCAACGAAGATGTGACGGTGGCCAATGGCAGTTTGGGCACTCTGACCAGCGCTGACGGGGGCACCACCTGGCAAGGCACTTTCACGCCCACGTCCAACGTGGAGGACGCCACCAACCTGGTGGCACTGGCCAACACCTACACCGACCTGGTGGGCAATGCGGGCAGCAGCAGCGTCAGCGGCAACTACATTCTGGACACCAAGGTGCCCAGCGCCCAAGTGACCCTCAAAGATGCCAGTGGCGCTGCCGTCACCCGATTGACCGCAGGACAAAACGCAACGCTGACACTCGTCTTCAGTGAGGCGGTGCAAAACTTTGACAACAGCGATGTGACAGCGCCCAACGGCACGCTGAGCACCCTGGCCAGCAGCGATGGCGGCATCACTTGGGTGGGCACCTTCACCGCCAACGCGGGCATCGAAGTGGCCAGCAACAGCATCACCGTGGCCGCAGCCGGTTACAAAGACCTGGCGGGCAACCTCGGGGGCACCGCCTCCAGTGTCAATTACGCCGTGGACACCCAGGGACCCACGGCCAGCATCAGCTTGTCCGATGTCAATTTGCAGGCGGGCGAAACTGCCCAGGTCACGATTGCTTTCAGTGAAAAAGTGACCGGCTTTGACAACAGCGATGTGCGTGTGCAAAACGGCACGCTCAGCACCCTGGTGTCCACAGACGGTGGACAAACCTGGCTGGGTACTTTCACGCCTGACGCGGTGCAAGTCGCGACCAATTCTGTTCACATCACCAATGGGTACAACGACTTGGCAGGCAACAACGGCCTGGTGGCCACCAGCGCCAACTACGCCATTGATCGGCTATCGCCCGCTGCTGTTGTGCGTCTGAGTGATGCGTCACTCAAGATGGGCGAAAGCGCGACGGTGACCATCACCTTCAGTGAAAAAGTGCTGGGTTTCAGCAACGCCGATGTCTCTGCGTCCAACGGCACGCTGGGCAGCTTCACCGCCAGTGCCGATGGCCTCGTGTGGACGGCCACATTCACCCCTGCCGCAGGTGTGGAAGCAGACAGCAACAGCGTTGTGCTGGCCAATACCTACACCGACGAGGCCGGAAATGCGGGCACGGTGGCCTCGGCCAGTTATGCGGTGGACACGCGTGCACCGGACTTCACCGTCAAGCTCGACGATGCCAGCAACAGCGGCAATCTGAGCGACCTGATCACCCGCATCGACATCCCCACCCTGAGCGGCACAGGCTTCAAAGGCGACACCATCGTGGTCACCATGCCCGCCACGGGCGAGGTGCTGAGCACCACCGTGGACGCCAGCGGCGCCTGGTCGGTCACGGCCAGCCTGGCCATGAGCAGCGGCACCATCAGCGTGGTCGCCATGGACCCGGCAGGCAACACCAGCGCTGCCCAAACACTGGCCGTGGTGATTGACAAAACCATCGCCACGCCCACCTTGAGCCTGGCGTGCGACAGCGGCGCCAGCAGCAGCGACAGAATCACCAGCTTGGCCAGTTTGAGCCTGGGCAATGTGGAAAGCGGCGCCAGCGTCACCTTCAGCACCGATGGCAACACCTGGAGCACCACCTTTGCGGCGGCCGAAGGCGCCAACACCGTGATGCTCCGGGTCACCGACGGCGCGGGCAACGTGGCCAGCGCCATGCCGCTGAGCTTCACGCTGGACACGGCGGTGTCGAACTTCACTGTCGCTTTGGCCTGTGACAGCGGCGCGAGCGCTGCCGATGCCATCACCCAAAGCGCGATCCTGGCTTTGACAGGGGTGGAAGCGGGTGCAAGCGTGGAATACAGCACCAACGCCAGCACCTGGGCGAGCACCTTCACCGCTGTGGAAGGCTCGAACACCCTGAGCGTGCGCGTCACCGATGCGGCGGGCAACCAGCGCAGCCAATCGCTGGCCTTCACGCTCGACACCACGGCCGCTGCGGCGCCTGTGATCGCGCTGGTGTGTGACAGTGGCCTGTCCGCCACTGACCAGATCAGCCAGCTGGGCGCGGTCAATGCCAGCAGCGCAGCGGGCACTGCGGTGCAGTACAGCACCAACGGCAGCACCTGGGCATCGACCTTCACGGCCGTGGAGGGCGTGAACACCTTGCAGGTGCGTGCCGTCGATGCGGCAGGCAACCTCAGCCCAATCAGCAGCTTGAGCTTCACGCTGGACAATTCCGCGCCACTGGCGCCCACCGTCAGCCTCAGCTGCGACAGTGGCGCCAGCAGTTCGGACAAGCTGAGCACATCCGGCAGCTTGCAAGTGAGCACCCCCGAGACGGCCAGCCTGATCGAATACAGCACCAATGGCAGCACCTGGGCCACCACCTTCAGCGCGGCAGAAGGCGTCAACGCCGTCAAGGTGCGCATCACCGATGCGGCCGGCCTGGTGGGCGCGATCACCGATTACAGCTTCACCCTGGACACCACCGGCCCTGACGCGCCCTCGGTCGGACTGGTCTGCGACAGCGGCAGCCTGGGCACGGACAAGATCAGCAATGTGGGCACCGTGGCGGCCAGCTCTTTGGAGGCGGGCGCCACCTTGCAATACAGCACCGACGGCAGCACCTGGAGCACCACGTTTGCGGCCGGAGAAGGGTCGAACACCTTGCGTGTGCGGGCCATCGACAGCGCAGGCAATGTGGGCACGCCTGCAACGCTCAATTTCACGCTGGACACCCTGGTCACCAAGCCCACCCTGGTTCTGGCCTGCGACAGCGGCACCTCGGGCGACAACATCAGCAACAACGGCGCCATCTCCGTGGTGGGTGCCAGCGTGGGCGATGTCCTGGAGTTCAGCACCGATGGCAGCATCTGGATGGGCACATTCTCTGCCGTTCAGGGCAGCAACAGCGTGCGCATAAGGGCCAGCGACGCGGCGGGCAACCGTGTGGTGTCCGATGTCCTGAACTTCACGCTGGACAACACAGCCCCCAGCCCCACAGTGACTTTGAGCTGCGACTCGGGCACCAGCGGGATTGACCAATACACCAATGCAGGCACCATCACCGTGGCCGGATACGCGGCGGGTGAAGTGCTGTCCTATTCCACCGATGGTGGCGCGAGTTTCTCCAGCACCTTCTTTGCGGTGGACGGCCTCAACACGGTCACGGTGCGGGCCATTGACGGCGCTGGCAACGTGGGCTTGAGCAACAGCCTGAGTTTCACGCTCGATACGGCGCTCAACAGTCCCAAATTGAGTTTGACCTCGGACACAGGCTCCAGCAGCACCGACCGGGTGACCTCGAATGTGGCCCTGTCCCTCAGTTTTGACCCCGGCACCGATGCGCTGGCCGATGTGCGCACTTTTTACAAAGTGACCCTGGCCAATGGCACGCCGGTGCGCGATTGGGCGGCCAGCTACGTGCAGCCCACACTGGACGCGGATTACACCGTCAGTGTCAAAGTGGTGGACAAAGCCGGTAACGAGCGCACCGATGCGCTGGACTTCACGCGCTTGACCCTGAATCCCACCACGCCCACCTTGAGCCTGAAAACCGACAGCGGCCGCAGTGCGCTGTTCATGTCGGACCGCATCACCAATGACGGTTTGGTCAAGTATTCACAGACCTACGCCTCAGGCGTGACAGTCACCTACCAGTTCAGTACCGATGGCGGGGGCAGCTGGAGTGCGCCCACCGCCACGTTCTCGCCCATCACCGATGGGGCTTATCAAGTTCGTGCCATCGCCACTGACCAAGTGGGCAACTTCAGCACCAGCACGCCCTTGACGTTCACGCTGGACACCACCGGCCCTGCGGCCCCCACCGTGTCGCTGTTGTGCGATGCCGGGGTGGATGGCGATTTGCTGACCAATGACGGTCGAATCTCGGTCTCGGGCGTGGAGGCCAATGGCATCGTCCAATACAGTACCAATGGGGGCAATACCTGGACCACAACCTTCAGTGCCACAGAGGGCATCAACGCCGTGCAAGTGCGTGCGGTCGATGTGGCCAACAACAACGGGACAGACCGTGTATTCAGCTTCCTGCTGGACCTGAGTACACAAGCACCAACTCTGGCGCTGACCTGTGACAGCGGCTCCAGCAGCAGCGACAAAATCACCAAGGATGGCCGCATCAGTGTGGACAACGTCGAAAGCGGTGGCACGGTGTCCTACAACCTGAACGGTGCAGGCTGGTCAGACAGCTTTGCTGTGCCAACGACCGACGGGCAACATACTTTGCAGGCCCGTGTGACGGACCCGTTTGGCAACGTCAGTGTGACCACCAGCCTGACATTCACCCTCGACAGCACCACCTCTTTGGCAGAAAGCTTTTTCAGCAGCAGTTTGCTCAATTACGCCGTGCTCAACGGGGTCGCCACGGGGGGCGCGGTGGTGGGCTCTGCCATCAATGTTTCAGCCACGATCAACGAAGTCGTGCAGGCGGGCTCCTTCATTCGTTTGGCATTGGACACGGGTGCTGTGGTCACCCTGACGGCAGCAACGGAGGGTCGACTGCTGGAGGGCACCTACACCGTGGGCCCCAATGAGTCGACCGCCGACCTGACGATCAACAGCATCCTGGGTGCACGCCTGACCGATCTGGCTGGCAACGTGATCACCGATGTATCGATTCCGCTGGGGTTTAACCTGGGCGACAACAACAACATCGTGGTGCGCTGGGGCATGTCGGGCACCGAACAGGGCGATCTGTTCAATGGCTTGGTCCGCGGTGTGGGCTTGAATGACGATTTTGACGGTCTGGCTGGAAGCGACACCATCAGCTACAGCAGCGCGACCCTTGCCGTGACCATCAACTTGCAAACGGGCGTGGCCTCCGGCACCAATGTGGCCGCCAACAGCGACAGCCTGGTCTCGATTGAGAACGCGGTAGGGGGCTTGGGCGCTGACGTGATTTTTGGCAGCGCAGAGGCCAACATCATTGACGGTGGTGCGGGCACCGACAGCGTGTCTGCGGGCGCTGGCGACGACACGCTCATCAGCGGCGCAGGCGCCGACACGATCGATGGCGGCACGGGCGATGATTGGTTCATCTTCGATGGCGCTGCGACGGCAGGCGCCAGTGGCACCTTGACCGGTGGCGCCATGGCCTCGTTTGCTGATGGCGTGGGTTCGACCGACTCCCTGATGAACATCGAACACATGCTGGGCACCGCTTTTGCCGATGCCCTGGGCGGTGACAGTGGCACCAACAGCATCATTGGCGGGGCCGGGAACGACACCCTGTGGGGTGGCGCAGGCAACGACAGTTTGCGCGGCGATGACGGCAACGACTCCCTGGCCGGTGGCTCGGGCGATGACACCTTGGTGGGTGGCTCGGGCAACGACACCTTCTTTGGTGACGCGGGCATTGATCTGGTTGACTACGACGCTGACCTGAGCGCGGTCAACGTCGATTTGTTCACCTCACTGGGCACAGACGGCTATGGCAACCAAGACTCCTTGGTGGGTGTTGAAAACCTGCAGGGCAGCAAGTTCAATGACTCCCTGATCGGGGACAGCGCCAACAACCTGCTCATGGGCGGTGCGGGCAATGACTACCTGTGGGGCCGTGCGGGCGCAGACACCTTGCAAGGTGGTGCTGGTGACGACACCCTGGCCAGCAGCGGCGGCGCCTTGCTGGAGGGCGGCGACGGCAGTGATTGGGTCAACTACGCCCAGGTGGCGGTGGGGGTCTCGGTGGATTTGACCGCCGGTCGCGCCAGTGTGGGAGCGGCCACAGACTTGATCAGCCAAGTCGAAAACGCCTATGGCTCCATTTTGAGTGATCGCATCGTGGGTGATGGCCAAGACAACATCCTGGTGGGTGGTCAAGGCAATGACACCATTTTGGGGGGCTTGGGCAACGACACCATCTACACCCTGGGCAGCGACAGCACCACGCTGATCGACGGCGGCCTGGGCGATGACTTCATGAACATCAGCGCTGCGGGGGTGATCACCGCAGGTGACGGCAATGACACCATCACGTTTGAGCAATTGGGCGGAGATTTCTCGGGCATCAATTTGCAGGGCGGCGCTGGCACCGACAAATTGCAGTTGATCGGCAGCGGACAGATCTTTGACCTGACGGTGGCCGATACCGTCACGGGCGGGCGTGTTCTGGGGGCTTTGACCAGTGTTGAAGTGATCGACATCGGCAGCGGCCTCAATCAGCTCAAGCTGGGCACGGACATGGCCAACGTGGAAATGATCACGGGCCAAAATGGTGCGGCCGCTTTCTTGCGCATTGACGGTGTCAATGGCAAGGTCTTCCTGCCCGATGGCTGGGACATTCTGGACGCCAATGCCGACCTGGCCGCTGACACGATGCAGATTGAAGGCAGCAGCTATCTGCTCTACACCAACAGAGGCAGCACGGGCGGCAACGACACCGTGGCGGTGCAAAACGGCGTGAGTGCGGTGTACCTGTCGCAACTGTCATCGGCCAGCACCTTCTGGATGGGCACACCTGGCCCCGACTTTGCGACCGGACGGGGGGGCAACGACACCATGAACGGCGCGGGTGGCGACGACACCTTGCGCGGCGGCGCTGGCAACGACTCCATCAACGGCGCTGCGGGCAATGACTGGGCCGACTTCACGCCCAATTCGGGCGACGTCACGGGTGCCGTCACGGTCAACCTGGTGGCCGGTACGGTGCAGGGGGCCACGGGCAATGATTCGCTGTTCAGCATCGAAAACGTGCTGGGCGCAGGGGGCAACGATTCCTTGGTGGGCGACAGCCTGGGCAACTGGCTCAGTGGTGCCGCAGGACAGGACACCTTGAGTGGTGGCTTGGGGGACGACACCCTGACCGGTGGTGCGGGTAACGACACCCTGATCGGCGGGGCGGGCAACGACTGGGCCGACTACAGCCAGGCCGCTTCTGGTGTGACCGTGTCTTTGGGGGTTTCTTTGGGCACCATGGGCACGTCCTTGGGTGTGGGCTCGGTGGCCATTGCCGGCAACGGCAGTGTCTGGGGCGCAGAGGGCACCGACATTCTGACCGGCATTGAAAACGTGTACGGGGGCTTTGGCGCCGATTTACTGGTGGGTGACACGGTGGCCAACTTCTTGCAAGGTGGCGCAGGCCGCGACACCTTAAGAGCCGTGGCTGGCAACGACACCTTGTGGGGCGGTGCGGGCGATGACAGCCTGGTGGGCGGATCGGGCGCTGACGCCTTTGTGCTCGAGGTGGGCAACGACACCTATGTGGGTGGCGAAACCGTCAGCCCAGGCCCGGCGGACACGCTGGACCTGCGCGCTTTCAGCGGCAATATCACGGCCCTGGCCACCCCAGTCAACAACGTGGCCAGCGTCACGGTCAATGGCGGCCAGACTTATGGCACGGATGAAGTCCGCTACATGGATGTGTGGCTGTTTGGCAATGGCAATGTCACGTTCCACACTTTTGTGGGCGCAGCTGGAACGACCACTGGCACCTGGGCCGAAACCATCAGCACAGGCTCGGGGAATGACTCCATCTGGTCAGGGGGCGGTGCCGATTCGATTGTTTCTGGGGCGGGTAATGACACGATTTCCCCAGGCGCCAATGCCACTGCCGACGAGGCCGATACGGTCGATGGGGGTGCAGGGGTGGATTGGTTGCTTTATCAATCGGGCAACGCCATCTGGGTGAGTCTGGACGGTGGGTCCGCCAGTTTCCAGCAGGTGTCCATCAGTGGTGCCACCCTCGGCGCGGATTATGTGCGCGGTTTTGAACACATCTGGACAGGCTCTGCCGCAGACAGGGTATGGGGGTCTGCGGCTTCGGAAAGCATCATCGCCGGCAGTGGCGCCGACACCATTTGGGGGGGCGGCGGCAGCGACTACATTGATGCCGCAGGCACGGATGCCCTCTCGGATACCATCTTTGCGGGCATGGGCAACGACACGATTTACACCGGCGGCGGAGCATCAGAATTTGTGAGCGTATCCGGGGGGGACAACTACATCCACATGGGGGACCTGGCCAGCAACAGTTATACGTCCTATCAAAGTGACACCGTGTATGCCGGTGCTGGCAACGACACGATCGTGAACTTCATGGGTTCACCCTACTACGGGACCTGGGGCAGCACCGGCATCACCCACATTGATGCAGGCAACGGCAACAACTGGATTCAGGCCGGGTCGGGTACTTTTGGCGCAGAGCGGGTGATCACCGGCAGTGGTAACGACTACATTGACGTGGGCAAAACGGGTGAGTCAGCAACCGCGACGGACACGGTCAGCTCCGGTGCGGGCAACGACACGGTGTATGTGGGTAATGGCTTCGAGAGTTCCAGTTATGTGCAGTCCGTGAACGCCGGCGCCGGCGATGACCAGGTATATGCCTCGGGTGTGGGTTTCAACTACATGTTCGGTGACGCAGGCCATGACACGCTGGTAGGCGGCAGTGGCACCAACACCTTGTTGGGCGGCGACGGCAACGACTCACTGGTGGGTGGGGTCAGTGTGGACAGCATCATGGGGGATGCCGGTAACGACACCCTGATCGGTGGTGCCGGTGCAGATTTTCTGTGGGGGGGGGACGGCAACGACGACATCAGGACCGATGGCGTCAGTGCCAGCGTTTTTGGCGGTCTGGGCAATGACACCATCCTGAGCACCGGCACCAGCAAATACCTGCAAGGCGACGCTGGTGACGACTATTTTGTGCAAACCGGTGGCGCAGTCAGCGTGATTTCTGCGGGCTTGGGCAACGACACCATTTTCACCACGGGCAGCTCGTCGGTGGAAACCATTTATGGTGGCTATGGCAACGACTTCATCGATGCGCGCAACGGGGGCTCGACCAACGGGGATCGCTTGTTTGGCGATGAGTTCTTGGTGGAAACGATCGGTGGCAATGACACCATCTACAGCTCGGACGGCGCCAGCACGGTGTTTGGCGGCGGGGGAGACGACCTCATCACCACCGGGTTTTCGGCTGACTCTGTCAACGGTCACACCGGCAACGACACCCTCATCACCAATGCCGGTAACGACACGGTGCTTGGCGGCTTTGGCAATGACCTGATTTTCGGTGGCGCTGGCAATGACTCGATTTTTGCCAACGAGGACATGGACACGGTGTATGGCGGCGACGGCAATGACAGCATAAATGGGGGTATTGGCGATGACTGGCTGGACGGCGGCGCGGGCGACGACAGCCTGGTTGGCGGTGAAGGCGCGGTGGGCACCATTTTTGGCAACGACACCATCGTGATGGGCGCTGGCACCAACTATGCTTTTGGCGAGTTGGGCTCGGATGTGTTCATCTTCAATTTCGATTGGCAAAACGATGCGAATGCCGACACCGTCAGCGGGGGCGCGGGCATGGACATGGTCAAGTTCGATGGCGCCGGTCTGGTGCTGGACTTGACGCTGAGCATGCACGCCACCGCCAACTGGTTGAACGTGGAACGGATTGACTTGACCGGCACCGGCAACAACACCTTGAAGATGGCCGCCACAGACATTGTGGATTTGTCGGATTTGACGCTGGGTAACGCCGCCAGCAGCAACTTCAGCTTGCGGCCTTTCCTGATGATTGACGGCAACAGCGGCGATGCCATGGACTTGAGTGACTTGGGTTCGGGCATGACCTTGGCCAAAATTGTCTCTGGCACGCTCAGCTATGACTTCAACGGCAACACCGTGATCGATGCGGCCGAGTCTGCTGCGATCCAAAATACCGGCAGGGTCACATTCACCACGCCCCAGACGGGTCTTCAGACGTACAACGTTTACAACGTGCTCAACGCCACTTCGGTGTCACAGGGCATGCTCTTGATAGACACGGACATTTCGATCACCGGCGCGGTGCTGCCGGTGTGATGGGGGCCTGTGCCGAAGTCGACAAACGTTGGAGATAAAGCCACTGACCTGCGAATGCACGGAATTTGTAGGTCGGCGGCTTCAGCCCCGGCATGGCCCCTGCGCCGGAGCCCACCGTATCACACGTCGAAGGACTCGGGCGGGAGGCCTTGTTGTTGACGCTGGTCCATGCGCAGATAGGCCGCCTCCATGCGGGCGGCCAGGCGTTGGCCGTCAAACAGCTCGGCGCGGTGGGGGCTTTTGAGCACGCGCTGGCGCAAGGCGGCCAGTTGCCCGGGTTGTTGGCACAGGGCCAGGGCTTGGGCGCGGTATTCGGTCAGGTCGTGCGTGATCAGCTCGGGCAGGCCCAGCGTGCTGAGCAAGCTGGCACCCACGCGTGAGGCAAAGCTGCGTCCGCGCAGGGTCAGCACCGGCAAGCCCACCCACAAGGCGTCGCTGGCCGTGGTGTGGGCGTTGTAGGGGGCCGTGTCCAAAAACAGGTCGGCCAGGCGGTAGCGCGACAGGTGCATGGGCAGCGGGGCATAGCCTGCAAAGACCAGCCGTTCAGGCGCAATGCCCCGCGCTTGCGCCACTTGCCGCAGGGTGTCTTGCACTTGCCGGTTTTTGTCAAACAGCCACAGCACGGCTTGGGGCAAGTCGTGCAACAAGCCCAGCCAGGTGTCAAACACTTCGGGCTTGATCTTGAAGGTGCTGTTGAAGCAGCACAGCACCAGGGCATCGGCGGGCAGTCCTGCGGTTTGCCGACTGAAGCCGGGGCTGGCCACGGCTCTTTGGGTGTCGTTGGCCTGGTAGCAGCCGGGCAGGCGCACGACTTTTTCGCTGTAATGCGCCAGGTCTTCGGCTTGGATGACGTGGGTGTCGGCCACCACATAGTCCATCCACGGTGAACCCAGCGTGCCCGGAAAGCCGATGTAGCTGACCTGAAGGGGCGCGGCACGCCAGGCAAAAATCTGCGGCCGTCCTTGCCGGGTGTGGCCTTTGAGGTCCACGGCAATGTCGATGCCGTGCGTGCGCGCCAGCTCGGCAATTTGGCGTGCGCCCAGGTGATGGACTTGGTGAAAGTGTTCGATGCCGCGCACCAGGCGCTGGCGGTAAGCATGGTCTTTGGCATCAGGCCCAAAGCTGTAGGCAAACACCTCAAAGCGCTGGCGGTCATGTGATTCGAGCATCTGGGCCATCAGGTAGCTGGTGGCGTGGTCGTGCAGATCGGCCGAAAAATACCCGATGCGCAGGCGCTGGCCCGCAGGGCGGGGCGCTTGGCTTGCAGGGGGCCAGGGTATGGGTGTGATGTTTTGGCCGATTTGCGCCGATTCGAGTTCGCCCACCCGCCGTTGCAGCGCGGGGTCATCGCTCACGATGGTCATCAAAAACGGGTTGACCGGCACATCGCTGTGCTCGGCGGCGTGCAGCACCTGCGCCAAACGGGGGGTGTGGTGCTGCCAGTCGCCCACGCAGCGTTCGGCACGCATGAGGGCCGACAGGGCATGCACATTGTCCGGCGCAATGCGCAGGGTCTGCACATAGGCGTCTTTGGCCTCTTGGTCTTTGCCCAGCGAGGTGCAGCTGTGGCCGTATTGCAGCCAGGCGTCAAAGTTGTCCGGCTCTGCTTGCGCGGCTTGGAGGAACAAGTCCATGGCTTGCTGTGTTTGGCCCAGCTGTTCAGCGCCGTGTGCCTGCAAAAGCAGCACGTCGGCGGGCGGCGTGCCCGGCAACTTCAGCAGGCTTTGCCACCAGGGCAGGGCGGCGCTCAGGCGCCCCAACTCATCGAGGGTGATGGCGATGTTGGACAGGTAATAGGGGTTGGCAGGCTCCAGCTGGTGGGCGCGTTCGAAGTCGGCCAGGGCTTGGCTGGTGGGCAGGCCGTTTTCGCGCCCCAGCAGGCCGCGCAGGTTCAAGGCGTCAGCGGCATCGGGGGCCAGGCGCAGCGCCTCTTGCACGCTGGCTGTGGCGGGCACGGCTTGTTGCAGTGCCCAAAGCACCGAGGCTTGCTGGGTCCAGGCCTGTGCCTCAGAGGGTTGGCGCTTCACCCATTGCTGGCACACGGCCAAGGCCGCCTCGAGCTGGCCCATGCTGCGCAGGCAGCGCACATGTTTGAGCGGGTATTGGCTGTCTTGGGGGGCCTGCGTTTCCAGATGCGCCAGGTGCTGGCAAGCGGCGGCGACATCGCCCGACTGCTCCAGCGTCAGCGCCAGTTCATAGCGCAGGCGCTCATGCGTGGGGTCCAGCTGGTGGGCGCGCTGCAAGTCGGCCAGGCCTTGGGCGCGCAGGGCCGCGTCGGGCAGGCGCAAAGCGGTGTGGGCACGGGCCCGCCACAGGGCCGACTCTTGCGGGCGGGCCTTGAGCGCCGCATCAAACACGGCCAAAGCCAGCTGCGGCGGCCCCGAGGCCAGTAGCCCCAAGCTCAGGGTTTGCAGCTGGCTGGCCGTGGCTTGCGCCAGGTCGGTGGTCGCAGGCCGGGCTGGGGCCTGGGCTTGGGATGGCACAGGCGCTGAGCGGCTGGGTTCGCTGGCGGCAATGTCCATGGCCGCTGGGGCCAAGCCCGCTTGCCAGCGTTGCCACATGGCGCTGTAAGCGGCTTGCAGGTGGTGGCAAGTCAGGGCGGCGTCAAACAGCGGCAAGTGGGTGCGCTGCGTGTGCAGGTGGTCTTTGAGGCGCTGCAAACGGGCCGGGTCACGGGCCAGGTCAATGGCGCGCTGCACATACAAATCTGGCTGGTCCACAGCCAGCTCTTGCACCAGCGGGGCGCCGCCGGGCACTTGGCAGCCGTGCAGCAGCGAATAGGCGACGCGGCTGGAGAAGCTGCGCCCATAGCGGCTGAGCACGGGCAGGCCCATCCACAAGGCGTCGGCGGCGGTGGTGTGGGCGTTGACCGGAAAGGTGTCCAGAAACAGGTCGGCCCCGGCGTGCCTGGCCAGGTGCTCGGGCGTGGGCACTCGCGGGGCAAACAGCAAGCGGGCCGGGTCCACGCCCTGCTCGCGGGCTTGCTGGCGCAAATTGTTTTTGACCCAGTCATTGGCTTCGAGCAGCCACAGCACGCTGCCCGGTGTGGCCTGCAAGACCTGCATCCACTGGGCAAACAGCTCGGGGGTGATTTTGTAGCTGTTGTTGAAGCAGGCAAACACAAAGCCCTGTGTGCCGCTGCCGCGCTCGGGCAGGCCCAGCGCCTGGCGGCTGGTGGGTGGGGGCGCCACTTCGCGGGTGGGGTCGTTGGCCTGGTAGCTGTGCGGCAGGCGCACCAGGTGTTCGCTGTAGTGCACGCTGTCTTCGGGTGCGATGACATGTGCGTCGGCAATCAGGTAGTCCATATAGGATGCCCCCGAAGAGCCGGGGTAGCCCAGATAACTGACCTGAAGGGGGCAGGGCCGGTGCGCAAAAATGCCCAAGCGGTAATGGCTGGCAAAGCCCTTGATGTCCATGCAGATGTCGATTTGCTGGGCATGCAGCCACTGCGCCACCTGTTCGTCGCTCAGCGTGGAGATGTCGATGAAATGCTCGACCGCGTTGCGGATGCGTTGGTGCATGGCGTCTTGCAGCGGGCTCCACGACAAGGCAAAGATTTCAAACCGGCTTGTGTCATGCAAGGCCAGAACCTGGGCCAGCAGCACCGCCGTGGCGTGGTTGCAAAAGTCGTTGGACACATAGGCCACTTTGATGCGCGTATTTGTCCAGCGTTGGCCTTGCCACAAGGCTTGGGGTTTGGCGGGGTGGCGGTCGGCCACCAGGGTGCGGGCGCTGGTCAGGTGTTCGGCCGGATCGTCGCTGAAGCCTAAAAACTCAAACGGAAACGCTGCCGTGTGTCCGGCGTTCAGGGCCTGCTGCAAGGCCCGGGTTTGCGCGGCATCGTCGCGCCAGTCGGCCATCAGGCGGCGGGTGTAGGCCAGCCGCCCCATCACATAGGGGGCCAAGTGGGCTTGCCCGGCCGCGGCTTGCAGCCAGCGCTGCAGATGCTCGGCGGCCTGCTCATAACGCTGGGTGCGGTGCAGGAGTCCGGCCAGGTTTTCCAGCGCGTCAGCATGCAGGGGCTGGTGTTGCAGGGCTTGCCCAAAATAAGCCATGGCTTCTTCATGGCGTCCCATGCGCGAGAGCACGGCCCCCAGGGCGTTGAGGATTTCGGGGCTGCTCGGGGCCAGTTGACGGGCTTGCTCGAAGGTGGCGAGCGCCTGCGATCCATCGAGGCGTTTGTCGGCGTGCAGTTGCGCACCCAGCGCGAACAGGGCCTGGGCCTTGGCGAGGTCGGCGGGGCCCAAAGCAGGCAAAGGGGACGAAGAAGCCATAGGGAAAACAGGAGCCTGGGGTGGGGTTGTCATGTGGGCATGGGCATGCCGGTGATGATCTGGTGGTGGCGCGGCAGGCAAACCTTTTGATAGTCGTAGTGCTTGACCACATGCGCACGCGCAGCGCGGCGGATGTCTTTGACATCTTTCGGCCGGGCCAGCACATCACACACCTGGCGGGCAATGGCTTCGGGGTCAAAAAAGTCCACCAGCAGGCCGTTTTGACCATGGGTGATGACTTCTTGCACCGGCGGCGTGGCCGAGCCCACCACGCAGCAGCCCAGGCTCATGGCTTCGAGCATGGACCAGGACAGCACAAAGGGCACCGTCAGGTACACATGCACGGCCGAGACGCGCAGCATGTTGACCATGGTGGTGTAGGGCACCTGGCCGACAAAGTGCACCCGCGACAGGTCGATCTTGTCTTGCACCTCACGCAGGAACTGGGCCTTGTACCCCCCGCCTGTGGGCGGCGCCGGGCCATAGCTGACTTCGCTGCCGCCCAGCAAAATGACGCGGGCATTGGGGCGTTCGGACAAGATGTGGGGCAAGGACCGCATGAAGCTGTGGTAGCCGCGCATGGGTTCGAGGTTGCGGTTGATGAAGGTGATGATTTCATCGCCCATCTGGGCCTTGATGTTGTCGCGGCCCAGCTGTATCCAGGCGTCATCGCGGGGCGTGAGGCGGTGGGTTTCGATGCCGTCATGACAGACTTCGATGCGCTGGCGCAAAAACGCCGGGAACTGGCTGGCCTGCCATTCGGTGGGCGAGAGCCCCACGTCGGAGTCGACCAGCGACGAGGTCAGGTGCAAATTGCGCACATGGCAGCGCATCACGGCGTCCGGGGCGGCGGCAAATTCGGGGTCAAAGTCCACATCGCTGCCTTTGCCGTTGTAGAAATACTCGCAAAAACTGGTGATGCGGGCGTGCGGCGCCACCTGGCGCACCAGCATCATCTCGCCCCAACCGGCGTGGCCCACGATCACATCGGGTGTGAAGCCGTTTTTCATGAGTTGGCTCAGGGTGCGCGCCACCGCTTCGCCCCGGATGACGGCCGCCTCGGTCGAGGGCAGCCAGGGGTGGATGCCTTTGCTGGACCCCCGGGCGTTGTCATAGCTGACGTTGGGGATGCCCTGGATGGTGGTTTCTTTGCGGCTGGAGATGGCCATGACCTCGTGGCCCAGCTTGGCCATGGAGGGTGCCAGCGCCCGGTATTGGCCGGGAAAGTTCTGATGGATAAAGAGGATTTTCATCGTCGGCACGGGCGGCGGCTTGCGCGCTCAACCCAGTTTGGATTTGAGGAACTTGGCGTCCATGAAGGCCGGGTTGCTGATCGGGCCTTCAAAGCCGGTGGCCAGGCTCATGGGTGGGTTTTTGCGGCGTTTTTCCATGACGATGACCGAGTCAAACACCGAGATCGAATACAGGTGATTGCACAGGTAGTTTTTGGCAATGGCCTCATCGCTTTGGTGGTACCAGCCGTGCATGTCGTCGATCATGCCTTTGACAAACTCGTGAAAGGTGCCGGGTTTTTTCAGGCCCCCGCCGAGCTTGGACAGGTAGCTGCTGTGGGTGTCTTCACAGATGTAGAGCCCCCCATCGCTGAGCGCCGGAAACAGCTCGATGAAGGTGGTGATTTGCTGCTCCATGGTGTGGCCGCCGTCATCGAGCACGATGTCCAGCTGCGGGTGTTTTTGCTTGAAGCCCGCCCAAAAGTCCCGGCTCGCCTGGTCACCGATCCAGACTTCCAGGCCTTCTTTTTCGAGCGCTTTGCAACGTGGGTCGATGTCCAGCCCGATGTAGTGGAAGCTACCCTGCGTGAAGTATTGGTTCCACATCTGGGCGCTGCCGCCGTTCTGGATGCCGATCTCCAGGAACTTCAGGTTTTCCTGCTGGCGGTAGGGCGCCAGGCACCGGTGATAGATCTCAAAGTAATGCGTCCATTTGTGAATGGCCCGCTGGTTGTTGTTGATGAAGTAGTTCAACAAGGGGTTGTCGGCAAGGGGCTTCATGGGGTGCTCTTGTCTGCGGCCAGTGTGTTCGGGGCTGCGGGGTTGGGGTCGGCTTTGTCCGCTTTCTGGCTGGCTTGGGGCCAATGCATTTGACGGTAGATTTTGTAAGCGGCCTTCCAGGCGTCCGAGCGGTAGTCGCCCGCGCTGTAATGGGTGATGGCAATCGGCCAGACCCCCAGACGCAAACCGGCGCGGTGCGCGAGCAGGCAAAAGTCCAGGTCGTAGAGGTGAAAAGCCAGCTCCGGGGCAAACTGCACATGGGCTTCTTGCAAGGTGCCTGCACGCGCAGCGATGAAGACGCCGTCCAGCAAGCGGGCGGCCGCACGCGTGGGGCCATACAGGCTGAAGCCGTTGGTGTGTTTGGGGGTGATGTGGTTGAGCCCGCCCAGCAGTTTGTGCGGCAAGTCCCAGGTGCCCATTTTTTCAGCAAAGGCCCAGGCGCCCTGGCCGGGCTTGACCCCTTGGTTGCCCGCCACGCCGACCACATCGAACACGGCCAAGGCTTCCAGCAGGCGCTCAACCAAGCAGAAATCATCGAGTCTGACGTCGTCGTGCACGAACACCAGCAGGCTGTCGGGGCGGCTTAAGGCAATGGCCTTGTTGTAGTGGGTGGCCAGGGGGCTGAGGTTGTGGCTGGCCAGCTCCAGCCGAAATGCTACGCCCCGGCGCTGCAATTCGGTCAGGGACAGGCCCAGGGGCGCTTGTGTCCAGAAATCTGCTGTGCTCAGGCGTGTGGCGCAGACAAACACCAGCTCACCAGCGGGCTTTTCGGGAACCCCCAAGGCGGGGAATGTGTCAGCCACGGGGCACCTCCTGGGCTTGGGTGTGAAGGGGCGCAGGGCTCAAGGCGACAGCCCAGTCGCCTGTGGGCAGTTGGCCGTTTTGCGCCACTTGCAGCAAAGCCGCATGCAAGCGGGCCGAGTCAGCGGGCCAGCTCCTGTCTTCGCAGGCGTTCATTGCCGTGAATGCGGCCAGCAGGTCGTGGCGTATGGCCAGCGCGTGCTGCGAGAGTTTGACCAGCGCGAATCGCGCAAAGGCATCGTGCAGGCGTTCGATCAGCCAGAAGTCATGCAGCGTCTCTTGGGGCGCGAGCAGCACCGCATGCCCGCCGCACTGCTGAATCTGGTGCAGCTGTTCTTGCAAGGTGCCGGGCGTCAGGTTCAGCACGCAGCGCTTGTCAGCCAGCAGCCTTTGGATGTCCCCTTGCGCGGCATGCTGTTTGTCGCCTGCGATCAGGTGCACGCTGCGCAAAGCGCTCTCTGGTGCCGGTGGCTGCGTGCTGGCCTGCCCGATTTTGATCAGCCAGGCCGCCAGGCGCAGGCTTTGGGGGCGGCTCAGTTGCTGGGTCTGGCCCCAGTGCTGGATGCTTTGAGGCAGCTCCGGGTGCAGCGCCTGTGTGCCTTTGGCTACCTGATCGGGGCTTGCAATCCAGTGCTGGGCCAGAAAGCTCCACATGCTCCACTGGCGTGCGCTTTGCGCGGCGGACGCTGCCGCCTTGCCGGTGTACACGCCAGTAGCCGGTGCCCGGTACAGGGGGGTGTCGGGTGTCAGGCGCTGGGTGGGGTAGTGGCGAAACAGGTCAGCCGGGCTCAGTTGCGCCGCATGCAGGCGGGGCAGTCTGGGGCCTCGGTGCTGCGCCAGGCGGGCTGTTTGTTCGGTCCACAGGGCGTCGTACTGCGCCACCACGCCAGCCCAGTCGTACTGCTGGCGCACATGCGCTTGACCGGCGGCGCCCATTTGCTGGCGCAGATCGGGCCGGGTGACCAGGGTTTGCAGGGCCTGCACGGTCAGCTCCACGTCCACCGCCGTCACGGCTTGCATGTGGCCGATGTAATGGTCGTAATTGAGCTGCTCGCTGGCAAAGCGCTGCTCAATGCGGTCAAGCCCCGATGGCCCCGGCATTTGGGTGGGGATCAAAAAGCCATGCTGGCCGTGCTGCAAGGTTTCGCGGTAACCGTCCCAGTCACTCAGGATGCAAGGCAGCCCTGCCGCCATGGCTTCGATGGGGGTCAGCCCGAAGGTTTCCTGAATGTTGTCCGACAGCGAGCAAAACACGTCGGCCGCAGCCAGGCTGCGCTGGAGGGCGTGGGGCTTGCGGCCGTCCAGGCGCTGCACCTGCACGTTGTGCTGCAAGGCCACTTCATTGAAGGCTTTTTCAGTGGCTTCGTTGGCAAACCAGCCGCATTCCAGAATGCGGATGCGTTGGCCGGTGCGCACCGCTACCTCGGCCGCAGCGCGGTACAGGGCCACCGGGTTGGCCTTGGCATGAAAGCTCAGGCGCCCCACAAACAAGACCACCAGATCCTGCGGCGAAAAACCCAGCGTGGTGCGGGCCGCCAGCCGGTCCGCAGGGCTGAAGGCAAAGTCCTGGGTGTGCACGCCCAGGGGAATGATGGGCAGGCCGGGCAATTCGGGCTGGCGCTCAAACCTGCCAAAGCGGCGCTGCAACACGGCTTTTTCCACCCGCCAGATGCGCTCCACCGCCGTGCGCACCGACTGCGAGGTGCAGATCAGGGCATCGCTTGGGCGGGTCGGGGTGCGCACATAGTCGGCCAGTTGCTGCATGACATGGGCCGAGCTGATGGTGTGGGTCACGCCGCTGAACACCAGGTGGTCCAGGCGCCAGGCGCTGCGCTGACTCAGTTGCAGATTGGCCAGCGGGGCGGGCATGTGCAGCACATCCAGCGCGGCCCACTGAGCAGGGGCGTTCAGGTCCAGACAGGGCACAGGGGCGGGCGCGGCTTCTTTGGCAGTGAGCGACTTGACCACCGCCTGCACCGCTTCGCGGGGTTTTCCGGCAGGGGTGACCAGGGTGATGCGTTCACGCAGATCGGGGTTTTGCAGGCAGGCTTTGAGGAAGCCATGCCCTGCAGACTGCCTGCCCATCAGCTTGGGGGTGTCCATGGACACGGCATCTTCGGTCATGATCAAACCGATGCGCGGCTTTTTTTGATTTTTGGGCATTTGAAAAATTTGAAAATGAATTCAAAAGCGGATACGAAAGCGGGTATGGGTGTCGTATCTGTCAGAACATTGTCTCATTGAAAATGGGTAGAGCCAGATGCGGATCGACTAGGCCAGCTTGAGTCTGCGGGAGTCTGACTATCGGCGCCGCCTGGACCAGGGCGACGGCATCTAAAATGGCCTGCTATGTTTGTTCACCTGCGCCTTCACTCCGAATTTTCCGTCGTTGACTCCACCTGCCGCATTGACGAAGTGCTCAAGGCGGCGGCCAAAGACGGCCAGCCCGCTTTGGGCCTGACCGACCTGAATAACCTGTTTGGCGGGGTCAAGTTCTACAAGGAAGGCCGGGGCAAAGGCGTCAAGCCGGTTCTGGGTGCAGAAATCAACCTTGAAGGCCTGGGCGGGGACCTGGGGGTCATCAGCCGTGTGGCCTTGCTGGTGCAAAACCACCAGGGTTACCTGAACATTTGCGAACTGCTGGCTCGGGCCTGGACCCAAAACGTGGTCAAAAACGTGGCAGTGGTCAAGCTGGCCTGGCTCAAGGAGCTGGCCGAAGGCCTGATTCTCATGTCTGGCGCGCAGGCCGGCCCCGTGGGGCAGGCCCTGGTGCAAGGCGACAGCGACAAGGCCGCCGATGTGGCGCTGCAATTGGCGTCCATTTTTCCGCACCGTTTTTATCTGGAACTGCAGCGCGCAGGCCGCCCCGAAGACGAGCCGCAAGTGGCAGGCGCGGTGGCTTTGGCGGCCCGCTTGCATTTGCCCGTGGTGGCCACGCACCCGGTGCAGTTTTTGTCGACCGAAGACTACGAAGCCCACGAGGCGCGGGTGTGCATTTCCGAGGGCGAAATCCTGGCCAACCCGCGCCGGGTACGGCGGTTCACCCGGGATCAGTATTTCAAGTCCTCGCAAGAGATGTGCGACTTGTTTGCCGATGTGCCCAGCGCCATTGCCAACACGCTGGAAATTGCCAAGCGCTGCAACCTGACGCTGGTGCTGGGCAAGCCGCAGTTGCCGAACTTTCCGATCCCGCCTGTGAATGGCGTGGTCATGTCGGTGGACGACTATTTCCGTCACGTCTCGTTTGAAGGCCTGGAAGAACGCCTGCGACACCTCTACCCCGACGAGGCCAAACGCGATGCAGAACGCCCGCGCTATGTGGAGCGGCTGGAGTTTGAGCTGGGCACCATCTTGAAGATGGGCTTTCCGGGCTACTTCCTGATCGTGGGTGACTTCATCCAGTGGGCCAAGGCCAACGGCTGCCCTGTCGGCCCGGGCCGGGGCTCGGGTGCGGGCTCGCTCGTGGCCTATGCGCTCAAGATCACCGACCTGGACCCGCTGCAATACAGCCTGCTGTTCGAGCGCTTTTTGAACCCCGAGCGGGTGTCCATGCCCGACTTCGACATCGACTTTTGCCAGGGCAACCGGGACCGGGTGATCGACTATGTGAAGGACAAATACGGGCGCGATGCGGTTAGTCAGATCGCCACCTTCGGCACCATGGCCGCGCGTGCGGCGATCCGCGACGTGGGCCGTGTGCTGGACATGAGCTATACCTTTTGCGACGGCATCAGCAAGCTGATTCCCAACAAGCCGGGCATGTCGGTCACGCTGCAATACCCGCCCGCCACGCCCAAAGAAGGCGACAAAAACAATTACGCGATTGCGATGGAGCCGATCCTGGCCGAGCGCATTGAGCGCGAAGAGGATGTGAAGACCCTGATCGAGCTGGCGCAAAAGCTCGAAGGCATGACGCGCAACGTGGGCATGCACGCCGGTGGCGTGCTGATCGCGCCGGGTAAGCTGACCGACTTTTGCCCGCTGTATCAGCAGCCCGGCAGCGAATCGGCGGTGAGCCAGTACGACAAGGACGACGTGGAAGCGGCGGGTCTGGTCAAGTTCGACTTCTTGGGCCTGGCCACGCTCACCATTTTGGAGATCGCCCGCGAATTCATCATGAAGCGCCACAAGGGCCAGGAAAACTTCGCCTTTGAAAACATCCCGCTGGACGATGCGCCGACTTACAAATTGTTTTCGGACGGCAAGACCGAAGCCGTGTTCCAGTTTGAAAGCCGCGGCATGCAGGGCATGCTGCGCGACGCACGGCCCAGCCGCCTGGAAGACCTGATTGCGCTCAACGCCTTGTACCGCCCGGGGCCTATGGACCTGATCCCCAGCTTTGTGGCCCGCAAGCACGGGCGTGAAGTGGTGGAATACCCGCATCCGGCGGTGGCCGAGATGCTGTCTGAGACCTACGGCATCATGGTTTACCAAGAGCAGGTGATGCAGACCGCGCAGATTCTGGGCGGTTACTCGCTGGGCGGCGCGGACTTGCTGCGCCGCGCCATGGGCAAGAAGAAGGCCGAAGAAATGGCCGAGCACCGCGAGAAGTTCCGCGCGGGGGCACTGGCCACCCACGGCATTGCGCAGGACAAGGCCGACGAAGTCTTTGACCTGATGGAAAAATTTGCGGGGTATGGCTTCAACAAGTCGCACGCGGCTGCGTATTCATTGCTGGCCTATCACACCGGCTGGCTCAAGGTGCACTACACCGCCGAGTTCTTTTGCGCCAACATGACGGTGGAAATGGACGACACCGACAAGCTCAAGGTGCTCTACGAAGACGCTTTGAAGTTCGGCATCACCTTCGACCCGCCCGATGTGAACCGGGGCACGCATCGCTTCGAGCCGGTGACCGACAAAATCATCCGCTATGGCCTGGGCGCCATCAAGGGCACGGGCCAGCAGGCCATTGAAGCCATCGTGGCCGCCCGCAACGAAGGCGGCCCCTTCACCAGCCTGTTTGACTTTGCCGTGCGGGTGGACCGCTCGCGCATCAACAAACGCACGGTGGATGCGCTGATCAAGGCCGGGGCCTTTGACTCGCTGCAGATGAACCGTGCGGCGCTGTCGGCCAGCATCGACAAGGCCTTTGAATTTGCCAGCGCCACAGCGGCCAACGCCAACCAGGGCGGGCTGTTTGACATGCTGGGCGACGACTCGCATGGCTCCAGCACGCAAGAGCCTGACTTGGCCAATGTGATGCCCTGGGGCATCAAAGAGCGGCTGACCTTTGAGAAAACCGCCGTGGGCTTTTACCTGTCGGGCCATTTGTTCGATGCGGTCGAGCGCGAGGTGCGCCAGTTTGCCCGCCGCAAGATCGACGACCTGATCGACAGCCGGGAGTCCATGGTGCTGGCGGGCATCGTGAGCGACTTGCGCATCATCAACGGCCAGCGCGGCAAAGTGGCGATCTTCAAGCTCGACGACAAATCGGGCGTGATGGAGGCTACTGCCGACGAGGGTCTGATCAATTCAGCCAAACATTTGCTCAAGGACGACGAGCTGATCATCGTCACGGCCAAAATGCAGGCCGACCGTTTTTCAGGCGGTTTTCGCCTCAAGATGGAACAAATCATGGACCTGGGGCAGGCCCGTTGCCGCTATGGCAAATTCCTGCGCGTGACCGTCAATGGCCGTGCGCCCGATGTGGCCCGCCTGGTCAAGGAATTCCCGGCTCAGCGCGAAGAAACCGAACAGGGCGAACTGGTGCGCGGCCTGCCCGTGCGCCTGACGCTGGAGCGTCGCAGCGACACCGTAGGCGCCCGCGCCGAGCTGGCGCTGGGCGAGCAAGCTCGCTTCTTCCCCTCTGACGCCGCATTGGCCAGCTGGATGACCCAAGCCGACCAAGGCCAGGCCGCCATCGTCTACGAAGACAACCACCCCATGCTGAACCTGCGCACCGTTTCGCAATAAAACCTGGCGGCCCGCGCCCTTGTTGGGGTCTTCGACCACCGACCTACAGGATGCCGCTTGCCTTTGATGGGGCAACTGCCCCGCTCAATCTTGCGGCCTGAAGCCCAGGATGATGATGGGGGGCACGCGGCCATCGGTGTCTTTGGGCAGGATCTCGGTTTTGTCGATGGCGCGCAGCACGGCGTCGTCCCAGGCTTTGTTGCCGCTGCTTTGGACGATGCGGCGGCTCGTGATGGTGCCGTCGGAGCTGACTCTGACTTCGACTTCGGCGCGTGGGTTGCCCACCACATCGCCGGGGTAGGTGATGTTGGGTTTGATGCGGCCCACCAAGCGGCCCGCATAGCTGGCCGAGGGGCTGGATGATTTGAGGGCCGAGCCTGTGGCGTTTTCGCCGCCTGAAGCACCGGCCATGCCTTGCATGCGTTTGAGGTTTTCCTGGCGCAGGGCGTCGGCGCGGGCTGCATCGGCTTTTTCAGCAGCCTTTTTCTTGTCGCGTTCTTTTTCTCTTTCTTTCGCGGCTTTGTCTTTTTCCGCTTTCTCTTTGGCGGCTTTTTCTTCTTTTTCGCGCTGCAGGCGTTGCTGTTCAGCCTTGGCCTTGGCGACTTTTTCCTTTTCAGCTTTTTCGGTTTCTTTCTTTTTTTCGAGTTGTTTTTGCTTGTCGAGCGCAATTTGGGCTTCGCGCCGCTCGATGGCGGGGTCGGGCGCTGGCGGCGGCGGTGGGGTGGGCTTGGCTTTGGGCGTGGCCGGCTTGAGTTCGGGCTCGGGCTCGGGTGGGGGCTCTTGCAGTTTGGGGGCGGCCTCTTGGGGTGTGGCGGACCACAGTTCGGCTTGCGCTTGCACGGTTTGGGGTTGGGTTTTCCAGGCGGTGGCCAGGCCCAGGGCCAGGAACAGCAGCGCGTGCACCAGGCCTGCAGTGAGCCATGCTCTGCCCGCGCCGGGCTGAGGGGGCGGTGCAAATTCGAGGTGCGGGGCTGCCTTGGCGTTCAAAACCGAATCCTCAAGGGGCCAACTGGACCGACAGGCCCACACGGGCAATGCCAGCGCGTTGCAGGCTGTCCATGACTTTGACGACGGTTTCGTATTTCACGTTGCGGTCGGCGCTGATGACAACGGCAGTGTTTTGCTCGTCGCCCATCAGGCGCTGCACGCTGGCCGCCACGCTGTTCAGGGTGGCGCTGTCGGTTTTGCCGTCGCTGACCAGCTCCAGGCGTTCGTCTTTCTGGATGGTGATTTGAATGACTTTGTCGGGCTGCTTGGCGGCTTTGCCCACGCTGGGCAGGTCCACCATGCTGGGCGTGATCATGGGGGCCGTGACCATGAAGATGATGAGCAGCACCAGCATCACGTCGATGAAGGGCACCATATTGATTTCGGCGATGGTGCGGCGACCACGGCCCCGGGATGACACAGCGGGCATGTCGGTCCTTTCAGTGGCCGGAGGCCGAGCCACTGGTGCCGCCCAGGCTGCGTTGCAGGATGTTGGAGAACTCTTCGATGAAGGTTTCCAGCTTGATGGCTATGCGGTCTACATCGTGCGAGAAGCGGTTGTAGGCGAGCACCGCCGGGATCGCGGCAAACAGGCCAATGGCGGTGGCGACCAGTGCTTCGGCGATGCCCGGTGCCACCACCGCCAGCGTGACTTGCTGCAAGCTGGCCAGCCCGGTGAAGGCGTGCATGATGCCCCACACGGTGCCAAACAAGCCCACGTAGGGCGAGATCGAACCCACCGAAGCCAGGAAAGCCAGTTGCGATTCGGCCACATCCATTTCGCGCTGGAAGCTGGCCCGCATGGCGCGGCGTGCGCCGTCCAGCAAGGTGCCCGCGTCGGTGATGCGGCGCTCGCGCAGTTTTTGGTATTCGCGCATGCCGCTGGCAAAAATGCGTTCCATGGGGCCGGACAGCTTGGCGTTCTGGCTGGCGGCATTGAACAGCTCGTTGAGGCTGGTGCCCGACCAAAACACACGCTCAAACTCTTCGTTCAGGTTTTTGATGCGTTTGATAGCCGTGAGCTTGCGCACGATGGCGGCCCAGCTGGCCACCGAGATGCTGAGCAAAATGAGCACCACCAGTTGCACGACAAAACTGGCGTGCAACAGCAGCGAGACGATGGACATGTCTTGGTTCATTTCAGGGCTTCCAGAACAGGGACCGGGATGCGGCCGGGTTTCAAGGTGTGGCTGTCGACCCAGCCCAGGCGAATCGTGCCTTCGGCCAGGAGTCGGTCAGCTTGGCCCAATGTGCGCAGGTAGGCACGCTGGGCAATGGTCAGGCTGGCTTTGCCGCCGGTTTGCAGCTCGGCGGTCACGACCAGGGTGTCATCCAGCCGGGCGGGCGAGTGGTATTTGACGGCAGTTTCAGACACGACAAACATGCCGCCCGATTGGTCGCGCAGCACTTGCTGGCCAAAGCCCAAGGCGCGCAGCCATTCGGTACGGGCCCGCTCAAAAAACTTGAGGTAGTTGGCATAAAACACGATGCCGCCCGCGTCGGTGTCTTCCCAGTAGATGCGGATGGGGTGTTCAAAAACGCTGGGGATGATGCGCTGTTCGGTCATGAGGCTGGTGCTGTTCATGGCTGCAACCAGGCTTTCAGGCGGGCGATGGCGGTTTGCAATTCGGCCATCGAGTTGGCGGTGGAAAAGCGCACAAAGCGCGCAGTTTGGTCGGTGCCAAAGTCGCGTCCCGGCGTGATGGCCACATGGGCGTTTTCCAGCGCGGCAAAGGCGAAGTCCCAACTGTCTTTGAGGCCCAGCTTTTGGCAGGCGGCGCTGCAGTCGGCCCAGGCGTAAAACGCGCCATCGGGCGCCACAGGCACCGTGAGGCCCAACTCGTTCAGTGCCGGGATGAAGTAGTCACGCCGCGCCTTGAATTCGGCCCTGCGGCGTTCGTATTCCGCCAGGCTCTCGGGCTCAAAGCAGGCCAGGGCCGCTTGTTGCGCCACGGTGCTGGCGCAAATGAACAGGTTTTGTGCCAAGCGCTCCAGCACGGGTGTCAGCTGCTCAGGCACCACCAGCCAGCCTAAGCGCCAGCCGGTCATGTTGAAGTATTTGCTGAAGCTGTTGATGCTGATGACGTCATCGCCCAGGGCAAGGGCACTTTGGCCGAACTGGTCGTCGTGGCTCAGGCCGAGGTAAATCTCGTCGATCAGCGTGATGCCGCCGTGGCTGCGCACCACATCGATGATGCGGGCCAGCTCGGCCGGGTCAATTGAGGTGCCTGTGGGGTTGGAGGGCGATGCCAGCAAGACGCCTCGGGTGTTGCCCCCCCAAGCGGTGGCCACTTTGGCAGCGCTCAATTGAAAGCGCTCTTCGGCAGTGGTGGGCAGCAAGACCGCAGTGCCTTCTGCTGCACTCACAAAGTGGCGGTTGCAGGGGTAGCTGGGGTCAGGCATGAGGATTTCATCGCCCCGGTCAATCAGAGCCATGCAGGCCAGTTGCAAAGCCGCCGACGCACCCGCGGTGACCACGATGCGGCTGGCGGGCACTTGGATGCCAAAACGCTGCGTGTACCAGCCGCTGATGGCTTGGCGCAGGGCGTCCAGGCCCAGCGCGGGGGTGTATTGGGTTTGGCCAGAGGCGACCACGGCCTGCGCAGCGGCTTGCACGCGGGGTGGGGCGGTGAAGTCGGGTTCGCCAATGTTCAGAAACACCACGGGCCGGTCGGTGTGCGCGACCTCGCGGGCTTTTTGCGAAGCGGCCTTGGCCACTTCCATGACCCAAAAGGGCTCGATCCGCTCGGCTCGCTCAGAGATGCGCATGGTGTGGGCTTTTATTTGGCGCGGCCGGATTGGCGGTCGGCCTGCACTTCGGCGCTGCGCAATTCAGGGGCCAGGCCGTTCAGCACGGCGTTCACGTATTTGTGCCCGTCGGTGCCGCCAAAGTCCTTGGCCAGCTCGATGCATTCGTTGAGCACCACACGCCAGGGCACGTCCAGGCAGTGCTGCATTTCGTAAACGCCAATCCACATGATGGCCCGCTCAACGGGCGAGATTTCGGCAAAGCTGCGGTCCAGCTTGGGCGCGATCAGGGCGTCAAGGGCCTGGGCTTGCTCGACGCAGCCGTACAGCAGGGCGTCATAGTGGGCCGAGTCGGCTTTGTGAAAACCCGACAAATCACGTGTAAAGACATCGATGTCTGCCGCTTCGTTGCGACCCACCAAGTGCTGGTACAGCGCCTGCAGGGCGAATTCGCGCGAGCGGCTGCGGGCTGGTTTGGCGGACGACTTGCGCGTGCCAGCTACTGGGGCTGGGGCAGGCTTTTGGCCTGCGTCTGTGGTGCCCGGTGTGGAGGTGGCTTCGGTCATCGGGTGGTCTCTTCGTCGTCCAGATCATCGGCCAGCTCGGCCATGTCGGCCGACAGGTCGTCCATGATGCAGGCCATCTCGACCGCCACGCGGGCCGCATCGCGACCTTTTTCGGTCTGGCGCACGATGGCTTGTTCGAGGTTTTCGGTGGTCAAGATGGCATTGGCGATCGGCAGGTTGTAGTCGAGTGCCACGCGGCTCACGCCCGCACCGGATTCGTTGGCCACCAGCTCAAAGTGGTAGGTCTCGCCACGGATGATGCAGCCCAGCGCGATCAGCGCGTCGTACTCGGCCCGCTCGGCCATGGCCTGCAGGGCCACGGGCACTTCCAAGGCACCGGGCACCATGACGTGGTCGATGCTGGTCACGCCCAAGGCTTCGAGCTCTGCGATGCAGGCTTTGGCCAGGGCGTTGGTGATGTCTTCGTTGAAGCGGGCTTGCACGATGCCGATGTGCAGAAATTGGCCGTCGAGTTCTTCGGCCTGGCCTTTGTTGGCTTCGAGCATGTTTATTCCTTGGGGATGTAAGCGGTGATTTCGAGGCCGTAGCCGGTCATGCTGGGCATGCGGCGGGGTTGGCCCATGAGGCGCATTTTGTGCACGCCGCATTCGCGCAAAATTTGTGCGCCCACGCCATAGGTGCGCAGGTCCATCTTGCCGCGCTCGGGCGCTTGGGCCGAGCGGGCGCGGCCTTCAAACTGTGCCAGCAATTGGTCTGCCGACTCGCCGCAGTTGAGCAGCACCGCCACGCCACAGCCTTGGGCGTTGATGTAGCTGAGGCTGGCGTCCAGACCCCAGGAATGCATGGCGCGGTTGACTTCCAACGCGTCGAGCACCGACAGCGGCTCGTGCACGCGCACGGCCACTTCCGCGTCGGCCGACCATTGGCCTTTGACCAGGGCCAGATGCACGGTTTGGCTGGGCTGGTCGCGAAAAGCGTGGGCGGTGAATTCGCCGTGCGCGGTTTGCAGTGTGCGGCTGCCAATGCGCTCGACGAGTGATTCGTTGCGGCTGCGGTACTCGATCAGGTCGGCGATGGTGCCGATTTTCAGGCCGTGCTCGGCCGCGAAGATTTGCAGATCGGGCAGGCGGGCCATGGTGCCGTCGTCCTTCATGATCTCGCAGATCACAGATGAGGGGCTGCAGCCAGCCATGGCGGCCAGGTCGCAACCGGCTTCGGTGTGGCCGGCACGCATGAGCACGCCGCCATCCACCGCTTGCAGCGGGAAGATGTGGCCGGGTTGCACCAGGTCGGTGGGCTGGCTGGTCTTGGCCACGGCCGCTTGCACCGTGCGGGCACGGTCGGCGGCCGAGATGCCGGTGGTCACGCCTTCGGCGGCTTCAATCGACACGGTAAACGCCGTGCTGTAGACGGTGCCGTTGCGGGCCGCCATGGGCGGGAGCTTCAAGAATTCGCAGCGCTCGCGTGTGAGCGTGAGGCAAATCAAACCCCTGCCAAAGCGGGCCATGAAGTTAATGGCTTCTGGGGTGACGTGGTCAGAGGCCAGGACCAGATCGCCTTCGTTTTCGCGGTCTTCTTCATCGACCAGGATCACGATGCGGCCTGCTTTCATCTCGGCCACGATCTCTTCGACGGGCGAGATCGCCACGGGTGTCAATTGCGCTGGGGCGTTCATGCGGGGTCTTTCTGGATCAGGCCTGCGCTGAGCATGCGCTCCACGTAGCGGGCCACGGTGTCGATTTCGAGGTTGACCCGGCTGCCTGCTTTCAGGCTGCCGAGGGCGGTGTTGTCCACGGTGTGGGGAATCAGGTTGATGCTGACCTCGCAGCCATCGGCCAGATCTGTAACGCGGTTGACGGTGAGGCTCACCCCGTTGACGGTGATCGAGCCTTTGTAGGCCAGGTATTTGGCCAGCGCGAGCGGGGCCAGAATGCGCAACTCCCAGCTTTCACCGATCTGCTCGAAATGGCTGATTTGGCCCACACCGTCGACATGGCCGGACACGATGTGCCCGCCCAAACGGTCGTGGGCGCGCAACGCTTTTTCGAGGTTGACGGTGCCTTGCTGGTCCAAGCCACTGGTTTTATCCAGTGATTCGGCCGAGATGTCGATGGTGAACTGACGGCTCTCGGGGCTGAAGGTGGTGACGGTCATGCAAGCGCCGTTGAGGGCGATGCTGTCGCCCAGGCCCACATCGTCAAGGTACCCGGCGGGGGCCTCGATGGTGAGGCGCTTGCCGTGGTGTAAAGAGCGACCCAGGTCGTGGGTGGCGACGATTCGCCCCACGCCGGTGATGATTCCGGTGAACATAGCTGTCTATTTTCGCAGGTAAAGAGGTTGAATCGGCTGGTGGTGCAAGAAAAATGCACCCATTCCAGGGTTTCAGGCGCTGGCTTGACACTCGAAAAGCTCAGGGTTAACCAAGGCGACAAGCCCCAAAGTGTGTGCCTAAAATGGTGCATTGCAGCAGATTTCTCATGGTCTGCCTGTCACCAGGAGTTTTCTTTGCCGGTCAAGCCCTCAGTCAAGTCTGTCAATTCGACCAAGCCCCCTCGGACTTCCCAGAAGGTGCGCACACCCGATTCGCCGCCCGCAGCCGGAGCCGTTCGGACGATCAAAAAATACCCCAATCGGCGTTTGTACGATACGCAAACTTCTACCTACGTGACTTTGGCCGAGATCAAGAAGCTGGTCATGGCCGCTTCACCTTTGGTGGTGCTGGATGCCAAAAGCGGCGAAGACCTGACGCGTTCCATCTTGCTGCAGATCATTTTGGAAGAGGAGTCTGCGGGCGTGCCCATGTTCAGCGAAGCGGTGCTGTCCAACATCATCCGTTTTTATGGCCACGCCATGCAGGGCCACATGGGCTCTTATTTGGAAAACCATGTCCAGTCCTTCATGGACTGGCAAAGCAAGCTGGGCGAGTCCAGCCCGGCCCTGAGCCCGGAAGTGTGGTCGCAGTTCATGCAGTGGCAAACGCCTTTGATGCACAACATGTTTTCTGGTCTGGCCAACCCCTCGCAAAACGTGATGGCGCAAATGCAGGACCAAATGCAAAAGCAGATCCAGAAGAATACCGAACAGCTCTTGGGCGTCATGGGTTTGAGGACTTGATGGGCGCTTCAAGCCCACTTCAAACCCCTTTTGTCACAAGCCGGTCGTTTTTGCGGGGACAATGCGGGGATGAGTGAAATGACCCCTACCGCCTCCTTGCCTGCCAGCCAGCCCGCCCCCAAAGTGGGGTTTGTCAGCTTGGGTTGTCCCAAAGCGCTGACCGATTCCGAGCTGATCCTCACCCAGCTGAGCGCCGAGGGCTACCAGACTTCCAAGACTTTTGAGGGCGCTGACCTTGTCATCGTCAACACCTGTGGCTTCATTGACGAAGCCATTCAGGAAAGCCTGGACACGATTGCCGAAGCCCTGAACGAGAACGGCAAAGTGATCGTGACCGGTTGCCTGGGCGCCAAAACAGGTGAGGGCGGTGGCAACATGGTGCGGGAAATGCACCCCAGTGTGTTGGCCGTGACTGGGCCGCACGCCACCCAAGAGGTGATGGACGCGGTGCACACACACCTGCCCAAACCCCATGACCCGTTTCTGGATTTGGTGCCCGGTGGCTTTGGCGAAGCGGGCCTCAAGCTCACGCCACGCCACTACGCGTATTTGAAAATCAGCGAAGGCTGCAACCACCGCTGCACCTTTTGCATCATCCCGTCGATGCGGGGCGATCTGGTCTCGCGCCCGATTGGCGATGTGCTCAAAGAAGCCAAGGCCTTGTTTGAAGGCGGCGTCAAAGAACTGCTGGTGATCAGCCAAGACACTTCGGCCTACGGCGTGGATGTGAAATACCGCACGGGTTTTTGGGACGGCAAACCGGTCAAGACCCGCATGCTGGAGCTGGTGCAGACCTTGGGCGAGATGGCCCGCGAGCACGGTGCCTGGGTGCGGTTGCACTATGTCTACCCTTATCCGAGCGTGGACGACATCATTCCTTTGATGGCGCAGGGCCTGGTGTTGCCTTATTTGGATGTGCCGTTTCAGCACAGCCACCCCGATGTGCTGCGCCTCATGAAGCGTCCGGCCAGTGGCGAAAAAAACCTGGAGCGCATCCAGCGCTGGCGCGAGTTGTGCCCCGAGTTGGTGATACGCAGCACCTTCATTGCCGGTTTTCCGGGAGAGACCGAAGAAGAGTTTGAGCATCTGCTGGGCTTTTTGCGCGAAGCGCAAATCGACCGCGCGGGGTGTTTTGCCTACAGCCCGGTCAAGGGCGCAACGGCCAACGACTTGCCTGGCATGCTGCCCGAGGCACTGCGTGAAGAGCGCCGCGCCCGCTTCATGGCGGTGGCCGAAGAGGTGTCGATCGCCCGCTTGCAACAACGCGTGGGCGCGACCATGCAGGTGCTGGTGGACAGCGCGCCGGCCATGGGCCGACGCGGCGGGGTGGGGCGCAGCTTTGGTGATGCCCCCGAGATCGATGGCGTGGTGCGTTTGCTGCCTCCTGAGAAGATCAGCAAAACGCTCAAGGTGGGTGAATTCACCCGTGCCCGCATTGTGGGCGTGGAAGGCCATGATCTGGTGGGGGTGCCGGTTTGATGTGTCTGCGGCTGCTTGACTTGGGGTCGGGCAGTTGCAGCCATGTCGTGCATGCATTCGATGCGGGCAACAAAAAAGCCATTGATCAAGGATCAACGGCTTTTGATTGTTTGGATTTGGTGCCCAGAAGAGGACTCGAACCTCCACGCCTCTCAGCGCTAGTACCTGAAACTAGTGCGTCTACCAATTCCGCCATCTGGGCATCTCAGGAAGCCTTGAATTATAGGGCACGCAAGAGTGCTTATGGCCCTTCACTTGAAAAAAGCATGCAGTTTTTGAATCTGGAAAATCTGGGCAATAAAAAAGCCGATGACTTGTGGTCATCGGCTTTTTTGATCTCATACTTGTATAAGATTGGTGCCCAGAAGAGGACTCGAACCTCCACGCCTCTCAGCGCTAGTACCTGAAACTAGTGCGTCTACCAATTCCGCCATCTGGGCATCTCAGGAATCCAAGGATTGTATATTAAAAAATTAGCTCCAACCAGCGGGATGCTGGAAGAAATTGAAGGTCAGGTGCAAGGGCATCGCGATGGTCATGGCTTTTTGATTCGCGACGATGGTGAATCAGACATTTACCTGCCGCCGAACGAAATGCGTGCGGTGCTGCACAAAGATCGTCTGAGGGTGCGAGTGGTTCGACAAGACCGCAAAGGACGCCCTGAAGGACGCGTGGTCGAGATCACAGAGCGCCCCGAGCAACCCATCATCGGACGCTTGCTCCAAGAAGGTGGCTTGTGGCTGGTGGCGCCCGAGGACAAACGCTACGGCCAGGACGTGATGATCCCCAAAGGGGCCACGGGCACGGCCAAGCCGGGCCAGGTGGTGGTGGTCGAGTTGACCGAGCCGCCTGCCTTGTTCGGGCAACCTGTGGGCCGCGTCAAAGAAGTGCTGGGCGAGATCGACGACCCGGGCATGGAGATCGAAATCGCGGTGCGCAAATACAGCGTGCCGCATGAGTTCTCTGCCGAATGCATAGACCAAGCCAAAGGCCTGCCCGACAAAGTCCTGGCCAAGGACCGCAAGGACCGCGTGGATTTGCGCGATGTGCCCTTGGTCACGATCGACGGTGAAGACGCCCGCGACTTTGACGACGCCGTGTATTGCGAACCGGCCAAGGTGGGCCGAGGTAAGGGTTGGCGTTTGCTGGTGGCGATTGCCGACGTGAGCCACTATGTGCAAACCGGCAGTGCCATTGACATCGATGCCTACGACAGGGCTACCAGCGTGTATTTCCCGCGCCGCGTGATCCCCATGCTGCCCGAAAAATTGTCCAACGGCCTGTGCTCGCTCAACCCCGACGTGGACCGTTTGTGCATGGTCTGTGACATGCTCGTCAACGCCAAAGGCGATGTGCACGCCTACCAGTTTTACCCGGCAGTGATGCACAGCCATGCACGCTTTACCTACACCGAAGTGGCCGCCATTTTGGGCAACACGCGCGGGCCAGAAGCGGCCAAACGTAAAGAGCGCGTGACCGACCTGATGAACCTGCAGGACGTTTACAAAGCGCTGCTGGCCTCACGCGCGGTGCGCGGTGCGGTGGACTTTGAAACCACTGAAACGCAAATCGTGTGTGACGAGAGCGGCCGTATTGAGAAGATCGTGCCGCGCGTGCGCAACGAAGCGCACCGTTTGATCGAAGAGGCCATGCTGGCGGCCAACGTCTGCAGCGCCGACTTCATCCAGCAGGGCAAGCACCCCGGCTTGTTCCGGGTGCACGAAGGCCCGACGGCTGAGAAAAAAGATATCCTGCGCAATTACCTCAAGGCGCTGGGTTTGGGCATGGGTATCAGCGACGAGCCGCACACCAGCGAGTTCCAGAAGATCGCGCTTGCGACCAAGGACCGCCCGGACGCACAGCAGATCCACACCATGCTGTTGCGCTCGATGCAGCAGGCCATCTACACCCCGGTCAACAGCGGGCACTTTGGTCTGGCCTACGAGGCTTATACGCACTTCACCAGCCCAATCCGGCGCTACCCGGATTTGCTGGTGCACCGGGTCATCAAGGCGATTTTGCTGGATCGCAAATACACGTTGCCCAGCTTGCCCGTGCCCGGCGAGGCGCATGCCAAGCTGAGCAAACGCCTGGAGAAAAGCCGCGCGGCCAAGGGCGACGCGCCCGAATCGTCTGCGCCACGGGTGCGCATGTCGGCCGCCGACCAACGCGCTTGGGAAGCTGCGGGCCTGCACTGCAGCGCCAACGAGCGCCGCGCCGACGAGGCCAGTCGAGATGTGGAAGCCTGGCTCAAGTGCAAGTACATGCGCGAGCATTTGGGCGAGGAATACAGCGGTGTGGTGTCTGCGGCCACCAGCTTCGGCATCTTTGTGACCTTGGACACTTTGTATGTCGAGGGGCTGGTGCACATCACCGAGCTGGGCGGCGAGTATTTCCGCTTTGACGAGTTGCGCCAGGAGTTGCGCGGCGAGCGCACAGGCATCCGCTACGCCATTGGCAGCCGGGTGCAGGTGCAGGTCAGCCGGGTGGACCTGGACGGGCGCAAGATCGACTTCCGGTTGGTGACACTTGGCGAAGATTTGGTGCCGCGGGCCATGCGCGACAAAGGCGTGTTGGGCCCAGCAGAAGGTGGGCGCGACAAAAAGCGGGGTGCTCAGGACCGTCGCCAGGCCGACGCCGCGCGCAACCGCTCACCCATCCAGGCGCTCAAGGCTTCGGTGAAAAAAGCGGCCGCCAAGAAAAAAGGCCCGAGGACCACCAAGCCTCGGCGCTGAGGCCGTTCATGTCAGTCGCTGCTTAGGCCAGCCGCCGTGCCAGTCGGCTGGCGGTGAGTGCCTCGCCAGGTGGCCAGTCATCGGCCACCTGGCCGTGCTGCGCCACGGCTGCGCAGGCTGCCTCGAAGGCGGCTTCAAAGGTGTTTTGGCCTTGCGCCATGCGCGCGCCCACCAGCCCGGCCAGCACATCACCTGTGCCGCCAATGGCCAGTCGGCCATTGCCCGTGATGTTGATGCGCGGCGTGTGTCCGGGCGCGGCGATCACGGTGCCTGAGCCCTTCAGGACCACGCCGCATTGGAAACGCTCGGCCAGTTCTTGTGCCGCTTTGAGGCGGTCGTTTTGCACCTGGGCCGTATTGCAGCCCAGCAAGCGGGCGGCCTCTAGCGGGTGGGGTGTGATGACGGTGGCTTGTGGTGCCGAGTGCGCAGCCCGCTGGCGCAGCGCGTCTTGAAGAGCGCTGTCTTGCGCCACGGCATTGAGGCCATCGGCGTCCAGCACCAGACCGCTACTGCGCTGCAGCACCTCGGGCAAGACCGCTTGAACAGCGGTACCGCCACCGCAGCCGCACACCACATGGAGTTTTTCAAGCGCCAGCCGCTTGAATTCGCGTTGCATCACATCGGGTGGGGCGCTGTCGCTGGCTTGTCCAGACAGCAGGCTCAAAATGACACGCCCCGCACCCGCGTGCAAGGCGGCTGTGGCCGCCAAAACGGCCGCGCCACTCATGCCCATGCCGTGTGTGGCCATGCCTTCGCCACCGATCACCGCCACATCGCCGTGGCTGCCTTTGTGGCTGGCGTGGGGTTTAGGTGCTGATGTGTAGGGTTGATTGAGCCAGGCCAGAGGCGGGACGCTGTGCTGGCTGGGGCGATAGCCCAAGTCATCGAGCCAAATTTGGCCGCTGGCGTCGCGCCCATGCCCCATGAGCAGACCGGCTTGCACCGCGATGAGGCTCAGGGTGTGTTCGGCTCGAACAGCCAAGTGGTCGCCGCTCTCGCCACTCTCGTCGCCCAGCCACTGGCCCGAGTATGGGTTCAGCCCGGTGGGCACATCGATGGCCAGCACGGGCGCCTTGCCCTTTTGCATGGCCTGCACGCAGACCCGCAAATCGGCGCTCAAGGGGCGCGCTGCACCGATGCCCAACAGGGCGTCAATGCACAGGTCCTGTGCGTCCAGCTGCGCAAGCCATTCGGTGGGCACGCCAGTCTGAATGCTCACGCCAGCCTGCTGCGCCCGTTGCGCGGCCGCTTGGGCATCGGCCGGGCCTGGGCCGTCCGAGCTCACCAGGCTGACCACCACTTCTTTGCCCCATTGGTGCAGGTTCAATGCGGCCTCCAGACCGTCACCGCCGTTGTTGCCCGGACCTGCAGCGACCCAGATGCGCCGGGCATGCGGTGCCACGGCCAGGGCCAGCCGGGCGCAGGCCAGCCCCGCGCTTTGCATCAAGGGCGTGGGGCTGAGGGCCTGCAGCGCAGGTTCGAGCTGCCGCACCTGCACTGCCCGCAGGATTGGCCAGGCGTGTGAGCGGCTCAGGATGTGCATGGTTTCAGTGCTCTTGCAACAAGGGTTCGAGCAGCAAGGCCAGCTGCAAAATGGTGTCGTCGTGCATGGCCGCGTGCCAGGCCATCAAGCCCACAGGCAGTTCGCCCGGCGCATGGCAGGGCAGCGAGATGCCGCAGCCGTCGAGTGTGTTCACGGCGCTGGTGTTGCGCAGCAACAGACCGTTGACCCGGAAGAACTCTGAGTCGCGCTCTGCCCCCGGGGCCACGACGCTGATTTCTGGACCGGTGATCGGGGTTGTGGGCGAGAGCACGGCGTCATACCCCACCAGGGCGGCTTCCACGCGGCGAATCCATTGCTGACGTGCCTGCACCAAATCCATGTACTCGTGGGCTTTCATGCCCGAGCCGCGCATCAGGCGCTGCAGAACGCGTGGGTCGTAATGTTCACTGTCCCGCTCCAGCCATTCGCGGTGCCAGGCAAAGCCCTCGGCCGGGCTGAAGCCGCCGGTGCTCATCATCGGGGCCAACTCGTTCAGCTCGCTCAGATGGATCTCGTCGATGCGCGCCCCGGCAGCGCGCAGGCTGTTCAGGCTGCGCTCAAAAGCCCGCGACACTGTGGCGTCCATGCCGTCTTGCATCAGGTGCCTGACCACCGCCATGCGGTAGCCGGACAGCGGCCGCTGCCCCAAGGGGACGCGTCTGGCCGACAGCACCTCGTGCGCCAAAATCGCGTCGCGCACGCTGCGCGTCATGGCGCAGACGGTGTCGAGTGTGGTGGACAGGGGCAGGGCGCCTTGTGTGGGCACCAAGCGGGCGGTGTTTTTGAAGCCCACGATGCCGTTCAGCGCAGCGGGCACCCGGATGGAGCCGCCCGTGTCCGAGCCCAGACCGATAAAAGCGGCGCCGGTGGCCACCGAGACGGCCGCGCCGGAGCTCGAGCCGCCGGGCGCATAGGCCTGCTCGTGGGTGCCGACGGCGTGGTCGTGGAGTCCGTCCCAGGCGGCGGGTGTGTCGTAATGGGGGTTGGTGCCCACGCCCGAAAAAGCAAATTCGACCATGTTCGTGCGCCCGATCAGGCCCGCGCCAGCGGCCCGCAAACGTGCCACGGCCAGACAGTCTTTTTGCGCCGGGGCCTGGTTTTTCAGGACGATGGAGCCGGCCTGGGTGACCTGCCCTTGAACGTCAAACAGGTCTTTGATGGACACCGCCAGGCCCGCGAGCGGGCTTTGGCCCACTTGGGGCTGACTGGCTGTTTGCTGCAGTGCTTCGGGTGTCAGTTGCATGAAGGCATGCTTGCAGGCTGGGCTTTGCGCCACAGCCAAACACGCTTGAGCAAGGGCTTGGGGCGTTGTGGACCCGGCCCGAATGGCTTGCCGGGTGGCGATCAGGTCAGCTTTCATGAGGAGAGGTCACTTTCGGGTGGGTCAGGATGCTATAATCCTAAGGCTTTGCTGAGTGCAGGTGCTGTCTTTTGAGTGTCATGTTCAACATCACGCCAAACAGTTCTCAATCTCAGCGAAGTTCATCCGCGAATCCGTCCCGTCAAGGTGTTGCGCCCAGTGTTTTACAGGCTGTGCGCGATCAGTGGACCGGATTTTAGAACCAACCTTTGGAGTGTTTTTATGTCCGTTACCATGCGCGAAATGCTGGAAGCCGGTGTCCACTTTGGTCACCAAACCCGCTTCTGGAACCCCAAGATGGCCCCGTTCATCTTCGGGCACCGCAACAAAATCCACATCATCAACCTGGAAAAATCGCTGCCGATGTTCCAGGATGCGATCAAGTTCGCCAAGCAGTTGTCTGCCAACCGCGGCACCATCTTGATGGTCGGCACCAAGCGTCAAGCCCGTGAACTGGTGGCTGCTGAAGCCCAGCGAGCTGGCGTGCCTTTCGTCGACCAGCGCTGGTTGGGCGGCATGCTGACCAACTTCAAGACCGTCAAGACCTCGATCAAGCGTCTGAAGGATATGAAGGCTCAGCAAGAAGTCGGCCTCGACAGCCTGAGCAAAAAAGAGCAGTTGATGTTCAAGCGCGAGATGGAAAAGCTCGAAAAAGACATCGGTGGCATCCAGGACATGGCGGCTTTGCCTGATGCGATTTTCGTGATCGACGTGGGTTACCACAAAATTGCCATCTCGGAAGCCAAGAAATTGGGCATCCCATTGATCGGTGTGGTGGACTCCAACCACTCGCCTGAAGGCATCGACTACATCATCCCCGGCAACGACGACTCGGCCAAGGCCGTGGCTTTGTACGCCCGTGGCATCGCTGACGCGATCATCGAAGGCCGTGCCAATGCGGTCAACGACGTGGTCAAGGCCGTGACCGAAGGCTCCGACGAATTCGTCGAAGAAGCCAACGCTTCCGCCTGAGTTCCCAACACTCGATGAAAGGGGCTTTGTGGCCCCTTTTTTTTAATCTGACTTTTAGACTGAATACGGAGAAATCAAATGGCTGCAATTACCGCAAGCATGGTCGCTGAACTGCGCGCAAAAACCGACGCCCCCATGATGGAGTGCAAAAAAGCCCTGACCGAAGCCGAAGGCGACATGGCCAAAGCTGAAGAGTTGCTGCGCGTCAAGCTGGGCACCAAAGCTGGCAAAGCCGCTTCCCGCGTGACCGCCGAAGGCGTGGTGACCAGCTTTGTGAACGGCACCACAGGCGCCATGATCGAAGTCAACTGCGAAACCGACTTCGTGACCAAGAACGACAGCTTCCTGGCTTTGGCCAACGCTGCTGCAAAACTGGTGGCCGAGCACAACCCAGCCGACATCGCGGCTTTGGGCGAGTTGCCTTACAGCCAAGACGGCTTCGGCCCGACTCTGGAAGAAGTGCGCAAGGGCCTGATCGGCAAAATCGGTGAGAACATGAGCTTCCGCCGCTTCAAGCGTGCCGCTGGCGCAGCCAAGATTGCCAACTACTTGCACGGCACCCGCATCGGCGTTTTGGTCGAGTACGAAGGTGACGAAACTGCCGCTAAAGATGTGGCCATGCACGTGGCTGCGATGAAGCCCGTGTCCTTGACCAGCGCCGAAGTGCCTGCCGAGTTGATCGAAAAAGAGCGCTCGGTCGCTGCGGCCAAGGCTGCCGAGTCCGGCAAGCCTGCGGACATCGCCACCAAAATGGTCGAAGGCTCGGTGCAGAAGTACCTCAAAGAAGTGTCTTTGTTCAACCAGTCCTTCGTCAAGAACGACAAGCAGACCGTCGAGCAGATGCTCAAGGCCGCTGGCACCACCGTGAGCGCATTCACTTTGTACGTGGTGGGCGAAGGCATTGAGAAGAAGGTCGACGACTTCGCCGCCGAAGTGGCGGCTCAAGTGGCTGCCGCTCAAGGCGCAGCCTGAGTTCACGCCCCTGCTGATTTGCCAACCCATCGTCCACATTGAACCCCAAGGAGCCCCTCATGTCTTCAGCCAAGCCAGCCTTTAAGCGCATTTTGCTCAAGCTGTCCGGCGAGGCCTTGATGGGGGACGATGCCTTTGGCATCAACCGCGCCACCATCGTGCGCATGGCCGAAGAGATCGCCGAGATCAACCGGTTGGGCGTGCAGGTGGCGGTGGTCATTGGTGGCGGCAACATCTTCCGCGGTGTGGCCGGGGGGGCTGTGGGCATGGACCGTGCCACGGCCGATTACATGGGCATGCTGGCCACGGTGATGAACTCCCTGGCCTTGGCAGACGCCCTGGACAAGGCGGGCCTGACTGCTCGCGTCATGTCGGCCATTGGCATCGACCAAGTGGTGGAGCCCTATGTGCGCCCCAAGGCCTTGCAGTACCTCGAAGAGGGCAAGGTCGTGGTGTTCGCGGCGGGCACGGGCAATCCGTTTTTCACGACCGACACGGCGGCTGCTTTGCGCGGTGCCGAGATCGGTGCCGAGATGGTGCTCAAGGCCACCAAGGTCGATGGTGTCTATACCGCCGATCCGAAAAAAGACCCCTTGGCCACGCGTTACAGCGAAATCAGCTTCGACGAGGCCATTTCGCGCAATTTAGGCATCATGGATGCCACGGCTTTTGCCTTGTGCCGCGACCAGAAACTGCCGATCAAGGTGTTTTCGATCATCAAGAACGGCGCTTTGAAGCGCGTGGTGCTGGGTGAGGACGAAGGCACCCTGGTTTATGCTTGAGCCCGTTCTGACGAGGAGAACCCCATGACCATTGCAGACATCAAGAAAACAACCGAAACCAAAATGGAGCAATCCATTGCGGCCTTCAAAAACAACCTGACCAAGATTCGCACCGGGCGTGCCAATCCGGCCTTGCTCGACACCATCCATGTCGATTACTACGGCTCCATGGTGCCTTTGTCGCAAGTGGCCAACGTGTCCTTGATGGACTCGCGCACCATCAGCGTGCAGCCTTGGGAAAAAGGCATGGGCGCCAAGATCGAAAAAGCCATCCGCGAAAGCGAGCTGGGCCTGAACCCCGCTTCCATGGGTGATCTGATCCGCGTGCCCATGCCCCCCATGAGCGAAGAGCGCCGCAAGGAAATGACCAAGCTGGCCCGCACAGAAGGCGAGAATGGCAAGATTGCCATTCGCAACTTGCGCCGCGATGCCAATGAATCGGTGAAGAAACTGGTCAAGGACAAGGAAGCGTCTGAGGACGATCAAAAGCGTGCCGAGGCAGATGTCCAGAAACTGACAGACAAACGCATGACCGAAATCGACCAGTTGGTGACTGCCAAAGAGCAAGAAATCATGGCCGTCTGAATGTGAGCTGATGCCGTGGCTGTCCACGGCCCGCACGGCCGCCCGATTGGCGGCCTTTTTTTTGGAGAAACCATGCTCAAGCAAAGAATCATCACAGCCTTGGTGATGTTGGCTGTTTTGTTACCTGCACTGTTCGCCTCGGATTCCGGGCCGTTCATGGGCTTGACGATGCTCTTGATCGCCGCAGGTGCTTGGGAGTGGGGCCGCATGAATGGCGTGGGCACTTGGGGGGCTTGGTTGGGCGCAGGCATTTGTTGGCTACTGTGTATGGGCGCCATGCAGTCGGGCTGGGTGCAGCATGCGCCTGCTTCAATTTGGTGGCTGGCAGGGCTGCTGTGGGTGCTTTTGGGGGCTTGGATGATCCACCGAGGTGTGGCGGGATGGTTACGCTGGCCACAAGGCATGCGCTGGACCGTGGGTCTATTTCTTTTGGCCTTGGCTTGGCTGGCGATGGCGCAGGCCCATCACAGGGGTGTCAATTTCTTGCTTTCAGTTCTGGTCTTGGTTTGGGCTGCTGACGTTTTTGCTTATTTCTTTGGCCGTGCATGGGGGGGGCGATGGGTCCCCTTCAAATTGGCTCCAGGCATCAGTCCCGGTAAAAGTTGGGAAGGTGTTTTAGGCGGCATGTTGGGTGTCTTGCTTGTCGCGGTCGTTTGGACCCAAGTTGATCAGAATGCAGGTCTGACGAATCTGAGCTTTTTCAGTTTGTTGTTTCAGCAAGGTGGGTTGGTGGCCATACCTGCTTTGCTTTTCATGTCCACCATGAGTGTGGTGGGCGATTTGGTGGAGTCGCTGGTCAAACGCAGCGCAGGATTGAAGGACAGTTCGGGATTGTTGCCAGGTCACGGCGGCGTACTCGACCGTGTGGATGCCTTGCTGCCGACCTTGCCTTTGGCCATGATGATGCTGGCCTGGATGTAAAGGGATTGAGATGACTGTCAAACAAAACATCACCATTTTGGGGTCGACCGGCTCGATCGGAACCAGCACCCTCGATGTCATTTCACGCCATCCCGAGCGGTTTTCTGTTTACGCCCTGACTGCATCCCGTCAGGTGGATGTGATGTTGGCGCAATGTGCCCAATTCAAGCCGGCCATGGCCGTCATGGCCCGTGAGGATGCAGGCCGTGCTTTGGCCGATAAAGTCAAGGCAGAGGGCTTGCCTGTAGACGTGCGCTGGGGCCCGACCGCCTTGGATGAGGTGGCCAGTGCCCCGGGTGTCGATGCGGTGATGGCCGCTATTGTGGGGGCAGCAGGTTTGTCGCCTTGTCTGGCTGCTGCGCGGGCAGGCAAGAGATTGCTGCTGGCCAACAAGGAAGCTTTGGTGGTGGGCGGGGAAGTGTTTTTGTCAGCGGTGCGCGAGGGCGGGGCGGCTTTGCTGCCCATTGACAGCGAACACTCTGCCATTTTTCAATCATTGCCAGATGATCCGGCAACTTGGCAGCGACGTGTGCACAAAATCATCTTGACGGCATCGGGTGGGCCTTTTCGCACGCGTGAGCCCCAGAGTCTGAGAGATGTCACGCCGGAGCAGGCTTGTGCGCATCCCAATTGGGTCATGGGTCGGAAGATATCCGTGGATTCGGCCACGATGATGAACAAGGCCTTGGAGGTCATTGAGGCCCGTTATTTGTTTGGCGTTCAGCCTGATCAGTTGGAGGTGGTGATTCACCCTCAGAGTGTGATTCACTCCATGGTTCAGTACCGTGATCATTCCGTGGTGGCTCAACTGGGAACGCCAGACATGCGTGGTCCGATTGCCTACGGACTCAGTTGGCCCGAGCGCATCGAGTCAGGCGCTGCCGCCCTCGATTTCCATGCCTTGGCTGCGATGACTTTTGAAGGCATGGATGCGCACGACCATGCACAGCGGTTTCCGGGACTGAAGCTGGCTTGGGAAACCTTGAAAGGGGCACCGGGCAGTTGTGCCGTTCTTAATGCGGCCAATGAAGTGGCTGTGGATGCGTTTTTGAAGCAACAAATCCGCTTCGATCAAATCCACGAGGTCAATCAAGGTACCTTGGATACATTGGTCTGGATGGCGCCTGAGAGTTTGGAGAATTTGATGGTGTTGGATCGGCGCAGTCGTGATGCGGCCCTGGCGGTCGTTTCTCGCATGAAGCCTTGATGCTCCAGGTCACGTCTTTGCTGATGCAAAGCTGCTTTTTGGGATGTGTCCTGATGTATTATCTTTCGGGTGTCGGTCGTGCTTGGTCAGAGGGGGGCTGAGCGGATTCGAGTCAGATTTTTTGTGGTCAAAGTTGCTGCAAAAATGTTGTTTTAACAATTCTCGGGATGCATCAATGGCGCCATCGGGTGGTGTGTGATGGATCTTGATGTCTCCACGGTTGCTTCATGAATTTTTCAATTACGCGCTCCTTTTCACAACCTGCGTCGATGGCGGCATTGACCACGATGTTGGCGTGCCTGCCTGCCTGGGCCGTGACGCCATTTACTGTGCGTGATATCCGGGTTGAGGGTTTGCAGCGCATTGAGCCCGGTACGGTGTTTGCATCCCTGCCCTTTAGAGTGGGCGATCAATATGCGGATGACAAAGGCGCAGCGGCGATTCGTGCGCTCTTTGCTTTGGGATTGTTCAAGGATGTGCGCCTAGAAACACAGGGTGATGTGTTGGTTGTGGTCGTTGAAGAGAGGCCTTCCGTGGCGCTTGTCGAGTTTGTGGGACTCAAGGAGTTCGACAAGGATGTTCTGATCAAGGCGCTGAAAGAAGTGGGTTTGTCAGAAGGGCGTCCTTTTGACAAGGCCCTTGCTGACAAGGCCGAGCAGGAATTGAAGCGCCAATATATCAACCGAAGCCTTTATGGCGCTGAGGTCGTTTCAACTGCCACCCCCATAGATCGAAACCGGGTCAACCTGACCTTTACGATCACCGAAGGTGGGCCTGCCAAGATCAGTCAAATTCAGATTGTGGGCAATAAGAGCTTCACTGAGTCTGAATTGAGAGATCAATTCAATTTGGACACGGGTGGCTGGATGAGCTGGTACACCAAGTCAGACCGCTATTCGCGCACCAAACTCAATGCTGACTTGGAGGCATTGCGGTCCTTTTATCTGGCCAGGGGTTTTTTGGAGTTTCGCATTGATTCGACCCAAGTGGCCATGTCGCCCAACAAACAAGACATGTCCATCACGATCAATGTGTCTGAAGGTGAGCGATTCGTGGTCTCCGGCGTCAAGCTCGAAGGCAATTACCTGGATAAAGAGGACGAATTCAGGACCTTGGTCAAAATCAAGCCCGGTCAAGCCTACAACGCAGAAACAGTGGCTGAAACGACAAAGGCGTTCACCGATTACTTTGGCAAGTTTGGTTTTGCCTTTGCTCGCGTAGAAGCCAAGCCTGAAATTGATCGTCAAAACAACCGTGTCCAGTTTGTTTTGCTGGCTGAGCCCTCGCGCCGGGCTTATGTTCGCCGCATCAACGTTGCGGGCAACAACCGCACGCGAGATGAGGTGATTCGCCGTGAATTCCGTCAATTTGAAGCGGCTTGGTACGACGGTGACAAGATCCGATTGTCTCGCGACAGAGTGGATCGTTTGGGTTATTTCACGGGCGTGAATGTGGAAACACAAGAAGTGCCCGGTGCGCCCGATCAGGTTGATTTGGTCTTGTCTGTGGTAGAAAAGCCCACGGGAAGCGTCTCTTTGGGTGCGGGTTTTTCTTCAGCAGAAAAAGTGGCTCTGAGCTTTGGCATTCAGCAAGAAAATGCCTTCGGATCTGGCAACTATCTGGCTATTTCGGTCAACACCAGCAAGTTCAACCAGAACTTGGTCTTGAGTACGACCGACCCTTATTTCACCCAAAATGGGGTGTCCCGAACTTTGGATGTCTTTCACCGCACAACGCGTCCTTTATTGGGCGATCTGAATGCTTACAGTCTGGTGAACTCGGGACTGGGTCTTCGCTTTGGTGTCCCTGTCACCGAAACAGATCGGGTTTTCATGGGGCTCAATGTTGAGCAGACCCAAATCCGCGAGGGAACGACTCTCGGTTTGCCCGTTGAATACAAAGAGTATGCAGCTCAATTTGGATCAACCAGCACGGCTTTGCCCTTGACTTTGGGTTGGGCTCGTGACGGTCGTGACAGTGCCTTGGTGCCCACCCGTGGTTCTTTGCAACGTTTCAATTCTGATGTCAGCGTGGCAGGCGATGTGCGTTATATCCGTAGCAGTTATCAATTCCAGCAGTACATACCGTTGAGTAAAAAATACACTTTGGCATTCAATACTGATTTGGGTTGGGGGAAAGGCCTAAATGGACAGCCTTACCCACTTTTCAAGAACTTTTATGTCGGCGGGTTGGGGAGTGTTCGAGGTTTTGAGCAGTCGACTCTGGGGCCCAGTTCGACGACAACGCGCATTTACCTGGGAGGACCCAAAAAAATGGTCTTCAATGCCGAATTCATCACGCCATTCCCCGGTGCTGGCAATGACAAAACCCTTCGTATGTTTGGTTTCGTGGATGCAGGCTATGCCTTCAAAGACACTGAAGATGTGGCGTTCAGTGCTTTGCGGGCTTCGGCAGGTGTCGGCTTGAGCTGGATTTCTCCCATGGGGCCATTGCGCTTTTCGTATGCCAACCCGATTCGCAAGCAGAGTGGCGATAGAATCCAACAACTTCAATTCCAAATCGGAACATCCTTCTAATGACCATGATTCGCAAACACTTCACCATGGCCTTGATTGCAAGTGCCAGCGTATTCGCATCATTTGCTCAAGCGCAGGAATTTAAGTTGGGCTTTGTGAATACCGAACGCATCTTTCGCGAAGCAGCGACTGCCAAGCAAGCGCAGGCGAAGCTGGAGCAGGAGTTTTCTCGACGAGAGAAGGAACTGGTCGAGGCAGGAAATACCTTGAAGCAGGCCTCAGAGAAGTTTGAGCGCGAAGCGCCCACTTTGCCTGAGTCGCAGCGAACAGCACGCCAAAAGACCTTGATTGATCAGGATCGCGAGTTTCAGCGCAAGCGTCGCGAGTTTCAGGAAGATCTCAATGCCCGCAAAAACGAAGAACAGCAAATGGTGGTTGAACGTGCGAACCGTGCGGTCAAACAAGTTGCTGAGTCTGAGAAGTACGACGTGATTTTCCAGGAAGCGGTGTACATCAATCCCAAACATGACATCACCGAAAAAGTCATCAAGGTGCTCAATGCCTCAGCTGGCAAATAAACAGTTCCGTATCTGCTGGACATTGTGTCTTTGAAACTTGGTTTGATCGTAGAGGCACTCGGCGGTCGTTTGTTGGGAAATCCTGATTTGTTGATGTCAGGCCTTGCACCCTTGCAGTCCGCTCAGCCCCATCAGATCTCATTTTTAAGTCACCCCAGATACAAAACCCAGTTGGCCAGCAGTCAGGCCGGATGTGTGATTGTGGGTGCCGCCTTGGAGCCTGAAGTGGTGACACGCACATCTGCGATCATCACTGACGATCCCTACCTTTATTTCGGCCGTTTAACCCGTCTTTGGAAAAGTGCACATGCTCAGGCAGCAGGTCCGCGCATTCATCCCTCTGCGGTCATTGATCCCACTGCGATCATTGCGCCCGATGCCGTGATCGGCCCTTTGTGTGTGGTGGAGCGCGGAGCCGAAGTCGGCTCCGGAACTTGGTTGAAGTCCCGCGTGACGTTGGGTGAAGATTGCAAAATCGGGGCGCGTTGCCTGTTGCATTCGGGTGTGGTCATTGGTGCCGATGGTTTTGGGTTCGCGCCTCACCAAGGCCAGTGGGAAAAAATTGAACAACTGGGCGCGGTGCGCATCGGCAACGATGTGGAAATCGGGGCCAATACCTGCATTGACCGGGGTGCATTGGAGGATACGGTCATTGAGGACGGTGTCAAACTCGACAACCTGATTCAGATTGGCCACAACGTGCAGGTTGGCCAGCACACGGCCATGGCCGGGTGCGTCGGCGTGGCTGGGAGTGCCAAGATTGGCGCCCATTGCACCGTGGGTGGTGGCGCCGTGGTGCTGGGTCATCTGAGCCTGGCTGACCATGTGCACATTTCTGCGGCCTCGGTGGTCACGCGTTCCATCTCGCAACCAGGCCATTACACCGGGATGTTTCCGCTGGACAGCAATGCCAACTGGGAAAAGAACGCCGCCAGCCTCAAACAACTGTCCCGCTTGCGCGACCGCATCAAAGCCCTTGAGGCGGACATTCAAAACAACAAGGAAAACTGACCATGATGGACATTCACAAAATTCTCAAGCAGCTGCCGCACCGCTACCCCTTTTTGCTGGTGGACCGTGTGCTGGAGCTCGAAAAAGGCGTGCGCATCAAGGCTTTGAAGAACGTCACGATCAATGAGCCATTTTTCACAGGCCATTTCCCTCACCGTCCGGTGATGCCGGGCGTGTTGATGCTGGAGGCGCTGGCCCAAGCGGCTGCATTGTTGTCTTTTGACACCTTGGACGCCGCGCCCGATGACAACACGGTTTATTACTTTGCGGGCATTGACGGTGCGCGGTTCAAGCGTCCGGTGGAGCCGGGCGATCAGTTGACCCTGGATGTGCAGCTGGACCGCATGAAGGCTGGCATTTTCAAGTTCAAGGCCCAGGCCAAGGTGGGTGACGAGCTGGCCTGTGAGGCCGAATTGATGTGCACCATGCGCAAAATTGCCTGAGGACCTATGGCGACTATCCATTCCACCGCATTGGTTGATCCGGCAGCTCAGCTGGACGCCTCCGTGACCGTTGGTCCTTACACCATCATTGGCCCGAATGTGGTCATCGGTGCTGGCTCCACGGTGGACTCGCATTGCACGATCGAGGGCCACACCACCATCGGCCAGAACAACCACATCCACAGCTACACCTCCTTGGGCGCTGCGCCGCAGGACAAAAAATACGCGGGAGAGCCGACCCGTTTGGTGATCGGCAACGGCAACACCATCCGGGAGTTTTGCACTTTCAATGCCGGCACCGTCAATGGTGGTGGTGTGACCCAGGTGGGTGATGACAACCTGTTCATGGCTTATGTCCATTTGGCGCACGATTGCCAAATTGGCAGTCACACGATTTTTGCCAACAACTCTCAACTGGCGGGTCATGTGGTGGTGGGTGACTGGGTCATCCTGGGCGGCTTCACGGTGGTGCGCCAATTCTTGCGTTTGGGTGCGCACAGCTTCACGGCCATGTGCACGTTGTTGTTTGCCGACTTGCCGCCTTATGTGACGTGCCAGGGCCAGCCGGCTTCTGCCCGTACTGTGAACGCCGAAGGTTTGCGTCGGCGCGGTTATTCGCCTGCCCGAATCGCTGCCGTCCGGGCCATGCACAAAGCCCTGTACCGAGAAAACCTCACGCTGGAAATGTCCAAAGAGCGCATCTTGCAGATCGCCAAGGACAAACCCGAAGTTCAGGCCGATGTGGACATGATGCTGGACTTTTTGTCAGGCGTTTCGCCCAAAGTGGGCATTGTGCGTTCGCGTCGCCGCTCGGTCGATTGAACAACCCAAGGGTCAGGTCTTTCCTGGCCCGAGCATGAAAGGAGGGCCCTGTGGCCCTGTTGCGTTGCGCCGTCATTGGCGTTGGTTATCTGGGCAAATTTCATGCTCAAAAGTACGCCAAAATTCCCGAGTGTCAGCTCGTCGCGGTGGTGGACAGTCGGCAAGAGCAGGCCGAGGCTGTCGCCGGGCCTTTGGGCTGTGTGGCGCTGACGGATTACCGTGCACTGATCGGTCAGGTCGATGCGGTCTCCATTGTGGTGCCCACACAGGGTCATTACGACGTATGCGCCGAATTTCTTCGGGCCGGGGTGCATGTCTTGGTCGAAAAGCCCATGACCACCACCCTGGAGCAGGCCGATGCGCTGATCCGCCTGGCCAAGGAAAGCCAATGCGTTTTGGCCGTGGGCCATTTGGAGCGCTTCAACCCGGCCGCTTTGGCGTTGGAGCCCTTGTTGTCCAACCCACGATTTATCGACAGCTCACGTTTGGCCCCGTTCAAGCCACGCGCTACCGATGTGAGCGTGCTGTTGGATTTGATGATCCATGATGTGGATTTGATTTTGTCGCTGGTCGACAGCGAGCTGGAAAGTGTGGAGTGCTCCGGAGCGCGGGTGCTGACATCCGATATCGACATTGCCAATGCGCGGATTCGCTTTGCCAACGGCTGCGTGGCCAATGTGACCGCCAGCCGTGTGAGCGCCAAGAGTGAGCGCAAAATGCGTGTGTTTCAATATCAGGCTTGCCACTCTTTGGACTTTCAGGCCCGCACCTTGACGACTTACCGAGGTGCCACCACGCCCCTGGCCGATCCTGAGCAGGCCATTGAGCGCCACGAGCGGTCGTTTGGCGAAGCTGATCCCCTGTTTTCTGAAATCCTTGACTTTGTCGAGAGCATTCGTGATGGCCGCCCCCCCAAGGTGAGTGGTGAGGCCGGACGCCGTGCGCTGGAAGCCGTTCAGCGCATCACCGAAGCCACCCGTTTGATTTCCTGATTTTCTGTTTTTAGCCTGTTTGAAAGGTACGCCATGCCCATCCCTATGGTCGATCTGGTCGCGCAATACCGCGATCTCCAGCCCCAGCTAGAACCCGCTTTTTTGAGTGCCCTGAATGCTGCCCAATTCATTTTGGGCCCCAATGTCCAAGCCTTTGAAAAAGAGGCGGCTGACTACCTGGGCGTGGCCCACGCCATCACTTGCGCCAATGGCACAGATGCCTTGCACCTGGCTTTGCTGGCGGCCGACATTGGCCCGGGCGACGAAGTCATCACCACACCCTTCACCTTCATTGCCACTGCAGAGGCGATTGCCTATGTGGGCGCCAAAGCCGTGTTTGTGGACATCGATCCGCGCACCTTCAACATCGACGTTGAGCAGACCCGCCGAGCGATCACATCGAAAACCAAGGCTTTGTTGCCCGTGCATTTGTTTGGACAGCCTGCTGACCTCGCGCCTCTAATGGCTTTGGCCCAAGAGCACCAGTTGCAGCTGGTGGAAGATTGTGCGCAGTCCTTCGGTGCTGATATCGGCGGTCGCAAAACGGGCGCCATGGGCGATGTGGCGGCTTTCAGCTTCTTTCCCAGTAAAAACCTGGGCTGTTACGGCGACGGCGGCATGGTGACCACCCAGTCCGATGCCATGGCCGAAAAGCTGCGCATGCTGCGCAACCACGGCAGCAAAGTGCGTTATTACCACGACATCATTGGCTATAACAGCCGCTTGGATGAGCTACAGGCGGTGGTTTTGAGAGCCAAGATGCCCCTTATTGATCGTTACAACCAGGAGCGTCGCCGTGTGGCCCACCGCTACAACGCGGGTTTGGCCGGGCTGAATGTGCAAACGCCTTTTGAAGACGGTGTGGGTCTGCACGTCTACCACCAGTACACCTTGCTGACCGATGACCGTGCGGCCATCCAGCAGGCCTTGACCGCGCAACAAATCGCCAGCGCTGTTTATTACCCCGTGCCTTTGCACCAGCAAAAAGTGTTTGCCTCCATCGCGGCTGGCGCCAGCTTCCCGGTGACCGAATCGGTGGCCGAGCGTTGCCTGTCTTTGCCGATTTATCCTGAGCTGAGCAACGAAGCCATCGACGAGGTGTGCGGCGTCATTCGCCAGGCTTTGAAGGCGTGATGGCGGACGCACGGCCAACATCGACCATGGTCACGCCAGACTTGCGTGTCAGCATGGTGGCGGCCGAGCGTTCGGGCGATATGCTGGCGGCCTTGTTGTTGCAAGGCATGCAAAAAACCTGGCCGCTCTTGCAAGCTTCGGGCATTGGCGGGCCGCAGATGGATGCGACCGGTTTCGTGTCGCGTTGGTCCTGTGACGAGTTGTCGGTGCGCGGTTTGGTGGAGGCGCTTTGGCGATACCGCCACATCAATGGCATCCGGCAGGCCTTGATCCAGGATTTGCAGGCCTCTCCCCCGGATTTGTATGTGGGGGTGGACGCTTCCGACTTCAACTTGCCCGTGGAACGTTTGCTGCGACAAAAGGGTGTGCCCACGGTCCAGTTGGTGTGTCCCTCCATTTGGGCCTGGCGTCCGGAGCGGGTCCAAAAAATCCGCGACAGCGTGGACCATGTGCTGTGCATTTACCCTTTTGAGCCAGAGTTGTTGGCCCAACACGGGATTGAGGGCACCTTCGTCGGCCATCCGGTGGCCGATGTGATTGCACTGGTGCCTGACCGCTTGCAAGCGCGTCAAGACTTGGGCTTGCCTGCAGAGGGCCCCATCGTTGCCTTGCTGCCGGGCAGCAGACCTTCCGAGGTGAAGGGTCTGGCCTTGCCTTTTCTGGAAGCGGCTCGGCTCATGCACGCACAAAGACCCGAGTTGAAGTTTGTGCTGCCGACCCACGGCCCTCTGAAGCCTATGGTCGAGGCGGCCATCGCTCAGGCCGGCCTGCAGGCGCATGTTCATTTGGTGATGGGCCGTTCGCACGAGGTGCAGGCCGCTTGTGATGTGGCGTTGGTGGCCAGCGGTACAGCCACGCTGGAGACCGCTTTGCACAAACGGCCCATGGTCATTGCCTACAAAATGCAGTGGTTGTCCTGGCAAATTGCCAACCGCAAGCGCTTGTTGCCCTGGATTGGATTGCCCAATATTTTGTGCAACGAAAGCTTGGTCCCCGAGTTCTTGCAAGAGCAGGTCCAGCCCCAAGCATTGGCCCAGGCCGTTTTGCGTTGGCTGGACGATCCAGCGGCGGTGGTCAAAATCCAGCAGCGTTTTGCCGACCTGCACCTTCAATTGCGTCGGGATATGCCGACGCTGGCCAGTCATGCGATCCAAAAAGTCCTTGCCGCTTGAGCAAAAAAACTTGAGCTGGGCGACCCATGGTCTGGTGGCTGGGGTGGATGAGGCCGGGCGCGGTCCTTTGGCCGGCCCGGTGGTCGCGGCGGCGGTGATTCTGGACGATCTGAACCCGATTCAAGGCTTGAACGACTCCAAAAAACTCACAGCCAAACGCCGTTCAACCCTGTTTGACGAGATCCGGGCGCGGGCCCTGTGTTTTGCGATTGCCGAGGCCAGCGTGCAGGAAATTGACCAAATCAACATCTTGCAAGCCACTTTGCTGGCCATGAAGCGGGCCGTTGAGGCTTTGTGTTTGCCGCCGAAGTTGGTGCTGGTCGATGGCAACCGCTTGCCCACCTTGTCGATTCGTGCCGAAGCCATCGTCCAAGGCGATGCGCTGGTGCCCGCCATCTCGGCCGCTTCGATTTTGGCCAAGGTGCACCGCGACCGTTTGTGCGAAGTGATGCACCAACAGTACCCCCTGTATGGTTTTGACCAGCACAAAGGCTACGGCACAGCCCAGCATTTGGCCGCTTTGCAAGCCCATGGCCCAGCGGCCTGCCACCGCATGACATTTGCCCCGGTGGCCAGGAGTGTGCGATGAAACCGATCAGCTCGCGAGACAACCCACAGCTCAAAGCCTGGCGGCGCTTGGCCCAGGACAGCACGGCTTACCGCAAGGCGGGGCAGTTCTGGCTGGAAGGCGATCACCTGTGCCGCGCCGCCTTGCAGCGCGGTGTGCGTCCGCTGCAGGTGGTGCTGACCGAGTCGTTTCAAGCCGAGCAGGGCGATGAGTGGCAGGGACTGACCGATCAGACCTTTGTGGTGCCCGATGCCTTGTTTGCCAGCTTGAGTGGCCTGGAGTCACCGGCCCGCGTGGGTTTTGTGGTGGCCTGGCAGGCGGCCCAAGAAGTGTTGCCAGATGCATCCACCGTGGTGCTGGACCGTTTGCAGGATGCCGGCAACGTCGGGGCCATTTTGCGCTGTGCCTCGGCCTTCGGTTACCGCCAGGTGCTGGCCATCAAGGGCACGGCGGCCTTGTGGTCGCCCAAGGTGCTGCGTGCGGGCATGGGGGCGCATTTTGGTCTGCATCTGGTCGAAGCGCTCAGCGAGGCTGATGTGGCAGCTTTGCAGGTGCCTTTGCTCACCACCAGCTCTCACGAAGGGCCTTTTTTGCACGCCTTGCTGCAAGCGGGAGAATTGCCCCAAAAGTGTTCATGGGTCTTCGGGCACGAAGGGCAGGGCGTCAGCGCCACCCTGATGGTCATGGCCCGGCACCAGGTGCGCATTGCCCAGCCGGGTGGTGAAGAATCGCTCAATGTGGCCACGGCAGCGGCCATTTGCTTGCACGCCAGCGCCACGTCAGGTCCTTGATCCATTAGCGGTTTGGCCGAAGGGGCTGAGGGCGTGATTTGTCAGGGTTTACTAGCGGTCCTCAGCTATAATGAGAGGCTTTCCCGCATCAACCTGTACGCCACAGTCCATCCCAGGCCCATTCCTCGAACAAGCAGCCAAAAAGAGATCCCATCTCTGGTGAGTGCTGAGGCGTACCCGAACTATTCCGGAGAACCCAGTGCTTTTGTCTCTTCAGGGAACCTTCCCGCCCGCCATCCTGGCGCTTGCAGACGGCACGGTCTTTATCGGCAATTCGATCGGAGCCACCGGCTCCACCGTCGGCGAAGTGGTGTTCAACACCTCTCTCACCGGCTACCAGGAAATCCTCACCGACCCCAGCTATTGCCAGCAGATCGTCACCCTGACGTACCCGCACATCGGCAACTACGGGGTCAACGTGGAAGACATCGAATCCGAGAAAGTCCATGCCGCAGGCCTCATCATCAAAGACCTGCCTTTGGTGGCGAGCAACTTTCGCTCCAGCCAAACCTTGTCGTCCTACCTGGTGGATGCTGGCACAGTGGCCATTGCGAACATCGACACTCGCCAACTGACCCGCATCTTGCGCACAAAGGGTGCCCAAAACGGTGCCATCGTGGGTTTGGCCAAAGGCCAAGCGGTCACCCAAGCGGTCATTGACCAGGCGATTGCCGCAGCCAAGGCAGCCCCCAACATGGCGGGTCTCGATTTGGCGCAAAAAGTCACCGTGGCCCAGCCTTATGACTGGACCCAAACCGAGTGGCAACTGGGTGCCGGATATGGCACTCAGACATCGCCCAAGTTCCATGTCGTCGCGTACGACTTTGGCGTGAAGAAAAACATCTTGCGCATGTTGGCCGAGCGCGGTTGCAAAGTGACTGTGGTCCCTGCTAAGACGCCTGCGGCTGAAGTACTCCAGCACAATCCCGACGGCATCTTTTTGTCCAACGGCCCTGGCGATCCACAGCCTTGCGACTACGCGATTGCAGCGGCGGCCGAGTTGATTGAAACCGGTATCCCCACATTCGGCATTTGCCTGGGCCACCAGATCATGGCTTTGGCCAGTGGCGCGAAAACTTTCAAGATGAAGTTTGGCCACCACGGCGCGAACCATCCTGTGAAAGACCTCGACTCAGGTCGCGTGTCCATCACCAGCCAAAACCACGGTTTTGCGGTGGATGAAAAGTCCTTGCCCGCCAACTTGCGCGCCACACACGTGTCTTTGTTTGACGGCACCTTGCAGGGCCTGGCCCGCACCGACAAGCCTGCGTTCTGCTTCCAGGGTCACCCCGAAGCGTCGCCCGGCCCGCACGACATTACTTACCTCTTTGACCGCTTCATCAAAATGATGGAGGCGAAATAACATGCCAAAGCGCACCGACCTCAAAAGCATCCTCATCATTGGCGCGGGCCCGATCATCATTGGTCAGGCCTGTGAGTTCGACTACTCCGGCGTGCAGGCTTGCAAAGCTTTGCGTGAAGAGGGCTACAAAGTCATTCTGATCAACAGCAACCCTGCGACGATCATGACCGACCCGGCCACGGCCGACGTGACCTACATCGAGCCCATCACCTGGCAAACCGTCGAGAAGATCATCGCCAAAGAGCGCCCCGATGCGATCTTGCCCACCATGGGAGGCCAAACTGCTCTCAACTGCGCTTTGGACTTGTGGCACCACGGCGTGCTCGAAAAGTACAAGGTCGAGCTGATTGGCGCGACACCCGAGGCCATCGACAAAGCCGAAGACCGTCTGAAGTTCAAGGACGCCATGACCAAGATTGGTCTGGGTTCGGCCCGCTCCGGCATTGCCCACAGCATGGAAGAAGCGTGGGACGTGCAAAAGACCTTGGGTTTCCCAACAGTCATCCGCCCCAGCTTCACCTTGGGCGGTACGGGCGGCGGCATTGCTTACAACCCTGAAGAGTTCGAGACCATTTGCAAGCGCGGTTTGGAGGCTTCGCCTACCACCGAGCTGCTGATTGAAGAATCCTTGCTCGGCTGGAAAGAGTACGAGATGGAAGTGGTGCGCGACAAAGCGGACAACTGCATCATCGTGTGCTCGATCGAAAACCTGGACCCCATGGGCGTGCACACGGGCGACTCGATCACCGTGGCCCCAGCCCAGACGCTGACCGACAAGGAATACCAGATTTTGCGCAATGCCTCTTTGGCCGTTTTGCGTGAAATCGGTGTGGACACGGGCGGCTCGAACGTGCAGTTCTCGATCAACCCCAAAGACGGACGCATGGTCGTCATCGAGATGAACCCCCGCGTGTCGCGCTCCTCGGCTTTGGCTTCCAAAGCCACGGGTTTCCCGATTGCCAAAGTGGCAGCCAAGTTGGCTGTGGGCTACACGCTCGACGAGCTGCGCAACGACATCACGGGCGGTGCCACGCCTGCGTCCTTCGAGCCCTCGATCGATTACGTGGTCACCAAGATCCCCCGTTTTGCGTTTGAAAAATTCCCCACCGCCGACAGCCGCTTGACCACCCAGATGAAATCGGTGGGCGAGGTCATGGCCATGGGCCGCACTTTCCAGGAGTCGTTCCAGAAAGCCCTGCGCGGCCTGGAAGTCGGCGTGGACGGCATGAACGAAAAAACCCAAGACCGCGAAGTGCTCGAGAAGGAACTGGGCGAGCCCGGCCCCGAGCGCATCTGGTACGTGGGCGATGCTTTTGCCATGGGCCTGAGCGTGGGCGAGGTGTTTGCCTTGACCAAGATCGACCCTTGGTTCCTGGTGCAGATCGAAGAGATCGTCAAGATCGAGCTGGAACTGGAAACCACCACGCTGGAAGCGATCACCGCCGACGAGCTGCGTGCGCTCAAGAAGAAGGGCTTCTCCGATCGTCGTTTGGCCAAATTGCTCAAAACGACCGAGCATGTGGTGCGTGCCCGTCGTCATGCCCTGAACATCCGTCCCGTTTACAAGCGCGTGGACACCTGTGCGGCGGAGTTCTCGACCGACACAGCCTACATGTACTCCTGCTACGAAGGTAACGGCGACGCCTTTGGCGTGGGAGCCGGCGAGTGCGAAGCCGAACCGACGACCAACAAGAAAATCATGGTGCTGGGCGGTGGTCCGAACCGTATTGGTCAGGGCATCGAGTTTGACTATTGCTGCGTACACGCCGCGCTCGCCATGCGCGAAGACGGTTACGAAACCATCATGGTCAACTGCAACCCTGAGACCGTGTCGACCGACTACGACACCTCGGACCGCTTGTACTTTGAGCCCGTCACCTTGGAAGACGTGCTCGAAATTGTGGACAAGGAAAAGCCCACAGGCGTCATCGTGCAATACGGTGGCCAAACGCCGTTGAAGCTGGCTTTGGATCTGGAAGCTGCTGGCGTGCCCATCATTGGCACCAGCCCCGACATGATCGACGCGGCCGAAGACCGTGAGCGTTTCCAGAAATTGCTGCAAGACCTCGGTCTGCGTCAACCGCCTAATGCCACAGCTCGCACCGAAGCCGAGGCTTTGGAAAAAGCCGCTGCCTTGGGTTACCCCTTGGTGGTGCGCCCCAGCTATGTGCTGGGTGGTCGCGCCATGGAAATCGTGCACGAGCAGCGTGACCTCGAGCGCTACATGCGCGAAGCGGTCAAGGTGTCGCACGACTCGCCTGTGTTGCTGGACCGTTTCCTGAACGACGCCATCGAGTGCGATGTGGACTGCCTGCGTGACCCTGAAGGCAAGACCTTCATCGGCGGCGTGATGGAGCACATCGAACAAGCGGGTGTGCACAGCGGCGACTCGGCATGCTCTTTGCCGCCTTATTCGCTGTCGGCTGCCACGGTGGACGAGCTCAAGCGCCAATCTGCCGCCATGGCCGGTACCTTGAACGTGGTGGGTTTGATGAACGTGCAGTTTGCTATTCAGCATGTGGACGGCCAAGACGTGATCTATGTGTTGGAAGTCAACCCTCGCGCTTCTCGCACCGTGCCTTATGTCTCCAAAGCCACAGGCATCCAGCTGGCCAAGGTCGCTGCACGCTGCATGGCGGGTCAAACCCTCGCGTCGCAAGGCATCACCAAAGAGGTCACGCCGCCTTATTTCAGCGTGAAAGAAGCGGTGTTCCCTTTCGTGAAGTTCCCGGGCGTCGATACGATTCTTGGCCCCGAGATGAAGTCCACAGGCGAAGTCATGGGCGTGGGCAAAACCTTTGGCGAAGCCTTTGTGAAGAGCCAAATGGGTGCAGGCACCAAGTTGCCACGCCCCACCAAAGCCGACGGCACGCCTTCGGGCAAGGTCTTCATCTCGGTGAAAAACAACGACAAGGCGCGTGCCATCGAAGTGGCACGCCAGTTGGTGGCCCAAGGCTTTGAGCTGGTGGCGACCAAGGGCACAGCCGCCGCCATTCAGGCCGCAGGCGTGGCGTGTTCCACCGTGAACAAAGTCACCGAAGGCCGCCCGCACATCGTGGACATGATCAAAAACAACGAAGTTGTGCTGGTCATCAATACGGTAGAAGAGCGTCGCAATGCGATCGCCGACTCGCGCCACATCCGCACCTCGGCCTTGCTCAACCGCGTCACGACCTTCACAACCATCGCAGGCGCAGAAGCGGCTGTTGAGGGCATGAAGTACATGGACCAGCTGGACGTGATTTCCATCCAGGAAATGCACGCGCAGCTGGCGGCCTGAACACAGGCCTGTCGCTCTGCACCCCTGACAGGGTGCAAGGCATAATGCTGGCAATGACCGCCGAGTACCAAAACTCGGCGGTTTGCTTTTGGAGAACCGAACATGTCAACCATCCCGATCACCAAACGTGGTGCTGAAAAACTCAAGGAGGAGTTGCACCGCCTCAAAACGGTGGACCGCCCCGGCGTGATCCAGGCCATTGCCGAAGCGCGCGCCCAAGGCGATTTGAGTGAGAACGCCGAATACGATGCAGCCAAAGACCGTCAGGGCTTCATCGAAGGTCGAATTCAGGAAATCGAAGGCAAACTCTCGGCCGCGCAAATCATCGATCCCGCCTCTGTCGATGCCGGTGGCCGCGTGGTGTTTGGCACCACTGTGGAGCTCGAAGATGAAAGCTCAGGCGAAGCGGTCAAATACCAGATCGTGGGCGAGGACGAGGCCGATTTGAAACTGGGCTTGATCAACATCAGCAGCCCCATTGCACGCGCCTTGATTGGCAAGGAAGAGGGCGATGTGGCCGAAGTGCAAGCGCCAGGCGGCGTACGTCGTTACGAGATCGTGGGCGTGTCCTACGTTTGAGCCAAAACAAAGGCCGCTATTTGGCGGCCTTGCTGGGTGGTGTCAGCCCCCGGTGGGGGCGCTGTCATTGAAGCCGGAGCCTTCAGTCGTGGCGGCCTTTTTTGACCGATTTTTGCTTGGGCTTGGCCCGCTTGATCTGGCCGCCAGCGGCCAGGCGTTGGTTGCCCAGCACACGAACGGTTTTGACTTCAGGTCGCTGACCGCCGCGTGAGCTGTATTTGAGGATCTTGAAGTCTCTTGGGCCGGCTTTGCGGTCCTCCTCGTGCTCTTTGATTTTTTCAGGCTGTGGCCGCCACAGGATCAGCAGTTTGCCAATGTGCTGGATCGGCGCGGCGCTCAGTTGGTCGGCCAGTTGCTCGAACATGGCTTCGCGTGCAGCGCGGTCATCGCCTAGCACGCGGATCTTGATCAGGCCGTGGGCGTTCAGGGCTGCTTCGGTTTCTTTGATAACCGCAGGGGTCAGGCCATCGCCGCCGATCATGACGACCGGATCAAGGTGATGGGCATCGGCGCGAAAAACTTTGCGCTCGGCAGGTGTGAGTTGTATTTGGGGCATGCCCGTATTATCCCCGCAAGGACGCAAAAGAATGAAAGTCAAAACCAAAAGTAAAAAGGTCAACAAAGCGTGGTTGAACGACCATGTGAATGACACCTACGTGAAACTGGCTCTGAAAGAGGGTTACCGGGCGCGTGCGGCTTACAAACTCAAGGAAATCGACGAAACCCTGGGCCTGATCCGACCCGGTGATCTGGTGGTGGACCTGGGCTCTGCCCCTGGGGCCTGGAGTCAGTACCTGCGCCGCCGTTTGTCACCTGAGGGTGCGGCCGTAGGTGCGCTCAACGGCAGCATCATTGCGCTGGATATTTTGCCCATGGACCCGATAGAGGGGGTGCAATTCATTCAGGGTGATTTCCGCGAAAACGAGGCGGCAGCCCTGCTGGAGGCTGCCTTGCAAGGGCGGCAGGTCGATGTGGTGGTGTCCGACATGGCCCCCAACCTGTCCGGCATCGAATCGTCAGATGCGGTGCGTGTTCAACATTTGATTGAGCTGGCCGTGGAGTTCGCTCAAAACCACATGAAGCCGCAAGGTGCTTTGGTGGTCAAGGTCTTCCACGGCAGCGGCTATAGCCAGATCGTCAAGATGTTCAAGGAGACCTTTAAGGTGGTCAAACCCATGAAGCCCAAGTCATCGCGGGACAAGTCCTCTGAGACCTTTTTGATCGGCAGGGGCTTGATTCATGGGGGTTGATGAAGTAAATCCTGCCTTTTCGAGGGCCAAACCTCATTTGAACGCTCTGAGGGCCTGCCGCAGGCCTAAAATAAGTTCAGTCATTTTTTTCGATTGGAGTCTCTCTTGAATAACCCTTGGTTTTCCAAAATTGCCGTCTGGATGGTGATTGCCATGGTGCTGTTCACCTTGTTCAAGCAGTTTGACAACCGTGGTGTCGCAGGTGCGAATGCCATTGGCTATTCAGATTTCCTCGAAGAGGTTCGCGGTAACCGGATCAAGAGCGCCACCATTTCCGAGAGCCCTGGTGGCACCGAAATTCTGGCCATCACCAACGACGACCGCCGTATCAAAACGACGGCCACTTACCTCGACCGCGGTCTGGTCGGTGACCTGATCAACAGCGGCGTCAAGTTCGACGTCAAGCCCCGCGAGGAGGGCTCCTTGCTCATGACCTTGCTGGTCAGTTGGGGGCCGATGCTCCTCTTGATTGGTGTCTGGGTGTATTTCATGCGCCAAATGCAAGGCGGCGGCAAGGGCGGAGCGTTCAGCTTTGGCAAGTCCAAGGCCCGTATGCTGGATGAAAACAACAACCAGGTCACCTTCGCGGACGTGGCCGGTTGTGACGAAGCCAAAGAGGAAGTCAAGGAGGTTGTGGACTTCCTGAAAGACCCTCAGAAATTCCAAAAGCTGGGTGGTCGCATTCCCCGTGGTTTGTTGTTGGTCGGCCCCCCTGGTACGGGTAAAACCCTGCTGGCCAAAGGCATTGCGGGAGAAGCCAAGGTGCCGTTCTTCAGCATCTCAGGTTCCGACTTTGTCGAAATGTTTGTCGGTGTGGGTGCTGCCCGTGTCCGCGACATGTTCGAAAACGCCAAAAAGAACGCGCCTTGCATCATTTTCATTGACGAAATTGACGCTGTCGGTCGCCAACGTGGAGCCGGTTTGGGCGGCGGCAACGACGAACGCGAGCAAACCCTCAACCAGATGCTGGTCGAGATGGACGGTTTTGAAACCAATCTCGGTGTGATCGTGGTGGCTGCCACCAACCGCCCTGACATTTTGGACGCCGCCTTGCTGCGCCCCGGTCGTTTTGACCGCCAGGTTTATGTCACATTGCCCGACATCCGCGGTCGCGAGCAAATCTTGAACGTACACATGCGCAAAGTGCCGATTGGCCAAGACGTCAATGCGGGCGTGATCGCCCGTGGCACGCCTGGCATGAGCGGCGCCGATTTGGCCAATCTTTGCAACGAAGCGGCTTTGATGGCAGCCCGTCGCAATGCCCGTGTGGTCGAGATGGTCGACTTTGAAAAGGCCAAGGACAAGATCCTGATGGGCCCTGAGCGCAAGAGCATGGTCATGCCCGAGCATGAGCGTCGCAACACCGCTTATCACGAAGCAGGTCATGCCTTGATTGGCAAACTGCTGCCCAAGTGCGACCCGGTGCACAAGGTCACCATCATCCCCCGTGGCCGCGCCCTGGGTGTGACGATGAGCCTGCCTGAGCAAGACCGCTACAGCTACGACAAGGAATTCATGCTGAACCAGATCAGCATGCTGTTCGGTGGCCGCATTGCCGAAGAAGTGTTCATGCACCAGATGACCACGGGTGCCAGCAATGACTTCGAGCGTGCCACATCCATCGCCCGTGACATGGTCATGCGCTATGGTATGACCGATGCCCTGGGCCCAATGGTCTATGCTGAAAACGAAGGCGAAGTGTTCTTGGGCCGTTCGGTGACCAAGACCACCAACATGAGCGAGTCCACCATGCAAAAAGTGGACATGGAAGTGCGCCGCATCATTGACGAGCAGTACAACCTGGCCCGTCGTTTGATCGAAGAGCACAGTGCGCAGATGCATGCCATGGCCAAGGCCTTGCTGGAGTGGGAAACCATCGACAAGGACCAGATTGACGACATCATGGCCGGTCGAGATCCTTTGCCTCCCAAGGACTGGACGCCCCGTACGCCGCCTTCCGGTGGCAACAGCGGTGGCGGTACACCGGCCGTGCAGCCGGAGCCAGCCACCACGGCGGCTTGATTTTCAAGTCCGGTGTTTAAAAGAACGGGGCCTTAGGCCCCGTTTTTTCATGGAAAATTTCTGATGACATTCAAGCCCATTCCACACTCTTCGATCAACCGCTGGCAAACCTCTCGTTTTGACTTGGACCTGACTCAGCCTTTGGTCATGGGCATTGTCAATGTCACGCCAGATTCCTTTTCCGACGGCGGCTTGCATGCCGAAACTTCTCAGGCCCTGCGCCACGCCGAGCAACTGCTGCGCGAGGGGGCGGATATTCTGGACATCGGGGCGGAGTCCACCCGGCCTGGCGCTGTGGTGGTTCCCGTGGAGCAAGAGTTGGCGCGGCTTGAGCCCTTGCTGCGCGAAGCGGTGAGCTGGCAGGTCCCCATTTCTGTGGACACCTACAAACCCGAGGTGATGAAAGCCTGCCTGGACTGGGGCGTCGACATCGTCAATGACATTTGGGCTTTGCGTCAACCGGGTGCTGAGCAGGTGGTGGCCACCCACCCCCGGTGCGGCGTGTGTTTGATGCACATGCACCGCACCCCCCAAACCATGCAAGTTCAACCGATGACGGGGGATGTGTTGACCGAAGTGGACGCCTTTTTGAGCGCCCGCGTGAACGCCTTGCTGGATTTGGGTGTTTCGGCATCCCGCGTGGTGCTGGACCCTGGCATTGGTTTTGGCAAAACCGTGGCTCAGAACTTTCGCCTCCTGGCCAGACAATCCGATTTGCTTCACTTGGGTTTTCCTCTGTTGGCCGGGTGGTCGCGCAAATCGTCTCTGGGTGCTGCATTGGCGCAAGACGGACAAGTGCCAGAACCGGCGCAAAGACAAGCGGCCAGCGTCGCTGCTGCATTGATGGCCGTGGAACGGGGGGCATCGGTGGTGAGGGTGCATGACGTCAAGGACACGGTGGATGCACTCAAAATTTGGCATGCCGTGCATCAGCAGAACTGATCGCGATGAAGCGCAGCGCCTGAAGTCGTCAGTTTCGGGACTTGTTGAGACCGCTAAAATTCCGGCACTCATTACAAAATTCAGGATCGTTCACATGGCACGTCAATATTTTGGGACCGACGGCATTCGCGGCACGGTCGGCCAAAGCCCCATCACCCCCGATTTCATCTTGCGTTTGGCGCATGCCGTGGGCCGTGTGTTGAAGGCCCAAGAGGCGCACCCCACCGTGTTGATTGGCAAAGACACCCGCATATCCGGCTACATGCTGGAAAGTGCTTTGGAGTCTGGTTTTAACTCCGCAGGGGTCGACGTCGTCTTGTTGGGACCGGTGCCTACTCCTGCGGTGGCTTACCTGACGCGTGCGCAGCGCGCTTCACTGGGGGTCGTCATCAGCGCAAGTCACAACCCCTTTGCCGACAACGGCATCAAGTTTTTCAGCGCTCAAGGTAAAAAGTTGTCCGACACCTGGGAAGAGACCGTCGAAGCCACCTTGCTGGAGGAGCCTGTCTGGGTCGACTCTGCCGCCCTCGGTAAAACCCGCCGCTTGGACGATGCGGCAGGCCGGTACATTGAATTTTGCAAGAGCACTTTTTCCACCGACTTGACCCTCAAGGGCCTGAAGATCGTGGTGGACGCTGCGCACGGTGCGGCTTACCAAATCGCCCCCAAGGTCTTTCATGAACTGGGTGCCGAGGTCATAGCCATTGGCTGCTCACCCGATGGCCTGAACATCAACAAAGACGTAGGTGCAACGCATCCGGCGGCATTGGTTCAGGCCGTGAAAGACCACCGCGCCGACTATGGCATTGCTTTGGATGGCGATGCCGACCGCCTGCAGTTTGTAGACGCGAGCGGACGTTTGTTCAATGGCGATGAACTCTTGTTCTTGATGGTGGCTGACCGCTTGGCCCGCGACGAGGCGGTGCCCGGCGCTGTGGGGACCTTGATGACCAACTTGGCGGTCGAAGTCGCTCTGAAGCAGCGTGGCGTGCAGTTTGTGCGAGCCAAAGTGGGTGACCGTTATGTGCTCGAAGTCTTGCACGACAAAGGCTGGTTGCTGGGGGGCGAGGGCTCTGGTCATTTGTTGGTGCTGGACAAACACACCACGGGCGATGGCCTGGTCAGTGCCTTGCAGGTGCTGCAAGCGTGCGTGGGCAGCGGCAAGACCATGGCTCAATTGCTGGAGGGCATCACGTTGTTCCCGCAAACCCTCATCAATGTGCGCTTGGCCCCCGGATTTGACTGGCAAGGCCACCAGCCCCTGTGGGATGCCACGCGTGCGGCCGAGGCTGAGTTGGGTGCTTCGGGCCGGGTGTTGATTCGCGCCAGTGGCACCGAGCCTTTGGTGCGCGTCATGGTTGAAGCACGCGATGCTGTGCAAGCGCGGGGATGCGCCGAACGCATTGCGGCCACTTTGTCTTGATGACGACTCTTGGCCCTTGATGGGCCCATCGTTTAGTGCGCGCGGGTGCTGGGTGAAGGCGGCAACCCGCCTCAATAAACCAGCCGCTCCGGCTTGATCTCTTGCAAGATGGTCGTGGCAATTTCCTCGATGGACTTCGTCGTTGTTGACAACCAGCGGATGCCCGAGCGGCGCATCATCGCCTCGGCTTCCGAGACTTCCATGCGGCAGTTTTCAATGCTGGCGTAACGCGAATTGGGGCGGCGTTCGGCGCGGATCTCGGCCAAGCGATCCGGGTGGATGCTCAGGCCGAAAATCTTTTTGCGGTGCGGTACCAAGGCTGGTGGCAATTGCCTGCGGTCAAAATCTTCTGGAATCAAGGGGTAGTTGGCTGCTTTGAGTCCGTGCTGCATGGCCAGGTACAAGCTGGTGGGGGTCTTTCCGCTGCGGCTCACGCCCACCAAAATCACATCGGCCGATTCCAGATCGCGGTTGGATTGCCCATCGTCATGGGCCAGCGAAAAGTTGATGGCTTCGATGCGGTCGTGGTATTCCTTACTTTTGCTCACATCCGAAAAACGCCCGACCCGGTGGTGGGACTTGATGCCCAGCTCGGTTTCCAGTGGGTTCACAAAGGTGCCGAACATGTCCAGCAACATGCCCTGGCAGTGCTCTTGCAGCACCTTGAGCACATCCATGTTCACCAAGGTCGTGAACACAATGGGCTTGTTGCCTTCGGTTTCACCTGTGTGGTTGATCTGCCGAACGGCCTGGTGGGCCTTGTCGATGGTGTCGGTGAAGGGCAATCGCACATGCCGGGTTTTCATGTCGAACTGGGCCAGGATGGCATTGCCAAATGTTTCGGCTGTGATGCCGGTGCCGTCAGAGACGAAAAAAACGGTGCGTTTTGACATGCTTGTAATTAATTTCAAATGCGAGGGTCTACAAGACCCCTAAAATCAGTCGATTATCCACCGCTGTCCGCTCGGGGTTCCACGACAAGAATAACAAAAACCCTGACCTGCGCCCTGGAGCCCGGTTTTAACTTTGGAGCTTTAGCATGTCTGTTCTTTTCAACGAGACCGCCCTGGTCGTTCCCTTTGAGTTGTTGCGCATGACCGATGTCGAGTCGGTCGGCGGCAAAAACGCAAGCCTGGGGGAGATGATTTCCCAGCTGCCTTCGGGTGTGCTTGTGCCCACAGGCTTTGCCACCACCGCCCACGCTTTTCGCCAGTTTTTGGCGTTTGGTGGCCTGACCGAGCGCATCAACGCCCGATTGGATGCCTTGGACACCGAGGACGTGCGTGCCTTGGCGGCTGCCGGGGCCGAAATCCGCGCCATGGTCGAAGCCCAGCCTTTCCCGTCCGATCTGGAGCAAGCCATCCGAGAAGAGTTTGTGCGCCTGCAGGGCAGCAACCCGGAGGCTTCGTTCGCGGTGCGCTCCTCAGCCACGGCCGAAGATTTGCCAGACGCGTCGTTTGCTGGGCAACAGGAAACTTTTTTGAACGTGGTTGGCATCGACGACGTGCTGCACAAGATGAAAGAGGTGTTCGCCTCGCTCTACAACGACCGCGCCATCAGCTACCGCGTGCACAAGGGTTTTGCCCACGCCGACGTGGCTTTGTCCGCGGGCGTGCAGCGCATGGTGCGCTCCGATCTCGGTGCGGCGGGCGTCATGTTCACGATCGACACCGAGTCTGGCTTTGAAGACGTCGTGTTCATCACTTCCAGTTATGGCCTGGGTGAAACGGTGGTGCAGGGCGCAGTCAACCCTGACGAGTTTTATGTGCACAAGCCCATGTTGGCCGCGGGCAAGCGCAGCGTGATCCGTCGCAACTTGGGCTCCAAGCTGATCGAGATGGTGTTCGCCACCCCAGAAGAAAAAGCCGCCTCGGGCAAGCTGGTCAAAACCACCGACGTGCCCACCGAACTGCGCAACCGCTACAGCCTGACCGACGACGAGGTCGAACAATTGGCCCGCTACGCGGTGGTGATCGAGCAGCATTACGGCCGCCCCATGGACATCGAGTGGGGCAAAGACGGCTCCGACGGTTTGCTCTACATCTTGCAAGCACGTCCCGAGACTGTGAAAAGTCAGGCCAAAGGTACACCTGAGTTGCGTTATAAGCTCAAAGGAGTCAGCGCCATCTTGGCCGAGGGCCGCGCGATTGGCCAAAAGATCGGTACTGGCCCCGTCCGTTTGGTTCACAACATCAGCGAGATGGACAAGGTCCAGCCCGGCGATGTGCTGGTGACCGACATGACCGACCCGAACTGGGAGCCCGTGATGAAACGCGCCAGCGCCATCGTCACCAACCGGGGCGGGCGTACCTGCCACGCCGCCATCATTGCGCGCGAGCTGGGCATTCCGGCGGTGGTGGGCTGTGGCAACGCCACCGAGCAATTAACCGATGGCACCTTGGTCACCGTCAGCTGCGCCGAGGGTGATACCGGCCACATTTACGACGGCCTGCTGGAAACCGAGGTCAGCGAGATCCAGCGTGGCTTGCTGCCCGAGATCAAAACCAAGATCATGATGAACGTGGGCAACCCCCAACTGGCCTTTGACTTTGCCCAGCTGCCCAATGCCGGTGTCGGCCTGGCCCGTCTGGAATTCATCATCAACAACAACATTGGCGTGCACCCCAAGGCCATCCTGGATTACCCCGCCATCGACGCCGACCTCAAAAAAGCCGTGGAATCGGTGGCCCGTGGCCACGCATCCCCCCGTGCTTTTTATGTGGACAAAGTCACCGAAGGCGTGGCCAGCATCGCCGCCGCATTCTGGCCCAAGCCAGTGATCGTGCGCTTGTCCGACTTCAAGAGCAACGAATACCGCAAACTGATCGGTGGCAGCCGCTACGAACCCGAAGAAGAAAACCCCATGCTCGGTTTCCGTGGCGCTGCGCGTTACATCAGCGCAGACTTTGGGGAAGCTTTTGCCATGGAGTGCGAAGCCCTCAAGCGGGTGCGTGGAGAGATGGGCCTGACCAACGTGCAGATCATGGTGCCCTTTGTGCGCACCTTGGGGCAAGCCGAAAAGGTCACCCAGCTGCTGGCCAGCCAAGGCCTGCGCCGAGGCGAAGAGAACCTCAAAGTCATCATGATGTGTGAAGTGCCCAGCAACGCCATTCTGGCTGAGCAGTTCCTAGAGTTTTTCGACGGCTTCTCGATTGGCTCGAACGATCTGACGCAGCTGACTTTGGGCCTGGACCGCGACTCGGGCATGGAGTTGCTGGCCGCAGACTTTGACGAACGCGATCCGGCGGTCACGGCCTTGATCTCGCAAGCCATCCAAGCTTGTTTGGCGCAGGGCAAATACATCGGCATTTGCGGCCAAGGCCCCTCGGACCATCCGGACTTTGCGCATTGGTTGATGGACCAGGGCATCAGCTCGATCTCGCTGAACCCTGACACCGTCATCGAAACCTGGACCAATCTGGGCAACTGATTCGTCAACCCAAGCCCTTGCGATGAAATCACCCATGGCAGCCCGTCCCTCTTCGGCCTACCACTGGCGGCTTCACCGCAATGTGCTTTTTTACATGGCCATCCTCGTCAGCTTGATGGGTGCCATGGCCTGGGCTGAACGATGGGGTTTGTCGCGAAACCTCATTGGTCCCTTCTTCTTGTTCAGTACGGTGATGATTTATGCCTTGATCGGCATTTCCAGCCGCACCACCGACGAAGACGAGTATTACGTGGCCGGTCGGCGCATCCCGGCCATGTACAACGGCATGGCCACTGCCGCTGACTGGATGAGTGCGGCGTCTTTCATCAGTTTGGCGGGGGCGCTTTACTTGCAAGGATTTTCTGGCAGCGGGCAGCAGCCCGGTGGTTTGGCTTATGTCATGGGGTGGACTGGAGGGTTTTGTCTGGTCGCTTTGTTGATCGCGCCCCAGTTGCGCGCCATGAAGCTTTACACCCTGCCGGACTATTTTGACCAGCGCTACGGCGGACGTTGGCCCCGCATCATTGCTGCTTTGGCGTCGGTTTTGTGTTCGTTTACCTATGTCGTCGCGCAGATATATGGCATCGGCTTGATCGCCTCGCGCCTGACAGGCGTTCAGTTCGAAATTGGCATTTTGTTGGGCCTTGGCGGGGTCTTGCTGTGTTCATTCTTGGGCGGTATGCGCGCCATCACCTGGACGCAGGTGGCGCAATACATCATGCTCTTGCTGGCCTTCATGATTCCGGTGTCGTGGCTGGCTTACAAGCAGTTGGGCACCCCCTTGGCACCCTTGGCCTACGGGCAGCAATTGGCCCAAATTGCGGCCATTGAGCAAAAACTGATCCACGACCCCGCTGAAATCGAAGTTCGTCAAGCATTTGCTCGGCGGGCCCAAGTTTACGAAGACCGTCTGAAAAATGTCGATGGCGCGATGGTGGCATTACGCCATGAACTGGAAGAAAAAATCCGCATGCTCAAGTCGCAATCGGCCGATTACGCAGCCATTGCTCAAGCTCGGCGTGAGCTTTTGGCGGTGCCACGTGATGCCGCCACCGCTCGTGAGCAGTGGACGCGGGCCATGCACGACAACCGGGAGCGGTCCAAGCCTTTGGGCGGCATGCCCCCGCACGCACAGGCCTTTGCGGGTAATCCTGAAGGTAGCCCGGAAGAGGTCAAGTTGTTTGGTGAGTCGCGCCTCAATTTTCTGGCCTTGGTGTTTTGCCTGATGGTGGGCACGGCTGGTTTGCCGCATTTGCTGACGCGTTTTTACACGGTGCCCTCGGTGGCCGAGGCCCGCACCTCAGTCGCTTGGTCTTTGTTTTTCATTGGCTTGCTTTACTTGAGCGTTCCCGCTTTAGCGGTGCTGGTCAAGTTCGAGGTGCTCAACAACTTGGTGGGCAGCAGTTTTGAGGACTTACCCAGCTGGATGGCCCAATGGGCCCGCTTGGATTCGGCGCTCCTGGAGTTTTCCGATGTCAACGGCGACCGGGTGTTGCAACTGGGCGAGCTCAAACTGGGGGCCGACATGATCATGCTGGCTACCCCCGAGATGGGCGGCATGCCCTTTGTGGTGTCGGGCTTGGTGGCTGCAGGTGGCTTGGCGGCAGCTTTGTCAACGGCTGATGGCTTGCTTTTGACCATCAGCAATGCGCTGGTTCATGACATCGGACCCGGGCGCGAGCACAAACCCAAATCCTCCGAAGGTCGAGTCATTTTGTCCAAATTTGCACTGTTGGCGGTGGCCATGTTGGCAGCCGTGGTGGCCGCTTTCAAGCCGGCCGAAATTTTGGCTTTGGTGTCCACCTCGTTCTCGCTGGCTGCGGCAGCGTTTTTTCCCGGCATGGTTTTGGGCATGGTTTGGCGCAAAGTCCACCGCCCAGCGGTGGTTGCCGGCATGCTGGCGGGGTTGGGCGTCACGCTGTACTACATGGTGATCAACTCGCCTGGTTTCCGCCACTTTTGGGGATTGGCTCCCAGTGATGGCTTGTGGTTTGGCATTCAGCCGCTGTCGGCAGGCGTGTTCGGCGTGCCTGTCGGGTTTGTCGTGATGGCTCTATTGACCTGGATGCTACCCAGCTCCTGGGTGATGCCACGCGCGCAGCCTGCGGCCCTGGTTTCAAGAGCCAACAGCGACTATTCAGGGTTCTGAAATCAAGCTATAATCTTAGGCTTCGCCTTGCCGCACCTCGACCAGACGCTGGGGGCGGCTTTTCCAACCTTTTGGGTTAACCGCAAGGAGTCTCAATGCGTCATTACGAAATCATTTTGCTGATCCATCCCGATCAGTCCGAACAAGTGCCGGCCATGCTGGAGCGCTATAAAGGCATGATCACCGCCGGCGGTGGCAGCATCCACCGTGTGGAAGACTGGGGCCGCCGTCAACTGGCGTACCAGATCAACAAGCTGGGCAAAGCCCACTACCTGTGCGTGAACATCGAAGCCGATCAAGCGGTCATGGCTGAACTCGAGCACGCCTTCAAGTTCAACGACGCCGTGCTGCGTCACCTGACGGTGCTGAAGAAAAAAGCCGACACAGGTCCTTCTTCCATGATGAAGACCGTCGAGCGCGAAGAAGCACGCAAGTCCCAACAAGCCGAATTCGCCGCTTGATACTGACCTGTTGAGGAGTGAACCGTACCGAACTGACCGCCTGTATTGCCGAGCAAGCCGCTTTGCGATACACCCCCGCCGGTTTGCCCGCTCTGGATTTGATTCTGGAGCATGCCTCTGAAGTACAAGAGGCCGGACAAATGCGCAAAGTCCAGTTGAAGCTTCGTGCCTTGGCCATCGGGTCATTGTCCGAAAGACTGGCCAAGCAAGCGGTAGGCAGTATTTGGACGTTTCAGGGCTTTTTGGCCACCCCTCGACAAGGCAAAAGTGTCGTGTTGCACATTCAAGAGTTTCAGCAAGATTAATTTCAGGAGGCCCCATGGCCACGTTCAAAAAATTCAACAAAGACAAGCGCCCCAAGCGCAACACCCAGTCACTGCTGTTCAAGCGCAAGCGTTTCTGCCGCTTCACAGTGACCGGTGTCGAAGAAATCGACTACAAAGATGTGGACACATTGCGTGACTTCATCGCCGAAAACGGCAAGATCATCCCCGCACGCTTGACTGGCACCCGTGCCATTTTCCAGCGTCAGCTCAACACCGCCATCAAGCGCGCACGCTTTTTGGCCATGTTGCCCTACACCGACCAGCACAAAGTCTAAGGAGCCCAACCATGCAAATCATTCTGCTCGAAAAGGTTGTAAACTTGGGTAATCTGGGCGATATCGTCAAAGTCAAAGACGGCTACGCACGCAACTTCCTGATCCCTCAAGGCCGCGCCCGCCGCGCCACCGAAGCCAACAAGGCCGAGTTCGAAGCTCGCCGTGTTGAATTGGAGAAAGCGGCTGCTGCCAAATTGGCCGAAGCACAAGCCCAAGGCGACAAGCTGTCTGGCACTGTGGTCAAGTTGACTCAAAAAGCGGGCGTGGACGGCCGTTTGTTTGGTTCCGTGACCAACAACGACATTGCCGATGAGCTGAACAAACAAGGCTACAAACTGGTCAAGTCCCAGATCCGTATGCCTTTGGGCCCCATCAAAACAGTGAGCGATTCCACGGTGTCCGTGGCCTTGCACACTGATGTGGTGGTGGATGTGACGGTGACGGTCTACGGCGAAACTGCCTGATTGTTAACCACACATCAAAAAGCCGCCTGGCCAAGAGCTCGGCGGCTTTTTGTTTTTTGAGTAGCGCCTTTGTATTCCACCCCAAGTTCTTCTGCACAGCCCACCGTTTTTATCCCGTGACGATGTTCAAGAGCGGGCTTACCATTGAGTTTTTCATACTGTCCTAGATGTCTGCTGTATTCACGAACCATTTGAACGAGTTCCCCGCTGATTTGTCGAGTGACAGTCAAGTGGCCAAATTGCGCGTGCCTCCACACTCGATTGAAGCAGAGTCCAGTGTCTTGGGCGGCTTGTTGCTGGACAACAGCGCTTGGGACAGGGTAGGCGATTTGCTGGTGGATTCGGATTTTTACCGCCATGAGCACAAACTCATCTACACCGCGATCGGGGCGCTGATCAATGCTTCCAAACCTGCGGACGTCATCACGGTCAGCGAGCAACTGCAAAACCAGGGCAAGTCTGAGGAGATGGGGGGCTTGGGCTATTTGAACTCATTGGCCCAATATGTGCCGAGCGCCAGCAATATCCGTCGCTATGCAGAGATCGTGCGTGAACGCTCCATCTTGCGTAAATTGGTGACGGCCAGCGATGAAATCGCCACCAACGCCTTCAATCCGCAAGGCAAGGCAATAGATCGAATTCTTGACGAAGCTGAGCAAAAAATCTTCAACATTGGCGAAGAAGGCTCCCGCATGAAGCAGGGCTTTCAGTCCATGGACACGCTGGTTGTGGAGTTGCTCGACCGCGTTCAGGAGATGGCGGACAACCCCAATGACATCACAGGTGTCCCTACCGGTTTTTATGACCTCGATCGCATGACATCAGGCCTGCAACCAGGCGATATGGTGGTGTTGGCGGCGCGACCATCCATGGGCAAGACGGCATTTGCGATCAATATTGCAGAACATGTGGCCTTGAATGAAGGGCTGCCCGTTGCTGTGTTTTCCATGGAAATGGGTGCATCCCAGTTGGCTGTGCGTGTCGTGGGCTCGATTGGCCGCGTGGACCAGGGGCATTTGCGTACCGGCAAATTGACCGATGAGGAATGGCCACGCCTGACCGAGGCCATCGAAAAACTCAGAACCGTTTCCTTGCACATTGATGAAACACCAGGCCTGACCCCCTCTGAATTGCGTGCCAATGCCCGGCGCTTGGCGCGCCAATGCGGCAAGCTGGGCCTGATCGTGGTGGACTACTTGCAGCTGATGAGTGGTTCCGGCTCTTCGGGCGGCGATAACCGCGCCACCGAATTGGGTGAAATTTCGCGTGGCTTGAAAATGCTGGCCAAGGAATTGCAATGCCCGGTGATTGCCTTGTCGCAGCTCAACAGAAGCGTGGAGCAGCGCACAGACAAACGCCCGATGATGAGCGACTTGCGGGAATCCGGGGCGATTGAACAGGATGCCGACATCATCATGTTCATCTATCGCGATGACTACTACAACAAGGATTCAAAAGATCCGGGCGTGGCGGAAATCATCATTGGCAAGCAGCGTAACGGTCCCACGGGAACCGTTCGTCTGGCGTTCCTGAAGAACCTGACGCGTTTTGAAAGTCTCGCATCAGGCGGACTGGGCAGCGACGATTACTGATCGACGCAGTCAAAGCCTCAGAGTGTTTCGCTGGCGAAGTCGGCCAAGCGAGAGCGTTCACCCCGGGCCAGCGTGATGTGCCCGCCGTGTGCCCAGCCTTTGAATCGATCCACCGCATAGGTCAAACCGGACGAGCCTTCGGTCAAGTAGGGTGTGTCAATTTGGGCCAGATTGCCCATGCAGATGATCTTGGTGCCAGGCCCCGCACGCGTGATCAAGGTTTTCATCTGCTTGGGCGTCAGGTTTTGCGCTTCGTCGATGATGACGTACTTGTTCATGAAGGTGCGACCACGCATGAAGTTCATGCTCTTGATCTTGATGCGACTCTTGATCAGCTCGTTGGTCGCAGCACGCCCCCATTCACCTGCATTGCCCCCATCGCCTTTGGCCAGAAACTCGAGGTTGTCGTCCAGAGCGCCCATCCACGGCCCCATTTTTTCCTCTTCCGTGCCAGGTAGAAAGCCAATGTCCTCACCCACGCTGACGGTGGCCCGGGTCATGATGATTTCGGTGTAACGGCGGTCATCCAGCACCTGTGTCAATCCGGCCGCCAATGCCATCAGTGTCTTGCCTGTGCCGGCTGTTCCCGCCAGTGTGACGAAGTCGATGTCCGGGTCGGTCAATAAATTCATCGCAAAGTTCTGTTCACGATTGCGGGTCGTGACACCCCAAACAGCATTCTTGAGGTGGGTGAAATCCTTCAGTGTGCGTAAAACTGCTGTCTTGTCGCGAATTTCAGTGACGCGGGCATACAGGCTGGGCTCACCGGGTGCTTCAAAGAACACAAACTGGTTCATGAACAAGCTGGGCACGATCGGGCCGGAAATTCTGTAAAACGTGCTGGTGCCTTGCTGCCAGCTCTCCACGGTTTTGCCATTCTGTGTCCAGAAATCCACCGGTAAGGCCATGGAGCCGGGGTAGAGCAAATCGCCATCTTCCAGCGTCTTGTCGTTTTGGTAGTCTTCGGCCTGCAGACCCAAAGCGCGGGCCTTGACCCGCATGTTGATGTCCTTGGAGACCAGCACCACCTCGCGAGGGGCGTGCAGCTGCCCCAAGGCCTTGACAACGCCCAGAATCTGGTTGTCCGCCTTGCCTTGGGGCAAGGCCAGGGGTAGGCTCAAATCAAGCGCTTGTGTCTGAAAGAACAATTGCCCCAGAGCATCCGTGTAACCCGTGGTGTTCAGTGGCGAGCCTTTGCCCAGATCGGCGCCTTGGGCACAAGCCAGTGCATCCAATGATCGACTGGCCTGACGGGCATTGCGTGCCACTTCGGTCATGCCTTTTTTGTGGCCATCGAGCTCTTCCAGCACGATCATCGGCAAGAACACGTCGTGTTCTTCAAAACGAAACAGGCTCATAGGGTCATGCATCAACACATTGGTGTCGAGTACAAAAAGCTTGGTGGGGCCGCTTGTGCGTTTGGGTTTGCTCGTGGGAGCGGCGGGTTTTGTGGTCTTGGTGGCAGAGCGTGTGGGCGCTGGGACGGGTGAGCGCAGGGCGCTTGGGCGTTTTTCGACGGCTGCTGTGTTGGCTTGCACTTTATGTTGCCTGTTGACGGCCGGGGCGCTACTGGTTTTTGCAGGCGTCAATGGCGCTGTTTTTGTGACCAGCTCGGGGTTTGCGTACTGAGCCTCGAAAGCCTTGGAGGACAAACGACTGGCGCGTTGGGTGGGGGCAGGTGGCAGAGGCATGAGCAAAAGCTTCTTCAAAAAAGTTGAGGGCGGATGGTCGCAGAAAAAAAGAAAAGCCGCCTGGAAACCCAGGCGGCCTTTGGCAAATGTGAGGGGCTGAACTTCAGCGGCATAAAACCATTATGCATGAGCTCCAAGACATCTCATGCGCATGCATTTCAATGCCGCTCAGCCTGCCTTCTTGAGGTCTTTGACCGCTTTGAGCACTTCCTCGACATGACCGGGCACTTTCAGGCCTCGCCATTCCTGCTTCAGGGTGCCGTCGGCGCCAATCAGGAAAGTGCTGCGCTCAATGCCTTTGACTTTCTTGCCGTACATGATCTTGTTTTTGACCACGCCAAACATGTGGCACATTTTTTCTTCGGTATCGGCAATTAGCTCGAAAGGCAATTCCAGCTTGGCTTTGAAGTCGTCATGAGACTTCATGTTGTCTCGAGAGACTCCCAGCACCATGGCGCCAGCTTTGACAAAATCTTTGTATTTGTCGCGGAACTGCATGGCTTCGGTGGTACACCCTGGCGTGTTGTCTTTGGGATAGAAAAACAAAACAACAGTTTGACCGACATGAGAGATGTTCGAAACTTTCAGACCGCTTGTAGCGTTCGCTTCAAATTCTGGGAGGGGTTTGTTTAGAACGATCGCCATAAAACTCTGATCTCGCTTGACTGTTTGAGCCTAGTCCACTGGGTGTGTCCTATCGCTGCACTTGAAGCCCGTAAGGCTCGACAACCTTCTATTTTACTCTGAAGCCATGTCCTGCGAGTCACCTTGCACGGCTTAGAGCAAGCGTGTGGACAAATGCATCCTTTAATTTTCGATGAGCAAAAGGGCGGTTACTTTTCGCCCTTCACTGGCCAGGATGTTGTAAGTGCGACAAGCAGCCGCTGTGTCCATGGTTTCTACACCGATGCCCAAGCAGATTAATGGGGCCAACCATTCGGACTTCGGAAAGCGCAGTTTGGCGCCGCTGCCAAAAATCACCAATTCGGCGCAAGTGGTGTCGGCATGTGCAAAATCTTGATCGCTCAGCGCATCGAATCGCTGAACTGACCAAGGACTCGGGGTGGTGTTTGGCAGACTGCTCACGCGCAAGGGTTGCGTGAATTTCTGGCCATTCACTTCAATCCAGCCTTCGCCATAGGCATTGATGGTGGGCGCGTTCGATTTGTCAGGTTGAAGTTTCATGTCGCGATGTGGCTGTAGGGATCGACTTCGTTCAACATCGGGATGTTGTGCGAGCCGTTGCGGCTGAAAAGGTCTTGAAATGTGGTCAAATTATAGGTTTTCCCTCACCCACACTGCCTTTGGAGGCACTTTGAAGACCATTCAGAAATCTGCCAAGCTCGCCAACGTTTGTTATGACATTCGCGGCCCCATCATGGACCGAGCGCGTCAGATGGAAGAAGATGGCCACAAGATCATCAAACTGAACATCGGCAATCTGGCGGTTTTTGGCTTCGATGCCCCTGAAGAAATTCAGCAGGACATGATCCGCAACCTGCCCAATTCGGCGGGATATTCGGACAGCAAAGGCATTTTTGCCGCACGCAAAGCTGTGATGCACGAAACCCAAAAGCAGGGCATTTTGGGCGTCACGCTGGATGACATTTACTTGGGCAACGGGGCCAGCGAATTGATCGTGATGGCCACCAACGGCTTGCTCGACGATGGTGACGAGTTGCTCTTGCCGTCACCCGATTACCCGCTGTGGACGGCGGCGGCCAGTTTGTCGGGTGGTACGCCCGTGCATTACCGCTGCGAAGAGGTCAATGGCTGGATGCCCGATTTGGACGACATCCGAGCCAAAGTCACACCCCGCACCAAGGGCATTGTGGTGATCAACCCCAACAACCCGACGGGCGCTTTGTATGACGACGACTTGCTCAAGGGCATTGTGGCGATTGCTCGCGAACATGGCTTGGTGATTTTTGCCGACGAGGTGTACGACAAGGTCTTGTACGACGGTGTCAAGCACACGCCGCTGGCCAGTTTGTCGCAAGACGTGCTGACTTTGACCTTCAACTCCTTGTCCAAAAGCTACCGCTCTTGCGGCTACCGTGCGGGCTGGATGGTGATTTCGGGTGACAAGAAAATGGCCCGCGATTACATCGAGGGCTTGAACATGCTCTCCAACATGCGCTTGTGCGCCAACGTTCCGGGCCAATGGGCCATTCAGACCGCTTTAGGCGGGCACCAAAGCATCAATGAACTGGTGGGCGAGGGCGGCCGCCTGCGCAAGCAGCGTGACTTGGCGCACCAACTGATCACGGCGATTCCGGGTGTCAGCTGCGTCAAACCCCGTGCGGCTTTGTACATGTTCCCCAAACTCGATCCGAAGATTTACCCGGTGCAGGACGACCAGGACTTTTTCTTGCAACTGCTGGAAGAAACCAAGGTCATGCTGGTTCAGGGCACGGGCTTCAACTGGCCCGATGCCGACCATTTCCGGATCGTGTTTTTGCCGCATGAAGACGACCTGCGCGAAGCCATTGGCCGCGTGGCGCGGTTCCTGGAAAGCGCCCGCAAGCGCTTTGGTACCGACAAACTGGTGGCCTGATTTTTTTCTAGAAATGCCCGGTATGGCCGGGCGCAACGTTAAAGAGAAGTGAATGAAACCGATCAAAGTGGGCCTGTTGGGCATTGGGACTGTGGGCAGCGGCACCTTCAACGTGCTCCAGCGCAATCAGCAAGAAATCCAGCGCCGTGCCGGCCGTGGCATTGAAATCGCCATGGTGGCCGATCTGGATGTGGCGCGTGCCAAAGAAGTGGTGGGCGAGGGCGTTCAGGTGGTGGCCGATGCCCGTGCTGTGATTGCCAACCCCGACATTGACATCGTTATCGAGCTGATTGGCGGCTACGGCATTGCCAAAGCCTTGGTCATGGAAGCCATTGCCGCAGGCAAGCATGTGGTCACGGCCAACAAAGCCTTGCTGGCCGTGCATGGCACCGAGATTTTTGCGGCAGCCCAGGCCAAAGGCGTGATGGTGGCTTTTGAGGCTGCTGTGGCAGGGGGCATCCCGATCATCAAGGCGCTGCGCGAGGGCCTGACGGCCAACAGCATCCAGTGGGTGGCGGGCATCATCAACGGCACGACCAACTTCATTTTGTCCGAGATGCGCGACAAGGGCCTGGACTTTGGCGTGGTGCTCAAGGAAGCCCAGCGCTTGGGTTATGCCGAAGCCGATCCGTCCTTTGACATCGAGGGCGTGGACGCTGCGCACAAAGTGACCCTGATGAGCGCGATCGCGTTTGGCATTCCGGTGCAGTTTGACAAGGCCTATGTCGAAGGCATCACCCAGCTGGGCGCGGCCGACATCAAGTACGCCGAGCAATTGGGCTACCGCATCAAGCTGCTCGGCATCACCAAGCGCACGGCGCAAGGCATCGAGTTGCGCGTGCACCCCAGCCTGGTGCCGACCCAGCGTTTGATCGCCAACGTCGAAGGCGCGATGAACGCCGTGATGGTGCAGGGTGACGCTGTCGGCACCACTTTGTATTACGGCAAAGGCGCAGGCTCCGAGCCCACCGCCAGCGCGGTGATCGCTGATCTGGTGGACATCACCCGTTTGCACACCGCCGACCCCCTCAACCGCGTGCCGCACCTGGCTTTCCAGCCTGGGGCCATGAGCGATTTGAATGTCTTGCCCATGTCCGAAGTCGTGACCAGTTATTACCTGCGCTTGCGCGTGGCCGACCAAGCGGGCGTGCTGGCCAAGCTGACCGGTTTGCTGGCCCAAGCCGATATCAGCATCGACGCGGTCTTGCAGCGTGAGGCCGATCAAGTCAGCCAGGCGGGCGAAAACCAGACCGACGTGATCATCTTGACCCACGACACGCGCGAAGGCACCCTGAACGAGGTGCTGGCCCAGATGCAGGCCTTGCCGACCGTGATGGCGCCCATTGTGCGCATTCGCAAGGAAGAGTTGAACTGATGCGCTACCTGTCGACCCGCGGCCATGCCGACCGCAAACAATTTTGTGAAATCCTGCTCGAAGGCCTGGCGCCCGACGGCGGCTTGTACCTGCCCGAAAGCTACCCGCAGATCGACGCAGCGGCGTTGACCCGTTTGCGCCAAGTCTGGCAAAGCCAGGGCTATGCGGCTTTGGCTTTTGAGGTGCTGTCGCTGTACATCGACGACATTCCAAGCGATGACTTGCTGGCCTTGTGCCGCAAGACCTACACACCTGAAGTGTTCGGCTCGAAAGAAATCGTGCCACTCAAGCCCTTGCAGGCTACGGGCCAAGCACAGCCCGAGATGTTCCTCGAAGCCTTGTCCAACGGCCCTACTTTGGCCTTCAAAGACATGGCCATGCAATTGCTGGGCAATTTGTTTGAGTACGAGTTGGCACGGCGCGGCGAAGCGCTGAACATTTTTGGCGCCACCTCGGGCGACACGGGCAGTGCGGCCGAATACGCCATGCGCGGCAAAAAAGGTGTGCGCGTCTTCATGACCAGCCCGAACGGCCGCATGAGCCCGTTCCAGCAAGCGCAGATGTTCAGCCTGCTCGACGAGAACATCCACAACATCGCCATCGAAGGCGTGTTCGACGACTGCCAGGACATCGTCAAGGCGGTGTCCAACGATCTGGATTTCAAGCGCCAATACAAAATTGGCACCGTGAACTCCATCAACTGGGCGCGTTTGCTGGCCCAGGTGGTCTATTACTTTGCAGGCTACTTCCAGGCCACCCAAAGCAACGACCAAAAGGTCAGCTTCACCGTGCCGAGCGGCAACTTTGGCAATGTGTGCGCAGGCCATGTGGCCCGCATGATGGGCTTGCCCATCGACCGTCTGATCGTGGCCACCAACGAAAACGATGTGCTCGACGAGTTCTTCCGCACCGGCATTTATCGCGTGCGCGGCACGGCCGACACGCACGAAACCTCCAGCCCTTCGATGGACATCTCCAAGGCCAGCAATTTCGAGCGTTTTGTGTTCGACCTGCTGGGGCGCGATGCGGTCCAAACCAAAGCCATTTTTGGCGAAGGTTTGAGCCGCCAAGGCTTCTTCGATTTGTCGGGCGACCCACGCTTTGCCCAAGCTGCCACCACCTACGGTTTTGACAGCGGGCGCAGCACCCACGCCGACCGCCTGAAGACCATTCAGGAGGTCTTTGCCACTTTCGGCGTCATGATCGACACCCACACTGCCGACGGGGTGAAAGTGGCCAAAGCGCATCTGAACCCGCAAGTGCCCATGATCGTGCTGGAAACTGCTTTGCCCATCAAGTTTGCCGCGACCATCGTGGAAGCTTTGGGCCGCCAGCCTGAGCGCCCACCGCAGTTTGAAGGCATTGAAGCCTTGCCCAAGCGCGTGCAGGTGATGCCTGTTGATGTGGTGCAGATCAAGTCCTACATTGCCCAACATTGCGATTGACCCACATGAGCTCCGCACGTTCTCCCTTGATGCCCCTGGACCAGGCCCTGCAGACGCTGCTGGCCCAGATCGAGCCGCTGTCCGGCTCGCAAGAGGTGGCCACGTTCGACGCGGATGGGCGTGTGTTGGCCCGTGATGTGGTGTCAAGCTTGCAGGTGCCCGCTTTTGACAATTCGTCGATGGATGGCTATGCCGTGCGCTGTGCGGACATCGCCCAAGTGGGGGATCAACTGCAGGTTACGCAGCGCATTCCTGCAGGCCACCACGGCCAGGCTTTGCAGCCCGGGCAGGCCGCACGCATTTTCACGGGGGCGCCAGTTCCTGCGGGGGCTGATGCCATCGTGATGCAGGAGCAAGCCGAAGTGGTTTCAGATGGGGAGCACCCCTGGGTTCGTTTCATGGTCAAGCCAGAAGCCGGGCAATGGATTCGCCGCAGCGGTGAAGACATCCGACAGGGAGAAACAGCCCTGCGGCGGGGTCAGAAACTGGGGCCTGCCGAGCTGGGTTTGGCGGCCAGTTTGGGGCTGGCCCATCTGCAGGTGATGCCGCGTCCGCGGGTGGCCCTGTTTTCCACCGGTGATGAACTGGTGATGCCTGGGGATGTACCGCCAGACCAGATGCCAGCCGGGTCCATTTACAACTCCAACCGATTTTTCTTGCGGGCCTTGTTGCACCGTTTCGGTTGCGAAGTGAGCGATCTGGGCATTGTGGCGGACCGCCGTGATGCGACGGTGGCGGCCCTGAAAACAGCAGCAGACCACCATGACCTGATCTTGACCAGCGGCGGCGTGTCGGTGGGTGAAGAAGATCACGTCAAACCGGCTGTGCAATCCCTGGGTGCCCTGGCCCTTTGGCAAATCGGCATGAAGCCCGGCAAACCTTTTGCCTATGGCCACATCCACCGTGCCACGACCGCTGGTGCGGCACATTTTGTGGGTTTGCCCGGCAATCCGGTGTCCAGTTACATGACCTTTTTGTTGCTGGTCAGGCCCTTGATTTTGAAGTTGCAGGGTGTTGATCAACTCACCCCCCCTTGCCTGAAATTGCCTGCCCACTTTGAGCTGCCCAAGGCCGACAAACGCCGTGAATTTTTGCGTGTTCGCCGCAACGCGCAAGGTGGCCTGGATCTGTTTCCCAACCAAAGCTCTGGGGTGCTGACGTCCGTGGTCTGGGGCGACGGTGTGGTGGACAACCCTGCAGGTCAGACCATTGCACGGGGTGATCTGGTCGATTTTTGGCCTTTTTCGGAGTGGCTGGCATGAAAGTTCAAGTGCGTTACTTTGCCTCGCTGCGTGAAAGCATTGGGCATGCCTCGGAGAGCGTGCACACCGACAGCCATGATGTAGCGTCGCTGCGCGCCGAATTGATCGCCCGAGGTGGTGCTTATGCGCAGTGTCTGGCACTCGGGCGGCCCGTGCGCGTGGCGGTCAATCAGGTCATGGCCCAGGAGCACACCGTTTTGTCTGCAGACTGCGAAGTGGGTTTTTTCCCACCCGTCACCGGAGGCTGAAGCCATGACATCACGCGTGTCTATCCAAACCGAAGACTTTGATGTGTCTGCCGAGCTGAGCACTTTGCGTGCACAAGACCTGCGCGTGGGCGCGGTGTGCAGCTTTGTGGGCACGGTGCGGGATACACGGGCCTTGACGGGCGCAGCGCACGATGAAGTGCAGGCCATGGAGCTGGAGCATTACCCGGGCATGACAGAAAAGTCGATCGAGGCCATGATTGAAGAAGCGCACCGCCGTTTTGATTTTTATGCCGCTCGGGTGGTGCACCGCGTGGGGCGTTTGTTGCCTGCGGATCAGATTGTGCTGGTGGCGGTGACTTCTGCGCACCGGGGTGAGAGCTTCAAGGCCTGTGAGTTTCTGATGGACTACCTCAAGACCCAGGCACCATTCTGGAAAAAAGAACAAACCCCGCATGGCGCCCAGTGGGTCGATGCGCGTGTCTCGGATGATGCTGCACTGGCACGCTGGGGCATTGAGGCGACCAACGCCTGATATCCGCGCCTCAATGGGTGTAGCGCGGCGGGGCTGTTGCCTCGCTGGGGGCGGCTTCTACAGGGGCTGCGGCCGGTGCAGCCGTGTAGCCCCAATCTGCCTTCACCAATGCTTGCTGGATCAGGTGAATCAGGCCATGCACCAAAGACGCTTGCAGATTCAGCTGGCAAGACTTGACCGGTGCGTCAGGCACTTTTTCCTGAAAAGTGATCGACAGCCCGCCACCCGTTTGCAAATTCAATTGCGCGTCGGTGATCAACAAAGGCTCATCGCCCAGGGGCAATTGTTGGGCCTTGGCTTCAAAGGGCGTTGAAAAATCTGCCTTTTGCAAAAAAGCGTCGCGTTTGAGTTCGGTCAGCATTTGCTTGGCTGCAGGGTCGGGCGCTGCCACGCCGGGCTGCGCGGCTTCCAGTCTGACCACCGACTGGTCGATGGCAGGCATCAAGCGTGAGCACATCCGCCGAGTCAGCCAGAACCTGAACTCTTGGCTGTCTTGGGTGTTCAGTCGCAATAGCAGCCGATCCTGGCGCTCTTCATAAGTGACGGAAAGTTGGTGAATGTTCATGCCCTTGATTTTAGGCAAACTCCAAAGCCTGCTGCGGCCTTGAAAATGTCTTGCATCCCCCAAGTTAGGAAGCATTGGAGAACCTTTATGCGCATTGACAAATTGACCACCAAATTTCAAGAAGCCCTCGCTGATGCCCAATCTTTGGCCTTGGGACGGGATCATGCCTACATTGAACCTGTGCACCTGCTGGTGACCATGCTCAAACAAGACGATGGCCCCAAAGCCTTGCTTTTGCGTGCGGGCGTGCAGGTGCAGGGCCTGCAGGCCGCATCCGAAGCTGCTGTGGCGCGTTTGCCTCTGGTGACAGGGCAAGACCAGGTGCAAGTCGGCCCGGAGTTGGTCAAGCTGCTGCAGGCGGCCGAGAAAGAGTCCATCAAGCGGGGGGATGCCTTCATTGCCAGCGAACTGTTTTTGCTGGCCGTGGCTGACCACAAAGCCGAATTGGGGCGCATGGCCAAAGAATATGGCCTGAACCGCAAAAGTCTGGAGACCGCCATCACGGCCATTCGAGGCGGCGAATCCGTGGGCAGTGCCGAGTCGGAAGGCCAGCGCGAAGCCCTCAAGAAATACTGCATCGACCTGACAGAGCGTGCCCGCTTGGGCAAGCTGGACCCGGTCATTGGCCGGGACGACGAGATTCGTCGCGCCATCCAGGTTTTGCAGCGCCGCACCAAAAACAACCCGGTGCTGATCGGCGAGCCAGGCGTGGGCAAGACCGCGATTGTCGAGGGCCTGGCCCAGCGCATTGTGGCTGGTGAGGTGCCCGACTCGCTCAAAGGCAAACGCGTGCTGTCGCTCGACATGGCCGCTTTGCTCGCTGGGGCTAAGTTCCGTGGCGAGTTTGAAGAGCGCCTGAAAACCGTGCTCAGCGAGTTGGCCAAGGACGAGGGGCAGACCATCGTCTTCATTGATGAGCTGCACACCATGGTGGGCGCAGGCAAAGCCGAAGGCGCCATGGACGCGGGCAATATGCTCAAGCCCGCACTGGCCCGGGGCGAGCTCCATTGCGTGGGCGCGACCACGCTGGACGAGTACCGCAAATACATCGAAAAAGACGCGGCCCTGGAGCGCCGTTTCCAGAAAATTCTGGTCAACGAGCCCAGCGTGGAAGCCACCATTGCCATCTTGCGTGGGCTGCAAGAGAAGTACGAAATCCACCACGGCGTAGACATCACCGACCCGGCCATTGTGGCCGCAGCCGAGCTGAGCCACCGCTACATCACCGACCGTTTCCTGCCCGACAAAGCCATTGACCTGATCGATGAAGCGGCGGCCAAGATCAAGATTGAAATCGACTCCAAGCCCGAAGTCATGGACAAGCTGGATCGGCGTCTGATCCAGTTGCAGATCGAGCGTGAAGCGGTGCGCAGGGAGCACGATGAGGCCTCGCAAAAACGCTTTGCCTTGATTGAAGAAGAAATCGTCAAGCTGCAAAAAGAAGCCTCCGATCTGGAAGAAATCTGGCACGCTGAAAAAGCGCAGGCACAAGGCGGTCAGCAAGTGCGTGAGCAGATTGACCAATTGCGCCAGCAAATCGAAGAGTTGACCCGCCAGGGCGATTTCAACAAAGTGGCCGAGTTGCAATACGGCCAGCTGCCCGCTTTGGAAAAAACGCTCAAAGAAGTGCAAGCCAAAGAGGCGGCACCCGGTGAAAAGCCGATGCACCGCTTGTTGCGTACCCAGGTGGGGGCTGAAGAAATTGCGGAAGTCGTTTCCCGTGCCACCGGCATTCCGGTGTCCAAGATGATGCAGGGCGAGCGTGAAAAGTTGTTGCAGATGGAAGTCAAACTGCACCAGCGCGTGGTGGGGCAAGACGAGGCCATCGCCGCTGTGGCCAATGCGATTCGCCGTTCGCGCTCGGGCTTGTCCGACCCCAACCGTCCAACAGGCTCTTTCCTGTTCCTGGGCCCCACCGGTGTAGGCAAAACCGAGCTGTGCAAGGCCTTGGCGGGTTTCCTGTTTGACAGCGAAGACCACCTGATCCGGGTGGACATGAGTGAGTTCATGGAAAAGCATTCGGTGGCCCGCCTGATCGGCGCGCCTCCAGGCTATGTGGGGTACGAGGAGGGCGGTTACCTGACCGAGGCCGTGCGCCGCAAGCCTTACAGCGTGTTGCTGCTCGATGAGGTCGAAAAAGCCCATCCGGATGTTTTCAACATCCTGCTGCAAGTGCTCGACGATGGTCGCCTGACCGATGGGCAGGGCCGCACCGTGGACTTCAAGAACACGGTGATCGTGATGACCTCGAATTTGGGCTCGCACCTGATTCAGGCCATGGTGGGGCAGCCCGCCGAAGACATCAAGGACGCGGTGTGGGATGAACTCAAAGCCCATTTCCGCCCTGAGTTTTTGAACCGCATTGATGAGACGGTGGTGTTCCACGGACTGGATGCCCAGCACATTGCCTCGATTGCCAGCATCCAGCTGCAAGCGCTCAAAGACCGCCTGGCCCGCATGGATCTGGGCCTGCAGGTCACCCCGGCAGCCTTGGCGGAACTGGCCAAAGTGGGTTTTGATCCGGTGTTTGGTGCCCGTCCCTTGAAACGGGCGATCCAGCAGCGCCTTGAAAACCCCTTGTCCCGTTTGCTGCTGGAAGGGCGTTTCTTGCCCAAGAGCACCATCGAAGTGTCGGTGGACCCTGTTCAGCACCCCGGGCAGTTTGACTTTAAAGTGCTCGAAACCGCAGCCTGAACCTTGATAGGTGGATGAGAGGGGCTGGATGGCGACATCCAGCCCTTTTTTGTCAATGTCCAAAGGTCTGCGTGGCACCCCTCAACCGGTGTGACAGCGCCGACGAGTGGGTGTGGGCACAATGCGCCCCATGAACTCAAAAATCGCTGGCCACCTGCTTGTTGAATGCCTTTTGGCCCAAGGCGTTACCCATGCTTTCGGGGTGCCAGGCGAAAGCTATCTGGCGGTGCTGGACGGTTTTCATCTGCACCGTGACCAGATTCGCTTTGTGACCTGTCGACAGGAGGGCGGCGCCGCATTCATGGCCGAAGCCCAGGGGCGACTCACGGGTCGTCCGGGGGTGTGTTTCGTGACACGAGGCCCAGGCGCGACCAATGCGTCCATTGGAGTGCACACGGCCTTTCAGGACTCCACGCCCATGGTGCTGTTTGTGGGCGACGTGGCCAGCGATACGCGCGATCGTGAAGCCTTTCAGGAAATGGACTACACGCATTTCTTTGGCCCCTCGACCAAAGGCATGGCCAAACGGGTGGAGCGCGTGGACGACCCCAAGCGCCTGCCCGAGTATGTGGCGCGTGCATTTGCCACGGCCATGAACGGGCGCCCTGGTCCCGTGGTGCTGGTGCTGCCCGAAGACATGCTGATCCAGCCCGTTCAGGCAGCACAGGCGCTGCCACGCGTGGAGCCCGTGCAGGCCTGGAGCGACCCCGGCGCACTGCGCAGTTTGCGTGACATGCTGCTGGCTGCGCGCCAACCCTTGGTCATTTGTGGTGGCGGCGGCTGGACGGTTCAAGCTGCTCAGGCCTTGCAGCGCTTTGCCGAAAATTGGCAATTGCCCGTGGCCAATGCGTTTCGTTTTCAGGACACCTTCGACAACCACCATCCCCAATACGCTGGTGATGTGGGCATTGGCATCAACCCCGCCTTGGCCGCACGCATCAAAGAGTCCGACCTGATCTTGGCCATTGGCCCGCGTTTGGGCGAGATGACCACCGGTGGCTACACGCTGCTGCAGGTGCCCAAGCCGGTCCAAAAGCTGGCGCACATCCATGGCAGTGCAGAAGAATTGAACCGCGTCTACCAGGCTGACTTGGCCATTTTGTCAACCATGAATGCCGCAGCCCGAAGCCTGGAGGTGCTGACCGCGCCGCCTGACTTGCCCTGGACGGCCTGGACGCAGCAAGTTCATGAGGCTTACCTGAGCAACCTGCAGCCCCAACATTTGCCCGGCGACATTGACATGCCTGCCATCGTGGGACTGTTGCAAAAGCATTTACCAAGCGATGCGGTCTTGACCAATGGCGCGGGCAACTTTGCCAGCTGGATACACCGCTTTTTCAAGCACCATGGTTTGGTCAAGGGGCACAAGACCCAATTGGCTCCCACGGTGGGGGCCATGGGTTATGGCGTGCCGGCGGGCATTGCGGCCAGCTTGTTGACAGGGCGCTTGGTGTTCACCATCGCTGGGGACGGCGATTTTTTGATGAATGGGCAAGAGTTGGCCACCGCCGTTCAGCATGGCGCCAAAACCATCATCGTGCTTTTGAACAACGGCATGTACGGCACGATCCGCATGCACCAAGAGCGTGAATACCCGCAACACGTCACCGGTTCGCAGCTGCAAAACCCTGACTTTGTGGCCTTGGCCCAAGCTTATGGCTATGCGGCCACCCGCATACGCCAAACCGATGAGTTCGAATCTGCTTTGACGGCTGCACTGGCCCGCCCGCAAGGCACATTGATCGAGGTGATGCTGGACCCCGAGGTGATCACCACCCGAGGCACTTTGCAGGCCATCACCGATGCCGCATTGGCCAGACCCGCAACTTGAATCGTGGGCTCGGGGCGCGTCACTTGCACCGCGCGCCCATGAAAAAACCCGCCGAGGCGGGTTTTTTCATGGGGTGTGTCTGAATTACTTCAGGTGCTTGCCGATCAAGCCAGCCATTTCAAACATGGTGACCTGGGCCTTGCCGAACACCGCCTTGAGCTTGTCGTCGGCATTGATGGCGCGACGGTTCACGCTGTCTTGCAGGTTGTGCTTCTTGATGTAAGTCCACATCTTGCTGACCACTTCAGTGCGAGGCAGTGGCGTTGCGCCAACCACAGCAGCCAAGGCTGCGCTGGGTGTCAGTGCTTTCATGAAAGCGGGGTTGGGCGTGCGCTTTTTGGCAGGAGCTGCCTTTTTAGCGGGCGCTTTGGCAGCTGCTGTTTTAGCAGGAGCCGCTGTTTTGGCTGGTGCTGCTTTTTTAGCGGGAGCAGCTTTTTTTGCCGGGGTTTTTTTCGCAGTTGCCATGATGGAAGTTCCTTTGATCGGAAGTTGGTTTCTCCGCTGAGAAACAGTTTGTTTTCAGCTGGATGCATGCTACTGGAGAAACAGCCTCTTTCCAAGCAGATGTGTCAACTTTTACTCAGGGTTGTTGCGTATTTGTTTCGCTCAAGCTGCTTTCGAGGCGCTTTGCACCTTTTTCGGCGTACGCCCTGTGTAAGAAGCCTGCGTTTCACTCTGGGCTTTGTCCATTTTCAAGGGCTATACGAATGACACTACAAACTGCCAATCCCTTTTCGACATGCGATTTTTGCGATGAAAACAAGTCCGGTGAATCGGCGCATTTCAGGGTTTTGCCCCCAGTCTTCAAAGACTTTGGCGGGCGATTGAAATTTTCAGGCCAGGTCGTCACCGTCAAATGTTATGAAGACAACAGTCTGGTCAAAAAGGCTGTCGAATCCGAAGGCGCAGGACGCGTGTTGGTGGTGGACGGTGCCGGTTCACTGCGCAGGGCTCTGATGGGGGGGAATTTGGCTGCAGCTGCCGCACGCAATGGATGGGCGGGTGTGGTGATTGATGGGTGCGTGCGTGATGCAGCAGAACTTTTGGCCACGCCCATCGGAATCCGCGCACTGGCACTCCACCCCATGCCCACGGTCCGATGCGATCAGGGGCTGCGCGATGTGTCGGTCCTCATTCAAGGCGTTTGGGTGAAGCCTGGCGACTGGCTCTACGCCGACGCAGACGGCATGGTGCTGCGATCAGAAGATTCGACGGCCTTGTCCGACACTGCTTTTGTGCAGAGATAATCGGCGCATGGACATCTTGCTGCAACTCATTGATTTCATCCTCCACGTAGACCGTTACCTGGAGGCCTTTGTGGGCCAGTATGGCGCCTGGGTGTATGCCTTGCTGTTTGCGATCATTTTTATCGAGACAGGTCTGGTGGTCATGCCGTTTTTGCCCGGCGACTCCTTGCTGTTCATTGTGGGCGCCCTGTGTGGTGCCGAATTGCTCAATTTACCCTTGACCATGGGCCTGCTGCTGGCGGCGGCCATTTTGGGTGACCAGACCAACTACACAATTGGCAGGTACTTCGGTCCCAAGGTTTTCCGCTGGGAGAATTCCCGGTTTTTCAACCGGCAGGCTTTCCTACAGGCCCATGCCTTCTATGAAAAATACGGTGGCGTCACCATCATCCTGGCCCGTTTCATGCCGTTTGTTCGCACCTTTGTGCCCTTTGTGGCCGGCGTGGCCGAGATGACGCGCAGCAAATTCACATTCTTCAACGTGGTGGGCGGTGTGATTTGGGTGGTCGGCTTGATTTTGGTGGGCTACTTGTTCGGTAATTTGCCCTTTGTGCAGACACACCTTTCCAAGATCATTTGGGCTTTGATTTTGGTGCCCGGCGTCATCGCGCTGGTCGGCGCTTGGCGTGTACGCCAAGCCAGCTGAAACCGTGTCGGCGCGAAAGTCGCTGACAAACACCCAAGTGGCTGTGTCTGGCAGACCGCAGTTTCAGCTCTGACCTTAGAGTCTCAAAACGCCAACACCTCTTCCCGCGTCGGCGGCTGGCAGCCGTGGCGGGTACAGTTGATGGCGGCGGCTTTCATGGACTGGTCCAGTGTGCTGCTCACGCGTTCGCCAGCACCCAGCGGCTGCATGGCCCAGTCGGCCAGGGTGTGGCCCCAGAAGGTGTCACCAGCGCCGACGGTGTCGGCCACGGTGATTCGGGGCACGGGCAGATTGTGATTGTGGCCGTCAATGTCGAGGTAAGCGCCGTCACCTCCAAAGGTGAGGGCAATGCGGCGCAATGCACCCGCTTGCGCACTGGCACGCAGTGCTTGAACCAGACAGGCCGATTCGATCCGTTTGACGTTTGCAAAACCCAGGGATTCCAGGTCTTCGTCGCTGGCCTTGAGCCAGTCAGCATGCTCCATGACCGTGCGCACCGCAACCAAGTACGCGGCCAGATCGCCCGTCAATTTGGGGCGCAGGTTGATGTCCACGCTCACGGTCCAACCCAGGGCCTTGGCTTCTTTCACAATGGCCAGCACTTTGCCTTGTTCGGGCGGTACCAGGGCCAATGAGCCGGTGTGCAAGATGCCCGGCGTGGCTTGTTGCTGCAGCAGGGCGAGGATGGAGTCCACCGTGTAGTCGCGGTCGGCAATCCCTTCGCGGTAAAAACCGTAGCTCGGTTGGCCCTCCTGCAGTTGCACAACGGCCAGCGAAGTCGGCAGGGGGCTGGAGCCGCCGGGCAGCGCCACACCGTCTTGATGCAGTTGCCGAGCCATGGCCTGCCCGAACAGGTCGCTTGACAAGGGGTTGAGGTAAGCCACGCGGGCTCCGCGCAGGGCAGCGGCTCGGGCCAGGTTGAAGGGGCTGCCGCCCATCAGGGGGCGCAATTGGCCATCGGGCTGCGCGATGCAGTCCATCAGGGCTTCACCGAGTACAAAAATGGAAGTGGTCATGGCTGTGAAAAGTGGCAGTGGATGATGGGGGGCGTGTGAATTCCCGCCTTGCGTGAATTTGCAGGAGCCCCGCACTTGGGGTGATAGGGTAGTGGTCCGCGAATGTCTATCTCGGCGGGGGTACCGCTCCTGCAGGGGAACAATCAAGGCAGACATCTTGGGGCTGGATCAATCAAGGGGGAAAGTCAATGCAAGCATCTGGATCAGATCAAGGGAACTTATTTTTTGAGCACATGCTTGCGCCGAACCTCGTTGATCCAAACCGCACGTCAGGATCACAAAGGTTTGTTTACCCGCGAAAAAGGCGATCACCGAGGCCTGCACCAGGATGTTGGACAGGTTGCCCGTGTTCACAAGATATGAACTTGGTGCAGGTGGTGCCGGTGTCCACCGCGACCACGGCAATGTCAGCGGTCAGAGCCTCATTGATGGCGTGGGCGATGACGGCCGAGTCCATCGGCGCGTTGCCAATCGCATTGACTTTGCGGGTGATCATGTCTTCCACGATGGCCGGCTGACGTGACAACTCGCCTTTGTCAGCGGCCAACTCGATGAACTTGACCCCTTTGGCTTGTCCGGCTTTTTGGGCATCGCCGTTGATCAGCGTCCAGCCTTCGTTTGTGTTGCCGTTGGTGATGTAGGCCACCGTGATGTCAGCCGCCAGGGCCGATGTGAACACGGTGGCCGCAGCTTTAGTGCGGGCGTGGCGGGGGAATGTGCGTCTGGTGATCATGGGTCTTATCTCTGTTGTGGGCTTCGTACCGGGCAGAAAACCTGTTCTGTGACCGCAAACGGATTGGAATCGAAATTATCGACTAAGTAAACCCAGTAGTTTTACTAATTAACAGACAAAACAAATGCGCGATGCTTGTCCCATTCCATGCTAAGGGGTTGCCATGTCGTTCATCCAATCTGTTCTCGAAATCCAACAACTGACCAGGCACTGCGTAGGCGACAAAGCCCTGACCGATGCCCGTTTCCGATTCTTGCCTGGTGAGCACGCTGCCTTCGTGGACGCCAAATTCAAGGCTGATTTTTGAACCAAGGCAAGCCGGGGGCGTATTCCCGGCCACAGCCTGGAGCGGGTAAGCCTAGCCGTGCTGTTGGTGTTTCCGCTGGTCACCGATGTGGCGCAGCCTGCGGCCTTCATGCGTGTGTGCCACAGCGCAGACGAGCACCGCACGGCGGTCCAGCAGGCCGTGGTCGATCTGGTGGTGGCCGAAGGCTTCGAGTCCGAACAGGTCGAAACCGTGGAGCGAAATGCGTTTTACGAGAAAATGAAAGGGCCAGCCTGATCGCGCAAAGCGGAGAAGGCACGGCCTACGGCAACGCCTTCTATTGCAAAGGCGTGATACTTGTTTAATTTTTTCCAGCATTCCTGACATGAACAGCGCCACCCCGAATTCAGCCATGCGTGGTTCCAACCACGTCGGGATGCGCCAGTTCAACGAGCGCATCGTGCTGCAGGCCATCCGCCACCACGGGGCCATCCCCAAAGCCGATTTGGCCCGCCTGACCCAGCTGTCCACCCAGACGGTGGCCATCATCGTGGGCCGATTGCTGGACGACGGTTTGCTCGTCAAGCAAGACCGTGTGCGCGGCAAAATCGGCCAGCCCTCGGTGCCGCTGTCGCTCAACCCGCAAGGGGCGTTCAGCGTGGGTATTCAGGTGGGGCGGCGCAATCTGGAGCTGTTGGTGGCTGATTTCACTGGCCAGCCGGTGGAACGCGTGGAGGTGGTGTACGACTACCCCGACCCGGATGTCTTGTTGGAGTCAATGGCGCAAGGCTTGCACACGCTGAAAGAGCGCATGGGCGATCTCTGGCCCCGCACCGTGGGTGTGGGCCTGACCGCACCACTGTCGCTACACAAGTGGGCCGACCTGATGGGTGGGCCGGCTGCACAAGCCCTGGCCCGCTGGGAGCACATCGACTTGCCCGCACAAGTGCAGCGCCTGACCGATTTGCCGGTGGTATTTGCCAAAGACACCACCGCCGCCTGCGTGGCCGAATTGCTGAAGGGCCATGGTCGCAGCGTGCGCAGTTTTTTGTATGTGTTTGTGGGCACCTTCATCGGCGGTGGCCTGGTGCTGTCGGGCCACATCATGAACGGCGAGCGAGGCAACGCCGGGGCGATTGGCTCACTCCCTGTGGGTTTGGCATCGACGTGCTCAGGCATGCCGCCGCAGCTGCTGCAAAAAGCCTCGGGCTGGCAGCTCGAACAAGCCTTTCTGGCCGCAGGCCACAACCCTTTGCTCATTCACCAAAGCGCCATCATGGATGCGGCTTATGCCGAATTCACCGAACCGTGGATCGCCCAAGCCAGTCAAGCCCTGGCCATGACGGTGGCCAGTGCCGCCGCCTTGCTCGACCTGGACGCGGTGGTGATGGACGGCTCTCTCGGTGCGCCGCTGATGTCCGCCTTGATGGCTGCCACGCAAGAGGCGCTGGGCCAGTACCGGTTTGACGGCATGCACCAACCGCCCCTCTTGGCGGGGCAGGTGGGGGCGCACGCCCGTGCGTTAGGCGGAGCCTTGCTGCCGCTGCACAGCCAGTTTTTTCCGGACAAGGACATCTTCCTGAAACAGGACGCCGCATGAAGTTCTACCTTGACTCGGCCGATGCCCGCCAATGGGCGCTGCCCGCAGGCTGCCCGCCAGTGCATGGCGTGACGACCAACCCCACGCTGGTCATTCAAGCCGGTTTGCCGGTCAGTCTGAGCGGCTATCTGCAGCTGGTGGCGCAGGCGGGCGAGGCCCGCATTCCTGAGCTGATGCTGCAACTGCCCCGCGCCGACGTGGGCGAAGCCGCCCAGTGGCTTGAAGTGCTGCTGCCCGTTGCCGTGCAGGCCCACGTACGCCTGACCATCAAGCTGCCGTGCCATCCCGACTGGCAGCCGGTGCTGCGCGAGGTGCAGGCTTGGGGCGTGCCCACCTTGCTGACGGGCTTGTCCAACCCGATGCAACTGCTGTGGGCAAGGGCGCAAGGTGCCAATTTTGTCGCGCCCTATGTAGGCCGCCTGCAAGCCGATGGCCGCGATGTGTGGTCACTGATCGAAGCCTGTGTCGCGGTGCAGTCTGATGGCTTGCAACTGCTGGCCGCCAGCATCAAATCGGCCGACGTACTGTCGCGTTTGATCGCTGTGGGTGCCCACGCGGTCACGGTGCGCCCCGAGTTTGCAGCAGGCTTGGCCACCGACCCCGTGACCCTTGATGCGATGGCGCAGTTTGACCGGGATGTGCAAGCTGGCTTGGTGCGCTCCTGTTCATGAGAGGCAGCCTTCGGCAACAACGCTGACAAGCAAGGGGTCACAGACTCACAGGTCATGGCTGCACAGGCTTGTCAGGGCGGCAACAGCTTGGATCAGTGGGCTGCGTCACAATGTGCGCCCGAGGCTGCCGCAATGGCCCTTGGTATTGAACACGAGTAACACATGAGCACTGACGCATCGCATCTTCGACCCTGGCAAGTCATCATTGGCGGCATTTTTGGCCTGGTGCTCACCATCGGCCTGGCCCGCTTTGCCTACACCCCTTTGCTGCCTGCTTTGCAATTGCAAACCGGGCTGAACGACGCGAGTGCCGGGGCCTTGGCGGCCATCAATTACGCAGGCTACATGTCGGGCGCGTTGGCCGCTGCCTGGATCGACGATGTGCGCTGGCGCCACCGGCTCTACAGCATGGGTTTGTGGTTGTCGCTGCTCACGGTAGCGGCCATGGCCTTATCGACCTGGATGCCGGCCTGGGCACTGTGGCGTTATCTGGGTGGTTTGTGTGGGGCCACGGGCATGTTGCTGGGCGCCGGTCTGGTGCTGGGCTGGCTGATGCGTCAAGGGCGACGGCCCGAGCTGGGGGTGCATTTCATTGGCCTGGGCCTGGGCATTGTGGTGTCGGCGGTGGGTGTTTGGGGCGTGTCCAAAATCTGGGCTTTGTGGTCTGACCAGTGGTTGGCCATGGCGGCTATCGGGCTGGTGTTTTTTGTGCCCGCCTGGGCATGGCGGCCACCCGTGCCGCCTGCGCCCGCAGTGGTCAGCGAGGCCCACTCCACCAACAAGGTCTCGCGCCGCTGGATGCTGACCATGGCGGGCAGCTACTTTGCCGCCGGTTGGGGCTTTGTGATCAGCGCCACTTTCACGGTGGCGATTGTGGAGCGTGAACCGGCTTTGGCCGGGCAGGGCGCACTGGCCTGGGCTCTGGTGGGTTTGGCGGCCATGCCTGCGGTGTTTTTGTGGGACAAGGTGGCCCGGCGCTGGGGTGACACACGGGCTTTGTTGTTGGCTTTTGGCTTGCAGACGGTGTCGGTGATCTTGCCTGCTTTGTCGGGGACGCTTGCGGCTGCATTGGGCGGTGCCATTGGTTACGGCGCCACGTTCATCGGCATTGTGAGCATGACGCTGGCCCTGGTGGGGCGGCGTGCACCGCAAAACCCGGGCAAAGCCATGGCCCGCCTGACCCTGAGCTATGGCGCCGCACAAGTGATTGCGCCGGTGGTGGCCGGGGCCATGGCTCAGGCCACAGGCAGTTTCAAGGGGGCGCTGTGGCTCACTGCGGCTGTCATGGCTACGGGCATGGCGCTGTTGGCCACGCTGCCCAACGATGCACACACACCAACGGCCTGAGCCATTGATGGCGCGGTAAGCAGCCCCTGTCTTGACTGGATTGCCGTGCTTCGCTCGCAATAACCGCCTGCGGCCTCAGATGCCGAAGCTGTGCAGCTTCACCAGTCCTTTGGGAGTCTTGAGGGTGGCGACGATGTCTGCAGGGCCGCTGTCAATGGGGATGCCTTCCAGGCCGATGGCAGCATAGGCCGATTGCAGTTTGGGTCCGCTGGGGTGGCTGATGGCGATGCTTTGCAGCGTTACGCCCGAGCGGGGCAGGCTGTTGCGCGGGTGCAGGCGAAGCGGTTCGGTCGCGTCGGGTTTGCCCCATTGGATCAAGGTGGGCAGGGTGCCATTGAAGAGGCGCTCACCGTCTTCACGTACGGTGATTTGCCAGTTCAAAATACCTTTGCTGGATTTGCGACTGGCGTGCACAATTTGGCCGCGCTCGATACCTTGGGTGCGCAACGCATGCCGCGCGGCCTTGATGTCATCGGTGCTGGCCACAAAGGTGACGAGTCGGGGTTCATGTGCCACCGCCTTTTGCAAGACGGGATCGTCCATGTCAAACCAGCGGGCCACTTGTGCGCGCTTGGGCATCACGGCTTCGGGGTTGATGGCGATGATTTCAAAATAGGCCAGTGGATGGGCGGGCGAGGCGATTTTGAACAGGCGGTTGTGGGTGCCGTATTTTTCATGCTCTCCGCCTGCGGCCGGTGTGATGCCCAGCGTGTCTTCACACCATGCTTGGCCTTGTTCCAATGTGGCGGCCATGACCACCAGGTGGTCGATCTGTGTCTTCATGGTTTGGAGGTTTCGGCTTCCACAGGTACCCGGCGGGCACCATTGAAGCGGTTGTGCCAATAAGCGCTGCGCATGTCTTCAATCTTGACGGATTTGCCAGCGCGTGGCGAATGGATGAATTTGCCGTCACCGACATAAATGCCGACATGACTGAAGGCGCGCTTCATGGTGTTGAAAAACACCAGGTCACCGGGTTGAAGATCGCTGCGTTCGATCACATCGGTGCTGCGTGCCTGCTCTTCTGCCCGGCGGGGCAAAATTTGGCCCACCGATTTTTCATAGAGGTGACGCACAAAACCACTGCAATCGAACCCGGAAGATTCGCTGCTGCCGCCACGCCTGTAAGGCACGCCCAGCAAATCCATGGCCTGGGTGATGAGGCCCGTGGCCTTGTCACCGGCTTTGTCTTTAGTGCTGTAGAGGTGCTCCGTCAATTGAGACACCAAACCTTTGTCCACCAAGGGTTTGAGAGCATCTTCGTCAGCAGGTGTCGCCAAGGCAGCTGTGGACAACAAAAGCCAGAAAAATGAAAGAAAAAACCCGCGCATAACTGTCGAGCATAACGGATTTCATGTTTTGGTCAGCAAAAGCTCCCTGTGTTTGAATCTTCTTTGGCACGGGGGCATTTCAGGGCCTGCGACAATCGCACCCATCAAAGATGGGGTGTTTATGTTGATAGATGTTCAAGCGTGTCAGTTGGTGTTGGTCGATTTTCAGGCCAAGCTAAAACCCGTGATGGTCGACGCCGATGGTGTGTGGGCCAATGCTGCCCGGCTGGCCCAGTTGGCTCAAGTGCTGGAGGTGCCGACGTGGGGCACTGAGCAAAATCCTTCCCGTTTGGGCGTCATGCCGCCAGAAATACGCACTCATTGCCGCCAGGTTTTGGCCAAAATGCAGTTCAGTGCGGTGGAGGAGGGCTTGGGTGAATGGTTGCAACCCGAGCCTCCTCAGGCACCGCGAGGCAACGCACGCAGCTTGCCGCGCCATTTGCAAAAGCCCCAGGCTGCAACGCAGGAGCGCAAAAGCATTGTGCTCGCGGGGTGCGAGGCGCACATTTGCCTGATGCAAACCGCACTCGACTTGCTGGAAGACGAGTTCGAGGTGTGGGTGGTGACCGATGCCTGCACATCGCGCACCGAGCGTAACCGCGATGCCGCCTATGACCGCCTGGCCGGGGCGGGGGCTGAATTGGTGACCACCGAAATGGTGGCATTTGAGTGGGTAAGAACGGCCGAACACCCGGACTTCAAGCTGCTGCAAAGCCTGTTCAAGTGAGACAAATTGGGCGACTTTGAACGCGAAGGTGGTCATTCTTTCGTGTGACAAAGTCAGCTTCTTGCAAGTACCTTGACCATAATTATGAATTCAGAAGTGCAGGGCGGTGCGTGACCATCGCCCCCTTCCTCGGTTTCAACTTGGTGGGTTTTCAGGAGACATCCATGGGCAATTTCGCAGAATTTCATGCCCGGTCGATCAACGACCGCGACGCTTTTTGGGCCGAGCAGGCCAAACTGGTGGACTGGAAAGTCCAGCCCCAGCAAATCTGTGATTACAGCAACCCGCCTTTTGCCAAGTGGTTCGTGGGCGGTGAGACCAACCTGTGCCACAACGCGGTGGACCGCCACCTGGCGGATCGCGCCGACCAGCCCGCTTTGATCTTCGTCTCGACCGAAACCGATCAGGAAAAAACCTACACCTACCGTGAGCTGCACGCCGAAGTGCAGCGCATGGCTGCCATCTTGCAAGACCTGGGCGTGGTCAAAGGCGACCGCGTGCTGATTTACATGCCCATGATCGCCGAGGCGGCTTTTGCCATGCTGGCTTGCGTGCGCTTGGGCGCGATCCACTCGGTGGTGTTTGGTGGTTTTGCCTCGCACTCGCTGGCCACCCGCATCGAGGACGCCTCGCCCAAAGTCATCATCAGCGCCGATGCCGGTTCGCGTGGCGGCAAAGCCGTCTCTTACAAGCCGCTGCTCGACGAAGCCATCCAGCTCTCGGCCCACAAACCGGCCAACGTGGTCATGGTGGACCGCCAACTGGTCGCTTTCACGCCCGTGGCCGGACGCGATGTGGATTACGCCACCGAGCGCGCCAAGCACATGGATGCGGTCGTGCCGTGCGTCTGGGTCGAATCCACGCACCCCAGCTATACGCTCTACACCTCGGGCACCACCGGCAAGCCCAAGGGCGTGCAGCGCGACACCGGGGGCTACACCGTGGCCCTGGCTGCCAGCATTCCCAACATCTTTGAAGGCAAGCCGGGCGGCACCTTTTTCTGCACCAGCGACATCGGCTGGGTGGTGGGCCACAGCTACATCATCTACGGACCACTGATCGGCGGCATGGCCACCATCCTCTACGAAGGCCTGCCCATCCGCCCCGACGGCGGCATCTGGTGGAGCTTGGTCGAGAAGTACAAAGTCCAGGTCATGTTCAGCGCCCCCACCGCCATCCGTGTGCTCAAAAAGCAAGACCCTGCGTTGCTGACCAAATACGACCTGTCGAGCCTGCAGGCGCTGTTCCTGGCCGGTGAGCCACTGGACGAGCCGACCGCCAAGTGGATTTCAGAAGGCCTGAACGGCAAGGCCATCATCGACAACTACTGGCAGACCGAAACCGGCTGGCCGATTTTGAGCATCTGCAACGGTGTGGAAAAAGCGCCCAGCAAGTTCGGCTCGCCCGGCAAGGCGATTTATGGCTACAACGTCAAGCTGGTCGACGACCAGACGGGCGAAGAGTTGACCGGCGCTAATCAAAAAGGCGTGTTGACCATCGAAGGCCCGCTGCCGCCCGGCAACCTGCAAACCATTTGGGGCGACGACGAGCGTTTCGTCAAGACCTACTGGAAGACGGTGCCGAACAAGCTGGTTTACAGCACCTTCGACTGGGCGGTGCGTGACGAAGACGGCTACTTCTTCATCTTGGGCCGCACCGACGACGTGATCAACGTGGCCGGTCACCGCCTGGGCACCCGCGAGATCGAGGAAAGCATCTCCAGCCACCCCAACATCGCCGAAGTGGCGGTGGTCGGTGTGGCCGATCAGCTCAAAGGGCAGGTGGCCATGGCCTTTGCCATTGCCAAGGACACCTCGGGCCTGACGGACGCGGCAGCGCGCCTCAAGCTCGAAGGCGAGGTCATGAAAGTGGTGGACTCTCAGCTGGGCGCGGTCGCCAGGCCATCTCGCGTGCTGTTTGTCACGGCCTTGCCCAAGACGCGCAGCGGCAAGTTGCTGCGCCGGGCCATTCAGGCCGTGGCCGAGGGGCGGGATCCGGGCGACCTGACCACCATGGACGATCCGGCCGCTTTGCAGCAGATCGTGGATCTGATCAAAGGCTGACGATTCTGGACCCCGCTTTGGCGGGGTCTTTTTTTACCCCAAAAGCCTTCCACCCGTTTTGTTTCGTATGACTGTAAGTTTGATATCGGACAAGGCGTGGCACAATGCGCGCTGTACTCAGGCCCTTCCTTTGCCACAGTCGCATCCGCCAACCGGTTCAGCCGTGTCGCGGAAGGTAAATCTCAACCAACTAATGTTTCCCAGAGGGAAACGGAGGTCAGCGAAATATGAGCGAGACTAATTCCGTCTACGCTGCCTACCAAGGCAACACCTATTTGTTCGGCGGCAACGCCCCGTACGTCGAAGAGATGTACGAAAACTACCTGGCCAACCCCGGCAGCGTCCCAGATTCCTGGCGTGAGTATTTCGACGCCCTCCAGCACGTTCCCGCAGTCGACGGCACCAACGCCAAAGACGTCCCCCATATGCCCGTCATCAACGCCTTTGCCGAGCGCGCCAAGTCCGGCGGCACCAAAGTCGTCATGGCCAGCGCCGATGTCGAGATGGGCCGCAAGCGCACCGCCGTTCAACAGTTGATCGCCGCTTACCGCAACGTGGGCCAACGCTGGGCCGACCTCGACCCCTTGAAGCGCACCGAGCGCCCCAATATTCCTGATCTCGACCCCGCTTTCTTCGGCTTCACCGATGCCGACCAGGAAACCGTGTTCGACACCAGCAACACCTTCTTCGGCAAAAACCGCATGTCTTTGCGCGAGCTGCTCAATGCACTGCGCGAGACCTATTGCGGCACGATCGGGGCCGAGTACATGTACACCACCGAGCAGGCTGAAAAGCGCTGGTGGCAGCAAAAGCTCGAAAGCATCCGCAGCAAGCCCAATTTCACGGCCGAGAAGAAAAAACAGATCCTCGACCGCCTGACGGCTGCCGAAGGCCTGGAGCGCTACCTGCACACCAAATACGTGGGCCAAAAGCGCTTCTCCCTCGAAGGCGGTGAGAGCTTCATCGCCGCCATGGACGAGCTGATCCAGTCGGCCGGTGCACAAGGCGTGCAGGAAGTCGTGATCGGCATGGCCCACCGTGGCCGCCTGAACGTGCTGGTCAACACCATGGGCAAGTTGCCCGCGGACCTGTTTGCCGAGTTTGACCACACCGCCCCCGAAGAGCTGCCTGCGGGTGACGTGAAGTACCACCAGGGTTTCAGCTCTGACGTGAGCACTTCGGGTGGCCCTGTGCACTTGTCGCTGGCGTTCAACCCCTCGCACCTCGAAATCGTGAACCCCGTGGTCGAAGGCTCGGTGCGTGCCCGCATGGACCGCCGCGATGACCCTCTGGGCAAGCAAGTGCTGCCCGTGCTGGTGCACGGCGACGCCGCGTTTGGTGGCCAAGGTGTGAACCAGGAAACCTTTGCCCTGGCGCAAACCCGTGGTTATTCCACAGGCGGCACGGTGCACATCATCATCAACAACCAGATCGGTTTCACGACGTCCGACCCGCGCGACATGCGCTCGAGCGTGTTCTGTACCGATATCGTCAAGATGGTCGAAGCCCCGGTGCTGCACGTCAACGGCGACGATCCTGAAGCCGTGGTCATGGCTGCGCAGCTCGCCCTCGAATACCGCATGACCTTCCGCAAGGACGTGGTGCTGGACGTGGTGTGCTTCCGCAAACTGGGCCACAACGAGCAGGACACCCCTGCTTTGACCCAGCCGCTGATGTACAAAAAGATTGCCGCTCACCCTGGCACGCGCAAACTGTTTGCCGACAAACTGGCCGCACAAGGCCTGGGCGACACATTGGGCGAGGACATGGCCAAGGCCTACCGCGCCGCCCTGGACGCAGGCAAGAACACGACCGACCCCGTGTTGACCAACTTCAAGACCAAGTTCACCGTGGACTGGTCGCCCTTCCTGGGCAAGAAGTGGACCGATGCGGGCGACACCGCCATCCCTCTGGCCGAGTGGAAGCGTGTGGCCGAAAAAATCACGACCATCCCTGAATCGGTCACACCACACCAGCTGGTCAAAAAGGTGTACGACGACCGCGCGGCCATGGGCCGTGGCGAGATTCCGGTGGACTGGGGCATGGGCGAGCACATGGCTTTCGCCTCTTTGGTGGCCAGCGGCTACCCTGTGCGTCTGTCGGGCGAGGACTGCGGCCGTGGAACCTTCACACACCGCCATGCGGTCATCCATGACCAAAAGCGCGAAAAGTGGGACACCGGCACCTATGTGGCGCTGCAAAACGTCACCGACAACCAGGCACCCTTCACCGTGATCGACTCGATCCTGTCCGAGGAAGCGGTGCTGGCTTTTGAGTACGGCTACGCCTCGAACGACCCCAACACCTTGGTGATCTGGGAAGCGCAGTTTGGCGACTTTGCCAACGGTGCACAGGTGGTGATCGACCAGTTCATCGCCTCGGGCGAAGTCAAGTGGGGCCGTGTCAACGGCATCACCCTGATGCTGCCCCACGGCTACGAAGGCCAAGGCCCTGAGCACAGCTCCGCCCGCGTCGAGCGCTTCATGCAGCTGGCGGCCGACACCAACATGCAACTGGTGCAGCCCACCACCGCCAGCCAGATCTTCCATGTGCTGCGTCGCCAGATGGTGCGCAACCTGCGCAAGCCCTTGGTCATCTTCACGCCCAAGTCGCTGCTGCGCAACAAGGACGCGACATCGCCCGTGTCCGAGTTCACGCATGGCAGCTTCCAGACCGTGATCCCCGAGAACAAAACGCTCAAGGCCGACAAGGTCAAGCGCGTGGTGGCTTGCTCGGGCAAGGTGTACTACGACCTGGTCAAGCACCGCGAAGCCAAGGGTGCCGACGACGTGGCCATCATCCGTGTCGAGCAGCTGTATCCGTTCCCGCACAAGGCGTTTGCGGCCGAGCTGAAAAAGTACCCCAACGCCACCGACATCGTGTGGTGCCAGGACGAGCCACAAAACCAGGGCGCCTGGTTCTTCATCCAGCACAACATCCACGAGAACATGCTGGACGGCCAAAAGCTCGGTTATGCCGGTCGCGCAGCCTCTGCCTCGCCTGCGGTGGGTTACTCGCACCTGCACCAGGACCAGCAAAAGGCGCTGATCGAGGCGGCCTTCGCCAAGCTCAAGGGCTTCGTGCTGACCAAGTGAGGCGGCTTCTGGCGGTGAGTGTTCGTCGCCAGACCCTTCACCCACATCCTCCCGTACACCTACCTAACGTACAACGCATAACGGAAAAATCATGGCAATCGTAGAAGTCAAAGTTCCCCAACTGTCCGAGTCCGTGGCTGAGGCCACCATGCTGCAGTGGAAAAAGAAAGTCGGCGACACCGTGGCCGCCGACGAGATCCTGATCGAGATCGAAACCGACAAGGTCGTCCTTGAAGTGCCCGCGCCCGCCGCTGGCGTGCTGTCTGAAATCATCCAGGGCGATGGTGCCACAGTGGCCGCCGAGCAACTGATCGCCCGCATCGACACCGACGGCAAAGTCGCCGCTGCGGCGCCTGCCGCTGCTGCACCAGCTGCCGCTGCACCAGCTCCTGCGGCTGCTGCGCCAGCCGCTGCAACAGGTGGCAGCATGGCCGGTGTGGCCATGCCCGCCGCTGCCAAACTCATGGCCGACAACAGCTTGGCTGCAGGTTCTGTGGCCGGTTCTGGCAAAGACGGCCGCGTGACCAAGGGCGATGTGCTGGCCGCTGTGGCCGGTGGCGTCAAGTCCACAGCTGCCGTGATCCCGACCGGCGTTCCCACCAAGGCTTTGCCTCAGGTGTCCGGCCCAGCTGTGGATTTGGGCGAGCGCCCTGAGCAGCGCGTGCCCATGACCCGCCTGCGTGCCCGCGTGGCCGAGCGTTTGCTGCAATCGCAGTCCACCAACGCCATCTTGACGACCTTCAACGAAATCAACATGGCCCCGGTCATGGAGATGCGCAAGCGCATGCAAGAGCGTTTCGAGAAGGAACACGGCTGCAAGCTGGGCTTCATGAGCTTCTTCGTCAAAGCCGCTGTGCACGCCCTGAAGAAATTCCCCGTGCTCAATGCCTCTGTTGACGGCAACGACATCGTCTACCACGGCTATTTCGACATCGGTATTGCTGTGGGTTCGCCCCGTGGTTTGGTGGTGCCGATCCTGCGCAACGCCGACCAGATGAGCTTTGCCGACATCGAGAAAAAGATCGCCGAATTCGGCGTCAAGGCCCGTGACGGCAAGCTTGGCATGGAAGAAATGACCGGCGGCACCTTCTCGATCTCGAACGGCGGCACCTTCGGCTCGATGATGTCCACCCCCATCATCAACCCACCCCAGTCGGCGATTTTGGGCGTGCACGCGACCAAAGACCGCGCCATGGTGGAAAACGGCCAGGTCGTGGTTCGCCCCATGAACTACTTCGCCATGTCCTACGACCACCGCATCATTGACGGCCGCGAAGCTGTCTTGGGCTTGGTCGCCATGAAGGAGGCGCTGGAAGACCCAGCCCGCCTGCTGTTCGACATCTAATTCCTTGTTTTGAATGCCCCCTGCCCAGGGGGCGTTTTTCATCCAGAAGACATTCACCATGAGCAAACAATTCGACGTCGTTGTCATCGGCGGTGGCCCCGGTGGCTACATCGCAGCCATCCGCGCTGCACAACTCGGTTTCCAGGTCGCCTGTATCGACGAGTGGAAAAACGCAGCCGGTGGCCCAGCCCCTGGCGGCACCTGCACCAACGTGGGTTGCATCCCCTCCAAGGCTTTGTTGCAGTCCAGCGAGCACTTTGACCATGCCAACCACCACTTCGCCGAGCACGGCATCAGCGCCAAAGACGTGAAGATGGACGTGGCCAAGATGATTGCCCGCAAGGACATCGTCGTGAAGCAAAACAACGACGGCATCTTGTACTTGCTGAAAAAGAACAAGGTCACGTTCTTTCACGGTCGCGGCAGCTTTGCGAGCAAGGCTGAAGGCGGCTACGAGATCAAGGTGGCAGGCAAAACAGAAGAGTCGATCACCGGCAAAAACATCATCATCGCTACCGGCTCCAACGCCCGTGCTTTGCCCGGCACACCGTTTGACGAAGTCAATGTGTTGTCGAACGACGGCGCATTGCGCGTGGGTGCTGTGCCCAAGAAGCTGGCCCTGATTGGCTCCGGCGTGATCGGTCTGGAAATGGGTTCGGTCTGGCGTCGCCTGGGCGCAGAAGTCACCATTCTTGAGGGCCTGCCGACTTTCTTGGGTGCCGTGGATGAACAGATCGCCAAAGAAGCCAAGAAGGCATTCGACAAGCAAGGCTTGAAGATTGAGCTGGGCGTGAAAGTCGGCGAGATCGTCAACGGCAAGAAGGGCGTCACGGTCAATTACACCAACGCCAAGGGCGAAGCCGTGGTGCTGGACGCCGACAAGCTGATCATCTCGATCGGCCGCGTGCCCAACACCATCGGTTTGAACACCGAAGCGGTGGGCTTGCAGCTCGACGAGCGCGGCGCGATCGTGGTCGATGCGGATTGCAAAACCAACCTGTCCGGTGTCTGGGCGGTGGGTGACGTGGTGCGTGGCCCCATGCTGGCGCACAAAGCCGAGGAAGAGGGCGTTGCCGTGGCCGAGCGCATCGCTGGCCAACACGGTCACGTCAACTTCAACACCATCCCTTGGGTCATCTACACCAGCCCCGAAATTGCGTGGGTGGGCCGCACCGAGCAGCAGCTCAAAGCCGATGGCGTGGCGTACAAGGCGGGTTCCTTCCCGTTCCTGGCCAATGGCCGTGCCCGCGCCTTGGGCGACACGACCGGCATGGTGAAAATGCTGGCCGATGCGACCACCGACGAAATCTTGGGCGTGCACATCGTGGGCCCACAAGCCTCCGAGCTGATCGCCGAGGCCGTGGTGGCCATGGAATTCCGCGCCAGCGCGGAAGACATTGCCCGCATCTGCCACGCGCACCCCAGCTTGAGCGAGTCCACCAAAGAGGCCGCTTTGGCGGTGGACAAGCGCAGCCTGAACTTCTAAGACCTTGACGCACCCGGCACTGCAGCGCCGGGTGAGTTGGGTTAAAGTTCCGCATCCCTGAAAACCCGGGCCTGGTCCCGGGTTTTGTTATTGAATTGAAGAGCAAGCCACCCATGTCCGTTCGTGAAGTTTACGAAGAAGAACTCCAAAAACGGGGCTACCAAAGCGACCCCGCACAATTGCGGGCCATTGAGGCGCTGGAGCGCTGCGCCAGCGAGTGGGCGGCGTACAAGTCCAAGCGATCGGGCCTGCTGGCCAAGTTCCTGAGCAGCCCGGAGATCCCCAAGGGGGTCTACATGTTTGGCGGGGTGGGGCGTGGCAAGAGTTTTTTGATGGACTGCTTTTTTGCGGCCGTGCCCATCGAGCGCAAAACCCGCCTGCACTTTCACGAGTTCATGCGCGAGGTGCATCGCGAACTGACCGTGATCCAGGGCACCGTCAACCCGCTCGACGAATTGGGCAAACGCATGGCCAAGCGTTACCAACTCATTTGCTTCGATGAATTCCATGTGGCCGACATCACCGACGCCATGATTTTGCACCGCCTGTTGGTGGCGCTGTTCGACAACGGTGTGGGCTTTGTCACCACCTCCAACTTCGAGCCCGACGGCCTGTACCCCGACGGCCTGCACCGCGACCGCATCTTGCCCGCGATTGCTTTGCTCAACCAGCGCATGCAGGTGCTCAATGTGGACAACGGCACCGACTACCGCCGCCGCACGCTGGAGATGGTCAAGCTTTACCACTCGCCTTTGGGCGAGCAGGCCGATGCCGAGATGAACGACGCCTTCAACCGCCTGGCCACAGGGCCGGACGAAGACCCGGTGCTGCACATCGAAGCGCGCGAAATCACCGCCAAACGCCGTGCCGGGGATGTGGTCTGGTTTGACTTCCGCGCCATTTGTGGCGGCCCGCGCTCGCAAAACGACTACCTCGAAATCGCCACGCAGTACCACACGGTGCTGCTGAGCAACGTGCCGCACATGCCCGTGAGCATGGCGTCCGAGGCGCGGCGCTTCACTTGGTTGATCGACGTGCTGTACGACCGCCGGGTCAAGCTCATCATGTCGGCCGCCGTGCCGCCCGAAGGGTTGTACACCTCGGGCCCCATGTCGCACGAGTTTCCGCGCACCGTCTCGCGACTGCACGAGATGCAGTCGAGCGAGTTTCTGGCGCTGGAGCACCGCACCGTGGACACGCACCTGACATGATCAAACGCTTGTGTGGGCTTTTGTGGGTGTTCAGCGTCTCAGGCGTGAGTGCACAGTCACAGACGGCTTTGCCGGAGCACATTGTGTCGGGCCGTGAGGAATTGACCCGCCAGCGCCAAGCCGTCATGGCGGTCCATGAACAACAAGCCAGAGATTGCTGGCAAAAATTTGCGGTCAATGCCTGTTTGAGCGATGCCCGCAAAGTGCGCAGGCAGGCCCTGGAGCCCATTCGCCAAGAGGAATTGCGCCTGAATGTGGATGAGCGCCAGTGGCGCACGGAGCAGCGCGAGATTCGGCTCGAAGGTAAACAGACAGATGTTCGGAGTCCGCCATGATGGATGGTTCAAGTGCCGATTTGCGTTCGCCGCAGCGTCAACTCATTGAGTGGCAAATGGCGCATGCTGATCTGGATGCGCTGATTGACCAAGCCTGTCTGGCGCCTTTGCCGCTGGATGAGTTGCTTTTGCGCCGCCTGAAAAAACGGCGTCTGGCCTTGCGTGACCACATAGCCAAATTGCGTCAACTGATCGATCCCAAGGAGCCCGCTTGAGTCTTTTGGGGCAAAAGGTGGCCGAGACCCTTTCTGACCACGGCGTTTTGGCTCAGGCCGTGCCGGGATTTCAGCCCCGGCAGGGACAAACCGACATGGCCATGGCTGTGAGCCAGACCGTTCAAGAGGGGGGCCAACTGGTGGTGGAGGCGGGCACAGGTGTTGGCAAAACCTATGCCTATCTGGTGCCCGTTTTGCTGAGTGGGCAAAGGGCCTTGGTGTCTACGGCGACCAAGGCGCTGCAAGACCAATTGTTTTCACGCGATATCCCCCGACTGGTCGATGTGCTGGGTCTGCCGATTCGGGTGGCGCTGCTCAAGGGCCGCTCCAACTACCTGTGCCTGTACCGCATGGAGCAGGCTCGGCACAGCCCTGAGGCGGACGAGCCCGGCACACAAAGGGCTTTAGCCAAGATTGAAACCTGGTCGCAGGCGACGCGCACGGGCGACATGGCCGAATTGACGGGTCTGGACGAGCGCTCATCGCTGTGGCCCTTGGTCACATCCACACGGGACAACTGTCTGGGCTCGAGTTGTCCGCGCTACAAGGCCTGCCATGTGATGCTGGCTCGCAAAGAAGCCATGGCGGCGGATGTGGTGGTCATCAACCACCATTTGTTTTTCGCCGACATGGCCGTGCGTGAATCGGGTGTTGCCGAGCTTTTACCCACGGTGCGTGTGACGGTGTTTGACGAGGCCCACCAGCTCAACGAAATCGGTGTGAACTTTTTGGGCAAGCAGTTGTCGACCGTGCAATTGCTGGAACTGTCTCGCGATGTGTTGGCAACGGGTTTGCAACTGGCACGGGGCTTGGTGGATTGGCAACTCTTGAGTGGGCAATTGGAAAAAGCATCGCGAGACCTGCGCCTGGCCGCTGGTCTGCACCGAGGGTCTGTGCGCTTGCGCTGGACACAGTCCTTGCCTGAGGGGGTAGACGAGTCTGAGTGGACGGGGGCCATGGAGACCTTGAGGCACTCGCTGCAATTGCTGGAAGCCGGACTGGAGATGGTGAGCGAGTTGGCACCCGATTTTCAGCGCCTGTCTGACCGCACGCGCGAACTTTTACAGGCGGTAGCGCTGTTTTCCAGCGTGCCTGATCCGGAGGGTGTGCGTTGGGCAGAGGTCACTGCGCAGCTTCGACTGGTGGAGTCGCCGCTGGACATTGCTGATGCTTTTTCGGCCTTGACAAAACCCATCGCCTTGCCGACTGCATCTGCGCCCACGAATGAAGAAACGGATGCAGCGTCTGAACAAGGTCAAGCGCATGCCTGGCCTGTTGAACCATCGGCCGAAGCTGCTCAGGAGGCTGTGGTCCAGCGGGCCTGGGTTTTCACTTCGGCCACCTTGGGCGATGACCACACGCTGCGGTGGTTCACCGAGCCGTGTGGTTTGTCTTCAGCCACGGTGCTGCAGGTCAGCAGTCCTTTTGACTATGCTCGCCAGGCTGCTTTGTATGTGCCTGATCATTTACCGAAGCCCGGTGATCCGGGTCATGCTGTGCAGGTGGCGCATCTGGCCGCCGAGTCGGCGCGTTTGCTCGGCGGCAGAACCCTGGTGTTGACCACCACCTTGAATGCCATGCGCACAATTGGCGAGCAATTGCAGTCGCAACTGGATGCCAGTACGAATGTGGAGGTTCTGGTGCAAGGCCAAAGTCCCAAACGCCGTTTGATGGAACGCTTTCGTGAGGGTTCGCAGGGCGGTCAGGCGGGGTGTGTGCTGGTGGCTTCCGCCTCTTTTTGGGAAGGCTTTGATGTGCCAGGTGACGCGCTGCAACTGGTCATCATCGACAAATTACCCTTTCCCCCACCTGGTGACCCCTTGTTTGAGGCGCGCAGTCAGCGTGTCACGCGTGAGGGCCGCAGTGCGTTTGCCGACCACGCATTGCCAGAGGCCGCGGTGGCACTCAAGCAGGGTGCGGGCCGGCTCATTCGCAGTGAAGCAGACAGGGGGGTGCTGGTGGTGTGTGACAAGCGATTGACCAGCATGTCGTACGGGAGGCGTTTGATTCGTGGCTTGCCCGAGATGCGGCGATTGAACTCGCATCAGGAGTTTCAGGCCGCTTTGCTGCAACTCACCAAAGACGCCACCAACTCGACGACTTTTTGATGCCGTTGGCCTGGATGAATTTGGACTGGGGGAAGTTTTTTTCCAGAATACGCTGGGTATCGTCGCGCAAGACCGTCATGCTCATGGCGTCGTAGGACTTGATCAAAATTGCCAGAGCTTCCTCTAGGGCGGGCACACCCGGGTAATCCGTGAGGGCTTGTTGTGCACGGTTGATGGCGGCAATGTGTGCGCCACGGCTGGCGTAGTAGCGTGCCACATGCACCTCATAGGCGGCCAGCGAATTGACAATGTAAGTCATGCGCTGGCGGGCTTCTGGCGCGTATTTGGAGTCCGGAAAACGCGCCACCAATTCCCGGAAGGACTCGTAAGAGTCTTTTGCAGCTTTTTGGTCCCGCTCTGACAAGTCCTGGTTGGTGATGGCCGAAAAGAGCCCCAGGTTGTCATTGAAGTTGACCAAGCCTTTGAGGTAGATGGCGTAATCCAGCGCGGGGCTGGTCGGGTGCAGGCGAATGAAACGATCCAGTGTCGCCAGGGCCTGAACTTTGTCACCGGTTTTATATTGGGCGAAAGCCTTGTCAATTTGTGCTTGCTGGGCCAGCACAGTGCCCGCAGCACGACCTTCAAGTTTTTCATACAAGCGAATGGCTTTGTCCCAAGCGCCAGCATTGACCTCATCGCGCGCTTCCTTGTAAATCTTTTCAGGAGTCCAGCCTGCCGTGATGTCCTTGGGTGTGCTGGAGCAACCACCCAGAAGGAGCCCCAAAGCCACCACCAAGCTGGCTGGAACCACCGATAATCTGTAGCTTTGCATCTCTGACGTCCTTGAACTGTTCAATGGAATCCATTATATCGACCACCACCTTCAGTCAAACTGCCAATACCGCTTCGTCAGACGACGCTGAACGTCTTGGCGAAAGCCCCGAGCTGGAAGTTCGAAGCACCCAGGTGCCCATGGATTTACATGGTCAGCGCCTGGACCGCGCCCTGGCCCAAATGGTGCCTGAGTTTTCGCGCAGTTTTTTACAGCAACTGATCGAGCAAGGCGAAGTCTTGGTCGATGGACGCGTGACGACCAAGGTTTCAACCAAGGTGAGGCTGGGGCATCGCGTGCAAGTGACTTTGCGCGCCACGCCGCAGTCACAAGCTTTCGTGCCCGAGGTCATGACTATTGAGGTGGTCTATGAAGATGCCCATCTGCGCGTCATCCACAAACCTGCTGGTCTGGTGGTGCACCCTGCGCCGGGCAATTGGCGCGGCACTTTGCTCAATGGTCTGTTGGCGCTCGACCCTGCGGCAGCCGACGTGCCGCGTGCTGGCATTGTTCACCGTCTTGACAAAGACACCAGTGGCTTGATGGTTGTGGCCCGCACGCGTCAGGCCATGGACGCGCTGGTGCAGCAAATTGCCGCCCGCGAGGTCCATCGCCAATACCTGGCACTCGCGCACAAAGCCTGGACCAGAGCATCGCCGCTGACCATCGAGGCCGCCATCGGGCGTGATCCAGCCAATCGTTTGCGCATGGGCGTGGTTGATTTGACGCACCAGTCAGGCAAAACAGCGTCCACTACGGTGGATGTGCTGGGTCAAACTGATCGTTTTTGTTTGGTGCAATGCACCTTGCACACCGGGCGTACACATCAAATTAGGGTGCACATGGCGCATGTGGGTCATGCCTTGCTGGCCGATGAGGTGTATGGCGGCGCGCCCGCGCTGGGCATGCAGCGCCAAGCTTTGCATGCTTGGCATTTGGCATTCACCCATCCGATCACGGGGACAGCCATTGATCTGCGTACCGATTTGCCAGAGGACATGGCGCAAGCATTGGCCTTGGGAGGCCTCAGCTACAATGGGTCTTCACAGGGAGCCTGAGCGGATCATCCGGTTGGGCACATCCAGGGCTTGGCCATAGGGGTTTGAGCCCATCAGAACGGGCTGTTTTTGCACTGAATCAGCCACCATCTCTGCACCTTTGACGCCGTGAGGCGTCTTTATCCCGAAAGATTGACACCATGAATATGGCGCAAGCCAAGCGTGTCCTGGAAACGGCGCTGCTGACAGCAGGCCAGCCTCTGTCATTGCGCGATCTGCGCACGCTGTTTGACGATGCTCTCGGGGCCGACACCCTGCGGCAAATGCTGCAAGACCTTCAACTGGAATGGACCCAACGCGGATTGGAGCTGGCCTGTGTGGCCAGCGGTTGGCGCTTTCAGAGCCGACCCGAGATGCGGCAGTTTTTGGACCGACTGCATCCGGAAAAGCCGCCCAAATACACCCGGGCCGTGCTCGAAACGCTGGCCATCATCGCTTACCGACAGCCGGTCACCCGTGGGGATATGGAAGACATCCGCGGGGTCACCATCAGCACGCCCATACTGAAACAGCTGGAAGACCGAGGCTGGGTGGAAGTCATCGGCCACCGAGAAACGGTAGGCCGCCCGGGTCTGTATGCCACGACGCGCCAGTTTCTGGACGATCTGGGGTTGTCTTCGCTGGACCAGCTGCCCATGCTCACGCAGGCAGACGGCCAAGACTCGGGGTTGAGCGGTCTGATTGAGCAGCTGCCAGTTCAACCGGCCTTGTCGCTCGAAGAGGCCATTGGGCAAGTTTCCGGCTCTTTGCCATTTGATGAGCCTGAGACAGCTGATATACATAACATGCCCGAATCTGCGCAAGGGGCAGAACCAGAGCGTGAGGCATTGCCCGAGACGATGACCACTGACAACACGCAGGCAGAAGAGCCCGAGGCGCACGATGCGGCGCATGTGATTGCGCCTGCCTCTTTCTGTACTTCTTTGGGTTCTGCCGATGCTGGTCTTGCCCCATCCTCTACACCCATAAGCCGTTTGCACGGCGAAGAACCTGACCACCCATGACGCCTAAAACTCACGACACCCCTTCGACACCCGCCGGTGAATATGAATCCCGCATCCGCAAGCCAAAGGCTAGCCCACCCGAAACCGCGTACAAACCCATTGAACTGTCCGATGTGGTTTCCGGACAATTTGATGAAGAAGAGGAGGCCTTGCAGCTTGTCGAGGCCGATTTGGGTAAGCGCGTTCTGGCCCCCGAGGTCGATTCACCCAAGCTGCACAAAGTGCTGGCACAAGCGGGCATGGGCTCGCGCCTGGAGATGGAAAAGCTCATTGCCGAAGGCCGTGTGGCCGTTAACAATGAACCGGCGCACGTCGGACAACGCGTGCAGTTCGGCGATCAGATCAAGGTCAATGGCAAGCCGATCCGCATCCGTATCGATCCGCCACCCGCACGCGTGATTGCTTACCACAAGCCTGCAGGCGAGATCGTCAGTCACGATGATCCGCAAAACCGTCCTTCGGTTTTTCGCAAATTGCCCCGATTGATGAATGGCAAATGGCAGTCCGTCGGTCGTCTGGATCTGAACACCGAAGGCTTGCTGCTGTTCACCAGCTCGGGCGAGCTGGCCAATCAGCTGATGCACCCCCGCTTCGGGCTGGAGCGCGAATACGCGGTGCGGGTGCTGGGCGCCTTGAGCAAGGACGAAAAACAGAAATTGCTCGATGGCGTCATGCTTGAAGACGGTCTGGCGCAGTTCGGCTCCATCGAAGACGGCGGGGGCGAAGGCTCCAATTGCTGGTACCGCGTGACGATTTCCGAGGGTCGCAACCGCGAGGTGCGTCGCATGATGGAGTCGGTCGGTCATGCGGTGAGTCGCCTGATCCGTATCCGTTACGGTGCCATGGTCTTGCCGCACGGTTTGCGCCGTGGGGCTTGGTTAGAACTGGACGAGGCGGATATCCGTTCGCTCATGCTTGCGGCGGGTACCCTCGACCGACCTCGGACGGCGCTTGCGCGCCCTGTCTCACGAACCGACCGCAACGACCGTCGTCCTCGCACAGGCGGACAGGGCAGGGCAGGGACAGCTGTGCCGCGCGCCAAACCAGCGGCCAAACCCAACCAGGCGCCGGGCGGCTCCGGCTTGCATGCGAAGTCGGATGTCCCGAAAACTGAGGCCAAGTACATTGGAGCCGAGAGCTTCAATCGCTTGAAAAAGGTCCCGGGCGGTCCAGGCCGGGGTGGTCGTGGCAGTGGTGGCAGTGGTGGCAGTGGTGGCCGCAGCCGTTGATTTCAGTTTCTCCTGTGGGGCCATGCGGCCTCGCTCGCCTTTTGGCGGGGTCTGCTCAGGTTAGAATCACTGGCTTTGCCGTAGGGCAAAATTGCTTAAAAACCCTTTCGTTACAGGAAATACCATGGCCATCGAACGCACCCTCTCCATCATCAAGCCCGACGCAGTCGCCAAGAACGTCATCGGTCAAATCTATGCCCGTTTTGAAGCTGCCGGCCTGAAAGTGGTCGCCGCAAAGATGGCTCACCTGTCGCGCGGCGAAGCCGAGCAGTTCTACGCTGTGCACAAAGAGCGTCCTTTCTTCAAGGACCTGGTGGACTTCATGGTCTCCGGCCCCGTGATGATTCAAGCCCTGCAAGGCGAGAACGCCATCGCCAAGAACCGTGACCTGATGGGCGCGACCGACCCGAAGAAGGCTGCTGCTGGCACCATCCGCGCTGACTTTGCTGACAGCATCGACGCCAACGCCGTGCACGGCTCTGACGCCCCCGAAACCGCCGCCGCTGAAGTTGCCTTCTTCTTCCCCGGCATGAACGTTTACGCACGCTGATCGCGTCGCGGTTTCAGCGCGACCTCATCTGTATGACGGCCAACCTTCTCGAATTTGACCTGGAAGGTCTGGCCGTTTTTTGTGACGGATTGGGCGAAAAGCGCTTTCGGGCTACCCAGCTTTTCCGCTGGATCCACCAGCGGGGAGCTTCTGATTTCAATCAAATGAGCGATCTGGCCAAGTCCTTGCGCCAAAAGCTCCAGGCGCACGCGCACGTTTCGGCGCTGCCCGTGATCAGTCAACACATTTCCGCCGATGGCACCATCAAGTGGCTTTTCGATGTCGGCGATGGCAACGCCATCGAATCAGTGTTCATCCCGGAAGACGACCGGGGCACCTTGTGCATTTCATCCCAGGCAGGATGCGCTGTGGGGTGTCGTTTTTGCTCAACTGGCCACCAAGGCTTCAGCCGCAATCTAACCACGGGTGAGATCCTGGCCCAGCTGTGGTTCGCCGAACACTTTTTGCGCAAGCACCTGAACACACCAGACCGCGTCATCTCCAATGTGGTGATGATGGGCATGGGCGAGCCGCTGCAAAACTATTCGGCGCTCGTGCCCGCTTTGCGCGCCATGCTCGACGACCACGGTTATGGCCTCTCGCGCCGCCGTGTCACCGTGTCCACTTCGGGTGTGGTGCCCATGATCGAGCGTTTGTCGGGCGATTGCCCGGTGGCCTTGGCGGTGTCGCTGCATGCACCCAATGACGCATTGCGCGACAACCTGGTACCGCTGAACCGCAAATACCCGCTGGATGAGTTGATGCAAACATGCATTGCTTATCTGACCCATGCGCCGCGAGACTTCATCACCTTTGAATACTGCATGCTGGACGGCGTGAATGACCAGTCTGAACACGCCGAACAGCTGATTGATCTGGTGCAGAAACACGCGCGCCAAGGGCTTCGCTGCAAGTTCAACCTGATCCCGTTCAATCCTTTTCCTGCTTCGGGATTGCTGCGCTCGTCCCCTGCGCGTGTGCAGGCCTTTGCCAAAAAATTGCAGGACGCTGGATTGGTGACCACCATCCGCAAAACCCGAGGCGATGACATTGATGCCGCTTGCGGACAATTGGCTGGTGATGTCAAAGACCGTACCCAGGTTCAAACCCGGATTGCGCAGCAGCGCACCATTGCCTTGGTCCCTGTTTCTCCCCTTGATTACCCAAGAGATCAGTGATGTCAGAAACCCCCATGCTTGGCGAGGAAGGCGTGCTGCAGCCTTCTCGACCTGATGCCCCTGAGGCCGCCACTGCGGGCCAGTTGTTGCGTGCTGCCAGAATCCGGGCGGGAGTCGATCTGTCCGTACTGTCACTGACATTGAAAGTGTCTGTGCGGCAGCTACAGGCCTTGGAAGCCGACGAGCACGATCCAGCCAAGGGCCCTGTTTTTGTTCGCGCCTTGGCCGCCAGCGTCTGCCGCCATTTGCACACGGACCCCGCGCCCATTCTGGCTTTACTGCCCAAGGCTGCAACCCACGCGAGTGCCAGTCAGTTGGTCGTCAAGTGGAGCATTGCCAATGCGGGGCTGACTGTCTCGCGTCCAGCCGGGGCGCGTGTCTTGCCCCCTCAGGCCTTGTGGGTTGCCGCTGTCTTGTTGGCTCTGACCATTGCACTCATTTGGTTGCCAGCCCCTTCGCAGTGGACCTGGTTTCAGCGGGCGAGCAACTGGTTCCAGTCTCCCTCATCGTCGCCGTCCACCATGGTGACCGAAAGAGAGGCGGCGCTCCCTGCGCTAGTTTTTCCGCCGTCCGATGCTCTGCCTCAGGCCTCTGAAGCGGTAGTTGTCCCATCTCAGGTGACGCCAGTTGCTGCGCCTGAGCCTGTGGCTGCGGTGCCTGCTCCGACGGCTACGGCAGGCAAGCCTGAGCTGTTGTTCACCGCTTCCGATACGAGCTGGGTTGAAGTGCGGGGTGCACAAAACCAGATCGTCTGGAGCGGCGTTTTGCAAGCAGGCGAATCCAAGAGCGTGCAAAACATCTTGCCCATGAATGTCACGGTCGGGCGAGCGCACGTGGTCACGGTCAAGTACCGTGGGCAGGCGTTCGATCTCACGCCGCACACCAAAGTCACCGTCGCACGTTTTGAGGTGAAAGAATGACTCTTCCCGTCACGCCCTTGCCTAAGCCCATCACCATCGCTGTGCCTGCCCAGCGCAAAAGCCGCCAGTCCCAAGTGGTCTGGGGTTCGCGCATCGTCACCGTGGGCGGCGGCGCCCCGGTGCGCGTGCAGTCCATGACCAACACCGACACGGTGGATGTGATCGGCACCGCCATCCAGGTCAAGGAGCTGGCGATTGCCGGCTCCGAGATGGTGCGCATCACCGTCAACACCCCCGAAGCCGCCGAGGCCGTGCCGCATATCCGCGACCAGCTCGACAAGATGGGCATCGATGTGCCCCTGATCGGCGACTTCCATTACAACGGCCACCGCTTGCTGACCGACTACCCGGCGTGTGCCGAGGCGCTGTCCAAGTACCGCATCAACCCCGGCAACGTGGGCAAGGGCGACAAGCGCGATGTGCAGTTCGGCCAGATGATCGAAGCGGCCATGCGCTGGAACAAAGCCATCCGCATCGGCGTGAACTGGGGCAGCCTGGACCAAGAGCTGTTGGCCGATCTGATGGACACCAACAGCCAGCGCGCCAACCCGTGGGAAGCGCGTCAGGTCATGTACGAGGCGCTGATTTCGTCGGCCATCTCGTCGGCCCAGCGTGCCGAGGCCATGGGCCTCAATGGGGACCAAATCGCTCTGTCGTGCAAGGTCTCGGGCGTGCAGGATTTGATCTCGGTCTACCGCGAATTGGGCCGCCGCACCGACTACGCCTTGCACCTGGGCCTGACCGAAGCGGGCATGGGCACCAAGGGCACCGTGGCTTCAGCCGCGGCTTTGTCCGTGCTGCTGCAAGAAGGCATTGGCGACACCATCCGCGTGTCGCTCACGCCCCAGCCGGGAGAGGCCCGCACGCAAGAGGTGGTGATCGCGTCCGAAATTTTGCAGTCGCTGGGCTTGCGCATTTTTGTGCCCAGCGTCACGGCTTGCCCCGGCTGCGGGCGCACAACCAGCAGCACCTTCCAGGAGCTGGCCAAACAGATTGACGACTTTTTGCGCGCCCAAATGCCGGTGTGGCGCGTGCGCTACCCTGGGGTGGAAAACCTCAAGGTGGCGGTCATGGGCTGCATCGTGAACGGCCCCGGCGAAAGCAAGCACGCCGACATCGGCATCAGCTTGCCCGGCACGGGCGAAGCGCCTGCTGCCCCCGTCTTCATCGACGGCGAAAAGCGCCTGACGCTGCGCGGTGAAGGCATTGCGCAAGAGTTCCAGGTGCTGGTTGAAAACTACATTGAGAACCGTTTTGGTTCCGGATCTGCTGAGAAAAAATGAGCGAGTCGCTGAAAGAAAACACCCCCAAAGTCGAAAAAACGGCCAAAGCCCAGAAGCTGGTGGGCGTCAAGGGCATGAACGACATCCTGCCGCCCGACTCGGCGCGTTGGGAGTGGCTGGAGGGCCAGGTGCGCGCTTTGATGGCGCGCTACGCCTACCGCAATGTGCGTTTGCCCATCGTCGAGCCGACAGCCTTGTTTGTGCGCGGCTTGGGCGAGGTGACCGACATTGTCGAAAAGGAGATGTACTCCTTTGAAGACCGATTGAACGGCGAGCAACTGACCCTGCGCCCCGAAGGCACAGCCGGTTTGGTGCGCTCGGTGGTCGAGCACAACCTGCTGTACGAAGGCGGCAAGCGCCTGTACTACATGGGCCCCATGTTCCGCCATGAGCGCCCGCAGCGCGGCCGCTACCGCCAGTTCCACCAGATTGGCGCCGAGGTGCTGGGTTTTGGCGGGGCTGAGGTCGATGCCGAATTGATTTTGTTGGCCAATGACCTTTGGAAGGTGTTGGGTCTGAAAGACGTGCGTCTGGAACTCAACAGCCTGGGCCAACCCGCCGAGCGCCAGGCCCACCGCGCCGCGCTGATCGCCCACCTCGAAAAACACAGCGATGTCCTCGACGAAGAGGCCAAGCGCCGCCTGCACAGCAACCCGCTGCGCATTCTGGACACCAAGAACCCGGCCATGCAAAGCGTGGTCGAGGCCGCGCCGCGTTTGCTCGACTTTCTGGGTGAGGCCTCTTTGGCTCACTTCAACGCGGTCAAAGCCATACTGGACGCGAACGGCGTGGCCTACAGCATCAACCCGCGCTTGGTGCGCGGCATGGATTACTACAACCTCACGGTGTTCGAGTTCATCACCACCAGCCTGGGCTCACAAGGCACCATCTGCGGCGGTGGCCGTTATGACTACCTGATTGAGCAGGTCGGCGGCAAACCCGCACCCGCCGTGGGCTGGGCACTGGGTGTTGAGCGCGTGCTCGAACTCATCAAAGAGCAGGGCGAAGCCTTGCCCGATCTGGCCCCCGATGTCTACGCCATCATCCCCGAAACCGCTGCTTTGCCGGTGGCCATGCAGGTGCTGCAAACCTTGCGTGCCTGTGGCGTGTCGGCCCAAATGCACGCCGGTGCAAGCGGCGCGGGTGGTGAGGGCATGGGCAGCATGAAATCTCAATTCAAAAAGGCCGATGCCTCGGGCGCACGTTTTGCCCTGGTTTTTGGTGCCGAAGAACTGGCCCAGGGCCAGGTCGCGGTCAAATCGCTGCGCGACGGGGCTGGGGCTCAACGCACCGAGTCTTTGAGCACGGTGTCCGACTGGGCCCACAGCCTACAATCTCCGCTTTGAAGCGCAATCAGCAATAAACACACCATGGCCAAAGCACTCGACCTTGACGAACAAGAACAACTTGACCAGATCAAGCACTTCTGGAAGACCTGGGGCAACCTGATTTCCTGGGTGCTGATTGTGGTGCTGGGCGGCTACGCTGCCTGGAACGGCTACCAATATTGGCAACGCAGCCAGGCGGTCAAGGCCTCAGCCATGTACGACGAAGTCGAACGCGCCGTGGCGTCTGGCGATGCCTCCCGTGTGGAGCGTAGTTTTGCCGACATGAAAGATAAATTTGCCGCCACGCAATACGCCCAACAAGCCGGACTGCTGGCGGCCAAAAGTTTGCAGGCGCAAGGCAAAACCGATGCGGCACGCGATGCGCTCAACTGGGTTGCCGCAGGTGCGGCCGATCCGGCTTACCGCGATATTGCCCGTTTGCGTCTGGCTGCTTTGCAACTCGATGCCAAAGCCCATGACGATGCCTTGAAGACCCTGAATCAGGCGTTCACCCCCGCCATGGCCGGGCTGGAGGCTGATTTGCGTGGTGATGTGCTGCAGGCCAAAGGCCAGGCCGCTGACGCCATTGCCGCCTACAAAAAGGCCTGGGCCGCATTGGCGGACACGCCCGATTACCGTCGCCTGGTGCAAGCCAAGCTCAATGCCCTGGGTGTGGACCCTGAATCTGCGACGGCCCCGGAGAGCAAAAAGTGAACAAACGGAAGTCCTTGCATTGGCCCTTGCTGGGCTTGGTGGTGTTTTTGGTTTCTGCCTGTTCCAGTGCGCCCGAAAAACCCAACCCCGCCGCGTTGCCGACCGTTACAGGTCAGTTGGTGGTTGAAAAACTCTGGAGCAACAGCATCGGTCCGGTAACCACGCCCCTGATCGCTTCGGTCAAGGGCGGGCAAGTGGCGTTGGCCTCTTCCACCGGGCAAGTGGCGCTGCTGGATGCCAGCACGGGCAAGGACGTCTGGCGTCTGAATCTGAATGTCCCTATTCAAGCGGGTGTGGGCGGCGATGGTCAGCGCTTTGCGGTGATCACCGGCAACAACGAAGTTGTGGCCATGGAGTCGGGCAAGGTGATGTGGCGCTATGCCTTGTCCGCCTTGTCGTACACCCCGCCAGTGGTTGCCGGACAGCGCGTGTTTGTCTTGACCGCTGATCGCGCTGTGACCGCTCTCGATGGCGCTACGGGGCAAAAACTGTGGACTCAGCAACGTGCAGGCGATCCGCTGGTGCTCAAGCAGGCGGGTTTGTTGATCCCTTTTGGGGACACCTTGCTGGCCGGGTGGGGTGGCCGTCTGGCTTCATTGAATCCGACAACAGGCGCTGTGCGCTGGGAAACTTTGCTCGGCGCCTCTCGCGGCACCAACGAGGTCGAGCGTCTGGTGGACCTGGTGGCCGGTGTGAGCCGTCTGGGCAGCACCGTATGCGCCCGAGCATTTCAGTCGTCTGTGGCTTGTGTGGATGGCAATCGGGGCACGGTCCAATGGAGCCGATCGGCGCAAGGTCACCAAGGCGTTGACGGTGATGATAAATTCATTTTTGGTGCGGAGTCTGACAGCAAAGTCGTGGCTTGGCAGCGCTCGAGTGGTCAAACCGCCTGGACTCAGGATGCCTTGCGTTTTCGCGGTTTGACGGCGCCTTTGGCGCTGGAGCGTTCGGTGGTGCTGGGTGACGACAATGGCCTTGTGCACTTTTTGTCCAAACAGGACGGTCAGGCTTTACAGCGTTTGAGTACCGATGGCAATGCCATCATGGGCCGACCGGTGTTGGCAGGACAAACTTTGGTGGTGGTGACACGCACCGGGGGCATATTTGGATTTCGCCCCGAATGATGGATCGGAAAATTTTTAAGTGAAACCCGTTTTGGCCCTGGTGGGCCGTCCCAATGTGGGCAAATCCACGCTGTTCAACCGACTCACCAAGAGTCGAGACGCCATCGTGGCTGATTTTGCAGGCTTGACCCGTGACCGGCACTATGGCAATGGTAAACAAGGCCGTCAGGAATTCATCGTCATCGACACGGGTGGTTTCGAGCCCGATGCCAGCACCGGCATTTACAAAGAAATGGCCAAGCAAACGCAGCAAGCGGTGGCCGAAGCCGATGTGGTGATTTTTGTGGTCGATGCGCGCGGCGGTTTGTCTGCGCAGGACCATGACATTGCCAAATACCTGCGCAAAATTGGCAAACCCACTTTGTTGGTCGCCAACAAAGCCGAGGGCATGCTCGAAGGTATCCAGCTGACCGAGTTCTATGAACTGGGCTTGGGCGAGGTGATTGCCATTTCGGCCGCGCATGGACAAGGCACGCGCGGCCTGATGGAGCTGGCATTTGATTTGCTCAACCTTCCGGATGAGCCAGAAGAAACCGAAGAGGACCCTTCGGTTATCAAACTCGCCGTGGCAGGGCGCCCCAACGTGGGCAAGTCAACCCTCATCAACACCTGGTTAGGTGAAGAGCGCTTGGTGGCGTTTGACATGCCCGGCACAACGCGTGACGCGATTTCAGTCCCGTTTGAAAAGCAAGGCCAAAAGTTCGAGTTGATCGACACCGCGGGTTTGCGCCGCAAGGGCAAAGTGTTTGAGGCCATCGAGAAATTCTCAGTGGTCAAAACCTTGCAGGCCATCGAGTCGGCCAATGTGGTGCTGTTGCTGCTTGACGCGGAGCAGGGCGTGACCGATCAGGATGCGCACATTGCCGGTTACGCGCTGGAAAGCGGTCGTGCCATGGTCTTGGCCGTGAACAAATGGGATGCTGTTGACGAGTATCAGCGCCAGTTGGTGCAGCGCTCGATCGAGACGCGGCTGCCGTTTTTGAGCTTTGCCAACATGCACTTTATCTCGGCCAAAAAACGCCAGGGCCTGGGACCGGTTTGGGGCTCCATTGTTCAAGCCCACAAGGCTGCCATGTGCAAAATGAGCACACCCATCTTGACGCGTTTGTTGCTGGAGGCCGTGCAGTTCCAAAGTCCTCAGCGCGGCGGCATGTTCCGCCCCAAGTTGCGCTATGCGCACCAAGGCGGCATGAACCCGCCTGTGATCGTGGTGCACGGCAACTCGCTGGAACATGTGACGGATTCCTACAAGCGTTTTCTGGAAGCCCGTTTTCGCAAGGCCTTTGATCTGTCAGGAACGCCTTTGCGCATTGAGATGAAAACCTCCACCAATCCCTATGCAAGCAAGGATCCCTCCTGATTTTTGCGGATTTGTTTTTTTCAACCAATCCCCTTGCAGCCCTGTGTTAAGGTCTGTACTTCACAACTTTTGAACACGGAGAATATCGTGAGCAATAAAGGTCAACTTTTGCAAGACCCCTTCCTGAATGCGCTGCGCCGCGAACACGTGCCAGTCTCGATTTATCTGGTCAACGGCATCAAGCTGCAAGGTCAGATTGAATCCTTCGATCAGTATGTGGTTTTGTTGCGCAACACCGTCACTCAAATGGTCTATAAGCACGCCATTTCCACCATCGTGCCAGGGCGTTCTGTGACCTTCAGCACTCCCGAGTTGGGCGAAATAACCGCTTGATGCAGTCTCCAAACAAGCGGTGGTGCCCCAGTGCACTGCCGGAGGTTGCTGACCATGTCTGAAACCTCTTTCAATGCCCCAGCGCCGACCTTATTGGTCGGCGTTGACTTTGGGCGAGCGCATTTCGATGCCGACCTTCAAGAGTTGGGCCTGCTGGCCGAATCCGGGGGCATGAAACCCGTGGCCCGTTTGACCTGCAAACGCAAAGCGCCCGATCCAGCGCTGTTTGTAGGCAGTGGCAAAGCCGATGAAATCAAGGAGTTGGCCTTGATGCACGGCGCTGTCGAGGTTTTGTTTGACCAAGCCCTGAGCCCGGCGCAGCAACGCAATCTGGAGCGCCATATCGGCTTGCCCGTGAACGACCGCACATTGCTGATCCTTGAGATTTTTGGCCAGCGTGCGCGCAGCCACGAAGGCAAGTTGCAGGTGGAGTTGGCGCGTCAACAATACCTCAGCACACGTTTGGTGCGGCGTTGGTCTCACTTGGAGCGGCAAAGCGGCGGTATCGGCATGCGCGGTGGCCCTGGCGAGACACAAATCGAATTGGACCGTCGCATGATCAACGATTCGATCAAGCGCATCAAAGAACGTTTGGTCAAGGTCAAGCGCCAGCGCAACACGCAGCGCCGTCAGCGTGATCGCCGCGACACCTTCAACATTTCATTGGTGGGTTACACCAACGCAGGCAAATCCACCTTGTTCAACGCCTTGGTCAAGGCGCGTGCCTACGCGGCAGACCAACTGTTTGCCACGCTGGACACCACCACCCGCCAACTGTATTTGGGCGAAGCAGGCCGATCGGTGTCTTTGTCTGACACTGTGGGCTTCATCCGCGACTTGCCGCATGGTTTGGTGGAGGCTTTTCAGGCCACCTTGCAAGAGGCCACTGATGCGGATTTGCTGCTGCATGTGGTGGATGCCGCCAACCCGGATTGGCCCGAGCAAATGGCCGAGGTGCAAAAGGTGTTGACCGAAATCGGGGCCGAGGACGTGCCGCAGCTTTTGGTCTTCAACAAGCTCGATGCACTGGACGCAGAACGTTACCCCGTGCAACTGCAAGACCAATACGAGATGGACGGTCAGCCCGTGCCTCGTGTGTTTTTGAGTGCCCAATCGGGCAAGGGCTTGGATTTGCTGCGTTCTGCCTTGTCCGACATTGTCAAAACCGCCTTGCCCCCCACTGTTTCTGAAGCCACAGATCCCCGTGACTTGACCCGGGAATATCCGGGTGATCTGCATTGAAGTCCCACTGAATTCGGCACAATGCGAGTTCGTCATTTCGACAAAGACACTTCACCATGAATTTTCATCTGCCAGCGCTGCGTTGGTCTTTGCTCCCCGCCAAGATCCGAGGCATGTTCAATCTGAACGACCCACGTTGGGGTCGGGATGACGACAAATCTCCCTCTGATTCGGGCAACAAGCCCTCAGTCGATGTGCCTCCCACTGGACCCAAGCCAGATGCCTGGCAGCAACCACCCGGTCGTGGTTCGCAGCAACAGCAAAACGGCCCACCTGATCTGGATGAACTCTGGCGTGATTTCAACCGTAAGCTGGGCCAGTTGTTTGGCGGCAAGGGTGGTCCCCAAAAGCCCCAAGGCCCTGGGGGCTCAGGCGGTTCTGGCGGTTCTGGCGGCCCGGGCATGACTGTTTTCTTCAAAAACCTCGGCTTGGGTGTGATCCTGGCGGCTGCTGTGTTGGTCTGGCTGGGCACGGGATTCTTCATCGTGCAAGAGGGCCAGCAAGCTGTGATCACCCAGTTCGGCAAGTACCACTCCACCGTCGGTGCGGGTTTCAACTGGCGCATGCCTTACCCCGTGCAGCGCCATGAGCTGGTGTTTGTGACCCAGATCCGTTCAGTGGACATTGGCCGCGACAACATCATCAAAGCCACAGGCCTGCGTGAATCGGCCATGTTGACCGAGGACGAAAACATTGTGGAGATCAAGTTTGCGGTGCAATACCGTTTGAACGATGCCCGCGCCTATTTGTTTGAAAGCCGCAACCCGACCGAAGCGGTGGTGCAGTCCGCCGAGACGGCCGTGCGCGAGGTGGTGGGCAAGATGAAAATGGACTCGGCCCTGGCCGAAGAGCGCGACCAGATTGCGCCCCGTGTCCGTGAAAAGATGCAAACCATTTTGGACCGCTACAAAGTAGGCATTGAGGTGGTCGGCATCAACTTGCAGCAAGGCGGCGTGCGGCCTCCCGAGCAGGTTCAGGCGGCTTTTGACGATGTGTTGAAAGCGGGCCAGGAACGTGAGCGTGCCAAAAACGAAGCCCAAGCCTATGCCAACGATGTGGTGCCGCGTGCCGTAGGTGCCGCGTCTCGCCTGAAGGAAGAGGCCGATGCTTACCGTGAGCGCATCGTGGCGCAAGCCGAAGGTGATGCTGAGCGCTTCAGAACCATTTTGCCCGAGTACCAAAAGTCGCCACAAGTCATGCGCGACCGCCTGTACACCGACACCATGCAGCAGATTTACAGCAATGTGACTAAAGTACTGGTGGACAGCAAGCAGGGCTCGAACCTGTTGTATTTGCCGCTCGACAAAATCATCCAGCAAGTGAGCAGTGTGGCACCGCCAGCAATGGACAGCGCAGCTGCTTTACCTGCCACGACCAGCGCTGCTAACACTGGGGCTGTGGACACGCGTTCGCGTGACCTGCAGCGTTCGCGTGACCGCGATCCACGATAAGGAAAAACAAAATGAATCGCATTGGATTGTGGATTTCGACCTTGCTGTTGGCCTTCGTGTTGTTCAGCTCTACCGTGTTTGTGGTGGATCAGCGCCAGTTTGGCGTGGTCTATGCCTTAGGTCAGATCAAGGAAGTGATCACCGAGCCCGGTTTGCACTTCAAACTGCCGCCCCCGCTGCAAAACGTCAACTACATCGACAAACGCCTGCTCACGCTGGACAGCCCCGACAACGAGCCCATGCTCACGGCTGAAAAGCAGCGTGTCGTGATCGACTGGTATGTGCGTTGGCGCATCACCGATCCACAGGCTTACATCCGCAACGTGGGCTTGGACGAAAAGTCCGGCACCAACCAGCTCAACCGGGTGGTGCGCAACGCCTTCCAGGAAGAAATCAACAAGCGCACCGTCAAGGAATTGTTGTCCCTCAAGCGTGAAGAATTGATGGACGATGTGAAGGCCGCTGTGCTGCTGGTCGTCAAAGGTGCCAAGCCCTGGGGCGTGGACGTGGTCGATGTGCGCATCACACGGGCTGATTATGTGGACACCATCACCGAATCTGTTTATCGCCGTATGGAAGCCGAGCGCAAGCGTGTGGCCAACGAGCTGCGTTCAACCGGTGGAGCCGAAGGCGAAAAAATCCGGGCCGACGCTGATCGCCAGCGTGAAGTGACGATTGCCAACGCCTACCGCGAAGCCCAAAAAATCAAAGGGCAGGGCGATGCCCAAGCGGCTCGCTTGTATGCGGAATCTTTTGGCCGTGACCCTCAATTTGCGCAGTTTTACCGCAGCCTTGAAGCCTATAAATCCAGCTTCAACAGCAAGAGTGACGTGATGGTGCTCGATCCGAGCAGTTCCGAGTTCTTCAAAGGCATGCGTGGCGCAGCAGGCAACGCAGCTGCTCGAAAGTAAGTTTTGCTCGATACCCTCCTGATGGCATTGGGCCTGATGCTCATCTTGGAGGGGTTGATGCCCATGGTCTCGCCGCTTCGTTGGCGCAGTCTGTTTGAGCAGTTGCTCAAGCTTGAAGATGGGCAGATCCGGTTTTTTGGCATGGTCATGGTCATCATGGGCTTGCTGTTGTTCTGGCTTGTTTCCTGAACTGATTCCAGGAAACGGGTCTGCAACCCGGTAAAATCTCTTTTTTAACAGTCCCCCCTTATTCCCATGTCTGCTTGGGTCCTCCCGGATCACATTGCCGATGTCTTGCCCTCTGAGGCTCGCCACATCGAAGAACTCCGCCGCGAACTGCTGGACACTGCCCGTGGCTATGGCTACGAGTTGGTCATGCCGCCGTTGCTGGAGTATTTGGAATCCCTGCTCACCGGCACGGGCGAAGCGCTTGATTTGCAAACTTTCAAGTTGGTGGATCAGTTGTCTGGTCGCACCCTGGGTTTGCGGGCAGACACCACCCCCCAGGTGGCCCGCATTGACGCCCACTTGCTCGGCCGTGCTGGCCTGACCCGCCTGTGCTATTGCGGCCCTGTTCTGCATACCCGCCCGGCACGCCCGCACGCCACCCGCGAACCCCTGCAATTGGGCGCCGAAATTTACGGCCACGCCGGGCCTGAAGCCGATCTGGAAATTTTGCAATTGGCCCTCGACAGCCTTCGCGCCGCCCGCGTGGGCAATTTGCAGGTGGACCTGGCCGATGCCCGCATCGTCAACAGCTTGCTGCTGGCTGAACCCATCTCTGACGATCTGCGCCACGACATCCATGCCGCGCTGGCCATCAAGGACGCCAGTGCCATTGCCCGCCTGACCGCTGACTTTGCACCGGCCAACCGCGACGGTTTGCTGGCCTTGGTCAATTTGTACGGCGATGCCAGCGTGCTCGAGCAAGCGGCGCAATGTTTGCCTGCAACGCCCGCCATCACAGAAGCCTTGAGCCAACTGCGTGCCTTGGCGGATCAAATTCCGGGCGCGGCCATCAGTTTTGATTTGGGCGATTCGCGTGGCTACGCTTATTACAGCGGCATGCGCTTTGCCATTTATGCCCAAGGCGCATCTGACGCTTTGGCACGGGGTGGCCGTTACGACGGTGTGGGCGCTGTGTTTGGTCACCGGATCGACCGCGACCGGCCCGCTGTGGGCTTCAGCCTTGACCTGAAAGAATTGGTGTCGGCGGTCAAGCCCTTGGCTTTACGCGCTGCCATCCGTGCGCCGTGGGGCCAAGCCGCCAGCTTGCGTGAGGCGATTGCTTCATTGCGCAGCCGGGGCGAAACCGTGGTGTGTGTCTTGCCCGGACACGAAAGTGAAATCGACGAATTCCATTGCGACCGCGAGTTGATCGAAGCGGCAGGGCAGTGGGTGGTACAGGCTCTTTGAGAAAGAACATTTCAAGCATGAACAAGTTGCAAGGCCGTAATGTGGTCGTTGTCGGCACCCAATGGGGCGACGAGGGCAAAGGCAAACTGGTGGACTGGCTGACCGAAAGCGCCCAAGGCGTGGTGCGTTTTCAGGGGGGTCACAACGCGGGCCACACCTTGGTGATCAACGGTGTGAAAACCGCTTTGCACCTGATCCCCAGCGGCATCATGCGCGCAGGCGTCAAGTGCTACATCGGCAACGGTGTGGTCTTGTCGGTGCCCAAGCTGCTCGAAGAAATTGCAGGCCTTGAAAAAGCCGGTGTCGAGGTGCGTTCGCGCTTGCGCGTGAGCGAAGCTTGCCCGCTGATTTTGCCCTACCACGTTGCTTTGGATGTGGGCCGTGAAGCCGCCAAGGAAAAAGCCGGTACCGCCAAAATCGGCACCACTGGCCGCGGCATCGGCCCTGCTTACGAAGACAAAGTGGCGCGTCGTGCCCTGCGTGTGCAAGACCTTAAATACCCCGAGCGTTTCGCCACTAAGCTGCGCGAGAACCTGGCCTTGCACAACGAAATTTTGGTCAACATTCTGGGTGCTGCGCCTGTGGACTTTGACACCACCTACAACGAAGCCATGGCCTACGCCAAAGAGCTGTTGCCCATGGTGGCCGATGTATCGCGTGAGCTGAACGACGCCCACAAGGCCGGTGCCAACTTGCTGTTTGAAGGCGCGCAAGGCACTTTGCTTGACGTGGACCACGGCACATACCCCTTTGTGACCTCCAGCAACTGCGTGGCGGGCAATGCCGCTGCAGGCTCTGGCGTGGGCCCGGGCATGCTGCACTACATCTTGGGCATCACCAAGGCGTATTGCACCCGCGTGGGCGGTGGCCCATTCCCCACCGAACTCGACTGGGAAACCCCCGGTACACCCGGTTACCACATGTCGACTGTGGGGGCTGAAAAAGGCGTGACCACCGGCCGTTCACGCCGCTGCGGCTGGTTCGATGCCGCCTTGCTCAAGCGCAGCGCGCAGGTCAATGGTTTGAGTGGTTTGTGCATCACCAAGCTGGATGTGCTCGATGGCCTGAAAGAGTTGCTGCTGTGCACCGGCTATGAGCTGGACGGCGAAACCATCGACATCCTGCCCATGGGCGCGGACGAAATTGCCCGCTGCAAGCCGATTTATGAAGTGATTCCCGGCTGGACAGAAACCACGGTGGGCGTGACAGAGATGGACAAGTTGCCGGCCACGGCCCGTTATTACCTGGACCGCATTGCCCAAGTGACCGGCGTGCCCGTGCATGTGGTGTCCACCAGCCCCGACCGTGACCACACCATCTTGCTGCACAACCCCTTTGCGGCCTGAGCGTTTGGCTCTGCACAACACCACAACCTCAACCCCCTGATTTTTTGGAGTGACCCCATGTTGACCGAAGACGGCAAGCACCTGTACGTGAGCTACGACGAGTACCACAACCTGATCGAAAAACTCGCGATCAAAATTCACCAGTCTGGCTGGGAATTCGACAACATCCTGTGTTTGGCCCGTGGCGGCATGCGCCCTGGCGACATCCTCTCGCGCATTTTCGACAAGCCTTTGGCCATCATGTCCACCAGCTCGTACCGCGCAGAAGCCGGCACGGTGCAAGGCCATCTGGACATTGCCCGCTACATCACCACCCCCAAGGGCGAAATCGCTGGCCGCGTGTTGTTGGTCGATGATCTCGCCGATACCGGTCACACCCTGCGTGCGGTGGTGGACCAGTTGAAAAACAACTACAAGCCCGTGACTGAATTGCGCTCTGCTGTCATCTGGACCAAAGGCGTGTCGACCTTCAAGCCGGATTACTCGGTGGAAGAGTTGCCCACCAACCCCTGGATTCACCAGCCCTTCGAGCCGTATGACAACATGCGCCCCGAAAAACTGCTCGAAAAGTGGAGCGTTTGAGTCGCCTCTGACTTACCCTAATCTCCGTGCAAACAGCCTCCTTCGGGAGGCTGTTTGCATTAGGATCAGCGGATGACAAACCATGCCAACACCTCTTCATTCGCGCTCATCAGCACCGGGCTGATCCATCACACTTACACCCCTCCTGCAGGTTTTGACGCACCCCAGCCGGGTGTGTTCAAGGCCTCGACGGTTTACTTTCCTACTGTGGCCGACATGCGCCAGCGCGAGTGGAAAGACAAATCGGCCTACACCTACGGCCTGCACGGCACGCCCACCACCTATTTGCTCGAAGAGCGCTTGTGCAGCCTCGAAGGCGGCCTGCAATGTGTGCTGGTGCCCAGTGGCTTGGCGGCTTTGGCCTTGGTGGCCTTGTCGGTTTTAAAAACCGGCGACGAAGTCCTGATTCCGGACAACGCCTACGGCCCCAACAAGGCGCTGGCCGATGGCGAGTTGCGCCACTTCGGCATCACCCACCGCTTTTACGACCCGATGGACCCGCAGGATCTGTCCCGCCAGATCACCGAGCGCACGCGCCTGGTGTGGCTCGAAGCGCCCGGCTCGGTGAGCATGGAGTTCCCCGATTTGCCCGAGATGGTGCGCCGCTGCCGCGAGCGCGGCGTCTTGTGCGCCCTGGACAACACCTGGGGCGCGGGCCTGGCGTTCAAAGCCTTTGATTTGCTGGGCGATGGCGCGGGCGGCGAGGGCAGCCTGGCGGTAGACATCAGCGCCCATGCGCTCACCAAATACCCCAGTGGCGGTGGTGACGTGCTGATGGGCAGCGTCATCACGCGCGACGCGGCCTTGCACCTCCAAATCAAGCTTTGCCACATGCGCTTGGGGCTGGGCGTGGCGGCCAACGATGCCGAAACCGTGCTGCGCTCCTTGCCCAGCATCGCGCTGCGTTATGCCGCGCACGACCAGACCGCTCGTGCTTTGGCTTCTTGGTGGCAAGCCCAGCCGCAATGCGCGCAACTGATGCACCCGGCCTTTGCAGGCGCACCCGGTCACGCGCATTGGCAAGCCCTGTGCGATCGCGAGCCGGGCACGGGCCTGGCAGCGGGCCTGTTCAGCGTCATGATCGATGCGCGTTTCAGCCAAGCCCAGGTGGACGCGTTTTGCGACGGCCTGAAACTCTTCAAGATCGGCTACAGCTGGGGTGGCCCCGTCAGCCTGGTGGTCCCTTACGACATCGCCTCCATGCGCCAGGCCTGGCCCGGTCATTTGAAGCCGGGTACGCTGGTGCGTTTTTCAACCGGTCTGGAGTCAACGCAGGACTTGATTCTTGACTTGCATCAAGCCGCGCAGGCGCATTTGCCCATGGCCTGATCACGCAGGTGACAGTGTGGGCACTTTTGTGGCCCAGAACACGCGCCCTTGGGGGTTTCCTGACTGGTCAAAGCCTACCGGTGGGGGTAATCTGAAAGCCTGTGTATTTTCAGATTGACCTTCCCCATGAACGCCGACGTCAAGACTCTTGAAGCCGCCCAAGATTCAGACCTGCCTACCATGGCCACGCCCTATGTGCCGCCCCCGCCCGTGGGGCCGCGCTCGCACATGCGGCCCTTGGGCTTTGCAGCCCCTTTTCGCTGGCTGTCACGCGGCCTGAATGACATGCGCCACCACCCGGGCATTGCGCTGTTTTATGGCCTGTGCTTTTGGGGCATGGCGCAGGTGCTGGCCTTGGTGTTCAAGCACAAGCCCGAGTACACCTTGTCCTTGATCTCCGGCTGCTTGCTGGTGGGGCCGTTCTTGGCCATGGGCTTGTACGAGGTCAGCCGCAAACGCGAGCGCGGTGAGTTGCCGGACATGGCCTCATCGCTCATGTGCTGGGACCAACACATCCGCAGCATGGCCATGCTGGTGTTGGTGCTGATGGTGCTGGAGCTGCTGTGGGGCAGGGCGTCGCTCGTGGTGTTTGCGGTGTTCTTCAACACCGGCATGCCCTCCACCACGGGGGTGATCGAGGCGGTGTTCAACCCGCAAAACATCGAGTTCCTGATGGTCTACCTGGCTGTCGGCGGCGTGTTCGCCGCGCTGGTCTATGGCCTGTCGGTCGTGTCGATTCCCATGATTTTGGACCGTGACACCGATGCCATCTCGGCGGTGATCACCAGCATGCGGGTGGTTTTCTCGCACCCGGGCGTGATGCTGCTGTGGGGCCTGCTGCTGAGCGTGTTGGTGCTCGCGGCCTTGTGGCCTTGGGCGCTGGGCATCATTGTGGTGGGGCCGTGGCTGGGTCATGCCAGCTGGCACGCTTACCGGGGCAGTGTCGAGTGGGAAGAAAACCCTGAAGAAGCTGTTACATTGGGCAGCTCAAATTAAAGGAGCCATCTTGGCCACACCCAACTACGGATTCGAAAAACGCCAGAAAGAACTGGCCAAGAAACGCAAAAAAGAAGACAAGCTCAAAGCCAAGTCCGACCGCAAGTCGGGCCTGTTGGCGGAAGACGGCTCTGAAATCGAGGGCCAAGAGGGCGATGCCGACACGGCAACGCCCGGTGAGGCAGTGCCTCCTGCGCCAGCGGCCTGACGCACCTGTTTGATCGATCAAGGGGCTTGAACCAGCTCACGCGCCAACACCAGCATGTCCGCCATGCTGTGGCTCGCTGGGGTGACCAGCGGGGCTTGGGCGTAATGCACAAAGTTGTGGCCGGTGGAGGTCTCGTAGCCCGGGTCGTAATGGCCTGAGAGCAATTCGGTCACCACCTCACGCATTTCCCCCCGCTCGATGCGCCCTTGCCAGCCTTGCACCACGGCCTTGCCGCGCAGGGCCGTCAGTCGCTCCAGGCGGTCGGCAAACAGGGCGCGGTCTTGCGTGAAAAACGCATAGTCTTCCAGCAGCAAATTCACCCGGTTTTCCAGCGACAGGTCCACCCGCAGGCAGGGGCTGGCCCGCATGGCGACCATCAGCGCATCGGGTACCGCCAGATTGCCCACTTTTTTGCTTTCAGCTTCCACAAACACCGGGCGGTCTGCGCTGAAGCCGCGCAAGGCGTCCCACACCTGCGTGTCAAATGCCTTTTGGGTGGGCTGCGGCGTGCCGGGAATCAGGCCCAGCACCGAGCTGCGGTGGCAGGCAATGGCTTCCAGGTCCAGCACCTGGGCACCTTCTTGCGCCAAGGCTTGCAGCAAGCGGGTCTTGCCCGAGCCAGTGGGTCCGCACAGCACCTTGAACTGCAGGCGCTGCGCCTGGCGGGGCGTGTCTTCCATCACCTCTTTGCGAAAGGCTTTGTAGCCGCCCTCGATCAGGTGCACTTTGAAACCAATTTGCCCCAGGATCAGCGCCAGCGAGTTGCTGCGCTTGCCCCCGCGCCAGCAGTACACCAGTGGCTGCCAGTTTTTGGGCTTGTCCATCACCTGGGTTTCGATGTGGCGGGCGATGTTTTTGGCCACCAGCGCCGCGCCCACTTTTTGCGCCTCGAAGGGGTTGACCTGCTTGTACAGCGTGCCCACCTTGATGCGCTCTTCGTTGTTGAGCGACGGCCAGCTCAGGGCACCGGGCAAGTGGTCTTCGGCGTGTTCGCCTTCAGAGCGGGCGTCGAGGATGGCGTCAAACTGGTCCAGTTGGGCCATGGCATCCGAGGCAGAGATCAGGTGAAGGCTCATTTCAGTTGTTTCTTCAAAGTGGGCCAGACGTTGGCCAGCATGCGCGGCTGCGCGGCTTCATTGGGGTGGATGCGGTCGGCCTGGAACCATTTGAGCGGCTCGGGATCGTCGCCCACGCCTTTCAAAAAGAAGGGCACCAGCGCAGCCTTTTGGGTTTTGGCGACTTGGGCATAAGCCGCTTCAAACTGGCGGGCCATGTCGGGGCCGTAGTTGGGCGGCATTTGCATGCCCAGCAGCAGCACCTGGGCCCCGGCCGCTTGGGCTTGTTGCGTCATGGTCAGCAAATTGCCTTGTGTCATATTCATGGGCAGGCCGCGCAGCGCGTCGTTGCCACCCAACTCGATGACCACATGGCTGGGTTGGTGGCGTTTGAGCAAGGCGGGCAAGCGCGAGCGCCCGCCCGAGGTGGTGTCGCCGCTGATGCTGGCGTTGATGACTTCCACGCCTGGCTTGTCTTGCGCCAATTGTTTTTGCAACAAGGCCACCCAGCCCGTGCCCCGGGGCAGGCCGTACTCGGCGCTCAGGGAGTCGCCCAGCACCAAAATGCGCTGGGCTGAAGTGGCATGGACCGACGCGGCAAAGCCCCAGCCGGCAAGGGCAAGCAGGGTCCAGTTAAAGTGGCGTCGTCTCAACAAAGGTTTGTGCATGCCTGAATCCATCATTGCCGTGCGTGGCGTTTCCAAAAGTGTGCAAGATGCCAGTGGGCAACTGGACATTTTGCGCGATATCGATTTCTCATTGAACGCCGGGGAAACAGCCGCCATTGTCGGTGCTTCTGGCTCGGGCAAAAGCACCTTGCTCGCCATCCTCGCGGGCCTGGACACGCCCAGCAGCGGGCAGGTGGTGCTGGCCGGTCAGTCGCTGTTCGATTTGTCCGAAGACCAACGCGCCGCCGTGCGGGCCCAGCATGTGGGTTTTGTGTTCCAGAGCTTTCAGCTCATGCCCAACCTCACCGCCCTCGAAAACGTGATGCTGCCCCTGGAGCTGGCCGATCGGCCGGATGCCCGCAGCACCGCCACGGCCATGCTGCAGCGCGTGGGCCTGGGCGAGCGACTCAAACATTTGCCCAAAGTCTTGTCGGGCGGTGAGCAGCAGCGCGTGGCCCTGGCCCGCGCTTTTGTGGTGCAGCCCGATCTGCTCTTGGCCGACGAGCCCACGGGGAGCCTCGACCACGCCACGGGCGAGGCCATCATGGACCTGATGTTCGCGCTCAACCGCGAGCAGGGCACCACCTTGGTCTTGGTCACACACGACCGGCAGTTGGCCGCACGTTGTGAGCGAAGCCTGGTGATTCAGGCCGGTCGCTTGAGCGAGGCGACCGCTCAGCCATAACAGGCTGCTGAAATACTGACTCACTGAAAGCGTCAATTCAGCTGCGCGTTCGAGAATTCAGGCATCACAAAAAAACAGTTTGACATGCGCGGCGCAGACACCTTTACCGAGAGCTTGTTTCTGATGAAACGGCTGGATGATTTCGTACCTGCTGGACACCCTTTGCGAGCCATCCGTGAGATGGTCAATAAAGCACTGGTGGCCATGGACGGCTTGTTTGCGGACATGTATGAAGCTGACATCAAAGGCGGTCGCCCTAGCGTTGCCCCCGAGAAGCTATTGCGCGCCATGCTGCTGCAGGTGCTCTACAGCGTTCGCTCTGAGCGCATGCTCATGTAGCAAMTTCATTACAACATGCTCTTTCGTCTGTWTTGTAGGACTGGCCATGGACGATGTAGTSTGGKTGCCCACGSTYTTCACCAAGAATCGCCAGCGACTCATTGCGCATGATGCGGTGGTCCATCTGTTCAAGCAGATCGTTCAGCAGGCTGATCATCGCCAGCTGTTGTCGG
>NZ_CXOO01000013.1 GCF_001269385.1 Limnohabitans sp. DM1 | reverse complement strand
CACTGTTTTACGGTAGGTTCAGCGGGCTCTCTTCCGATCTATTCTTGGTGAAGTACGTGGGCACCCAGACTACCTCGTCCATTGCCAGTCCTACCAACCAGCGAAAGAGCATGTTGTACTGAATTTKCTCCMTGAGCATGCGCTCCGAGCGCACGCTGTAGAGCACCTGCAGCAGCATGGCGCGCAATAGCTTCTCGGGGGCAACGCTAGGGCGACCGCCTTTGATGTCAGCTTCATACATGTCCGCAAACAAGCCGTCCATGGCCACCAGTGCTTTATTGACCATCTCACGGATGGCTCGCAAAGGGTGTCCAGCAGGTACGAAATCATCCAGCCGTTTCATCAGAAACAAGCTCTCGGTAAAGGTGTCTGCGCCGCGCATGTCAAACTGTTTTTTTGTGATGCCTGAATTCTCGAACGCGCAGCTGAATTGACGCTTTCAGTGAGTCAGTATTTCAGCAGCCTGCTAGTGCCCGATAACACGCCACCGGCAGACCGCTTGAAGGCCAATTTCGCAGTCAGCCGAACCCGGTATGTTTTGGGTAAGGAGTTTGCTGCGCTCGACGCCTTGGGTATATCGGACATGATCTCCGGTGGAATTTCTTACCCCGTGGTTCGCTCTCAACAGACCAACCTTTATGCCAGCATGACCCTGCAGCGGAAAGAGTTGATGGATTTTTACCGCACGACTGAAACCAAACTCCAGAAATCCAGTACAGCTGGCGTTTTTGCCGTCAACTTTGATCTGCGCGATTCATTTGCAGGTGGCGGTCTGACTTATGGCGCGTTGACTTATACAGTGGGGAATATGAGTAATTTGAATGATTTCGCAAATACCGTCGGCGAGTTCAAGAAAACTTCTTTGGATTTGGTGCGCATTCAGTCCTTGTCACCACGTTTCAGTGCCTTTTTCAAATATTCGGGCCAGTTTACGAGGAAGAATCTGGACTCCTCGGAGGATCTTTTCCTCGGTGGGGCCAATGCTGTCCGCGCTTACCCTCAGGGTGAGGGGGCCGGCGATAGTGGCTACTTCACGCAAGTGGAATTGCGCTACACCGATGGTGCTTATTCGCCGTATGTGTTTTATGACAGCGGTCGAGTCAGCGTGTATGCCGAGCCTACTGACACTTTGCCTGCAGACGTTCGCAAGCTTGCCGGTGTGGGCTTGGGTCTGCGTTACAACCGGGATAAGTTCAGCTTGGATGTTTCGGCAGCCTGGCGCAAACAAGGTGGCAAGCCTGTGGCTGATATGTCCAGCGATCCTAAACCTCGGGTGACAGGTACAGCCGGATATCGCTTCTGAAGCTCAGGCGCGGCGGCCAACATGGGGGTGGCTGCACACCCCGGGGGGGGACTGACACACACCCAGGCGGTGCTGTTACGGTGAAGCTCCACAGTGATGGTGCAGGGCGTGCGCTTGGGCACTTTGTCAACCGAACATTGTGTGTGCTTCTGAAGCAACTGGCTTGCGTTGGAGCTGGCGATAGCGATTGGGCGGGGTGTTTTGCATCTGCGGACCTTACACGGTTGGCAGGTGTTGCACTTCACTTGTGTTTCCCACCGATTAGTTTTTCAGTTTTTGAATCCAAAATTATTGTTGCTTAATTCGTAAGCAAATTCCCCTTTGGTTACGGTCAGGGTGCAGTTGTCTGTGTTTCTGAATAATTCATCAAATTGGATTCTCTCCATTTGGGTATTCAGAATAATTTCATTGATCAATTGACTTCCAAAATTGGATTGATTTTGTTTGTTGAAGAAATCAATGATGTTCATTCGTGAATTGAATGCAAAGCCACCTGCGGGGTAATTCTTGATTTCTTTTGCACAATTGGATGCTGCGGCGGCATCAAGGGACATAGCCAATAAATAGTGTCTCGAAAAAACGTTGTAGAACAGAATGGCTTGTTCATTGCTGTACCGTGGTGCCGAAGGAAAGAATTTCGGCGCGGATGGGCCTTCAGTTCGAGCGTCTGATTGTCTGGCTGCAGGAACCATCTCTTGAGATGGGATGAGGGATGTACTTTGTGGTGATTTGGGCTGAGCAGCGTCTTGAAGTTGCGCAGGGGCAGGAGCAGGTGTCCCGGTTGTGTCTTGCGGCGGCTTGGCCGATCCCGGTGCCGGATTGACTTGAGCAGATTGGCCAGGTCGTAGCGCTGCCGGTGGTTCAGATTTTTCAACCGCCTCAGGTTCCGGTGGACTTGCTGCTTGTACCATCGACTTTGTCTGGATTTGCGCTGTTGCCGGTATGGGTGCAGTGGTGACGATGGGAACATCCGATTTTGCAATTTCGGTAATTTCCAGACCATTTTCAAGAACGGCGACTCTGACGATCAATTCTTCATCGATCATTTTCTGAATCAATTCAGGTGAGGCTTTCAGTATTCTGTTGGGTGATTTTATTTTTGATCGCTCTTTTATGGATGAGAATTTGCAATCTGCTTCATCCTCTGCATCTTTTTGGTTGAATCTGTAAAAGTTGGCTCGGTCTTGTAAAATAAATAATGCCAAAGTAACACGTGTGTTGCTGTTGAGCAGCGAAACGCCAGAGCTGTCGATTTTGTCTTTGGCTGATATTTTGGTCGTGTATGAGCAAATTTCCTGTGCATGCAAATTGAATGATTGGGAAATCAAGATGCTCAAGGCGATGAATGATTTTTTCATGAGTCCTGCCCTTCTTGTTTTTAAATATCTGAATAACTTATTTGCTTTTCATATTTTATCCAAAAATGCTGACTACGCACTGTTTTGATGCCGCTTCCACCGGCTCTTCGTCATTCCGTGTGGAACTTGACTTGAAAAATACAATGCAGCAACCGAGCCCGGTGGTGTTTGTTGGCAACAGGCGCAGTCGGCTGCTCACAAATCCTCATGGCGGATGTCCGTTCATCAACTGAAGATCCGTAAATGGCTATTGGAATCGAATCTTTGTTCACCAGTGCGCTGGGCTTGTCTGCCCCGTGGCGCGTTGAAAACGTCAACCTTGACACGGCCCGCCGTCGCATTGACTTTGATCTCACCTGTGATGCCAAGCGTCTGGCCTGCCCCGTGTGTGGCTTGCTCGATCAAGGCATTCATGACCGACAAAAACGCCAATGGCGGCACTTGGACTTCTTCCAATACGAAGCCTGGCTGCACGCCGAGGTGCCACGCGTGGCCTGCAGTGGCTGCGGCAAGACAACACAGGCACAGGTCCCCTGGGCGCGCGAGGGCAGTGGTTTCACTGCATTGTTTGAAGCGCTGGCTTTGTCTTTGTGCCGGGAGCTGCCCGTGCGCCAAGCCGCTGCACTGCTGCGCTGCACCGACAAACAGCTGTGGCGGCGCATTGAACACTACGTGGGAGCGGCCCGCACGCTCGACGATATGTCGGCGGTGCGCGTTATCGGCATCGATGAGACCAGCCTGCGCAAGGGTCAAAATTACATCACCGTGGTGCATGACCTTGACAAGAAGCGCCTGCTGTTTGCCTGTGAAGGAAGAGACCATCAAACGGTCGTCAACTTTGCGCAAGACCTTCAAGCGCACGGTGGCAAACCAGAGCAAGTCTCGCACGTTTGTCAGGACATGAGCGCAGCCTACGCCAAAGGGGTTGCGCAAGCCTTGACGCAAGCGCAAATCAGTTATGACCGGTTTCATGTGGTGGCGATGGCCAATGAGGCCATGGACGAGGTGCGACGCCACGAGACAAGCACCCAGCCCCAAGCGATCAAGGCTGCATTGGGTGACAACGACCGCAAATTGCTCAAGAGTCTGACCTGGGGCATGCGCCGCAATCCTGATGGCTGGAGCGTCAAGCAGACCAACGCCATGCACTGGCTGCAGCATTCCACCTTGAGGAGTGCCCGCGCGTGGCGGCTGAAGATGGCGCTGCGTACGGTTTATGCCAATGCGGCCAGGCACAACAACGCGACACAAGCCAAGTCTGAATTGAAGGCGTGGCTGAGTTGGGCCGCGCGCTGTCGTCTGGCACCCTTTAAGAAGTTGGCCAGCACATTAAAGCAGCGCTTGGACGCAGTGGTGCGGGGCATGCTGGACAACCGCAGCAATGCTTATGTGGAGGCCATGAATGGTTTGCTCCAACAGGCTAAACGCGCCGCGCGTGGCTTCAAAACTGCAAGCAACTTTATCGCCATTGCGTATTTGCGGATGTCCAAGCTCAAGCATCTGCCAAGCAACCCGCTGGAGCGGGCTGTGCCCAAATACAACGTGCTAATCCACCGCTGCCTTTGATGTCAAGTTCCACACTAAACGGCATAGAGCCGATCAAACTCGTATCGACAAAGACAGGGCTGTTGGTATGGTTGTATTTGAGCGCGTTTTCCAAAAGATGGGAGAAAAGAAATAGGAGCATTTCCTCATCCGCTTTAATGGACAAGACGCCCAAGCTCGTTTGAGCAAACCGCCGTTCAACGCGACTGCGCTTTGTTACCGTAAGGGCAGTGGTTGGGACGTGGCCCCACTTGCGGGTGCAGGCGGCAGGTGTTGGGACGCTTGTCATACACGGTGCAGCGGCGCGTCTTGGCATCGAGAAACTGGCAGTCGCCACTGGCGCGGCGTGCCAAACTGAAGATGCTGTTCTTGAAGTTGAAGTGCTCGATCAGCCCGGCTTTGGACAGGCGTTTGGCGATCTGTTTGGGGTCTTCGTGCTCGGCCTCAAACGGGTCCACCAATTCCAGACGCACCAGATCGGCCAGCTTGACCTCGACCGGCATGGTGCAGCAATTGGCCGCGCAGGTGTCGCACAAACCGTTTTTGTAACGGGTCCAGGTTTCACAACGGTCAACGTCGACAACGGCAATGGGGGATCTCATGGCGTGCTCAGACCGCAGAAAACTGCAAAGGCACCACGCGGTTCATGTCCACGTTTTGACGAGCGATCCAAAGATCATGGGCATCTTGCAGGCTCAACCAGCTTTCGGGCGTGCGGCCCAAAGCCTTGGACAGACGCAGCGCCATCTCGGGCGTGACCCGGCTGCTGCCCTTGAGTATGCGGCTTAAGGTAGACGGAGCCACATCGAGTTTTTCAGCCAATTCCCTGCCGGAAATGCCGTGCGGATCAAGGTAGACTTCCTGGATGAATTCACCAGGATGAGGGGGTGTGTGCATGGCCATCAGTGGTAGTCCTCGTAATCCAATATGTAGGCGTTGCCATCTTCAAACTCAAAGGTCAAGCGCCAATTGCCGTTGACGGTGATGGACCACCGCCCGCGCATCTCGCCTTTGAGTGAGTGCAAACGAAATCCCGGAATGTCCATGTCGTCGATGACTTGCGCGGTGTCCAGCGCTGCCAATTGCATGCGCAAGCGCTTGACATGGCTGGCTAGAACACCGGCCCCCTTGCCTGACTCAAACAGACTGCGCAAGCCTTTGTGTCGAAACGACTTGATCATGGCTGGACTTTAGCATGTTGCGCACCACGCAACGAATGAGGGCGAATCCACGCAACTGCTTCACGGCTTTCTGCAATCGTTTTCAGGCCGCTTGCGCCTGGCCCCAGTAATGAAAAGTCATGGGTCGCGGCCCTGCCAGATAGGCCGATTGCGTTTGGGCGGCAAAGCCCGCTTCTTGCAGCATGGCGGGAATGTCGCGCCCCAGCTGACAACCTCCGGCCAGCGGCCCCCAGAGGGGCTGCAAGCGCTCTTGCCAACGGCGCACACCCGAATCCGGTGCGCGGCCGTGCTCGCAAAAAAGCAGTTTTCCGCCCGGCACCAGCACCCGTCGCATCTCGCGCAGGGCCTGCGCCGCATCCGGAATGCTGCACAAGGTGTAAGTGCAGACCACGGTGTCAAAGCTGGCGTCTGCTGTGGGCAACTGCTCGGCCGACAGACCCATCAGCTCGACTGCGATGCCTGCCTTTTGGCTGCGCTTTTGGGCCAAGCGGTGCATCTGCATGGCCGGGTCTACACCCACCAGGCGGGTCACTCGGTTGCGGTCATAAAAAGGCAAATTGCGCCCGGTGCCCATGCCAATCTCCAGCACCCGGCCCTGCGCCTGGGGCACCAGCTGGCGGCGCTGCGCCTGCACCATGGGCAGGCCACAAGCGAAGTCGATCAGGTATGGCAAGACGTAGCGGTCATAAACATTCATGGCAACGGCCTCCTGCCGTGTTCACTCAACACCGAGAGCAAAGTTTTTCAGGCCTTGTGTCACACCCATCGCGCACGGGGTCCGCTCCTACAAAGTCAGCCCCTGCGTATATGCAAGGTCGGACCTTGTTTTTTGTCGATCCATCGCGCACGGGGTGCGCTCCTACGAAGTCAGACCCTGCGTATTTGCAAGGTCTGACCTTGTATTTTGTAGGAGCCCACCCCGTGGGCGAAAAAAACGGTGTGGGCTCTGCAGGATCAAACCACACCAAGTCGCCTGCAAGCACGGCCTGCATGACCCAGTTTCAACCCTTCTTGGCCACCAAGGTCAAGATGTCATAACTGGCCACCAGCTCGCCCAACTGGTTTGTCACCTCCACGTCCCAGGCGACCACGCCCTGGCCCACACCGTTGGCGTCTTTCTTGTTGCGGTCAATCTTGCGCTTGGCCGTCAGGCGGGCCTGGATGGTGTCGCCAATGCCCACGGGCTTGACGAAGCGCAGCGTGTCCAGACCGTAGTTGGCCAGCACCGGGCCGGGCGCAGGCGAGACGAACAAACCCGCAGCTGCAGACAGCACGAAGTAGCCGTGCGCGATGCGCTTGCCAAAAGGCGAATCCTTGGCGGCGATCTCGTCGAAGTGCATGTAGAAATAGTCGCCCGACAAACCACCAAAGGCCACGATGTCGGCCTCGCCCACGGTGCGGCGGTGGGTCAGCAGGCTCTCGCCAATTTGCAGGTCTTCGAAGTGGCGGCGGAAGGGGTGGACCTCGGTCTCGATCAGCTTGGCGCCGCGCATGTACTCGCCCGTGACGGCTGCGATCATGGTGGGTGAGCCCTGCAGCGCGGTGCGCTGCATCAGGTGCTTGACGGCGCGGATGCCGCCGAGTTCTTCACCGCCACCTGCGCGGCCGGGGCCTCCGTGCTTGAGCGGGGGCAGTGGCGAGCCGTGGCCGGTCGATTCGACCGCCGATTCGCGGTCCAGGATGTGCAGGCGGCCATGCAAGGCGGCTGCCACCGGGATCATGCGGGCCGCGATTTGCGGGTCTTTGGTGACCAGCGTGCCGACCAAGCTGCCTTGGCCGCGAGCGGCCAATTGCAGCGCTTCGTCGATGCCGTCATACGCCATGAGCGTGCTGACTGGACCAAAGGCTTCCACATCGTGCACGCTGTCGGTGTGCAAAGGCTTTTGGCACAGCAGCAGCGTGGGCTGGAAGAAAGCACCGCCTTCAACGCCCTGCCCCACGGGTTTGAAATCGGCACCGCCACCAAACACCAACTCGGCGCTTTGGCGCAGCAGGGCCACGCGCTCGGCCACGTCGGCCTGCTGCGAATGTGAAGCCAAGGCCCCCATCTTCACGCCTTCAACAGACGGATCGCCCACCACCACTTTGGCCAGGCGTGCCTTGAGTTTTTCAGCCACGGCGTCCAGATGCTGGCGCGGCACGATGGCGCGGCGGATCGCGGTGCACTTCTGGCCGGCTTTGACGGTCATCTCGCGGGCGACTTCTTTCACGAACAAATCAAACTCTTCGTCGTCGGGCGAGACATCGGGCGCGAGGATGGCGCAGTTGAGCGAATCGGCTTCGGCGTTGAACGGGATGCTGTGTTTGACCACATTGGGGTGCACACGCAGCATGGCGGCGGTGTCGGCCGAGCCGGTGAAGGTGACCACGTCCTGGCCGTTCAGGCGGTCCAGCAGGTCACCCGTGGAGCCGATCACCAGCTGGAGCGAACCGGCAGGCAAGATGCCCGATTGCTCCACCAAGCGCACCATGGCTTCGGTCAGGTAGCTGGTGGACGAAGCGGGTTTGCCGATGCAAGGCATGCCGGCCAAAAAGCTGGGCGCAAACTTTTCAAGCAAGCCCCAGATGGGGAAATTGAAGGCGTTGATGTGCACTGCAATGCCGCCACGCGGCACCAGGATGTGCGTGCCCGCAAAGCCGCCATTTTTACCGAGCGGAAAAGCCGGGCCTTCGTGGATCAGGTTGCCGCTGGGCAGTTCGTTGCTGCCGATGCCCGAATAGGCGAACAAGGTGCCTGCACCGCCTTCGATGTCCACCCAGCTGTCGGCGCGGGTGGCGCCCGTGTGGGCCGAGATGGCGTAGAGCTGCTCTTTGTGCTCACCGAGGTATTTGGCCAGGGCCTTGAGGCGCTGGGCGCGTTCCTGAAAGTCGAGTTTCAGCAAATTGGGCAGGCCCACGGTGCGGGCGTAGTGCACCGCGTCGCCAAAATCGATGGCTTCGGCGTGGGTTTGGTAGACGGTCTGGCCGTTGAGGGCGCTGCGCAGAGCTTGCGCGCCTTGCTGGCCGATCCACTGGCCACCGATAAAACTTTGCAGGACTTGGGACATGTGTGAGAGCTTTCTGAAAAGAACAAAGCTCGGTTGATCCGAATTAACCAACCGAGCGGTCGGTTAATTCTAGTCGGTTTGCTTGCCGCCATAAGCCCAACGAGACTGGGGTTTCCCCTTGTGTCCCTTACATGGACTGCTCTTAGCACTTGGCCCCTGCCATGCATCGGCCTTCAGCTGGAACATTAATCGATGGTGGCACCAGAGGCCTTGACGATTTTGGCCCAGCGCGGCAAATCTTCACGAACCAAGCTGGCAAACTGCTCTTGAGAGGTTTTGAAGGGCTCGCAGCCCACCGCCGCCAAGCGCTCCTGAACGTCTTTGGACTCCAGCGCTTTCGCAATTTCCGCATTGAGCTGGGCCACGATGGGTTTGGGAGTGCCCGCTGGGACAAACAGACCATACCAGGGCGTGGCACCAAAGCCCTTGAGGGTTTCACCCATGGTGGGTGCATCCGGCAAAGCGGGCAGGCGTTGCGGGTTGACGACGCCCAGGACTTTGATCTTGCCACTGCGGATAAAAGCAATTGAAGAAGGCAAACTCTGCACCGACACCTGAACTTGCCCTGCGATGAGATCCGTCACAGCCGCAGCAGAACCTTTGTAAGGCACATGCACCAGATCAATGCCTGCCGCCTTACCCAACATTTCACCGATCAGGTGGTTCAGCGTGCCGTTGCCCGCAGAACCGATGTTGATCTTGCCCGGTTGCTGTTTGGCCAAAGCAATCAATTCGGCGGTGCTTTTGGCCGGGAATGCCGGATGGGCGACCAGCACATAGCCAGCCGTGGCCACAGTGCCTACTGGTTCAAAGTCCTTGATCGGATCAAAACCCGTGATTTTGTAAAGCGATGGATTGATGACCATGGAGCTGTCAGCCGTGATCATCAGGGTATAGCCATCGGCCTTGGCACGCGCAACCGCCACGGTGCCCACGTTACCGCCCGCTCCGGTGCGGTTGTCCACCACGAAAGACTGGCTCATTTGCTCGGACAACTTTTGCGCGATGACGCGGGCAATGGCATCGTTGGCACCGCCGGCCGCTTGCGGCACCACCACCGTGACGGGTTTACTCGGATATTTGTCTTGCGAAAAGGCCAGACCGGTCAAAGCCAGTGACAAGGCCAGTGCCAGCAGGTTTCTGCGCTGATGTGTGCGTACTGTAGTCATGAAATTCTTCCTCGTAGGTCGCAGGCTCATTGGATCTGTCCGTGAAAGGACAGGCATTTCAGTTGGACAAGGGTGCAGGCGATTCGTTCATGGTTGCGTTGAGTCCGTTCATCCAAGGGCGTCGTCGTCAAGCACTGAGGAGGATCCGCTTTGCAGCCAGCGCTTCTATTGGAACCACAAGGCGAAAAAAAAGCACCTAGCGTTTCCGCTAAGTGCATTTTTGAGGCTTGTTTTGGTGGGCGATACATGGATCGAACATGTGACCCCTGCAGTGTGAATGCAGTGCTCTACCGCTGAGCTAATCGCCCCTCACTGCGTTGCAGCGAAGACCTCAATTATGGCATGAAAATTTACGCTCTTTGGGGCCTGCCTGAAAAATTTGAAGCAATTTTCAGGCGCAGGCCAATTGTCGCCAAACAGTCTTGCCCCCACTGGACTTGTCCAACTGGGCAAGCACCTCATCATGCGCCGCCAGCTCTTGGGCATTGGCGGGCAATACGGGCAATACAAAGGTGGTCAAGTCGACTTGAACCATCACTTGCTGAGCATCGTTGGGCGTACTGTCCCCAACATCCATCAGCAAGGCCTCTTGCCCACGGGTCATGTTGATGTAGACATCGGCCAGCAACTCGGCGTCGAGCAAAGCGCCGTGCAGTGTGCGCCCGGAGTTGTCGACTTCGAGGCGGTCACACAGCGAGTCGAGGCTGTTGCGCTTGCCGGGGAACATTTCCTTGGCCATGGCCAAGGTGTCGATCACGCCGCTGACATAGGCCTTCAAAGGCTTTTTGCCAACGCGTTCGAGTTCCTTGTTCAGAAAGCCGATGTCAAAAGCCGCGTTGTGGATGATCAGTTCCGCATCGGCCAGGTAATCCAGAATTTCATCGGCCAGCTGTGCAAACTTGGGCTTGTCGCGCAAAAACTCGTTGCTGATGCCGTGCACCTTGAGGGCGTCTTCGTGGCTGTCGCGCTCGGGGTTGAAATAGAAATGCAAGTTGTTGCCCGTGAGCTTGCGGGCGTACAGCTCCACACAACCGAGCTCGATGATGCGGTCACCACCTTCGGCCGACAGGCCGGTGGTTTCGGTGTCCAGAACGATTTGACGCATGGCTTGCAGCTCCGGCTCAGTGCAGTTCTTTGGCGTGGTTGATGGTGTAGCGCGGGATCTCGATGACCAGATCGCTCTTGGCCACAAAGGCCTGGCAGCTCAGGCGCGAATTGGGCTCCAGGCCCCAGGCGCGATCGAGCAGGTCTTCCTCGGTTTCTTCCATCTCGTTGAGCGTCTTGAAGCCTTCGCGCACCACCACATGGCAAGTGGTACAGGCTGCGCTCATGTCGCAGGCGTGCTCGATGTTGATGTGGTTGTCGAGCAGCGCTTCGCAGATGCTGGTGCCCGAAGGCGCGGTGATCTCGGCACCTTGGGGGCAATACTCAGCGTGGGGCAGGATTTTGATGACGGGCATAAGAGTCTTCTCAATTCAGGGCAGGTCGGGCTTTTACAAGGCCTGGATGTTTTGACCGGCCAGGGCTTTCTGGATGCTGTGGTTCATGCGCTCAGCGGCAAAGGCTTCGGTGCCTTTGGCCAATGCCTGGGTGCAGTCTTCCAGCGCCTTGGCGTCTTGTTCGGTTTGCACGGCGGCTTGCAATGTGGCCATGAGTGCGTCGATGGCGCTGCGCTCTGACGCTTGCAGCAAATCGCCGTCGGCTGCCAAGGCGCTGCGGGTGGCCAGCAGCATGCGGTCGGCGTCCACACGCGCCTCGACCAAGGCACGCGCCTTCATGTCGGCTTGCGCAGTGGTGAAGCTTTCTTGCAGCATGGTGGCGATTTGGTCGTCGCTCAGGCCATACGAGGGCTTGACGTCGATGCGCGCCTCTACACCGCTGATTTGTTCTTTGGCACCCACGTTCAGCAGACCATCGGCATCCACCGTGAAGGTGACGCGGATGCGGGCGGCACCAGCGGCCATGGGCGGGATGCCACGCAGCTCAAAGCGGGCCAGGCTGCGGCAGTCTTGCACCAGGTCGCGCTCGCCCTGCACCACATGCAACGCGAGGGCCGTCTGGCCGTCTTGGTAAGTGGTGAAGTCTTGCGCCATGGCGGTGGGGATGGTCTGGTTACGCGGGATGATGCGCTCCACCAGACCGCCCATGGTCTCGATGCCCAACGACAGTGGAATCACGTCGAGCAACAACAACTCGCCTGCGGCGTTGTTGCCCGCCAGCTGGTTGGCCTGGATGGCCGCGCCCAAAGCGACGACTTCGTCGGGGTTGAGGTTGTTGAGCGGGGCTTGACCAAAAAAGTCAGCCACAGCCTGCTGGATTTGCGGCATGCGGGTGGAGCCGCCCACCATGACCACGCCTTGCACATCGTCTTTGGACAGCTGCGCATCGCGCAGGGCTTTGCGCACGGCGGTGACGCAGCGGGCCGTCAGGGCTTGGGTGGCTTGCTCGAAATCAGCGCGGCTGAGCTGCACCGACAAAGCGCCAGTGGACAGGGCCACATTCAGGCTGGCCGAGTCTGCGCTGGTCAAGGCTTCTTTGGCCGCACGGGCCGCTGCTTTGAGCCGTGTTTTGTCTTCGGCCGTGGCGGCTTGCAAGCCAGGCTGCTGAGCCATCGCGAAGTCGGCCAAGGCCTGGTCGTAATCGTCGCCGCCCAGGGCCGAATCGCCACCTGTGGACAGCACTTCGAACACGCCTTGCGTGAGGCGCAGGATCGAAATATCGAAGGTGCCGCCGCCCAAATCGAACACGGCGTAAACGCCTTCGCTCGCGTTGTCGAGGCCATAGGCAATCGCGGCAGCCGTGGGTTCGTTGATCAGGCGCAGCACATTCAGGCCAGCCAATTGCGCGGCGTCTTTGGTGGCCTGGCGCTGGGCGTCGTCAAAGTAGGCGGGCACGGTGATGACGGCGCCGTAAAGGTCGTCGTTGAAGGTGTCTTCGGCGCGGTAACGCAGGGTGGCCAAAATCTCGGCACTCACCTCCACGGGCGACTTGGGGCCTTGCACCGTCTGGATGCTGAGCATGCCACCCTTCGCTGTGCCTTCGCTGGCGGTGAACTCATACGGCAGCTTGCTGCGGTCGGCGATGTCGTTCAGGCCACGGCCCATGAAGCGCTTGACCGAGGCGATGGTGTTGACCGGGTCGGACGCAGCAGAGTGCACGGCGTCGAAACCGATCTGGCGGCCTTGGCCCGGCATGAAGCGCACGACAGAAGGCAGGATCACCCGGCCATCGTCGTCGGGCAAGCACTCGGCCACGCCGCTGCGCACCGAAGCCACCAGCGAATGCGTGGTGCCCAGGTCAATGCCCACCGCGATGCGGCGTTGGTGCGGGTCGGGCGACTGGCCCGGTTCGGAAATCTGCAGTAAGGCCATGGTCAATCGGGAAAATTCATGTCAATCGGTCGAGTTTAGCGTTCACTTCTTGCGTGAAGCGCTCGATGAACATCAGCGCCCTCACCTGCCCCACGGCTTGCAGAGGGTCTTGCACCTCGTCGAGCAAGCGGGCCAGTTCTTGCTGCACACGGCGCTGCTCGGCAGACACTTCATCCGCCAGCGCTTCCAATCCTTGAGCGGATTCGGTGTCGTCGAGGTTTTCACGCCACTCCATCTGCTGCATGAGGAACGCTGCAGGCATGGCGGTGTTGTTTTCGGCTTGCACTGGCGCGCCACGCAGCTCGCACAAATAGGCGGCGCGTTTGAGCGGGTCTTTGAGCCTTTGATACGCCTCGTTGATGCGCACCGACCACTGCATGGCCACGCGCTGGGCGGCGGCGCCTTCGGCGGCAAAACGGTCAGGGTGGGCTTCGCGCTGCAGGGCTTTCCAACGGGCGTCGAGCTGTGCGCGGTCCTGCGCGAAGCGCGCTGGCACGTCAAACAGCTCGAAGTCGTTGGCTTGCAGCGAGATCACACGCAAAAACTCACAGTCGACTTCAAACGCGGCTTAAACGCGAAACGACTCACCGCAACCGCAGCGGTCACGCTCGTTGGGGTTGTTGAAGCGAAAGCCCTCGTTCAGGCCTTCGCGCACGAAGTCGAGCTCGGTGCCATCGATGTAGGCCAGGCTTTTCGGGTCCACCAGCACCTTGACGCCGTGGCCTTCAAAGACCACGTCTTCCGGCGCAATCTCGTCCACGTATTCGAGCTTGTAGGCCAGGCCCGAGCATCCCGTGGTCTTGACCCCCAGGCGCACACCGACACCCGAGCCACGCTTGGCCAGGTACCGGGTCACATGCCGAGCTGCGGCAGCAGACAGTGAGATGGCCATGTCAGTTCAGGTGTTTCTTTTTGTAGTCGTCCACAGCCGCCTTGATGGCGTCTTCGGCCAAGATGGAGCAGTGGATTTTGACGGGGGGCAGCGCCAGCTCTTCGGCAATTTGGCTGTTCTTCAGGGCCGCTGCTTCGTCCAGCGTCTTGCCCTTGACCCACTCGGTCACGAGTGAGCTGGAAGCGATGGCCGAGCCGCAACCGTAGGTTTTGAAACGTGCGTCTTCGATCACGCCGGTTGTTGGGTTGACCTTGATCTGCAGCTTCATCACGTCGCCGCAAGCCGGTGCACCGACCATGCCGGTGCCCACGCTGTCGTCGCCCTTGTCAAAAGAGCCGACGTTGCGGGGGTTTTCGTAGTGGTCAACCACTTTTTCAGAATATGCCATGGTGTTTTCTCCGTATTCAGGTCAGTGTGAACTCAGTGGGCCGCCCACTGGATGGTGCTCAGATCGATGCCGTCTTTGTGCATTTCCCAAAGGGGACTCAAGTCACGCAGCTTGGCCACATTCTCACGGATGGTCTGGATCGCGTAGTCGATGTCTTCTTCGGTGGTCCAGCGGCCAATCGTCATGCGCAGGCTGCTGTGGGCCAGCTCGTCGCTGCGGCCCAGGGCACGCAGCACATAGCTGGGCTCCAGGCTGGCCGAGGTGCAGGCAGAACCGGACGACACCGCCAAGCCCTTGATGCCCATGATGAGCGACTCGCCTTCAACAAAGTTGAAGCTCATGTTGATGTTGTGCGGCACGCGCTGCGTGGCGTGGCCGTTCAAAAACACCTGCTCCATGTCGCTCAGGCCGTTGATCAAACGGTCGTGTAGCGCACGCGCTTTGGCGTTGTCTTGAGCCATTTCCAGTTTGGCAATGCGGAACGCTTCGCCCATGCCCACGCACTGGTGGGTGGGCAAGGTGCCCGAGCGCATGCCGCGCTCGTGACCGCCGCCGTGCATTTGCGCTTCGAGGCGAATGCGGGGCTTGCGGCGCACATACAAAGCGCCGATGCCTTTGGGGCCATAGGTTTTGTGCGAGGCCAGGCTCATCAAATCGATGGGCAGCTGGGTCATGTCGATCTCGACCTTGCCCGTGGCTTGGGCCGCATCGACGTGGAAGATGATGCCTTTTTCGCGGCACAGGTTGCCAATCGCGGTCACGTCTTGGATCACGCCGATTTCGTTGTTCACGAACATCACGCTGATCAGGATGGTGTCGGGGCGAATCGCGGCCTTGAGCGCGTCCATGTTGAGCAAGCCATCGGCCTGCACATCGAGGTAGGTGACTTCAAAACCCTGACGCTCGAGCTCGCGCATGGTGTCGAGCACTGCTTTGTGCTCGGTCTTGACGGTGATCAGGTGCTTGCCGCGTGACTTGTAGAAATGCGCTGCGCCCTTGATGGCGAGGTTGTTGGATTCGGTCGCGCCGCTGGTCCAGACGATTTCGCGCGGGTCGGCACCGATCAGGTCGGCCACTTGCTCGCGGGCGGTTTCAACGGCGGCTTCGGCTTCCCAGCCCCAGGCGTGGCTGCGGGATGCGGGGTTGCCAAAGTGCTCGCGCAACCAGGGGATGATGGCGTCCACCACGCGGGGATCACAAGGGTTGGTCGCGCCGTAGTCAAGGTAAATGGGGAAGTGGGGCGTGGTCATGGTCGGGTCTTCTTTTCAATCAGGATTTGGCAAACACGTTGCCCAGGTCGAACACAGAATTGGGGCCGGTCAGGCGGATGGGTTGGCTCATCGGCATCGGGGCAATCGCACGCTTGATGCTGGGTTTGTTTTCGACCACCAGGCCTTTGGCCAGTTGGTCGTCCACCAGCTTTTGCAGGGACACGGAGTCGAGAAACTCGACCATTTTGGAATTCAGCGAAGCCCACAGGTCGTGCGTCATGCAGCGGCCATCGCCGCCGTTGCAGTTTTCCTTGCCGCCGCAGTGGGTGGCGTCGATGGGCTCATCGACTGACAAGATGATGTCGGCCACGGTGATGTCGGTCGATTTGCGGCCTAGGGTGTAGCCTCCGCCGGGGCCACGGGTGGACTCAACCAGGTTGTGGCGGCGCAGCTTGCCAAACAACTGCTCCAGATAAGACAGTGAAATCTGTTGGCGCTGGCTGATGGCGGCCAAAGTCACGGGGCCGGCGTCTTGGCGCAAGGCCAAGTCGATCATGGCGGTGACGGCGAAACGGCCTTTGGTGGTTAAACGCATGGCAGACTCCTGAAGTGGGTGGGGGCTTGGTCTTGGCCCCGCCGAAGCGGGTTCCCGACTAAACAAGTCAAGTATAAACCAATCCCGATCAAAACACTCGGGTTATAGGGTCATTCACTGAGTTCTTAAGCCCGGATCAGCGGCACGATGTGGTCGCCGCCTGTCGCCCCAAACGCCTGCTCTTTCAGGATGGTCAACTGGTCTCGCACCTGGGCGGCTTTTTCGAACTCCAGATTGCGGGCGTGCTCCATCATCTGCTTTTCCAGCTGCTTGATGGCGCGGGCGATGTCTTTCTCGCTCATGTCCTCGACCTTGGCCTTTTGCATGGCCGCTTGTTCCAGGCGTTCGGCTTCCTTGCCCGATTTTTCGCTATACACGCCGTCGATCAGGTCTTTGACCTTTTTCACAATGCTCTTGGGCGTGATGCCCATGGCCTCGTTGTGCGCCAATTGTTTGATGCGCCTGCGCTCGGTCTCGCCCATGGCTTTTTTCATGGACTCGGTGATGCGGTCGGCGTACAAAATCGCCCGGCCGTTCAGGTTGCGCGCTGCGCGGCCAATGGTCTGGATCAGGCTGCGCTCGGCACGCAAGAAACCTTCTTTGTCGGCATCCAAAATAGCGACCAGCGACACCTCGGGAATATCCAAGCCCTCGCGCAGCAAGTTGATGCCCACCAGCACATCAAAAGCGCCCAGGCGCAGGTCCCGCAAAATTTCGACCCGCTCCACCGTGTCCACGTCGCTGTGTAAATAGCGCACCTTCACACCGTTGTCGCTCAGGTAATCGGTCAGCTGCTCGGCCATGCGTTTGGTGAGGGTGGTGATCAGCACGCGCTCGTGCTTTTCGACCCGAATGCGGATTTCCTGCAGCACATCGTCCACTTGGTGCGTGGCGGGGCGGACCTCGACCTGCGGGTCCACCAGGCCCGTGGGGCGCACCACCTGCTCGACCACTTTGCCCGAATGCGTCTTTTCATAATCAGCGGGAGTGGCCGAGACGAAGATGCATTGGCGCATGCGCTTTTCAAACTCTTCGAACTTGAGCGGGCGGTTGTCCAGCGCGCTGGGCAGGCGAAAACCGTATTCGACCAGCGTGGTCTTGCGGGCCTTATCGCCGTTGTACATGGCGTTGAGCTGGCCAATCATCTGGTGGCTTTCGTCCAGAAACATGATGGCGTCGGGTGGCATGTAGTCGGTCAGGGTGCTGGGCGGGTCGCCGGGGGCCGCGCCCGACAAATGGCGGGTGTAGTTCTCGATGCCTTTGCAGTGACCCACTTCGGACAGCATTTCCAGATCAAAACGGGTGCGTTGCTCCAGGCGCTGCGCCTCAACCAATTTGCCCATGCCTACCAGTTCTTTCAGGCGTTGGGCCAGCTCGACCTTGATAGTCTCCACCGCCGCCAAGACCTTGTCGCGGGGCGTGACGTAATGGCTAGATGGATAGACCGTGAAACGCGGGATCTTCTGGCGTATGCGGCCGGTGAGTGGATCAAACAGCTGCAGGCTTTCGATCTCGTCGTCGAACAACTCAATGCGGATGGCCAACTCCGAGTGTTCTGCCGGGAACACGTCGATCGTGTCGCCGCGTACCCGGAACTTGCCGCGTGAAAACTCCATGTCATTGCGCTGGTATTGCATGCGGATCAGCTGCGCAATCACGTCACGCTGGCCCAGCTTGTCGCCCGTGCGCAGCGTCATGATCATGCGGTGGTAGCTCTCGGGCTCACCAATGCCGTAGATGGCCGACACCGTGGCCACGATCACCACATCGCGACGCTCCATGATGCTTTTGGTGCAAGACAGCCGCATCTGCTCGATGTGCTCGTTGATCGCGCTGTCTTTTTCAATGAACAGGTCCCGCTGGGGCACATAGGCCTCGGGCTGGTAATAGTCGTAGTAGCTGACGAAATACTCCACCGCGTTCTTGGGAAAGAACTCCCGGAACTCGCTGTACAGCTGCGCGGCCAATGTTTTGTTGGGCGCAAACACGATGGCGGGCCGCCCCAGCTGGGCGATCACATTGGCCATGGTGAAGGTCTTGCCCGAACCGGTCACACCCAGCAGGGTCTGAAAAACCTCGCCGTCGTGCACGCCTTCGACCAGTTGCTCAATGGCCACGGGCTGGTCGCCTGCGGGCGGGTAAGGCTGGTAGAGCTCAAACGGGGAGCCCGGGTAGCTGATGAACTTTCCCTCAGCGTACTTGTCCGCATCAGACACAACTTCAACAACGGAGGCTTCGGGCACGGTGGACATCTTTGTAGGGACCGCCTGGCCAAACCAGACGGCGGGGGCCGTTAAAATAAGGGACAACCCGAAAGCCTAACCGAGGAACGGGTTTTCTGCCACCACTGAACACAATCCAAGGACTTTCCATGTCTCTGTTTTCCGCCGTCGAAATGGCCCCCCGCGACCCGATCCTGGGTCTGAACGAGCAATTCAACGCCGACACCAACCCCAACAAAGTGAACCTGGGTGTGGGCGTGTACTTCGACGACAACGGCAAACTGCCCCTGCTGCAATGCGTGCAAGCGGCCGAAAAAACCATGATGGCCACCCCCACTGCGCGTGGTTACCTGCCCATCGACGGCATCGTGGCCTATGACAACGCCGTCAAGGCGCTGGTGTTTGGTGCTGAATCCGACGTGGTCAAGTCTGGCCGTGTGTCTACAGTGCAGGCCATTGGCGGCACGGGCGGCCTGAAAATCGGCGCTGACTTTCTGAAAAAAGTCAGCCCCAAGGCCAAAGTCATGATCTCCGACCCCAGCTGGGAAAACCACCGCGCCATCTTCATCAACGCGGGTTTTGAAGTCGAGAGCTACACCTACTACGACGCGGCCAAGCGCGGTGTGAACTTCGAGGGCATGTTGGCCAGCCTGAACGCGGCCGAGCCCGGCACCATCGTCGTGCTGCACGCCTGCTGCCACAACCCCACGGGTTACGACATCACCGACGCCCAGTGGGACCAGGTCATTGCGATGGTCAAGGCCAAGAGCCTGACCGCATTCCTGGACATGGCCTACCAAGGCTTTGGCCACGGCATTGCCGAAGACGGCGCGGTGATCGGTAAGTTTGTGGCGGCCGGCCTGAACATCTTCGTGTCGACTTCTTTCTCGAAGAGCTTCAGCCTGTACGGCGAGCGCGTGGGTGCCCTGTCGGTGGTGGCCTCTGACAAGGAAGAAGCCTCACGCGTGCTGTCGCAACTCAAGATCGCCATCCGCACCAACTACTCCAACCCGCCCATCCACGGCGGTGCGGTGGTGGCGGCTGTGCTGAACAACCCCGAGCTGCGGGCTCAGTGGGAAAGCGAATTGGCCGAAATGCGCGTGCGCATCAAGGCCATGCGCCAAAAGTTGGTCGACGGCCTCAAAGCTGCAGGCGTCCAGCAAGACATGAGCTTCATCACCAGCCAGATCGGCATGTTCAGCTATTCGGGCCTCACCAAAGACCAGATGGTGCGTCTGCGCAGCGAGTTCGGCGTGTATGGCACCGACACCGGCCGCATGTGCGTGGCGGCGCTCAACAGCAAGAATATCGACTACGTGTGCGCCTCAATCGCCAAAGTTGTCTAATTTGACACCTTCCGAAACTGACATTCGGCTTGCAACCGCCCCTGACGGGGCGGTTTCTTTTTGGTCGGTCAAGAAGGTGACTCCCAATTAGGGGGACTACTCAAAAAATACACGATCAAGTCCTGTAGGATTGCTGCACCGCACCATTTCACGGCCAAGCCGCAAGGGAAACTGTTACATGCTCTACCAGATCTTCGAAACTCAACGCTCGATCATGGAACCCTTTTCTGATCTGGCGCAGGCTGCTGCCAAGCTTTACAGCAACCCGCTGAGCCCGATTTCTCAGACCCCCCTGGCACAACGTGTGTCTGCGGGTTATGCGCTGATGCACCGTCTGGGCAAAGACTACGAAAAACCCGAATTCGGCATCAAAACCGTCAAGGTCAACAACACCGATGTCGCCATTCATGAGCGCATTGAAATTGACAAACCCTTTTGCGAACTGCGCCGTTTCAAGCGATTTTCGGACGATCCGGCTACCCTGACCCAGCTCAAGACGCAACCCGTTGTCCTGATCGTGGCCCCCTTGTCCGGCCACTACGCCACCTTGCTGCGGGACACCGTGCGCACCATGCTGCAAGACCACAAGGTCTACATCACCGATTGGAAAAACGCCCGTTTGGTGCCCCTTTCTGACGGCGAATTTCACCTGGACGACTACATCAACTACGTGCAGGAATTCATCCGCCACCTGCAATCCATTTATGGCAATTGCCACATCGTGAGCGTTTGTCAGCCCACTGTGCCCGTCATGGCCGCCGTCTCGCTGATGGCCAGCCGTGGCGAAAAAACCCCATTGACCATGACCATGATGGGCGGCCCCATCGATGCGCGCAAGTCGCCGACATCGGTCAACAACCTGGCCACCAACAAGAGCTTTGAGTGGTTCGAGAACAATGTGATCTACCGCGTTCCGGCCAACTTCCCGGGCGCGGGTCGCCGCGTGTACCCCGGCTTCCTCCAGTACACCGGTTTTGTGGCCATGAACCCCGACCGCCACGCCAACAGCCACTACGACTACTTCAAGGACCTGATCAAGGGAGATGACGCGAGCGCCGAAGCCCACCGCAAGTTCTATGACGAGTACAACGCGGTGCTGGACATGGACGCCGATTACTACCTGGAAACCATCCAGACCGTGTTCCAGGATTTCAAACTGGTTAACGGCACCTGGGATGTCAAAGGTGTGGACGGCAAGATCGAGCGCGTGCGCCCGCAAGACATCAAGGGCACGGCCCTGATGACCGTGGAAGGCGAGCTGGACGACATTTCTGGCTCGGGCCAAACGCGCGCTGCACAAGACATGTGCACGGGAGTGGCCGCCAACGATCGCTTGCACCTGGAAGTGCCAGGAGCGGGTCACTACGGCATTTTCAGCGGCAGCCGCTGGCGCTCGCTGGTTTACCCGCAAGTGCTGAACTTCATCAAAAGCCGCGAACCCCAAGCCAAAGCACAAGCCGCTGTGAGTGCTGCGCCCGCATCCGCATCCGCAAGCCCTGCACAAGCCAAAGCCAAAACCCCTGTTTCGGCAAAAACAGTGCCAGCTCCTTCCAAAGTGGCGGTGAAACCTGCCGAGAAAGTGGCAGCCAAACCTGCGGCTCAGGCTGCCACCCGTGCCAGCAAAGCCACCACAGCAAAGGCAACACCGGTCAAAGCTAAAGCTGCAGCCAACAAGGCAGCGCCCACGGCCAAGCCCACGACAGGCGTGAAAACGACCTGGGTTGCCCCCAAGAAAAAAGCCTGAGGCCCATGCCTAACTTGCCCCGAACAGCGCCTGAGACCCAGGCGCTTTTCTTATTGCTCAACGATGCCCTGCCCCAAACCCAGTGCACGCGTTGCGGCTTTCCAGACTGCGCCAGTTATGCCCGGGCCATGGCCGAGGGACGAGCGACCATCAATCAATGCCCGCCGGGCGGACAAGAAGGCATAAAGCGGTTGGCTGCTTTGACAGGACAAACCAACGTGCCCTTGAACACCAATCACGGCATCGAAGGCCCACGCCATGTTGCCATCATCGACGAGGCCTGGTGCATCGGCTGCACCCTGTGCATCAAGGCCTGCCCGACCGATGCAATTTTGGGCGCCAACAAGCTCATGCACACAGTGATTGAGCCGTGGTGCACAGGCTGCGAACTGTGCATCCCGGTCTGCCCGGTGGACTGCATCCAGCTGGAAAACGTGACCGACACGCGCACCGGCTGGGCCGCATGGTCTGCGCAAGAGGCCTTCACGGCCCGCACGCGTTTTGAGGCTCGCCAGCAACGCCTGCTGCGCGAAGATGCGGTCCATCAAAGCCAGCTTCAGGCCAAAGCCGAACATAAGCTGGCCGATCTGGCCGCACACACCAAGGGCACAGAAAACGCCCCCGAGGTGGACCGCAAACGCGCCATCATCGAAGCGGCGCTGGCCAAAGCAAAAGCCCGCCAGACCGGGGTCTAACGGGCTTTTTAAGTACATCGGACTCTGCGAGTGCCGACCTACAGACTACCTCGTCGGTCGGTGGTCGAAGACCCCGATGGCTGTTGATTTCAATGCGAAGCCGCCGCCAACGCCTCAAACGCCTTGACCACTTCGGGAGGTGCCTGCACCAACTCGATCAACACGCCCTCCCCGCCAATCGGAAACTCTTCATTCGCCTTGGGGTGCAAAAACGTGATGTCAAAACCGGCTGCGCCCTTGCGGATGCCCCCAGGCGCAAAGCGCACGCCTTGCGACGTGAGCCATTCGACAGCCACCGGCAGATCGTCGATCCACAAGCCGATGTGGTTCAGGGGCGTGGTGTGCACGGCGGGCTTTTTCTCGGGGTCCAGCGGCTGCATCAGGTCGACCTCGACCTTGAACGGGCCTGTGCCGATGGCGCAAATGTCTTCGTCCACGTTCTCGCGTTCGCTTTTGAAGGTGCCGCTCACTTCCAGGCCGAACATGTCGACCCAGAGTTTTTGCAGGCGGGTCTTGTCAGGCCCGCCGATGGCAATTTGCTGGACGCCCAGCACTTTGAAAGGACGCGTCATTTATTCAAACTCCACAATCATCTGGTCCACGGTGAGCGATTCGCCTTTGGCAGCGACCACCTTCTTCACAACGCCGTCTTGCGCGGCAAACAGCACGTTTTCCATCTTCATGGCTTCGATCACGGCCACACGCTCGCCGGCTTGCACCTTCTGGCCAGGCTGCACCGACACCTCGACCAAAAGGCCGGGCATAGGCGAAATCACATAGCGGCTCAGATCCGGTGGCGCCTTGAACGGCATGAGCTTGTGCAGCTCGGCCATGCGGGGCGACATCACCAGCGCTTCAATGCGGGTGCCGTTGTGCTGAACTTGCAGGGCCAGCGGGTTCTTGACCGTGCCGCGCTCGATCTGCGCTGTGAAAGGCTGGCCGTTGCAGGTGCCTTCGATGCGGATGTCGTTCAGGCGTGAATTGCTCTCGATCGCGTAGGTCTTGCCATCCACGGTGATCTGCGCCACGCCGGACTTGCCCAAGAACTCGTCCACATGCACTTGCACGTAGCGGTTGTTGCCGCCTTGGCCGAGTTCGACCACGGTGTAGTCCTGACCGACCTTGACGTCGTAACCGGGCAACTGGCCGCTCAGGTTGGCGGCGCGTTCACGCGACTTGCGGCGCACAAAGGCAGCCAATGCAGCCAAAAAGTCATGGTCATCGTGCGGCACATCTTCGGCACGGAAGCCTTGGGCGTAATGTTCGGCGATGAAGCCGGTGTTGAACTGCCCCGTCACGAACTTGGGGTGGGCCAGCAAAGCGGCCTGGAAGGGGATGTTGGAGCTGATGCCACGGATCACAAAGCCGTTCAAGGCTTCGCGCATCTTGGCGATGGCCTCATTGCGGTCTTTGCCGTGCACAATGAGTTTGGCAATCATCGAGTCGTAGAACATCGGGATCTCGCCGCCGTCCTGCACACCAGTGTCCACACGCACGCCTTGCAGGTCGGCGGTGTTGCCCTGGAACATGCTCTGCTTGGGCGTCTGGAAACGGACCAGACGACCCGTGGAGGGCAGGAAGTTGCGGAAGGGATCTTCGGCGTTGATGCGGCACTCGATGGCCCAGCCGTCGCGCTTGACGTCGGCCTGACCAAAGGCCAGCTTCTCACCAGCGGCCACGCGAATCATCTGCTCGACCAGGTCCAAGCCAGTGATGCACTCGGTCACCGGGTGCTCGACCTGCAGGCGGGTGTTCATCTCGAGGAAGTAGAAATCCTGGTCCTTGCCGACCACGAACTCGACCGTCCCGGCGGACTGGTACTTCACAGCCTTGGCCAGGGCCACGGCCTGTTCGCCCATGGCCTTGCGGGTGGCGTCCGAGATGAAGGGCGACGGGGCTTCCTCGATCACCTTCTGGTGGCGGCGCTGGATCGAGCATTCGCGCTCGTTCAGGTACACCACGTTGCCGTGGCTGTCGCCCAGGATCTGGATCTCGATGTGGCGGGGCTCGAGCACATATTTTTCGATGAACACACGGTCGTCACCAAAGCTGTTGCGCGCTTCGTTGCGGCAAGAGGTGAAGCCTTCAAAAGCTTCCTTGTCGTTGAAGGCCACGCGCAGCCCCTTGCCGCCCCCACCGGCCGAAGCCTTGATCATGACGGGGTAACCAATGCCCTTTGCGATCTCGACCGCCTGCTCGGCGGTGTCGATGGCGTCGTTGTAGCCAGGGATGGTGTTGACCTTGGCTTCATTGGCCAGCTTTTTGGAGGCGATCTTGTCGCCCATCGCCGCAATCGAATGGGCCTTGGGGCCGATGAAGGCGATGCCTTCGTCTTCGCAGCGCTTGGCAAATTCGGTGTTCTCGCTCAGGAAGCCGTAGCCGGGGTGAATGGCCTGGGCACCCGTGGCTTTGGCGGCGGCGATGATTTTTTCTGCGACCAGATACGACTCGCGCGAAGGCGCAGGGCCGAGCAAGACGGCTTCGCCCGCCAGTTGCACATGGCGAGCTTCTTTGTCGGCTTCGGAGTAAACGGCTACGGTTTGGATGCCCATTTTGTGGGCGGTGGCAATGACACGGCAGGCGATTTCGCCGCGGTTGGCAATCAGGATTTTGGTAAACATGATGAATTTCTAAATCGTCAATGGGTGGTTGAAATAAAGTTCCTGGGAATCACATGGCGACAGACACTTTTCTGGGACTGGTCATGACATAAGTCACCACCACCCCCAAAATGGCGCCTGCAAGCACTGCGGAAATCGTATGAGCGGATAAAAAAACACGTGTTGCCATGGTGGCAATCAAAATGGGCAACAAATACATCAAATGCCAAGCGCCATATCGTCTCCAGACAAAACCCAGCGCAGAACCAGCCATGGAAGAATGACCGGAAGGCACATTATGTCGCCCACCATTTGGACGTTCACCCAAGCGGGTTTGGCCAATATGCACGTCATTTTTCACGCGCTTGAGAAAATGCGTCGTCACGGTGGTGGCCAAACCCGAATACAACATTTGAGCCAAGCCGACTTTGTCATTCAGCAGCAATGGAATCATGACTTGCGCAGCAGTGGAAATAAATCTGCCGCGATTTTCGACCCACTGAACACCTTCTTCCAGAATGGTGTGCACATTTTCAACAGGCGTGCTCGTGGCATTGGCCAGCCAAAAACTCGATGACAACAAGGGCGTTTCATCACGGTAACTGGCAATATCGGAAGGAAAAATACCGCATGCCATGATGGTCACAAAGGCCACCACCATAAATCTCCGATGCATCGCCATAGATTTTTTGCATTCATTCCAAGCTTGTCGCCAGAACGAATTTTCAGTCTTGATGCTTGAATTCATTTCCTCTCCCCATGGTGATTAAAAATATCCTGGTCAGACAAATAAACACTGCCGCGCCCCCCCAAGACCCCCACCACACTGTGAAAAACCTGAAAATGTCCATTTTGCCAAATTTTATCTGCATGGTCATTGCTTTTGGCATCCAACCGTTTGGCATTGATGGTGAGTTTATTCGCCATGGATGGTGATCTCCAAACCAGGAATGGAATATCTTTTTGCTCGTTTGGTGCCACCATCTCCGGGGCGCCATGCAAATACCAGCCTCCCTCGCCCAAAGATTCACCATGATCCGACAAATACATCATGACAATATTTCTATTTTTTTTCTGCTCAAGAACACTTATTAATTTATTCAAAAAATGATCGGTATAGACAATGGTATTGTCGTAAGCATTTATCAATGAATCAGGGCTACAAGCTTTCAAATCCACAGAGTCACACACGGGCATAAATTTCGCAAACTGAGCGGGGTACTTGCTGTGGTATGAAGGCCCATGGCTGCCTGCCTGATGCAACACAATGAACTGCCTGGCATGCTCCGAATTGGAAATGTCTTGCTCCAGACCGGCCAGCAACGCTTCATCTTGATCGGGATTCAAACAAGTTGGCCCTTTGCACAACTGCGATAAATCTTTGCCACGTAAAACTTTAAAGTCAGCCAAAGCAGGCTCACCCCAATTGCGTGTGCGCCAAATGACCTCGACCTGACCTGATCTGTGCAAATAATTGGGAAGGATTTCAAACTTCAAATCATCTGCCGTCGGGTCGTGCGACAAAATACATTCCAAAGACCGACGGGTATAGGTCGAACACGCCTTGGCTTTGGGCATGATCAGTACATCTCGTTGAACGAGCATTGGATTTGTCTGGCGAGGATAGCCATACAACTGGAAATTTTTGACCCTGGCTGACTCCCCAATGACCAAAACCACTGTGATGGGCGTTTCAGGTTTTTCAGCCCAACTCAAATCGGGTAATTTTTCAAAACTTCTTTTTGCTTGTGCTTGACTTTGAAAATGGCGAAGTGAATTCAAGGTATACGACCAAGGCAAAAGCAAGCCGCCCACCACCTTCGAGTGTTTGTCAATCCACAGCCAAGCTGATGCGTTGTAGAAAACAATGCCCAAGCCTAAAACGCCTGCTATCACAAAATGGAGAAGGAATTTCAAACGTGTTTGTGCCCGCCACTGCACTTTTCGCACAACAAGCCAGCAAACAAGCAACGCAGCTGACACATACACCAACAACTTGGGATGAAACAATTCACCCGCTTCACCGCTGTGGGTCTTCCAGACATTGCCCATCATGGTGATATCCAGAATCACTTGATAAGTATCAATGGCATACAAAGCAATGGCATTGCAGATGATCATGGTCAGGGCCAAGGGCTTGATCAACCGAGTCGTCATCAAACCTGAAAACCCCAACAACAACCACATCAAAACACAGGACAAACTCAACAAAACCAGTTGAACGCCAATGCCCAAACTGCTGGAAAGTTCAATTTGCGATTGAACATACCTCAATAAAGGCCAATGGAATACCAGTCCATTGACAAAAGCAAAGCACCACACAAATACCGCAGGTGATATTTTGTATTCAGAAACGGAAAAATCACGCTGAGGTATTTTCATAGCCAAAAAACAGCAGTTTCAGTGGTGTACATGCCATCACAGCGGAATGTTCCCGTGCTTGCGCCAAGGGTTTTCAATCTTCTTGTCTTTGAGCATGACCAGCGACCGGGCAATGCGCTTGCGGGTTTCGTGCGGCTGGATCACGTCGTCAATGAAGCCACGGGCACCGGCCACAAAGGGGTTGGCAAAGCGGGCTTTGTATTCGGCTTCCTTGGCGGCCAGCTTTTCGGGGTCGCCCTTGTCTTCGCGGAAGATGATTTCCACCGCACCCTTGGCACCCATGACCGCGATTTCGGCGTTGGGCCAGGCAAAGTTCACGTCGCCGCGCAGGTGCTTGGAGGCCATCACGTCGTACGCGCCGCCATAGGCCTTGCGGGTGATGACGGTGATTTTCGGCACGGTGCACTCGGCGTACGCGTAGAGCAGCTTGGCACCGTGTTTGATGATGCCGCCGAACTCCTGGCTGGTGCCGGGCATGAAACCGGGCACGTCCACGAAGGTGATGACGGGGATGTTGAACGCATCACAGAAACGCACAAAGCGGGCAGCCTTGATGGAGCTCTTGATGTCGAGACATCCGGCCAGAACCAGTGGCTGGTTGGCCACGATGCCCACGGTCTGGCCGTCCACACGGGCAAAGCCGATCAGGATGTTCTTGGCGTAGTCGGGTTGCAGCTCAAAGAAATCGCCATCGTCCACGGTCTTGACGATGAGCTCTTTCATGTCATAGGCCTTGTTGGGGTTCTCGGGCACCAGGGTGTCCAAGCTCATGTCCATGCGGTCGGTCGGGTCACCGCTCTTGCGCACAGGGGCCTTTTCCTTGTTGTTGAGCGGCAGGTAGTTGTACAGGCGGCGCAGCATCAGCAACGCCTCCACGTCGTTCTCAAACGCCATGTCGGCCACACCGCTCTTGGTGGTGTGTGTCAGGGCGCCGCCCAACTCTTCGGCTGTGACTTCTTCATGCGTCACGGTCTTGACCACTTCGGGGCCGGTCACGAACATATATGACGTGTCCTTGACCATGAAGATGAAGTCGGTGAGCGCGGGGGAATACACCGCACCACCCGCCGATGGGCCCATGATCATGCTGATCTGGGGCACCACGCCGCTGGCCATCACGTTGCGCTGGAACACGTCGGCATAACCGCCCAATGACGCCACGCCTTCTTGAATGCGGGCACCGCCCGAATCGTTCAGGCCAATCACCGGCGCACCGACCTTCATGGCCTGGTCCATGATCTTGCAGATCTTCTCGGCGTGTGTCTCCGACAAAGCGCCGCCGTACACCGTGAAGTCCTGGCTGAACACAAAGACCAAGCGGCCATTGATCATGCCGTAGCCCGTCACCACGCCGTCGCCGGGAATCTTGTTGTCTTGCATGCCAAAGTCGGTGCAGCGGTGCTCCACGAACATGTCCCACTCTTCGAAGGTGCCTTCGTCGAGCAGCACTTCGATGCGCTCACGCGCAGTGAGCTTGCCTTTGGCGTGCTGCGCGTCGATGCGCTTTTGCCCGCCGCCCAAGCGGGCCGCAGCGCGCTTTTTTTCCAGTTGTTCAAGGATGTCTTGCATGGTGGTTCTCTCTTTTCTTCAGGAAGATGGGGTTTCGCTCTGCGCCTGGTAAGCACTGAGCAGTTGACGGGCCGCTGTGGACGCGGCGAGCTGGCCCGCCGCGACTTGTTGACTGAGTTGGGGCAGCAGCGTTTGCACACGCGGCTGCGCCCGAAAATTGTGTTTGAGCCCGGCGTCGATGCGCTCCCACATCCACGACAGGGCTTGTTTCTGGCGGCGCAAGGTCAGTCGGCCATTGGCCGTTTGCAGGCTTCGGAACTCGCTGACCGCCGCCCAAAAGCTGTCCACGCCCTGGCCCAGCAAAGCGCTCAACTGCACCACCTTGGGGTGCCACTGCGTGGTGTCGGCGTGCGCATGGCCCGAGCCGCCGTGCATGCCCAAGAGCTGCAAGGCGCTGGTGATCTGCAACTCGGCGCGGGTGGCGGCGATGGCATCGATGTCGGCTTTGTTGATGACCACCAAATCAGCGATTTCCATCACGCCTTTTTTGATGGCCTGCAAATCGTCACCCGCGTTGGGCAGCTGCATCAGCACAAACATGTCGGTCATGTTGGCCACCGCCGTCTCGCTCTGGCCCACGCCCACGGTCTCGACGATCACCACGTCATAACCCGCCGCTTCGCAGACCAGCATGGACTCGCGGGTTTTTTCGGCCACCCCCCCCAAAGTGCCGCTGCTGGGGCTGGGGCGGATGTAAGCGCGCTCGTGCACGCTGAGCAACTCCATGCGGGTCTTGTCGCCCAGAATCGAGCCGCCCGACACCGTGCTGGAAGGGTCTACAGCCAGCACCGCCACGCGGTGTCCTTGACCGATCAAGTACAGGCCGAGCGCTTCGATGAAAGTGGACTTGCCCACGCCGGGCACACCGCTTATCCCTAAGCGAAACGAGTTGCCTGTGTGCGGCAGCATAGCCGTGAGCAACTCGTCGGCCAAGGCGCGGTGGTCGGCGCGGGTCGATTCGAGCAGCGTGATGGCTTTGGCCATGGCGCGGCGTTGGGCGGGCGCGGGGCCGTGCAGTAACCCTTGGAGAATTTGCTCAGACGTCATGCCTTTTCCCTCATGCCCCGCAACACGCCCAAATGTGTCACGCGAAAACCCAAGGGAAATTTCAATCCGAAGCCCAGGGCACGGTCGAAGCCCATGTGTGCAAACCAGATCAAAGCAGCTTGCAAAAACAGGGGCGCATCCAATGCAAGCCCCATCACAGCCAAAAGGCCTGCCCCCACGGTGCTGTGGGTCAGGTTGTAGGCCCACATGCCGAGCCGCTCATTACCCAACACATAAACCCAAATGGCCACATCGGGCAGCAAAAACCAAAGGCCAAATTCAAGCCATGAAAACCCTTGCACTTGATACAAGACACACGCCAGCAACAAACACACCAGACCTTCAGCGCGCAAAATTTTCAGCGCAGGATTCATCAGTCCATATTGATGGCCTCTGATGTCCTGCATGTCCATGTCGGGCTGAGCGAATGGGTTGTTGAGCTTCATGTGCATGGCCTCACAAGATCTCAAAATGCCGCCCATCGGGCAAGCGATAACGCGAGAAGTCGCGCACATCCATGGTCATCACGTTGAGCGTGTTTGTGTCTTGCGCCAACCACACCAAAGAAGCATCGGCCAAGTCCATTTCTGTGCGAGGCTCAGCGGTATAACGCGCCATCAGCTCCGCCAGGTCAGGGAGGTTCGACACGTCAAAAGGAAAGACGATGACACCACCTTCGGACACCCAGCGCAGAAATCGCTGGACAGCATTGGCACCCAGAAAGTGACACACCTCCAACACACAGGGCCAGGTGGTCGTCAACCGCCAGTTGTCGGCCAACAAGCTGGTGTAGTGCCGATGCGCCACATCACTGGCGTCAAACAACGCCACCATGGGGCCCGTGTCGATCAAGGCCACCTTCACGGCGCGTCCGTTTCCTGGTCTGAGCCTGACCACACTTTGCCCTGCTTTTTGGCTTCTTGGTATGCCAGCCAATCGGCTTGATTGGCATCCCTTTTGGTTTTGAGCTTGGACCGAATGGCCGCCTTGGTTGATGAGATCAGTTCGCCACTTTCGGGCAAAGGCTCCCGCACCTCAGCTTGCACCTTGAGCAACAGGTCATAAGGGTTCTTGCGCCCCAATGCCCTCTCCAACGCCGAAACGATGAACTGTGACTTGGTCACGCCCATGCGTTTGGCAGTCAGCTCCAGCTCTTTCTCGAGCAGAGGCTCCAATCGAACGGAAACAGCCATGGCAGACTCCTTGATGATGCTTGAAATACCGTATTACTGTATCACAGACATCAAGCCAAAGCCTTCTTGATCTGCTCCAGCACATCCTTGGCGCTGACCGGGATCGGGGTGCCGGGGCCGTAGATGCCCTTGACGCCGGCTTCGTAAAGCATGTCGTAGTCCTGGCGCGGGATCACGCCGCCCACGAACACGATGATGTCGTCTGCGCCCTGCTTTTTGAGCTCGGCAATGATGGCGGGCACCAGGGTTTTGTGGCCCGCAGCAAGTGTCGAGACACCCACGGCGTGCACGTCGTTTTCAATCGCTTGGCGAGCGCACTCTTCGGGCGTTTGGAACAGCGGGCCCATGTCCACGTCGTAGCCGAGGTCGGCGAACGCCGTGGCCACCACTTTGGCACCCCGGTCGTGGCCGTCTTGGCCCAACTTGGAAATCATCACGCGAGGGCGGCGGCCTTGGGCATCGGCAAATGCGGCGATGTCGGCTTTGAGAGCGTTCCAGTATTCCATGGTGTCTCCCACGTTGTCGCCGTCGTCATAAGCCGCGGCGTACACGCCTGTGACCTTTTGCGTGTCGGCGCGGTGGCGGCCAAAGGCTTTTTCCAGTGCATCCGAAATCTCACCCACCGTGGCACGCAGGCGCACAGCCTGGATGGACAGGTCGAGCAGGTTGCCCTGACCCGAATCGGCAGCGGCGCTCAGCGCGTCCAGCGCAGCTTGCACCTTGGCACTGTCGCGGCTGGCGCGGATCTTGGCCAAACGCTCGATCTGGCCGTCGCGCACACGAACGTTGTCGATCGACAGCGTCTCGATCGGGTCTTCTTTGGCCAGCTTGTATTTGTTGACACCCACGATGACGTCTTTGCCCGAATCGATGCGGGCTTGCTTTTCAGCAGCCGCCGCTTCGATCTTGAGCTTGGCCCAGCCGCTGCCCACGGCCTTCGTCATGCCGCCCATGGCTTCGACTTCTTCGATGATGGCCCAGGCCTTGTCGGCCATTTCTTGCGTCAGGCTCTCCATCATGTAAGAGCCAGCCCAAGGGTCGATCACGTTGGTGATGTGGGTCTCTTCCTGGATGATGAGCTGCGTGTTGCGCGCGATGCGAGAGCTGAATTCGGTGGGCAAGGCAATCGCCTCGTCAAACGAATTGGTGTGCAGCGACTGCGTGCCGCCGAACACGGCCGCCATGGCCTCGATGGTGGTGCGCACCACGTTGTTGTAGGGGTCTTGCTCAGTCAGCGACCAACCGGACGTCTGGCTGTGTGTGCGCAGCATCAGGCTCTTGGGGTTCTTGGCGTCAAAGCCCTTCATGATGCGGCACCACAGCAAACGGGCGGCACGCATCTTGGCGATTTCCAGATAGAAGTTCATGCCCACCGCCCAAAAGAAGCTCAGGCGGCCAGCGAACTCGTCCACGTCCATGCCCTTGGCAATCGCGGTCTTCACGTACTCTTTGCCGTCGGCCAAGGTGAAGGCCATCTCGAGCGCTTGGTTGGCTCCGGCCTCTTGCATGTGGTAACCCGAGATCGAGATCGAGTTGAACTTGGGCATGTTCTTGGCCGTGTACTCGATGATGTCGCCGATGATCTTCATCGAGGGCTCGGGCGGGTAGATGTAGGTGTTGCGCACCATGAACTCTTTCAGAATGTCGTTCTGAATCGTTCCAGAGAGCTTGTCTTGCGAGACGCCCTGCTCTTCGGCCGCCACCACATACCCAGCCAGCACAGGCAGCACCGCACCGTTCATGGTCATCGACACACTGACCTTGTCCAGCGGGATTTTGTCAAACAGGATCTTCATGTCCTCGACCGAGTCAATCGCCACACCGGCTTTGCCCACGTCGCCCGTCACGCGGGGGTGGTCGGAGTCGTAACCACGGTGCGTGGCCAGGTCAAACGCCACCGACACGCCCTGCCCGCCCGCTGCCAGGGCCTTGCGGTAAAAGGCGTTGGATTCTTCGGCGGTGGAGAAACCCGCGTACTGGCGGATCGTCCAGGGGCGCACGGCGTACATGGTGGCCTGCGGGCCGCGCAAGAAGGGCTCAAAGCCTGGCAGCGTGTTGGCGTAGGGCAAGTTGGCCGTGTCTTCGGCGGTGTAGAGGGGCTTGACGACGATGCCGTCGGGCGTCTTCCAGTTCAGGGCGTTCACATCGCCACCGGGGGCGGATTTGACCGCTGCTTTTTGCCAGGCTTCCAGGTTGGAAGCGTTGAATTCAAAGGATTTGGATGTCATGGCGCTGTGCTTTCGGGACAAAAATGGCTGAACCGGATTTTGGCTGCCCGGGGCTGCCTACCGGCTTACAAGTACCGTGATTCATAATTATTGATGCAGAATATTTTAACCGGCTTACAATTCAGCATCTGAAACGCCTGAAATACCGTTCGGCCCAGCCCGAACAGCATCCCCTCTAAAACAGCCCATGTCCGCCCTGTCCCTCGCCCCCCGCGCCCTGTACGAAGAAGTTGCCGAACTGTTGCGGCAGCGGATTTTTGCGCGCGAACTGGAGCCAGGCAGCTGGATCGACGAGCTGCGCATTGCCGAGGCCCTGGGCATCAGCCGCACGCCTTTGCGCGAAGCGTTGAAGGTGCTGGCGGCCGAAGGCCTGGTGACCATGAAGGTGCGCCGGGGCGCTTATGTGACCGAAGTGAGTGAGAAAGACCTGCGCGACGTCTACCACCTGCTGGCCTTGCTCGAATCGGACGCGGCCCGCGTGGTGGCGCAAAACGCCAGCACCGAGCAGATGGCGCAGATCAGCGCTTTGCACGCGGACCTGGAAAAAGCCACCCACGACCGGGACCGCTTTTTCGAAATCAACGAAGCCTTTCACATGCTGCTGCTGGAGTTGGCCGACAACCGCTGGCGCGACCAAATGGTGGCCGACCTGCGCAAGGTGATGAAGCTCAACCGCCACAGTTCACTGTTCAAAGAGGGCCGCATTGAGCAGTCCTTGGCCGAGCACCGCGCCATCGTGCAGGCCCTGATCGAACGCCAGCCCGAGCAGGCGGCCGAGCGCATGTCCGCGCACTTCATGAACGGCCTGCAGGCCGCTCAATAAGCGATCAACATCCACCAGGCCTCAACAGTCTGGGTCTTTGACGGAAGATCAGCCCGCCTCCCGCATCGCTTTGCCCAAACCTTCTGCACCCTTGGCAAGCAGGGTCTCAGCGGCGTTCAGGCGATCCCGCGCCTCACGGTTTTGGCTGAGCTTGGCCTTGGCCTCGATGCGCTGGATCTCCACCTGAATGCCAACCACCGCCTTGAGCATTTGGGCAATGTATTCGGGCGGCGAATCGCCCATTTTCCAGGGCCGAGGCTCGGAAGCCTCATGTTCACGGGTCAGCCGCGCCACAACGCCACGGACGAACTTTTCCTCGTCCATCACCGTCAGCCGGCCATGGACATGCACAACTTCGTAGTTCCAGGTGGGCACCTGCCTGTGGGTTTCGTGTTTGCTCGGATACCAGTTGGGCGAGATGTAGCTCTCGTTGCCGCGAAAAATCACCAGTACATCCGCGCCATCCTGGCATTGCTGCCACACAGGGTTGGCCCGCGCAACATGCGCTGTCAGCAGTCCATGCGCCCCGTGACTGGGATCAAACTCAAAGGGAATGTGGTTGGCATCCAGCCCTTGCGGCCCCAGCGTGACAAGGGCACCGAGCGGGTGTTCCTGGATGATGGTGTGGATGTCTTGCGGATTCTTGATGAGGAAATGGGCAGGGATGTACATCGGATCGGCTCAAATGGTGAATAAGCAGAGTGCACCATCTTGCCATCGAATCTACGACTGGATTCCGGATGAGAGATGACCGTCTATCCAGGCGCTTGCCAAAAAGCCCCTCAGTCGGTCACCACCGCGCCGCGCGCCAGTGCCGCACGGGCCAAAGCCCAGACTTCACGCGGCGGCAAGGGTTTGAGTTTGTGGTCACTCCAGACCTGTCGCCACAAACGCCCGCCGCGCTGCCCGTGGTACAGGCCCAACATGTGCCGCGCGATCGCATACCAAGGGCAGCCGTCTTCGGCAAATGCGCGTTCCATATAGGTCACCATGGCCTCTTCGACCGCTTCCCGGCTGGGCACTTCGTGGGCATCGCCATAAAACGCGCCGTCCCAGCTGCCCAACAGCCAAGGGTTGTAGTACGCCTCGCGCCCGACCATCACACCATCGGCTTGCTGCAAATGCAGGGCAATTTCTTCGTTGGTCTTGATGCCGCCGTTCACGGCGATCAGCAGCCCCGGAAAGTCTTTTTTGAGTTGGTAGGCCAGCTCGTAACGCAGCGGCGGAATCTCGCGGTTTTCCTTTGGAGAGAGGCCATCGAGCCAGGCATTGCGGGCGTGCACGATGAAGACTTTGCAACCGGCATCGCTCACCGTGCCCACAAAGTCGCGCACAAAGTCGTAGCTTTCGATGCGGTCAATGCCGATGCGGTGCTTCACCGTGACCGGCACATCCACCACGTCCAGCATGGCTTTCACGCCATCGGCCACGGTGCGCGGCTCGTTCATCAGGCAAGCACCAAATGCACCGCGCTGCACACGGTCACTGGGGCAGCCGCAGTTGAGGTTGATCTCGTCGTAGCCCCACTCCTGCCCCAACTTGGCTGCGTGGGCCAAATCGGCGGCGTCGCTGCCGCCCAGTTGCAGGGCCACGGGGTGCTCTTCGGCGTTGAAGCGCAGGTGCCGCTGCACACTGCCGTGGCGCAGTGCACCGGTGGTCACCATCTCGGTGTAGAACAAGGTGTGGCGGGTCAGCAGGCGGTGGAAAAACCGGCAATGCCGGTCAGTCCAATCCATCATGGGGGCGACCGACAAGCGCCAGCGTTGGGGTTCGGGGAAATGCATGGGGGCTGATTATCCTTGGCTTGTGGCGGACTTGGCCCGAGCTCTGGGTGGGCAGCGTATAAAGACAGAAGTTCAAGCCCGACAATACAGGGGACAAGCTGAAGGAGGCGAAATGAGCAATGCAACGATGTGGTGGGTGCTGACCGGCGTGCTGGTGGCACTGGAGTTGGTGACGGGCACTTTTTACCTCCTGATGCTGAGCCTGGGGTCTGTGGCGGCGGCGCTGGCCGCGTTGGCCGGTTATGGCCTGAGTACCCAACTGGTGGCTGCGGCCATCGTCGGCGGCTTGGGGGCTGTGCTGCTGGGCCAATGGCGCAAGCGCCAGACCACCACGCCCCAAGAAGCCCAGGACCAACATCTGGACTTGGGCGCCACGGTGCAGGTCGATGCCTGGGATGCCCAAGGCACCGCTCAAGTCAAACACCGGGGCGCTTCTTGGACCGCGGTGCTGGCCCCAGGCCAAACCGCCACGCCGGGCGTTTACCGCATTCAGGCCATGGCGGGCAACCGCTTGGTCCTCGAGAAAATCTGAGCACACCGCTCGCAACACCGAAAAGGGAGAAAAACCATGGAAGTCGCAGCCGTCCTCGTGATCATCGCGATCCTGTTCATCGTCAAGACCGTCAAGGTCGTGCCCCAACAAGAGGCCTGGGTGGTCGAAAGGCTGGGCAAATTCCACGCCAGCCTGGCCCCGGGCCTGAACTTTGTGGTGCCCTTTGTGGACAACGTGATCCAGAAACACAGCCTGAAAGAAATCCCGCTCGACGTGCCCAGCCAGATTTGCATCACGCGCGACAACACGCAGCTGCAGGTCGACGGCATTTTGTACTTTCAAGTCACCGACCCCAAGCTGGCCAGTTACGGATCGTCCAACTACATCGTGGCCGTGACCCAATTGGCGCAAACCAGCTTGCGCAGCGTGATCGGCAAGCTGGAACTGGACAAGACCTTTGAAGAGCGCGACATCATCAACGCGCAGGTGGTGGCCGCCATCGACGAAGCGGCGCTCAACTGGGGCGTGAAGGTGCTGCGCTACGAGATCAAGGACCTGACGCCGCCCAAAGAAATTTTGTTGGCCATGCAGTCGCAAATCACGGCCGAGCGCGAAAAGCGCGCGCTGATCGCCGCCTCCGAAGGTCGCCGTCAGGAGCAGATCAACATCGCCACGGGCGAGCGCGAGGCCTTCATTGCCCGCTCAGAGGGCGAAAAACAAGCCGCCATCAACAAAGCCCAGGGCGATGCGGCCGCCATCACCGAAATGGCCAATGCCACAGCCCAAGCGATTGAGCGGATTGCCACCGCCATCCGCCAGCCCGGAGGCGAACAAGCTGTGCAACTCAAGGTGGCCGAGCAAGCAGTACAGGCCTACGCCAAAGTGGCGCAAGACGCCAAGACCACGCTGATCGTGCCGGGCAACATGACCGAGGTGTCGGGCCTGATCGCATCGGCCATGCAGATGGTGAGCACGGGCAAACAAGCGGGTTAAAGCGACCCTGCAGACGCAAAAAAACCCGCAGAGGCGGGTTTTTTTGTGGGTACTGCTTGCGCATCAGCCCATGTGCAAACCGCCGTTGACGGCGAAGTCAGCACCGGTGGTGTAGCCACCATCTTCGCTGGCCATCCAGGCGATGATGGACGCGATCTCGCTGGGCTTGCCCAAGCGCTTGACGGGCACCGTCGCGACGATCTTTTCCAGCACATCAGGACGAATGGCGTTGACCATGTCGGTGCCGATGTAGCCAGGCGACACGGTGTTGACTGTCACACCTTTGGTGGCCAGCTCTTGAGCCAAGGCCATCGAGAAACCGTGCATACCGGCTTTGGCAGCCGAGTAGTTGGTCTGACCGGCCTGGCCTTTCTCGCCGTTGACCGAGCTGATGTTGATGATGCGGCCCCAGCCTTTTTCGACCATGTCGGCGACCACTTGCTTGGTCACGTTGAACATGGAGTCCAGGTTGGTGTTCATCACGGCTTGCCAGTCTTCACGCGTCATCTTCAGGAACATGCGGTCCTTGGTGATGCCGGCGTTGTTGACCAAGACATCGATGCTGCCGTGCTCGGCTTTGGCCTTGGTGAAAGCTTCCACGGTGGAATCCCAGTCACCCACGTTACCCACCGAGGCGTAGAAGGTAAAGCCCAGTGCCTTTTGCTCGTCCAGCCATTTGTTGAAGTCACGGGTGGGGCCGCAACCTGCGATGACCTTGAAGCCTTCTTGGTGAAGGCGCTGGCAGATGGCGGTACCGATACCGCCCATGCCACCTGTGACGTACGCTACTTTTTGACTCATGATTGTCTCCTGGTGATGAGTGTGTTGAGATCGTGGAAAACCGCTCAAACCCGCATGATCGGCTGCCCTTATACAACTGGACAGTGCGCCGATTCACTCAGTTTGAGCAGCGGGGTTGGGTTAAACGCGTTCGATGGCCAGCGACACGCCCATGCCGCCGCCAATGCACAGCGCGGCCAAGCCTTTGTTGGCTTGGGTGCGCTGCATTTCATGCAGCAGGGTCACCAAAATGCGGCAACCTGACGCGCCGATGGGGTGGCCAATCGCGATCGCGCCACCGTTGACGTTGACCTTGGCCGGATCGATGTCGAGCGCCTGGTTCACGGCGCAGGCTTGTGCGGCAAAGGCTTCGTTGAGTTCGAACAGGTCCACGTCCTGGGCTTTCCAGCCGGCGCGGGCCAGTGCCTTTTGCGAAGCAGGCACGGGGCCCATGCCCATGGTGGCCGGGTCCAGGCCACTGGTACCAAAAGCGGCAATGCGGGCCAGGGGCTTGAGGCCCAAGGCGGCAGCCTTCTTGGCTGACATGACCATCACGGCGGCTGCGCCGTCGTTGATGCCCGAGGCGTTACCTGCGGTCACGCTGCCGGTCTTGTCAAAGGCAGGGCGCAGGCCAGCCAAGACTTCCACCGTGGTTTTCTTGTTGATGAACTCGTCGGTGTTGAACACCAGGGCGTCGCCCTTGCGCTGGGGGGTCAGCACGTCAACGATTTCGTCCTTGAACTTGCCCGCGTCTTGCGCGGCAGCGGCTTTGCGCTGGCTGCCTGCGGCCAGGGCGTCTTGCATGTCGCGGGTGATGCCGTGGGCCTTGGCCACGTTTTCGGCGGTGATGCCCATGTGGTACTGGTTGTACACGTCCCACAGGCCGTCCACGATCATGGTGTCGGTCATCTTCCAGTCGCCCATGCGCTGGCCGTCGCGGCTGCCGTTCAACACATGCGGGCTGGCGCTCATGTTTTCCTGACCACCGGCGATGACGATCTCGCTGTCACCCCAAGCCACGGCTTGCGCCGCCAGCATCACGGCCTTGAGGCCCGAACCGCACACGGCGTTAATGGTCAGCGCAGGGGTTTCCTTGGCCACACCGGCTTTCATCATCGCTTGGCGTGCAGGGTTCTGGCCCACGCCAGCAGCCAGCACCTGGCCCATGATGACTTCACCGATGGCGTCCACAGGCAAGCCGCTGCGTTCGAGCAAACCCTTGATGACGATGCTGCCCAGCTCGGTGGCCGGGGTTTTGGCGAGCGTGCCGCCAAATTTGCCCACGGCGGTGCGTGCGGCTGCAACGATGACGATGTCTTCCATGTTTGTCTCCAATAAAAAAACGAATCAGGCCTTGGCTTTGACGTAGCGACCGGGGGCCGCTTCGATGGCTTTGAATTTGGTGCCTTTGCCGTAGGTCTTGGGCGCGGCAATTTGCTTGCCCGCATGGCCCTTGAGCCAATCCGACCAATCGGTCCACCAGCTGCCCGGCACCTCTTTGGCGCTGGCGATCCAGTGGTTCACATCGGCTGGGAACTTGGTGCCCTCGCTCAGCCAATGGCTGCGCTTTTTCGCTGCGGGCGGGTTGATCACGCCCGCAATGTGACCCGAGGCCCCCATCACAAAACGCTTTTTGCCCGGCAGCACTTGCGTGCTGGCATAAGCCCCGCCAATCGGCACGATGTGGTCTTCGCGTGAGCCGTAGATGTAGACCGGCATGTCGACCTTGCCCAGATCGATGGGCTCGCCGCACACGGTGACTTTGCCGGGTTGGACGAGGTTGTTTTCCAGATAGGTGTTGCGCAGGTACCAAGCGTAAAAGGGCCCGGGCAAGTTGGTCGAGTCGCTGTTCCAGTAGAGCAGGTCAAACGGCGGAGGTGTCTCGCCCTTGAGGTAGTTGCCCACCACATAGTTCCAGACCAAGTCGTTAGGGCGCAAAAAGCTGAAAGTGGAGGCCAGGTCCTGACCTTTGAGCAAGCCGCCTTGGCCCATTTGCTGCTCACGGAACTTGACGAAGTTCTCGTCGATGAACACGTCCAGAATGCCGGTGTCGGTGAAGTTGATCAGGGTGGTGAGGAAGGTGGCGCTGGCCACCGGCTTGTCGCCACGCGCCGCCAACACGGCCAGGGCGGTGGACAAAATGGTGCCGCCCACACAAAAACCCAGGGCGTTGATCTTGGGTGCACCGGTGATGGCCTGCACCGTGTGGATGGCCTCGATGGCGGCGTGCTCGATGTAGTCGTCCCAGGTCTTTTGGGCCATGGACTCGTCAGGGTTGCGCCAGCTCACCACAAAAGTGCGGTGGCCTTGGCTGACCGCATAGCGAATCAGCGAGTTTTCGGGCTGCAGATCGAGGATGTAGAACTTGTTGATGCAAGGGGGCACCAGCAAAAACGGCTTTTCATAGACCTTGGTGGTGAGCGGCTTGTATTCGATCAGCTGGAAAAATTCGTTCTCGAACACCACCGCACCTTCGGTGGTGGCCACGTTTTTGCCCACTTCAAACAGGCTCTCGTCGGTCATCGAGACGTGGCCTTGCTGCATGTCGTGCATCAAGTTCTTGACGCCTTTGGCAATGCTTTCACCTTTTGGGCTCTGATGAATTTCAAGTGGGTTGCCCAGCATGAGGATTGATAGCGTGGAAGTCGAGTCTCCCGGCGATCAAGAAGATGACAGTCTTGATCGTTGTGATTCGCGTAAACCCACGCGCACGACGCTTGGATGCCTGGAACAAACCGTTGATGGCTTCGAGGAATCCGTTGGTCTGGCGTGTCTGCGCCCAGGCCACGATGCCTTCCATATGAGCGCGGATCATCTTGGCAACGTCCTTCATCGGTTCGACCTTGGAGCGCATCACGCATGTGCACCAGTGATCCAGCATGGTTCGCACAACGTTGATCTGCTTTCGATCAAGGATCTCACGCAACTGCTCTTTGT
>NZ_CXOO01000012.1 GCF_001269385.1 Limnohabitans sp. DM1 | reverse complement strand
TTTCCCCGCCACGCCACTGATGCCCGCCGTGGTCGTGCTTTGGGCTGAGCCCTTGTCACTGCCCACACCCACGCCGCTCATGCCCGCACTGGCGCTCTTGCCGGGCAGGGTGCCTGCGCCTATGCCCACACTCACGCTGTTGGCGCTGTAGCTGGCACTGTTGTTGAGGTCGGTGGTGGTGGTGCCTTGCTTGGCTTCGTAGCTGTTTTTGTTGTTGTCGATGGCCGCTTGGGTGCTGGTGATTTGGCCGCCCGTCAGGGTGGTCTTGCCTTGCACGTTGACTTGGAAGCCGCCGTCGCCTGCGCGGATGGCGCTTTGCTCGCCCACGCTCAGGTAGTCGCTGTTGATGCTGCTCTTGGCCAGATTCACGCTGCCGCTGTAGCCCGCGCCCACCATGACCGAGCCGCCTGCGCTCTTGCTGCTTTCTTTGTATTGGCTCTTGTCTTGCAGGCTTTCTATGTTGAGGTTGCCGCCCACATCAGCCCTGACTTGCTCACCCTTGACCACTGCACCTTTGAGGTTGGTTTCACCGCCTGATTCAATGTTGACCGTGTTGCCCGCCACCTGGCTGTTGGTGTAAGTGACGCCGTTGCCCGCGCCTTGGCCTGTGGCTTTGCTGGCACTGGCCGTGAAGCCGCCACCGCCACCGCCTGCGCCCAGCTGCATGGCTAAGCCAATGCTGCCGCTCTTGCTTTGGTTGCTGCTGCTCTCGCTGGTGGTGTTTTGCGCGGCCAGCAAGTTCACTTGGTCGTCGGCTTTGAGGGTGACGGTTTTACCGGCTTGGACCTTGCTGCCTTGCACGGTGATGTCGCTGTCTTTGCCAGCGCCTGTGGCCGTGATGGTCACGTTGCCGCCTGCGTTGACCTTGCTGCCCTTGGCGCTGTCGGCGCTGCTTTGTTGTTTGGACTGGCTGCTGCTGGCACTGATGCCAATGCCGCCTGCTTTGTCTGCGGCATTGCCGCCTTCTTTGGCTTGGCCTGCAGCTATCGCGTCTGCGCCTTGCTTGAGGTTGAATGCCGCGTTGACCCCAGCCAGCGCTTGCATACGGGTGACGTCTTGGCTGACCAGCCAGACCATGTCGCTGGTCAGCTGGGCCATTTGCGCATTGCTCAGGGCAATGCCGGGGCGCAGGTTCCATTGCTGGGCGTAGGTCAGGCCGCTGTTCATGAGGGCCATGTACTCTTGTTCGTCGCTGGCGTAGTTGCCCAAAAACCGTTGCCCGGTGAGCAGTGCCACTTGTTCGCGGATGAGCTTTTGTTCATAGAAGCCGTCGCCCAAGCGCTTTTGGGTGTCGCCGGGGTTCAGGTGCAGGCTTTGCAGCATGTGCGGCACTGGCACACCTGCTGGCCTGCGCACACGCCGAGTCCCTGAACATCCACCACCACTGCTGCGGACGTTTTCTGCAACAGCCATCATGCAGCCACGTGATTGGTTAAAGATCAAGCGGTGGGTTTGGGGGTTCATGGCGCAACCATACTTGTAAACACTGTGGGAGATGTACCGGTTTTCGGTGTGATGGAGAAGCCCTCAAACCCCAGTTGCGCACCACGAACGCTTCGTTCTGCTGGCAAGCCCAGGCGTCGCTTGTCGGCTTGTTGGCGATTCATCAAAAAGATTGTTGACAAGGAAGCGGTAACCTGTAAGGGCTGCGACTTGTTTGACCGGTCAGGAGCCATCAACCACTCCGTCATTTTCCATGACGTTGTATGGAAAGCCATTAATTGCCAACAGAAACTTACTCAATAGTCCTGTACCTTCAAAACGGCTCCACTCCTGCAGATTGGTTTCAAAATCCCAATAGTTCATGTTTGGTACCTCCAGTGGTTTATCGATTTGCTTTTCTTTGGCAAGCCTTAGTGCGTCAGCAAAGGGGGGGTACTGAGAAAATCTATCAAGGTCTTTGAACTTGTTTCTATCGGCTGCAATCCGCCGCTCTAGCGCGAATGCAATCTTCTGGAATTGGTTTTTGTCTTCTTCGCAGAAAACAATATCAGGCCAGCTCATTTGTTACCTCCAATCGTACCAATCGGTTTTGGCTCCGTCCACAACGAACGGTTGGGGACGATGGTTTGTTGTGCCCCACCCACCGCTGTGTATGCGCCTTGTTCCACAGGCGCGACGGTGCTGGTAAACACCTTGGGAGCACTGCCCGGTTTTGGCGTGATGGCGAAGGCCTCAAACCCCAGTTGCGCACCTCGAACGCTTTGTTCTGCTGGTAGTCCCAGGCGCTGACCAATTTCTGTAGGACTGAGTTTGCTCAATGCGTCGTACTCTGATCGGGTCATGAAATAGGGTGAAAACGCACCAACACCGTCACTGCCTGCAACATTTTTCGGCACCACCTTGATCAACTCTTCGTTGCCCGAGACGGTCCGAACAACAGGTAAAGAATCACCCGTTTGCAGCACACCCCTTGAATAGCGGATCGCTTCCTCTGCCGGAACCCCCGCCGCCTGATACTCAGCCATCAGCGCTCTAGCTTGTGGCGTTTGCATCACCTCTGGCGTGACATTCATGCCTTTAGCACCAAACTTGCTGATGTCCTCGTAAGACAATCTGGCTGCTGCGCTATTACCCGCTTGCGATGCCGTCGCTGCATTCACCACACTCCCGGCTTTGGCTGCTGCACCAATGCCCAGCGCTGCCTCGGCATAACCTGCTGCTTCAGGACTCAGGCCCAATGCCTGCAATGTGTTGTTCAGTGCTGTGTTTTCAGGCTGACCCGACAACAGCTGTTTAGCCCCAGTCAATGCCGCGTCGGCACTGAATGTGACTGCCGCCGCATTGGCCACACAACCAATGCCCGTGGCACAACTGGCAGGCGCAGTTACTGCGCTGGCTGCCACGCCTAAGCCACCCAATACGGCTTGTCCCGCGCCTGCTGCTCGCGTGGTGATCTGATAGGTGTTGTTCAGTTGTTTGGCGGCGTCGATGTTTTTGTCACTGAGCACACCTTGTGTGCTGTAGTTGAACATGCCTTGCTGCGCCTGCAACTGCTGTCGCTCTGCGGCCATGGCATCACTGCTGCCCGCTGTCGCCATAGCTTTGAGCGCGTAGTAAGTCGCACTGCCTTCCGGATACTCGGCATAGCACTGCACAAGCGCACAGGCTGCTGCGGTCAGTCGTGCTTCTTTTTGTGGATCGCCTTTAGCCAAGTCTTTGATACGTTGCTTCTCACTCGGATGCAACTGCCGATTGTTCATGTCCGAATTGAACGCCGTGGCCGCCCCGGCTGTCGTGCCCCCACTGGCCGCTGCACCAATCGCTGCAGCTGTGGTGCCACCGGCCAGGCTGGAGATGACGTTCGCCGCACTGTCGCCCAAGCCTGCATTTTTGATCGCGGTTTTGAGTTGGCCTTGCAGTTGGTCAATCGTGGGCGCTGCGGCGCTGGCGGCTCCTGCCCCTGCAGCTCCTGCAAGGCCACCCGTCAGACCACCAACGGCGGTGTGCATCGCCACGCGATAGGCGCCGCCTTCTTCCCACTTGGCCGCTTCGGCTTGCAAGGCCGCTTTCTTGCCGGGGTCGGTTTCGGCGTTGGCCTTGCGGCTCAGGTCTTTGAGCTGGTTGCCCGCATAGTCCCCCACCGCCTTGCTCGCCTGCTTGCCAAACTCACTGGTGATCGCCACTTGTGCGGCCACTTCCTTTTGAACCTGATCTTTGTTGAAGATCGGCGCAATGCTGGTGCTCTTGTCTCCGGTGCGTGCGGCAGTGTTGCCCGCCTCGCCGCTGATGCCCGCCGTGGTCGTTGAGCTGGCACTGCCCTTGTCGCTGCCCACACCCACACCGCTCATGCCCGCACTGGCGCTCTTGCCGGGTTGTGCTCCTGCGCCTATGCCCACACTCACGCTGTTGGCGCTGTAGCTGGCACTGTTTTGCAAGTCGGTGGTGGTGGTGCCTTGCTTGGCTTCGTAGCTGTTTTTGTTGTTGTCGATGGCCGCTTGCGTGCTCGTGATCTGCCCGCCCGTGAGGGTGGTTTTGTCCTGCACGTTGACTTGGAAGCCGCCGTCGCCTGCGCGGATGGCTGACTGCTCGCCCACGCTCAGGTAGTCGCTGTTGATGCTGCTCTTGGCCAGGTTCACGCTGCCGCTGACACCTGCGCCCACCATGATGGAGCCGCCTGCGCTCTTGCTGCTTTCTTTGTATTGGCTCTTGTCTTGCAGGCTTTCTATGTTGAGGTTGCCCCCCACATCAGCCCTGACTTGCTCACCCTTGACCACTGCGCCTTTGAGGTTGGTGTCACCGCCTGATTCAATGTTGACGCTGTTGCCCGCCACCTGGCTGTTGGTGTAAGTGACGCCGTTGCCCGCGCCTTGGCCTGTGGCTTTGCTGGCACTGGCCGTGAAGCCGCCACCGCCACCGCCTGCGCCCAGCTGCATGGCTAAGCCAATGCTGCCGCTCTTGCTTTGGTTGCTGCTGCTCTCGCTGGTGGTGTTTTGCGCGGCCAGCAAGTTCACTTGGTCGTCGGCTTTGAGGGTGACGGTTTTACCGGCTTGGACCTTGCTGCCTTGCACGGTGATGTCGCTGTCTTGGCCCGCGCCTGTGGCCGTGATGGTCACGTTGCCGCCTGCATTCACCTTGCTGCCCTTGGCGCTGTCGGCGCTGCTTTGTTGTTTGGACTGGCTGCTGCTGGCACTGATGCCAATGCCGCCTGCTTTGTCTGCGGCATTGCCTTCGACCATCTTGCCGTCTGCGTTCTTCACCATGCCATTGGCGTCGCCCTGGCCAGCCTTGATAGCGTCTGCCGCTTGTTTGAAGTTCATGGCCGCGTTGGCCCCGGCCAGGGCTTGCATGCGGCCGCTGCTGGTGTTGCCTGCCGCTTGCAACTCGTTGTTGGCCGTTTGCAGGGCGCTGATCACCGGGCTGGTGATGGCCACCGTCAGGCCGCTTTGCTTGAACTTTTGTTCGGTGCTTTGGCTGCCGGTTTCTCTGGCTTCTTGGATGTCCACTGTCTTCGCAGTGATGTCGATGTTGCCGCTACCGGAGGGGCTGTTCAGTCCTGGCGTGATCACATCACTGCCTGTTTGCGTGTAGGTCTTGCCTGCAGTGATGCTCACGTTACCGCCCGTGCTGCCCACGGTGCTGCCTGCTGCCGTGGTGCTTTGGCCTTGGCTGTCCACGCTTTGCATTTGCTTGCCAAGGGTCACGCTCAGGCCGCCTCCGCTCAAGAGACCGGACTTGGTGGTTTGGCTGAAACTGCTTTGATTTTGCGTGTTTTGCGCAGCTTCAATGTTCACGTTGCCACCGGCATTGAGCTGAACGTTCTGGTCGGCCAGCACGTTGGAGCCTTTGACGGTGAGGTCTTGCCCTGCGGTGATGCTCACGCTGTTGCCTTCAAAGCTGGAGCCCAGGGCGGTGGTGCTGGCGCTCTTGATTTGGGTGGTGGTGGTCGTGCTCGACAGCACGCCTTTGTTGGTGCTCTTGCGCGCTTCGTCAAAGGTTTCGCTGGCCTCGCCTGCGCTGATGTTGACCTTGCCCGCTGTCAGGCTCAGCTTGCCTTCGGCGTTGATCTGGCTGCCCACGTCTTGGCTGTTGCATTGGCGCAGGTGGTTGTTGGCGTCCCAGTTGAGGCTTTGGCTGCTGCCGGTGGTCACGTTGCTCAGGTTCAGGTTGTTGCCTGTGCTGAGTTTGGTCTCGCCCGTGCCTGCATTGCTCACGGCCGCCGCCGTCAGGTTCAGGTCTCGCCCGGCGCTGGCCACCAAGGCCCCGGCCTGGCCCTTGACGTAGAGCCCCGCCACGCGGTCGATGCCGGTGTTGCTCAAGGTGTTGGCACCTGTGTTGGTGGTGGTGCTCTGGGTGGTGGTGACCACGTTCAGGTCACGCCCTGCATTGACGTCGAGCTTGCTTAGGGCCTCAAACGTTCCGCCCAAGTTGTTGATGTTCTTGGCGTTGATCTCCATCACGTTGCGCCCCGCGATGATCCGCATCACATCAGTCCTGCGCCCATTTGTGATCAGACATCAATGGAGCACCGCACTTGCTGCACTTTCTTGGGAACAGCAATACACCCGATGTCCCTGCCTGACTGCTCTTTGGTGGATCACCGCACCGAGGACATCGATAGGTGTAAATGACTAACAACGCCGATACATACGCAACAGCAAAATTAAAAAATTCATAGCCCTTCGGAAATATCCTAGTCGCGTCATCTCTGATCTCCAAAACAAAGCATACAAATAACATCACCAGCGCTAAACGGATCAACCGCCGCCGGGCTTTGAACGCCAACGAGGTTTCTGAATCGGTCAAATCAGGATTCTTGAAAAAATAGGACTTCATTTGTTTGCATCCGGCGGAGCTTTAACGGAAATTTCAAGAACATTGACCTTGATCTCACCTTGAATTTTCGGGAGAACTGGAGACACCGTGAGGTTGCCAACAGAACCATCCTTAAAAGGGGTTCTCTTGAAATTTGAGTGGGTAAGCTTCTGCCATATTGATCAACTTTTGAGCGTGAATTGATGACTGCCAAGCTGTTTGAATCTGCCCTGGGCATCACTGACCCGTGGTGCGTTGCCTCGGTTGAGTTCGACGAAGGTGCCAAGACCTTGACGATATTGATTGACTTCAAAGTCGGCAGTCGCTTTGCAGTCTCGGGTCACGATGGGCTGCATGGTGTGCACGACACGGTGGCCAAGACGTATCGGCACCTGAACTTCTTTCAACACGAGTGCCATCTGCAAGTTCGCACGCCTCGCGTGAAACTTCCCAACGGTTCGGTGCGGTTGGTCGAGCCTGATTTTGCCGGGCGACTTAATGGCTTCACCTTGCTGTTTGAAGCCTTCATTCTGATGCTGTCTGGCCAGATGCCATTTGCCGCCGTCTCGCGTCTTGTCGGGGAGTCGCCGCACAAGGTTCTGGCCGTGTGCGAAAAGTATGTTGAGATGGCCTGTGGCTTGGCAGATCACTCGGATGTCACGGCACTGGCGATTGATGAGACTTCGCGTGCCAGGGGACACAGCTACGTCACGCTGGCCGCTGATGCCGTTGCCAGGCGCGTGTTGTTTGTAACCGAAGGGCGCGATGCTAAAACCATCAAGGAACTGGCGTCCTACCTGGAAGACCATGGCTGCCCGTGCGAAAACATCATCCAGACCAGCATCGACATGTCGCCCGCCTTCATCTCGGGGGTTACCCAGCATTTGCCCAACGCCCGGATCACGTTTGACAAGTTTCACATCATCGGTCACGCAAGCACTGCAGTGGACAAGATGCGCCGGATCGAGCASAAGACCGACAAGTCTCTCAAGGGCATGCGCTGGACTTTGCTCAAAGACACAGCCAAGCTCAAACCGGAGGCGGCAGCTGAACTGGATGCGTTGATGGCCAAGATGACCGTCAAACGCACGGCCAGGGCGTGGTCCTACAAAGAGCAGTTGCGTGAGATCCTTGATCGAAAGCAGATCAACGTTGTGCGAACCATGCTGGATCACTGGTGCACATGCGTGATGCGCTCCAAGGTCGAACCGATGAAGGACGTTGCCAAGATGATCCGCGCTCATATGGAAGGCATCGTGGCCTGGGCGCAGACACGCCAGACCAACGGATTCCTCGAAGCCATCAACGGTTTGTTCCAGGCATCCAAGCGTCGTGCGCGTGGGTTTACGCGAATCACAACGATCAAGACTGTCATCTTCTTGATCGCCGGGAGACTCGACTTCCACGCTATCAATCCTCATGCTGGGCAACCCACTTGAAATTCATCAGAGCCTCAAGTTTGCTGAGATTGTGAACAGCCAGCATGCCATCTGCGTGTTGATGCAAGACTTGAGCACCGCTGGCCAGCGGCGCGTAGCCATCAAAGCGCAAGAGGGGATTGAGCCAAAACAGTTGGCGGCAATGCCTTTTGAGCCACTGCACTTCAGACTGCAATTGTTCAGGTGCGCCTGTGTCCAAGCCATCGCTGATGAGCAGCACCATGGTTCTGCGCCCGACCAGACACCGCGCATGACGCTCGCGCAAAGTGGTCAAGGACGCGCCCAAGCGGGTGCCACCGGCGAAATCAGAGATCCGTGTGTTGGCCTCCTCCAGCATGCGATCGGTGTCTTTGTGCTTGAAAGCAGGACGCAGGTCCGACAGGTCAGTGCCAAAGGCAAAAACAGAGCGCGGGTGAGCCCGGGTGGCCTGGTGCAAGAAGGCCAAAAGCAATCGGGCATAGCGTTCCATCGATCCCGAAATGTCGACCAGCACCAGCAAGGGCAAAACCTGCGGGCGACGCGCCCGTTGAGGCAGCCACAACAATTCCCCCTCTGAGCGACCTGCTTGCTGCATGGCGGCAGGCCAATGTGGGCGTTGGCCGCGTGTGCCAGCGCGTGTGCGGCGACCGGGCACCGGTGCCAAAGACAAGGGAACGTCGCGAACCAAGCGTTCAATCAGGCGGAACTCGCTGGCGTTCAGTGTCGCGAAATCGGCATGCTTCAGTCGATGGCGGTCACTGGCGGTCATGGCCGCATCCAGTTGGATTTCACTTTCTTGGCGTGGGCCGCCTTCTTTTTTGGGGGTGGCAGCCAAGGCTTCTTGCACCCTGGCTTTGCGTGATGGGGGCTGGCCTTGACGCACCTTGGGCAACATTTGTGCCAACAGTTGCTGGGCCAGTTCGGGGTTTCTGAACAAGGCCGAAAACAACTGGTCAAAGACCTCCATGTCCTGCTGACGATGGATCAAAACCGTGCCAAGTGCTGCGTGCAGATCGTCTTTTCGTTCAAGACCCACGATGCTGGCCGCTTCAATGGCCAGCGCCATGCCTTGGCTGTCAATGGGCACACCCGCTCGCCGCAAGGCCCGACCCAAGCCCACGATGTTCTGAGGCAGTTTGCCACTTCGGGCGTCACCCAGTTTCATGGCATCAAGCCGACTGCGGCTCAGGTCGCAAAAGCTCGTCGATCATGGGGATCAAAGCTGCCACATCCTCACGCTGCTTGAACAAGATACCGGCCGTGTCCTGGATCACTTCCGGGTCAAGCTCCAGCGTGTCCAGTGCCACCAGTGCCTTGGCCCATTCCACACTCTCGGCGATGCCCGGGGAGCGCTGGAATGCATTGGCAAATGGCATCGCACGCAGCCGAGACACAAATTGTGTGACGGCTTCGGTCAACATCGGTGCGGCCTCAGGCACTTGACTTTGCACAATGGCCAGTTCCCGTTCACGCTCAGGGTAATCCAACCACTGGTAAAGACAACGCCGTTTCACGGCATCGTTCAGGTCGCGCGTGCGGTTGCTGGTGAGGATGGTGATCGGTGCCACTTGGGCCTTGATCGTGCCCAGCTCTGGAATGCTCACTTGGTATTCGCCAAGGTATTCCAGCAAGAAGGCCTCAAACGGTTCATCGGCACGGTCGACCTCATCGATCAGCAAAACGGCACCCGGAGCTGGCGCTTGCAAGGCCTGCAACAAAGGCCGACGAATCAGGTAGCGCTCTTGATAGACCTCTTGCTCGATTTCGGCCACGGTGTGGGTGGCTTGCGCCGCACGCATGTGCAGCAGCTGCGCTGTATGGTTCCACTCGTACAAGGCTTCGCGCTGCTCCATGCCGTCGTAACACTGCAGGCGCAGCATGGGCCGCCCCAACACCTTGGCCAGTGCTTTGGCCAATTCTGTTTTGCCAACACCGGGTTCGCCTTCGAGCAACAAAGGCCTTTTGAGCTTCATGGCCAAAAAGACCGATGTCGCCAGACGACGAGGCGCGTGATAACCCACACCCTCCAGGGCGTGGGTCAATGCATCGATGCTCACAAAATCGTGAATGGTTTCACGCATTGGCTTGTTGCACCGCCCGCTGTGTTTGCACCTTGATCAATTGGGCACGGAACGCAGCGCTGGCATGCAAGTCGCCATTGAGTTCATTCGCATCAATCGACACACCTTCGACAGCCTCGGCCGTGAAGCTTTTCGACAAGGCCGCTTCCAAGCCAGCATGGCGAAACACGCCATTGCCCGCACCGGTGATGGCCACGCGAACGCCTTGATCGGTTTGTGCGACAAACACGCCCACCAGCGCAAAGCGCGAAGCTGCTTGGCGGAACTTGGCATAGGCCGCCTTTTGGGGCACAGGGAAATGAATCGCGGTGATCAATTCACCTTCTTCCAGCGCCGTGGTGTACATGCCCTGAAAGAAATCGTCAGCCGCGATTTTTCGCTTGTTCGTTTGCACTGTGGCGCCCAATGCCAAAACGGCGCTGGGGTAGCAAGCTGCGGGGTCGTTGTTGGCCACCGATCCGCCCATGGTTCCCATGGCACGAACCTGACGGTCACCAATTTGGCCCGCCAGTGCGGCCAATCCAGGGATGGAGGATTTCACTTCGGCGCTGTCGGCCACAAACTCATGGCGTGTCATGGCACCAATGACCAAGGTGTTGCCTTCTTTTTTGATCCCGCTCAGTTCACCGACACCTGCCAAGTCAACCAAACTGCCGGGCTGGGCCAGGCGCTGCTTCAGGGAGGCGATCAAGGTTTGGCCCCCTGCCAGAGCTTGACCTCCGGCAGAGATTTTGGCCAGTGCGTCTGCCAATGCGGCGGGACGTTCGTATGCGAATGCGTACATGTTGTGGTTCCTCAGGCTTTGGCTTGTTGAATGGCGGTCCATACCCGGTTCGGGCTGGCGGGCATGTCCAGGTCTTTCACGCCCAGGGGGGCCAAGGCGTCGAGCACAGCGTTCATCACCGCAGGCGGCGAGCCGATGGCACCAGCTTCACCGCAACCTTTGGTGCCCAAAGGGTTTGTGGTGCAAGGCGTGCACACATGGCCAATCGTGAAGGAAGGGAAATCGTCGGCGCGGGGCATGGCGTAGTCCATGAACGAACCTGTGACCAGTTGCCCGGTTTCGCGGTCGTACACGCAGTGCTCCAGCAGCGCTTGACCGATGCCCTGAACCAAGCCACCGTGGACCTGGCCTTCCACAATCATCGGGTTGATGATGGTGCCAAAGTCATCCACCGCAGTGAACCTGTCCACATGAACTTGGCCTGTGGCCGGATCGACTTCGACCTCGCAAATGTAGGTGCCGGCCGGGAAGGTGAAGTTGGTCGGGTCATAGAAGGCTGTTTCATTGAGACCGGGCTCCAACTTGTCCAGCGGGTAGTTGTGGGGCACATAGGCGGTCAGGGCCACTTGGCCAAAAGTGACCATTTTGTCCGTGCCCTTGACCTTGAATTCACCACCGGCAAAGTCCACATCGGCATCGCTGGCTTCCATCAGGTGAGCCGCAATTTTCTTGGCTTTGGCCTCAATTTTGTCCAACGCCCGCATGATGGCTGCACCGCCCACCGAGATGGAGCGCGAACCATAAGTGCCCATGCCAAAGGGCACCCGGCCCGTGTCTCCGTGCACGATGTCCACTTGCTCGGGCGAGAGGCCCAAGCGAGCGGCCACCACCTGTGCAAACGTGGTTTCGTGGCCTTGGCCGTGGCTGTGCGAACCGGTGAAAACGGTCACGCTGCCAGTGGGATGCACACGCACTTCACCGCACTCAAACAAGCCTGCACGCGCACCCAGAGCACCTGCCACATTGGAAGGGGCCAGGCCGCAAGCCTCGATGTAGCTGGAATAACCCAAACCACGCAACAAGCCTTTGGCTTTGGATTGCGCCTTGCGTTGCTCAAGACCCGCCACATCGGCCAATTCATTGGCTTGTTTCAGGCAGGCGTGGAAGTCACCGGTGTCGTACTGCAAGGCAACCGGTGTCTGGTAAGGGAACTCGGTGATGAAATTGCGACGGCGAATTTCGTCTTGAGACAGACCCATTTCCCAAGCCGCGCGAGACACGATGCGCTCAAGCAAGTAGGTCGCCTCGGGTCGACCTGCGCCTCGGTAGGCATCCACGGGCGCTGTGTTGGTGAACCATGCGTCGACCTCCACATAGACCTGTGGCGTTTTGTACTGACCGGCCAGCAATGTGGCGTAAAGGATGGTCGGAACGGCCGTTGAGAACGTCGACAGGTACGCGCCCAGGTTGGCATCGGTGTGGACGCGGAAACCCAAGAACTTGCCATCCTTGTCCATGGCCAACTCTGCATGGCTGACGTGGTCACGGCCATGGGCGTCAGACAGGAACGCTTCAGAACGGTCGCAGTTCCACTTGATGGGGCGGTTGAGCTTTTTGGAGGCCCAAGTCAGGCACACATCTTCTGCATACAGATAAATCTTGGCACCAAAGCCGCCGCCCACATCGGGCGCAATCACACGAACTTTGTGTTCGGGCAGGCCCATCACAAATGCCGTCAAAAGCAATCGCTCGACGTGCGGGTTCTGGTTGGAGACATACAGGGTGTAATCGTCACCGGCCCGGTTGTAGTGCCCGATGGCCGCACGCGGCTCCATGGGGTTGGGGGCCAAACGGTTGTTGACCAAGTCAAGCTTGGTCACATGCGCAGCATTGGCAAATGTGGCATCGACGGCCGCCTTGTCACCAATGGCCCATTTGTAGCACTGGTTGTTGGAGGCAATGTCGTGGATCACAGGTGCGCCCGGGGCTTGCGCATCACGCACATCCACCACCGCAGCCAAGGGTTCGTAATCCACCACCACCAATTCGGCGGCATTGCGGGCTTGTTCGTAAGTTTCGGCCACGACCATGGCGACGTGGTCGCCCACATAACGCACTTTTTCGAAGGCCAAAATGGGGTGTGGCGGCTCTTTCATGGGTTCGCCGTTGGTGCTGGTGATCAACCAGCCGCAAGGCAAACCATTGATCTTGTCAGCGGCCACGTCCTGGCCATCCAAAATACCGATGACACCCGGCGCTGCCAGAGCCGCCGATTTATCGATGCTGCGGATTTTGGCGTGTGCGTGGGGCGAACGGACAAAGTAGCACTGGGCCATATTGGCCAGCACGATGTCGTCGGTGTACTGGCCCGCGCCGGTCAGGAAACGGTAGTCCTCCTTGCGGCGGAGGGATTCCCCAATGTGGGGCAGGTTGGCGAAATCGGAAGCACCCATGTTCGATCTCCTTAAGATTTCATGGCCGCTGCACCCTGCAGCACGGACTTGACAATGTTTTGATAACCGGTGCAGCGGCAAATATTGCCTTCCAGCGCCTCACGGACTTCGTGTTCACCCGCATTCGGTTGACGTTTGCACAAATCCAGTGCACTCATGACCATGCCTGGGGTGCAAAAACCGCATTGCAATCCATGGCACTCCTTGAAGGCTGCTTGCATGGGGTGCATGGTCCCATCTGCCGCCGCAAGGCCTTCGATGGTTTCGACCTCGGAGCCAGCAGCTTGCGCCAACAGCATGTTGCAGGACTTGACGGCCCGGCCATTCATGAGAACGGTACAGGCACCACATTGGGCCGTGTCGCAGCCCACATGTGTGCCCGTGAGTTTGAGATGCTCGCGCAATGCTTGCACCAGCAAAGTATGGGGCGCTGCCTCCACCGCAACGGCCTTGCCGTTGACCTTGAGTTGAACCTGCATTCCTGTCTCCTTTTTGAGGGTTTCACTTTTCATTTCAACGCACAAACACCCCAGATCCCGAGGATCTAAGTCCTTGGCGCGCATCCAGTTTCAGGCCGATCTTCAACCGATTCGCGCACGACCCGCAAAGCAGGACCGCAGGTAGGCGAGCCGCAGCACAACCGTCTGGAAATGGCCTGACAAGGTGTTCTTGTTTGCGCATTCATCCTAAGGGACGAAAGCTCATTTTTGGCTCAGGGATATCCGCTATGAAATGCGTTGCATACATCCCGGGCATGCGATGGACTGTCACCGTTCGCAATGAGGCACACTCCTGCCCGTGCAACACATCAACCTCTCTTACAGCTGGACCCCGCATCAAGCGCAGGCGCAGCAGCGTGACCAAATCAGCCCCCTGCGCAATCCTTTGATGGACATGCTGCAAGCTGTGCGGGCAACCGGCTCCATTGCGGGCGCTGCCCGCGTTTTGGATTTGTCCTATCGCCATGTCTGGGGCGAACTCAAGCGCTGGGAACAAGTGCTCGGCCAGCCTTTGATTCTTTGGGAAAAAGGCCAAGCCGCCCGCCTGTCGGAATTTGCCGACAAGCTGCTGTGGGCCGAACGCCAAGCCCAAGCCAGGCTGGTCCCCCAGATCAGCGCTTTGCAAGCCGAACTGGAAAAAACCTTTGCCGTGGCCTTTGACCCTGGCAGCCATTTGTTGACGGTCTATGCCAGCCACGACGATGCGCTGGTCAAACTCAGGGAACACAGTGCCCGGCAATCCCTGCATTTGGACATGCGCTTTTGTGGCAGCGTGGATGCGATCCGCGCTTTGAACGAAGGCCGCTGCACCGTCGCAGGGTTTCATGCCCCTTTGCAACCCGATGCCAGCACCTTGACGGCCCGCACATACAAGCCTTTGCTGAAAACCGGGCACCACAAACTGATCGGATTTGCCACCCGTGAGCAAGGCTGGATGGTGGCCCCAGGCAACCCCAAGAACATCTCGGGTTGGCACGACCTGACGCGGGCAGACCTGCGCTTGGTCAACCGGACACTGGGCACCGGCACCCGTCTGCTTTTGGACCAATGGCTGCAAACCCACAAGCCTGCAAGCCTGCCCACTGGCTACGACAACGAGGAGCCCTCACACTCTGCAGTGGCCACACGCATCGCCTCGGGCCACGCTGATTTGGGGCTGGGCATTGCATCCGCTGCACAAGCTCAAAAACTGGATTTTGTGCCCCTGACCCAAGAGAACTACTGGCTTGTGTGCCTGAAATCGGCCTTGGACAACCCGGCCGTGATCGCCATGCGTCAAGTCTTGCAAAGTCCGCAATGGCAGCAACAGCTGAGCCAACAAACAGGTTATCGCCTGAATGAACAAACCGGGCGAATTCAATCCCTCAAACAATGCCTGCCATGGTGGTCCCATTGAACCAGTACCCGACTTGAGTGAAGCGACCTGCAAAAAAGCGACCAGAAAAAAAGCATGCGTTGATTGAGCCCACAACAATCACATGTTTTTAGATAGAAATCATTGCCTTGCTCAAGGCCTGGCGGGCCTGAACGCCTCGTCCACAAAGTCCACAAACGCCCGCACCCGCGCCGCCGACTTGTGCTGAGCAGGGTAGACCGCATAAATGTCGGCATCGGGCGTGTGGTGCTGCGGCAGCACTTGCACCAGCTGGCCAGTGGCCAAGTGCTGGCGGATGTCCCATTCGGCCCGCAGCAAGAGGCCGTGACCATCCAGCGCCCATTGCACCGCGATGCTGCCGTCGTTGGTGGTCAGGTTGCCGCGTGTCTTGATGGTCTCGGTGGGGCCTTGTTTGCCGCGTGTGAGTTTGACCACGCCATAGGCTTCGCCCCCTTGGCGGATGCTGATGAAGTTGTGCCGGGCCAGGTCAGCCGGAGTTTTGGGCTCGCCATGTGCATGGAGGTAGGCGGGCGAGGCACACAGCAAGCGTTGGTTGTCGGCGATCTTGCGTGCAATGACGCGGGTGTCGGGCGGCGGGCCAAAGCGGATGCACACATCAAAGGCGTCGTCGGTCAGCGAGGGCGGGTCAACCGACAGCTGCAGCTGTGCATCGACTTGCGGGTATTGCCGCACGAAGCGGCTGATCAGTGGGCCGATGTGGCTGCGCCCAAAGCCCAGCGTGGCGTTGATGCGCAGCAGGCCGCTGGGCGTGGAGCGGCTGGCACCCAACTGCTGTTCCAGATCGGCCATCTCGGCCAGGATGCTGCGGGCGTGGCGCAGCATGGTTTCGCCTTCCACCGTCAGGCTCATGCGGCGGGTGGTGCGGTTGACCAGGGGAACACCCAGGCGCGACTCCATGTGCGTCAAGCGTTTGCTGACGGCGGCGGTGGTGATGCGCAGCTCACGCGCGGCGGCGCTCAGGCTGCCCGCCATGGCCAGTGCAGAAAAAAAGCCGAGATCGGCCGCTTGCAGGCGTGGTTCCATTGTTGATAACAGGTTAATAATGGATTGAATTTTAGGGTGTTTGTTGATCTGATCAGGCTCCAGAATGTCTGCACCGTTCAACATCCATCCCGCATTCACATGAAAACCTACCGCATCGCCACCATCCCCGGAGACGGCATTGGCAAAGAAGTCATCCCCGCAGGCCAACAGGTCATGCAGGCCTTGGCGAACGCCTGTGGCACCTTCGCTTTCGAGTTTGAAAACTTTGGCTGGGGCGGCGACTACTACCGCGAGCACGGCGTGATGATGCCGGCCGATGGCCTGGACGCCTTGCGTGGCAAAGACGCGATTTTGTTTGGCTCGGCCGGTGACCCGGACATCCCGGACCACATCACGCTGTGGGGCCTGCGCCTGAAAATTTGCCAGGGCTTTGACCAATACGCCAACGTGCGCCCCACACGCATCTTGCCTGGCATCGATGCACCGCTCAAGCGCTGCACGCCCAAAGACCTGGACTGGGTCATCGTGCGTGAAAACTCCGAGGGCGAATACTCGGGCGTGGGCGGCCGTGTGCACCAAGGCCACCCGATCGAGGCGGCCACCGACGTGTCCATCATGACCCGCGCAGGCGTGGAACGCATCTTGCGCTACGCCTTCAAGTTGGCGCAGTCGCGCCCGCGCAAGCTGCTCACGGTGGTGACCAAGAGCAATGCCCAGCGCCACGCCATGGTCATGTGGGACGAGATCGCTGTGCAGGTCTCCAAAGAGTTTCCCGATGTGAAGTGGGACAAAGAGCTGGTCGACGCCGCCACCGCCCGCATGGTCAACCGCCCGGCCACGCTGGACACCTTGGTCGCCACCAATTTGCATGCCGACATCCTGAGCGATCTGGCAGCCGCCTTGGCGGGCAGTTTGGGCATTGCGCCCACGGGCAACATCGACCCCGAGCGCCGTTACCCCAGCATGTTCGAGCCCATCCACGGCTCGGCCTTTGACATCATGGGCAAGGGCTTGGCCAACCCGGTGGGCACTTTCTGGTCGGTGGTCATGCTGCTTGAGCACATTGGCGAGCCGGCCGCCGCCCAGCGCCTGATGGCGGTCATCGAAAGCGTGACGGCCAATCCTGCGCTGCACACCGGCGACCTGGGCGGGAAAGCCCTGACGGCCGATGTCACCCAGGCGGTATGCAAAGCCCTCGCTTGAAGTCATGATGCAGGGCTGGATGCAGTTTGTCCTTTTCCTGATGACTGAATTTTGATCCCCTTAATCTTTGAAAGGTTTGAACATGCGCTCCCCATTTCTGCCGGTGTCCTTCGCTTGTGCTTTGCTCTTGTCTGCCAATGCGTTCGCTCAAGACTACCCCTCGGCCAATAAACCCATCACCTTCGTGCTGCCTTATGCCGCAGGCGGGCCGACCGACAAAGCCGCACGGGACCTTGCCCAGGCCATGAGCAAGGCCATGGGCGGGCACAGCATCGTGATCGACAACTCGGCCGGTGCTTCGGGCTCGATCGGGGCGAACAAAGTGGCCAAGGCGTCAGCTGACGGCTACACACTCTTGTTCACACACATTGCACAAGCGACCTTGCCCACTTTTTTCCGCAAATTGCCCTACAACGTGGAAAAAGACTTTGAGTACATCGGTTTGGTCAGCGAAAACCCGATGAACCTGATCGGTCGCCCCAGTTTGCCCGTCAACACCATGGGTGAGTTGGTCACCTGGATTCAGGGCAACAAGGGCAAGATCAACATCGCCAACGCAGGCCCCGGCTCTGCCTCGCACCTGTGCGGCATGTTGTTCCAGTCCACCCTCAAGGTGGACATGACCTCGGTGCCCTACAAAGGCACGGCCCCCGCCATGACCGACCTGATCGGCGGCCAGGTGGACCTGATGTGCGACCAGACCACGACCACGATCCCGCAGATCGAGGGCAAAAAGGTCAAGTCTTTCGCCGTGACCACGCCCACGCGTTTGAGCTCGCCGGTGCTCAAGGACAACCCCACCATGCAGGAAGCCGGGCTTAAGGATTTCAGCGTCACGATCTGGCAGGGCTTGTATGCACCCAAGGGCACACCCGCCCCGGTGCTGAAAAAACTCAATGACGCACTGAAAGTGGCGGTCAAAGATCCGGACTTCATCCGCAAGCAAGATGCTGGTGGTGCGTCTGTCATCAACGATGCCCGCAACGACCCAGCAGGTCACAAAGCCTTTGTGCTGGCCGAAGTGGCCAAATGGGCGCCTGTGATCAAGTCGGCGGGCGTTTACGCGGATTGAAGCGCACATCCAACCCACCAAAGGGTGCACTGGCCTCAGGGCTGGTGCACCCTTTTGACCTTGAAGGGTTATGGGCTGAAATGCCTTTATCCTTTGCGCCTGTTCTTTTGCCCGAGACTGTCTGAACATGACCGATCCTCAAACCGCGCTGCGCCACCTCTACGATGTGGCCGTGCAACGCGCCTTGCCCCTGCACAACACCGCCGCCCATTTGCCCACCCCGCCAGATCCGGCGAAGGGCCGCACCCTGGTGCTCGGCGCTGGCAAAGCCGGGGGCGCGATGGCGCAGGCGGTCGAGGCCCTGTGGCCAGCTGACGCGCCACTGTCGGGCCTGGTGGTCACGCGTTATGGCCACACGCCACCGCGCCCGGCGGGATTGCCCTCGCGCATCGAGGTGGTTGAGGCCGCCCACCCCGTGCCCGATGCAGCGGGTTTGCAAGCGGCCGAGCGCATTTTGGAATTGACGAAAGGCTTGACGGCCGATGATTTGGTGCTGTGCCTGATCTCGGGCGGCGGTTCGTCGCTGCTGACCTTGCCTGCCGACGGCATCGATTTGCAGCTCAAGCAAGACATCAACCGCCAGTTGCTGGCCAGCGGGGCCAATATTTCCGAGATGAACTGCCTGCGCAAACACCTCTCGCGCATCAAAGGCGGGCGGCTGGCGGCGGCATGCAGCCCGGCGCGGGTGGTCACGCTCACCATCAGCGACGTGCCGGGTGATGACCCGTCCATCATCGCCAGCGGCCCCACCGTGCCCGATGCCAGCAGCTGCGCTGACGCGCTGGCCATCTTGCAACGCTACGCCATCACGGTGCCCGACTCGGTGCTGCAGGCTTTGCAGTCGGGTGTTTGGGAAACGCCCAAGCCCGGCTCGCCCGTGTTTGCGGGGCACAGCGTGCACATGATCGCCACGCCCCAGCAGTCCCTGGAGGCCGCAGCTGCCGCTGCTCGTGCCATGGGGCTCAATGCTTACATCCTGAGCGACGAAATCGAAGGCGAATCGCGCGAGGTGGGCAAAGTACACGCGGCGCTGGCCCGTGCGGCGGCCAAGGGTCTTGGGCCCTTCACCAAGCCCTGTGTGATTTTGAGCGGTGGCGAAACCACCGTGACGATCAAGCCCCAAGCCGCTGGTGTGCCCAAGGGGCGCGGGGGGCGTGCGGGCGAGTTTTGCATGGGTTTGGCGCAAGCGCTGCAAGGCCAAGCGGGCGTGTGGGCCTTGGCCGCCGACACCGACGGCATCGACGGCATCGAGGACAACGCCGGGGCGCAAGTGAGCCCCGACACGCTGGCCCGCGCCCTGGCGCTGGGCCACAAGGTGGACGAGCACCAGCAGCGCAACGACGCTTATGGCTTCTTTGAACCCCTGGGCGATCTGGTCATCACCGGGCCCACACATACCAATGTGAACGACTTTCGGGCCATGCTGGTGCTGTGAAGCCTGCATGGCGCAGGCTTGTGTGCGGCGCAGTAGCACATGGCATGCGGCCAGTTGATGTGTGTCAAAACCGCAGGCGACATGCTCTGGCACAGTGGAGCCCATCATGTTGGCATCCGTTTCTTCCCTCACCTCCCATCCTGGCGTCACTGTGGCGGCGGGCACTGTTTTACTGCACCGGGGCGATGTGGTGGACCGCATCATCCACGTCAGCAAAGGGCTGGTCACGTTGGGGGTGTTGCAGCACGGTTCGCTGGAGCATCAGCTGGGAGCGGTGGAAGGCCCTTTCTGGCTAGAGGCCGCTTCCGGTTTGCTGGGCCTGACCCATGCGGTGGACGCTGTGGCGCAAACGCCCGTCGAATTGCACTACATCAGTGTGCAGGATTTTCTGGCCGAGGTGAACACCTTGCCTGCCAGCACGCAAAATCTGCTGAAGGACTTGGCCAAAGCCCAGCGACAGCAAACCGATCTGGCCGTGAGTCGTTTTTCCAAGGACGCCGATGCGCGCTGCGCCGAATGGTTGCTGCAGCATGCTGCGCCCCAGGAGGGCTCGGGTGGTCTGGCTGTCACTTTGACCGAGCGCAAACGCACCATCGCGGCGCAATTGGGCATCGCCCCTGAAACCTTCTCTCGCGTGTTGCGCCATTTGCGTGAGCGCCAACTCATCAGCGGTGGTGGCCGCATCCTGTCACTGCCCAACCCGCAAGCGCTGCGCGAGTTGGCTGGGGTTTGAGGCGCAGAGCAGCGGTGCCTCGGCCGATCACCTGCGGGCAGTGCCTTGCCCTATCATCCGGCATCCCCATTTTCGACCCACGTGATGACTGCTGCACTTGCCTACCTCAGTGACATTGAAGCACCCACCCGGGCCGAAGTGGAGGCTTTACGTGGCCTGGCCTTGCTGGAGTTTGGCACCGACTGGTGCGGCCACTGCCGCGCCGCACAGCCTGCGGTGGCCCGGGCGCTGGCAGGTCAACCGCAATGGAAACACCTCAAAATCGAAGACGGGCCAGGCCGTGCGCTGGGGCGTTCCTACCGCATCAAGCGTTGGCCTACGCTGGTGTTTCTGCGCGACGGGCAAGAAGTGGCCCGACTGGAACGCCCAACAAGCGCTCTGGACATCGTCCAGATGCTGTCGACGGCATGAAGGTCTTGCCCACCTTGCGAGCGTGCATTGGGCGGTATGGGTGAATTGGCAGAGGTCGGACTCTGCGGGGACCGATCTGCGGGATTGCATGATCGAAGTTTGGGGTTCCTAGGTGATCAGGCGATACCCAGGCGCTGGTGCAGCAAGGTGGAAGTGGTGGTGTACTGCAACAGGGTTTTTTCTTCAGGTCGCAGCAGCGCCTGGGCGCCAAAGGCGGCCAAAGTGGCTTCGTGGAAGCCGCAGAGGATGAGTTTCTTTTTGCCGGGGTAGGTGTTGATGTCACCCACGGCAAAGATGCCGGGCTCCGAAGTCCCGAAGTTTTCGGTGTTGACCACCAGTTGCTTGCGTTCCATGGCCAGGCCCCATTGCGCCACGGGGCCTAATTTGGGCGACAGGCCCAGACAGGTTTGCAGCACATCCAGGCTCAGCCATTCGGTTTCGCCTTGCGGGTTGAGCAGTTCCAGCGCTTGCAGGCGGCCTTGCTCGGTCCTCAGGCCGGTGGGCTGACCGGCCACAAAGCGCATGCGGCCTTGGACGCAGGCTTGGCGCATTTGCTCGGTCAACTCGGGTGTGGCGCTGAACTGGTCGCGTCGGTGCAGCAGGGTGACGCTGGCTGCGGCGTGCGGGCCTGTCATGGCATCCAGGCAGGTTTGCAAGGCGGTGTCGCCGTCGCCGGCCACCACCAAATGGTGTCCTGCCCAGCGCTTGGGCGCAGGGTGTTCGGCAAACACCTGCGTGCCTTCAAAAGCACTCAGGCCATCGAGCACCATGCGGCGCGGCACAAAAGCGCCGACGCCCGCCGCAATGAACAAGGTGGAGGTGAGAAAGTGTTGTCCGCCATCGGTGGTGATGGCCAAGCGCTGGTCGGCTTGGCGTTCGATGTGGGTGACTTGCTGGCCCAGGTGCAAGGTGGGTTTGAAGGGCGCCATTTGCTGCTGCAAGCGCTCGACCAGCTCTTGGCCGGTGCAAAAAGGGATGCCCGGGATGTCGTAAATCGGTTTGCCCGCATACAGCTCGGCGCATTGGCCGCCCGCATGGGGCAGGGCGTCGACCACTTGGCAGTGCACGCCTTGCAGCCCCAACTGAAACACCTGAAACAGGCCCACGGGGCCTGCGCCAATGACCAGTGCTTCGGTCTCGATGGGGGCCTGGGTCATGGGAGGGGCTTGAAGAAAATGGCCGAAAAATCAGCCCCATGTGAAAGGGCTGGGCAAACGGTCAGCGCATGGGCGCTGGCGTTCAGCGGATCAACTCGGACAACTTGCCGGTTTTGTCTTTCCACTCCTCAGCGCTTGGCAGGGGCGCCTTGCGCTTGGTGATGCTTTTCCAGCCGGGCAGCAAAGCCAACTCGGCGTTCAGTTGGGTCATGTGCTGTTGGTCGGCTGGCAGGTCTTCTTCAGCGTAGATGGCGTTGACGGGGCACTCGGGGATGCACACGGCGCAGTCGATGCATTCATCGGGGTCGATGGTCAGGAAGTTGGGGCCTTCGCGGAAGCAGTCCACAGGGCAAACGTCCACACAGTCGGTGTATTTGCACTGGATACAGGATTCGGAAACAACGTGGGTCATGGTGGACTCTGGAAATTAGATGGCGCTGCGTGTGCTGCACTAAACTGGTGATTTTAAAGGAGTTGGAAAGGCCATGGCGCTCAAATTGTGGATGGCTGCACAAGTTCGGGCGGGGTCATCGCACCTTAATTGGGGTCAGATCCCAATTAATCCTGAAAGTCGCCTGGTGATTTTTAAATTGGGATCTGACCCCAATTAGCTGTGACCCCATTTAACTGCCCCCCTCAGTTCACCAGCACGGCCCCCGAGGTTTTGTGGCTGGCGGTGTCCACGAGCACCAGCGCGCCCAAAATGCGCGACTGCGCAAAGGGCAGGGTGGCCAATGGCTCTTGCAGGGTCAGCGTGACATGGCCGATGGCGTTGGGGGGCAGTTCGGTGGCTTCTTCCTCGGCCAGAGTGTTCACATTCAGGCGGTGCACCACGCGCTGCACCCGGGCCTTGACCCAGCGGTGGCCGTGCAGCGCCCAATAAAGGCGGCCTGCCACCAGCGGTTCGTCGTCCATCCAGGCGATGGTGGTGCTGAGTTGGCGCTGGCCTTCGGGGCTGCCGTGTTCTGCCAGCAGCCAGTCGCCACGCGACACATCCACCTCGCGGTCGAGCACGATGCCTGCGCTGTGGCCTGCGGCTTTGTTTTGCGGCTGGCGGGTGGCGCTCAACACTTGGGAGACCACGGCGGTTTGGCCGCTGGGGAAGACCTTGACGGTCTGGCCTGGCTCGACGCTGCCGGTGGCCACGCGGCCCCAGAACACGCGCCGGCCTTGGGTGGTCACGCCGGAATCATGAAACTTTTCGACCCATTGAACAGGGAAGCTGAAGGCCACATCGGTCTCGGCCGGGGTCACAGGCAGGTCTTCGAGGATGCTGAGCAGGCTGGGGCCGGTGTAGCCGCACCAGTCGGGCTGCGAATCAACCACGTTCCAGCCTTTCAGGGCCGACACGGGGACCATGGCGGTCACGGTGATTCCGGCTTCTTTGGCAAATTTTTGCAATGCGCCTGCGATGTTTTGGTAAGCCACGGCCCGATCGGCCACGGCATCAAGCTTGTTGATGGCGAACACGATGGAGGGCACGCGCAGCAGGTTCACCAGCAGCGAGTGGCGGCGTGTTTGCGGCAGCAGTTGCAAATTGGGGTTGGCCCAGTCGAGCTTGATGGCGTCGACCAGCACCACGGCAGCGTCAGCGCTGGATGCGGCTGTGACCATGTTGCGGGTGTACTGCTCGTGGCCGGGTGCGTCGCCGATGATGAATTTACGGGCTTCGGTGTTGAAGTAACGGTAGGCCACGTCGATGGTGATGCCTTGTTCACGCTCGGCACTCAAACCGTCGGTCAACAGGGCCAGGTCGGTTTCACCCGAGCGCTGCACCCCTGCCAGGTGGTCTTGCAGAACGGCCTTGGTGTCGACCAGCAGGCGGCCAATCAGCGTGCTCTTGCCATCGTCGACCGAGCCGCAGGTGATGAATCGCAACGCGGTTTGCGTGTTGCTTTCAGAGGACTTGGCAGAAAAGTGTTGTTCGTTGTGCATGATTCGTCTTATTTCGGTGTTCTGTAGGCGCGAGCCCTGCTCGCGAATGGTGGTTGGCCATCACCTCTGATTCGGCCGCAGGGGCGACCTCCCAAAGGGGCATTCGCGGCTTTAGAAGTACCCATCTTTCTTGCGCTTCTCCATCGAAGCCTCGGACGTCTTGTCGTCCATGCGCGTGGCCCCGCGTTCGCTCACATCGGCGGCCAGCGTTTCGATGACGATCTGCTCAGGCGTGGCTGCCAGGCTCTCCACCGGGCAGGTGCAGGTGATGTCGCCCACAGTGCGAAAACGCACGTCGCGCAAAACCACTTCTTCGCCGTCTTTGGGTGGCGTCAGCTCGGTCACCGGCACCAGCAGGCCCCGGCGGTCCACCACTTCGCGCTTGTGGGTGTAGTAGATCGACGGCAGCGCAATGCGTTCGCGGGCAATGTATTGCCACACGTCCAGCTCGGTCCAGTTGCTGATGGGGAACACACGAAAGTGCTCGCCCGGTTGCAGCTTGTGGTTGAACAGCGTCCACAGCTCGGGCCGCTGGGCCTTGGGTTGCCACTGGCCAAAGCTGTCGCGGTGCGAAAAGATGCGCTCCTTGGCGCGGGCCTTTTCTTCGTCGCGGCGGGCACCGCCAATCAGCGCGTCAAAGCCGAACTCTTCAATCGCTTCGAGCAGCGTGACCGACTGGTGCACATTGCGGCTCTCGCCCGGGTGGGCCAGACGCACAGTGCCGCGCTTCATCGAGTCTTCGACGCTGCGCACGATCAGCTCGGCCCCCAGTTCTTTAGCCCGTGAATCGCGGAAGTCAGTCACTTCTTTGAAGTTATGGCCCGTGTCGATCATGAGCAGCGGGTAAGGAATGCGACCGGCACCAAAAGCTTTTTCGGCGCACTTGAGCATGACCAGCGAGTCCTTGCCGCCCGAAAACAGCAGGGTGGGGCGCTCGAAAGCGGCGGCGACTTCGCGCAGGATAAAGATGGTTTCTTCTTCCAACGCGTCGAGGTGGGCATTGCTCAGGGTGTGCAGTTCGGTTGGGGTGATGGCGGTCATGTGCGTTCTTTGTTTTCTGTAGGAGCCAGCCCTGCTGGCGATTCGCTTGAAAGTGGTCTGCTGGTCAATCGCTTGCAGGGCAAGCTCCTACAGACAAGCTTTCTACGTTTGGGTTTAGGAGCCAGCCCTGCTGGCGATGGTTTTGATCAGTTTTTAATTCTTGACGTGCAGGCCACATTCCTTGGCCGCTTCGTCCTCCCACCACCAGCGCCCGGCGCGGAACTCCTCGCCCAGGCTGATGGCGCGGGTGCAGGGGGCGCAGCCGATGCTCGGGAAAAACTGGTCGTGCAAGGGGTTGTAGTCCACCTGGTTCGTGGCGATGTAGTGCCACACGTCGCCCCAGGCCCACCTGGCCAGCGGGTTGAACTTGGCCAGGTTTTTGGAGGCTTCTTCACTGGTGTCGAGCAGGGGCACTTCGGCGCGGGCGTTGGATTGCTCCTGACGCAGACCCGTGATCCAGGCGCGTTGGCCCGTCAAGGCGCGGGCCAGCGGCTCTATCTTGCGGATGCCGCAGCAGGCCTTGCGCAAGTCCATGCTCTGGTACATCGCGTCCTGACCTTTTTCACGGACGAACTGGATGACCGATTCGGGCACCGGGCGGTACACCACGATGGGCGCACGCGAATGCGCCTGCGTGCGCTCCAGCAGGGCCAGGGTTTCGGTGTGCAGCGCGCCGGTTTCGAGCACAAAGACCGGGATGCCCAGCTGCAGACGGTTGATGAGGTGGGTGATCACCACGTCTTCGGCACCCAGGCTGGAGGCTTGGGTCACGGGCGCAAATTCGGCGGCAGCGCGTTGCAGCAGCGCCTGCGTTTCGGCCAGCTTGGCGGCAAAGTCGGGGCTGGCTTGGGCGTTTTGCTCGGTGGCTTTGAGCGGCGCGTTGCGGGAAGAAATCAGGCTAGAAGTCATGGTGTGTCTTTTGTAGGAGACCACCCCGTGGGCGATGGTGGGTGGTCCTTCGCAGGGGACATCGCCCACGGGGTGGGCTCCTACAGGGATGTGTGTCGGCGGGTTGGTTTTGTTGATAGTCCTGTGGCCACTGACCTCAGGCGGCTTTGGCAAAGTGCGGTTGGGTTTCGACCGCCGAGCCTTGGTAGAACCCGGCAAAGCGCTCAAACTGGCGCTGCGCTGCCGATGCGTCCACGCCCTCGCGCAGCACGGCCACGTCAAAACCCGTGCGCTGCATCTGCACCAGCTGGTCGATCAGCACATCCCCCGTGGCGCGCAACTCGCCCGCAAAGCCCAGGCGGCGTCGCAGCAAAAAGGCCTGGCTGTAGGCGCGGCCGTCGGTGAATTTGGGGAACTGCAGATCGATGCGGGTCACGCCGCTCAGGTCGAGCGCGCGAGGGTCGGCGTCGTTGGCCAGTGTGAGGACCACAGGCGATTCAACAGCTTGGTGTTCTTGGGCGGAAATGATTTTCATGGTCGTTTTGTCTTTGTGTAGGAGCCCACCCTGTGGGCGATGTTTTCGCAAAATCGCCCACGGGGTGGGCTCCTACAAGAGTGCTTCAGATGGTGGTTTCCTCGGCGGGGTGGCGGGCGGCGTTGGCGGCGGCTTTGAACGGCTCTTGCCCCACGCGGCGCAGGGTGTCGATGAAGGCTTCGGCCTTGTGGCCTTGGCTGGTGCGCAGGGCCTTGTAGGTGTCCAGAATCGCTTCGATCACGTCAGGCACTTCAAACGAAGAGAACGAAGGGCCGACCACCTTGCCCGCCACGGTGGGGCCTGACAGCGCTTTGCCGTCCGAGCCGCCCAGCGTGACCTGGTACCACTCCTTGCCGTCTTTGTCCACGCCCAAAATGCCGATGTGGCCCGAGTGGTGGTGACCGCAGGAGTTGATGCAGCCGCTGATGTGGAAGTCGATGTGACCCAGGTCGTTCAGCTCGTCCAGGTCCTGGTAGCGTTCGGTGATGGCGGCCGCCAAAGGCAGCGAGCGGGCATTGGCCAGGGCGCAGTAGTCGCCGCCGGGGCAGGCGATCATGTCGGTCAGCAAACCAATGTTGGGCTGGGCCAGTCCCAGCGCTTTGGCTTCGAGCCACAGGGCGTGCAACTGGTCCAGGCGCACCCAGGGCAGGACCAGGTTTTGGGTGTGGGTCACGCGGGCTTCGCCAGCGGAGTATTTGGCGACCAGCGCCGCAGCGGCATCGAGCTGGTCGGCGGTGGCGTCGCCCGGCGCTTGGCCCGTGCGCTTGAAGGACAAACTCACGGCGCGCAGGGCAGGGTTCTGGTGGAGCTTGACGTTTTGCGTGATCCAGCGGGCAAAGGCTGGCGTCTTGGCCGCTTCGATGCTGACATCGGCTTCGGCCTTGGCGGCCCATGACGCATCGTTTGGCAGGTTCAAAGCAGGCGCGGCAAAGCAGGCGGCCACGCGGTCGAACTCGGCTTGCGGGATGGTGTGCAGGCCGCCGTCCTTGACCAGAATGTCCTGGTACTCGGCCTCGACTTCGTCAAAGTAACGCTGGCCTTCGGCTTTCACCAAAATTTTGATGCGCGCTTTGTAGATGTTGTCTCGGCGGCCCCAGCGGTTGTAGACGCGGATCACGGCTTCGAGGTAATTCATGATCTGGTTCCAGGGCAGGAACTCGCGGATCTGCGTGCCCACCGTGGGCGTGCGGCCCATGCCGCCGCCCACCAGCACCTTGAAGCCCACTTCGCCAGCCGCGTTCTTCACCATTTGCAGGCCCACGTCGTGCCAGCCAATGGCGGCGCGGTCTTCCACAGCGCCCGTGATGGCGATCTTGAATTTGCGGGGCAAAAACGCGAACTCGGGGTGCAGCGTGCTCCACTGGCGGATCAGCTCGGCGTAAGGGCGTGGATCGACCACTTCGTCCACCGCCACACCGGCCAACTCGTCGGTGGTGGTGTTGCGGATGCAGTTGCCGCTGGTCTGAATGCCGTGCATGTTCACGCTGGCCAGCAGGTCCATCACCTCGGCCGATTTGGACAGGGGAATCCAGTTGAACTGCACGTTTTGGCGGGTGGTGAAGTGGCCGTAGTTGGTGGTCAGTTTGGGTGCCAAGCCGGCGATTTTGTCTTGCGTGGCCTGGGCTTCGGCCAGCAGGGCGGCGTCGGGCGTGTCGTACTCGCGGGCAATTTGGGCCAGCACTTTGAGCTGGGGCGCCGAGATTTCGCCATAAGGCACGGCCACGCGCAGCATGGGCGCGTAGCGCTGCACGTACCAGCCGTTTTGCAGGCGCAGGGGCTTGAATTCATCGCCGCTGAGTTGCCCGGCCTGATAGCGCTCGAGTTGGTCACGGTGTTGAGCAGCGCGGGAGCGCACGAACTGTTTGTCAAATTCGGTGTATTGGTACATGAGGGTTCTTCTTCAGATCAAAACGAGTTTGGTGCCAGCCCAGGCCAGCAAGACGGAAAGCAAGGAACGGATCACGCGGTCGGGCGTGTGGTGGGTCAGGCGTGAGCCCAGCCAGATGCCGGGGAGTGAGCCCGCCAGCAGCTTGGCCAGCAAAGACCAGTCGACAGACCCCAAAGAGGCATGGCCCAGCCCAGCCACCAGCGTGAGCGGCACGGCGTAAGCGATGTCGGCGGCCACGATGCGCGGCAGGGGAAGCATGGGGTAAAGCAAGAGCAAAACGGTGACGCCAATGGCACCCGCGCCGACCGAGGTGAGGGTGACCAAGGTGCCAATCAGGGCACCGAACACCACCGGCAGGCTCCAGTGGCGTGGGGTGCTGGCATGGGCTTCGTCGGCACTGGCCAGGTGGCGGGGCACTTGCTTGCCACGCACGGCCTTGTAGAGCATGGCGGCGGCCGTCAGCAGCAATGCCACACCCAATGTGGTGGTCATCAGCGACTGCACCTCAGGGGAGGCTGGTCCCACCCCGTGCAAAAAGCCCAGGGTGACCAAGCAGGCCGGAATGCTGCCCGCACTGAGCAAGCCCACCACGCGCCAGGGCACGATGCGCTGGCGGGCAAAGCTCACGGTGCCGCCCAGTTTGGTGAAAGCCGCAAACAGCAAGTCGGTGCCGACCGCCATATAGGGCTTGACGCCAAAGAAAAAAATCAACAGCGGCGTCATCAAGGAGCCGCCACCTACCCCCGTCAGGCCCACGATGGTGCCCACGAAGAAACCTGCAAAGACATAAGCCAAATCAACCATGGGGGCGACTTTAAGCGTGCTTTATGCCAAAACAAACGATTTTTTAGTTGGGTATATATTCCATAGGCTTATAAAGATGGCGTTTGCGCACACAGGCCTATCCTCTGGGGGTGTGTATTCAGGTCTGGTTTTGAAGACGGCGCTGTGGCGCTGCGCGAATGCTGACAGGGCCGTCCTGAGGGCGTGACGGGCTTGGCGCGGGCAGGCTTGGGTGCAGGAAGACCACGGCGGAGGCATGAGCCCCCGCCGTGCGAAGGCTCAGCGGTTTTTTTCCGCCTGTTTGGCTTTGCTGCCCGGGGCTTGGCTGTGTGCCAGGACGTTGGCTCGGGAGCGGATTTTGCTGGTGCTGGGCAGCTCTTGACGTGATTTGAAGGTCTGGGCGCGCTCTTGTGACCTGAATGGGCCGGTGAGTACGCTGAACTGAAGGGCACCCTGATCGCGTTCGTACACGGGAACGATCCGGGCATTGGCCAACCAGGTTTTGGATTGAATCAGTTGTTGCGCCTTGCTTGCCGTGCTGAATTGGCCGTGTTCGATGAGGAAACTGTCTTTGGGCAATGTGTTGAGCCATTGGCGACCTTTGACGGCGACTTTGGGCAAGGGCTCCGGAACGGCCGCCTCAGAGGGGGCAGACGCGGTCAATGCCGCTTGCGCCACGCCGGGCGTGGCATTGCTGGACACAGCGGGCGCCACCACGGTTGCGGGCGTGAGGGGTGCTTGCAAAGCCTCGGATGCCGATGGCAGTGCGGAGGCAGGGGCCGCATTGGATGCGGCGCCGGGCTCGGACGCTGCCCTGGCCTCGGAGGCTGCGGCCGCTTCGGAGGCGGCTGCTGTCGGTGCAGCAGCTGGTGTATCCGTTGCTGAATGGCGGGGTGCATTCGCCCCAGCACCTGGAGCCAGTGTTTGCCAGGTCAAGCCAGCCGCGATGAGCGCCAGCCCCCCGGCCACGCCCGCCCACGAGGTGCGCGACAGGGTCATTGCGCCCGAGGCCTTGGGCTGGCTGGGCGGTGTCCATGGAATGTTCCAGCTCTCGATGCGGGTGCCCGGTTCCAGGCTTTGTGGCAGCGCTTGTTCGGGGCCTGTGAACAGCAAGATCAGCCCGACACCAAAGCTGGGAAAGTGTTTGAGCAAGCGCTGAAGCAGCGACAACTCGTGTACCGCCAGCAATTGGGCCTTGTCGATCACCCAGATCTTGACCGGGGTGCTGATGGCGCCGGGTTTCATGGCCAGATCAATTGATAAATCTGCCAGCCGTTCGTTGATTTTGGCCAGCAGAGGCTGGCTTTTTTCACCCGAAAAGTATTTGACCGTGAGCTCAGGGTTCTGCGCTGTCAGTTGGTTCACCAGGGTTTGACAGTTGTGGCTCAAAAAGTCGGACGAGGTGCAAAACAGCGCCAGGCTTTGGTTGTGCTGCATCAGGGAGGCGGCACATTTTTCGATGCGCAGGCGGTCCGAGGGGCTCCAGGGCCACAGTGGGGTCGTTGCATCGGTCGATGCAGTCAAGGAATTCATGAGAGAGGGTCGGTTTCGGACAGTGATGACACTGAGGTATTAAACAATATGACCAAGGTGTCTTAATGTTGTTGATTTTGTCGTTTTTTGAAACGTTCGGCAAGCAATGATTTCGCCAAGGATGGCGACAGGGGCAAAGGCTCATTTTCCAGCAAAGCGGCCGTCATTTCGCCACACAAGACCGCCAAACTGATGCCTCGTGCCCCCATGCCTGCACTGATCCACAAGCCGGGCCACGTTGTGGCGTCGATGGGTCCCACCACGGGCAAGCGGTCTGGCAAGGTGCAGCGCAGGCCCGCCCAGCCTTGCACTTTGGGTGCAGAAAACTGTCCGGCCATGGCGGCACCCAGCGTGGGCAAGAGCGTGACCAGGCGCTTGTGGTTGGCGCTGTGGTCTTCTTCCCGAAGGGGGGCCTGGGTGCAGTTGCGCTCAAAAGTCGACCCCATAAACCAGCCGTTGGCCCCCTCAGGCGTGGGCACGCCAGCGATGAAACTGCCGTGGCCGTTCACCGGGAAGGGCGGCAGTTGCTGCGTGGCGGCCTGGGGCAGTCCCGCCAATTCGCCAAAACTGATTTGTCCGCGCAGCGGGTTCAGCGGGATGGCGGGTTTGTCGGCATCGGGCGGCAGGCTGTTGAGCATGTGCAGGGTGTCAAACCCCCCCGAAAAAACCACCCATTCAGCCTGCGCAATGGGCTTCCCAGCCGCGTCGCAAGCTTGCCATTTGTTCGAGGTGAGCGGGGTTTGCCCGTCTGATCCACCTGATGCATCTGGCAGGCGCTGCAAGTGCGCCATGCGCTGGCCCCACAGGGTGAGGACGCCGGGGGTATTCAATTGAGCGGCGACCAAAGTCTGGGGGCGAAGCCAGCCCGCCAGCTTGTGCCAAAGCGCGTTGTCGCTGGGCGCCAAGCCCGCTTGGCGAAGGTGTTCGGGGGTGGCCTGTGTGCTCCATTCGTGGGCTGCCTCGGGCCAGTCCGAGCCTGTAGGCAAGCTGCGTTTGCCTTCCACACGGTGTTCCAGCACGCCTGTGGGGGACCAGTCGGCACCCGTTTTCAGGAGTTGCTCAGCGCGTTGCAGCGTGGCACGCACACCTGAGCGGGTGATGCGCGAGAGCACGTTGTCGTCGGGTGACACATGGGGCGCGGTCAGCCCGGCGGGCAGGCCGGAAGCCCCGGCGCCCGGGCTGCTGCCCTGGTCGATCACGGTGACCGCCCAGCCGCGCAAGGCCAGGCTGTGGGCCACCGCCGAGCCCGACAAGCCCGCGCCGATCACCAATGCCTGGCGTGATGCCGGTGGGGCCGCATGCCGCAGGCGGCTGCGCGGCTGCCAGGCGGGCGCATACAGGGCGCTCAGGCAGGTGGCTTCTGGCAAATCTTTGTGGGGCAGGGGCTGAAAGCCGCATTGCAGCCATTCTTCAGCCGATGGCATGTCGCTCGTCCGCTCCATGGCCAGCCGTGTGCCTGGGCGGCACAGGCGAGAGACTGCTTGCAGCCTTTGCAAGCGTGAGGCGCCTTGGCGGGTGTCTTGGCTCGGGGCGGGCTGGCACTGCGGGCTGCCCAGCAAGACGCTGTCAGCGGCCACATCCATCTCGCGCAGGGTTTTTTCGGGCGCGCCCAGGTGCAGCGTCAGCTGAACGCGGCCCTCTTCAAACACCAGCCGGTGCGTGCCGGGCATCAGGCCCCGCCATTGCCGTCTGAGTGACGCGCTCAAGCCCGCGAGTGCCGGATGGTTTTGGGCGATGGCCTGCAGGTCTTGCAAGGCGCAGGGGTGGTCCGCCAGCACGCTGAAAAACAGGCGATCAGGTCTGCGGGGGTCTTGCAGCCAGGCCTGCCAGGAGGCCAAAAAGGCCAGGCCGTGGACGGCATCGCCCACCTGCATCACATGCCATTGGCGCAGGTCAGCCCACTCGGGCATGCCGCTTGGGTGGGGCAACAGACCGCATGCGTGCAGGAGTTGTGCAGGAGTAGCGCCTGATAACCCAGCTAAATGGGCTGCACTCACTGACCGAATCAAGCCGCAGGAGGCGGCACGTAGCCTTGCGCGGCGTCAGCACCGTCACCAAAGAAATGGTTTTCCATCTGGCGGGCCAGGTACTGGCGGGCGCGCAGATCGGCCAGGTTCAGGCGGTTTTCATTGACCAGCATGGTCTGGTGCTTGAGCCAGTCGGCCCAGGCTTGCTTGCTCACGCCCTCCCAGATGCGCTTGCCCAGCTCGCCGGGGTAGGGCGGAAAATCCAGACCTTCGGCCTCTTTGCCGAGTTTGATGCATTGAACGGTGCGTGCCATGGTGTTGTCGAGCCTTGAACTGTCTTAAGAAGCGCTGGTTATACGGATATAGAATTTACGTATTTCCAGTTGTGAACAAATCGCACGAAAATACGCGTTGTTGCCCAGCGGCCGCGCCATCTTCGTGTTCTTGCAGGCCGCAACTGTAGCAAGCTTTCAGCATCCCTTAGCGGCATTGGGGCTCTGGCCCCGGCCCAAACCGAAACAAATCAAATGAGTGCATTTCTCGAAGAGCGCGTTTTGAGCGTTCACCACTGGACGGACCGCTTGTTCAGCTTCACCACCACCCGCGATCAGGCCCTGCGCTTTTCGAATGGCCACTTCACCATGATTGGCCTGCGCCAGGAAAGCGGCAAACCGCTTTTGCGCGCCTATTCGATTGCCAGCGCCAACTACGAAGAGCACCTCGAATTTTTGAGCATCAAGGTGCCCGATGGCCCGCTGACCTCCAGGTTGCAACACATCCAGGTGGGCGACACCATCGTCGTGGGCCGCAAGCCCACAGGCACGCTGCTGTGCGACTATTTGCTGCCTGGCAAAAACCTGTATTTGCTGTCCACCGGCACGGGTCTGGCGCCCTTCATGAGCATCATCCGCGACCCTGAAACCTACGAGCGCTTTGAAAAAGTCATCCTGGTGCACGGCGTGCGCCAGGTCAATGAACTGGCCTACCACGACTACATCACCCAGGATTTGCCTGCCAACGAGTTCCTGGGCGAGATGGTGACAAAGCAGTTGCTGTACTACCCCACCGTGACCCGTGAGGCCTATAAAAACCAGGGCCGGGTGACCGACTTGATGGAAAACGGCAAACTCTTTGCCGACCTGGGCCTGCCCCCGCTCAATGCTGAAACCGACCGCGTCATGATTTGCGGCTCACCCGAAATGCTGCGCGACTTGAAGCGCATCTGCGAAGAGCGTGGCCTCAAAGAAGGCAACACCAGCACACCGGGCGCCTTTGTGATTGAGCGGGCCTTTGCCGACGCCTGATGTGCCGCACAGGGCCTTGCAATGCCTGATCGGGTTGGGGCCATGTGATTTGCCCCACCCAGCCAATCACCCCACGGGCGCACAATGCGCCCGTTTGCTTTTGTAACCCCCTTGCCCATGAACATGAACACCCTCACCCCCCCACGCTGGATGGCCTTGATCGCCTTGTCGGGCATCGGCATGTTGGCTTTTGGCCTGTATTTGCAGCATGTAGTGGGCCTGAACCCCTGCCCCATGTGCATCGTGCAGCGCTATGCACTGATCGGCGTGGTGGTGTTGGCGGCTGTGGGCTGGCGTTTGCGGGGGTGGGGCCTTGCGGTGTCGGGTTTCTTGCTGGCGCTGGTGGCGGGCTTTGGCGCCTTCACGGCCGCACGCCAAAGCTGGCTGCAGTGGTACCCGCCCGAAGTCGTGAGCTGTGGCCGAGACTTTTACGGCATGGTCGAAAACTTTCCCATCAACCGCGCCATTCCCATGATCTTCAAGGGCAGCGGCGACTGCACCAAGATCGACTGGACCTTTTTGGGCGGCTCCATTGCCAACTGGTCGTTTGTGTGCTTTGTGGCGTTTGGCCTTTTGGGCCTGTGGGTGGCCTTCAAGTCGCGTCAGCCAGCGGCGTAATTGAGCGGCACGGCGGTGGTGTATTTCAGCTCTTCCATGGCAAAGCTCGAACTCACATCTGACAGCGGCACCTGCTGAATCAGCTGCTTGTACACCTGGTCGTAAGCGGCAATGTCGGGCACCACCACCCGCAGCAGGTAGTCCACATCACCGCTCATGCGGTAGACCTCGACGATTTCAGGGATGGTCTGCACTGTGGCCCGAAACTTCTCCAGCCAGGGCAGGTCGTGGTCACGCGTGCGCACCGCCACAAACACCGTCACCCCCAGATTCACCTTTTGCCGATCCACCAGCGCCACCTGCTGAGAGATCACGCCCAGATCCTTGAGCCTCTGAATGCGACGCCAGCAAGGCGTTGCCGTCAGGTGCACGGCGGCGGCCAGCTCGTTGATCGGCAAGTCGCTGCTCTTTTGCAGCAATTCCAGCAATTTTCGATCTATTGCATCCAGTTTCTGTTTCATGGCTAGATTGTAGAAAATTATTCCAAAAAAAAGCCATTTCGTGCGTAATTTTGAAACTTCATGCTGGTCGTCTGGTGGCAAACTTTGAGACTCATTTTGCAAAGAAGGCGGGCATGAAAAAAATTGGTTTGATCGGCGGCATGAGTTGGGAATCCACGGCGCTTTATTACCAACACATCAACCGCGAAGTGGCCAAGCGCCATGGCGGTCTGCACTCGGCGCGGGTGCACCTCATCAGCCTGGACTTTCAGGAAATTGCCGATCTGCAAAAGCAGGGTGACTGGCTGCGCATGACCGAGATATTGCAAACGGCAGCGCGCCAACTCGAAAGGAGCGGTGCCGAAGTCTTGCTGATCTGCACCAACACCATGCACCGCATCGCGCAGGAGGTGCAATCAGTGACCGCCTTGCCCTTGTTGCACATTGCCGACGTGACCGCCGACGCGATTTTGGCTGCTGGTTTGCACAAGGTGGGCCTGCTGGGCACCCGCTTCACCATGGAGCAAGCCTTCATGCGCGATCGGCTGGCGGCAAGGGGCATCGCGTGTGTGGTGCCCGATGAGCCCGGGCGCATCGAGGCGCACCGGGTCATTTTTGAAGAGCTGTGCCAGGGCGTAGTGAAGGAGGATTCGCGCCAGAAGCTCGCGGCCCTGGTGCGCGATTTGACGGCCCAAGGCGCGCAAGGCGTGATATTGGGCTGCACCGAACTGACCATGATCTTGCACCCTGGTGACGGCGGCTTGCCCAGCTTTGACACCACAGCGTTGCACGCCATGGCGGCGGTGGATTTTTCCTTGTCCTGAAGCTCGCCATGTGCCAGCTGATGGGCATGCGCTGCAACAAGCGCGCTGCCAGCACGTTTTCTTTCACAGCTTCTTGACCAGCACCTGGCTCTTTCGGTCCCAGTTGTATTTGCGTTTACGCGCCTCGGGCAGCCAGTCCGGGTCCACCTGCGCAAAGCCGCGTTTGATGAACCAGTGCATGGTGCGCGTGGTCAGTACAAAAATGCTCTTGAGGCCCATGGCGCGGGCGCGTTGCTCGATGCGCTTGAGCACCTTTTCGCCATCGCCCTGACCTTGTGACTGGGGCGACACGGTGAGCGCCGCCATCTCGGCCGTTTTGGCTTCCGGGTAGGGGTAGAGCGCGGCGCAGGCAAAGATCACGCCGTCGTGGTCAATGATGGTGTAGTGGTCGATGTCGCGCTCGATCTCGGTGCGGTCGCGCTTGACCAGCGTGCCGTCTTTCTCAAAGGGCTCGATCAGCTGCAAGATGCCGCCCACGTCGTCGGACGTGGCTTCGCGCAGCTCTTCGAGCTTTTCGTCCACCACCATGGTGCCAATGCCGTCGTGCACATAAATTTCGAGCAGCAAAGCGCCGTCCACCGCAAAGGGCAGGATGTGCGAGCGTTCCACGCCTTCTTCGCACGCTTTGACGCAGTGCTGCAGGTAAAAGCCGATGTCGGTCGGCTCGGTGGGCGTGGGCAGTGAAGCGAGCAACTGTTTGGCGGCAGCCAGGGGCAGCTCGGTGTCGATCGGGTTGTCTTCGCTGGCCGGCTCGCTGGGCTGCATGCGGATGCCCGGGATCTCGGTCACAAAAATCAGTTTGTCGGCTTGCAACTCGGCCGCCACGCTGGTGGCCACTTCTTCCATGGTCAGGTTGAAGGCCTCGCCCGTGGGCGAGAAGCCAAAGGGCGAGAGCAGCACCATCGCGCCCATGTCGAGGGTTCGCATGATGCCGTCGACATCGACCTTGCGCACCAGGCCCGAGTGGATGAAGTCCACCCCGTCCACAATGCCCACGGGTCGTGCGGTGATGAAGTTGCCCGAAATCACCCGTACGGTGGAGCCCGCCATGGGCGTGTTGGGCAAGCCCTGGCTGAAGGCGGCTTCGATCTCGTAACGCAGTTGACCCGCGGCCTCTTGGGCGCAGTCGAGCGCCACGCTGTCGGTGATGCGGATGCCGTGCGAGTACTTGGGGGTGTGGCCCTTGGCGGCCAGCTGTTCATTGACTTGCGGGCGAAAGCCGTGCACCAGCACGATCTTGACGCCCATGCTCTGGATCAGCGCCAAGTCTTGTGCCAGATTGTGCAACTTGCCCGCCGCAATCGCCTCGCCCGCAATGCCCACCACAAAGGTCTTGCCCCGGTGCATGTGGATGTAAGGCGCGACCGAGCGGAACCAGGGCACGAAGGTGAAGTTGAAGACTGTGGACATGGGCTTGAGGTGTCAGGGCTTGAGCAAAAGAAGTTGGTCTGCGGGAAGCAGACGCGAAAAATCGCGGTCGAATGTGCAGAGTGTCTCACCGGATTGCATCACCGTTGCGGCGATCCATGCATCGGTGATCAAGTTGCCTGTGGCTTGTTGTGCCAGACACACTTGCCGCAGATTGGGCCAGGTGGCACCCTGCGGCTGAAATTGCACGCCGGGGCAGCTGAGCAGGCTGTCCACAAAGTCGGTCACGTCTTGTAAAGGATCTGTTTGTTGAAAAATTTTGGGGTGGGTGGTGATCCGTATCAAACCTGTCACCACCATGCCCAGCAGCATCAGGCTGGTGCGTCCGTTGGCTGCTTGCACAACGGCGTCGTCCAGCCAGGCGCGGGCAGGCAAGTGGTGCGGGTGGTCGGGCCGGTAAGCGGCCGCCAGCACATTGACATCAGGCGTCATGACAGCCGCGTCAGGTCCATGTCCGCGTCCATCGCGTCATACATGGAGCGGTTACTGCTCGGGTCAATACCCGGTTGCAGGCCGCCCCGGGCTTTGGAGACAGGCAGTTTGGGAATCACGATGGGGGCAGCGGGTGTGTCTTGCCGGACATACAAGGACAGCAGTTCGCGCATCTTTGCGCTCAGCGATGTGCCTTCTTGGATGGCTTTGATACGGGCTTGCTTAATCAGGTTTTCGTCAACGGAAATGGTGAGATTGCTCATGAAAAATCTCTTTCTAGAAAAACACGTAAATCAGTGTAGCACGTGTTCACGTGAACTTTTTTGACAACAAAATATGACCCCTGGGGTAACAAATTCATACGGTAAAATTCCGTACCCATTGACCCACGAGACCTTCGCACCCCGCTTCAAAGGACCGCACCATGACCGCTTCTGCTGCCCGACTGGACCTGAAAATGGACGCCGCTGAAAAAGACGTGGTCTCGCGTGCGGCAGCGCTCATGGGCACGACCATGTCGGCCTTCATGCGGGCGGCAGCCAAAGACAAGGCGCTGGAGTTGCTGGAGCGCGAATCGCGGATCACCCTGAGCGACCGGGACTTTCAGGCCTTTGCCGCCGCACTGAACGCCGACTTTGCGCCCAACGCCGCCTTGCAGGGTGCCCTGGCCGATGCGGCAAAGGTCAAGCGTGCTTGAAGAGCAACTGCTCGAAGCCCAGCGCCACGACCGTTCATCTTTTGACTGCGGCGTGCCGCCGCTCAACGACTACCTGCACCGACTGGCCGCGCAGCACCAGAAAAAAGGCATCAGCACGGTGCGCGTGCTGGTGGACAGCGATGCCCCGCCAACCATCCTCGGCTACTACAGCCTGAGCGCAGCCCATGTGGCCCACGCCGCGCTGCCTGCCGAGACCCGCAAAACCTTGCCCCCATACCCCGTGCCCTGTTTCAGGCTCGGGCGTTTGGTGGTGGACCTGCGCTTTCGTGGGCAGGGCCTGGGCCAGGTGCTGGTGGGCTTGGCGGTGCAGCGGTGCCTGCAAGCGCGCCAGCATGTGGCGGCCTTTGCCATGCTGGTGGACGCCAAAGACACAGCTGCCCAAAATTTTTACCTGCATTACGGCTTCACGCCCTGTGCCGACAAGCCCATGACGCTGTATCTGCCTTTGGGTCGTACTTTGTAAGCACTGCTTGTTCGCGCCATTACCCTTTCATTTGACCCATGTCTGAACTCCAAATCGACTTCCCCGAAGGCCTGCCCGTCTCGGCCCGCCGTGACGAAATCATGGCCGCCATGGACCAGCACCAGGTCATCATCGTGTGCGGTGAAACCGGCTCGGGCAAGACCACGCAGCTGCCCAAAATTGCGCTGATGCTGGGGCGCGGCAAGCTCAACGCCAAGCCGGGCGAGCGGGCGCGGATGATCGGCCACACCCAGCCCCGGCGCATTGCGGCCAGCTCGGTGGCCAAGCGGATTGCCGAAGAACTCAAAACGCCGCTGGGCGAGGTGGTGGGTTTCAAGGTGCGGTTTCAGGACCGTTTGAGCAAAAACGCCTCGGTCAAGCTCATGACCGACGGTATTTTGTTGGCCGAAACGCAAACCGACCCGCTGCTGCAGGCCTACGACACCATCATCATCGACGAGGCGCACGAACGCAGCCTGAACATCGACTTCTTGCTGGGTTACCTGCGCCAGATCTTGCCGCGACGCCCGGACCTCAAAATCGTGGTGACTTCGGCCACCATCGACGCCGACCGGTTTGCCAAGCACTTTGCCTCGCGCAACGGTCCGGCCCCGGTCATCATGGTGTCCGGCCGCACCTTCCCGGTGGAGCAGCGTTACCGCCCGTTTGAAGAGTCGCGTGACTATGGCCTGAACGAGGCTATGGCCGATGCGGTGGACGAACTCTGGCAAGGCGGGGCAGCGGGCGACATCCTGATCTTTTTGCCCGGCGAGCGCGAGATCCGCGAAGCCGCCGACCACCTGCGCAAGCACTTGGCGCACCAGCCACTCACGCGGGGTGCCGAAGTTTTGCCTTTGTTTGCCCGCCTGTCGCAGGCCGAGCAAGACCAGATTTTTGAAGCGTCCAACGGCCGCCGCATCGTTCTTGCCACCAACGTGGCCGAGACTTCTTTGACGGTGCCGGGCATCCGTTATGTGATCGACGCGGGCACGGCGCGGGTCAAACGCTACAGCCTGCGCAGCAAGGTCGAGCAGCTCATGGTCGAGCCGATCAGCCAGGCGGCGGCCAACCAGCGGGCGGGCCGCTGCGGCCGCGTGGCCAACGGCATCTGCATCCGCCTGTACGACGACAAAGACTTTGCAGGCCGCCCCCGCTTCACCGATCCGGAAATCTTGCGCTCGTCCTTGGCGGGCGTGATCTTGCGCATGAAGAGCCTGCACCTGGGCGTGGTGGAAGACTTCCCGTTCATCGAAGCGCCTTCCAAACGCGCCATCACCGACGGCTACCAATTACTGGCCGAGCTGGGCGCAGTCGATGACGACAACGAACTCACCCCCATTGGCCAAGAGCTGGCCCGTCTGCCGCTGGACCCGCGTGTGGGCCGCATGATTCTGGAAGCGCGTCACCGCAACGCCCTGGACGAAGTGCTGGTCATTGCCAGCGCCATGAGCGTGCAAGACGTGCGCGACCGCCCGATGGACGCCCAGGCCCAGGCCGACCAGCAACACGCCAAGTTTGATGACGACAAAAGCGAGTTCACCGGTTACCTGAAACTGTGGAAATGGATTCATGACGCCCGAGGCGGGCCCTCTAAAACAATTGGGGTCAGATCCCAATTAAATTCGCCAGTCCAGCCGGGTCAAAACAATCGGGATCTGACCCCGATTAAAGAAGCGCCGCAGCACAAGCTGAGCAACCGCCAATACGAGCAGCTGCTCCGCCAGAACTTCATCAACATCCGGCGCGTGCGCGAGTGGCGGGACACGCACACCCAGCTGCTCACCGTGGTGGCCGAACACAAGTGGCGCATCAACACGCAGCCTGCGAGTTATGAGCAATTGCACCTGTCCATGCTGGCAGGTCTGCTGGGCAACGTAGGCTACAAACTCGAAGACGAAGAAGCCTATCTGGGCGCACGCGGCATCAAGTTCCACAAACATCCCGGCGCACACTTGAGCAAAAAGCCGGGCCGTTGGATTGTGGTGGCCGAGCTGGTGGAGACCACGCGCCTGTTTGGCCGGGGCATCGCGGCCATCGAGCCGCAGTGGCTGGAGCAAGTCGGCGCGCACCTCCTGCGCAAACAGGTGCTCGACCCGCATTGGGAAAAGAAATCCGCCGAAGTGGTGGCGCTGGAACGCGCCACGCTGTATGGCCTGGTGGTTTACAGCGGGCGGCGCACGGCCTACAGCCGGGTGGACCTGCACGGCGCACGCGTCATCTTCATCCGCGAAGCGCTGGTGGGCGACCAGTGGGAGACCAAGCTGCCTTTCCTGGCCGCCAACCACAAGATGATCGCCAAGGTCGAAGAGCTGGAACACAAGTCGCGCAGGCAAGACGTGCTGGTGGACGACGAGCTGATCTACGCCTTTTACGACCAGCAGATCCCCCCCGAAGTGTGCAGCGGCCGCCTGCTGGAAGACTGGTATCGCCATGAGAGCGCCAAGCAACCGCGCCTGCTGATGCTGACGCGCGAAGAGCTGATGCGCCACGAAGCCGCAGGCATCACCACGCAGGCCTTCCCCAAACAGATCCGTTTGGGTGGCACCGACTGCACGGCCACTTATCTGCACCAACCGGGCGACGCCCGCGATGGGGTCACCGTGACGGTGCCGTTGTTTGTGCTCAACCAAGTCAGCGAAGACCGCTGCGAATGGCTGGTGCCCGGCCTGCTCAAAGACAAGATCCAGGCCCTGCTCAAGAGTCTGCCGCAGCGCCCGCGCAGCCGCTTTGTGCCCCTGCCCGAATCGGCCACGCGCTTGGCGGCCGAGCTGTCGGTGCCCGAGTTGTTTGGGACCGGATCGCTGACCGACGTGCTGCTCAAAAAAGTGCGCGACGAAACCAGCCTGGACGTGAAGCGCACCGACTTCAAACACGAGATGCTCAGCCCGCATTTGTTCATGAACCTGCTGGTGGTGGACGAACACGGCCGCCAGCTGGGCATGGGCCGCAACTTGGGCGCGCTCAAAGGCGAGCTGGGTGCCAAAGCGCGAGGTGCGTTTCAGGCGCTGGCGCAGCTGAAAGTCGCCGCCAGTCCATTACCTGCGAACTCACCTCAAAACAATGCGGACCACTCTCCGGTCAATGCGAGTGAAGCGCGGCCATCCAGCCAACGCGCACCCGCCTCGGCCAAAGCCGCCGCAGCCCCCAAACCCCTGGCCCCCCAGCGCTACACCACCTGGACCTTCGGGGAACTGCCCGAGCTGATGGAAATCAGCAAAGGCGGCCAGACCCTGATCGGCTTTCCCGCGCTGGTGGACGTGCAAGACGCCGTGACCATCGAAGTGTTTGACGAGCCCGACGTGGCCGCCAGCAAAAACCGCGCTGGCTTGCGCCGCCTGTTTGCGCTGCAGATCAAAGACGCGCTCAAGTACCTTGAGAAAAACATCCCCGACCTGCAAAAAATGGCCGTGGCCTACATGCCGCTGGGCACGGCGGATGAATTGAAAGCCCAGATCATCGACGTGGCGCTGGACCGCGCCTTTTTGCTCGACCCGCTGCCCAACGACGAAGCCACCTTCAAGCGCCGCATCGAAGAAGGCCGTGGCCGCCTCACCTTGATCGCCAACGAAGTGGCCCGGCTGGCGGGCACCATCTTGCTGGAATTTGGCGCGGCCACCCGCAAGATCAAGGACACCAAAAACGCCCCCGATGCGACGGCCGACTGCACCCAGCAACTTCAACGCCTGATGCCCAAAAACTTCATGGCCGCCACCCCGTGGGCGCAGCTGCAGCACTGCGCCCGCTACCTCAAGGCCGTGACCCTGCGCCTCGATAAATACCGCGCCGACCCCGCCCGCGACGCCCAGCGCCTGACCGAGCTAAAACCGCAAGAGCAACGCTACTGGCGCCTGGTGGCCGAACGCAAAGGCGCGCAAGACGCCCGCATGCTCGAGTTCCGTTGGCTACTCGAAGAGCTGCGCGTGAGCTTCTTCGCGCAAGAGCTGCGCACCCCGCAGCCGGTGAGCATCAAGCGGCTGGAGAAGGCTTGGGGGCAGTTGAATCATTGAACGGAGTGGGCTCGCATGCCCCATGTGGGCATGCGAATCTGGTCAAAGCGACTGCTGGTAACGCGCCAACATCTCGGCTTGGGCTTCCACCTCGATCTCTTCACCCTTGAAGCTGCGGATCTGGTCGCGCATCATCTCGCCCATGCTGGGCATTTGCGCCCGGTCAGTGTGGCGCGAAGCATCCCACAAGCCCGAACGCATGAAAGCCTTGGCGCAATGCAGGTACACCGACGCCACCGTCAAGCGGATCACCAGCGCGGGCGTGCGCCGCGCATCGGCGCACAGCGCCAAGTCAGCCGGGTCGGTGGACAACACGGCGCGTCCGTTGACGCGCAAGGTCTCGTCAAAGCCCGGCACCATGAACAAAGTGCCCAAGCGGCCCGTGGCGATGATGTTCTCCAGCGTGTCCAGCCGGTTGTTGCCCGGCGCATCGGGCACGAGCAGCGTCTGCGCGTTCAGCACCTTGACGAAACCCGCATCGCCCCCGCGAGGCGAGGCGTCCATCTGCCCCTGCGCATCGCTGCTGGCCAGCACCACAAAGGGCGACAAACCAATGAACTGCACCGCATGCGCATCGAGCGCCGGGATTTCTTTTTTGAGCGCCCGCTCACGGGCGGGGCCGAAGAGCTGGCGCAGTGCGGGGAGGGTGGTGATGTGATGGGGGGTCATGGGCTTTGAGCTTTGGTCAGGCTAAATACCCCAAGTGGGTTGGTATGTACCCAGCCAGCGGGTGGACATCCCCTCGCGCCAGACTTTGTCTTTGTGCCTTCAGGGCAGCTGGCTCAAGTAGATGCGCGCTCGCTCAAGGGATTCGTTGTAACTCGGCCGATACTCAAGGGTGTCAATCGCCTCAAACTGCGCAGACAGCACCGCACGCCGTTGTTCAAGCTGCGACAAAAATGCTGCTCGGTGTCGCGTGAGATACGGCGAAGCCGTGGCCAAAGCATCAGGCTCACGTTCGATGACCAAAGACAGATCGAACAAATCACGGGCCGTGGCCCGGTCACCTCGGTGCCACAGTTTCTTGGCGACGATTTCGGCCGAGGTCTCGACTTTGACTTTGCGCCCCAGCAAGGTCCACTCTTCAAAAGGCTGAGCCGTCAAATTGGGCGACGCCACAAAATCAATCTCACCCTCAGGGCGCAGCAGCTTCACAAAGCCAGGTCCTTCAACATAGTCCTGTGATCAGTAGTGTCCGGTTAAATCGATTGGTTTGAGGCTGAAGTCTCGAATCCATGCGGCCTGCAGCTGATTTTTGTTTGGTGCCGATTTGAAATCCAGTTTGCCATTCCTGTGTAATTTCCAAGGACTATCGCCCTTGGAGCCTTGCCATGAATGTCGGCAAAACCTTGTTTGCACAAATCATGGAGTTTGTGCCTTGGACCAGCTTTTCTCGCATCGTCAACCGCTATGGGGGCGACTCGGGTGTGCGACGTTTGCGTTGTACCGAGCAGTTCCGCATCATGGCTTTTGCCCAGTTGACCTGGCGAGAGTCGTTGCGCGACATCGAAGCGAGTTTGGGTGCCAATGCCAACAAGCTCTATGCCATGGGCTTTCGGCATGCCCCTCACCGCTCCACCTTGGCCGATGCCAACGAGTCGCGCGACTGGCGCATCTGGGCCGACTTGGCTGCGTTGCTCATTCAAAGGGCGCGCAAACTATTTGGTTCTCTTGAAATTTGAGTGGGTAAGCTTCTGCCATATTGATCAACTTTTGAGCGTGAATTGATGACTGCCAAGCTGTTTGAATCTGCCCTGGGCATCACTGACCCGTGGTGCGTTGCCTCGGTTGAGTTCGACGAAGGTGCCAAGACCTTGACGATATTGATTGACTTCAAAGTCGGCAGTCGCTTTGCAGTCTCGGGTCACGATGGGCTGCATGGTGTGCACGACACGGTGGCCAAGACGTATCGGCACCTGAACTTCTTTCAACACGAGTGCCATCTGCAAGTTCGCACGCCTCGCGTGAAACTTCCCAACGGTTCGGTGCGGTTGGTCGAGCCTGATTTTGCCGGGCGACTTAATGGCTTCACCTTGCTGTTTGAAGCCTTCATTCTGATGCTGTCTGGCCAGATGCCATTTGCCGCCGTCTCGCGTCTTGTCGGGGAGTCGCCGCACAAGGTTCTGGCCGTGTGCGAAAAGTATGTTG
>NZ_CXOO01000011.1 GCF_001269385.1 Limnohabitans sp. DM1 | reverse complement strand
CGCAGCCCACGGTGGCGCTCGTCAACAACGCGCAGCGCGAACATCAGGAATTCATGGGCACAGTGGACTCAACGAAGCTCCATTTTTTCAGTTGCACGCAGGCAGAGCCGATCAGCCAGCTTTCTGCAGAATCAGGGTGTTTCATGATGTCGGTCAACTTGAGGGCAGTCCKKGGGGGGGGGGGGGGCGAACTTGCTGCCATGAAGAGAATGTTGACCAGGGCTCATTCATTTGCAGCGCACGCAATTGACCAGGGCTCATTCATTTGCAGCGCACGCAAGGCCAGTCTGTGCCATGGGGCCGGATGGCTGGGTTAACATCTCAGACTCTTCCGAATCGGGGATTGAATCCTTTGATTCGTGATTTTTTGAGGGTTTTGGCAATGTCTTGACGGCTTGCGACCAGCCCTCGGGTTTTTTCAGCTTTTCATTGGATCGACCAGACCGCCGTGCGTCTCAATTCCATCAAGCTTTCGGGCTTCAAATCGTTCGCCGAACCGACCAACTTCTTGCTGCCCGGGCAGCTGGTGGGCGTGGTCGGCCCCAACGGTTGCGGCAAATCCAACATCATGGACGCGGTGCGCTGGGTGCTGGGCGAGTCCAAGGCGTCTGAATTGCGTGGCGAGTCCATGCAGGACGTCATCTTTAATGGCACCACCACCCGCAAACCGGCCAGCCGGGCCAGTGTGGAGCTGGTGTTTGACAATGCCGACCACCGCGCAGGCGGCCAGTGGGGCCAATTTGCCGAGATCGCCGTCAAGCGCGTGCTCACGCGTGACGGCAACAGCAGCTACTACATCAACAACCAGCCGGTGCGCCGCCGCGACGTGCAGGACGTGTTTCTGGGCACGGGCCTCGGGCCAAGGGCCTACGCCATCATCGGGCAGGGCACCATCAGCCGCATCATCGAGTCGCGCCCTGAAGAGCTGCGCTTGTTCCTCGAAGAAGCTGCAGGCGTGTCCAAATACAAAGAGCGCCGCCGCGAGACCGAAAACCGCCTGTCTGACACCCGCGAAAACCTGACCCGCGTCGACGACATCCTGCGCGAGCTGAACGCCAACCTGGAAAAGCTCGAAAAACAAGCCGAGGTGGCGCATCGCTACAACAACCTGCAGGCTGACAGCACGCTCAAACAGCACCAGCTGTGGTTTTTAAAGCGCCGTGACGCCGAGGCCGACCAGGGCCGCATGAAGTCCGATGTGGACCAGGCCGTCAACGCCCTGGAGTCCCGCATGGCCGACCTGCGCCATGTGGAAGCCGATCTGGAAACCATCCGCCAGGCGCATTACGCCGCAGGAGACCAGGTCAACCAGGCGCAAGGCGCTTTGTACGAAGCCAGCGCCGAAGTGGGCCGCCTGGAAGCCGAAATCCGCTTTGTGGTCGAAGGCCGCCAGCGTGCCGAACAGCGCTTGCAGCAGCTGATCGAGCAAACCGCCCAATGGGGCACCCGCAGCGAAGACGCCCAGGCCGAGCTGGAAACCCTGTCCGAGCAGGCCGCCATGGCCGAAGATCAGAGTATGACACTGGCCGCCCAGGTGGAAGACCAGGCCATGGCCTTGCCCGATCTGGAAGAAGCCCTGCGCAAAGCCCAAAACGACGCCAATGCCCAGCGCGCCAGTGTGGTGCAGGTGCAGCAGCAAATTGGTGTGCTGGCCGCTGACCAGCGCAACGTCGAAGAACAATCGCGCCAGCTCGAAAACCGCCGCGAACGCCTGCTGGCCGACCGCAACGCCCTGGCCGCCCCCGACGAGGCCCGGCTGCACAACCTGCAGGAACAGCTGGCCACAGCCGAAGCCCAAGTCGCCGAATCTGAAGCCCGCCTGCACGAGCTGCAAGACCGGGTGCCCGCGCTGGACGAAGACCGCCGTGAGCGGCAAAAGGCCGTCAACGATGAGTCTGCCCGTCTGGCCGACCTGAGCGCCCGCATCGAAGCGCTCAAGGCCTTGCAGGAAAAAGTGCGCACCGACGGCAAGCTCAAACCCTGGCTGGCCAAGCACGGCATGGACGGGCTCGAAGGCCTGTGGAGCCGCATCCACATTGAATCGGGCTGGGAAAACGCCCTCGAATCGGCCCTGCGTGAACGGCTGTCTGCGCTGGAGGTCTCGCGCCTGGACATGGTACGGGCCTTTGCCAATGACGCGCCCCCGGCCAAGCTCTCGTTTTTCAGCCCCCCGCTGGCGTCCAAAGCCGTGCCGCGCAGCGGCTTGCCCGGCGCTTGCCGCCCGCTGGCCGATTACCTGCGCATTCCTGATGCGGGGCTTTTGGCCCTGGTGACCGACTGGCTGCAAGGCTGTTACACCGCGCCCCAGATCGAAGATGCGCTGGCTTGGCGCAGCCAGCTGCAGCCGGGCGAAACCCTGTTGGTGCAGGCAGGCCACGCGGTGGATCTGAACAGCGTGGTGTTTTACGCGCAGGACTCCGAACAAGCCGGTTTGCTGGCCCGTGCGCAAGACATTGAAAACCTGGAAAAACAGCAACGCGCCCAGACCCTGATTGCCGAAGAAAGCCGCAGCGCCCTGGTGCGGGCCGAAGCCGCCTATGCCGACGCCTCGCAGCGCCTGGTCAGCGTGCGCCGCGAAGCGGCCGAAAGCCAGTCGCGCACCCACGAGTTGCAGGTCGAAACCCTGCGTTTGTCGCAGCTGGTGGAACAAACCCGCGCCCGCAGCGCACAAATCAACAACGACCTGGCCGAAGTCGACGCCTTGCTCGACGAATTGCAAGAGCGCCGCGTGACGGCTGAGGCACGTTTTGAAGAGCTGGACATGCAGCTGGCCGACAGCCAGGAGCGCCACGCCCAACTGGACGAACGGGTGATCGAGTCCGAACGCAAGCTGGCCGAATGCCGTGAACAGCAGCGCAGCCTGGAGCGCCGCGCCCAAGAGGCCCAGTTCTCGCAGCGCAGCCTGGACGCCCGGCGGGCCGAACTGAACCGCACCATTGAAACCGCGCAGCAGCAAGTGGCCAGCATCGACGCCGAAATGCAGCGTGCCCGCGATGAACTCAGCCGCCTGACCGATGCCGCCGCCCAGGCCGGTTTGCAAAACGTGCTGGCCGTCAAGATGGAGCGAGAGCAGGCCTTGGGCGCCCGCCGCAGCGCCTACGACGACCTCACGGCCAAATTGCGCGCCAGCGATGAACGCCGCGTGGCCTTTGAGCGCGAACTCGACCCCCTGCGCCAGCGCATCACCGACTTGCAGCTCAAGGAACAAGCCGCCCGATTGGGGCTTGAGCAATACACCCAGCTGCTGGCCGATGCGCAGGCCGACCTTGAAGCCGTGGCCCAGTCCATCGAAACCGGCCAGGTGCGCGTGACGGGCCTGCAAGGCGAGATCGACCGCATTCACCGTGAAATCACGGCTTTGGGCCCGGTCAACCTGGCCGCGCTGGAAGAGCTGACCACCTCGCGTGAACGCAAGACCTTCCTCGACTCGCAGTGCGCCGACCTGACTGACGCCATGAACACGCTGGAAGACGCCATCCGCAAGATCGACGCCGAAACCCGCGAATTACTGGGCGGGACCTTCAAGATCGTCAATGACCATTTCAGCCGCATGTTCCCCGAGCTGTTCGGTGGCGGCAATGCGCGCTTGGTCATGACGGGCGACGAAATCCTGGACGCAGGCGTGCAGGTGCTGGCGCAGCCACCGGGCAAGAAAAACCAGACGATCCACCTGCTGTCGGGTGGCGAGAAAGCCCTCACGGCCATTGCCCTGGTGTTTGCCATTTTCCAGCTCAACCCGGCCCCGTTTTGCTTGCTGGATGAGGTGGACGCGCCGCTGGACGACGCCAATACCGAGCGCTATGCCAAGCTGGTGGCGGGCATGGGCAAGGAAACCCAGTTCCTGTTCATCAGCCACAACAAGATCGCCATGGAAATGGCCGAGCAGTTGATTGGCGTGACCATGCAAGAGCAGGGCGTTTCACGCATTGTGGCTGTGGACATGGAGTCCGCAGTGTCTATGGCCGACATGGCCTGAACCTGAGAATTTGTATGTTGGATTTGTTGAGTGCATTGAGTTCATTGCAAGTCAGCTTGGTGGCCATGGGCGGGCTGACGGTGGTCGGGGTCGTGGTTTACAACTACTGGACTTCGCGCAAAAACGCGCCCAGATTGCCAGAGCCCCCCGCAGGAGCGGCGCACAAACTGGAACCCCAGGGCCATGAGTTGCGGGCCACAGAGCCCACGCTGGACGATGACTTTGCTAATTTGCCTCAGCCCGAGCGCAAGCCTTTGCTGGATGCCTTGATTGATGTGATCTCCACCATTGAGGTGGATCAGCCCGTGTCGGGCGACGCCGCACTGGCGGCGCTGCCGACCACGCGCCGTGTGGGCACCAAGCTGTTCACGGTCGAAGGCTGCAGCCAGCTCAGCGGCGAATGGGAAGCCATCGTGCCCGGCCAGCGTTATTCGGCCTTCCAGGCGGGTGTGCAGTTGGCCAACCGCATGGGTGCGCTCAATGACATCGAGTTTTCCGAATTCGTGGTCAAAACCCAGGCCTTTGCCGATGTCGTGGGGGGCACCGCCACCTTCAGCGACATGCTCGAAGAGGTGGCCCGTGCCCGTGAACTCGACCAGTTTGCCAATGCCCACGACGCCCAGCTGAGCGTCACCTTGTGCGCACGAGATGCCGCCTGGAGCCCGGGCTACATCCAGCAGCATGCGGCCCGTCTGGGCTTCATTGCCGGCTCCATTCCTGGTCGCCTGGTCTTGCCCTCGGCGGTGGCGGGTTTGCCGCCCGTGCTGTCCCTGAGTTTTGACATGCAAGCGGCTTTGGCCGAAGACCCGGCCTTGTCGGCGGTGCGTGAGTTTGCCCTGAGCCTGGACGTGCCACAAACGGCCCGCGAAGAGCAGCCCTTTGACCGCCTGCGTGAAGCGGCCCGCCTCCTGGCCCAGTCCATGGACGGGGTGGTCACCGATGGCCGGGGGCAGGTGCTGGCCGATGAAGCGCTCGACGACATTGCCCATGACCTGGAGCGGCTTTACAGCGCCCTGGATCAGCGCGAGTTGTCAGCGGGCTCCCCTCAAACGCGACGTTTGTTTTCGTGATGGGACTTGAGCACATGCCCCAGTCAGATTTGTTTGGCGATACAACGCCTGCCGCTGCGCATGGGGTGGCCCGTGCCGCCACGTCGCCTGCTGAACGTGCGGCCAGCTTGCGCACGGCCTTGCACCACCACGCGCATTGCTACTACACGCTCGATGCCCCCGAGGTGCCCGATGCCGAGTACGACCGCTTGTTTCGGCAATTGCAGGCGCTGGAAGCTGAGCACCCCGAGCTGTTGACCCCGGACTCTCCCACACAGCGCGTGGGCGGCAAAGTCCTGGCCGAATTTGCCCAGGTCACGCACCGCGTGCCCATGCTGAGCATCCGCACCGAAACCGACACCGAAGCCAGTGGGGCCGAGGCTTTTGATGCCCGCATCCGCAAGGAATTGGGCCTGACCGAATCTGACCCGGCGGTGGACTATGTGGCCGAGCTGAAGTTTGACGGCCTGGCCATGAGCCTGCGCTACGAAGACGGCGTGCTGGTGCAAGCGGCCACCCGGGGCGACGGCGAAACCGGTGAAGACGTCACCACCAACATCCGCACCATTGGCCAGATTCCGCTTCGCCTGCCCGCCGATGCACCTGCCGTGCTGGAAGTGCGTGGCGAGGTGTACATGCGCCGCGATGATTTTGAGGCCCTCAATGAGCGCCAACGCCAGCGCATTGCTCAAGGCATGAAGGGTGAAAAAACCTTTGTGAACCCCCGCAACGCCGCTGCCGGAGCGGTGCGCCAGCTCGATTCCGGCATTGCCGCCGAGAGGCCCTTGAGCTTTTTTGCCTACGGCTGGGGTGACATCAGCGCGCCGTCTGAAGGCGCCCCCGTCTGGACCACGCACTACCAAGCCTTGCAGCAGCTCAAAAGCTGGGGCTTTCCGGTGGCCGAGCAAACCTCTTGCGTGCAGGGCGCAGCGGGACTGGTGGGCTTTCACCAGCGTATCGCCGCAGAGCGTGACCGTTTGCCTTATGACATCGACGGCGTGGTCTACAAAGTTAATGACCTGGCCTCGCAGCAGCAACTGGGCTTTGTGACCCGTGAGCCCCGCTGGGCGGTGGCTCACAAATACCCGGCGCAAGAAGAAATGACGCAGGTGCTGGCCATCGATGTGCAGGTGGGCCGCACCGGCAAGCTCACCCCGGTGGCCAAGCTGGCCCCCGTGTTTGTGGGTGGCGTGACGGTGACCAATGCCACGCTGCACAACGAATTGGAGGCCCGCCGAAAAGACGTGCGGGTGGGTGACACAGTCATCGTGCGACGTGCAGGCGACGTGATCCCCGAGGTGGTATCGGTGGTGCTGGACAAGCGCCCGGCAGGTGCCGAGTTGTTCACCATGATGAGCCACTGCCCGGTGTGCGGCAGCCTGGCCGAGCGGGAAGAGGGCGAAGCCGACCACCGCTGCACCGGCGGGCTGTTTTGCAGCGCCCAGCGCAAACAGGCCGTCTGGCATTTTGCGCACCGCCGCGCCATGGACATCGAAGGCCTGGGCGACAAACTGGTGGACCAGCTGGTTGATTCGGGCCGCGTCAACACCTTGGCCGACCTGTACAGCCTGCAGTTGCAGGACCTGGCGGGCATGGACCGCATGGCCGAAAAATCAGCCCGGAATTTGCTTGATGCGCTGGACAAATCCAAGCAGGCCACGCTGCCCCGGTTTTTGTTTGGCCTGGGCATTCGGCATGTGGGCGAGGCCACTGCCAAGGAGCTGGCCCGGCATTTTGGCCAACTGGACGCCATCATGGCCGCCAGCGAAGACGCGCTGCTGCAGGTGGCCGATGTCGGTCCCATCGTCGCCCACAGCATCCGCACTTTTTTTGACCAGCCGCACAACCGCGAAGTGGTGCAGGCCTTGCGCGATGCAGGCATCCATTGGGTCGAGGGTGATGCCCTAGCCCCGACCGAAATGCCGCTGGCAGGCCTCACGGTGGTGCTGACCGGCACCTTGCAAAGCATGGGCCGCGACGAAGCCAAAGACAAACTCGAAGCCCTGGGCGCCAAAGTTGCCGGCTCAGTGAGCAAGAAAACCAGCTACGTGGTGGCGGGCGCGGAAGCGGGCAGCAAGCTCGACAAGGCGCAGGCGCTCGGTGTGCCTGTGCTCGATGATGCGGGGCTGGCGGTGCTGCTGTCGGGGCACAGGCCCTGATGGCACCCGTTGTGTGCCTTTTTTTCTGCCCTTTTGCGTGAAATACTTTTGAAGTGATTTGCCGCCATGACCATCCGTGAAATTCTGAAAATGGGCGATCCACGTCTTTTGCGTGCGGCCCAGGCGGTGTCACCGCAGCAAATGCGGGGCTTGGGCCAACTCGTGCAGGACATGCAGGACACCATGGCAGCCGTCAACGGTGCGGGTCTGGCTGCACCCCAGATCGGGGTGGATTTGCAGGTCGTGATTTTTGGCACCGACCGCATCAATCCCCGCTATCCCAATGCACCCGCCATCCCGCGCACGGTGCTGATCAACCCGGTCATCATCCCGCTGGAAGACAACGAAGAAGAGGATTGGGAGGGATGCCTGTCCGTGCCGGGGCTGCGTGGCGTGGTGCCCCGGTATGCGCGCATCCGCTATGCCGGACTGGATTTGTCCGGCGACATGATTGACCGCACGGTCGATGGTTTTCATGCCCGCGTGGTGCAGCACGAATGCGACCACCTGCTGGGCAAGCTGTACCCGATGCGCGTGCGTGACTTCACGCGCTTTGGCTATACAGAGGTGCTGTTTCCGGGCATCAACGCGGTCGAGGATGACTGAACCTGCTCACAGCCTGGCCAGTCGATGCAGCGCCAGTTGCAGCGTTTCATCTTTTTTGGCAAAGCAAAACCGGATCACCTTCTGGTCAAAACCGTTGCCGTAAAAGGCCGACAGCGGAATGGCGGCCACACCGATGTCGGTGGTCAGCCATTGGCAAAACTGGGCTTCGCTCAGGTTTTTCTCGGGCACATCCAGGCCCGAGATGTCCACACACTGGAAATAGGTGCCTTCGCCGGGCAGCAGTTTGAATTTGGTTTGCGCCAGTCCCTGGCGGAACAGGTCGCGTTTGCGCTGGTAAAACGCAGGCAGCTCCAGATAAGGCGCCGGGTTTGCCATGAAGCGCGCTAGGGCGTGCTGCATGGGGGTGTTCACGGTGAAAACGTTGAACTGGTGGACCTTGCGAAATTCGGCGGTGAAGGCCGCCGGTGCTGCCACGGTGCCGATTTTCCAGCCCGTCACATGGTAGGTCTTGCCAAAGCTGGAGACGATGAAGGCTCGAGCGGCCAGGCCGTCAAAGTGCGCCGCGCTCCAGTGCTGGTTGGGGGCGAAGACCATGTGTTCATAGACCTCGTCGCTGATGAGCACGATGTCCGTGGGCACCAGGATCTCTTGCAGCGTGAGCATCTCCTCGCGTGACCAGATCATGCCGCTGGGGTTGTGCGGCGAGTTGATGAGGATGGCGCGGGTTTTGGGGCTGATGGCCGCGCGGATTTTGTCAAAGTCGGGGCGAAAGGTGCCCGGTGTCAGCGGCACACGCACCACCACCCCGCCTGCCAGTTCGATATTGGGCACATAGCTGTCGTAGCAGGGCTCCAGCACGATGACTTCGTCACCCGGGTGCACGATGGCCAGGATGGCGGTCAGGATGGCCTGAGTGGCCCCGGCCGTGACAGTGATCTCGCTGGCCGGGTCGTAGTGGCGGCCATAAAGGGTTTCAATTTTTTTCGACACGGCTTCGCGCAGCGGTGCCACACCGGGCATGGGCGGGTACTGGTTGAGGCCTTCGCGCATGGCGCCGTCCACCAGATCGAGCAGCTTGGGGTCGCACGGAAAGTCTGGAAAGCCCTGGCCCAGGTTGACTGCGTTTTTCTCGGTGGCCAGAGCCGACATGATGGTGAAGATGGTGGTGCCCATGTTCGGTGCTTTGGAAACCAGCTGTGGGGTGCGAGCAGTCATGGTGTGTCAATCAATCAAAGGTTGAAAAAATCAGATTCAGTGGACCCTGCCCGTTAAAGCTCGTAATCGTTGACGTGCCCGGTCATGGCTTTGGTAATGAGCGGGCCGGTGAGCCGGTCACTGAGCAATTCGGCGAAATGGTAGACAAAGTGGCGCAGGTAAGCCCCTCGCTTGAAGGCCACGCGTGCCACGTTCAGGCCCAGCAAATTGGCCAGGGGCCTCACGGCCAGATCGTGCACGGGATCATCCTTGACGGCCATTTCGGCCACGATGCCAATGCCCAGGCCCAGTCGCACATAGGTCTTGATCACGTCGGAGTCGATGGCTTCCAGCGCAATGCGGGGATGCAGTTTTTTCGCGGCAAAAGCGTGGTCAATGCGACTGCGCCCTGTGAATGAGGGGTGGTAGGTGATGATGGGTTCGCTGGCAATGTCGTCAAGCGACAAGTTCTCTTTTTTAGCCAAGGGATGGTCCAGAGGCAGCACCAGAACGTGTTGCCACTCGTAGCAGGGCAGGGTGACCAGGTCTTCATAGGCCGACAGGGACTCGGTGGCGATGCCGATTTCGGCTGTGTCGTCGAGCAGCATTTTGGCCACCTGATCGGGCGCACCTTGGTGCAAGCTGATGTTGACCTTGGGGTATTTGTCGCGCAACTTGGCCACCGGCATGGGCAGCACATAGCGCGCCTGGGTGTGTGTGGTGGCAATCGACAGTGTGCCGCTGTCCTGGGCGCTGTATTGGTCGCCAATTTTGCGCAAATTGACCACTTCGCGCAGGATCACTTCAATGCTGTGCAGCACATGCTGGCCGGGCTCAGTGATGCGTTTGAGCCGTTTGCCATGGCGGGCAAAGATTTCGATGCCCAGCTCTTCTTCAAGCTCAATGATGGCCTTGGAGACGCCCGGTTGCGAGGTATGCAGCGCCTTGGCCGTTTCGGTCAGGTTGAGGTTGCGGCGAGCGGCTTCTTGGACAAAACGAAATTGGTGCAGGTTCATATGCTCAAAGCTATATTGAATTGCATCATTATGCTTTAGCTGTCTATGGCTGCTTTTGTCTAAGCGTTGCTGGTTTGACCCGCGGCGATGTCTGCCATGAGGGCCGTCATGGCCGGGTGTTCGCCAATGGCGGGCATCAGCTCGAAGTGCATCTGCGGATAGGCTTGGTGCAAGTCCTGTACCAAAGCGGGCAGGTCTTCACGGGCATGGCGCCCCACGCCCAGAAACATAGGCACGATGCGGATGTGCGACAAACCCTGCGTCATCAGTTGCTCGACGGTCGTGTTCAGGTCTGGTGGCATCAACTCCAGAAAGGCGCAAGCCACAGCCAAGCCGGGCCATCGGGCTTTCATGTTGTCGGCCACCGCGTCGATGGGCAAACGCCACAAAGGGTCGCGTGAACCGTGGGCAAAAAGAATCACGCCCGTTGGGGCCAGGTTGTTGCTCATCGTCTTAACACCATCCACCAAAATGCGCCCAAAGAAACAGCGCTGTAAATCAAGGCCGGAGCCGCCGAGGTCAGCCAAGGCTGCCAGTTGTGCAGGTTGCCTACAAAGCCAAACAGATTGTTCAGCAGCGTAAAGCTGATGCCGGCCAGCACGCCCAAAAAGACATGTCCGGCAATCTGCCCCGAGCGAAAGTGCAAATAGGCAAAGGGCATGGCCAGAACCAGCATCACCAGGCAGCTGAGCGGATAGAACACCTTGCGCCAAAACTCGATTTCATAAGCCTGGGCGTTTTGTTTGTTTTGTGACAGGTGGCGCATGTACTTGAACAGCTCCCAGGTGCGCATGCGCTCGGGGCTGAGCAAGGCCGCGGCCACCATGTCGGCGCTGATTTTTGTCGGCCAAACTTGTTCTTTGACATGTTCGGACGTGAATTTGAGCTGCTTGGCATCTGCGCTGGTTGCAATCGTTTTGCGCTCCACATCCGTGAGCAACCAGGCCTTGGGCTGGATCAGCGCTTTGGATGCCGTGCTGATGCTCAGCAATTTGCCTTGTGTGTTGAACTCGTGGATGCGGATGTTTTCCATGTGTTCAAGGCCATCAAACAATCGAACATTGACGGCAAAGTGTCGCTGCCCCTGGGTTTCTTTGAGCCAGGCACCGGTTTGACCGATGGTCAGTCGCCCCTGAAATTGCCCTTTGAGCTGGATGGCCTGCCGATCTGCCCAAGGCGCTGCGTAGTCGCCAATCAAAAAGGTGAGAGTGACAAAGATAAGGCCGAGGCTCATCAAGGAACCCAAGGCGCGCAAAGGGTCCAGGCCGCCCGTTCGCAAGATGGTGAATTCCGAACTCTGCGCCAAGCGGGCCATGACCAATATGGTGCCGATCAATACCGAAATGGGCAAAAGCTCATACAGATGAACCGGAATTTTCAGGGCAATGAACAGCAAGGCATGGTGCAGCCGATAGCCTTGGGCTTCGTAGCGGTTGAGCTCTTGCAGCTCAGACACCATGTCAAAAAAACCAAACAAGGCCAGAAAACTGGCCGCGACAAAAGCCACAGCCCGCAATATTTCCCCATGCAGCAAACGCCGAACGGTTTTCATATGCGGGCCTCGGGCAGTGTGGTGGCAAAGGTCAAGGCAAAAGCTTTGAGGTTGTCGCAGTACAGATGGCCAGCCAGCAGCTGGTGCTGCACAGCTTGGAAAGTGTGAGCCAAGGCTTTGCGAAGGGAAGAATGGAATAACATCGACAGGAAGGAAACCCTCAATTATGAACTTCGAAATCCAAAAACGCGCGCTCTCACGCATCATCCGCGACGATCACGATGCACTGATTGTCCTGTGGCCCGATCAGGTGCCGCAATCCGTGGATGTCTCCAACCCGATTGCCGCCCGGGTGCGATCGGCCATCGTGCATGGCGATTTGGAGCTCAAGGCGGGCGCTCTCTTGTCCTTGTACGCCCTGGATGGCGTCAAGGCGCGTCAAGTGGTGGTGGTGTGCACGCAAGACGGCACCCCCCGGCACATGCGCACCGCCATGGCTGCAGCCTGGGGCGCCTTGAAGGCCCTCAAGCTCACAAGTCTGGGCGTACATGCGCTGGTGGATGTGAGCGCGCAAGCACTGGAAGCGGCTGCCAGCGCCTTGGCCGATGCCTCCTACAGCTACGCCAGCACGCTGAGCAAGCCCAAACCCAGAACCCTGAAAAACGTCGTCTTCACCATGGAAACAGTGGATGCCGCTCACCGTGGGGCCGTGGTGCGTGCACAGGCTTTGGTGCAGGGCATTGAAGTGGCCAAAGAGTGGGCCAACAGGCCTGCCAACCACGCCACGCCCACCCTGCTGGCTCAGGCGGCACAAGCCATTGCCAAGGGGCCAGGCTTCAAATGCGAGGTCTTGGGCGTTCGTGAAGTCACCAAACTGGGCATGGGTTCCTTTTTGGCGGTGGCGCAAGGCGCTGATGAACCCCTCAAATTCATCGTCATGCGCTACAGCGGTGCACCGGCAACGCAAGCGCCAGTTGTGCTGGTGGGCAAGGGCATCACCTTTGACACGGGCGGCATTTCCATCAAGCCAGCGGCTGAAATGGATGAAATGAAATACGACATGAGCGGCGCTGCCAGTGTTTTGGGGGTGTTCAAGGCCTTGGCCCAATTGCGCCTAGCCATCAACGTGGTGGGGCTGATCCCTGCGACCGAGAACATGCCCAGCGGTCAGGCCGTCAAACCCGGTGATGTGGTCACCAGCATGAGTGGGCAGACCATTGAAATCCTCAACACCGATGCCGAAGGTCGTCTGGTCCTGTGCGATGCCCTGACCTATGCCGAGCGCTTCAAGCCCAAGGCGGTGATCGACATCGCCACCCTGACCGGGGCCTGTGTGATTGCCTTGGGCGCTGTCCGCTCGGGGCTTTTTTCCAGCGATGATGACTTGGCTTTGGCTTTGCACAAAGCAGGCGAAGACTCGGGCGATGTGTGTTGGCGCATGCCCTTGGACGAGGACTACGCCGAGGGGCTGAAAACCCGTTTTGCCGATGTGGCCAACGTCGCGGGCAGGGCGGGAGGCTCGATCACGGCTGCCAAATTCTTGCAGCGTTTCGCCACGCAATTTCCTTGGGCACATCTGGACATCGCAGGCACTGCGTGGCGCAGTGGGGCGGCCAAAGGGGCCACGGGGCGACCGGTGGGCCTGCTGCTGAATTACCTTTTGGCACAGACGGCAACCAACACCCCGACCTCGGCACGTGTGAAAGTGGCTGCCAAAACCAGGGGCAAAGCCAAAACCGAGCGCACTTGACGGTGGCATGGATGACCCGCATCGAATTCCATTTCAACGCCCCTGAGCGATTGCAATACGCCTGTCGGCTGTTGCGCAAAGCTCATGGGCGAAGTCTGCGCGTGGGCGTTGTCGGGGCACCAGCGACTTTGCGCCAACTCGATGCCGCGCTGTGGACATTTTCTGCCACGGATTTTTTGCCGCACAGCACCACGGCCAATCCTGCGGACATACAGGACGCCTCGGCCATTTTGCTGAGCCACAACACCACCGATTTGGGGGTATTGGATGTGCTGCTCAATTTGGGCGATGAAGTGCCCGAGGGCTTTGAGCGTTTTGAACGCCTGATTGAAATTGTCGCGATGGACGACCACAGCCGAATGTGCGCGCGCCAACGCTGGAAGCACTACACCGCGCAGGGCTATGATTTGTTGCAACATGATTTGTCCAAGGTTTCTGCATCATGACCATGCCATTGACATCCGCCCATGAGCCCAGTGTCATGCCGAACGCGGCAGACATCCCCACGCTGACGCAAGCACTGGAGACCTCCAGCATTCCCGAAGCCGTTCGCGTAGCGCTCGATGTGCGCGAAGCCGAACGAGCCGCCTTGTTTGCCATGTCCAATGAATTGCTGGACGGCTTGCGCCCTGAATTGGACCGTTTGACCACAGAACTGGTGCGCAAAAGCATTCAAGGCTTGTGGGAAAAACGTTCTGAAAAATATGAAAATCCACGGAGTCAGTGACTGTCAAAAATCTCACGGACTTTTGGTTTTCCCTGAGGCACAGTCATCGTTTTTGCAGTATCTTCACAGGCTGCTTGATTGAAGCAATTTTTTCTTCGGAGTTTCTATGAAAATTTCTGGTAATCGTTCTTTGACTTTCGTCGCTGTGGCCGTTGCTGCAGTCGTTTTGGCCGCTTGCGGCAAAAAAGAGGCCGCTACTGATAGCGGCGTGGTGGTCAAAATCGGTCACGTCGGTCCTGTCAGCGGCGCCATTGCCCACCTGGGTAAAGACAATGAAAACGGTGCCCGCATGGCCATTGAAGAACTCAATGCTGCCGGCCTCAAATTCGGCGACAAGGCTGTCAAGTTCGAACTGCTGGCTGAAGACGACGCAGCAGACCCCAAGCAAGGCACTGCAGCTGCCCAAAAACTGGTCGACGCCAAAGTCATCGGCGTGATCGGTCACCTGAACTCCGGCACCACCATTCCTGCTTCGCAGATCTACAACACCGCAGGCATTCCCCAAATTTCGCCATCTGCTACCAACCCCAAGTACACCCGTCAAGGTTACGCTGGCGCGTTCCGCGTGGTGGCTGATGACGTGCACTTGGGCGGCACCCTCGGCAAATACGCTGTGGAATCCCTCAAGGGCAAAAACATTGCTGTGATTGATGACCGTACAGCTTACGGCCAGGGCGTGGCTGAAGAATTCAAAAAGGGCGCCACCGCTGCTGGCGGCACCATCGTCGGTCATGAGTTCACCACCGACAAAGCCTCCGATTTCAACTCCATCCTGACCACCCTGAAGGCCAAAAAGCCTGATGTCGTGTTCTTTGGCGGTATGGACGCTGTGGCTGGCCCGATGCTGCGTCAAATGAAATCCCTGGGCATTCAGGCCAAGTTCATGGGCGGTGACGGCATCTGCACCTCCGAGCTGGCCAAACTGGCTGGCGACGCCATGAAAGACGAAACCGTGTTCTGCGCTGAAGCAGGCGGCGTCGAAGGCGAGCAAAAAGCCGGCATGGAAAAATTCCGTACCGACTTCAAAGCCAAATTCAATGCCGACGTCCAGGTCTATGCACCCTACGTGTATGACGCTGTGAAAGTCATGGCCACGGCCATGGTGACAGCCGGTTCTGCTGATCCTGCCAAGTACCTGCCAGCCCTCAAGGCCATCAGCTACAAAGGCGTGACAGGCGATATCGCTTTTGATGAAAAGGGCGACATCAAGAACGGCGCCTTGACCTTGTACACCTACAAAGGTGGCGAGCGTGCACAGATCGCTGTGGTTCGCTGATCTGTTGGCCCTCCCTCGGGAGGGCCTCATTTCAAGGGTGGCATGGTGCTGCGCTTGAAATGCACAGACTAAAAAAAAGCCTGCACATGTGCAGGCTTTTTTTGGTTTTTGGCGGAGCAGGCGGGATTCGAACCCGCGGTGGGCTATTAACCCACACACGCTTTCCAGGCGTGCGACTTAAACCACTCATCCACCGCTCCGAAGCCCTGTATTGTAGCAGTGTAAACACGCATTTTTCCCTCTTCCCATTCACAGGCGTTGAACTTTGTCAGTCAATGGCTGCACGGTGGTTTTTTCGTGAATTCTCAGTAACAGCTGCACCGAGGGGCAGTTTTGTCCTTAAACTTCGCGCCTGTTTGTCTTTCTTTTGGCCTTGACCCACTTCTGCCCATGAAATTCCGTTTCCCCATCGTCATCATTGACGAAGATTACCGCTCCGAAAACACATCGGGCCTGGGTATCCGCGCTTTGGCCGATGCCATCATTGCCGAGGGGTTCGAGGTCTTGGGTGTGACCAGTTACGGCGATCTGTCGCAGTTTGCGCAGCAGCAAAGCCGCGCCAGTGCGTTCATCTTGTCGATCGACGACGAAGAGTTTTCTCCGGGCCCAGACCTGGACCCAGCCGTCATCAACTTGCGCGCCTTCATTGACGAAGTGCGCCGCAAAAACGCCGACGTGCCGATTTACATCTATGGCGAGACCAAGACCTCGCGCCATTTGCCCAACGACATCCTGCGCGAGTTGCACGGCTTCATCCACATGTTTGAAGACACGCCCGAGTTTGTGGCGCGCCATATCATTCGTGAGGCCAAAAGCTACCTGGAAGGTGTGCAGCCGCCGTTTTTCAAGGCGCTGCTCGATTACGCTGAAGACGGCTCTTATTCGTGGCACTGCCCGGGTCACTCAGGGGGCGTGGCCTTCTTGAAGAGCCCAGTGGGCCAGATGTACCACCAGTTTTACGGTGAGAACATGCTGCGCGCTGACGTGTGCAACGCGGTGGAAGAGCTGGGCCAGCTGCTGGACCACAACGGCGCCATTGGCGAGAGCGAGCGCAACGCGGCGCGCATTTTCAATGCCGATCATTGCTTCTTTGTGACCAACGGCACCAGCACCTCCAACAAAATTGTCTGGCACCACACCGTGGCCCCGGGCGACGTGGTGGTGGTGGACCGCAACTGCCACAAGTCCATCTTGCACGCGATCATCATGACCGGTGCGGTGCCCGTGTTCATGAAGCCCACGCGCAACCACTTCGGCATCATCGGCCCCATCCCCAAAAGCGAGTTTGAGCCTGCGGCCATCATGGCCAAGATCAAGGCCAACCCCTTACTCAAAGGCGTGGACCCGAAAAAGGTCAAGCCCCGCGTGATGACCCTGACCCAGTCCACCTACGACGGAGTGCTCTACAACACCGAAACCATCAAGACCATGCTCGACGGTTACGTGGACAACTTGCACTTTGACGAGGCCTGGTTGCCGCACGCAGCTTTCCACCCGTTTTATGGCCCGTACCACGCGATGGGCAAAAAGCGCGCTCGCCCCAAAGAGTCCATGGTTTACGCCACGCAGTCCATCCACAAGCTGCTCGCCGGTATCAGCCAGGCCAGCCATGTGCTGGTGCAAGACGCGCAAAGCGTCAAACTCGACAGGCCGCTGTTCAACGAAGCCTATTTAATGCACACCTCGACCTCGCCGCAGTACAGCATCATCGCCAGCTGCGATGTGGCGGCTGCCATGATGGAGCCACCCGGTGGCACTGCGCTGGTGGAAGAGAGCATTGCCGAAGCCCTGGATTTCCGCCGCGCCATGCGCAAGGTGGACGAGGATTACGGCAAGGACTGGTGGTTCAAGGTCTGGGGGCCGGAAAAGTTTGCCGACGAAGGCATTGGCCGCGCTGACGATTGGATCTTGCGCAACGACCCGCGCAAAAAAGCCAGCAAGTGGCACGGTTTCGGTCAGCAGCTGGCCGACGGCTTCAACATGCTCGACCCCATCAAATCGACCATCGTGACACCGGGCCTGAACCTGGACGGCAAGTTCGACAAGACCGGCATCCCGGCTTCGATCGTCAGCAAGTTCCTCACGGAGCACGGCGTGGTGGTGGAAAAAACCGGCCTCTACAGCTTCTTCATCATGTTCACCATCGGCATCACCAAGGGCCGCTGGAACACGCTGCTGACTGCATTGCAACAGTTCAAGGACGAGTACGCCAAGAACCAGCCGATGTGGAAAATCATGCCGGAGTTCTGCCAGAAGCACCCGCGCTACGAGCGCATGGGCCTGCGCGACCTGTGCCAGCATGTGCACGAGATGTACGCCAGGTACGACATCGCTCGCCTGACCACCGACATGTATTTGTCCGATCTGGCCCCAGCCATGCGCCCATCAGACGCCTACGCCCACATTGCACAGCGCAAAACCGAGCGGGTGGAAATCGACCATCTGGAAGGCCGCATCACCGTGGGGTTGGTCACGCCTTATCCACCGGGCATTCCTTTGTTGATTCCAGGCGAAGTTTTCAACAAGAAGATCGTGGATTACCTCAAGTTTGCGCGTGAGTTCAATGAGAAGTGCCCCGGCTTTGAAACCGATATCCACGGCTTGGTGGAGATCAAGGATGATGACGGCAAGAAGCGCTACTACGCCGATTGCGTGAAGGCTTGAACCGTGTGTGGCAGGTGACAGAATAAAAAAAAGCGGCCTTGGCCGCTTTTTTCATGTCTGCACAGCGTAACTTCAAGCCGCAGCCGCTGGTGGCTCCGCAATGCCGCCGACCACTTGGCTGAAACCACCGTCCACATAGGTGATTTCGGCGGTCACGCCCGCAGCCAGATCGCTCATCAAGAACGCGGCCACATTGCCCACGTCCTCAATGGTCACATTGCGACGAATGGGCGAGGCCTCGGCCACCACCGACAAAATCTTGCCAAAGCCCTTGATGCCGCTGGCCGCCAGCGTCTTGATGGGGCCTGCCGAAATGCCGTTGGCGCGCAGTCCACGGTTTTGGCTGCCCAAGGATTCGGCCAGGTAACGCACCGAGGCTTCCAGGCTGGCCTTGGCCAGGCCCATGGTGTTGTAGTTGGGCACGGTGCGGATGGCGCCCAGATACGTCAGTGTCAGCAAGGCTGATTTGTCGTTCAAATAGGGCAGGGCAGCCTTGGCCATGGCGGGGAAGCTGTAGGCGCTGATGTCGTGCGCGATCTTGAAGCCTTCGCGTGACAGGCCGTCTAGAAAATCACCGGCAATCGCTTCGCGTGGCGCGTAGCCAATGGCGTGCACAAAACCGTCCAGCTTGGGCCAGGTGGCCGACAAGTCAGTGAACAGCTTTTCAATTTGTTCGTCGCTGCCTACATCGCAATCAAAAATCAATTTGGAGTCAAAGTCTGCGGCGAATTCGGTGATGCGGTCCTTGAAACGTTCGCCCACATAACTGAAAGCCAGCTCGGCGCCTTGCGCATGGCAGGCTTTGGCGATGCCATAGGCAATGGAACGGTTGGATAAAACGCCGGTGATCAGCAATTTTTTGCCCACCAGAAATCCTGTTTTTGTGCTCATGTCTTCAACTCCAAGAAAAAGTGGGCAGAATTGTCGCATGCGAAGACCCATGGCCCGATTTTTGAAAAACTGCTTGCTGGCCTTGGGGCTCTGGATGTCGGGCACCGCCTGGGCTGCACATGCCTATGCGCAGTTTGGCGACATCCGCTACCCCGCAGGTTTTGCCCATTTCGCCTATGTCAACCCTGTTGCGCCCAAAGGCGGCGAGATCGTTTTGGTGCCGCCCACGCGGCAGACCAACTTCGACAAGTACAACCCCTTCACGCTCAAAGGCAGTGCCCCGCCAGCCCTGCTGAACATGTTGTTCGACACCTTGCTGGTGGGCAATATGGACGAGCCGACCACGGCCTATGGCTTGTTGGCCTCCGACATTCAGGTGGCCGCCGACCGCATGTCGGTGGTTTTTCAAATTCACCCACAAGCGCGTTTTCACAACGGTGACCCGGTGTTGGCCGCCGATGTTCGCCACACCTTTGAACGCCTGACCAGCAAGCAGGCCGCGCCCCAGTACCGCACTTACTTTGGTGAGGTCAAAAGCGCCACGGTGTTGGCCGAGCGCAGCATCCGTTTTGATTTTGTGCGGCCCAACGGCGAACTGCCCTTGATCGTGGGCGCCATGCCCGTATTCAGTCGCAAATGGGGTTTGCAGGGCAACACGCACAAAGCTTTCGATCAAATGGTCATGGACATCCCCATCGCTTCCGGCCCGTACCGCATCGGCCCGGTGCAGTTTGGCAAAGACATCACCTATGTGCGCGACCCCGCGTATTGGGCCCAAGACCTGAATGTGCGCAAAGGCCAGTTCAACTTTGACCGCATCACCTACAAAATTTACAAGGACAGCACCGCCCAGCTCGAAGCCTTCAAAGCGGGCGAGTTCGATTACATGCAGTCCTTTGTGGCGCGTGAATGGGCCAGGGCTTTCACGGGCAGGGCGTTTGAGCGCGGGACATTGATCAAAGCCGAGCTGCCCCATGGCAATGCCGGTGACTTTCAGGGCTTTCAGTTCAATCTGAGGCGCGAACAGTTCAAAGATGTGCGTGTGCGCCAAGCGATTGCCTTGGCCATGGATTTTGAATGGCTGAACCGGCAGCTGTTCTACAACGCCTACAGCCGGGTGCGTGGTTTTTTTGTGGCCAGCGATTTCGAGGCCAAGGGCTTGCCAGGCCCGGACGAGTTGGCACTGTTGGAGCCCTTGCGCGCCCAACTGCCTGCCGCCGTGTTTGACCAAGCCGTGCCCCAGCCGCCGCAAACCGCGCTCGACCCCGCATCGGGCCACACGCTGCGAGACCATTTGCGCCAAGCGCGGGATTTGCTGAAAGACGCGGGATGGACCTACCGCGATGGCGCTTTGCGCAATGCCAAGGGCCAGGCCTTCAGCATCGAGTTTCTGGACAGTTCGGGCTCCATGGGCCGTGTGGTCACGCCCTTTGCCAAGAACCTGGAAAAACTGGGCATTCAGGTTCGTTACAAAGTGATTGACTTTGCCTTGCTGCAAAAGCGCATGGACGTCTTTGACTTTGACATCGTGAGCAACCGTGCCGTGGGCAGCGAGGCGCCGGGCACGGAGTTGCTCGAGCGCTTTGGCTCCAAGTCGGCCGACGTGGAAGGTTCCGGCAATATTCTGGGCCTCAAAGACCCGGCTGTGGACGCGCTGCTCGACAAAGCGGTGAGCGCCACCACCCGGCCCGAACTGGTCACTCGCCTGCGGGCACTCGACCGGGTGCTGCGTCACGGCCACTATGTGGTGCCGCATTGGTATGGTGCGGTGCACCGGGTGTCTTGGCGTGCGGCGGCGTTTGAGCGCCCGGCCGATCTGCCGCGTTTTTACCAACCTGAAAAACTGGTGACTTCGGTGTGGTGGTCGCCTGCTGCGGCACGTCCCCAAGCTTCACATCCAGCCGCCCCGAAAGCCCCCTGAACCATGTTGGCCTACATCTTCAAACGTTTGCTGCTGATGATTCCGACCCTGTTCGGGGTTTTGCTGATGACCTTTGTGGTGATTCAGTTTGTGCCCGGTGGCCCGGTGGAGCAAATGGTGGCCCAGCTGCAGGGACGAGACACAGGCGGGGAGGGCGCTGCGGCAGCGGGCAGCGGTTACCGGGGCCGACAAGGCGTGGACGCCGCCCGCATTGCCGAAATCAAAACCCTCTACGGCTTTGACAAACCACCGGTAGAGCGGTTCTGGATGATGCTCAAACAGTTTGCCCAATTCGATCTGGGCAAGAGCTTTTTCTACCCCAAGGATGTCTGGAGCCTGATTCAGGAAAAACTGCCCGTGTCCATCAGTTTGGGCTTGTGGACGTTTTTTCTCAGTTACTTGATATCCGTGCCTTTGGGCATTGCCAAGGCTGTTCGCGCCGGCTCGCGCTTTGACACCCTCACCAGTTTGCTGGTGTTGGTGGGTTATGCGATTCCGGGCTTTGTGCTGGGCGTGGCTTTGTTGGTGGTGTTTGGCGGGCAGTTGCAGTGGTTTCCCTTGCGCGGCCTGACCTCTTCCAATTGGGAGCAACTCAGCTGGGGCAGCAAGGTGGTGGACTATCTTTGGCACATCGCCTTGCCTGTGCTGGCCAGTGTGCTGGGCGCGTTTGCGGTCATCACCATGCTGACCAAAAATGCCTTTCTTGAAGAAATTCGCAAGCAATACGTGCTGACCGCCCGCGCCAAAGGCCTCAGCGAGCGCCGCGTGCTGTACCGCCACGTCATGCGCAACGCCCTGATTCCCTTGGTGACCGGCTTTCCGGCTGCCTTCATCGGGGCCTTTTTTACAGGCTCCTTGCTGATAGAAACCTTGTTCTCGCTCGACGGCCTGGGCTTGCTCAGCTACGAATCGGTGATCCGCAGGGACTACCCGGTTGTTTTGGGCACCTTGTATCTGTTTACCCTGATCGGCCTGGTCACCAAACTCATCAGTGACCTGTGCTACCTGTGGGTCGATCCCCGCGTCAAGTTTGACCAATGACCGCATCCACTTCAACGCTTTCTTCGCCGCAGTTGTCCCCTTCGCGCAGGGCCTGGCTGCGTTTCAAGCGCAACCGCCTGGGCTTTGGCAGCCTGATCATCTTTTCCACGCTGTTTGTGCTCAGCCTAGGCGCCGAATTGTTGTCCAACGACAAACCCTGGGTGGTCCGCTACGAGGGGCATTGGTACTTTCCGGTTGTGCAGCAACTGCCCGAGACGGTGTTCGGGGGCGATTTTGAAACCCCCACGGATTACCTGGACCCCTTCATCCAGCAGCAATTGGCGCGGGATGGCCACTGGGCCTTGAGAGCGCCTAACCCCTATCACCACAGCACGCTTGATTACTTTGCCCCCTTGCCCAACCCCGCACCGCCTTCGGCACGCAACCTGCTGGGCACCGACGATCGCGGCCGCGACGTGCTGGCGCGCTTGCTCTACGGCTTTCGGGTCTCGGTGCTGTTTGCCTTGGCCTTGACGCTGTTTGGTGTCGTGCTGGGCGTCCTGACGGGGGCCGTACAAGGCTTTTTCGTGGGCAAGACCGATTTGGTGTTCCAGCGCTTCATCGAAATCTGGAGCGCCATGCCCGAGCTGTATTTGCTCATCATTTTTTCGGCCGTGTTCGAGCCCAGCGTCGGTTTGTTGCTGGTTTTGCTCAGCCTGTTCGGCTGGATGGGCTTGTCGGACTATGTACGGGCCGAATTTTTGCGCAACCGCCAACTCGACTACGTCAAATCCGCCCGGGCGCTGGGCCTGGGGCACTGGCCCATCATCTGGCGGCATGTGCTGCCCAACAGCATGACGCCCGTGGTGACCTTTTTGCCGTTCCGCATGAGCGGCGCCATATTGGCGCTGACCTCGCTGGACTTTCTGGGCCTGGGCGTGCCCCCCGGCACGCCTTCGCTGGGCGAATTGCTCGCGCAGGGCAAAAACAACATCGACGCCTGGTGGATTTCCCTGTCCACCTTTGGCGTGCTGGTGGTGACCTTGCTGCTCTTGACCTTCATGGGCGATGCCTTGCGCGACGCGCTCGACCCCCGAAAGGTGGACGCATGAACAACACCACGCCCTTGCTGCAACTCAAGCAACTGCGCGTCGCCTTTGGTGACACCGAAGTGGTGCATGGCATCGACCTGAGCATTCAGCCCGGTGAGCGTCTGGCCTTGGTGGGCGAGTCGGGCTCCGGCAAATCGGTCACGGCCCTGTCTGTGCTGCGCTTGTTGGAGTCGGCCCGGCTGAGCGGTCAGGTGTTGTGGCAAGGGCAGGATTTACTGCAACAGCCGCTGGCCGAGATGCAGCGCATCCGGGGCGATGACATCGCCATGATCTTTCAAGAGCCGATGACGGCCCTCAACCCGCTGATGACCGTGGGCCAGCAAATCTCCGAAGTCCTGCAGCTCAAAAAAGGCCAGCTCAGGCGCGATGCAGACTTGCGGGCCGTGGCTTTGCTGAGCGAAACCGGCATCGACGACCCCGAGCGCCGCTTCCAGGCCTATCCGCACCAGCTGTCGGGCGGGCAACGCCAGCGGGCCATGATGGCCATGGCCTTGGGCTGCGAGCCCAAACTCTTGCTGGCCGACGAACCCACCACCGCGCTGGACGCCAGCTTGCGTCTGCAAATGCTCAATCTCTTGACGGCGCTGCAAGAAAAAACGGGCATGGCCGTGCTGCTCATCACCCATGATCTGGCCTTGGTGCGGCATTTCGCACACCGCGTGGCCGTCATGGAAAAAGGCCACCTGGTCGAGCAAGGCGAGTTGCGGGCTGTGTTTTCCTGCCCGCAGCATGCCTACACCCAGAAGCTGCTGGACAGCCGCCCCCGTCGCGATGACTTGCATGAAGCCGACGCTCAAGCCAAGCCCGCATCGGTGGTTCAGGCCAGCGGCCTGTGCGTGCGCTATCCCATGGCAGTGCCCGGCTGGCGCGGCTGGTTTCACAAAAACCACTTCACCGCACTGCATGGCGCTGATTTCAGCATCCCGGCGGGCACCACCTTGGGCGTCATGGGCGAATCCGGCTCGGGCAAATCCAGCTTGGCTCAGGCGGTGCTGGGGCTGATGCCATTTGAAGGCGATGTCACCTTTGCCGGTGACCGCTGGCAAGGCCGCCCCCGCCAAGACAAGGCCTTGCGCCAACGTGTGCAGGTGATGTTTCAAGACCCTTATGGCAGCCTCTCGCCGCGCATGACCGTGGGCGAGATCGTCTCTGAAGGCTTGAAACTGCATCAGCCCCATCTGACGTCAGCGCAAATCGAGCAGCGCGCCCTGGCCACCTTGGCCGAAGTGGGCTTGTCCAGTGACGATTTTCCCGAATTGCTCAACCGCTATCCACACGCTTTTTCCGGCGGGCAACGCCAACGCATCGCACTGGCCAGGGCCCTGGTGGTCGAGCCTGCGCTCTTGGTGCTCGACGAGCCCACCAGCGCGCTGGACGTCACGGTGCAAAAGCAAATCCTGACATTACTGAAGACGTTGCAAGTGCGAAGAGGCATAGCTTACTTAATGATTACCCACGACGTGGACGTGCTGCGCGCCATGGCGCACCAAGTGCTGGTTTTGCAAGGCGGCAAGGTGGTCGAGTCCGGACCCGCCTTGCAAGTGCTTGGCCAACCCCAACATGCTTACACCCGCCATTTGCTGGAGGCTTTCCCGGATTTGTGAGCGAAGATGTCATTTTTGTGTGCGTTGTTTTCCTTAAAAATCACACACTTAGCACGTTTTTCAGCTAGAATACGAGCTTCACGACCAAACGGGCGGGTTTTCACCGCCCGTTTTTTTTGGGTCTTTCCTTTTTAAGTTTGGCATTTCGAAGTTCTGTGGCATTGCAGCAAATCGTTGAAGAAACCGTGACCGGCCTAGGCTATGACCTGGTTGAGATAGAGCGCTCTGCGGGTGGCTTGCTGCGCATCACCATCGACTGGCCCTGGCACCCTGGGTCAGACGTGTTCATCAACGTGGAAGACTGCGAAAAGGTCAACCGACAGCTGCAGTTTGCCCTCGAAGTGGACGGCGTGACCTACAACCGCCTGGAAATCTCCTCGCCAGGCATTGACCGCCCCCTGCGGCACGAAAAAGATTTCGAGCGTTTTGTCGGTGAATTGATCGACATCACCCTCAAAGCCCCCATGGGCGAAAACGCGGCTGGCCTGGTCAGTGCCAACCGCAAAAAATTCCGTGGCACGCTTGAGCGCGATGCCACAGGCGCCGGCTGGCAGATCGTCTGGAGCGATGAGCCTGCCGTCAAGCCCGGACAAAAAATCAGCAAGAAACGAGTGCCCGCTCCACTGCATGCACTGGGCTTCACGCTGCAAGAGTTACAGGCTGCCCGACTGGCACCCGTGGTCGATTTCAAAGGGCGCAAGCCCAAAGGTCAAGCCTGAACAAGGCCACCAATGTTTGAGTATTTTTTCGGGTCTGAATCCCAGACCCAGTGGAACAGGAGAGTCGAGTCATGAATCGCGAAATGTTGATGTTGGTCGAAGCCATCTCACGTGAAAAGAACGTTGAGCGCGACGTGGTGTTTGGGGCTGTGGAAGCAGCCTTGGCGCAAGCCACCAAAAAACTGTATGCCGGTGAAGTGGACATCCGCGTGGCCGTGGACCGCGACAGCGGCAACTACGAGAGCTTTCGCCGTTGGCATGTCGTACCCGATGAAGCCGGTCTGCAGCAGCCCGACCAGGAAATCCTGCTGTTTGAAGCCAAAGAGCAAATTCCCGACATCGAAGTCGACGAATACATTGAAGAGCCCATCGAATCCTTGCCCATTGGTCGCATTGGTGCCATGGCCGCCAAGCAGGTCATCCTGCAAAAAATCCGCGACGCCGAGCGTGAAATGCTGCTCAACGACTTCATGTCGCGTGGCGAGAAAATCTTTGTCGGCACCGTCAAACGCATGGACAAGGGTGACCTCATCTGTGAAGCCGGCCGCGTCGAAGGCCGCCTGCGTCGCAGCGAAATGATTCCCAAGGAAAACCTGCGCAGCGGTGACCGTGTGCGCGCCATGATCATGGAAGTGGACCTGACCCTGCGCGGCGCCCCCATCATCTTGTCGCGTTCGGCCCCCGAATTCATGATCGAGCTGTTCCGCCAGGAAGTGCCCGAAATCGAACAAGGCCTGCTCGAAATCAAGACCTGCGCCCGTGACCCTGGCTCACGCGCCAAGATCGCCGTGCTCTCGCACGACAAACGCGTGGATCCGATTGGCACCTGCGTTGGTGTGCGCGGAACCCGTGTGAACGCCGTGACCAACGAACTCGCTGGCGAGCGCGTGGACATCGTGTTGTGGAGCGAAGACCCCGCTCAGTTCGTGATCGGCGCCCTGGCCCCGGCCAATGTGCAATCCATCGTGGTGGATGAAGAAAAGCACGCCATGGATGTGGTGGTGGACGAAGAAAACCTGGCCATTGCCATTGGTCGCGGTGGTCAAAACGTGCGCCTGGCCTCCGACCTCACGGGCTGGAAAATCAACATCATGGACGCGGCCGAGTCTGCCCAAAAGCAGGCCGAAGAGACCACCGGTATCCGTCAGCTGTTCATGGAAAAGCTCGACGTGGACCAGGAGATCGCCGACATCCTGATCGAAGAAGGCTTCACCAGCCTGGAAGAAGTGGCCTATGTGCCCATCCAGGAAATGCAGGACATTGAAAGCTTCGACGAAGACACGATCAACGAACTGCGCGCGCGTGCCAAAGACGCCTTGCTGACCATGGAAATCGCCCGCGAAGAAAGCGTCGAAGAAGTGTCGCAAGATTTGCGCGACCTGCCGGGCCTCACGCCTGAGCTCATTTCCAAGCTGGTCGAAGCGGGCATCCACACCCGTGATGACCTCGCTGACCTCGCCACTGACGAACTGACCGATATCTCGGGTCAAACTTCCGAAGAGGCCACCGCCCTGATCATGAAAGCCCGCGAACATTGGTTCGCAGGCCAGGCCTGAAGCTGATGGAGGCTTGAACACAATATGTCCAGTACCACTGTTGCCGAGTTCGCAAACGAACTCAAAAAATCTGCCGATGTCTTGCTGGAGCAATTGCGCTCTGCAGGCGTTGCCAAAAGTTCCGCGGGCGATGCGCTCAACGATTCTGACAAGCAAAAATTGCTCAGCTACTTGCAAGCCAGTCATGGCACGCAAGCCGGTGATCGCAAAAAAATCACCTTGGTGAAAAAATCCACCAGCGAGATCAAGCAAGCCGACGCTTCCGGCAAGGCCCGCACGATCCAGGTGGAAGTGCGCAAGAAACGCACCCTCATCAAGCGCGATGACGAGCCTGTGGCCGAGCCTCAGGCGCAAGCGCCTCAAGAGCCGGTCATCGACCATGCCGAGCTGGCTCGCCGCGAAGAAGAAGCCCGTCGTCAAGCCGAGCTGATCCGTCGCCAGGAAGAAGAGTTGTCTGAAAAGCGCCGAGTACGTGAAGAGCAAGAAGCTGCTCAACGTGCGCAAGCATTGGCGCAAGAGCAGCAAGCTCAAGCCGAGGCCAAAGCCGCCGCACAAGCTGCTGCCGCTGCGCAAGCAGCCAAGCCTGCTTTGACCCGCGAAGAGCGCGAACAACTGGCCCGTGCCGAAGCCGCCAGCATCAACGCCGCTTCGCAGCAGCAAGCCAAGCCAGCCGTGCCCGTGGTGTCTGCCGCTGAAACTGCCGCCACCAAAGCGGCTGAACAAGCCGCAGAAAAAGCCAAGGCTGACCAACAAGCGCGTGAAGCGGCGGCCCAAAAAGCCGCCGATGAATCCAAAGCCCGCGCCGCCGAAGAAACAGCCCGTGCGCGTGACCTCGATGAGCGTCGCCGCAAGGCATTGGCCGAAGCCGAAGCCATCCGCAACATGATGAACGCCCCCAAAAAGGTGTTGGTTGCGAAAAAAGAAGAGCCCAAGACCGAAGCCAAAGCTGCGGTCAAAGGCACCTTGCACAAGCCCGCTGGCACCCCAGCCCCGGGGGCCAGAGCAGCCGCCGCTGCAGCTGCCAAAACTGCCGTTCCCGCATCTCCAGGCGCCAACAAGGAAGTCAAATCTGCCAAGCTGTCGTCCAGCTGGGCAGGTGATCCGGCCAAGAAAAAGGCGATTCCCACCCGTGGTGACACCAGCGGTGGCGTGGGCCGTAACAACTGGCGCGGTGGTCCCCGTGGCCGCCGTGGCAACGAGCGTGATCGTGACGACTCACATGGCCAGTCGGCACCGGCAGAAGTGCGCGTGCTCGAAGTCCACGTGCCCGAAACCATCACCGTGGCCGAACTGGCGCACAAGATGGCCATCAAGGCCTCCGAGGTCATCAAGCATTTGATGAAGCTGGGCCAAATGGCCACCATGAACCAGCCGCTGGACCAGGACACCGCCATGATCGTGGTGGAAGAAATGGGCCACAAAGCCGTGATCGCGGCGCTGGACGACCCAGAAGCCTTCACCGACGAAGAAGTCTCCGATCAACACGCTGAATCCTTGCCGCGTGCCCCCGTGGTCACGGTCATGGGTCACGTTGACCACGGCAAGACCTCGCTGCTGGACTACATCCGCCGTGCCAAAGTGGCCTCGGGTGAAGCCGGTGGCATCACGCAGCACATTGGCGCCTACCACGTCGAAACGCCTCGCGGCATGATCTCATTCCTGGACACCCCCGGTCACGAAGCCTTCACGGCCATGCGTGCCCGTGGTGCACAAGCCACCGACATCGTCATCCTCGTGGTGGCCGGTGACGACGGCGTCATGCCCCAGACCAAGGAAGCCATCAAGCACGCCAAGGCCGCGGGTGTGCCCATCGTGGTAGCCATCAACAAGATGGACAAGCCCGATTCAAACATCGAACGCGTGCGCGCTGAACTGATTGCAGAAGAAGTCGTGCCCGAAGAATTCGGTGGCGATTCACCCTTCGTGTCCGTGTCCGCCAAAACCGGCATGGGCATTGACGACTTGTTGGAGCAAGTGCTCTTGCAGGCCGAAGTGCTCGAACTCAAAGCCCCCGTGGCAGCCGCTGCCAAGGGTCTGGTCATCGAAGCGCGTCTGGACAAAGGTCGAGGCCCCGTGGCCACCATCCTGGTGCAGTCCGGTACTTTGAACACTGGCGATGTGGTGCTGGCAGGCCAGACCTTTGGCCGCGTGCGCGCCATGCTGGATGAAAACGGCCATCCCATCAAATCAGCTGGCCCTTCGATTCCGGTCGAAATTCAAGGTCTGACCGAAGTGCCCCAAGCCGGCGACGAATTCATGGTCATGGGCGACGAGCGCCGTGCCCGCGAGATCGCCACTTACCGTGCAGGCAAGTTCCGCAACACCAAGCTCGCCAAGCAACAAGCTGCCAAGCTCGAAAACATGTTCACCGACATGTCGGCGGGCGAAGTCAAGATGCTGCCCATCATCATCAAGGCCGACGTGCAAGGCTCGCAAGAGGCCCTGGGCGCCTCCTTGCTCAAGCTGTCGACTGACGAAGTCAAAGTTCAGCTGGTTTATGCCGGCGTGGGTGGCATCAGCGAGTCGGACATCAACCTGGCGATTGCCTCCAAAGCCATCGTGATTGGCTTCAACGTGCGTGCCGATGCCGGTGCCCGCAAGCTGGCCGAAGGCAATGGCGTTGACGTGCATTACTACAACATCATTTATGACGCTGTGGATGAACTCAAAGCCGCGATGTCCGGCATGCTGGCGCCCGAGCAGCGCGAAGAAATCATGGGTATGGCCGAAATCCGGACCGTGTTCGTCGCCTCCAAGATCGGCACGGTTGCAGGTTGTATGGTCACTTCGGGTCAAGTCACCCGCAACGCCAAATTCCGCCTGCTGCGCGACAACGTGGTCATCTACACCGGTGAACTCGACTCGCTCAAGCGCCTCAAGGACGACGTGCGCGAAGTCAAAGAAGGCTTCGAGTGCGGTATCAAGCTCAAAAACTACAACGACATCAAAGAGGGCGATCAGCTCGAATTCTTCGACGTCAAGGAAATCGCGAGAACGCTGTAAATGGCCCGCAAGAAGGTTTCATCCGTACCCAACCGCGGTTTCCGCGTGGCCGACCAGATCCAGCGCGATCTGGCCGAATTGATCGCACGCGAGTTGAAAGACCCGCGCGTGGGCATGGTCACGCTCAACGCGGTCGAGGTGACGCCCGATTACGCCCACGCCAAAGTGTTCTTCAGTGTCTTGACCGGCAACCCCGATGAAGCCACCGAAGGCCTGAACGCCGCAGCCGGTTTCTTGCGCAACGGTTTGTTCAAGCGACTGCACATCCACACCGTGCCCACGCTGCACTTCATGTTTGACCGCACCACCGAGCGTGCATCGGACATGAACGCCTTGATCTCCAAGGCCGTGGCCTCACGCGCCAAAGACGACGACGAATGACCACCGCGCCCCGCACCAGGGTGCAGCGGCGCCCTGTGCACGGGGTGTTGCTGCTTGACAAACCCCTGGGTTTATCCAGCAACCAGGCTTTGCAAAAGGCCAAGTGGTTGCTGCGCGCGGAAAAAGCGGGCCACACGGGCACGCTCGATCCCTTGGCCACGGGCGTGTTGCCCTTGTGTTTCGGTGCGGCGACCAAATTCAGTCAGCAGCATTTGGATGCTGACAAGGTGTATGAAACCACCGTCCGTCTGGGTGTGAAAACCCGCACGGCCGATGCCGAAGGTGAAGTGATTGAAACCCGCGACGTGACGTGCACGCCGGGCATGGTGGTGGAAGTGCTGGACCGGTTCATGGGACCGATCAGCCAAGTGCCACCGATGTACAGCGCCTTGAAAAAAGACGGCAAGGCCCTCTACGAATACGCGCGTGAGGGCGAAACCATCGAGCGCGAGTCGCGCAACGTGGTCATCCATGACCTGGAGCTGCTCGACATGCAGCTGCAGGGCGATGCCCCGTTTTTGCGTTTGCGCGTGGCGTGCAGCAAAGGCACCTACATCCGCACGCTGGGCGAAGACATCGCCGAGGCCCTGGGCTGCGGCGGTCATTTGATCGCGCTGCGCCGAGTGGTCACTGGGCCGTTTGAAGCGTCACAGTGCGTGACGCTGCCCGAGCTGGAGGTCATGGCGGAAGACGAGCGCCTGGCTGCATTGCAACCGGTCGATGTGCTGCTGCAGGGCTACACCGAGGTGAGCCTGGACAGCGAGAACGCCGGAAGATTTTTGAGTGGGGTGCGCCGACGCGGCCCCTGGGTTGATTGTGATCAAGTCGTGGTGTATGGAGAACATCCTCGTGCCTTGCTGGGAACAGCGCATGTGCATGACGGCGAATTGATTCCGGGTCGATTGTTGAGCCCGATCGAAATTCAACAGATTTTGGAAAGATCGCCTGTTCCCGAGCCGTTGCTGGCCGCGCAGGTTTAAAGGAAGAAAGCATGAGCAAGCAAATTCGCAACATCGCCATCATCGCGCACGTTGACCACGGTAAAACCACCATGGTCGACCAACTGCTGCGCCAATCCGGAACCTTCGCTGACCACGAAAAAGTCGTGGACACCGTCATGGACAACAACGCCATCGAACGTGAACGCGGCATCACCATCCTGGCCAAAAACTGCGCCGTGAGCTGGGAAGGCACCCACATCAACATCGTGGACACCCCCGGACACGCGGACTTCGGCGGTGAAGTCGAACGCGCTTTGTCCATGGTCGACGGCGTGGTCTTGCTGATCGACGCCCAAGAAGGCCCCATGCCCCAGACCCGCTTTGTGACCAAAAAGGCCCTGGCCCTGGGTCTCAAGCCCATTGTGGTGGTCAACAAGGTCGACAAGCCCGGCGCCAATCCCGACAAAGTGGTCAACGCTGCTTTTGACTTGTTCGACAAACTCGGCGCGACAGACGAACAACTCGACTTCCCCGTGGTCTATGCCTCCGGCATCAACGGCTGGACCTCTTTGGAAGAGGGCGCACCCGGTGAGCAGTGGGGCCCCGACATGTCGGCCCTGTTCAACACCGTGCTCAAGCACGTCAAGCCCAACGCGGGCGACCCAACAGCCCCCCTGCAATTGCAAATCTCGGCACTCGACTTCTCGACCTTCGTGGGCCGCATCGGCGTGGGCCGCATCAGCCAGGGCACCATCAAGCCCAACATGGACGTCGTCGTCATGGAAGGCCCTGACGGCTCGACCATCAAAGGCCGCGTCAACCAGGTGCTGACCTTCCAGGGTCTGGACCGCGTGCAAGTGACCGAAGCCGGTCCTGGCGACATCGTCTTGATCAACGGCATTGCGGACCTGAACATCGGCGTCACGGTGACCGATCCCACCAATCCCGCACCCCTGCCCATGCTCAAGGTGGACGAACCCACGCTGACCATGAACTTCTGCGTGAACACCTCGCCCTTGGCCGGTCGTGAAGGCAAGTACGTCACCAGCCGCCAAATCTGGGACCGCCTGCAAAAAGAACTGCAACACAACGTGGCCCTGCGTGTCAAAGAAACCGACGAAGACGGCATTTTTGAAGTGGCCGGTCGCGGTGAACTGCACCTGACCATCTTGCTGGAAAACATGCGCCGCGAAGGCTACGAACTGGCTGTCTCCAAGCCCCGCGTGCTGTTCCGTGACATCGACGGTGAACGCCATGAGCCTATCGAGCTGGTGACTGCCGACATCGAAGAAAACCACCAAGGCGGCGTCATGCAAGCCTTGGGCGAGCGCAAGGGCGAGCTGGTCAACATGGAACCCGATGGCCGCGGTCGCGTCCGTCTGGAATACCGCATTCCAGCCCGTGGCCTGATCGGTTTCACCAACGAATTCCTGAACCTGACCCGTGGTTCCGGCCTGATCTCCAACATCTTTGACGGCTACGAGCCGCACAAGGGTGAAATTGGTGGCCGCAAGAACGGCGTGCTGATCTCCATGGACGACGGTGAAATCTTCACCTACGCCCTGGGCAAGCTCGACGACCGTGGCCGCATGTTCGTCAAGGCGAACGACCCGGTGTACGAAGGCATGATTGTGGGCATCCACAGCCGTGACAACGACCTGGTGGTGAACGCCACCCGCACCAAGCAGCTGACCAACTTCCGCGTGTCCGGCAAGGAAGACGCGATCAAGATCACGCCCCCGATCGACCTGACGCTGGAATACGGTGTGGAATTCATCGAGGACGACGAGCTGGTCGAAATCACGCCCAAGAGCGTGCGTCTGCGCAAGCGCTTCCTGAAGGAAAGCGACCGCAAGCGCAACAAGTGATCTGTCCACAGTGATCCAAATCAGGGCCTGAATCATGAAACTTCGGCATGGCCAAGCAGTGGCAATGATGGTCCTGATCACCGCCATGTGGTCCATGGCGGGCGTCGTCACCCGCCATCTTGAGCAGGCCCGCAGCTTTGAGGTCACCTTCTGGCGCAGCTTCTTCACGGCGCTGTCGCTGGTGATCATCTTGCCGCTGTGGCAGGGCAGGGGCGTGTGGTCGCGCATGCCCTGGCGCAGCTCCTATTTCTGGCTCTCTGGCGTGTGCTGGAGCGTCATGTTCACCGCCTTCATGGTGGCATTGACGCTCACGGCGGTGGCCAATGTCCTCATCACCATGGCGCTGGGCCCCTTGCTCACCGCCTTGATCACCCGAATCTTTTTGGGGCACCAGCTGCCCCGGCGCACCTGGGGCGCCATCTTGCTTGCGGGCATCGGCATTGGCTGGATGTATGGCAGCCAGCTGAGCCTTGGCGCACCCAATTTCCTGCTCGGTACTGCAGTGGCCCTGTGCGTGCCGATCGCAGGCGCTGTGCAATGGACCTTGGTTCAAAAAAGCCACGCCGAAGGTCTTGATCTGGATCTGGTGCCCTCGGTCTTGCTGGGGGCGGTACTTTCTTCCCTGTTCACCTTGCCGCTGGCCTGGCCATTTCAGGCTTCAGCGCATGATGTGGGTCTGCTGGCCCTGCTTGGCCTGTTTCAGTTGGCCATTCCCTGTGCCTTGTCGGTGATCTGCGCCCGTGTGCTCAAAGCGCCCGAAGTGTCACTGCTGGCCCTGCTTGAAATCGTTTTTGGAATTGCGCTCGCCTGGTGGGGGGCACACGAAGCTCCGCAGCCCAGCGTCTTGCTCGGCGGTGCCCTGGTGCTGAGCGCCTTGCTCATGAACGAATATTTAGCTTGGAAAAACAATGTCTGATGTCATCGCCACCATTGAAGGCCGTATCGGCTGCATCACCCTGAACCGTCCCAAGGCGCTCAACGCCTTGTCGCTGGACATGGTCCGCCAAATCACCCAGGCATTGCTCGACTGGCGGCAGCATGAGCAAGTTCTGGCAGTGGTCGTTCGCGGCACCAACAAGGAAGGGCCTTTTGGTGCTTTTTGTGCCGGTGGCGACATCCGCTTCTTTCACCAGGCGGCCACCTCGGGCAATCCACAACTGGAAGACTTCTTCACCGAAGAGTACCGCCTGAACCACCTGATCCACACCTACCCCAAGCCCTACATTGCCTTGATGGACGGCATCGTCATGGGGGGCGGCATGGGCATCAGCCAGGGCGCCAGTGTGCGTGTGGTGACCGAGCGCAGCAAAATGGCCATGCCCGAGACCCACATCGGCTTGTTCCCCGATGTCGGCGGCGGCTATTTCCTCAGCCGCTGCGCAGGCCGCCTGGGCGAATACCTGGGCCTGACAGGCCATATGCTGCAAGGCGAAGACGCAGTGCATGCCGGTCTGGCCGATGGCTGGGTGTCCTCCGGAAAATTGGCCCACCTGTGGCAAACGCTGATCGAAACCCCTTTTGAAAACGGCGAAGCCGTCGAACGTTGGGTGCGCACGCGCTTTGACCATTTGCAAAAAACCGGCTTGCCACACCGCGCAGAAATGGACGCCGTCTTTGCCTTGCCGCATGTGAACGACATCGTGCAGCAGCTGGAATCGGCAAGTGATGAGTGGTCCCAAAACACCGCCAAAACCTTGCGTCAGCGTTCGCCCCTGATGCTGCATGTCGTGCTGGAACAAATTCGCCGCGCCCGCACCATGAGCCTGGCCGATGACCTGCGCATGGAACGCGATCTGGTGCGCCACTGCTTTGCCCTGCGTTCGGTGCTTGACAGCGAAACGGTAGAGGGCATTCGCGCCCTGGCGGTCGACAAAGACCACAGCCCCCAATGGAAGCCCGCACGCGTCGAAGAGGTGGATGCCGCCGAAGTGGCCGCGTTTTTTGCCAGCCCCTGGCCCGCCCACGCCCACCCGCTGCGCGAATTGAGCTGAACCCTGTATGTCTGTGGGCTCACCCCCGACAAGGGTCGATGGACAACGGGCATTGCGTCGGGGCTGAAGCCGCCAACCTTCCCATTCGCATTTCAGCTTAGCGGTGGCGGCTTTTCATCACGCGTTCGACTTCGCGTTTGCCTTCGCGGTCCTTGATGGTGTTGCGCTTGTCGTGCTCGGCCTTGCCCTTGGCCAGCGCGATGTCGCATTTCACCTTGCCTGATTTCCAATGCAAATTGATCGGCACCAGGGTGTAGCCCTTTTGCTCAATCTTGCCGATCAGGCGCTTGATCTCTTCCTTGTTCAGCAGCAGCTTGCGCGTGCGCGCGGCCTCGGGATTGATGTGGGTCGATGCCGTTTTGAGCGGGTTGATCAGGCAGCCAATGATGAACAGCTCACCGTTGCGGATCACCACATAGCCGTCCGTCAGCTGCACTTTCCCTTCACGAATGGCCTTGACTTCCCAGCCTTCGAGCACCATGCCCGCCTCGTAGCGTTCCTCGAAGAAATAGTCAAAAGCCGCCTTCTTGTTCTCGGCGATCTTGGCAAAGGTGGGGGCGGCTGTTGATTTTTTGGAGGTGGCCATGGTGAGCAAATAAGGACGGACTGGCCGTTCGCAAGAGTGTGCAGATGAGCTGCAGCCCAAAGGGGCGGAATGAAAAAACTACAATCCCAGCACTCTGAGCATTGTATGAAGAATATCCACAAGTCCGTCCTCATCTGGTACAGCCCCGATGAAATGTTTCGCCTCGTCACCGACGTGGCCCGATACCCCGAATTCTTGCCCTGGTGCGACCAAGCCCGCGTGCTTGAAAGCGATGCACAAGGCATGCTCGCCGAAGTGGGCATCAGCCTGGGCGGCATCCACCAAAGCTTCGTCACCCGCAACACGCACGAAGCCGGGCGCTCTGTGGGCATGAGTCTGGTCAAGGGGCCTTTTTCCAACCTCAGCGGCAAGTGGCAATTCATCCCCGTGGGCGACGGCACGCAACGCGCCTGCAAGGTCGAGTTGGACCTGCAATACGGCTTTTCCAGCAAAACCCTGGCCGCGCTGGTCGGCCCTGTCTTCGACAAAATCGCCGCCAGCCTGGTCGATGCCTTTGTCAAACGCGCCGAAACGGTCTATGCCTGAGACGCCCGCCATGGTCGAGGTCACGCTGTGCTGGAGCCTGCAGCCCCGGCAGGTGCACGAGAGCGCCCTGAGCGTGCCCGAAGGCAGCACGGTGCAATCGGTCATTGACCAATTCATCGCGGCACCGGCGCAGACCTTGTCGGCGACCGAATCGGCGCAACTGAAGTTCATGCAGCCCGGCATCTGGAACCGCAAAGTGGCCTGGACTGCCCCCGTGCACGCTGGCGACCGCATCGAGCTTTACCGCCCCCTCCAAGTCGACCCCAAAGTCGCCCGCAGGCAACGCTTCAAACGCCAAGGCAAAGGCCGCACCGGCCTGTTTGCCAACCGCAAAAGCGGCTCGGCAGCGGGCTATTGAGCCCAAACCTCCCTCTCGTAGGTCGGCACCTTCAGGTCCGACGTTGCTGATTTCGTCAAAAGCCCATGTCGGGGATGAAGCCGCCGACCTACAAAATACCCACCGACCTGCCCATTTTTTTCATGCAAGCCCTCTTGACCGCCATCGCCCACATGCACAACACCCCCGACGCCTACCGGGTGTTTCACGGACGGGGCGGTGTCTATCCCGACTGCGAACAATGGACGCTGGACTGGTTTGCGCCCGTGTGGGTCTTGACCAGCTTCAAACCGGTCACCGACGAAGAACTCGCGCAATGCCACCACGCGCTGCAAGAACGCTGGCAAACCCTGGCACCCGGTGAGCCACTCAATTGGGTCTTCCAGTGCCGCGCCACCGGCCAGACCGAAACACGGCTGATGGCCGGCAACGTGCCCGAGCCCCATGTGGTGACAGAGCAGGGCGCCCGTTACCTCGTGCATGTGCTGCGCGGCCAAAACCACGGCCTGTTTCTGGACATGGCCCATGGCCGTGAATGGCTCAAAAGCCACGCCCAACACGAAAACGTGCTCAACCTTTTTGCCTACACCTGCGCGTTTTCGGTGGTCGCCCTTCAAGGCGGCGCGGCCCAGGTCGTCAACGTCGACATGAGCCAGGGCGCACTGGCCATCGGCCAGCAAAACCACCGCCTCAACAACTTGCCCCTCAAGGCCCGATTTCTGGGCCACGACATCTTCAAAACCTGGGGCAAGATCAACAAAATGGGGCCCTACGGCATCATCATCATCGACCCACCCAGCTACCAAAAAGGCAGCTTCATCGCCACCAAGGACTACATCAAACTGATCCGCCGCCTGCCCGATTTGCTCGAACCCCAAGGCCATGTGCTGCTGTGCCTGAACGCCCCCGAGCTGGGCACCCAGTTCCTGCACACCCAGGTGGCCGAAGCGGCACCCAGCCTGAAGTTTGTTGAACGCCTGAGCAATCCCGCTGCGTTTGTGGATGTAGATCCTGAAAAATCACTCAAAGTGCTGCACTACAGGCTGGCGTCTTCGTAGGTCAAAGGCTTCAGCCCCGACATCGGCCGGCGCCCAAGCCACCCATGTCGGAGCCGAAGCTATCGACCAGCCAGTGCTGTCAAGACGTTCAATCGGCGATGGACTGCGGGCAAGATCGCAGCGCCTCAGTTCAAGGCCCAAGGATTGACGAGCTCAACCCCCATGCCCTGAAAGTCACGAACGTTGTGTGTGGCCACGATGAAGCCATGGGTTTTGGCGATGGCGGCGATGGCGCAGTCTGCAAAGCCCACCGAGTTCCCCTGGGCCTGCGCCCCCGCCAGACAGGTGGCAAAACACTGCGCTGCGCTGGCGTTGAAATTCAGTACCCGGTCTTCAAAAAGTGCACTCACTTGGTTTGCCAAGACCCGGGCCAAGGCATCACGCCGTTTGCCTTGAGGCATGGTTTCCACGCCCGCCAGCAATTCGGCCAGGTTGATGCTGGTGATGAACAGGGTCGCAGGTTCTTGGGCATTGAGCCAATGGACGACCCCGGGATGCGGCAAGGGTTTGAGGGGTTCTGACACCAGGTTGGTGTCCAAAATGATCATTCGAAGCTCGCCGGTTCGACGGGACGCTTATCGCGTGGGAAATTCAGCTCGATGCCACCCAATTGTTGGCCAATCGCCACCAAGGCAGAGCCCAGGCCGATTTTTGGGGTCACGGCATTTTCCAAAATCAGGCGAATCTCGGCCTCGGTGCTGCGGCCATGCTGGGCGGCGCGCAATTTGAGGGCACGGTGAGTGGCCTCGGGCAGATTTCTTACTGTGACTGATGCCATGCCCATTCCTCCTCAAAATGAATCTGAATGATAGCAATCAATTGATTTGCTATCAATTGGAGGGCCGCTCTCTTGGCACGATTTTTTTACCGACGGGGATGTACCAACTCGGAGGGCTCATTGCGTCGTTTTCATGACCCAGCGTTGATAGGCGTAGCGCAAGCGCTCCAGCTTGCCCGAAAAATAGCTCGCGTTGGCGCGGTCTGAATCGAGCAGTACATGGCTCACATAGTTGGGAATGGCGGGCTCCACCCAGGCCTTTTGGTAAATCGGTGCGCCGTTTGAATAGGCCAGCCAGTTTTCCGTTTCCCGATTGATCGTACTGAGCAAACTCAGGCCCAAGCGCGGCGTTCCCTTGATCTGCCAGCCCGAATCTGCGTTCATGGCCTTGCGCGGTGTCAGCGGGAAGGTCAACTCCACCCCGGCGACGGTCACCGAATGTTTGCCAGGCCAAAAGCGCTCAGGTGGGACCGAGTGGCGCACAAAATAGCTGAACCTGGTATCGCCAAACCAATGGCTTGAACTTGCAGAAATCCCTTTGTCCTTGAACCAATACTCCCCCCCGGACACCTCCAAACTCCAATCGCTGCCTGTGGGCGAATACCGAACAAAGCCCAGCTTGGTGCCGCCGGTCGGCATGCTGGTGGTGTTTTTGGGGGCTTGCCAATGCGACACATTCACACCCATGGCCCACTCACCGCTCTTGGCATCCCAGCGTGCTTCAGTTTGGCCGCCGCGCAAATTGCCCTGCATCAACTCACCCGCGCTCAGGCGAACCGACACGCCATGTTTGAGCTTTTGCATGTGGTGCAGCAACACACGGCGATTGGCGTCAGGAATGCGGCTGTAGTGCAAATTGCCGCCGGGCTGAAACTCTTTGCTGCTGGTCATGTGCGCCGAGCGCGAAAACTCCAGCGCCCCCCCATCCCAAAGGTGAATGAAGGGGTTGATATTCAAGCCCATCGAATAGTCCAGCAATGAATACTCAATCGCCCAGTAATAGTTGTAAATCGGGTTCACCTTCACCCGCAGCTTGTAGCGATAGGGCGCATGGTCGCGCACCCGCCAGTCCACACCCACCAAAGCCGCATCCAGGTCTCGGAACACCGGTTGCACCGCCTCATGAGCAGGGCAGGGCAGGGCCTTGAGCCACTGCGCCAGGCAAGCCAGCTGCCCATTGAAGCCCACACTGGGCGTGCCCCAACGCGCTTGCACCAAACGGTAATTGTCAAATTCACCGGCCAACTGGCTCAGCAGGCCCAGGGCCACACCCGCGCCATCGAGCAAGCTGTGCTCGTACACAAAGTCTGACACCTTGACCACCAAAGTGTTGCCCGAATGCCCCACATCAATGCCCTCAAAGCCATGCTCTGCCAAAGCCTGGACCAGGCGGTCCATGGCCGCATGGCGACTGTCGGGCGATGGTGCAGGAGAAGACGCTGCCTCACTCAATGGCGGCGCAACTGTGGCGACAGGCGCTTGCGCCAGCACTTTTTCAGCCGACCTTGTATCGGCTGATGCCACAGCCAAATCCACAGCCGGTGCCGTCGTCAAGGCTTGAATGGCGGGCGGGGACACCGCTTGCGCCTGACGGCTGGGTGCACTTTGCCGCCCCAGGCTCCAGTCCAGCGGCAGGCTCACACCCACACCCAGCCAGGGCTTGCGACCTGCGGCCGTGGCCACACCACGCACCTGTTGATCCACATTCAAATACACAAAGGCGCCCACCGGCGCATTGATTTTGGCCAGCCAACTCTCGTTGGACAGCGTCAACCCCGCCCAAGACCGTTCCTCGTTCGATTCGGCCCGCACCCGCAACCAGGGCGTGGCCTGAAGCGCTGCACTGCCAAACACCCCATGCATCGGGTTGTTCGGATTTTTTTCGGCCCTGGCATAGCCCAGCGATGCCGCCCACTGCGGCTGGTCATGCGTGATCACCGCATAGTTGGACCGAAAATGCGTGGCCGCACCCCCATGGTCAGTCGCCCCGACCGCCAGTTTCCAAGGCGAATCCTTTAGTCCTAGAAAATGGTTGAACTGCAACTTGGCTGACGCCGATAAATCACGAATGCCACCACCACCTTCATATCCATTGCGTTGGGTGAAAGTGTCCGCAGTTCGTAGCCCCAACTCAGCAAAACTGTTCAACCCCACCGCCAAAGAGTGGTTCTGACCTTCTTTACGGTCCGCATCCATCACCCGGTTTTGGTATTGGTACACCAGCGACCCCGTCGGTATTGTCGCCATCGGAAACACCGTCAAGCCCGCCACGCCGTTAGAGCCCATACCCAAATCGAGTGCCGCAGCAGGGGACGCCATGACGACATAAAACGTGGCTTGTAAAAAACTGGATCGCATCTTGTATCACTGCGCGTTTCACGCAGCCTCCCTGAATATGTGAATGAATCAGAACCTGTGACAGAGGCTCAATTGAAGGTGCTGGTGCCGCTGCTTGTGAAACTGGCACTGCCGCCTGCTTTGGGCACCACGGGGGCTGTCACCACTACAGGCGGGGCGAAGCTGGCCCGAACCGTGGGCCTGATCCAGGCCACTTGTTGTGCCAACAAAACCGGGTCCTTGATCAAAGCCTGTGCGTCCGCCACGGTCATGCCCATGGCTGCGGCCGATGCCTGCAAAGCCAGGTTCAAATCCACCAACGTCTGGGCGTTGGCCACCACCCCCTGGCTGTTGATCGTTTGCGCCAAAGTGGCCGCTTGTGTGAAGGCGTTGTTGCCAGGCCCGGCATTGATGGCCAATTGGGCCAACAACTTGCCATACACCGAAGCCGGGTTCTTGTTGTTGGGGCTGGCCGCCACGGGCGCTGCAAACAAGTCAAAGTCGGCCGGCAAACCCAACACCGCGATCACCGTGGCCACCGCATCTGCCAGCTTGTCCAAAGACAAGGTGCCCGCTGCGCTGGTGCCCAGCATCTCGGGCTCTATGCCCGCCAGCCGCACCGCCATATTGCTCAGCGCCGTGATGCCCACCTCACCCGACGTCGTCGTGGCCACCGACAGCATGGTCAAGCTCTCGTTGGGGGTCACCGTGACCACCGCATCCAGACCCTCGTCGTAATAGCGGCTACCGCCTGACAACACCACCTTGTAAAGAAATGGCCCCGACACCGCAGAAGGCACCGACAAACTGGCCTTGCCCGTGACTGCATCCGTGGTGCCCGTGCTCAGCAACAGCCCGGCCGTGTTGTAAACATAGACCGAAGCGCCATACACCGCCCCCAATGCGGGCACAGAAGTGGTTTGCACATTGCTGGCCACAGGTCTGTCAGGGCTGCCGCCCCCGCATGCCGTCAGCAAAGCACTTACCGCCAGACCGCTCAAGAGAGCACTAAATGAGGTTTTCATGATTTTTTACGCCACCAGATGTTTAAGTTTTGCCAAATCTTAAACATCTGAATTGAAAAAATCAACAAAAAAATGAACTAAGTTGTATTTTTCATGCAAATTAACAATAGTTATGAATATTTTATTTTTTAAAACAATCGCCAAATTTCAGACTGATGCTGAATTTATTCGGTGATTGAAACATCGGACTTGAGATCACTGAATCCAATGTTTTTTGTGTTAATAAGCATGTTCTTTTGGTAACAATAATTGATCTTTTTATTGTTTTGCGGTGATTTTTGTCATACTAAACAACTAGAATTTGCGGTTGTCCTGAGAGTCATTGGGCAGCAGTTTCGGCTTCAGCTCACAAGCACTTTCAGACCGTACCCCGCCCCACCAACAGCACCGGGCACTGCGGTAGCCTGCCCGCTCCACTTTCGGGCCACCCGCAAACACCATCTCTTGTTTCTCGACGCCATGAAAATTTCACACGCTCTGCAATCACTCATCCAGCTTGGTCTGGGCGTGTTGTGGGTTGCAGGCACAGCGCCCCAGGCCTTGGCACAGAGCAACTGGGCTGCAGATGCCAGCAACACACCCGCTGTCACCGTTGCGGCCCTTGCACCCTCGGCTGTTTCACCTGCTGCCACGGGCGGCATGATAGGCATGGAAGGCGCATCTGCCAGAGGCACCGCTTTGCCCGGCTTGCCTAGCTCCAACGCGGCCGATGCCGCCCGCACACCCGGCGTCGCCTTTTCTGACATGGGGCAGGGCACAGGTCCCGTCGCTCCCTTGGGTCCGAAAAGTGATGGAGGCCCCTTGGCCCCCAACCAATTTCAGCGCTTTGTGGCCTCTGCCTCGGGCCAAGCCCTGCCGCTTTATGGCTACAACCTTTTCAACGGCAACAACTTCAATTCGCTGACCAACGTGCCCGTGCCCGCCAACTACGTGCTCGGCCCCGGTGACGACATCGACCTCAAACTCTGGGGCTCCATCGACACCGCCATTCGCCTGACCGTTGACCGCAACGGCCAAATCACCATCCCCAAAGTCGGCCCCGTCACCGTGGCCGGCATCCGCGCCGACCAACTCGAAAAGCAGCTCAAAGCCCAAGTGGGCCGCGTGTTCAACAACTTCGAACTCAACGCCACCCTCGGGCGCCTGCGCAGCATCCAGGTCTATGTGGTCGGCCAAGCGCGCAAACCTGGGGCCTACACCGTCTCGGGTCTGTCCACCCTCATCAGCACGCTGTTTGAAAGCGGTGGCCCCGCTGCCACCGGCAGCATGCGCCAAATCCAGCTGGTGCGTGACGGCAAAACCATCACCACCCTCGACCTGTACGCCTTCATCCACAGCGGAAAAACCGCAGCCGATGCCCAGCTTTTGCCCGGTGACGTGATCGTCATCCCCCCCGCAGGCCCACGCGTGGCCATGCTGGGCGCCCTGGACACCCCAGCCGTTTACGAACTCAAATCCCCCGAAGAACCACTTCAGGCGGTGCTGGGCTACAGCGGTGGGCTCAATGTGCTGACCACCCCGCACAAAGCCCTGGTTGAACGCATTGACCCTGCTAACGGTCGGGCCCCCCGCAGCGTGCAAGAACGCAGCCTGAACGCCGCTGGCCTGCAAACCACCGTGCGCAATGGCGACATGGTCACCTTGCTGCCCATCGCTGCCCAGTTCTCCAATGCTGTGACCTTGCGTGGCAACGTGGCAGCGCCCCTGCGCTACAGCTTCAAACCCGGCATGCGTGTGTCCGATTTGATTCCCGAGCCTGCCGCCCTGATTCAAGGCGACTACTACACCCGCAAAAACAACATGGTCCAGTTTGAAAGCGGTAAAAACATCAGCGTGGACCGTGTGGCGGGCGATGTCAAAAACCTGCTCGAAGAAATCAACTGGGACTACGCCGCCATCGAGCGGCTGGACGCCAAAGAAGTCAAAACCGTGCTCATTCCCTTCAACCTGGGCAAAGCCATCAAAGACAAAGACCCCGCCAACAACCTGCAGCTGCAGCCTGGCGACGTGGTCACCATCTTTGGCGTGAGCGACTTGCCTGTGCCCATTGAAAAGCGCAACCAGTTTGTGCGCCTGGCCGGTGAAGTCATGGTGCCCGGTGTTTACCAAATCGCCCCCGGCGAAACCTTGCCCGACGTCGTCAAGCGGGCAGGGGGCCTGAGCCGCAATTCATTCTTGTATGCCACGGTGCTCACCCGCGAAAGCACACGCTTGCAACAACAAGCCAACCTTGACAAAGCCACCCGCCAGCTCGAATCTGACATCAGCAGCCAATCGGCCAGACTGGCCCAAAACGCCAGCGACTCAGAAAAAAACAGCCAACAAGCCCAGGCAGCCGCCCAAAAAGTGCTGCTGGATCGCGTTCGCAACCTCAAAGCCAGCGGCCGCATCAGCCTGGAGATGGAGCCCACCGACCCCGTCATGCCCCCGCTGGCCCTGGAAGACGGCGACAGCATCCTCATTCCGCACAAGCCCAGTTTTGTGGGCGTGTTTGGGGCCGTGTTGTCTGAAACCAGTTTCATCCACAAAGCCAGCCACACCGTGGGCGACTACCTTGAAAAAGCAGGCCCTACACGCGAAGCCGACCTGGAAGCCGTCTTGCTCATCCGCGCCGACGGCAGCGTGCTGTCCAACAAAGCCCAACGCAGCTGGCTGGGCTTTGGCCACGGCGCCTTTTTGCGCACCCCCATGTACCCCGGCGACTCGCTGTTTGTGCCCGAACTCGTGGACCGCCGCACCGCCTACACCCAGTTCATTCAGGGCGCCAAAGACTGGACCCAACTGTTCTACCAATTCGGTTTGGGGGCCGCAGGCCTGAAGACATTGCGCAATTGATGCCATCTTCTTAGGTCGGGGGCTTTAGCCCCGACATCGACCGCTAAACCCCAACACCCCATCTCCCTCGTAGGTCGGTGGCTTTAGCCCCGACATTGACCGCACATGACAGACACCCCATACAACCCCGCAGACACAGAAGAAGACGAAATCAGCCTGCTTGACCTGCTGCAAACCGTCGTCGACAACCTGCGCCTGCTGGTCCTTGGCCCCTTGGCGGCGGGCGTGTTGGCTCTGGGCGCCAGCTTTCTGATCAAGCCTACCTTTACGGCTGAAACCAGCTTCTTGCCCCCTCAGCAACAACAAGGCATGGCTGCCAGCATGCTGGCCGGCTTGGGCGCACTGGGCGGATTGGCCGGTGCAGCCTCGGGTCTTAAAAACCCCGCAGACCAATATGTTGCCTTTCTTCAAAGCAACAGCATCAAAGACGCCCTGATCGACCGCTTCCAGCTGATGGACCGCTACAACACCAAGTTGCGTGCCAATGCCCGAAACATGCTTGAATCCAAGGTCAAAATCGCCAACGGCAAAGACGGCCTGATGACCGTCAATGTGGAGGACACCGACCCCAAATTCGCCGCCGACTTGGCCAACGCGCATGTGCATGAGTTGACGCAACTCATGGGGCGCCTAGCCTTGACCGAAGCCCAGCAGCGCCGCCAATTCTTTGAAAAGCTGCTGAAGCAAACCAAAGACAAATTCACCCAAGCTGACATCGCCCTCAAAGAAACCGGCATCTCCGGTGACGTGCTTAAATCTCATCCCGCCAGCGCCTTGTCCGCTGTGGCCGCATTGCAAGCCCAAATCACGGTGCAAGAAGTCAAAATCGGCGCCATGCGTGGCTATTTGGCGGACACCGCGCCCGACTTCAAGCAAGCCCTGACGGAACTGGCTAACCTGCGGGCGCAACTGGCCAAACAATCGCGAGACACCGCAAGCAGCCCAGGCCAAGGGCAGGGCAGTGCAAAAGGCGACTACGTTGCCAAATACCGCGAATTCAAATACCAGGAAACACTGTTTGAACTCTTTGCCAAACAGTTCGAAATTGCCAAACTCGACGAATCGCGAGAAGGCGCCACCATTCAAGTGCTGGATGCCGCCCAGCCGCCCGAGCTGCAAAGCAAACCTAAAAAAGCCCTCATCGCCATCATCGCCACCCTGGCCACCGGCTTTGTCCTGTTGCTGTTTGTGTTCATCCGTCAGGCCCTTCGTAACGCCAGGCAAGACCACGAATCTTCACAAAAACTCAACGCCCTCAAAGCCTCGTGGCACAAAGCCATCGGCAAAACCACAAGCACTGCCACCAGCCAAGCTCTCTGAGCACACGCCAACACCCCCGCCACGTTCGGGGGGCATGCCTCAAGGTTTCATGAACATCCTCCACGCCATCAACGGCGTATTTCAATCGTCCGCCATCACCGCAGCGGCTTGGGGCATTGCCTCCAGCTTTGTCCTGTGCGTGTTGTTGGTGCTGACCAAACGTTGGCATGGTGTATGGAGCATGGACTTCAGCGATGGCATTCAAAAGTTTCACACCGCGCCCACACCCCGCGTGGGCGGCATCCCCATTGTGATGAGCCTCGGCATCGCCTGGACCCAAGCACCCGCCAACGTGCAAGCCATGCTGACCCCCATCCTGATTGCCGGCATGCCTGCCTTCCTCTTTGGAGTGGCCGAAGACATCAGCAAGCGCATAAGCGTCATGCTGCGCCTGTTGGCCACCATGGCGTCTGGCCTGCTGGCCTGGTGGATCACCGACTATTCGCTCACCCGGGTTGATATTTGGGGTGTCGATTGGTTCATGCAATTCACCTTGGTGTCGGTCATCTTCACTGCCTTTGCCGTGGGCGGCGTGGCCAACAGCATCAACATCATCGACGGCTTTAACGGACTGGCCAGCACCATGTCCACACTGGCGTTTATGGGCTACGCCATGATCGCCTGGCAAGTGGGGGACACCACGCTGGCCAGCGTGTCGCTGCTGCTGGCGGCCTGTGTGTGGGGCTTTTTCTGGGTCAACTGGCCCTTTGGCAAACTCTTTTTGGGTGACGGCGGCTCTTATTTCATTGGTTTTGGATTGGCTTGGGTGGCTGTCTTGTTGTTGGAGCGCAATCCTTCCGTTTCGGCCTTTGCTGCCTTGGTCATCTGTGTACACCCGGTCACCGAAGTGCTGTTCAGCATTTACCGACGCAAGGTCAAAAAAGCCAATCCCGGTCACCCCGACCGCTTGCATTTTCACAGCCTGGTCAAGCGCCGTTATGTGGCCCGCTGGTTCAGTCAATACCCCGCCTGCACCGGAAACTCCATCACTGGCGTGTTGATCGGGTTCATGACGTTGATGGCCATCGTTCTGGCCAACCTGAGTTATGCATCAACGGCTGTGTCAGCGCTGGTGTTTGTCGGGCTGGGGCTGGGTTATGTGGCCATTTACGCACGCATGGTGCGGCACAGCTGGTGTTCACCCCTTGAATTTTTGCTGGTCAAGCGCCCACCATCGATCCGTCTGCTGAAATGATGACGAGCAAAAAGTGTCAATTCAGTTGTGCGTTCGAGAATTCAGTCATCACAAAAACAGTTTGAAATGCGCGGGCAGACACCTTTAACGAGCCCCTGTTTTTGATGAAACGTCCGGATGATTTCGTACCTGCTGGATACCCCTTGCGAGCGATTTGCGAGAGGGTCAACAAAGCACTGGTGGCCACGGACGGCTTGTTTGCCGACACGTATGAAGCCGACATCCAAGGCGATCTCCCCAGCGTTGCCCCCGAGAAGCAATTGCGCGCCAATCTGCTAGAGGTGCTCTGCAGCGTGCGCTCGGAGCGCATGCTCATGGCGCAAATTCACTACAACATGCGCTTTCGCTGGTTCGTCGGACTGTCGTGGTCAATGCCACGGGCACGAACGCTGACAGCTACGCTGAGTGCGAAACTGCAAAAGCGATGATCAACGCTGTGCGCCAGTCGCATGAAGAAGGGACAACGCCCACGCTGGGTGCAGTCAAGGGCTACGACGCGTGGGACTTCATCAAGGCCATGCAGCAGATGAGCGTATTGACGCATGTGGCGCAGAGCACATCAGGGCGCAAATCGGCAGTGCCCGACGCGACGGCACACCCTGGGACAGTTGCGTCTGCAAGGAGCCCAATAAGTGGACGGATTCAAAAGTGATGTCAAAACGCGGTTTTGAAGGCCCCCAGACACCGCGATTTAAAAATGCGAAATCAAAATCCCAAAATAGCTCTTCGGGGCAAGCGGCGCCTCTGAGGTACTGATTATTTCTGCAGCCTTCTGGCGTTATGGTTGAAAAATAGACCTTTACTCACCGGCTCAGATCAAAAAAATATAAAAATATCTGCACATCCCAATTATTTCGCCAAAAATTAAGGAAAAAAATGCAAATACCATATGGTCGACAAAATATAAGCGAGGAAGACATTAAGGCAGTCAGTGAAGTACTGCAATCTGATTTTTTAACGCAAGGGCCTGTGGTCCCTGAGTTTGAGGCTGCAATCGCCCAGTATTGCAATGTCAACTATGCATTTGCGGTAAACAGTGCGACTAGCGCCTTGCATATTGCATGTTTAGCGCTTGGTGTGCAAGCAAAAGATCGTGTATGGACTTCTCCAATAAGTTTTGTCGCGAGTGCTAATTGTGCTCTGTATTGTGGGGCTCAAGTTGATTTTGTGGATATTGACGCGAAAACTTACAATATGTGCCCACAAAAATTAGAGAAAAAATTAATTGAAGCGAAGAAAGAAGGCGTGTTGCCCAAAGTAGTGATACCAGTCCATTTGTGCGGGCAAAGTTGCGACATGCAAGCCATTCACAAACTTTCAAAGGAATACGGTTTCAGTATCATCGAAGATGCTTCACACGCAATCGGTGGAAAGTACCTTGGTAAGCCAATTGGTAATTGTGAATACAGTCAAATCACTGTTTTTAGCTTTCATCCAGTGAAAATCATCACTACAGGTGAAGGTGGTATGGCCCTCACTAACGATGCTGAAATAGGCGCCAAGATGGCACGTCTCAGAAGTCACGGTATTAATCGAGACACACAGACCATGACCAAGGAGCCTGATGGACCTTGGTATTACGAGCAGATCGAATTAGGTTACAACTATCGGATGACGGATATGCAGGGCGCTTTGGGCCTGAGCCAGTTCAAGAGGCTCGACGATTTTGTTAGTGAACGACATAAAATTGCCGATAAATATGCTGATCTTTTTAAAGATATCAATATCGTCACCCCGTATCAGGGCGAAACAAATTATTCTGCGTTTCATTTGTATGTGGTAAGGGTCAGGCCTGACCAAAAAAATATCACCCATAAAGAGATGTTTGTTCGCTTGCGTGACAGCGGAATTGGTGTTAATTTACATTACATTCCAATATATAGGCAGCCCTATTATGCGAAAATGGGGTACAAACCAGATGATTATCCAGAAGCGGAAAAATACTATTCAGAAGCCATCACTCTTCCCATTTATCCTGGATTGACAGAATTACAGCAAAAAGAGATAGTCAAGCACTTCGAAAAGCCTTACCCAACGGGCTATCAGACTATTTTTTAAGAACTGACTGCATGCATTTCAATAATTCAAAAATCGGACTGGGCAGTGTACAGTGGGGGCTTGAGTATGGTGTGTCCAATACATCAGGTCAAACCCCTGATGCCGAAATCAGCTCCATCATTTATAGCGCCCTGGCCCATGGTGTTAAAACCATTGATACGGCCAGCCTCTATGGGGACTCTGAAAGCAAGCTAGGGCAACAGGGCGTAGGGGATTTTCAAATAGTTTCAAAAACCCCTCATTGCTCATCAATGCCCGATGGAGAGACTGCCTCCCAATTTTTGAATATGGCGATTCGTGAATCGTTGACCAAGCTGAAAATTCCCAAGCTCTATGGATATTTGGTGCACCATGCAGATGATCTTCTCGGTCCACAAGGACCACAGATTGCTGAGGCATTGCGTCAACTTAAAGAGCAAGGGCTAGTGGATAAGGTCGGCGTGTCTATTTATAGAAAAGAACAATTGGACGCCATCATCACCTTTTTTACGCCTGATTTGGTACAGGTGCCTATCAATGTGCTTGATCAGCGTCTCATCAAAAATGGCACTCTCAAAATGATGAAAGATCTGGGTGTAGAAATCCATGCTCGCTCAGCTTATCTGCAAGGTCTTTTGTTGATGCCCTTATCAAAAATTCCTGCTTATTTCGAACCGATTATGCCTCAATTGAACGAATGGCATCACCGACTTAAAGAGCAAAACCTCAGCCCGGCCCAAGCTGCGATTGCATTTGTGAGCAATATTGCAGAAATAGACCAAGTCATTGTGGGCGTTGAAAACACCCAACAATTTGAAAATGCCATTCGGTTTAGTCAGGATGCACCATCATTTAATGCAACGGGCCTCGATTGCGACGATACCGAATTCATCGACCCGAGTATTTGGAATCTGAAATGACGCTTCGTCTTGGCGTTATTGGTCTTTCTCCAGGTAATGGTCATCCCTACTCGTGGTCTGCCATTTTTAATGGCTACAACTCCAGTGCCATGGAGGGCTGTGGGTTTCCCGGTATTCCACGGTACTTGGAAAAGCAAAATTTTCCTGAGGACGGTATTCAGGGCGCCCAAGTCACGCATATCTGGACTCAAGACCTTGCCTTATCGAAAAAAGTAGCGCAAGCCAGCCTGATTCCCCATATCGTCAACCATTACACCGACTTGATTGGCCAAGTAGAAGCTGTTTTGTTAGCACGAGACGATGCTGAGAACCATGTGCAATTCGCATCCCCTTTTTTGAAAGCGGGCATGCCTATTTATATCGACAAACCCTTGGCGTTGACGCTTGCCCATGCCAAAACATTGTTGTCGTTGCAGCAATACCCGGGTCAGTTGTTTTCGTGCTCCGCCCTACGGTATGCGCCCGAGCTGCAACTCAGCCCAGTTGATCGTCAAAGAGTGGGAGACATTCGGTATGTACACGCGACTGTACCCAAAGACTGGAATAAATATGCTATTCATATCATTGATCCTGTTCTCAATATACTTGGTGACCAGGGTACCTTTAGCACACCACAGATCACCCGATCAAAACACATCACAAGTCTCCATGCATTGCACGAATCTGGCGCACAGGTTCACTTGAGTGTTATGGGCGACACCCCCGTGCCCATCGTTATCGACATTGCCGGTTCAAACGGGTGCGTGCAGTTGCAATTTCAAAACACCTTCATGGCCTTTAAAAACGCTTTGGCCGACTTTGTTGCAGGCATTGCTGAAAAAAGCATCAAAACCAGTACAGACCAGGTTCTAAGATCAATTTATTTGCTGGAGGCTGGTGAGCTCCAATGAGTCAATTGCACATATTATTGACGGGCGCAACTGGAAAATTTGGCAAGGTTCTCACCAAACATTTCATGATGCAAGGCCACCACGTCATCGGACTCAGCCGCAGTCAAGCCAAATTAGCAGACCTCCCAAGTCAACTTGGCATCGCCCCTAGTCAATTTAACAAGAATTTCACGGGCATTGAATTTGACTTGGCTCAGCCCGGGGGGGCAAGCAAAATTTGCGATATTCTCGAATTAAAAGACATCAGAATCAGCCACATAATTAACAATGCACGAAGCATTGAATATCTTAAAACCGAACCCAATGGCGTTGTTAGCGCATACAACTTCACACAAGAGTTTGTGGTCGACGTGGTCATACCCTACCAGCTTAGTATGTCACTTGTCGAAAATCAAAGTGAGCACCTGAAACAAATCATTCACATCGGATCTCAATATGGTACCGTTGCCGCCAACATCAATCTGTACGACCAACCTCAAATAGAATCTGCTATTCATTACAGCGTTGCCAAAGCTGCTTTGGTGCATCTCACAAAAGAAATGGCCATTCGCTTGGCCAGCCTCCAAATTCAGGTCAACTGTGTATCGTATGGTGGTGTGCAGGGGCGGGTGAGCGAAGATTTCAAACAGCGCTACGCTGCTCTTAGCCCTATTAAGCGCATGCTTCAGGAGGAGGAAATTATTAATCCGATTGACATGCTTATAAATTACCCTACCATGAGCATGACCGGTCACACACTGCACGCCGATGGGGGCTGGAGTCTCTGGTAGTCAATTTTTAATCCGCGACTCAAATAATAAAAAATGCAGCAGCACAGAATCGCTATTATTCCTGCCCGAGGTGGATCCAAAAGGCTACCAAGGAAAAATATCATGCCCTTCAATGGCAAGCCCATGATTGCATGGACCATTGAGGCCGCTCTGGAAAGTGGAATGTTTTCCAAGGTATTGGTATCAACCGACGACGAAGAAATTAGGCAAGTTTCCCTACAAGCAGGCGCTCAAGTACCGTTCTTGAGACAAGCTGCATTTGATGACCAGGCTACTTCGAGTGAAGCCACCTTGGCCGCGCTGAAGCAAGCCGAGCAACACTGGGGGGATGCGTACACCTGCGTTACCCAACTTATGGCCAACTGCCCGCTGCGACATCATGGGGATATACAAGACGCCCTATTGCACTTTGAGCAATCTGGTGCACCGGCTCAAATTAGTTGCTTCAAGTTTGGCTGGATGAACCCATGGTGGGCCGTGCAATTAAGCCCTGAAGGCAAACCCACATACGCCTTCCCAGAGATTCGGGATTCCCGTTCCCAAGATCTGCCCCCACTGTATTGCCCCACTGGCGCCATCTGGATTGCGAGTACATCCGCGCTCAAGCAACACGGAACCTTTTACGCTCCAGAGCATGTGTTTCACGCGATGCACCACATATCTGCAGTGGACATCGACGACCAGGACGACCTCATCATGGCCCAGGCTTTCGCCACTGTGCGACAGACGCCATCTGTCAGCGGCGGCTCATGAAGAAATTTGCGTTTCGCGTCGATGCGTCGCTCCACATCGGCACAGGCCACGTCATGCGCTGCCTGACTCTGGCCGATTCGTTGCGGGCCGAAGGCCATCAATGCCACTTCATCTGTCGTGAACACCCCGGTCATCTCATCCAAAAAATTCAGGATCTCGGTTTTGCTGTTCATCACTTGCCCGCAGTTTCATCTCCGGTTCCTGGTTCAATTCCAGCCACCTACGCGCAATGGTTGGGTGCTGACTGGACAACCGATGCCCAGCAAACCTTAGACCTGATTAAAACGCTCCACCTTGACTGGCTCATCATCGACCACTATGCGCTTGATCGAGATTGGGAGCAATTCATACAACGCCAACACCCGCGCCTGACTTTGATGGTCATTGACGATCTTGCCAACCGTCACCACCACTGTCACCTGCTTCTCGATCAAAACCTTGGTCGCCAGGCCAGCGACTATGCCCCCTGGGTCGGCACCGAGTGCAAGGTGTTAGCTGGTGCTGATTTTTTGTTGTTGCGCAGCGAATTCACCCAGCTGCGGCCTTACAGCTTGGCAAGGCGCGCAACGGCACAGTTGCATAGCATCCTCATCAGCATGGGCGGTATTGACAATGATGATGCCACCAGCTTGGTCTTGCGCACCCTGGAAGCCACCCCAATGCCAGGCAGCACCGAAATCACTGTTGTGATGGGGGGGGGCGCCCCTCACATGGACAAGGTTAGAGCCGTTGCCGCGCACATGCCCTATGCCACCCGTGTCGTAGTTAACGCCAGCAAAATGGCCCAACTCATGGCAGACAGCGACCTTGCCATTGGCGCGGCGGGCAGCACCTCATGGGAGCGCTGCCACATGGGTCTACCCACGTTAATGGTCGTTTTGGCTGCCAACCAACAACCCGCATGCCAAGCTTTGGAATACCAACAAGCCGCCCTCAGCATCGGCCTGCCCGCAGACATCCCCCAGCGCCTGCCCGGCTTGATGCAAAACCTCTTTCACAAGCCCCAGACCCTGAAACATCTGTCCGATCACGCCGCCAAGCTATGCAAAAACCTTGGCTCCCAGCAAATCATTGCCCAATTGTTGAGATAAACCCATGAATACTGAAATCACATTAAGGCCCGTTCAATTGAATGACATTGACGACGAATATTGCAGCTGGTACGTGAACAGTGACGGCCATCTCAACTATTTCACAGGCAGTGGCCGCACCTTTAGCCGTGAGCTTTTGGTCAAGGACTTTAAAGAGGGCATCGAATCACAACGTTGGTACTACCATTGCATTCTCAACGAAGCAGGACAGAAAATCGGGAACGTCAAGATCGGACCGTTCGACCTGCGCAACAAGACCTCCGACCTTGTGTGCCTCATTGGCAATCGCACCTACCTTGGCAAGGGCTTGGCAAGCCAGGCGATCATGCTCGCTAACCAGGTTGCCTTTAACCATTACGATATTCGTCGTTTACAAGGCGGCATGTACGCCAGCAATATCTCTTCAATAAAGGCTTACACCAAGGCCGGATGGTTTATTGAAGCCACCATGAAAGGCTTTTACTGGGTGAATGACCAACCTGAAGACCGCATTTGTGTTGCATGCCTGAACCCCCGCTACTTTTCATAAACACACCTGATCCTTGATGGCCCACCATGACGTATAAAATTAATATCAATCAGCGCCCGATCGGGAATGAATACCCCCCCTACATCATCGCGGAACTTTCAGCCAACCACAATGGCAGCTTGCAAACAGCCCTGCGCATCATTGAAGAAGCAAAAAAAGCAGGCGCCGATGCGATCAAGCTACAAACCTATACGCCAGACACGATTACCCTGAAATGCGATGATGAGGCATTCCGAATCCATGGCGGATTATGGGATGGGCGGACTCTTTACGATCTGTATCAAGAAGCCCATATGCCTTGGGAATGGCATGTGCCACTCTTTGAACATGCCCGAAAACTTGGAATAACAATTTTCAGCTCGCCGTTTGATTTCACGGCCGTAGACCTGCTAGAAGATCTCAATACGCCAGCTTACAAAATCGCTTCATTTGAAGCGGTGGATATTCCACTCATTAAGTACGTGGCAAGCACCAAAAAGCCCATGATTATTTCCACGGGCATGGCGGACAAGACCGAAATTCAAGAAGCCATTGATGCTGCCCGCAGTGGCGGCTGTACCCAACTGGCCATCTTGCACTGTGTCAGTGCTTATCCTGCTCCAGCTTCTGACTACAACCTCAAAACAATTTCCGACATGACTCAGCGCTTTGGGGTGGTCACGGGGTTGTCTGATCATACGATTGACAACACCACTGCTATTGCCAGTGTGGCCTTGGGGGCCTGTATCGTTGAAAAGCACTTCACTTTGAATCGCAACGGAGGTGGGCCTGATGACAGTTTCTCTTTGGAGCCTGCTGAATTATCAGCATTGTGTGCCTCGGCTCGCATCGCATGGCAAGCCATTGGGAAAGTAGATTACAGCCAAAAGTCGAGTGAGACCGGCAATGTCAAATTCCGGCGTTCTCTTTATTTTGTGCGGTCAGGCCAAGCAGGGGACATCATCACACCTGACATGGTTAGAAGCGTTAGGCCCGGTTACGGGTTGGCACCAAGATATTATGAAGATGTGATCGGTAGGAAACTAAAGAAGTGCGTGAGCGCCAATACTCCAGTCACAACCAGTATTTTTGATTTGTAAAGAGAATTTCGTGAAGGAAATATTTGGTGAAAAAACAATTGCCAAACTGTATATCGGCTTAGTTGCAACTTCAATTCTCGGAGACATGCTTTACTGGTTTGTTAGCAAGTCATTTGCTGGTTATGCTAAATTATTCTTTTATCCAGCTCTATTCATTGTTTTAATAGAGGTTGTCAAGGAAAAAAAGATTTTCAAAGATATTTTTTTGCTTTTCCTGAGTTGTTCGGCTGGAATATGCTTGATTGTGGGATTGCACAACAATAAATTAGAAAAAGAATTTTTTGCTCATTTCTTGCCATTTATTCTGCCAATTTTTGCATATTCATATGGTGTGAGATCTGAATTGAATTCTGGTAGACTTTCTGCGACGATTGATAAATATGCAATAAGAGCTGGGTATGTGCTTGTTGGGCTGGTTGCTATTTATTATCCTCTCGTGCAAATTGGATATATTGAATATTTTGGTGCTGGCGCTTTGTTTGCATATCCTATTTTTTATGCCTTAAACAAGAAACTATACTTTTCTGCTGCAGTTTTTTATGTGGCGAATATCTTCACAGGCAAGCGTTCTGTTTTACTTGCAATCACAGTAGTTATTTTTATTTTTCTATATAAAAGCTCAAACAAAATTAGCAGGATTATCATAATATCATTGGTTGTCATGCTTGCGGCTTTGCTCTATGTGGCGGGGGAAGAGTCTGGCGGCCATCTATTTGGAATGGGGCTTGATAGGTATATAATTATTTTTCAATACATGGCTGAAAATGAGGATGTACTTAAAGCCATTGATTTGGCAACCAGTGGTAGGCTTTATGACGTTATTGCTGTAATTGATCGACTTGGAGATAGTGTCTTTAATTGGTTTTTTGGAATTGGTTTTGGTGCTGTTTTTACTATAGATTATAGTTTTTCAGAGGAGGCTCACTTGACGCATTATTCTCATGTGACTCCATTTTCGTATTTGCTGCTGGGTGGGTTTTTTCTTCTCTTGATAGTGTATTTAAAGCTATTTCGTGAATTGAGGCATGCCTTCAATAACATTGATAATCACCTGTCGATGATGATTATTTATTTTTTTGTTATTGGATTTAGTGGGGCAATATTTTTCACGGATGTTTTCGTGTGGTTAATAGTGGGTATATTTACTGCTGACCGAATCAAAAGTGAATGGTTGACGAAATCTTTTGTATGAATCTAAACACAATACTTTGTCACGTGGGTCCTTGGTCAAAAGAGCAGTATTATTTTATTGGCAGTCAAATCGAACCGCTCGCAGATATTGCAATTTTAAGCGGTCATCCAACATGCGATACAACAGGTTTGTTTGCGCAATACCGTCGAATCATTGGTGAAGGTCGATCTAAGGATCCAACGGAAGCGACGACACTCGAGCTTGATATTATTTCTCGATGCAGACTGTTACGGGCAATTGAGCGTGAACAAGCATTGTTTCATTTGCGGGCCATGTGGAAGGCCATGGGTAAGGTCTTGGATGGTATCAAGCCTGATTTGGTGCTGACAGAAACCATCGATTCTTATGTGATGGACGTTTTGTACTTTCAAGCTAAACAACGCAAAATCCCTTTTGTCGGATTGGTGCCAACTTTCATTTCAGGATATTTCAGAATATCTGCACGGGGTGAGTATGTTTGTTCCCGAATAGTGGGTGCAAATGAAACACAATTGGTTTTAGATAAATTACTCCAAAAAAATTACAAACCTGACTTCATTAAAAATAGTGACTCACGTATTTTTTTGTATGCCATAGGACGTTGGCTGCGAAATTTGACCAAAATTCCATATTTTTGGCTTATACGGTTGGATAGAAACGAGCGATTTAACTATCACAACTGGGCCACCCTGATTGTTGCAAAGCAATGGGCACATATTTTCCCCAAGCTCAATATCGGTCAGGTCCAATGGCGTTCTCGAGTGCAACAGGCGAATAAACCCATTGTATTTATTCCGCTGCAAATGATTCCTGAGGCCACAGTTGACTATTGGTGCGAAGATTTGGATGCTGTGGACTATGAAGCCTACTTGCTTCGATTGGTTGCGCACCTGAAAAATGATTTCACTTTGCTTTTTAAAGAGCATCCCAATGTGCTGGGTTACCGCAACCCCAAGCTTTACAAGCAATTAAGTCAGTTTGATTCGGTGATTTTTGCGCCCACACACACAGCTTCACAGGAATTGGTCGACGCTTCCGATACGGTGTTGGTCTGGACGGGCAGCGTGGGGTTTGAGGCCGCCATTCGGGGTAAACCTGTGCTGACCACCTGTGATCCTTACTATGCACATGGGAATAGCTTCAAAAAAATTAGTCTTCAAACCCCTGTCAGTGAGATCAAACAATATCTTCAATCGTTTGACCATAAAGCGGCTATGGAACGAAACCGTGCTTTGGTAGCACATGTACTGTCGGGCGCGTTGCCTGGGCGTTACATCATTGACGGGTCGTGGTCGGCCGACAAGCCTGAGCACATGGAATACGCCATAAATATTGCGGTTCAGATCAAAGGCTATTTGAACTTTGCAGGTATTGAGCAAGCTTGACCCCGTGGTGGCTCTTTACAACAAGAAGGCCGAGCACTTGCTCTACGCAGCGTTGATGTTTGGCGGGATGGCGCTGAGCTTTGGTAAGTGGATTGTCTTCTCCAAGGTTCTTTTGCCCGGTGATTTTGGTATGTACTCAGCTGTCATGTCCTCAGTTGCGGTTGGCGCTTATGTTGGCGCAGCGGGCTTGAATGAGTATCTGATTCAGCGTGGTTCTAGTAGCCATGGGCAAGGGCAGATGGTCGAAATTTACAAGCTGCGTGATCACTCTATGAGCGTGGGGCTGCTGATGACCGGGATGTTATTGGTTCCCTTGATTGCGGTTTCATACCTGATGAATTGGTGGGGTCTTGGCTGGGCTAATTTTGGGGTGTTGTGCGCCTTGCTGGTTTCGACGGTTGTGTTTGGCATGGTGGACGCCAGTTTACGGGCTGCTCAGCGCGCATTGGCATTTGCTGGCATGGTGTTTTTTCGGGCAGTAATGCTTCTGTCGACGGGTTATGTACTGGCCCAATGGGGTGACTTTTCGGGCATCTTGCTGGCTGAGTTGGCTTCGTCCGGTGCAGCCATTGCCATGGCACTCTGGGTGTGGGGCCCTGGCCCACGTTTGAAGGGGTTTGTATTTGATCCGGCTATTATTTTTGCTCTGCTAAATGATAGTTTTTCATTTTTGAAACTGCAACTTCTTAGATATTTATCCTTGATGCTGGATAAGTGGCTTGTAGCTTGGTTTTTGGGGGCTCTGGCGCTGGGGCAATACTCTTTTTTATTGATCACTTTTTTGGCATTTACAGCTTTCGCAGGCGTGTACAACGCAGTGATCATCCCTCGCTTGATTTCAGCATTTAGCAGGAAAAATGACCCTGAAGGGCTTGCCAACATAACGCGCATGCAGGCTTACTTTTTTTTGATTGGAAGTTTGATTATTGGACCATTTTATCTATTGGCTTTGAATAAAGTAATTTATCGTTATTTTTCCGAGTATTTATTTGCCAATCATGTGATTGCACTTTCGTTCATTTATTTGGGCTCAGCTTTTCATGTGTCATCACAATTTTTTGACAGTTTGTTTTATGCATTGCGAAAGCAGTCTGATTTGGCCATGCTGGCCGCACTCAGTTTGCTACTCTTTGGGTTTTATTATTTGGCAGCAGGCAATATTCTGACACCTTCTGTTCTGTGGTTTAGTTTCGCTTTTTTTATTTCTAAATTTTCGTGCTTTTTGATGACTTTGTTTAGGGTTTCGCAAATCAACATACCTTCTACCAACATTTCCTGATACTCCTCTAACGCCAATAAAATTATGACTGACCAGATTTGCTCTCATTGCATCATGGACACCACTGATCCGAACATCCATTTCGATGAGCGGGGTTGGTGTGACTATTGCAACAACTTTGAAAAATCCATTAGCCACAGTTGGCATACCGATGAACACGATCAGCGTGATCTGATGAGGATGGCAGAGACCATTAAGGCTGATGGCCGGGGTCGTGATTTTGATTGCATTTTGGGACTGTCTGGCGGGCTTGACAGTTCCTATGTCGCTTATGTTGTCAAGGAGAAGATGGGCCTGCGACCGCTGTTGTTCCATGTGGATGCTGGCTGGAATACTGACCAAGCCGTGGGCAATATCGAGAAACTGGTTGATGGGCTGGGTTTAGACCTGTACACAGATGTTGTGAATTGGGAGGCTGTCAAACGGATGCAGGTGGCTTTTTTGCGCTCTGGAATTCCAGATCAAGATTTGGTGCAAGATGCGGCCTTCTTCTCAGGGTTATACAAGTTTGCGCGCCAATATGGCATTAAAAATATTATTACCGGATCTAACTTTTCAACGGAATGCTGCCGAGAGCCAGAAGAGTGGGGTGGTTATCTCGGAATTGACAAAACCCTATTTGATGACATTTGGCGCAAGTGCGGAGATGGCAAACCCAACGATTTTCCATTGGTGGATATTCTGGTTTACAAGGTTTGGTACCAAAAGGTCTTGGGCATGAAGGTGCACCACCCCTTGAATTTGGTGCCCTATTTGAAAAAAGATGCCGAGGATGAATTGGAGCACCGCTTTGGCTGGCAACGTTTCAAGCACAAGCATCATGAGTCTCGCTTCACGCGGTTTTATGAAGATTATTGGTTGCCCCGTCGATTTGGTTTTGAAAAGCGTCGGGCCCATTTTTCCAGCTTGATCATGACGGGGCAAATGACGCGAGACCAAGCCTTGGAGCGCATTGCCAAGCCTGAGATGGATGAGCACTTTTTGACGCAAGAGTTTGAATATGTGGCTCACAAATTGGGGTTGACTGTGGACGAATTGCAAGCCATTTTTGACAGCCCCAAGAAGACTTACCGCGATTACAAAAACAAGCGCGATCTGATTGGTTTTGGCGCGAACCTGATGCGCAAGTTGGGCCTGGAAAAAAGGTTTTTCAGATGATTCGCATCGTGGACTACGGTGTTGGAAATATCCAGGCCTTCATGACCTTGTTCAAGCGTTTGGGTATCCAGGCCGAGCGGGCTCTGATGCCATCGGACTTGGTGGACGCGACGCGATTGATTTTGCCTGGCGTTGGGCATTTTGACCACGCCATGCAGCGGCTCAACGACTCGGGCATGCGCCCCGTGCTGGAGGCCATGGTTTTGGGCCAGGGTGTGCCGGTGCTGGGCGTGTGTGTGGGCATGCAGATGTTGGCGGCTGGCTCAGACGAGGGCAATTTGTCCGGCCTTAATTGGGTGCCGGGGCGTGTGAGGGCTTTTGCCAACAACCCTTTGTCTGCCCGTTTGCCCATGCCGCACATGGGCTGGAACGGGGTGCAGCCGGCAACGGGGGCGCGTTTGTTTTCGGCAGGTTTTGAAGACGCCGCGCAGTTTTACTTTTTGCACTCTTTTTACTTTGATGCATTGGACAAGGGCGATGTGGCCGCCACGGCGCATTACGGCCTGGATTTTGATGCGGTGGTCAGCCGTGGCCACATTCATGGGGTGCAGTGCCACCCCGAAAAAAGCCACCACTGGGGTGCGCAGTTGCTGAAAAATTTTGCGGAGCTTTAAGCCATGTTGAGACCCAGAATCATCCCTTGTCTGTTGGTGCACAAGGGGGGCCTGGTCAAAACGCAGGGCTTCAAAGACCCCAAGTACGTGGGCGACCCGATCAACGCGGTGAAGATTTTCAACGAGAAGGAAGCCGACGAGTTGATCGTGCTGGACATCGACGCCACGGTTCAGGGGCGTGAGCCTGACTTTGCCTTGATCGCCAAGCTGGCGGCTGAGTGCCGAATGCCACTGTGCTACGGCGGTGGGGTGACCACTGCTGCTCAAGCGGCGCGCATTGTGGACATGGGCGTGGAGAAGGTGGCCGTCAGCGCCGCGGCCATTGCCAACCCTGCGCTGTTGACCGAGATGGCCGATGCCGTGGGCCGTCAGTCGGTGGTGGCGGTGCTGGATGTGCGCAAAAGGTCGGGCCTGTTTGCCAAGGGCTATGAGGTGTGCACGCGCAATGCCTCTGTGGCGCACAAGCTGGACCCACTGATCTTGGCCAAGCAGCTGCAAGAGGCTGGTGCGGGCGAGGTGGTGGTCAATTCAGTGGATCGCGATGGCTTCATGCAGGGTTATGACTTGGAGCTGGCCAGCCAGTTCAGGCAGGCGCTGGGTGTGCCGGTCACATGCATGGGCGGTGCGGGTTCGCTGGACCATGTATCTCAATTGGTCACCAAGTTGGGTGTTGTGGGCGCAGCCGCAGGCAGCTTGTTTGTGTTCAAGGGTAAGTACCGTGCGGTGCTGATCAATTACCCGACGCCAGAGCAAAAGTTACAGCTGTGTCGTGATGTTTTGAAGATTTAATTTCCTGAGGATTTTTTGATGTTCAAGAATAAAGTGCTTTTGATCACCGGCGGGACCGGTTCTTTTGGCAACGCGGTGTTGCGCCGCTTTTTAAATTCCGACCTGAAGGAAATTCGCATCCTCAGCCGTGACGAGAAAAAGCAAGACGACATGCGCAAGAAGTACAACAGCCCCAAGCTGAAGTTCTACATTGGCGATGTGCGTGATTCTCAGTCGGTGCTGGGCGCGGTGCGTGATTCGGACTTCATCTACCACGCGGCAGCGCTCAAGCAGGTGCCGTCTTGCGAGTTCCACCCGCTGGAGGCGGTCAAAACCAATGTGATGGGCACAGAGAATGTGCTCGAAGCGGCCATCAACTGTGGTGTCAAGCGGGTGGTGGTGCTCAGCACCGACAAGGCGGTCTACCCCATCAACGCCATGGGCACCAGCAAGGCCATGATGGAAAAAGTGGCCGTTGCCAAGTCGCGCAGCAGTGGCAACACGGTCATCAACGTCACGCGCTATGGCAATGTCATGGCGTCACGCGGTTCGGTCATTCCCTTGTTTGCGCAGCAGATCCGCGCCGACCACCCCATCACCATCACCGATCCGAGCATGACCCGCTTCATGATGACGCTGGACGATGCGGTGGACCTGGTGCTCTATGCGTTTGAGCATGGTCAGCCCGGTGAGATTTTTGTGCAAAAGGCGCCTGCGGCCACGATCGAGGTGCTGACCCAGGCACTGACGGGTCTGTTGGGCAAGCCCAACCACGATGTGCGCGTGATCGGCACCCGCCATGGTGAAAAGCTCTACGAGGCGCTGCTCAGCCGCGAAGAGATGGCTGCAGCCAATGATCTGGGTGGCTATTACCGCGTGCCTCCCGATTTGCGAGACTTGAACTACGGCAAGTTTGTGGAGCAGGGCGAGATTCGAATTTCTGAGGCGGTGGACTACAACTCTCACAACACCACCCGCCTGGATGTGGCGGGCATGCAGGCACTGCTGATGAAGGTGCGGTTCATGCAGGCCACGCTGCGCGGTGAGGTGGTGGAGGCAGAGGAGTGATTTGACCGATTGGTGCCTGGGTGATAACGCGATGTGAAGATGTGCAGGGGGCAGAACTGCGCCATTGCGTAACCACCTTTATTGATCTGGCCCCATGAAGTTTGCACGGCATTTCATCTGCAGGCGTGGCGCTCCCGCCGCGATCAACCCTCGCAGACCACCCCCCCATCGCCCAGAGGGTGGGGGCTCCTGTAGATACCGATGTGCGTCAAACACAAGCCAAGCGCCTGATCTTCCTTTCAGATTTCAAAAGGCCGTATCTACAGGCCGACCTGGAGGGGCTGTTGGCCGATGCACAAAAGGCTCCAGCATCGAGATCGCAACGATCAGCCCTTGTCCGTGAGCAACGAGAAAAATGAATCCAATAAATAGAATTTTGATCACAGGTGCCAATGGTTTCATTGGCAAAAACCTGGGGGTGCGCTTGCGCGAGTTGTCGCGTTTTGCGGTGTCTGAGTTTGTCCGTGGCGACGATCCAGCGGTATTGCCACAACTGATCGCGCAGGCCGATGTGGTGGTGCACTTGGCTGGAGAAAATCGCCCGGCTGATCCCAACGCATTTGCACAAGTCAACACCGGTTTGACACTGGCAATTTGCCAGGCCATTGCCAGCCAGGTGGCCAGCGGCGGGCGGCGTGTGCCTTTGGTGTTAGCGTCGTCAACCCAGGCTGAGCAGCGAAATCCTTATGGGCAGAGCAAGTTGGCGGCAGAGCAGGCTGTGCAGGTGCTGACCCGGGACACGGGCAATCCGGCGGTCATCTTTCGTTTGCCGGGGGTGTTTGGCAAGTGGTGCAAGCCCAATTACAACTCGGTGGTGGCCACGTTTTGCCACAACATTGCGCGGGGCTTGCCGATACAGGTGAATGACCCTTCTTTGAGTTTGGCGTTGGTGTACGTGGACGACGTGGTGTCAAGCTTGATCGAGTGGGTTGACGCGTGCATGAATGACGTTGCGAACGCTGTGGTTTACAGCGATGCGAAGTGGGGCAGGGTGCTGCCGTGCCACCTTCCGTCGTTGGGCGAATTGGCGGCACAAATTCAGGCCTTCGGCAACTGCCGCACGTCGCTGATGAGCGAGCCAGTCGGCACCGGTTTTGTGCGGGCCTTGTATGCCACCTATGTGAGTTATTTGCCCACCGACCGTTTTGCCTACGATGTGCCGCAGCACGCAGACCCACGCGGTGTGTTTGTCGAGATGCTCAAGACCCCTGACAGCGGGCAGTTCAGCTACTTCACGGCCTATCCTGGCATCACGCGGGGTGGGCATTACCACCACACCAAGACCGAAAAGTTTTTGGTCATCAAGGGCACGGGGCTGTTTCGCTTCAGGCATTTGCTGACCGACGAGCGCTTTGAGCTGACCACATCGGGCGACAAGCCCCAGGTGGTGGACACCATTCCCGGCTGGGTGCACGACATCACCAACACCGGGCAAGACGAGCTGGTGGTCATGCTGTGGGCCAACGAAGTCTTTGACCGCGCCCACCCGGATACGGTGGCTGAGAAAGTTTAAAGACGATGAAAAAACTCAAAATCATGTCGGTCGTGGGCACGCGCCCCGAGATCATTCGGCTGTCTCGCGTGTTGGCCGCGCTCGACGCGCATTGCGACCATGTACTGGTGCACACGGGACAAAATTACGACTACGAGCTGAACCAGGTGTTTTTTGACGACCTGGGCGTGCGCAAGCCGGACTTTTTCTTGAACAGCGCCGAGGGCAGCACGGGCGCGGCCAACACCATTGGCAACCTGATCACTGGAGTCGATGGCGTGCTGGCCCAGGTGCAGCCCGAGGCGTTGCTGGTGCTGGGCGACACGAACAGTTGTTTGTCGGTGATTCCGGCCAAGCGGCGCAAGGTGCCGATTTTTCACATGGAAGCTGGCAACCGCTGCTTTGACATGCGGGTGCCCGAAGAGACCAACCGCCGCATTGTGGACCACACGGCAGACATCAATTTAACGTACAGCACGATTGCCCGTGACTATCTGTTGCGCGAAGGCTTGCCACCGGACCAGGTCATCAAGACGGGCAGCCCGATGTTTGAGGTGTTGCACCATTACCTGCCGCAGATTCAGGCCTCTGACGCGGTGGCGCGTTTGGGTTTGGTGGCAGGACAGTATTTTGTGGTCAGTGCGCACCGTGAAGAAAACATCGAGTCCGAGCGCAGCTTTGGCAAGCTGGTGCAGGTGCTCAACAGTGTGGCTGAGGAGCATGGTTTGCCGGTAGTGGTGTCCACGCATCCGCGCACCCAAAAGCGGGTGGACGCCATGGGCGCACAGTTTCACCCCAATGTGCGCCTGATGAAGCCGCTGGGTTTTCACGATTACGTCAACTTGCAGATGAACGCCAAAGCCGTGTTGTCGGACAGCGGCACGATCAACGAGGAGTCATCAATCTTGAACTTTCCGGCGCTGAACCTGCGAGAGGCGCATGAGCGGCCAGAAGGCATGGAAGAGGCCGCCGTGATGATGGTCGGCCTGGAGGTGGACCGTGTGCGGCAGGGCCTGGCCATTGTGGCCACGCAGGCGCGGGGCGAACAGCGCGATTTGCGCCTGGTGGCTGACTACAGCATGCCGAATGTGAGCGCCAAGGTGGTGCGCATCATTCACAGCTACACCGATTACGTCAATCGCGTGGTTTGGAAGCGGTACTGAGACGATGCGCATCGCTCTGATTGCGGATACGTTCCCGCCGCTGCGTACTTCTGGTGCGGTGCAATTGCGTGATTTGTCACGAGAGTTTGCGCGGCAAGGACATGCGCTGACCGTCATGTTGCCTGCAGCAGACTTGTCGACACCATGGCACTTGGATGAGCTGGACGGTGTGCAGGTCTTGCGTTTACGGGCGCCACGGACCAAAGATATTGGCTATGTGCGTCGTACCCTGGGTGAGTTGCTGATGCCGTTTGCCATGCAGCGCAATTTGCGTCGCAGTCCGCTGGCAGGGCAGCGCTGGGATGGTGTGGTTTGGTATGCGCCGTCGATCTTTCATGGTCCTTTGGCCAGTGCGCTCACGAAGTCCAGTGCGTGCAAGGGCTATCTGATCATTCGGGACATCTTTCCTGAATGGGCGGTGGACATGGGGCTGATGGGGCGTGGGTTGCCGTATCGGTTTTTTGATGCAGTGGCCCGTTACCAGTATGCCGTGGCCGATGTCATTGGTGTGCAAACACCAGGCAATAAGGCGTACTTTACTGAATGGCTGCGCAAGCCAGAACGCAGACTTGAAGTGCTGCAAAACTGGCTGGACAAGCCCGCACAGCAGCCTTGCTCGATTCGTGTGGACCAGACATCTTTGGCCGGGCGCAAGGTGTTTGTGTATGCCGGAAATATGGGCGTGGCGCAGGGCATGGACATCTTGCTGGACCTTGCAGCGCGCTTGCAGTCTCGTGATGACGTGGGTTTTTTGTTTGTCGGCCGAGGTAGTGATGCGCAGCGTTTGCGCGCAGCTGCACAAACGCGTGGCTTGTCAAATGTGCTGTTTTTTGACGAAATCGATCCGGACGAAATTCCGGATTTGTATGCCCAGTGCAGTGTGGGTCTGGTGGCACTGGATCCACGTCACAAGTCGCACAACATTCCTGGCAAGTTCCTGACCTATATGCAAAGTGGCTTGCCGGTGCTGGCCAATGTGAATGCGGGTAATGATCTTGCCGGTTTGATCCGGTCTGAGCGTGTGGGGCAGGTGTGCGAGAGTCATCGGCTCGAAGATCTTGTGCAGTTGGCGCAAACCCTTTTAGTGCAAGTAGATAGTGATACTGGTTTGTCGGAACGTTGCAATGCTTTATTTGATCGGGAATTTTCTGTAGAGCAGGCTGTTCGTCAGATAGTGGCATCGCTGTCTTCAGCAGAGGCTGTGAAGTGAAGATCTTTTCTGCTGCGCAGCTCAATGCGCTGGTGACACAAGCCGAGGTATCAGCACGGTTGCGACAGCATCAAAATATCCATAAAGCGTTTGACGAGCCTTGTCAGCGTTTGTTCAATGCCATCGAGCCGGGCAGTTACATTCGGCCACATCGGCACGCATCGGTGCCGCGCGATGAATTGCTGGTGGCAATCCGTGGATTGATGGCCCTGGTGACCTTTGATGACGAGGGGAAAGTCCAGCAAGTGGTTCGCTTTGGTTCGGAGAAGTACGGCCCGGACCTGGCCGTTGGTGTGGAGCTCGCACCTCAGACTTGGCATACCGTGGTGGCATTAGTTCCTGGTTCGGTGTTGCTGGAAGTGAAGGCGGGGCCTTTTGATCCCGCCCAGCCTAAAAATCTGGCCGATTGGGCTCCCGATGAGGGGAGTGAACGGGTGACTGAATACATGAATGAGTTGCAAAAAAGTGTCGAGGAATAATTAGAACAATTGGGGTCAGATCCCAATTTTTCTTTGATGACAAAAGAGCCTATTGGCTCTTTTGTCGTTTCTGTGCCCTGAAAATTTTCCCTAGATTCATTGGGGTCAGACCCCGATTGTTGTCGAGACAATACCCGCCAACCCAATATGCAAGGGCCCTGGCGCACTGTTTGTGAATGCGCAGCTGGACGAAGCCAGTGACCTGCAGCACATGACTGACCTCGATGCGCGATCGGCTCAAGCAAGGGCTTGGTGTGCGTAGCACGGTTTGTCTGGCGCAGGGCATGTCGTTTGTGACTGAGGCGGTGTTTTTGCCCCCGACCAAACTGGCCTTGATGCCGGGATGCGCGAGCGGTGGCTTTTCGGTGGTGTTGATGGTCGTGCGTGTCCACGATCCCTGTCAGCTTTGGGGGAGGCGGGCACGATGTCCTGTCTGAGCATATTTTGACGCGTTATCGGCAGACCTTGCAGCATGTGCAGGACGCCATTGAGCTGGCCGATCTGGCCATTCTGTATGGCACCTCAGACGAGGGCCGACAAGGCATTTCTGGCCTTATTGATCCGACCCTTTGAAGTCTGAAGGGTGACTTCAATCTTGCACCTTGTAGGAGCTAGCCCTGCTGGCGATCAGACGCTTGTGGACCACAGGCTTTTCGCTTGGCTGGAAGCGCCCACAAAATCCTCCCAACGGGCAACACACGGCTCAGACTTCTTCGGGCCGAATCTATAAGCTGGTGGCCCGTTGGCGTCATGAGGTGTGGCATTGGCAGGTGACACGGCCACCGGCTTGGGTCAAAAAAGTTCAGGCTTGGATGCCGCACATGCCGATTTCCCTGTGGCCCAAGAAGAACGTTCTTTCAGGCCCGCTCGTTCACCCCTGCCCCCCCGCCACCACGCACTTCACCCCCCATTCGCCCATGCGCTCGGCCAGTGCAGGGGCAGGGGGCTGGTCGGTGAAGAGCGTGTGCAGGGCGCTCAAAGGGGCCATTTCGATCATGGCCGGGCGGCCGAATTTGCTGTGGTCGGCCACCAGCCAGACCTGGCGTGACTGGGCCACGATGGCGCGGGCCACCATGACTTCGCGCAGGTCGTAGTCGCGCAGGGTGCCGTCGGCGTCGATGCCGCTGATGCCGATCAGGCCAATGTCGACCTTGAACTGGCGGATGAAGGCCAGCGCCGCTTCGCCCACCACGCCCAGGTCTTCGTGGCGCACGGTGCCGCCCGCCACCAGCACTTCGCACTGGTGGTTGGCCGCGAGGATGTGGGCCACATGCAGGTTGTTGGTCACCACGCGCAGGCCTTTGTGCTGCAGCAGTTCGCGGGCCACGGCCTCGACGGTGGTGCCAATGTTCATGAACAGGCTGGCACCGTCGGGGATGGCCTGGGCCACTTGCCGGGCGATGTCTTGTTTGGCCTGCGCCTGGGTGCGTTGGCGCTCGGTGTAGGTGGTGTTGCGTGTGGACGAGTCGGCCACCCGCACGCCGCCATGAAAGCGCTCCAGCATGGCCGCCTCGGTCAGGCGTTGCAGGTCGCGCCGCACGGTTTGCAGGGGGATTCCCAGCTGTTCGGCCAGGGTTTCTGTTTTGACGCTGCCGTGTTCGCGCACGGCTTGCAAAAGGGACAGTTGTCGAGGATTGAGGGCCATGGCAGTCGCTGGGGGGTCAGGGTCAGTACTCAGTTCTTCAGAATAGCGCAAAAACCGAGCGTTTCACCGATACAATCAAAAACACTCAATTAAGAACAACATTTTTCGATCATTTCAGGAAAATTTGTGGAAAATTCAAGCGCTTTGTCTTCTGATGCCCCCCGAGTGAATGCCTCCGGTGCGCCCACTGAACCCGATGCCCCATGGGATGTGTTGGTGGTCGGTGGTGGTGCCACGGGCCTGGGGGTGGCGGTGCAGGCGGCGCTGCAAGGCCAGCGCGTGGCCTTGCTGGAGGCGGGCGATTGGGCCTGCGGCACCTCGTCGCGCTCGACCAAGTTGCTGCACGGCGGCGTGCGCTACCTGGCGCAGGGGCATTGGCGGCTGGTGCGCGAGGCCTTGCGCGAACGCGCCACGGTGTTGGCCTTGGCCCCGCATTTGGCCCAGCCTTTGTCTTTTGTGGTGCCCGGGGCCAGTTGGCTGTCTTGGGTCTGGACGGGCATGGGCCTGAAACTCTACCAATGGCTGTCCGGGCGCTGGAGCTTGGGGCGCACGGTGGCCTTGTCGCGCCGCCAGTTGCTGGCGCGTTGCCCGGGTGATGTGGCCGGTGGCGTGGCGGGTGGCATTGCACCTGCTGCGGGCAGTGCTGCGCCGCAAAGCACTTGGGTGGCGGGCATGCGCTACTGGGATGCACAGTTTGAAGACGCGCGCCTGGCCTTGGCGCTGGCCAAGACGGCCCGCCGCGCCGGGGCCAGTTTGCACAACCACGCCCGGGTCACGGGCTTGCAGCGCGAGGCGCAGGGCTGGCGCGTGCAGTGGCTGGACGAGCGCAGCGGCCAAACCCGCGAGGGCCTGGCCCGTTGCGTGGTCAATGCGACCGGGGTCTGGGTCGATGGTTTGCGCCAGATGGCCTTGTCGACCAGCAGCAGCATCAGCGAAGGCCCCCAAGTCAAGCCGCTGGTCACGGCCAGCCAGGGCGTGCACCTGGTGGTGGCCCGCGAGCGTTTGCCCATTCGCGAGGCGGTGCTGATTCCGAGCACCGCCGATGGCCGTGTCTTGTTTGCCGTGCCTTGGCTGGGGGCCACCGTGATCGGCACCACCGACACCCCCCGCGCCGACGCGCCGCAAGAGCCCGTGCCCATGGCCGAGGAACTGGATTTTCTGTTTCGCGAAGCCCGCCAGTCGCTGGGCGTGAGCTTGGGCCGGGCCGATGTGCTGAGCGTCTGGGTCGGTTTGCGGCCCTTGGTGGTGCAGGGCGCAGCGGATGCGGCAGGCGGGTCGACCAGTCAAATGTCGCGCGAGCACCTGATTCGCCGCGAAGCCCCGGGTTTTGTGACGGTGACGGGTGGCAAGTGGACCACTTACCGCAGCATGGCCGAGCAGGTGATGCAGGCCCTGGCCGAGCACGGCGACTTGGCCACAGGGCCGGGCGTGGCCCCAAGCCCCGTGAACACAGCGTTGCACCGCTTGGTGGGTGCGCCGCCAGTTGGGCAACCCAAGCCTTCAGCCTCGGTTGCATGCTCCCGTATCGGCGACGCCCCCGGTTTGCATTTGTGGGGCACCGAGGCCGAAGAGGTGCTGCGCCTGCCCGGAGCCGGGCATGATCTGGGCATGGGCCTGAGCGAGGCCATGGTGCGCTTTGCGGCCCGCCATGAATGGGCATTGACGGTGGAAGACATGCTGGCCAGGCGTTGGCGTGCGCTGTTCCTCGATGCCCGGCAAGCGGCCCGCATGGCCCCGGCCGTGGCCGCTTTGCTGCGAGAAGAAACCGGGCTTGACCCCCGGCTCGATGCGTTTTTAGAACTCTGCCAGCATTACACCCTGGCCGATTGATTTTTGTTTCAACCCCCAACCTTTGAAGAGGCTGTCTTGACTATCCCCACGTCCACCCCCATTGCGACCACTCGTTACGGCATCATCGGCTGCGGCATGATGGGGCAGGAGCATTTGCGCAACATCGCCTTGCTGCCCGGTGCGCAGGTCACGCGCATTTTTGAGCCCGATGCAGACATGCTGACCAGCAGCCTGGCCTTGGTGCCGGGTGCGCAAAGCGCCGCCAGCCTGGCCGAGGTGGTCACCTCGCCCGATGTGGATTGCCTGCTGATCGCCAGCCCCAACTTTTGCCATGCGGACCAGCTGCGCGAGATTGCCCGCCTGCGGCCGCTGCCCGTTTTGCTGGAAAAACCTGCCTGTACCCATTTGGACGATGTGCGCAGCCTGGCTGCTTTGCAGGCCAGTTACCCGGCCCCGATATGGGTGGCCATGGAGTACCGCTACATGCCGCCCGTGACCATGCTGGCGCAAGAGGTGCATGGCCAGCAGCACACCGGCCCGGTCAAGATGCTGAGTATCCGCGAGCACCGCTTTCCGTTTTTGGTCAAGGTGGGAGACTGGAACCGCTTTAACCGCTACACCGGGGGCACCTTGGTCGAAAAGTGCTGCCACTTTTTTGACCTGATGCGCCACCTGACCCAAAGCGAGCCGGTGCGTGTGTTTGCCTCCGCCGGGGTGGACCATAACCACCTGGATGAAACCTATCCCGATGGCAGGCCCGATATTCTCGACAACGCCTATGTGATCGTGGATTTCGCATCCGGGCAACGGGCACTGCTCGAGCTGTGCATGTTTGCCGAAGGCGCTCGCTATCAAGAAGAAATTTCAGTGGTGGGGCCTTTGGGCAAGGCTGAATGCTTTGTGCCCGGCCCAGGACGTTTTTGGCCCGCGCATTTGGGCGATGCGCCCGTGCCCAAACTGGTCATCAGCCCGCGTGATCCCAAAGGCCCGCGCGAGCTGGATGTGCCCGTGGACCCGGTGGCGCTGGCAGCCGGTGACCACAACGGCTCCACCTTGTACCAGCACCAGAAGTTCAATGCCGTGGTGCGAGGGCAGGGCGCGGTCGAGGTGGGTTTGCGCGACGGTTTGGCGGCGGTGGTCATGGGCTTGGCGGCCCAAGAGTCGGCCCGAACCGGTCAGGCCATCGACCTCACACGAGGCGACTACAATTTGTCGGTTTTGTTGAATTCCGGCGCTGCTTGATTTTGATTTTTTCTCATTTAGGGGAAATTCATGGTCTTGTGAGGCGTTTTTTTTGTGTCGGATTGGCGATAACCCCAACATCTTTGTTGATCCAAATCATCTATGATTCATTCACGTCTTGCAAAGGGCGTTCTTTGTTATTCCATTTAAAGACACATTCCCATGGCATCCGTGCAATTGCAGCAAGTCCGAAAGAGTTACGACGGCAAAAATCAGGTCATCCACGGCATCGATCTCGAAATTCAACACGGCGAGTTCGTGGTCTTTGTCGGGCCCTCCGGCTGTGGCAAATCCACCTTGCTGCGCATGATCGCGGGTCTGGAGAGCATCACCGGCGGTGATGTGCTCATCGACGGCAAGCGCGTCAACGACGAGCCGCCGCGCAACCGCGACATCGCCATGGTGTTCCAGGATTACGCGCTCTACCCCCACAAGAGCCTGTACGACAACATGGCCTTTGGCTTGCGCCTGCGCAAAACCCCCGAAGACGAGATCAAGCGCCGCGTGATGGACGCCGCGCGTTTGCTGCGCATCGACCACATGTTGGACCGCAAACCTGCAGCGCTTTCGGGCGGCCAGCGCCAGCGCGTGGCCATTGGCCGGGCCATCGTGCGCCAGCCCAAGGTGTTTTTGTTCGACGAGCCCTTGTCCAACCTGGACGCGCAGCTGCGCAACGAGATGCGCAGCGAGATCAAAAAACTGCACCAGCGCCTGGGCGCGACCATCATTTACGTCACGCACGACCAGGTCGAGGCCATGACGCTGGCCGACCGCATCGCCGTCATGAGTGGCGGCCACAAGATGCAGTACGCCAGCCCCGATGAGATCTACAACCGCCCGGCCGCGCAGTTTGTCGCGGGCTTCACCGGCAGCCCGCCCATGAACCTGGTGAGCTGCCAGGTGCAAGCAGGTGGGGCAGACCTGGGGGGTGGCGCGCTGATCGCTTTGCCCGCCGACCTGCGCGAGCGCGCAGCGGCTGCGCCCGGCCATGTGTTTGGCATCCGCCCAGAAAACCTGTCCCTGGCCCCGCGCCATGTGCCTGGCGAGGTGGCGGTGCAGGCCCGCGTGGTCATCAGCGAGCCTTTGGGCGCCGAGACCCTGGTCACCTTCCAGGTCGGGAATGTCGAGCTGATTGCACGCTGCTCTGCCAGCTTCCGGGCCCCTGCGGGCACACCCCAAAACCTTTACCTCGACCCGGCCGCCATGCACCTGTTCAGCCAGGACAGTGGCCAGGCGATCTGAACCATTTTTCTTGTCAGTCCATTTGATTTCAACCCCAAGGAGACATCCATGAAGAAGCGTTATGCATTGAAACTGGCCGTAGTGGCCCTGGCCAGCACGATGGCGGCGGGCGCCGTGTGGGCGCAGCAAACCACTTTGCGTGTGTTTGTCGGCCCCAACCAGCGCCCCGACCTGCAAGCCAAGTTGTTTGAGCAGTACAACAAAGCCAACCCCGGCGTGAAGGTCGAGATCGAAACCGGCGGCGCCACCTCCGAACTGCAGCGCCAGTACCTGTCCACCGTGCTCAATGCCAAGGACTCGGCCATCGACTTGTTCCTGATCGACATCGTCAACCCGGCCCAGTACGCCTCCAAGGGCTGGATCGAGCCACTCGACAAATACGTGGGTGGCCCGGCCGCACTGCGCAACGACTATTTGCCCGTGTACCAAAACGCCAATGTGATCGGCGGCAAGGTCTACGCCATGCCCAGCCAGGGCGACGCCATGTTCATGTACTACCGCAAGGACCTGCTGACCAAGCACGGCGTGGCCGAGCCCAAGACCTGGGACGAGCTGGCAGCCGCTGCCAAGAAAATCATGGCGGCAGAAAACACCCCCAACCTGCAAGGCCTGTCCATCCAGGGCGCACCGATTGAAGGCGCGGTCTGCACCTTCTTGCTGCCTTATTGGGGCCAGGGCAAGCAGTTCAACGATGCGGCTGGCAAGCTGACGCTGGACAAGGCCGCTGCCGTCAAGGGCCTGCAAAGCTGGCTGGGCATGGTTGACCAGGGCGTGATCAAGAAGAACGTGGCCGAGGTCACCACGCCCGTCACCGTGAACGAATTCAAAGCCGGTCAGGCCGTGTTTGCGATCAACTGGGGCTTTGCTTTTGACCGCTTCAAGGACGACGCCGACTCCAAAGTCAAGGGCAACGTCGGCGTGATGCCCCTGCCCGCCATGACCGGCGGCAAGTCGGCCACCTGCATGGGCGGCTGGCAGTGGGCCATGAACGCTTACGGCAAGAACAAGGACGCCGCAGGCAATTTGATCAAGTTCCTGTCCTCCAAAGAGGCCAGCGCCTTCATCGCCCGCGAAGGCTCGATCCTGCCCGTGTTCCAGAGCGTCTATTCAGACCCCGCAGTGAACAAGGCCGTGCCGTGGTTCAAGGACGCCTTGCCTGTGGTGCTGGGCGCGCAAAGCCGCCCCATGGTGGAGGACTACGGCCAGGTGTCGGACATCATCCGCACCACCACCAGCGCCGTCCTGGCCCGCACCAAGACGCCTGAAGCCGGTGTGGACGAGATCGCTGCCCGTGTGGGCCGTTTGATGCGCTGATGCACTGATGTGCTGATGCCATCTTGACCCTGTCTGACCCCGGGCCCCAGGTGGGCCCGGGGTTTTCTGTGAGCCTTGTGAACTTGACCATGCTGTCCAAACTCCGCGATCCGACCGAAAAAACGCTGGCCTTGATGCTGCTGGCACCTGCTTTTTTGCTGCTGCTTTTGATCGTCGTCTACCCCATCGGCAAACTGGTCTACAACAGCTTGTTCGATGTGGACAAGACCGGCCTGTTTCTGGGGCTGACCAACTACGTGGACGTGGTGCAAGACCCCTTGTTCTGGAACGCCACCAAGAACACCTTGCTGATCACCCTGATCACCGTGCCCGGGGCCTTGATCGTGGGCCTGGGCCTGGCCATGCTGGCCAATCTGCCGTTCAAGCGCAAGTGGCCCGTGCGCCTGTCTTTGCTCTTGCCCTGGGCCTTGCCCCTGTCCTTTGCCGGCCTGATCTTTGCCTGGTTTTTTCACACCGAATATGGGGTGGTGAACGATGTGCTTTCTCGCCTGGGCCTGCAAACCGAGCCCACCAGCTGGCTCTTGAAGCCCAACTGGGCCTTCGCCGCCATTTGCCTGACCATCATCTGGAAGACCTCGTCCTTCATGGCCCTGATTTTGTTGGCTGGCCTGCAAATGATCCCCAAATCCCTGTACGAAGCGGCCGAGGTGGACGGCGCCAGCCGCTGGCAACAGTTTTGGGAAATCACCATCCCCATGCTCATGCCCAGCATCATCGTGGCGCTGATTTTCAGGACCATCACGGCGCTGCAGACCTTTGACATCCCCTACACCATGACCAAGGGCGGCCCGGGCGAAGCCACCGAAACCCTGGCCATGCTGATCCACAAATACACCATCGATTACTCCAGCATCAGCTTTGGCTCCACCTTGGCGGTGTTCATGTTTGTCATCTCTATGTTTGTCACCGGCTTTTACTTGCGCCATATTGGAAAGAACGCGTCATGAGAGAACAGTCTTTTTGGTCCGCCCCCATGCTGCGCTGGGCAGCGGCGGCCATCGTGGTGTTCAACGGCTTTTTCCCAGCCGTCTGGATTTTGTTCACATCGCTCAAGACCGAGACCGAGTTGGTGCAAAAACCCATCACCTGGTGGCCCGAGAACCCGATGCTGGGCAACTACGTGCGCGCCTTCACCGACCAGCCCTTGCTGCACTACATGAAAAACAGCGTCATCGTGGCCACGGGCGCCACCGTGTTGTCTTTGCTGGTGGCGGCGTTTGCGGCCTACGCCATCGCCCGCCTGAACCTCAAGCGGCGTGAGCTGATCCTGACCTGCATCGTGGCCTCCAGCATGTTCCCGCTGGTGACTTTGCTGGTGCCGATATTTGAGACCATGCGGGCTTTGGGCTGGCTCAACACCTACATGGCGCTGATCTTGCCGTACGTGGTGCTGAATTTGCCGGTGTGCACCTTGGTGCTGGTGAGCTTTTTCCAGAGCATTCCGCGAGACCTGGAGAACGCCGCCATGATCGACGGCTGCACCCGCTTGGGCGCTTTGTGGCATGTGGTGGTGCCGCTGGCCGCGCCCGGCGTCTTTACCGCAGGCATCCTGGCCTTTGTCAATTCATGGGACGAGTTTTTGCTGGCCTTGTCGCTCAACTCCAGCCCGGGCGCACGCACTTTGCCAGTGGGCATCACCTTGTACCAAGGCGAGTTCACCTTCCCCTGGCCGATCATTTCTGCGGCGCTCATCGTGGCCATTGTGCCGGTGGCCATCCTGATTGCGATTTTTCAGGAGCGGGTCGTTGGCGGTTTGACCCAGGGTGGCCTCAAGGGCTGACTCTGGATCCGGCAGTTTCTTTCATGTAACTGCCCGGATGGTCAGCTCTGGCGTGGGTGTTTGTGCTTGGGGAACACCCACCCGATGGGTGAACGGCGTCGCAAAGCACGGATTGTGTCTTGGTGACTGCTCTGTCGAAACCCTTGCCAACAGCCAGAGGCGGAGCAGACGCTCTGCCAATCCACCTGAATACGGCAACCCCATCCCGTCTTGGCTTGCAGACCGTTTTTGTGTCATCGCGCAGTCCAAGCGCTGCACTGGCATAGAGCGTGAGCGCAGCCGATACACGGCGTGCGCAAAGATTGCTGCATTGGGCCAATTCAAGACCAGGTACAGGCCAATACACCGCGTGTGGCGCTTGACCACCGCCGCCATCTTGCGACAACGCAACAGCCCGAAATCGATCGTGCCCACATCAAGTGCTTTTTGAGGTGTGCTGTTAGCTTTCGGCATTGCCCGTCCTCACATCAGGATTCGCTATTGATCCGGCCCTGTGAAGTTTGCAGGGTGACTTCAATCTTGCACCTTGTTGGAGCTAGCCCTGCTGGCGATCAGACGCTTGTGGAGCACAGGCTTTTCGCTTGGCTGGCAAGCTCCCACAAAATACTCCCAACGGGCAACACACGGCTCAGACTTCAGCGGGCCGAATTTATAACTCAATGTTCGGGCAATTCACGGGCAAAGCCGTCCTCGTGTTTACGGACTACGGTCAAATATCCGGGGTATGTTCCGGCCCCATGAAGTTGGCAAGGCCCTTCACCTTCAGAAGCGGCGCCCCGCCGACATCAACTCTCGCAGACCAACACCCATCGCAAAGGCGGCAGGAGCAAAAGTGCTGCCAATATATGCCAAGCGTCTGATCTTCGTTTCAGACTTCAAACGGCCTGATTAAAGTCGACAAAAGACCGGCACTGGTGCCATCGTCAGTGGCAAACAGCAAGGAATGCACCGTGCTGACCAAGCAGGAACATGGTGTCGAAACTTTTATGACAAGGCCTGAACCAGCATGTGCGGGGCTGTGTGGCTCAGTTGTTCGCCCGTGAAAAACGGGCGAGTCAAGCGTTCCCGGATGGTGATCAGCCCAGTTTTGCCCGCGCAGTCCCGGGCATGCATAAAGGCGACAAACCCTTGAGTTGAGCCTTCAATACAGCAGCATGTGGGCCGCCACCAGGGCCAAAAATCCGGCGAAGGCCATTTGCAATTTGCGCTTGTCCATGCGCTGGGACAGGCGTGCACCCCAGTTGGCAAACATGATGCTGACCAAGCTGATGCCCACAAAGGCGGGCCAGTGCACATAACCCCAGGTTTGCGCTCCATGGGGACCGGTCAGGGCCAGACCCACCGCGCCGATCAGCGAGATGGGGATGGCCACGGCCGAGCTGACCACCACGGCCTGGCGCATGTCCACACCGCGCAGCACCAGGTAAGGCACGGTCATGGCGCCGCCGCTGACGCCCAACAAAGTCGACAGGTGGCCAATGAAAGCGCCTGCACCCAAAAGTTCGTTGCGCTGGGGGATGGGTTTGACGAGAGATTCTTTTTTGGGGCGCAGCAAGCTCAGGCAGGTGCTCAGTGCAAACAGGCCAAAACCCAGTTTGAGCCATTGCGATGGCAGCCAGTTGGCCAGCCAGACCGCCGTGATCGAGCCCAGGCTCACGGCCAAGGCCAGCCAATGCAGGCGATCAAATTGCAGGCGTTTGGCGCGCCAATGGGTCCAGGAACTGGTCAATGAGGTGACGACAATGCAGGCCAGCGAGGTGGCCACTGCAAAGTGCATGACTTCGGGGCCCAGCACCGGGTCGGTGTGCCAAAGAAAGTAGAGCGTGGGCACGATGACCAGGCCACCGCCCACACCAAACAAACCTGCGGTGAAGCCGCCAGCTGCGCCCACCAGCACAAACAACAACCAAAGCGGGATCATGCAGGCAGGGCCTCGAATTGGCCAAAGCGGCTGCGCCAGAAAGTCAGGGCGCTCGCGTCGTCTTGCCAGCCAAAGTTTTGCACCTGGCCGATCACGATGTGGTGGTCGCCCGCATCCACCAGTTGGTGGAGTTGGCAGTCAAACCAGGCCACGGCCGCATTCAAACGTTGGCGCTGGCTGTCTTGGCGTGTGGTGGGCACTCCGGCAAAGCGTGCGGCCATGTCCCCCGTGGCGAACTGTTTGGCCAGCGCTTCTTGCTCACTGGACAAGACATTGACCGTGAAGCCTCCCGAGCGGGTGAAGGCGTCCAGGCTGCTGGCTGCTTTGCGGATGCTCCACAGCACCAGCCGGGGCTCCAACGAGACTGACGAAAACGAGTTGCAGGTCATGCCCCAGTCGCTGCCTTGCCAGTGGGAGGTGACCACCGTCACCCCGGTGGCAAAACAGGACAAGGCTTTGCGGTATTCGGCCGGGTCGGACGAGGGGGCTTGAGCGGCGGCAGGCATGGCATCGGGCATGTGGCGCATGGGTACTTTCAAACAGTCGGGGTCAAATTTTGGGGAAAAAGGAGCTTGTGCTGCGCCCCCCAACAGGGGGGCGGGCAGGCCTTGGCCCATCAGGGCACTTCGTGGCCGTTGGCCAATTCGTACAGTTCGTACCAGGTCTGGCGGTCCATGGGCACGCGGGCGGTGTCGCCAAAGCGGGCGATGCGCTCGATCTGGTTGGTGCCCATGACAGGCAAGACCTGCACCGGGTGGTGCATCAACCAAGCCATGGCCACGGCGGTGGTGTCGGTGCCTGCAGCTTGGGCCAGCTCGGCCAGCTTGGGGGCCAGGCGTGCTGCCGCGGTGCCAGGCGTGCCCGCTTGCGAATGCAGTCGACCGCCGCCCAGAGGGGACCAGGCCATCACCGGCATGCGGTGCTGCTGGGCATGGGCCAGTTGGCCGTTGATGAAGGGGGCAGGGTTCAGCAAGCCCAGCTCAATCTGGTTGGTTTGCAGCTTGTGCTTCATGCACGACTGCAGCAAATCCACGTCCCAGGGCATGAAGTTGGACACGCCTACGCCGCGCAGCTTGCCGCTGTCGATCAGGCCGTCCAGACACGCGCCCAGGGCTTGTGCGTCCATCAGGGGGTCGGGGCGGTGGATCAAAAGCAGGTCGATCACGTCCACGCCGATGCGGCTGAGCGAGCGCTCGACGCTGGCGGTGACGTGGGCAGCGCTGGTGTCGTAATGCTTGACGCGGGTGTTCGGCCATTTGTCCGACAACAGCATGATGTCGGTCTTGGTGACGATCTCAATCTGGTCTTTCAGGCTGGGGCGGGCTTTGATGGCCTGACCAAATAATGCTTCGCAGCTGTAATTGCCGTAGATGTCGGCATGGTCAAAGGTGGTGATGCCTTGCGCCAGACAGGCGTCAATGCGCGCCAGGTTGGCGTTGACCGAATGATCTGCGGCTTCGGACAGGCGCCACACGCCATAGGCCATGCGGCTGAGGCTGCGGCCGTTGGGCAGCGTGATGCGGCCGATGTGGTTTGAACTCATTTGCGAACTCCTGTGCCCAGGGGTGTGGGCGGTGTTTGGGCCGGAACACGGCCATATTCTTGGGCAAGGGACACGGTTTTGAGCTGCGGCAACACTTTGGTGCCGAAGATTTCGCATTCCTGCAGGTGGGGGTAACCGGAAAAAATGAAGGCCCGAATGCCCATCTTCTGGTAAGCCTCGATTTCGCTGAGCACCTGGTCCACGCTGCCCACCAAGGCTGCGCCGCAGCCGCTTCGGGCACGGCCCACGCCGGTCCACAGGTGGGGCTCGATGTAGCCTTCGTCGTCTGCGCGGTCGCGGTTGGCGCTTTGCAGCGACACGCCCAAGCTGGTGGCGTCCAGGGCCCGGCGGCGGATTTCGCGGCCCTTTTCGTCGTCCAGCTGCGACACCAGTTCGGCCGCGTATTCCCGCGCCTCGGCTTGTGTGTCACGCACGATCATGTGCACCCGCAGGCCGTAGTCGAGCAAGCGGCCATGCTTTTCGGCTTGGGCGTGCACATCGCGCATGCGCTGGGCCAACACATCTTTGGGCTCGGGCCACATCAAATAGGTGTCGCAATGCGCACCGCACAGGGCCAGGGCATCGGGGCTGTAACCACCGAAATACAGCAAGGGTCCACCGTTGGTCTGGTAGGGGCGTACCGGGTCGGTAGACAGGCCCTTGAGTTTGTAGATCTCGCCGTCGTAATTGATTTCGTCCTGGGTCCAGGCTTGCTTGAGGATTTCGACCACTTCCCATGAGCGGCGGTAGCGGTACGCGCTGTCTTCTTGTTGACCCGGAAAGTCGGACGAGATGACGTTGAGCGTGAGGCGTCCCTCCAGAATGTGGTCCAGTGTGGCCACGGTGCGTGCCAGCATGGCCGGGTGGGTTTCGCCGCAGCGGATGGCTGCCAGCAGGTTCATGCGCTTGGTTTTGTGGGCCACAGCGGCGGCAAAGGTCAAGGTGTCCTGGCCGACTTGGTAGGATGATGGGCACAGGATGTTGCGGTAGCCCAATTGATCTGCGCGCTCGACAATGCGGCTGGTGTTGGCCCAGTTGCTGCGCAAATCACCTTCGGGCACGCCCAGGTGGCGAAAATCATCGGAACACAAAGGGGCGAACCAGGCCACTTCGGCACCCTGGACGTCTTCTCCTTTGACGGGAACAATGCTCATGTCGAACTCCTCATGAAAGTGAATGAATGATATATGAATTGACTCACCTTGGCATTCGGGTTTCCCCGAGTTTTGAGGTTTTAGCCTTATGAAAGTGGCCACTGCTGCCAAACCATTGCCTGTTTACCTGCAGATTGCGGAATTGCTGGCCCGACAAATCAAGGCCGGTTATTGGCACAGCGGTGAGCGTTTGCCCACGGAGGCCGAGCTGGCCCAACGCCTGTCGGTGGCGGTGGGCACCTTGCGAAAATCGCTGGCTTTGCTGGAGGCGCAAGAGGTACTTGAACGCATCCAGGGTTCGGGCACTTACGTGCGCCAAACCCGGGGGACGGCGCAAATTTACGAGCTGTTTCGCCTGGAGTTGACCGATGGCCCGGGCTTGCCAACCGCGCACATTCTGGACTTGAGCCAGCAGTACTTGCCCGCCCAATGGCCGGCGCTGGTGGCGCCGGGCGCCGCTTGCTGGCGGGTGCGCCGCATGCGGTTTTTGAGTGGTCAGCCTGTGGCGCTCGAAGAAATCTGGTTTCCGGCCGGCGCTTGCCCCGACCTGAGTCTGCAGGAGTTGGGCGATTCCATGTATTTGTTCTACCAGCAGCGCCTGGGGGTCTGGATTGCCCGGGTGGAAGACCAGATCAGCGCCGCAGCTGCGCCCGACTGGGCCGCTTTGCCGCTGGGCCTCTCGCCCGGTGACTGCAGCGGTTATATCGAACGCCTTTCGTGGACGGCGACCAACCAGTTGGCCGAGTTTTCGAAAACCTGGTTTGATCCGGCGGTGTGCCGCTACAGCTCGCGCATGAGCCAATGATGTACAGCGGGGCTGAGCAGCTTGGCCTCACCCCGCCTGCAGTGCCGCCAGCAACTCCGTTTCGATCTCGATCTGCGCCTTGTTTTGCTGCAACTCGGCGCCGCTGATCAGGAACGTGTCTTCCACGCGTTCGCCGAGGGTGCTGATTTTGGCCAGCTGCAGGTCAATGCCGTGTTTGGCCAGCACCGTGGCGATGCTGTAGAGCAAGCCGATGCGGTCACTGGCCGAGATGCTGAGCAGCCAGTTTTGGGCCTTGTCGTCGGGCTTGAGGGTGACGCGTGGCGTGACCGGGAAGCTCTTGACCCGCCGCGACACGCGACCGCGGGTGGGCGGGGGCAGGGGGCCTTGTTTTTCCAGTGTTTGCGTCAGGCCGGACTCGACCATGGTCATCAGTTCGCGGTAATGCTCGGGCAGCATGGGCGTGACGATCTGGAACGTGTCCAGCGCCCAGCCGGTGCGTGTGGTGTGGATCTTGGCGTCCAGAATGCTGAAGCCCGATTGGTCAAAATGACCGCAAATGCGGGCAAACAAGTCGGGTTGGTCGGGCGTGAAGACGAGCACCTGCAGGCCTTCTCCTACCGGGGATATGCGTGCGCGCACAATGGGTTTGTCCGGGCTTTCGGCGGGTTTGGCCACATGGCGCGACAACTGGCGGGCGTGCCAGGCGATGTCAGATGCATCGTGGCGCATGAAATAGCCCACATCCAGCGTGTCCCACAGGGCTTTTTGGCCTTCGTGCGGCTGGCTGTGGCGGGCCAGCTCGATCAGGGCGTCTCGCTTGCGGGCCTCGACTTCGGCGTTGGCGTCCGGTGCGCGGCCGCCCAGCACACGCAGGGTGGATTTGTACAGGTCTTCCAGCAGCTTGCCTTTCCAGGCGTTCCACACTTTGGGGCTGGTGCCGCGAATGTCGGCCACGGTGAGCAAATACAGCGCGGTCAGGCGACGCTCGTTGCCCACACGCTGGGCAAACCGGCCGATGACTTCCGGGTCGCTCAGGTCTTCCTTTTGGGCCACATGGCTCATGGTCAGGTGCTCGCCCACCAAAAATTCGAGCAACTGGGCGTCGGTTTTGTCGACCCCGTGCTGGCGGCAGAAGGTGCGCACCTCGGCAATGCCCAGCTTGGAGTGGTCGCCGCCCCGGCCTTTGGCAATGTCGTGAAACAAGGCGGCGGTGTATAAAATCCAGGGCTTGTCCCAGCCTCCGGCCAGTTGCGAGCAAAACGGGTATTCGTGGGCGTGCTCGGCCATGAAAAAGCGCCGCACATTGCGCAGCACCATCAGGATGTGCTGGTCCACCGTGTAGGCATGAAACAGGTCGTGCTGCATCTGGCCGACGATGCGCCGAAACACCCACAAATAGCGCCCCAGCACCGAGGTTTCGTTCATCAAACGCATGGCGTGTGTGATGCCCTGGGGCTGCTGCAAGATCTGTAAAAACATCTGCCGGTTGACCGGGTCGGCGCGAAAGCGCCCGTTCATGATGGCCCGCACGTTGTACAGTGCCCGCAGCGTGCGGGCCGACAAGCCTTTCACACCCGGCGTGGCTTGGTAGAGCAAAAAAGTCTCCAAGATGGCGTGGGGGTGCTTTTGGTACAGGTCGTCGCTGGCCACCTCGATCAGGCCGGCTTTTTCAAAAAACCGCTCGTTCAAGGCGATGCGATCTGAAGTCGACTCGCCCCTTTCTGCATGGAGCCTGTCTTCGATGTTGAGGAGCAAAATCTGGTTGAGCTGGGTCACCGCCTTGGCGGCCCAATAGTATTGGCGCATCAGCTTTTCGCTGGCGCGCAAAGCCAAACGGCCTTCAGGTGTCACGTCAGAGCTGTAGCCAAAGGACTCGGCTACATTGGTCTGCAGGTCAAACACCAGCCGGTCTTCGCGCCGCCGGGCCTGCAAATGCAAGCGGGCGCGGATCAGGCCCAGCAGGGCTTCGTTGCGCTTGATCTGCCGTGCCTCCAGTGGTGTGGCCAGGCCTTTGCGGGCCAGTTCGTCCCAGCTGTGGCCCAAACCGGCAGCGCGGGCCACCCACAAAATGACCTGCAAATCACGCAGCCCGCCAGGCGATTCCTTGCAGTTGGGCTCCAGGGCGTAGGGCGTGTCTTCGAACTTGGTATGTCGCTGGCGCATTTCCAGGGTTTTGGCCACCCAAAAAGCCTGCGGGTCCATGGCTGCCTGGAACTGCTTTTGAAACTCGGTGAACAAGCGGGTGTTGCCGGTCACACGGCGCGACTCCAGCAGCGAGGTCTGCACCGTGATGTCTTTGCCCGACTCGGCCAGGCACTCGCTCAGGGTGCGCACGCTGGAGCCAATCTCCAGGCCAGTGTCCCAGCAGCTGCCAATGAAGCGTTCGAGCTGCCCCTGCAATTCGGGCGAAGCCTCTGGCGATTGGCCGTCGGGCAAGAGCACCAAGACATCCACATCCGAATAGGGAAACAGCTCGGCCCGCCCAAAACCACCCACGGCCACCAGGCACACATCGGGCGCAAATCCCGCGTTTTGCCACAGTTCAATCAACAGCCCATCGGCCAGGATGGACAGTTGCCGAAGCGTTTGCTTGAGTCCACGCGCCACGGCACCGCTGTGCGCCAGGCTGTGCAAAACGGCGGCTTTGTCGTGCTTGTAGGTCTCGCGCAGCTGGGCCAAGTCGGTCAAAGGGGAGAGACCTGCGGGGCCAGTCTGATCTGTGGAGGTGGCCTGAGCGCTCATCTCAGGCGGTGGCTTTGTCGGGGATGACGGGCTGGATGAATGCCGGGATGGCGGGGCTGCCTGCAGACAAGGTCAAGACCTCGTAGCCGGTTTCCGTCACCACCACCGTGTGCTCCCATTGGGCCGACAGCGAATGGTCTTTGGTCACGATGGTCCAGCCGTCGCCCATTTCCTTGATGTCGCGCTTGCCTGCGTTGATCATGGGCTCGATGGTGAACACCATGCCGGGCACCAACTCGACCAGGGTGCCGGGCTTGCCGTAATGCAACACTTGCGGCTCTTCGTGAAAGCCTCGGCCAATGCCGTGCCCGCAAAACTCGCGCACCACTGAAAAGCCGTGACCTTCGGCAAATTTTTGAATGGCATGGCCAATGTCACCCAAATAGGCGCCGGGCTTGACCTGCTCAATGCCTTTCCACATGGCTTCATAGGTGACCTTGGCCAGGCGTTTGGCTGCGATTGAGGCTTCGCCCACATGGAACATGCGGCTGGTGTCGCCGTGCCAGCCGTCCTTGATGGTGGTGATGTCGATGTTGAGTGAGTCGCCTTTTTTGAGCGGCTTGTCGTTGGGAATGCCGTGGCAGACCTGGTGGTTGATCGAGGTGCAGATCGACTTGGGATAGGGCTTGTAGCCACCTGGCGCGTAGTTCAGCGGGGCGGGAATGCAGCCTTGCACATCGACCATGTAGTCGTGGCACAGCTTGTCGATTTCGTTGGTGGTGATGCCAGGTTTGATGAAGGGTTCGATGTAGTCGAGGACTTCGGAGGCCAGGCGGCAAGCCAGGCGCATGCCTTCGATGTCTTGGGCGGTTTTGAGGGTGATCGTCATAGGGCAGATTATCCCATTGACCCCCTGGGGCTGGTTGCCGGGCCTTCCAACAACCCCACGAGGGTATTCAAGCGGCTCAACCCAGCAGTGTGCTGAGCACCGGGTAAACACGGGTTGGAGGTATGCACGAAAATTTGTATTCTGTATACAGAAATGAGCCATCCAGCCCTTCAATTGACCACTGCCCCCGATCTCGTCGAGCAAATTTACGCCCGCTTGCTCGACGCGATCAGCGAAGGCAGCTTGGCGCCGGGCGAACGGCTGACACAAGACGATCTGGCGCAGCGCTTTGCGGTGTCACGTCAACCTGTGCTGCAGGCCCTGCGCCTGCTCAAAAAAGACGGTTTTGTGGAGGATGCGCCTGGCCGAGGTGTGCGGGTCACGCAGCTGGATGTGGGCTGGATTGCACAGGTTTACCAGGTGCGCGGCAGTCTGGACGCCTTGGCTGTGCGGCTGGCGGCCGAACGCGGTGCCCGCTTGGCACCGGGCATCTTGCGCCAGGGCCGCCGTGCCGAAAGTGGGCGAGACGTGCAAGCCATGATCCAGGCCGACTTGGCCTTTCATCGGGCCATCTACGAAGCGTCAGGCAACCCGCTGATCGCGCAAAGCATTGACCTGCACTGGCACCACCTCAAGCGCGTCATGGGTGCGGTGCTGCAATCCTCGCAACAACGTCAAACGGTGTGGGACGAACACGAAGCGATTGCACAGGCCATTGCCGCGTCAGATGTCGATCTGGCCGTTCGCCTGGTGCAAGAACACGCACAAGAGGCCAGCGTGCAACTCACAGCCCGCTTGATCGAACAACTTTCCCACCCCCCTCAAAAAGGAGCGCAAGCATGAGATTGACCCCTGAGCAATTGGCGCAATTTGACCGCGATGGTTATTTGTTTTTCCCTGGTTTGTTCACCCCTGAAGAAACCAAAGCGCTGACCGATGCCGTGCCCGAGTTGTACAGCCGCCGCGAGGCCTACAACGTGCGCGAAAAAGGCAGCGACGCCGTGCGCACCAACTTTGCCGCCCACATGTACAGCGAGCCTTTTGCCAAGTTGGCGCGCCACCCCCGCATGATCGGGCCGGTGCAAGACCTGTTTGGCGAAGAGCTCTACATGCACCAGTTCAAGATCAACGGCAAGATGGCTTTTGAAGGCGATGTGTGGCAGTGGCACCAAGACTACGGCACCTGGCTCAACGACGACATGATGCCCACCGAGCGGGCCATGAACGTGGCGATTTTCTTGGACGACGTGAACCCCTTCAATGGCCCGCTGATGTTCATCCCCGGCAGCCACAAAAAGGGCGTGGTCGAGGCCAAACACGACCTGTCCACCACCAGTTACCCCTTGTGGACGGTGGACAATGACCTGATTGCCCAGTTGGTCGAGCGCGCTGGCGGCAAAGAAGGCGGCATCGTCAGCCCCACGGGCCCAGCCGGCTCCATGATCTTGTTCCATAGCTGCTTGGTGCACGCCTCGGCCAGCAACCTCTCGCCCTGGAACCGGGTGAGTGTGTACCTGAGCCTGTGCGCCGTGTCCAACCACATCCGCCGCCACAAGCGCCCCGAATACATCGCCCACCGCGACTTCACGCCCATCAGCTGCTTGCCCGACGACTGCCTGGTCAACAGCTACCCGGTGGACTTGCCCTGGAAGGGCGGCATGCCCGAAAGCGCCCTGAAAACTTCGCTCGATGTCTTGAAAGAAGCCGCATGAACCTGCACGCCAAACTCCTGCAACGTGCGGCCGAAAACCGCCCCATCCGCATCGGCCTGATCGGTGCGGGCAAATTCGGCTCCATGTACTTGGCGCAAATTCCGCGCACCCCCGGCGTGCACTTGGTGGGCATTGCCGACCTGTCGCCCGACGGTGCCCGCGCCAACCTGGCCCGCGTGGGCTGGGAAGCTGAGCGCCTCACGGCCACCAGCTTGGACGATGCGGTCAAAAACAGTACCACTTACGTTGGCGACGATTGGCAAAGCCTGGTGCGCCACCCGGCGGTGGACGTGATCGTGGAATGCACAGGCTCCCCCCTTCACGCGGTGGACCACATTCTGGAAGCCTTTGCCCACCGCAAACATGTGGTCAACGTCACGGTAGAGGCCGACGCCTTTTGCGGCCCTTTGCTTGCGACTCGTGCGCAAACGGCGGGCGTGGTGTACTCATTGGCTTTTGGCGACCAGCCCGCGCTCATTTGTGATTTGGTCGATTGGGCACGCACCTGCGGATTTCCGGTCGTGGCCGCAGGCCGGGGCCACAAGTGGTTGCCGCACTTCAGTGAATCCACGCCCGAGACCGTGTGGGGCTATTACGGCCTCACGCCCGAGCAGGCCGAGCGCGGCGGCCTGAACCCCAAAATGTTCAACAGCTTCTTGGACGGCTCCAAGCCCTCGATCGAGAGCACTGCCGTGTCCAATGCCACCGGTTTGGGCGTGCCCAGCAACGGTTTGCTGTACCCCCCCGCCAGCGTGGAAGACATTCCCTACGTCACCCGCCCGATCTCGGAAGGCGGTGTGCTCGAGCGCAAGGGCATGGTCGAGGTGATCTCGAGCCTGGAAACCGATGGCCGAAAAATCCCCTACGACATCCGCATGGGCGTGTGGGTCACGGTGGAGGCCGAAACCGACTACATCAAGAACTGCTTTGAAGAGTACAACGCCCACACCGATCCGTCGGGCCGTTACTTCACGCTCTACAAGCGCTGGCACTTGATTGGCCTCGAAGTGGGCGTGAGTGTGGCGAGCGTCGCACTGCGCAACGAGCCCACGGGCGTGGCCATCGGCTGGAACGCCGACGTGGTGGCCACCGCCAAACGAGATTTGAAGCCCGGCGACATGCTGGACGGCGAGGGCGGCTACACCGTCTGGGGCAAGCTGCTGCCAGCGGCCACCTCCAAGCGCATGGGCGGCGTGCCGCTGGGCCTGGCGCACGGCGTGAAAGTCATTCGCCCCGTGGCCAAAGGCCAAAGCCTGACTTGGGACGACGTGGCCATGGACACCAGCACCCATGCCTACCAAATCCGGCGCGAAATGGAGGCGACTTCGGTGCTGGGTTGATCGGTCCTGCACGTTCTGATCAAAGAGCCGAGCCGCTTGTGCGGCACGGCTTTTTTGCTTCTTGAAAAAGACAGTCCTCTGTCTGTCCATCTCGCCGCCAGATACGGGTTTCCCCCGTTAAAATACCTCCTTTGCCGGCCAGCCCCAGTCAGCGGCCCCGGAATGACGGTTTTCTGTCTCTTTACAAGGCCACCCCGTGTCCCCGCACATCACGACTTTTGAAGGCGCCAGCGCCCTCAGCGACTTTCGTATTGCCCAGCTTTTGCCACGTTTGGCAGCCATTTCGCCGCAAATTTTGGGCATTTCAGCCCGTTTTGTGCACCTGGTGGCCAGCACTGAGCCCCTGCAAGACGGCCAAAAGCAGACCCTCGCTGCACTGTTGACCTACGGCGAGCCTTACACGGGCTCGGTCGATGGCCCCCTGATTGTGGTCAGCCCCCGTATCGGTACGGTCTCCCCCTGGGCTTCCAAAGCCACCGACATCGCGCACAACTGCGGTTTTGACCTGCGCCGCGTCGAGCGCTTGACCGAATACCGTTTGACCATGAAATCGGGCCTGCTCAGCACCGCAAAACTGTCGGCAGAACAACTGGGCCAAGTGGCCGCTGTGCTGCACGACCGCATGACCGAGTCGGCCATGCCCAGCCGGGATGATGCTGCGGCCTTGTTCACAGCCCTTGACCCCGCACCCATGGACCATGTGGACGTGTTGGGTGGCGGTCGCGCGGCTTTGGTCGATGCCAATAAGGTTTGGGGCCTGGCCCTGGCCGAGGACGAAATCGATTACCTGGTCACCGCCTTCACGGGTCTGAACCGCAACCCCACCGATGTGGAGTTGATGATGTTTGCGCAGGCCAACAGCGAGCACTGCCGCCACAAGATTTTCAACGCCGAGTTCACCATCGACGGTGTGGCCCAGCCCAAGAGCCTGTTCGGCATGATCCGCAACACGCACCAGCTGAGCCCCCAGCACACCGTGGTGGCTTATTCGGACAACGCTTCGGTGATGGAAGGCCACACGGTGGAGCGTTTTGTGGCCAGAACGTCAGGGCAGGGCGCGGCTTACCAAGCCGAACAAGCCTTGCACCATGTGCTCATGAAGGTGGAAACCCACAACCACCCGACCGCGATTTCACCGTTCCCCGGCGCATCCACAGGCGCGGGCGGCGAGATCCGCGACGAGGGCGCGACGGGTCGCGGCTCCAAGCCCAAGGCGGGTTTGAGTGGCTTCACGGTGTCCAAACTCTGGGGCGGCATGTCTGACCAAGCGGGCGGCAAACCCGAGCACATCGCCAGCCCCTTGCAGATCATGACCGAAGGCCCTTTGGGTGGCGCGGCCTTCAACAATGAGTTTGGCCGCCCCAATTTGCTGGGCTATTTCCGCGAATACGAGCAGACCGTGGACGGCGTGGTGCGCGGTTACCACAAGCCCATCATGATCGCGGGCGGTTTGGGTCAGATCGACGCCGAGCAAACCAAAAAAATCGAATTTCCCGCAGGCAGCTTGCTGATCCAGCTGGGCGGCCCCGGCATGCGCATCGGTATGGGCGGCAGTGCGGCCAGCTCCATGGCCACCGGCACCAACGCCGCCAACCTCGACTTTGACTCGGTGCAGCGCGGCAACCCCGAGATCGAGCGCCGGGCGCAAGAGGTCATCAACCACTGCTGGGCACAAGGCCGCCAAAACCCGATCCTCGCCATCCACGACGTGGGTGCGGGCGGTTTGTCCAACGCTTTCCCCGAGCTGACCAACGACGCGGGCCGTGGCGCACGCTTTGATTTGCGCGCCGTCAAGCTCGAAGAGTCTGGCCTGTCGCCCAAAGAAATCTGGTCCAACGAAAGCCAGGAACGCTATGTGCTGGCCATTGCGCCCGAGTCTTTGGCGCAGTTCACCGCTTTTTGCGAACGCGAGCGCTGCCCGTTTGCAGTCATTGGCGTGGCGACCGACGAGCGCCAGCTGGTGCTGGAAGACGGCGTACAGCGTTCAGCGTTCAGTGTTGAGCGTGGAGACGGCGTACAGCGTTCAGCGTTCAGTGTTGAGCGTGAAGACCAAGACGCGCAAAGCTCAACGTCCAACGCTCAACGCTCAACGCTCAACGCTCAACGAGCAGTAGACATGCCCATGGACGTGCTGCTGGGCAAGCCGCCCAAGATGCACCGCGATGTGACCACCGTGGCGCGCCAGTCGCCGGCCATGGACCTGACGGGTGTCTCGCTGCAAAAAGCCGTCATTGACGTGTTGAGCCACCCCACCGTGGCGTCCAAGCGTTTCCTCATCACCATCGGCGACCGCGCCGTGGGCGGCCTCACGCACCGCGACCAGATGGTCGGCCCTTGGCAAGTGCCTGTGGCCGATGTGGCCGTGACCTTGGCCGACTACCAAGGCTTTGCCGGCGAAGCCATGAGCATGGGCGAGCGCACGCCGCTGGCCTCGCTCAACGCCGCAGCGTCTGGCCGCATGGCCGTGGCCGAGGCCATCACCAATTTGCTGGCCGCGCCCATCGAGCTGCCCCGCGTCAAGATGTCCGCCAACTGGATGGCCGCTTGCGGCGAGCCGGGCGAGGACGCCGCTTTGTACGAAACCGTCAAAGCCGTGGGCATGGAACTGTGCCCAGCGCTCGACATCTCGATCCCCGTGGGCAAAGACAGCTTGTCGATGCGCACGCAGTGGACCGACAACGGTCAGACCCACAAAGTCACCTCGCCCGTCAGCCTGATCGTCACCGCCTTTGCCAGTTTGCCCGACGTGCGCGGCACGTTCACGCCGCAGCTGGACGCAAAAACCGATGACACCAGCCTGCTCTTGATTGACCTGGGCCAAGGCCGCAACCGCATGGGCGGCAGCGTGCTGGGTCAGGTGCTGGGCCAGTTTGGTGACAGCGTGCCCGATCTGGAAGACCCGCAAGCGCTGGTCAATTTGGTCAAGGCCATCAACACCTTGCGGGCCCAAGGCCAGATCCTGGCCTACCACGACCGCAGCGACGGTGGCTTGCTGGCCGCTGTGGCCGAAATGGCTTTTGCAGGCCATGTGGGTGTGGCCCTCAATGTGGACATGCTGGTCACCGAAGGCGACGGCATCACCGACAGCCGCGCCGACCATGGCGACGCCAAAAACTGGGCGGGCCAGGTCAGCGCCCGCCGCGACGAACTCACCCTCAAAGCCTTGTTCAACGAAGAGCTGGGCGTGGTGCTGCAGGTGCGAACGGCCGAGCGCAACGCGGTGCTGCAAACCCTGCGCGAGCATGGCCTGTCCAAACACACGCATGTGATTGGCAAAACCCGTCCTGTGCAATCGACCATCCAAAAAGGCGTGGGCGAACTCAGCATCTGGCGCGACACCAAAGAGGTGTTTGCCGCCAAGCTGGAAGACCTGCACCAGGTCTGGGATAGCGTGAGCTGGAAGATTTGCCAGCAGCGCGACAACCCCGCTTGCGCCGATGCCGAGCACGCCGCTGCTGGGCGCGCAGACGACCCTGGCATGCATGTGGCGCTGAGCTTTGATCCGGCTGAGAACGTGGCCGCGCCCTTCCTTAACCTGTCTCGCCCCAAAGTGGCGATCTTGCGTGAGCAGGGCGTCAACTCGCATGTGGAAATGGCCTACGCCTTCCACAAAGCCGGTTTCGAGTCGCACGACGTGCACATGACCGACCTGCAATCGGGCCGCGCCAAGCTGGCCGATTTCAAAGGCCTGGTGGCTTGCGGCGGTTTCAGCTACGGCGACACTTTGGGCGCAGGCATCGGCTGGGCGCGTTCCATCACTTTCAACCCGGCTTTGGCCGAGCAGTTCAAGGGCTTTTTCGGCCGCACCGACACCTTCGGGCTGGGCGTGTGCAACGGCTGCCAGATGTTTGCCGAACTGGCTGACATCATCCCCGGCGCACAAGATTGGCCGCGCTTCACGACCAACCAAAGCGAGCGCTTTGAAGCCCGCCTGTCCATGGTCGAAGTGCTGGAATCGCCCAGCCTGTTCCTGCAAGGCATGGCGGGTAGCCACTTGCCGATTGCCGTGGCGCACGGCGAAGGCTTTGCCAACTTCAAGCACAGGGGCAATCCAACCCAAGCCATTGGCGCCATGCGCTTTGTGGACAACCACGGCCAGGCCACGGAGGAGTACCCCTTCAACCCCAACGGCAGCGCGGGCGGCCTCACGGCCGTGACCACGGCAGACGGGCGCTTCACGGCCATGATGCCGCACCCCGAGCGCGTGTTCCGCAACGTGCAAATGAGCTGGACGAGTGGTGACATCGCATCCACCAGCCCTTGGTTGCGCGTGTGGCAAAACGCCCGCAAGTGGGTGGGCTAAACCGTCTGAATGCATGAAATCAGTGGTTTCTGAAAAGTGGTTTCCGCCCTCGCAGCTGGCGTTTTACTTTGACTCCAACTCGTGGGCCAAAGGCACGGCGCTGTATTTGCAAAACGAGGTGGTATCTGCCCAGATGACGCCCGACGGTGGCGAATGGCGTCTGATTGCCAAGGTGCAAGGCCGCGAAACATCGCCCTATACCGTGACGGCTCAGTTGCGCGTCTCCGAAGGGGGAAATTTGCAAGCCTGGCGCTCCACCTGCACCTGCCCGGTGGGGCGCATGTGCAAACACGGCGCGGCGCTGGGCATCCATGCCTCGATGCAGGGCTTTTCGATGCTCCACGGGCACGGCGATGGCCCCGCCAACGGCGAATCGGCCGAGCAGCAATCGCAACAGCGCGCAGAACGCGCCTTACAACAGGCCGAGTACCAAGTGCGCGACTGGCTGGGTCGCCTTGAAAGCGCCAACGTCTCGCAAACCTTCAGCCTGCCTGGCAGCAGCCAGGAGCAATTTTTGTATGTGCTGTCACAAAACACGACGGGGCCAAGGCCGGTCTTTCACCTGAGCATCACTCGCGCCACGCGCAAGCGCGACGGACAGTGGAGCAAGCCCAAAAAAGTCACCAGTGAACCGGTGGCGCATGACCCGATCTGGCGCAACAGCTTGCCCTCTGAAAGAGGCATCTTCGATCTGTTCAAAGCATGCCCCCCCTTGAACAGTTTCAGCATTTATGGTTTTTACGGCGCGGTCAAACTCCAGGGTTTGGCCGCCAAGTTGTTGCTGCAAATGTGCAGCCAAACCGAGCGTTTGATGTGGGAAGGCGCACCGCTTCGACCCTTGCAATGGCGTGATGAACCCGTCACCTTTGTCGGGCTTTGGCAGGAAGTCGCCGCCCAGGACAACCAGCCCCCTGGCTGGAAGCTGCACATGCAAGCAGCACGCCCGGGCGTGTTGCACGGGCTCAATGACCCTCCTTTGTATGTGGACCCGGCGCAGGGCCTGTGCGGTCCGCTGGACACCCAGGGCATGAGTGCCGACCAGGTCGTGTTGCTGACGCAGTCGCCGGTGGTGCCCGAACGGGTGGCGGTCAAGCTCCAGCAGCAGTTGATGGATCGCCTGGGCACGCTGCCTTTGCCTCCCGTGATCGAGAAAATGCCTGAAATACGGGGAGTTGCGCCTCTGGGCGTGCTCAAACTGACGGCTATAGCGCCGCACTTGCGTGAACAACAGGGCTTGTTTCATGCCCAACTCGATTTTGATTACCAAGGACATGTGGGCCACTGGGCGCATCAGCAAACCCGCGTGGTCGTGGGGCAGGGCGCGCAGTCACGCATGCTGGTGCGGGACTTGGTCGCTGAATTGGCGGTCTGGACCCTTCTGGACGATCTGGGTTTTCAACTTTGGCAAAACAATGTGCTGGGCATTCCGGGCGCCGAAGGCACGGCCCTCTGGCTGGACTGGGTGGAATCTGACTTTGCCCCTTTGCAAGATGCTGGGCTGGTGGTGCACACCGATACCGATCTGAACCACTGGCTGCGTCTGGCCGAAGACGTGCATGTGAACCTGGAAGGCGCAGGCGGTGAAGATGACACCTCACCGTGGTTTGACCTGTCGCTGGGCATGGACATCGACGGGCAGCGGGTCAACATCCTGCCTTGGGTGCCCGAGATTTTGAAAGCGCTGGCCCGCAGTGCCCGCCAGGCTTCAGACACGGACGATGGTCTGCCTGAACTGCCCGCACATCTGTATTTGCCCGATTTACAGGGCACTGGTTTTGTGAAGTTGCCCACGTCCAAGATCAAACCCTGGTTGACCACCTTGATGGAACTGCACGGTGAACGTGGACACCACTGGGATGGCGACGCGCTGCGCCTGTCGCGCCTGGATGCGCTGCGCACCGCCGCTTCCTTGGGCGAGGGCGCCGTCTGGCAAGGCGCCAAAAGCTTGCAAAACATGGTCCGCCAGATGCGTGGCCAGGCCCCCCTGACCGAGGTGCCGCCGCCTGCCGGTTTGCAAGCCACGCTGCGGCCCTATCAGCAACAAGGCCTCAATTGGCTGCAGTTTTTGCGCGAGCACCGCCTGGCCGGCATCCTGGCCGACGACATGGGCCTGGGCAAAACGCTGCAAACGCTGGCCCACATCCTGATTGAAAAGCAGGCCGGACGTCTGACCCAGCCCGCATTGATCGTGGCACCCGTGAGCCTGCTGGGCAATTGGCAGCGCGAGGCCGCACGTTTTTGCCCTGAACTCAAAACCCATGTGCACCACGGCCTGTCACGGCATGAAACCGTGGCCGATCTGGCCGGGTTTGATGTGGTCATCACCGCCTATTCCTTGCTCTCGCGCGATCGCGATTTGTGGCTGGCCGCACCTTGGCACCTGCTGGTGCTGGACGAGGCGCAAAACATCAAAAATGCCAACACCCACGCCGCCCAAGTGGTCACCGAAATTCCGGTCATCCACCGCCTGTGCCTGTCCGGCACGCCCATCGAAAACCACCTGGGCGAGTTGTGGAGCCAGTTCCACTTCCTGATGCCCGGGTTTTTGGGCAGTCAAAAACGCTTCACCGAGCTGTTTCGCAACCCCATCGAACGCCAGGGCAGCGCCGAAAAAATGGCCCAGCTGCGTGCGCGCATCACCCCGTTCATGCTGCGTCGGACCAAGGACCTGGTGGCCAGCGAGTTGCCGCCCAAGATCGAAACCCTGATGCAGGTGCCGCTGGAGGGCAAACAAGCCGATTTGTACGAAACCATCCGCCTGGGCATGGAAAAAACCGTGCGCGAAGCCTTGCACACCCAGGGCCTGGGCCGTTCACAGATCACCATCCTGGACGCACTGCTCAAGCTGCGCCAGGTCTGCTGCGACCCCAGGCTGCTCAAGCTCAGCACGGCCAGCCAGGTCCAGCAGTCGGCCAAATTGGCCCGATTGCTCGACATGCTGCCTGAAATGGTGGCCGAGGGGCGCAAGATTTTGCTGTTCTCTCAGTTCACGGAAATGCTGGGGTTGATCGAAAAATCCCTTCCTGCGCTGGGCATCCCCTGGGTCAAGCTCACCGGTCAAAGCAAAAACCGTGACACGATCATCGACAAGTTCACCAGCGGACAGGTGCCCCTGTTTCTCATCAGCCTCAAGGCCGGCGGTGTGGGCCTGAACCTGCCGCAAGCCGACACCGTGATCCACTACGACCCATGGTGGAACCCCGCCGTGGAAAACCAGGCCACGGACCGTGCCCATCGCATTGGCCAAAAGCAAAGCGTCTGGGTGGTCAAACTGGTGGCCCAAGGCACCATTGAAGAACGCATGCTGGCCCTGCAAGAGCGCAAGGCACAACTGGCCCAAGACATGTACGAAGGCGCGGTTCAGCGCAAAGAGCCTTTGTTTGGCGAGTCGGATTTGAACGAATTGCTCAAGCCGCTGGGCTGATCGGGCATGCAGATTGACAGGTCATCCACCCCGAGTAATAATAATTTTATTACCTGGAGTCCCCATGACCACCACCGTCAAATTGCCCGACAAGCTTGAAAACGCCTTGCGCATGCGCTGCGCACAGGAAGGCCGAAGCCTGAGTGAAGTCATGCGCGATGCCCTGACCGCGTATTTGTCACAGCCCCCTGTCACCGCATCCGCATGGGCGCTGGGCGAGGGCGTTTTTGGCCGATTCGCAGGCCCGGCCGATCTGGCGGAAAACCGCAAAAGCGAATGGGCGGATGCGGTGCAAGCCAAACAGCTGCGTCGTTCATGAGCACCCCTGCGCTGATGGCCGAAGAGCCCAGTCCAGGCTGGCGGGCCCAACCACCGGTACTGCAAGCCATGATGGACAGCGGCCCTTTGCTGGCCTTATTCAACAGTGCCGATAAATGGCATCGGCCAACGCTGGCGTGGCTGAAAGCGCACCCCGAGGTCGCCCTGCACACCACCTGGCCTGTGTTGACCGAGGTTTGCGCCTTGCTTGCCAGGCGCATCCACAACGAAGCGGCACTCGATTTTCTGCAGTGGGTTCAGCGCGGCGCGCTGGCGTTGGACGCACCCGCCGACTGGAGCCTGACCAGTGTGCTCAGCATCTGCCAGCGTTTTGCCAGCTTGCCCCTGGACTTGGCCGATGCCTCCATCGCGGAAGCCGCCGAACGCCTGGACATTCGCCATGTGGTGTCCATCGACAAAGACTTCGATGTTTACCGCAACGTCAAAGGCCAGGCTCTGCACAATTTGTTGCGCTAAGCTTAACGCCCGACTTCATCCTTAACTCTCGAAAGACACCGAATGGCCGCATCCAGTTTGCTGACCCTGATCGACGACATCGCCACTTTGCTGGACGACGTGGCCACCATGACCAAGGTGGCAGCCCGGCAAAGCGCAGCCGCTGCGGACGATGTGGCCACCATGACGCAAATCGCCGCCAAAAAAACTGCTGGTGTGCTGGGCGATGACCTGGCACTGAACGCTCAGCAAGTAACAGGCGTGAAAGCCGACCGCGAATTGCCGGTGGTCTGGGCGGTGGCCAAGGGGTCTTTGCTCAACAAAGCCATCCTGGTGCCCGCTGCACTGCTCATCAGTGCGATTGCGCCCTGGATGATCACGCCGCTCTTGATGCTGGGGGGGCTGTTTTTGTGCTTTGAAGGCGCCGAAAAACTGCTGCACGCCTGGTTGCACAGCCGTGAAGAAACCGATGCCCACCATGCCGAACTGGTGCAGGCTGTTGCCGACCCGCATATGGATTTGTTGGCCTTTGAAAAAGACAAGATCAAGGGGGCGATGCGTACCGATTTCATTTTGTCTGCTGAAATCATTGTCATCAGCTTGGGCACCGTGGCCACGGCCAGTTTTGCGCAACAAGTGGGGGTGCTGGTGGGCATCTCGATTGTCATGACCATTGGTGTGTACGGCCTGGTGGGCGGCATCGTCAAACTCGACGACGCCGGTATTTACCTCACCCAAAAAACAAGCGCGTTTCAGCAGATGCTGGGCCGTGGCCTGCTGGCTTTTGCCCCGTGGCTCATGAAGGCTCTGTCGGTGCTGGGCACGGCGGCCATGTTTTTGGTGGGCGGTGGCATCTTGCTGCATGGCGTGCCCGCGCTCGGCCATGCCGTTGAGCATTGGGCTCAAGGACTGACCTTTGGGGGTGCGCTGATGAGCAACCTGGCAGGCGGTGTGACCGGTTTTGTGGCCGGTGCGGTGCTGGTAGGCGTCATGCAAGGGGTCAACCGGCTCAGGGCTTGAGCATTTTCAGTGCCTGCTTTGGCGCTGCAACCGCTTGGGACACTGCTGAAGCGATGGCTTCTTTCCGCTTGAACCATCCCGTCTCAAGCAGGCGATTTCATTGCCAGCCGATGATGTCGAGGCCTTTTTCGCTGGCGCAACGGTGAACAAACTGGCGGTAAATGTTGTTGGGGCGTTGCGGACTCAAGGCGCCGCGTGTGCCCCCTGCTGCGGCACCGACCACAGCGCTTTGTGCGCCATATTTGACGGCATCGTTCAAATTGCCACGGCCAAACACCAAACCACTGACAGCCCCCGTGACCCCGGCTATGGCAGCACCTGTCTTGGCGCCAGAAGCCACTGCGTTGTGGTCATCGTAGGGATTCAGGCCGTTTGACTGCGCTGTTGACATGCATTGGCTCAGATGTTGTTTTACAGCCAGTTCGCCCATGGCTTTGTAGGCTGCGTTCGGATAGAGCACCGGCATGCCGCTCTGCTTGCCGCCAGTGCTCGCACAGCCTGCAAGCAGCAAGGCCGAAAGCAAGACTGCGCCGGTGATCAAATGCCGTGAGGTGATGTGCACAGGGTTAGGCTTCACGATGTAGGCTGGTCAAAAATGGAAAATGCATCCTAGCAGCTGCCATGACCAATCCAGCGCCAGGACGTGAAAGTTTGTAACGGCATCAGGGGGGGCTTCAAGAGCATCGCGGGTTTGACCCCCCATGTCCATCGCCGCAGGCGCTCAGACGGCATCTGCCACCGGCAAGATGATCAGTGCACAAACGCCCTGACCTGTGTTTCTCAGGCTCAAATGGCCATTGAACTGCGCGAGGATCGTTTTAGAAATGGACAAGCCCATGCCCAGCCCTGAAATCTTGGTGGTGTAAAAGGGATCCCCAGCTTGGCGCGCCTGCTCGTCGGTCAGCCCCCGGCCGGTGTCAGACACCGACAGGCGGATCTCCTGGCCTGCTTGATTGACGGTCAGGTGGATGTCGCGAACAGGCGCTCCAACCATCGACTCCATGCTGTTGCGCATGACATTGAACAGCACTTGAGACAGCTGAACGGCATCTGCCATCACCCACACGGGCGATGGCATGGGGTCCTGGAGGATGCGTATTTCTTGTCGCCTGACCTCGGGCTCAACCAGAGCACAGACCTCTGCGATGGTCGCTCGGATGTCGACCCGTTCTTTGTTCAGGACATCGGTTTGAATGAAAGTCCGGATGCGCCGAATGATGTCGCCCGCCCGGGCGCTGCTGGCCACAATGTCGGCCAGCACCTGCTGGGCCTTCGTCTCGACGAGTTGACCCGAGCGCAACTGGTGTTGCAGCAATTCGGCGTAGTTGAGGATGGCCGTCAGCGGCTGGTTCAACTCGTGTGCAAAGGACGCCGACATGACCCCCAGGCTTTGTTGGCGTTCCAGCCGTGCCAGTTGTCCACCTAGGCGTCGACCTTCCTCTTCTCTCGCCAGTGCAGCCGCCACCTTGAGCTTTTCGTCAGCTTGCTGCTGGACGCGCATGCCCAGATAGCTGAAATAGCGCATCATGCCCAATAAAAACATGATGGACCAAATGGTCAGTGTCCATGCATCTTCGCCAAAAGTCTGCAAGCCCCAGCCTGTGAAGGCGCTTTGTGTGCGCAGGACGTTGACCACGCCAATGCCCATCATCGCTGAGCGCATGTGCATCGCAAACTGGTTGCCCGACAACTTGTAGTACACATGGGCGGCATGGCTGCCCCAAAAAGACGTCACGGCAAACAGGCCACCAGACAGCACAACGGTGACCCGAAGGCCGTAGTGGATGCGGCACCACTCCATGACCGCAATGAAAAATACGGTGCCGATGCCCAGACTCAACAAACTGCGCCATGGATTACTGTGTTTGTGCAGTCGCACGATGCCCAGGCCCATCAGTACAAAAACCATGCCGTTCAAGCCGATCGGGATGCTGTAAGACCACAGCAGGGGTAACTCGGCGCGAAACACCGTGGCCAGGTTGGTCACCCCGGCAATCAGCGCAGCCACAGCCCAGTAACGGGCCGAAGTGTCCAGCCGCTTGAAGTAAAAGCAGGCGACCAAACCACCCAGTATCGAGACGATGGAATAGAAGACGAAGAGGCTTTGGACGTTGTAGGCTGCCATGGTGCTGTAGTGTTTCAGTGCATGCCGACCACGGGCCGTGTCTTGTAAAACTGCACCGGACTCTCCGGCACGGCATTCAAGACCGACTTCTTGATCTTGCCCACCACATGCATTTCGCAAGGTTTGCAGTCAAAACGGAGGGTGAGTTTTTCCTTGCCATTGATCAGCTGCATGGGTTCGGCCTTCACCGTGCCTTGCACGCCCGTCACGCCTTTGGCCTGCTTGGGGCACAGGCTGAGGCTAAAACGCACGCAGTGCTTGGTGATCATCAAACTGACTTCGCCCAACTCTTCTTGTGACTCGTAAGCAGCAGCGATCACCTTCACACCGTGCTTGGCGTAAAAATCGCGGGCCTTTTGGTTGAACACATTGGCCAGATAAGTCAGCGTGTCTTCGGGGTAGGGCGCTGGCGGCTCCACGGGCACGGCACGCGGTAGGTGGTGCAGGCCTTGGGCACGGGCGGCTTCCAGGGCTTGTACGGCATCACGGCGCAAGGCGTTGAGTTGGGAAGGCGGCACAAACCAGGGGCGGGGCAGGGCGAGCTGCACGTCCAGCGGCTCGAACAGGGTGTCGCCCAATTTGCCTAAAGCGCTTTTGAGCTTGTCCTCTGCCAACGCGGCGTCTTTGGGGGCTTGCCAGGCGATGGCCATGTGGGCCGTAGCGCTGTGGCCCACTTCGTCGGTCAGGGTCAGTTGCAGACCACCGTTATTTTCGGCCAGCTGCATCCACACGCCCATGCGGCGCTCGGCGGACTTTTTGTCCAGTGTCCGCACCCAGCTCATGTCGCGGTTGCGGTTGACCTGAACGCCTTGGCGCAAGTCCTTGAACCCGTCCATCGGGTCTTTGGGGAACAAGCGCCAGACGCCTTTGGCTTTGGCCGCTTCGGCGCGGTTGATCTGCAGGCCCACCAGCTCTTTTTGCAGGTCGTAGTAGCACAGGCCGTCGCCGTTGTGCAGCTCGGTGGCGGGGTCGTCGGTGGTGATTTCGACGTGCTCAGCCGTGACCTTGCTGACCCAGCCGATGGGTTGACCAGGGTTTTTGGGGGTGTCGAAAGCACCGATGTCTTCCTTGCGGCCTTGCACAAAGTAATCGGTGAACTCGCGGTTGAAGTTCTGGTTCGGGTCGGGCTCAAAACTGAAGGTGGTGCGGCCATGTGACGAAGCCGCAAGCTCGGGGCGCTCGGCTAACACCTCATCGAACAGCTTGCGGTAATGCGCCGTGATGTTTTTCACGTAGGCCATGTCCTTGTAGCGGCCTTCGATCTTGAAACTGCGAATGCCCGCGTCCACCAAATCGCGCAAGTTCTCGCTCTGGTTGTTGTCCTTCATGCTCAGCACATGCTTGTCGTGCGCCACGATGCGGCCTTGTGCGTCCTTGACTTCGTAGGGCAAGCGGCAGGCTTGTGAGCAGTCGCCCCGGTTGGCGCTGCGCCCGGTGTGGGCGTGGCTGATGAAACACTGGCCGCTGTAGGCCACGCACAAAGCGCCGTGCACAAAAAATTCGATCACCGTGTGCTCGGTGTCCACCGCGTCCCGGATGGCGGCGATTTGCGGCAGTGTCAACTCGCGAGCCAGCACGATTTGGCTGAGGCCTGCGTCCTGCAAGAACTTGGCTTTCTCGGGCGTGCGGATGTCGGTCTGGGTGCTGGCGTGCAGCTGGATCGGCGGCATGTCGATTTCGAGAAGGCCCATGTCCTGAATGATCAGCGCATCGACCCCTGCGTCGTACAGCTGCCAAGCCAGCTTGCGTGCCCCTTCGAGCTCGTCGTCGCGCAAGATGGTATTGAGCGTGACAAAGATGCGGCTGTGAAAACGGTGCGCGTATTGCACCAGCTTGGCAATGTCTTGCACCGAGTTGTCGGCCGTGGACCGCGCCCCGAACGAGGGGCCGCCAATGTAGACCGCATCGGCGCCGTGGTTGATGGCTTCGATGCCGATGTCCAGGTTGCGGGCGGGGGCTAAGAGTTCAAGTTGGTGAGGCAGCATGCCTTGATTATCCTTGGCTTGCCTGACGGCCTTGTCTTGTGGGCAGCGTCTTCGACCGCCTACCCCAAAAAAACGCAGCGGGAGCCGCGTTCACGAAGATCTCAGCCCGCTGAATATCAGGGTTTGCTGAAGGTGAGTTGTGTCGCCGTATTTTGCGAGGCGTCATAAACCATGTTGGTGCCGCTCACATTGCTCACCGTGAAGGTGGTGCTGACGCTGAGTTTGCTGATGCTGCCGCTGGTCAATGTGCAGCTGCCTGTGCTGGCGGTCACGCAGCTGAGTGTGCCGCCGGGCGCAAAGTTGCCCGTCACGGTGGCGTTGGCCACGTTGACGCTGGAGTTGACATCACGCACGGTGGCCGTGACTTGCGCTTTCCAGTTGGTGCCAGACTTGCTGGACTTGCCCGTCAAGCCACGAATGGCGATGGTTTGCGCAGGGGCGGGCACGATGCTGGCCAGTGAGTACAACAGGCGATTTGGCGAACCCGTGCCTGCAGTGCTGACTTTGTTCAGGGTCGCATAGCTGGTGATGAAGCTGCTTATCTGAGCCGGACTCGCCAGGGGATTGGCTTGCAAGGCCAGCGCCGCCACACCTGTGACGTGTGGGCTGGCCATGGAGGTGCCGCTGATGGTGTTGCTGGCCGTGCTGCCGGTGTGCCAGGCGGATGTGATGTTGGTGCCGGGAGCAAAAACATCGAGGCAAGTGCCGTAGTTGGAATAGGACGCACGGGCATCGGTGTTGGTGGTGGCGCCCACGGTGATGGCCATGGGTTCACTGGATGGGGAGTAGCTGCAAGCGTCTGCGTTGTTGTTGCCTGCAGCAACGACCATGGTGACGCCCTTGTTGTAGGCGCCAGCCACAGCCGCGTTGACGGTGCTGGACTTGGCGCTGCCCAAGGACATGTTGGCGACAGCGGGGCGCAAAGTTGAGCCTGCGACCCAGTCAATGCCGGCCACCACGCCGCTCAAAGTGCCCGATCCTGCGCAGTCAAGGACACGCACAGGCACCAGATTCACCGACTTGGCTACACCCCAGGTGCTGCCTCCGACTGTGCCGGCGACGTGAGTCCCGTGGCCATTGCAGTCGTTGGTGCCATTGGCGTCGGCCACCACGTTGTAGCCGGGCAGTACACGGCCTGTGAAATCGACATGGTCTGCGCGAAGGCCTGAGTCAATGATGAAGGCCGTCGTTGCGGCGCCTGTGCCATTGAACTTGTATTGGGAGTTCAGAGGCAAGCTGGCCTGGTCAATGCGGTCCAGACCCCAGGTGGCGCTGCTTTGAGGGGACGTGGCCTGGTTCAGGCTCACCGACTGGTCTTGCTCGATGTAATCCACGCGGGGGTTGTTCAGTAAACCCGGGAGTGCAGCCGCCGGAATGGACGCAGCAAAACCTTTGATGGCGTTCTTGAACGTATGGTGCAAGGTGCCTTTGCCGCCTCTGACCATGCTTTGTGCTTCCTGAGCAGGATCAGCCACATCGCTGGTGAACACCACGATGTAGCGGTTTTGAATCGGTTTGGATGCACCGAAAACATGCATGGGGGTCTCGGTATTCTTGGGCGCGGGTGTTTGCGCCAGCGTCACACCTGCACCCAAAACGAGCAGACCGCCCAGTGCGAGAGTTTGAAATGTGGGTTTGAAAGCGAAGTTCATGGCGATCTTTTGGTGATATTTATTAATTTTACATGACCAAAACTGTTAAATAAATAAAAAAAGCCTCCGAAGAGGCTTTCAAAAGTGACGCCAGTCGCTGATCACTGGATTTTGGCTTTGCTGCGCAATTCTTCCTGGAACTTGGCCAATTTTTGCTGCTGCAGCTGCTGCGAAATCTGGGGCTTGACTTCTTCCAACTTGGGCAATTGGGCTTCGCGCACATCGTCCACGCGGATGATGTGAAAGCCAAACTGGCTCTTCACGGGCGATTCGGTCATCTGGCCTTTTTCCAGCTTGGTCATGGCGCCGGAAAACTCGGGCACGTAGCTGCCTGCTGCTGCCCAGTCCAGATCGCCACCGTTGGCACCAGAGCCTGGGTCTTTGGAGGCTTTTTTGGCCAGGTCTTCAAACTTGGCACCTTTTTTGATCTCGGCAATCAGGGCTTTGGCTTCGTCTTCTTTTTCCACCAGGATGTGGCGAGCACGGTATTCCTTGCCGCCGTTGGCTGCGGCAAATTTGTCGTATTCAGCCTTGACGTCTGCGTCAGTGACCGGGTTTTTCTTCTGGAAATCGGCAAACAACTGGCGGATCAGAATGGTTTGACGTGCCAGCTCGATCTGGTTTTTGAATTCCTCCGAGCCGTCCAGACCGCGCTTTTTGGCTTCTTGCATGAAGACTTCGCGGGCGATCAGTTCTTCCTTGATCTGTGCCAGCACTTCAGGCGTGACGGGGCGGCCAGAGGCTTCCACTTGCTGCTTGAGCACTTCCACGCGGGAAGAGGGCACCGGCTTGCCGTTCACCACAGCGATATTTTGTGCCAGGGCGGGAACAGCCATCAGGGCCACAACGGCGGCGCTGAGCATTTGCTTTTTCATTGTCTTTTCCTCAAGGACTCTGTTGTCAGGTATGAAACAAGGGTACAAAAAAGGGCGGCCACTTCAGGTGGCTGCCCGGTTTCAGATCAGCTCGATGGCCAAGGCATGCAGGCCTTGGTCGATGAAATCTTGCAGCGCATCATACACAAGCCGATGCCTCTGAACGCGACTGATGGACGTAAACAAAGGTGAAGCAATGCACACACGGATATGGCTGCCTTCGCCACTGGTGCTGGCACCCGCGTGGCCCGCATGGGCGGCACTTTCGTCGATCACATTCAAGGAGGTGGGTTGCAGCCGCTCGGTCAATCTGGCGTGGATGCGTTCACGCACGCTGGCAGGGCTTGGACTTGTCATGATGAGGCATCGTCCTTGGGCAAGTGACGGGCCACGTAAATGCCCTGTCCGATGATGAAGACCAGCGGGAAAACGTAACCCCACAGCTTGAAATTGACCCAGTCTTCGGTGCTGAAGTAATGGGCCACGTAAGCGTTGATGGCAGCCATGAAAAGGCAATACAGCATCCACGACACGTTCATGCGGTGCCAGACCCGGGGTGGCAACTGCAACTGCTGGCCCAGCAGCATGAGCAGGAAATTCTTTTTCAAAAACAAGTGGGCCACAGCCAAAGCCACAGCCAGACCGGTGTAGAGCAAGGTGGGCTTCCATTTGATGAAGCGCTCGTCGTGCAGTCCCAGTGTCAACGCGCCAAAGCCGAGCACCAGCACCAGCGTGATCTTGTGCATGGTTTGCAGCTTGCTGTCCATCTTGTAAATGATGGCCGTTTGCAGCACCGTGGCCGCCATCAGCACGGCCGTGGCGGTGTAGATGTCGGCGAGTTTGTAGGCCCCGAAGAACAGTGCAATGGGAAAAAAGTCGAGCAGAAATTTCATGGGGTCATGATTTTGGCAAAAGGGAGCAATGGACGTGTCAAGCGCCTAAATCAACAGGCGAAAGGGTTCACAAAGCTTCGAAGTCTAACGAAGCGGAGTTCATGCAGTAGCGCAGACCCGTGGGGGCGGGGCCGTCTTCAAACACATGACCCAGGTGGGCGCCGCATTTGGCACACACGGTTTCTACGCGGCGCATGCCGTGGCTGGTGTCCACGCGCTCTTCAATGGCCCCGTCAGACGAGGCCTGCGAGAAACTGGGCCAGCCGCAGCCGGCGTCGAATTTGGTGTCAGATTTGAACAATTCGGCGTCGCAGCAGATGCAGCGGTAAATGCCGTTGGCCCAGTGGCCCTCGTATTTTCCAGTGAACGGGCGCTCGGTGGCGGCTTGGCGCGTGACAGCGTAGGCCACGGGCTCGGCGCCCTTGGCGGCCAGCAGCTCGCGCCACTCTTGGTCGGTTTTGGTGATTTGGCTCATGATGAACAGCTGATTTCCAGTTGACCCGCCCAGTCGGGCGGCAGGTCGGCATAGGCTTGCATGCCCGGATGCTCGTCGAAGGGGGACTTTAACAAGTTGTAGAGGGTCTCGACTTCCGAGAAGTCGCCCGCTTGGGCCTGGCGGATGGCGATCTCGGCCAGGTGGTTGCGCAGCACAAACTTGGGGTTGGTGCGCAGCATCTGATCGCCCATGGCCGAAAAATGGGCCTGACCCGTCCGAGCCGTGTACCGCGTCAACCAAGCCAGCAGGCGAGGGCGGTCCAGAACCAAGTCGGTCACAGCGCTCCAGCCCGCATCGGTCAAGGTGCTGGCCTGCGACTGCTGCACCACCGCCTGACTCAGTTGCCGCCAAAACAAGGTGAAGTCCACTTTTTCGGTCGCCATGAGCTGCATCACGTCTTCGACCAAAGTCCAGTCGGCTTCGCGTTCGGACTCGGGGGCCAAGTCGCCGACCAGGCCCAGTTTGGCCCGCATCGCATCGCCCAGAAAGCGCGGAAACTGGCTCTTGTAGCCTTCCAGCACCTGCAGTGTCATGTCGTGGTCATCGATCAAGGGGGTCAGCGCCTGCGCCAGGCAATACAAATTCCAATAGGCCACGTTCGGTTGGCGTCCGTAGGCGTAGCGGCCTTGGTGGTCCGAGTGGTTGCAAATGTGACCGGGGTCAAAGCCGTCCATGAACTGGAAGGGGCCGTAGTCGATCGTCAGGCCCAAGAGGCTCATGTTGTCGGTGTTCATCACGCCGTGGCAAAAGCCCACCGCTTGCCATTGCGCCAGCAGCCGGGCGGTGCGCTCCTGAACCTCGTCCAGCAAGGCCGCGTACACATTGCCTTGCCACAGCGCGGCGCGCTCCTTGCATTCGGGCAGGTGGTGGCGTATCGCGTGGTCGGCCAGCGTTCTCAGGCTGTCGGTGTCGCCCTGGGCAGAAAAATGCTCGAAGTGCCCAAAGCGCAAAAAGCTGGGCGCCACCCGCGCCACCACGGCGGCGCTTTCGAGGGTTTCGCGCCGCACCGGTTCGGGCGATGCCACCAGGCACAGCGCCCGGGTGGTGGGGATGCCCAGGCCGTGCATGGCTTCGCTGCACAAATACTCACGGATGCTGGAGCGCAGCACGGCCCGGCCATCGCCGCCGCGCGAGTAGGGCGTACGGCCCGCGCCTTTGAGCTGAATCTCTTGCGGCCCTTGCGCTGATTGGGCTTCGCCCAGCCAAATGGCCCGCCCGTCCCCCAGCTGCCCGGCCCATTGGCCAAACTGGTGGCCGCTGTAGACCGTGGCCAGCGGCTGGGAGCCGACCATGAGTGCGTTGCCCGCGAAGGCTTGCAGGTGGTTGTCGTCAAACAGCTCGCCAGGCCAGCCCAGTTCGTTGCGCAAGGCGTCGTTGCGGGCGGCCCAACGCGGCGCGGCCACGGGCGAGGGCTGCAGGGGGGTGAAAAAACGGGGGCCCAGTTGGGTCAGGCGGTGGGTCCAGTTCAGCACGGGCAAGTCGTGGGGGGAGCTGGCGTGGGTTTCCAAAGGGGCAGATGACATAGTTGCTGATTGTCACGCCCTTGACAAGCACCCTGGGTTTGGCGGGTTTTAGGCCCGAACCCGCCGGTATGCGGGTGCACAATGATCCGTTTGAGAACAACCCCCTTGACAGGAGACCACCCCATGCTGGGATTGATGCAACAGCAATCATTGCTGATTTCTTCTTTGATCGACTTTGCTGAAAAACACCACGGCGACAGCGAGATCGTCTCGCGCCGCGTGGAGGGAGACATCCACCGTTACGCCTGGGCCGATGTGGCCCGCCGCTCGCGCCAAGTGGCCAACGCACTCGATGCCCAGCAGGTACCGCAAGGCGCACGCATCGCGACCCTGGCCTGGAACGGGTACCGCCACCTGGAGCTGTACTTTGGTGTGAGCGGCTCGGGCCGCGTGCTGCACACCATGAACCCGCGCCTGCACCCCGAGCAGCTGGCCTGGATCGCCAACCATGCCGAAGACCAAGTGCTGTGCTTCGACATGACGTTTTTGCCGCTGGTGCAGGCCGTCCACAAACACTGCAAAACCATCACGCACTATGTGGCTTTGTGCGACGCGGACAAACTGCCCGCCGATACCGGCATCCCGAACCTGGTGAGCTACGAGGCGTGGATGGGCCAGCAGCCCAGCACCTACGCTTGGCCGCAGCTCGATGAAAACACCGCCTGCAGCCTGTGCTACACCAGCGGCACCACCGGCAACCCCAAAGGCGCTTTGTACAGCCACCGCTCCACCGTGCTGCACGCCTACGCTGCCGCCTTGCCCGACTCGATGTGCATCTCGGCACGGGATTCGATCTTGCCCGTGGTGCCCATGTTCCACGTCAACGCCTGGGGCATCCCTTACAGCGCGGCCATGGCCGGGGCCAAGTTGGTCTTTCCAGGCCCCGCGCTCGACGGCAAATCGGTTTACGAACTGATCGAAGCCGAAGGCGTGACTTTTGCGGCGGGTGTACCTACCGTGTGGCAAATGCTCCTGGGCCACATGGCCCCAGCGGGCCTGAAGTTCAGCACGCTGAACCGCACCGTCATTGGCGGCTCGGCCTGCCCACCGGCCATGATCGACGCCTTCCGTCAAAACTACAACGTGGACGTGCTGCACGCTTGGGGCATGACCGAGCTCAGCCCCCTGGGCACGGTGTGCACCCTGAAAAACAAGCACCTGAGCTTGCCCGCCGATGCCCAAATGAAGCTGCGCATGAAGCAAGGCCGCTGCATTTTTGGCATCGACATGAAGATCGTGGACCCGCAAGGCCAAACCTTGCCGCACGACGGCAAGGCGGCGGGTGACCTGCTGGTCAAAGGCCCGTGGGTCATCGCGTCCTATTACAAGCAAGAAGGCGGCAACCCCTTGGTGGACGGCTGGTTCCCCACCGGCGATGTGGCCACGATCGACGCCGATGGCTTCATGCAGATCACCGACCGCAGCAAGGACGTGATCAAGTCCGGCGGCGAGTGGATCAGCTCGATCGACGTGGAAAACATCGCCATGGCCCACCCGGCAGTGGCCATGGCCGCTTGCATTGGCATGCGCCACCCCAAGTGGGACGAGCGGCCGATTGTGTGCGTGGTCAAGAAACCCGGCGCCGAAGTCAGCCGTGAAGAGCTGATCGCTTTTTACGAAGGCAAGACTGCGAAGTGGCAGATTCCGGACGACGTGGTCTTTGTCGACGCCATTCCATTGGGTGGCACCGGCAAGATGCTCAAGACCCGTTTGCGCGAGCAATTGGCCGACTACGTGCTGCCTGGCGTTTGATGCGCGTCATGCCCTCACACCCCACGAGTGGTCCGCGCAAGTCGCGCGGGTGATATGCCTTAGGTGCAAACCCCGAGCGCATTTGTTTCATCAGCGGTTACGCTGACCTTGTTCAGATTCACAACGCAGGAGACCTTGAATGAAAACCACACACCGTTTGATCGCCGCAGCCGCTTTGGCCGCTTGCTCCTTGGGCGCCTATGCGCAAAAGGGCGAGACCGTCAAAATCGCCTGGATCGATCCGCTGTCCGGCCTGATGGCGCCTGTGGGCAGCAACCAGCTCAAGAGCTTTCAGTTCTTCGCTGAAAAATTCAGCAAAACCAACCCCGCTGGCGTCAAATTCGAGGTGATTGGCATTGACAACAAATTGAGCCCCGCTGAAAGCCTGAACGCCCTCAAAGCCGCCATGGACCAAGGCGTGCGTTACATCACCCAAGGCAACGGCTCCTCCGTGGCTGGCGCCCTGATTGAGGCCGTGAACAAGCACAACGAGCGCAACCCCGGCAAGGAAATCATTTTCCTGAACCACTCCGCGGTGGACCCGGACTTCACCAACAGCAAGTGCAGTTTCTGGCACTTCCGCTTTGACGCCGACACCTCGATGAAGATCGAGGCCATGACCACCTTCATGAAGGACGACAAGGACATCAAGAAGGTGTACTTGTTCAATCAGAACTATTCACACGGTCACCAGGTCGTCAAGTTCGCCAAGGAAAACATCGCACGCAAGATGCCGGGTGTGCAAATCGTGGGTGAAGACCTGCACCCACTGGCCCAAGTCCGCGACTTCTCGCCCTACATTGCCAAGATCAAGGCCTCGGGTGCCGACACCGTGATCACCGGCAACTGGGGGTCTGACTTGGCGCTGCTGGTCAAGGCGGCCAACGAAGGCGGCTACAACGGCAAGTTCTACACCTACTACACAGGCGTCACGGGCACGCCCACGGCCTTGGGTCAGGGGGGGGCGGGCCGCGTATTCCAGATTTCGTACAACCACTACAACATGGGGGGCGACATGGGCAAGTGGATGGCCGAGTTCAAAACAAAGTTCAACGACGACTTCTACACCGGCTCTGTGATCTCGATCTACAGCGCCTTGGGTGAAGCCATGGCCAAGGCCAAGTCGACCGATCCGGTCAAAGTGGCCGCCGCCCTGTCGGGCCTGAAGTTCAAGAGCTACCACGGTGACGTGGAAATCCGCAAAGCCGACCACCAGCTGCAGCAGCCGCTGTGGATGACAGTCTGGCAAAAGGCCGACAAGAAGTTCCCATACAGCCCCGAAAACACAGGCATGACCTTGGCCCCGGTCAAGGAATTCCCGTCTTACGTCTCCAGCACGCCCACCAGCTGCCAGATGAAGCGTCCAGGCTGAGGCGACACCCCTGCCGCTACCGACCTGTGAGCGTCCCGTCTGGGGCGCTCAGGGTTTGGCGGCCAGTCTTGCGCAGCGCAGAGCCTGTGGTTCTGTGCTGCACAAGTCGAGAGGGTTCAGGCCCGATCAACGCGATGTTCATCGGGCTTTTTCATGGGCTTGTGCCTTGGGTGTGGTTGGGGTTTGAGTGTTCAAACCCACTTTCGGTAACGCAGTTAGACCCCAGAGGGTCTGGAAAGTTTTTATGGAGTTTTTCATCATCTCCATGCTCAACGGTCTCAGTTACGGACTGTTGCTCTTCATGCTCAGCTCCGGGCTGACGCTGATTTTCAGCATGATGGGTGTGCTCAACTTTGCGCACGCCAGTTTTTACATGATCGGGGCCTATTTCGGTTACACACTCACCGGGTGGATCGGCTTTTGGCCTTCACTGGTCGTGGCGCCCCTGCTCGTCGGGGCTTGCGGTGCCGTTTTTGAACGTGTCACCTTGCGCAAAGTCCACCCCTTCGGCCATGTGCCCGAACTGCTGGTCACGTTTGGCCTGTCCTATGTGGTGCTGGAATTGGTGCAACTGGTGTGGGGCCGCACAGCGGTGGAGTTTCCCCCGCCTGAAATTTTGCGCAGCTCAGCCTTTACCCTGATCAACCACTCGGTCAACGGCCTGGGTGTGGTCTGGGGCGCGGCGCCTGCCGAGATGTGCAGTGCAGCGGATGCCGCCATTCGTGTGGTGTGCTCGCCGTTTCCGGCCACACGCGGCTTCATGATGCTGGTGGCGCTGCTCATGCTGATGTCTTTGTGGCTTTTGCTCACCCGCACCCGCATCGGTCTGGTCATTCAGGCCGCTTTGACCCACCCCGAAATGGTGGAGTCGCTGGGCCACAACGTGCCGCGTGTGTTCATGCTGGTGTTTGGTGCGGGTACGGGCCTGGCCGGCCTGGCGGGCGTGATTGGTGGCAGCACCTTCGTGACAGAACCTGCCATGGCCGCCACCGTGGGCTCGGTCATCTTCGTGGTTGTGGTGGTGGGCGGCATGGGCTCGCTGTCGGGGGCGTTTTTGGCGTCTATCCTGATTGGCGTGATCCAGACCTTCGCCGTGGCCATTGACTACTCCTTCCTGACGCTGGCCAAGGACATGGGCTGGGCCTTGTCGGCAGCAACCCAGGAAAACTCCTTTGCCAAGCTCACGCTGTCGCAGGTCGCGCCCATCTTGCCCTACCTGTTTTTGGTGCTGATCCTGATCTTCCGGCCCAAGGGTCTGTTGGGTACACGCGAGACTTGAAATCATGGCTGCTGTTTACAAATTCAAACCCTACAACGTTGGCCGCTGGGTCATCTGGAGCCTGTTTGCGCTGGTTCTGGTGGCTTCACCCTTGGTGTTCACCAGCAACTTGTCGACCACGATGCTTGCGCAAATGGGCATCGCCATCATCGCTTGCCTGTCCTACAACATTTTGTTGGGACAAGGCGGCATGCTCAGCTTTGGCCACGCGGTCTACACGGGGCTGGGCTCTTACATGGCGATTCACGCGCTCAACGCAGTGAGCGCGGGCAAGCTCAACATACCGGTCAGTTTGCTGCCCATCATCGGTGGCTTGACCGGCATGGGCTTTGCTGTTCTGCTCGGCTGGGTCACCACCCGCAAATCGGGCACAACGTTCGCCATGATCACCTTGGGCGTGGCCGAGTTGGTGTTCGCCATGTCGCTCATGTTTTCGGAGTTCTTCGGGGGTGAGGCGGGCGTCTCGGGCAACCGGGTGGCGGGGCAGCCATTTTTTGGCATCACCTACGGCCCGCAAATCCAAGTGTATTACCTGATCGCGGCCTACACCTTTGTGTGTGTGGCGCTCATGTACGCCTTCACGCAAACGCCGCTGGGCCGGATTTTGAACGCCGTGCGCGACAACCCTGAGCGCGTCGAATTCATTGGCTACAACACGCAGCGTGTGCGCTACATGGCGTTCATCATCTCGGGCTTTTTTGCGGGCATCGCGGGCGGGCTAGCATCTCTGAACTTCGAGATCGTGACCGCCGAAGTGGTGGGGGCAGCCCGCTCGGGTGCCTACTTGTTGTTCACCTTTTTGGGCGGTGCGACCTTCTTCTTTGGCCCCATCATCGGCGCGGTTCTCATGATCATCGCCTTTGTGATGTTGTCCGAGCTGACCAAAGCCTGGCTGCTCTACTTGGGCTTGGTGTTCCTGTTCATGGTCATGTATGCGCCGGGCGGTATTGCCAGCCTGATCATGATGAACCTGCGGGTGGCCAAGTTCGGCAAACTGCGCCAGATCTGGACCAGTTACCTGGCACTGGGCCTCACGGGCATCGTCATGCTCGCGGGGGCCGGGGCCATGATCGAGATGGTCTACCACCTGCAGCTCAATTCGGCCTTGGGTGACACCGTCAAGTTCATGGGCGCTACGCTCAACGCCAAGAGCCTGGACAGCTGGTTCGGCTCGGCTTTTGTCATGCTCACCGGCTTGGGTTTGTTTGAGCTGGCCCGCCGGCAGTTTGCCCGCGATTGGGGTGAAATCCAGACCGACATCGAAAAAGAAATCAAGCGAAGGGAAGCGGCCTTATGAGTTACGCCCTCGAACTCCAGGACGTGCGCAAGAACTTCGGCAAGACCGAAATCATCCGCGGCGTGAACCTGGCCGTGCAAGCCGGTGAGCGCGTGGCCGTGATTGGCCCCAACGGCGCAGGCAAGTCCACTTTGTTCAACCTGATCAGCGGCCGCTTTGGCCCCACCAGCGGCGAGATTTTGCTGGGTGGCCAGGCCATCCAGAACAAGACGCCTTACGAGATCAACCGCATGGGACTGTCGCGCAGCTTCCAGATCACCAACATCTTTCCCAAGTTGAGTGTGTTCGAGAACCTGCGCTGCGCTGTGCTCTGGAGCCTCGGCTACAAGTACAGCTTCTTCAAGTTTTTATCCAACTTGAAAGACGCCAACGATCGCACCGACGAGCTGCTGGACATGATCCATCTGGACAAAAAACGCGACGTGCTGGCGGTCAACCTGACCTATGCCGAGCAGCGTGCGCTGGAAATCGGCGTGACCATTGCGGGCGGCTCAGACGTGATCTTGCTGGACGAACCCACGGCCGGCATGAGCAAGAGCGAAACCTCGCGTTTCATCCAGCTCATCAAAGACGTCACCGTGGGCAAAACGCTGCTCACGGTGGAGCACGACATGGGCGTGGTGTTTGGCCTGGCCGACAAGATCGCGGTGGTGGTGTATGGCGAGGTCATCGCCTTCGACACCCCCGAAGCCGTGCGCGCCAACGCCAAAGTGCAGGAGGCTTATTTGGGCTCTCCGGTCGCAGACAGCCAAGCAGGAGGCCACTGATGCTGCAAATCGACAACCTTCATGCCTTTTACGGCAAAAGCCATGTGCTGCATGGCGTCAATTTTGAGGTGGGGCAGGGCGAGATCGTGGCCTTGCTCGGCCGCAACGGCTCGGGCCGCTCCACCACCGCCAAGGCCATCATGGGTTTGGTGGAGTGCGAGGGGCGCATCGACTGGAAAGGCCAGCCTATCCAGGGCAAAAAGGCCTATGAAATCGCCCACTTGGGGCTGGGCTATGTGCCCGAAAACCGCGAAATTTTCCCCAAGCTCACGGTGAGCCAAAACTTGCAACTGGGTCAAAAACGCAGCGGACAAAACGGCCGCTGGTCCTTTGAGGACATGTTCGCCATGTTCCCCCGCCTCAAAGAGCGCGAGCACACTGAAGCTGGCGTGTTGTCTGGCGGAGAGCAGCAAATGCTCACGCTGTGCCGCACCCTGATGGGCGACCCTGATCTGATCATCATCGACGAGCCCACCGAGGGCCTGGCCCCTAAAATTGTGGAGCTGGTGGGCCAATTCCTGCACAGCCTCAAAGCCAAAGGGGTCTCGGTTTTGTTGATCGAGCAAAAACTCACCATTGCCATGAGCATCTCCGACAGGGCGCTGGTCATGGGTCATGGGGCCATCGTCTTCGAGGGCACGCCCGACGAATTGCGGGCCAACGCCTACATCCGCAAGGAATGGCTGGAGGTCTGATTCGGACTTGGGGCCTGTCCACTTGCCCCTTCACCAACCGTCCATGTCACCGTCCCTGTTGCGACAAGATTTTTGCCTTCCGGGCGGTTTTTGTGTCTACAATGCACAAAAACGAACGGTCGTTCTTTTTTAACTTTTCACGCAAAGGAAGTCCAGCATGACAGCTGAATACAAAGTCCACGGTGATGTCGCGGTCATCACGATGATGAACCCGCCCGTCAACGGTTTGGGCCTGTCCACCCGCATCGGCATCACCGATGGTCTGGAGAAGGCCAACAACGACGCATCGGTCAAAGCCATCGTCATCACGGGCGCGGGCAAAGCCTTCTCGGGCGGTGCAGACATCCGTGAATTTGGTTCGCCCAAGGCGATCCAGGAACCCAATTTGCTCAGCGTCATCCGCGCTTGCGAAAATTCGGCCAAGCCCGTTGTGGCAGCCATCCACTCGGTGGTCATGGGCGGCGGTCTGGAGTTGGCGCTCGGCTGCCACTACCGCATCGCATCACCCGGCACCAGCGTGGCCCTGCCCGAAGTCAAGCTGGGTCTGATTCCTGGCGCGGGCGGCACGCAGCGCCTGCCCCGCGTGATCGGTGTCGAGCCCGCGCTCAACATGATTGTCAGCGGCGAAGCCATCAAGAGCGAAATGCTGGCCATGTTGCCCGGCCAAAAGCTGTTTGATGCCATGGCCCAGTCGGCCGAAAGCCTGCCTGAAGAAGCACTGGCCATGGCCCGCAAAGTGGCCGCAGCACACGCAGACGGTTCGCCCATGCCCATGGTGCGCAACTTGCCTTGCAAGCACCCCCAAGGTGATGCTTACTTCCAATTTACCCGCAACATGGTCAAGGGCATGGCGAAAAACCTGCCCGCACCCGTCAAGTGCGTGGACGCGGTTGAAGCCGCCACCAAGAAGAAGTTTGAAGAGGGCATGGTCATCGAGCGCGACATCTTCATGAACCTGATGCTCACGCCCGAAAGCCGGGCTTTGCGCCACATCTTCATGGCCGACCGCGCCGCCAGCAAAATTGCCGACGTGCCCGAAGACACGCCCAAGCGCGAGATCAAGTCCGTGGCCGTCATTGGTGCGGGCACTATGGGCGGCGGCATCTCCATGAACTTCTTGAACGCGGGCATCCCCGTCAAGATGCTGGAGATGAAGCAAGAAGCCCTGGACCGTGGCGTGGCCACCATCCGCAAAAACTACGAAGCCCAGGTCAAAAAAGGCAAGCTCAAACAAGAGAAGTACGACGAGCGCATGGCGCTGTTGTCCACCACGCTGAGCTACGACGAGATCGGCCAGGCCGACCTGGTGATCGAAGCCGTGTTCGAAGAAATGGGCGTGAAAGAAGCCGTCTTCAAGAAGCTCGACGAAGTGATGAAGCCCGGCGCAATTTTGGCCTCCAACACCTCCACCCTGGATGTGAACAAGATCGCCAGCTTCACCAAGCGTCCACAAGACGTGATCGGCATGCACTTCTTCAGCCCGGCCAACGTGATGAAGCTGCTCGAAGTGGTGCGTGGCGCCCAGACCGGCAAAGACGTGCTGGCCACCGTGATGGCCATTGGCAAGAAGATCAAAAAGACCTCGGTGGTCTCAGGCGTGTGTGATGGTTTCATCGGCAACCGCATGATCGAGCAGTACAGCCGCCAGGCTGGTTTCCTGATCGAAGAAGGCTGCACTCCCGCGCAGGTCGACAAGGCTGTCGAGAAGTTCGGCTTCGCCATGGGCCCGTTCCGCATGGGCGACTTGGCTGGCAACGACATTGGTTGGGCGATCCGCAAGCGCCGCTACCAGGAAAAGCCGGGCATGAAGTACAGCAAAACCGCTGACCTGCTGTGCGAGATGGGCCGTTATGGCCAAAAAACCGGCGCAGGCTGGTACGACTACCAAGCTGGCAAGCGCGACGCGATCCCCAGCGCCGTGGTGGTCGAGATGATCGAGAAGCACCGCGCGGCCATGGGCATCACGCCCCGCAAGATTTCGGACGAAGAAATCGTGCAGCGCCTGGTGTACTCCTTGGTCAACGAGGCGGCGCACATTCTGGAAGAAGGCATTGCCAGCAAGGCCAGCGATATCGACATGGTCTACATCACCGGCTACGGCTTCCCGTTCTGGCGCGGTGGCCCCATGAACTACGCCGACACCGTGGGCCTGTTCAATGTGGCCGAAGCCATGAAGCGCTTTGCCAAGAACCCGCACGACGACGCCCAATTCTGGCAACCCGCGCCCCTGCTGGCGCGCTTGGTGGCCGAAGGCAAGACATTCAACTGACTTGGGGTTGAGCGTTCAGTTTGCAGGTTGAGAGTTCAGCGTTCAGCGTTGAGCGTCAAAAGACCAGTTAGCTGCTCGCTCAACGCCTAACGCTCAACGCTCAACGAGCCAATACAAGGATTCAAAATGACCAATGCCGTTATCGTATCTACCGCACGCACCCCTCTGGCCAAGAGCTGGAAGGGCGCTTTCAACATGACCCACGGTGCCACTTTGGGCGGCCACGCGGTGCAACACGCCGTGGCCCGCGCAGGCATTGATGCCGCCGAAGTCGAAGACGTGATCATGGGCTGCGCCACACCCGAGGGCGCCACCGGTGCCAACATCGCTCGCCAGATTGCCCTCAAGGCCGGTTTGCCGATTTCTGTGTCGGGCATGACGGTCAACCGCTTTTGCTCGTCCGGCCTGCAAACCATCGCTTTGGCTGCACAACGCATCATCGCGGGCGAAGGCCAGGTCTATGTGGCCGGTGGCGTGGAAAGCATCTCTTGTGTGCAGCAAGAGATGAACACCCACATGTTGCAAGACTTGGCGCTGGCCAAGATGAAGCCCGAGATCTACTGGAACATGCTGCAAACCGCCGAGCAAGTGGCCAAGCGCTACAAAATCGGTCGCGATGTGATGGACGCGTATGGTGCGGCCAGCCAGCAAAAAGCCTGCGCTGCCCAAGCCGCTGGTTTGTTCAACGACGAAATCGCCCCCATCACCGTCACTCAAGGCGTGATCGACAAGGTCATGGGCATGACCACCAAGCAAGTGACCGTGAGCGTGGACGAAGGTCTGCGCGAAGGCACCACTGTCGAGGCCATCAGTGGCTTGCGCTCAGCTTTGCCCGGTGGCTTGGTCACGGCAGGCAATGCCAGCCAGTTCTCGGACGGTGCAGGCGCTTGCGTGTTGATGGACGAAAAGCTGGCTGAGCAACGCGGTTTGAAGCCCCTGGGCCGATTCCTCGGTTTTGCTGTGGCCGGTTGCGAGCCTGACGAAATGGGCATTGGCCCCGTGTATGCCGTGCCCAAAGCCTTGGCGCGTTTGGGCCTCACCGTGCAAGACATTGACCTGTGGGAACTGAACGAAGCCTTTGCCGTGCAGGTGCTGTACTGCCGCGACAAGCTGGGCATTCCGGCTGACCGTTTGAATGTGAACGGTGGCGCGATTGCCGTGGGTCACCCCTACGGTGTGTCGGGCCAGCGCCTGACGGGCCACGCCCTGATCGAAGGCAAACGCCGTGGTGCCAAGCGTGTGGCGGTGACCATGTGCATCGGCGGCGGCATGGGCGCATGCGGCATTTTTGAAGTGATGTGATGGGGCGTTGAGCGTTGAGCGTGTTGCGTTAGGCGTTGAGCGATAAGCGTTGGGCGTTTGATGGTCTGCCTTGTGCCCAAGGCACAGCATTCACGCTGAACGCTCAACGCCAAATGCTCAAATTGATAACTTAACCTCAACGTTCAACCCAATATGTCACTTCGTCCTACCATTGATTTTTTGCTGCACGACTGGCTGAAGGTCGAAAACCTGCAAAGCCGCGAGCGATTTACCGATCACTCGCGTGAAACCTTTGACGCGGTGCTCGACACCTGCGAGCGCATTGCGCGGGAAAAATACGCCCCTTTCAACCGCCTGGTGGACACACAAGAACCCCACTTTGATGGCGAAAAAGTCATCCTGCCCCAGGCCACACACGACGCGTACAAGGCCTACGCCGAGTCGGGCATGCTCAGCGCTGCGCAAGACTACGAGATCGGCGGCATGCAGCTGCCCTACACAGTCGAAGCCGCAGCCAACGCCTTTTTTGCCATGGCCTCCGTCAGCATCGGCTCGGGCATGCTCACCAGCGGCAACGCCAATTTGCTCATGGTGCACGGCACCGATCTGCAAAAGCATGTGTTTGCGGCCAACGAATTTTCGGGGCGCTTCTCAGGCACCATGTGTCTGAGTGAGCCACAAGCGGGTTCGTCGCTGAGCGACGTGACCACACGCGCCACGCCCGATGGTGAAGGTTTTGAAGACGACGCTTTGGGCGCACGCTACCGCCTCAAAGGCAACAAGATGTGGATTTCCTCGGGCGAGCACGAACTCTCCGAGAACATCATCCATTTGGTGCTGGCCAAGATCCCTGACGCGAACGGCCAGCTGGTGCCGGGTGTCAAAGGCATTTCGCTCTTCATCGTGCCCAAAAAGATGGTGGACACGAATGGACAGCTGACCGGCGAGCGCAACGACGTGGCCCTGGCGGGCTTGAACCACAAATGCGGCTGGCGCGGCACGACCAACACGCTGCTGAACTTTGGCGAGGGCAAGTACCCCGTGCGCGGCAATGCTGGAGCCGTAGGCTACCTCGTCGGCAAGCCCGGCGAAGGCCTGCGCTGCATGTTCCACATGATGAACGAGGCCCGCATCGGCGTGGGCATGGCCGCCACCATGCTCGGCATGGCCGGTTATTACGCCAGCCTCGACTACGCCAAAAACCGCCCGCAAGGCCGACCCACCGGGGCAGGGGGCAAGGACGCGAGCCAGCCCCAAGTGCGCATCATCGAACACGCCGACATCAAGCGCATGTTGCTGGCGCAAAAGGCTTACAGCGAAGGCGCTCTGGCTTTGGCCCTGTACAGCGCCCGTCTGGTGGACGAGCAACACACGGGCACTGCAGAAGACGCCGATGTGGCGCGCCTGCTGCTGGAAGTGCTGACGCCCATCGTCAAGAGCTTCCCCAGCGAATGGTGTCTGGAGGCCAACAGCCTGGCCATCCAGATTCACGGCGGCTACGGCTACACCCGTGATTTCCCGGTGGAGCAGTACTGGCGCGACAACCGTCTGAACATGATCCATGAAGGTACGCACGGCATCCAGGCCATGGACCTGTTGGGCCGCAAGGTCTTGATGGAAAACGGCCGGGGCCTGCAGCTGCTGGCCGAGCGCATGCTGGCCACGGCCGCCAAAGCCGAATCGAATTGGGCCCCGGAAGCGGGAGCCTTGCGCGATGCCCTCCAGCAAGTGAGCCAAGCCACCCAACAAGCCTGGGCGGGTGCCGAGCCTGCGCAAGCCCTGGCCAACGCCGTGCCGTATTTGCAGGCCTTTGGCCACACCGTGATCGCCTGGATCTGGCTCGACGTGGCCAACAGCCTCGGCAACGACAACAGCCCAGCAGCCCAAGGCCGACGCGCCGCTTGCCGCTACTTCTTCCGCTACGAGCTGCCCAAGATCGGGGCTTGGCTGAATGTGGTGCGCAGCCGCGACGCGACTTGCGCCGACTTGCCCGAAGAGGCCTTCTGATGATCCGCCACATCGTCATGTGGAATTTGAAAGACCACGCCGATGGGGCAGACAAAGCGAGCAACCTTGAAAAAGCGAAATCGCTATTGCTCTCATGTGCCCAGGTGGTCCCCGGCATCCGCGCTTTCGAAGTCGCCACCGCCACGCCCGGCATGGACTGCACCAACGATTTGGTCCTCCACATGCTGATCGATGACGCGCAGGTGCTAGCGGCTTACCAAAATCACCCCGATCATCTGGCCATCAAACCCTTCATGAAAGCGGTCGTCCAAGAGCGCCGTTGCATGGATTTCATCGTCGAATAAGACCTACACAACAGGAGCACCACATGGCACGCAGCATTCAGCAACTTTTTGACCTGACCGGGCAAGTGGCCTTGGTCACGGGTGGCTCGCGAGGCCTGGGCCTGCAAATGGCCCATGCCTTGGGCGAAGCCGGCGCCAAGATCATGCTCAGCTCGCGCAAAGCAGCCGACCTGGAAGAAGCCGCTGCTGAGCTGCAGGCCGCGGGCATCGATGCCCGCTGGATCGCTGCCGACTGCGGCAAGGAAGAAGACATTCGACGCCTGGCCACGGAAACCATGGAGCGCATGGGCCCCATCGACATCCTGGTCAACAACGCAGGCGCGACCTGGGGGGCGCCCGCCGAAGACCACCCGGTCTCGGCCTGGGACAAGGTCATGAACCTGAACGTGCGCGGTTATTTCATCCTCTCTCAAGAAGTGGCCAAGCAGAGCTTTATCCCACGCGGGAAAGGCCGCATTCTGAACGTGGCGTCCATCGCGGGTCTGGCGGGCAACCCTTCCCCGATGGAAACCATCGCTTACAACACCTCCAAGGGTGCGGTCATCAATTTCACCCGAGCCCTGGCTGGCGAGTGGGGCGAGCATGGCATCACCGTCAATGCGATCTGCCCAGGGTTTTTCCCCAGCAAGATGAGCCAAGGCCTTTTGGACACCATCGGGGCCGACAACATGGCACAAGCCGCTCCGCTGCGCCGCTTGGGCGACGACGAAGACCTCAAGGGTTTGGCGGTGTTGTTCGCGTCCGACGCAGGCAAACACATCACGGGCCAATGGCTGGCGGTGGACGGCGGCGTGAGCGCCATCATCGGCGGCTGAGCCCTAAGGTTTGAAATGAGCATTCCTTTTGGCGTTCCGATTCCGTTTGTGGACCACTTGGGCATCACATTGGAAAAATTTGAAGACGGCCAATCCGAACTGTGGTTTCCGATGCGTCCGGAAATATTCAACTCTTTTGATGTCGTCCATGGGGGCGCGATCATGACCTTTTTGGACATCGTGCTGGCGGCAGCCGCACGCAGCGTGGAGCCCAGCAACGGTGTTTTCACAATTGAAATGAAGACCAGTTTCATGCAAGCAGCTTCAGCCCCCTTAGGCGGCCGGCTGATTGGTCGCGGCCGCTTGTTGCACCGCACGCGCAAACTCGCCTTCACGGAAGGTGGTGTTTACGACCCCGAGGGGCGTTTGTGTGCACATGCCACCGGAACGTTCAAATATGTGCCCCGTCGGGGCACCGATGCCCTTCACACAGACTGAATCTTTTTGTTCATTTTTACGACCAACCCACAAAGAACGGAAAACAGATGACACTCAATCACCAAATCGTGCTCGACAACCGTCCTCAAGGCGAAGCCACTGTGGCCAACTTCAAACTGGTCGAAGCTCCCATTCCTGCCTTGCAAGAAGGTCAAGTGCTGGTCAAACACCACTACATGAGCCTGGACCCCTACATGCGTGGCCGCATGAACGAGAGCAAGAGCTACGCTGTGCCCCAGCCCCTGGGTCAAGTCATGATTGGCGGCACTGTCGGTGAGGTGGTCGAAAGCCTGCACCCCAAGTTCAAAGCCGGTGACCAAGTGGTGGGTATGGGTGGCTGGCAGGAATACAGCGTGGTGGATGCCAATGTGATCGGCGCGCTGCGCAAGGTCGACACCACCCATGTGCCGCTGTCGCACTACCTGGGCGCTGTGGGCATGCCCGGCGTGACCGCCTGGTACGGCCTGGTCAAGATCATCAACCCCAAAGCAGGCGAGACCGTGACCGTGAGCGCCGCCAGCGGTGCGGTGGGCAGTGCTTATGGCGCATTGGCCAAGGCCCGCGGCTGCCGCGTGGTCGGCATTGCAGGCGGCAAAGACAAGTGTGACTACGTGGTCAAGGAGCTGGGCTTTGACGCCTGCATCGACTACAAGGAGCACAAGGATTACCTGAGCCTGTCCAAGGCGCTGCGCGAAGCCTGCCCGAACGGCATCGACGGTCACTTTGAAAACGTGGGTGGCATGGTGCTTGACGCGGTGATGCTGCGCACCAACGCGTTCGCCCGCATTGCGGTGTGCGGCATGATCGCCGGCTACGATGGCGCGCCCCTGCCCATGGCCAACCCGGCGCTCATTCTGGTCAACCGCATGAAGATCGAAGGCTTCATCGTCAGCGAGCACATGGAAGTCTGGCCCGAAGCCCTGCAAGAACTCGGCACCCTGGTCGGCACGGGCACCTTGCGCCCTCGCGAATCCGTGGCGCAAGGCCTGGCCGCTGCGCCCGAGGCCTTCTTGGGTCTGCTCAAAGGCAAGAACTTTGGCAAGCAGCTGGTCAAACTGATCTGAGGCCAGGCCCCATGTCCGATCTGATCCTGCACCATTACCCCACGTCGCCGTTTGCAGAAAAGGTCCGCCTGATTCTGGGCCTCAAGCAACTGGCCTGGAAGAGCGTGTTCATCCCGATGATCATGCCCAAGCCCGACCTGACGGCGCTCACGGGCGGTTACCGCAAAACGCCGGTGCTGCAGATCGGTGCGGACATTTACTGCGACACGGCACTCATTTGCGATGTGCTGGAGCAGCTGGCCCCCACGCCAACGATCTATCCAGACGCCGTGAAGGGTGCTGCCAGGATCGTGGCGCAGTGGGCCGACAGCGCCTTGTTCACCGCCGCCATGGCCTACAATTTTCAGCCTGCTGGCGTGGCGCAAGTCTTTGCAGGTGCGCCTGCTGAGGGCGTGCAGGCCTTTGTGGCCGACCGCACCGCCATGCGCGGCGGCGCGGCCCGCATGGCGTCTGCCGACGCCACTGGCACGTACAAAAGTTATCTGCGGCGCATCGCCAACATGCTGCACGGGCAAGACTTTTTGTTCGGCGACCAGCCTTGTGTGGCCGATTTTGCGGTCTACCACCCGCTGTGGTTCACGCAAGAACGCACGCCAGTATTGGCCAGCATTTTTGACGCCACGCCCGATATCCCAGCCTGGATGGCCCGCATGCAGGCTATCGGGCACGGCAAGCCCGGCAAATGCAGCGCCGAGGAAGCTTTGCATGTGGCCCGCAGCGCCACGCCTGCGCCTGTGCCCACTGAGGTGTTTCAGGACGATCACGGCATCGCGCTGGGCAGTGCGGTGGTGATCGCGGCCGACAACTTTGGCCTGGAGCCCACCGAGGGCGAGCTGATCGCGGCCACCCGCACCCGTTACACCCTGCGCCGCACCGATGACCGTGCGGGCACCGTCCATGTCCATTTCCCGCGTGTCGGGTTCACACTCAAAAAGGTTTCCCCATGATCGAGAACTTCCAAGGCAAAACCGCTGTGCTGACCGGAGCGGGTTCGGGCTTCGGGCTGGAGTGCGCCCGCATCGGCGCCAAGCTGGGCATGAACCTGGTGCTGGTGGACGTGCAGCAAGACGCACTGGACAAAGCCGAAGCCGAGATGACCGCCCAAGGCGCTCAGGTGCTGGCGCGCAAGGTGGATGTGTCGAATGCGGCGGCCATGGAGCAGTTGGCTGCCGACGTGAAGGCTCGTTTTGGCGCACCACATTTCGTGTTCAACAACGCGGGCGTGGGGGCAGGGGGCCTGGTTTGGGAAAACTCGGTAGCCGACTGGGAATGGGTGCTGGGCGTCAACCTCTGGGGCGTGGTGCACGGCGTGCGCCTGTTCACCCCCATGATGCTCGAAGCCGCCAAGGCCGATCCGGCCTACCAAGGCCACATCGTCAACACCGCCAGCATGGCCGGTTTGCTCACCCCCCCCAACATGGGCATTTACAACGTGAGCAAACACGCTGTCGTGTCTTTGACGGAAACCCTCTACCAAGACTTGCAGCTGGTGTCTGACCAGGTCAGCGCCAGCGTTTTGTGTCCTTACTTTGTCCCTACGGGCATCAGCCAGAGCCACCGCAACCGTCCTGCGGACCTCGCCGCTGACAAGCCGACAGCCAGCCAGTTGATCGGCCAAGCGCAAAGCGATAAAGCGGTTGGAAGCGGCAAAGTGTCGGCTGCCGATGTGGCGCAAAAGGTGTTTGATGCGGTCGCCAAAGACCAGTTCTACATCTACAGTCACCCGCAGGCGCTGGGCAACGTGCAAAGCCGCATGGTGGCGATTGTTCAAGGCATCAATCCGCCCGACCCCTTTGCGGCACGCCCCGAAGTGGGCGAGGGGCTGCGCAAGGCCTTGCGCCAAGCCAGCGCCTGAGTGCAGGGGCGAAAGCCCTGAACGTTCAGTCAGCGGTGAAAGTGCCCCTCAAAGCAGTGGCGTACTTCATGACCCAGCACCGCATGTGACACCTTGTTGCTGGTGATCACCGTGCATTCCTTGCCAGGCACATACCAAATGGCACAAGCCATGGGCGGTGTGATGAACGCTAGTTCACGGCCTGGTTGCAAAGAGCGAATCCGCATGCTTTTGGCGCAGAACTCTGCTGCGTCTGCGCGGACATCCCATTTGATCGAGACGGTGTTCATGATCCGCTGCTCTACGGACAGCGGGGTGAATGTGGGATGACTGGCTTGGTCGCTTTGTTCCACGGTCATGGTTTGACAAGCGCTCAGTGCAACAACAGACAGCAGAAGAGAACCTCCCCGGATAGCCTTTAGAAATTTTGTCTTCGCATTGCTTTGAATTTTCATTTTTAGTGACCCTTATTGCGATTTCCACCAAAATCGCTAACAGTTGCCATTATTTGTTAATTCAAATTCATTGTCAATATTGTAGATTTTCTCTTTTTAGAAAAATTAAGGTTTCAAGTGAATTATTTATAATTTATAGAATCATTTTTTAAAATAAATTTAAGAAACAGCCTGGAGCAGATCGGCCATGCCTGAGAGGTCATGCCTTTCAGCCTTGTGGCAAACTCGCCAGTTTCGCCCTGTACACGATCACAAAGCATGCAAAAAATCCTGGCCCAACTGGCCGCAGAAATCCGAATCCGCCCTGACCAAGTCAAAACCGCCGTGGAATTGCTGGACGGTGGCGCCACCGTCCCTTTCATCGCCCGTTACCGCAAAGAAGTCACGGGCGGCCTGGATGACATCCAGCTGCGCGAGCTGGAGTCGCGTTTGGGCTATTTGCGCGAGCTGGAAGACCGTCGCGCAGCCGTGATCAAGAGCATCACCGAGCAGGGCAAGATGACGCCCGAGTTGCTGGCCGCCATCGACGCGGCACCCACCAAACAAGAGCTGGAAGACCTGTATCTACCCTTCAAGCCCAAGCGCCGCACCAAGGGCATGATCGCCCGCGAGGCCGGGCTGGAGCCGCTGGCCGACAAGCTGTTTGCCGACCCACGCCTTGACCCGCATGCCGAAGCCGCTGCCTTTGTGCTGCCTGCAGGCGCGATTGAAGGGGCCGACTTCACCACCACGGCAGCCGTGCTCGACGGCGTGCGCGATTTGCTGAGCGAGCGCTGGGCCGAAGACGCTTCGCTGGTGCAAGCCCTGCGCGAATGGCTCTGGAACGAGGGCCTGTTCAAAAGCAAACTGGCCGACGGCAAAGACGAGAACAACGCCGATGTGTCCAAGTTCCGCGATTACTTTGATTACGACGAGCCGATTGGCCGCGTGCCTTCGCACCGCGCTTTGGCTGTGTTTCGCGGTCGCGCTTTGGAAATACTCGACGCCAAACTGGTGCTGCCCGTGGAGCCTGAACCCGGCAAACCCAGCATCGCCGAAGGCAAGATTGCCATGCACCTGGGCTGGAGCCATGCGGCCCGCCCCTCGGATGACCTGATCCGCAAATGTGTGGCCTGGACTTGGCGTGTGAAATTGAGCCTGTCCACCGAGCGTGATTTGTTTGCACGCCTGCGCGAAGAGGCCGAAAAAGTCGCCATCAAAGTCTTCAGCGACAACCTGCGCGACCTGTTGCTGGCCGCGCCCGCAGGCCCGCGCGTGGTCATGGGCCTGGACCCGGGCATCCGCACGGGCGTGAAAGTGGCCGTGGTGGATGCCACCGGCAAATTGGTCGACACCTCCACGGTGTACCCACACGAGCCCCGCAAGGACTGGGAAGGCTCGCTCTTCACCCTGGCCAAGCTCTGCGAAAAGCACAACGTCAACCTGATCGCGATTGGCAACGGCACGGCCAGCCGCGAGACGGACAAATTGGCGGGGGATCTGATCAAGCAACTGGCTCGCCTGCGCGATGGCGTCGAGATTCAGAAAGTGGTGGTCAGTGAGGCGGGCGCTTCGGTGTACTCGGCCAGCGAATTCGCCAGTCAAGAAATGCCCGATGTGGACGTGAGCCTGCGCGGCGCGGCATCCATTGCCCGCCGCCTGCAAGACCCGCTGTCTGAGCTGGTCAAGATCGACCCCAAAGCGATTGGTGTGGGCCAGTACCAGCACGACGTGAACCAGAGCGAGCTGGCCAAAACGCTGGACGCGGTCGTGGAAGACTGCGTGAACTCGGTGGGCGTGGACCTGAACACGGCCAGTGTGCCGCTGCTCACCCGCGTGTCGGGTTTGTCGGCCAGCGTGGCCAAGTCGGTGGTGCGCTGGCGTGATGCCAATGGCGTGTTCAAGACCCGCCAGGATTTGCTCAAAGTGACCGGCTTGGGGGCCAAGACTTTCGAGCAAAGTGCGGGCTTTTTGCGCATTCGTGGCGGTGACAACCCGCTGGACATGACGGGCGTGCACCCCGAAACCTACCCGGTGGTTGAGCAGATCATTGTCAAAACCGCCAAGCCCATTCAAGAAATCATGGGCCGCAGCGATGTGCTCAAAACCCTCAAGCCAGAGCTGTTTGCGAACGACAAATTTGGTGCCATCACCATCAAAGACATCTTGGGCGAGTTGGAAAAACCCGGCCGCGACCCGCGACCCGACTTCAAAGTGGCGCGTCTGGCGGACGGCGTGGAAGACATCAAAGACCTGAAAGAGGGCATGACCTTGGAGGGCACCGTGAGCAACGTGGCCCAGTTTGGCGCTTTTGTTGATTTGGGCGTACACCAGGACGGATTGGTCCATGTGAGCCAGCTTGCCAACAAATTCGTGACCGATGCCCGCGAGGTGGTCAAGACCGGCGACATTGTCAAAGTGAAGGTGCTCGAAGTCGACGTGGCCCGCAAGCGCATCAGCTTGACCATGAAACTCGACGCCGCGCCTGCCAGACGCGATGGCCCCCGTGACAACAAGTTTGAAGGGGCAGGGCGGGACAACCGCCAGCGTGGCGGCGGCGGTGGTTACACCTCGCCCCCCGCAGCCGGAGCAGGCTCTGCCATGGCCAGCGCATTTGCCAAGCTGCAGGGCTTGAAGAAATAAGCGCCTTCACTCTGACCCCTCCAAGTCATCCACCGAGATGCATAATTGCACCTTATTTGATGATTGGAGCCTGTGATGCGAACCACCGTGACCATTGACGACCAGCTCTACCAAAGGGCTTTGGAAGTGGCCGACCCGTCCATGGACAAGGCCGATTTGTTTCGCGAGGCCATCAAGGCCTTTGTCCGCACGCAAGCGGCCAAACGTCTGGCCGCACTGGGCGGTACCCAAGTCGATATGCCCGACATTCCTCGACGTGCGCAGGACTTGCCCGCATGACGCCAGTTTTGGTGGACACCTCAGTGTGGGTGGACCATTTCAGGCGCGGCAATGAGGCCTTGGTGCAGTTGCTGGTGCAGGATCGTGTGTTGATCCATCCCTGCATCCTGGGCGAAATCGCTTGCGGCACGCCGCCCCGGCGTGCTCAAACGCTGGCAGATCTGGCATCGCTGCAAGCTGCTCAACAAGCCAGCTTGCCGGAGATGCTGGATTTCATGGAGCGCGAACAGCTTTTTGGGCGCGGTTGCGGCTGGATTGACTTGCAACTCTTGGCCGCCACCTGCCTGAGCGAGGGTGCTGAGCTGTGGTCGCTTGACCACCGCCTCGATGCTCTGGCTGAGCGCTTGGGCCGCGCCTACCGCAGCCCCGTGCACTGAACACCACCGTGAGCCACTGACCCCACCATGCAAGCCCTTCACATCCACGCCGGCCCCAAGGCCCTGGCCCACATCCGAGAAAATGGTCTGCGGCCCGAGCACATTGGCGTGATTCCGGGCGCTGCCGGTGGCCCCAAAGGCCTGATCCTGGGGCCGCTCGATCGCTTCATTTTTGGCGAGTGGTTGAGCCAAAGCACGCAGCCTGTGGACCTGGTGGGTGCATCGATTGGTGCCTGGCGCATGGCTACCGCTTGCCTGAATGGTTCGGTGGCGGCGTTTGAGCGGCTGGAGCACGATTACATCCACCAGCACTACGAACCGCTGCCGGGCAAAAAGCGCGTGAGCGCCGAGCAGGTGAGCGATGCGTTTGGCCAAAGCCTGCAGGCCTTTTACGGCAGCCGCATACCTGAGGTATTGAACCATCCCCGTTACCGTCTGCACATCGTCACCTCACGCGGGCGGCATATCCTGCACCGCGAACACCCTTTGGGCACGCCACTGGGCTATGCGGGAGCATTTTTGAGCAACGCCGTGCACCGCAGGGCCTTGGGCGGCTGGCTGGAGCGGGTGGTGTTTTCAGGGCTGGGCGCGGCTTTGCCGTTTGACGCCCAAGACTTTCGCACCCGCGCCGTGGGCCTGACCGAAGGCAACTTCATGCCCGCGCTGCAAGCCAGCTGCTCCATCCCGTTTGCGCTGAAAGCTGTGCACGACATCCCCGGCGCACCCACTGGCGCGTACTGGGACGGCGGCATCACCGACTATCACCTGCACCTGAACTGGACTGCGCCGGATGAGGTTGCAGGCAAAGGCCCCGAACGCGCCATCGTGCTGTACCCACACTTTCAGCAAAACGTGGTGCCCGGCTGGCTCGACAAAGCCCTCAAGTGGCGACACGGCGCAACGCCGTTTCTGGACAGCACCATCGTGTTGGCCCCCAATCCTGAATGGGTCAAAACCCTGCCGAACGGCAAATTGCCCGACCGCAAGGACTTCATGACCTACGATCGCGATTTGGCGGGGCGGGTGAAGGTGTGGAATGCTGCTGCCAGCGCGGCGCAGCAGATGGCGGATGAGTTCAGCGACTGGTTGCAAAATCCAACTTCTTCAATCGTTCAGCCTTTGTAAGGATTGCGCATGTCTCAAGCCTATGTCGTCGGTCAAATGACCGTTAAGAATCCCGAAAAATGGGCCCAATACCGATCGCAGGTCTTGGCGACCTTGCTGCCTTTTGGCGGAGAGCTCTTGTTTCGGGGTGAACAGGTTCAATCGTTTTCGGGCGTTAACCCGCACCCTGACATCGTGGTGATCCGTTTCCCTTTTTTGGATGATGCACAAGGCTGGCACGCGTCTGCCGCCTACCAAGCGCTTATTCCGCTGCGCCAAGATGCTGCTGATGTGGTTTTGACCACTTATGCGGCATGACCCTTTTAACAAAGTGGATAATCACGGCATGTCAACCGAACCCCTTTTTCTCACCGCCGCCCTCTACAAATTTGTCGATTTGCCCGACTTCGAGGCTCTCCAAGCCCCTTTGCAAGCCTGTTGCGAAGACAACGAAGTCAAGGGCACCTTGCTCTTGGCCCACGAGGGCATCAACGGCACGATTGCCGGACCTGAAAACGGCATCCGTGCCGTGCTGGCGTTTTTGCGGGCCGATCCGCGCCTGGCCAGCTTGGTGCACAAAGAGTCCTGGAGCCCCAAGCCGCCTTTCACCCGCATGAAGGTCAAGCTCAAAAAAGAGATTGTGACTTTGCGCGTGCCCGAGTTGGACCCGAACAAGACTGTGGGCCAGTACGTCAAACCCGCTGACTGGAACGCCTTGCTGGCCGACCCGGATGTGGTCGTGATCGACACGCGCAACGACTACGAGGTGGCCATTGGCACCTTCAAGGGCGCGGTCAACCCGAACCTCAAGAATTTTGTGCAGCTGCCCGCCTGGCTGGATGCGCAGCCCCATTTGCAGGGCGATGCCGCCAAAAAGACCAAAGTGGCCATGTTCTGCACAGGTGGCATCCGCTGTGAAAAATCCACCGCGTTGATGAAGATGCGCGGCTTTGACGAGGTCTACCACCTCGAAGGCGGCATTCTTAAATACCTAGAAGAAATCCCGCCCGAGCAAAGTACTTGGGAAGGCGAGTGCTTTGTGTTTGACGAGCGCGTGAGCGTGGGCCACGGCCTTGGCGTCGGCAGCCATGAGCTGTGCCGTTCCTGCCGCTGGCCCTTGAGCGAGCAGGACAAGCAGTCGCCAAACTACGTGCTGGGCGTGAGCTGTGACCACTGCCACGACCAGCGCACACCCGAGCAAAAGGTCAAACTGGCCGAACGCCAGCGCCAGGTGGAGCTGGCCGAGGCCCGGGGCGAGTTGCATGTGGGCGCCAAGATGCCCGGCCACGACGCACCTTGAAACCGCCGCTGTCATGAGCGACTTCATCCCCTTTGTGCAGGAGTTGCTCGAAGGCTGGGGCACCGTGTCGGCCCGCCGCATGTTTGGCGGCCACGGCCTGTACCACGAGGGCATGATGTTCGCCATCGTGATGAACCAGCAGCTTTACTTGAAGGTGGACGACCAAAATCGCCCCGACTTTGAAGCCCTGGGCCTCACGTCCTTCACTTACCCGATGAAGGGCAAAGACGTGGCGCTGTCGTATTGGGCCGCGCCGGATGCGGTGTTTGACGACCCACAAGAGGCGGTGCGGTGGTCACGTTCGTCTTGGGACGCTGCTTTGCGCGCACATTTGGCCAAGGTGCAGGCGAGAGAAAAGGCCAAGTCACGTCAAAAAAAGAGATTCACCGACACACGCACGGGTGGGGCCAATGCCGCCAAGACGATCGTCAAGGCGGGTGATGACCAACTGGTGTTGGGTGGATTCGACACCCCGTTCGATTTGGACGCGGAACGCAAGTCGGGTTGAAAATCCGCGTGTCGATGGTTCGATTCCGTCCCAGGCGACCAAATCAAAAAAACCATTGGTTCATTGCAACAGTCCAGAGGAGGGGGAGTTTCCTCTAGCTTTTTTGTCAGATGCTCTTTGTTGAAGGAATTTTGCCGGATTCGCAAACGCCTGCGTCTGATTGCAGCGTTTAAGATTCGGGTACACGACGCTTACCCATCTGTGATACGGGGTCAAGATCAACTTCAAACATTGCCATGAACTCACCACTAAGAACGACATCCTTGGCATCCGCCGCAATAGTGATTGCGCTTTGCCTTTGCTTTCCAGTTTTTGGGCAAAGCACAACCTCGACCGAATCGCTTTCTGCCGCCGAGAAAAAACTCAGCGAAAAAGACTACGTCTCGGCCTTCAGTTTGTTAAAACCGCTTGCTGAGCAGGGAAATTCTGAGGCTCAAGCTAACCTGGGACTGATGTATGAACTCGGACAAGGCGTCAATAAAGATTTTTTTGAAGCCTTTAAATGGTATAGATCAGCTGCAGAGCAGGGAACTGCATGGGCTCAAACTAATTTGGGATTCGCATATATTAATGGGCGCGGCACCAATCAAGATGACAAAGAGGGGGTTAAGTGGTTAAGGCGCGCCGCTATGCAGGGAAATACAAAAGCACAAGAAGTGATTGGGGCCATGTATAACCGAGGTCGCGGCGTCCCACAAAGTCGCAAAGAGGCGGTCGAATGGATTAACCCATCTAATTTGATGTATATCGCAAGGTTGGAAAAGGACTACCGAAAGCGCGTCCATTTTGAGTCGGCAAAAGCAGAGCGGATGGTTCGCAGCTTTAGTATCGATTGCAACGCACCCAAAAAAAATGGACATCACTTACCACTGATTAATCTGTTGTATGCGCGATTGGCCACAGCAGACAAGGATAACGCGTGGATTGAGACAACTGTTAAAGAGCGCGAGGGAGAGGTTCGGATAACAGACTCCGTGCACACCTCAACGAAAGTCTTAGACACTACCGCAGTATTTCAGATAAATAAGTGGGGCGAGTTGCAACTGATGAGCAACCTCAGAGCCGAAGCGGTGCGCAATGCCTGTTTTGACTCTCACGGGCCTATCTGGTTACTTCAATAAATCACATCAGAGCAGAACGCACTGGATTTAGTGCCAGTGGCTTGATCGAAAAATAACTAGGTTGGTGGAAACTGCTCAATTCTCTCTCGGCTGACCCTCTCTGCGTTCTCAATAGCGTCTAGTTCAGAGAGGGCGTTACTCCAATCGCCTCCGAGCTTCGCGACCCAATTGGTGTCGTCAAAGCTCTCCGGACGATTTGGGAAAATTTGTGCCTCACCCATCCACGCATTGCCAATGCGGAATGCCTTCGCCACGATAAAGTAACCGTTGTATGGGCCTGTGATTCGTTGCATGAAGGAACTTTACCAGATCAATGACTGTCGAAAGTTAGAGAGGGGGGAGTTCACAAACTGCTCAACAACATGTCCCGGTATTCATCCGCCGAGGCGATGCGCGGGTTGGTTTTGTGGCAATGGTCGGCCAGCGCCCCGGTGATGACGGCGTCAAACAGACCCTCGGTCACGCCCATGGCGCCCAAGCCCGTGGGCAGCCCCAAGCGGGCGCACATGTCCCGGATGGCATCGGGGATGTCTGAGCCGCTTTGCAGACCCATGGCCTGGGCCATGCGGTTCAGGCGGTTTTCTTTTTGCACGCTTTCAGCCGCCGCGTTGAACTTCACCACCGCGGGCAAAAACATGGCGTTCAAAGTGCCGTGGTGCAGACGCGGGTTCACGCCGCCCAGGCTGTGGCTGAGCGAGTGCACGCAGCCCAAGCCTTTTTGAAAAGCCATGGCGCCTTGCATGCTGGCGCTCATCATGTTCAGACGGGCTTCGCGGTCTTGGCCGTTGACCGTGGCGCGTTCGATGTGGGCCCAACCACGGCCCAGGCCGTCGAGCGCGATGCCGTCTGCGGGCGGGTTGAAGGGCGCTGCCATGAAGGTTTCCATGCAGTGCGCGACCGCGTCCATGCCGGTCGCAGCCGTCAGGATGGGCGGGAGGCCTAAAGTCAGTTCGGGGTCGCAAATGGCCGCTTTGGGCACGATGAACCAGGAGTGGAAACCGACTTTGCGCCCGTCGTCCAGAATCAAAATCGCGCCCCTGGCCACTTCGCTGCCGGTGCCGCTGGTGGTGGGCACGGCGATGATGGGGGCCACGCGGTCGGTGATCTTGAGCGAGCCGCCTTCGATGGTGGCATAGGTTTTGAGCGGGCCTTCGTGGCTCACGGCAATCGCCACGCCTTTGGCGCAGTCGATGGCCGAGCCGCCGCCCACCGCGATCAGGCCGTCGCAGCCGCTGGCCTTGTACATGGCCGCTGCGGCGCGAACCGCCGCCTCGGTCGGGTTGGAGGGGGTTTGGTCAAACACGGTGACGGGCAGGCCCGGCAGGGCGTCGAGCGCTTTTTGCAACACGCCAGCGGCTTTGACGCCTGCGTCGGTCACGATCAGGGGTTTGTGGATGCCCACGCGCTCGCACTCGGCCTGGAGCAGCTTCACGGCGCCAAAGTCGATCTGGATTTGGGTGACGTAGTTGATAAAGGACATGCGAAGACTCCAATCTGGTGCCCCGGTTCGGAAGTGACAGAACAGCGGGGCAGGGCGTTGTACGATCAAAGCCCATTTTGATGCAGGAAGGCATTGGTGACACGCCGAGGCTGTCACCCTTGTTAGCCCCTTGTTTAAATAGGCCCCTGCCGCCCAGCCCTGAGGGCATCGACAACCACACACCCATGAGCAGCCACCATACCAACCCCAGATCGTTGTTGAATGCCGCCACACGCAGCCTGATCGAGCGCGTTGAACGCGCAGGCCGCCCCCCGATGGCGGTCATGACACCACTACAGGCGCGTGAGTTTTACGACATTGGCGGGCCCATGCTCGACCTGCAGCCCGCCCCACAGGTGGACCGGGTGGAAGACATCACCTTGCCAGCCCGCGATGGCCACAGCATGCCGGCCCGACTGTATGCCCCGCGCAGCGAGCTCGCCTTGCCCGTGCTGCTGTACATCCATGGCGGGGGCTTCAGCGTGGGCAGCCTCACCACCCACGACGTGCTCTGCCGCCAACTCTCGCGCCAAGGGCACTGCGCCGTGGTGTCGCTGGACTACCGGCTGGCGCCCGAGCACCGCTTTCCAATGGCGGTGCACGACAGCTGGGACGCCCTGAACTGGTTGCATCAACACGGCCAGACCCTGGGGCTGGACACGACCCGATTGGCCGTGGGCGGCGACAGTGCAGGCGGCACCTTGGCCGCCGTGTGCGCCCTGATGGCCCGTGATGCGGGCCTGCCCCTGCGCCTGCAGCTGCTGTTTTACCCCGGCTGCATCGCCCATCAAGACACCGCTTCGCACCACACCTTTGCAGAAGGCTTCATGCTCGACAAGACCACGGTGGACTGGTTTTTTGCCAACTACATCGACGAAGCCGACCGCGACGATTGGCGCTTTGCCCCGATGAACGCACCCGACCATGCAGGTCTGGCCTCCGCCTGGATAGGCCTGGCCGAATGCGACCCGCTTGTGGACGAGGGCGTGCAGTACGCCGACACCCTTCGCATGGCGGGTGTGCCGGTCGATCTGGAGATTTACAAAGGTGTGGTCCACGGTTTCATCACCATGGGCCGCGCCATTCCCGATGCCCTGCAAGCGCATGCCGATGCGGGCCGGGCTTTGCAACACGCTTTTGAAAGTTGAAACCATGAAACGCCAAGATTTCCGTTTGTCTCACCGCATGCGCGTGCGCTGGGTGGAGGTGGACATGCAAAAGATCGTCTTCAACGGTCACTACCTCATGTATTTCGACACCGCCGTCACCGAATACTGGCGGCAACTGGCCATGCCTTACGCCGAAACCATGCACCAACTGGGCGGCGATTTGTTCGTCAAAAAAGCCAGCCTGGAGTACCACGCCAGCGCCGAGATGGACGATTTTCTGGACGTGTGCATGCGCTGCGACCGGGTGGGCAACTCGTCCATGACGTTTGCGGGGGCGATTTTCCGGGGCGATGAACTGCTGATCAGCAGCGAGATGGTCTATGTGTATGCCGACCCGGTGGCCAAAAAGAGCCAGCCCATCCCAGCACCCTTGCGCGACATGCTCGAAGGCTTTGAGCGCGGCGAAGACATGGTGCAGGTGCATGTGGGCTCGTGGCACGATTTCCAGAAACACGCCAGCCCGCTGCGCCACGAGGTGTTTGTGGTGGAGCAAAAAGTGCCTGTCGAATTGGAGTTGGACCACGAAGACGACACCGCCTTGCACGCCGTGGCCCTGAACCGCATGGGCCTATGCCTGGCCACAGGCCGCTTGATTCAGCACGCGCCCGGTGTATCCCGCATTGGCCGCATGGCCGTCAAAAAGCAGATGCGCGGCAGCGATCTGGGCCGCCGCGTGCTGCACGCCCTGATGGACGCGGCGCAGCACCGGGGCGACAAAGAGGTGATCTTGCACGCCCAATGCAGCGCCGAAGGCTTCTACAAACGTTCAGGTTATGAGCCGCATGGGGCGATTTTTGAAGATGCGGGGATTGCGCACATCGAGATGGTGCGCAAGCTTTGAGACTGCGCGGCAAGCACCTTCAAAGACTCAAATGTCGGCCAGCAGGGCGTAGGGCAGGACCAAAATCTCCAAAGCTTCGCCCTCTGAACCGCCCACACGCCAGCCTGTTTGCATGCTCTCGGTCGTGCCGCTCACCAGCGCATCAAAGCCCTGACCGTCCGGACGCGCAGCACACAGCACCACGGTGGCGCAGGGCTGCTCGGGGTCGGTGGGCGTGAAAATGTCTTGCCCGGCCTTCAAGGCCACAGGGCTGTGCACCCGCGCCGTGCGGCGCTTGAGCGTGCCGCGAAACTGGCTGCGGGCGACCACTTCCTGCCCGGGGTAGCAGCCTTTTTTGAAGTTCACGCCGCCTACGGACTCGTAATTGAGCATTTGCGGCACAAAAGCCTCGAACACGGGCTGGCTGACCAGGGTCACGCCGCTCATCGCTTCGGCCCAGGTCCATACGTCGCTGGGCACGTCTACACCTGCAGGCAGCGAATGGCCAGCCGGGGCGATCCACAAAGCGCGGGGAATTGGGGACTCGCCCAGCACGGCAGGATAAAGCGCCACCGCGTGCGCCCCGTCCAGGACCTGGGTCTGCCAAGGGGCGGCTGCGCCCACTGCGGCCCGGGCGCTGTCGCCCAGCAAGCCGCGCAGTTGCCACTGGCCGCTAGCGTCGCTCATCTTGACTTTGGCCCGCAACACAAACATGGACAGGCGCTTGAGGGTCTGGGCCAGCAAGTCTTGGCTCAAGACCAGCAGGGCGGTGTCGGACGCGGTTTTGACCAGGATGAAGCTGGCCTGCATGCGGCCTTTGGCCGAGCAAAAGGCCGCCAGGCGCGATTGGCCCACGGGCAAAAGCAGCACATCGTTGCTCAGCTGGTTGTGCAAAAAGTTTGCCGCGTCCTCGCCCTGGGCCTGGATCACGCCCAAGTGGGGCAGGGGGCTGATGCCGTTCAAGAGGGTTTGAAGCTGAGGGCTGAAATCTGCAGGGGTGTTCATGTCGCGGCTCGGTCGTCTGGCAAGGACGTGAATTATCATCCCCCCACGTTTTCAACACCCGAACAAGGACATGGCCGTGCTCAAAGGCTTGATGAAGTGGTTGGCCAGCCTGTTGCTTGTGGCCTTGGGCCTGCTGGGTGGCGCTTTCTGGTGGCTGCACCAACCCATCGACACCCGCCAGGCCACGCTGGATTTGTCCATCGAACCGGGTACTTCGGCCAAAGGCATCGCGCAAGCCGTGGCCGATGCGGGGGCCCAAACTTCGCCCACGCTCTTGTTCGCGTGGTTTCGCTTGTCGGGCCAGTCGCGCCAGATGCGTGCGGGCAGCTATGAAATTGCACCGGGCACTTCGCCCCAACGTTTGTTGAGCATGCTGGTTAGGGGCGAGGAAAGCCTGCGCACCGTGACGGTGGTGGAAGGCTGGAACTGGCGACAAGTGCGCCAGGCTTTGGCCAAAGCCGAAAACCTGCGCCCAGACAGCCGCGCCCTGTCTGACGAGGCCTTGATGGCCCAACTGGGCCGCCCCGGCGTGGCCCCGGAAGGGCGTTTTTACCCGGACACCTATTCGTACGCCAAAGGCACCAGCGACCTGGCGGTGTTGCAGCGGGCCATGAAAGCCATGGACAAACAGCTTCAACAAGCCTGGGAAGCTCGGCAACCCGGCGCTGCCTTGCAGTCGCCCGAGCAGGCGCTGATTTTGGCGAGCATCGTCGAAAAGGAAACCGGCAAGGCGCAAGACCGGGCGCAGATTTCGGGGGTGTTCAACAACCGCTTGCGCATTGGCATGCGCCTGCAAACCGACCCGACGGTGATTTATGGCTTGGGTGAAGCTTTTGACGGCAATTTGCGCCGGGTGCACCTGACGACCGACAACCCCTGGAACACCTACACCCGGGCCGGTCTGCCGCCCACGCCCATTGCCATGCCGGGCAAGGCATCCTTGCTGGCTGCGGTGCAACCGGCCAAAACGTCCGCCATTTACTTTGTGGCCAAGGGCGATGGCAGCAGCCATTTCAGTGCCACGTTGGACGAACACAACCGGGCTGTGAACCGCTACCAGCGCGGGCAGTGATCGGCGTTCAGCCCGGCCTGCGGCTTCGGCGACAATCAAGGATTGATTTCACATCTTTATGAGCAGCGGCACATTCATCAGTTTTGAAGGCATCGACGGTGCGGGCAAGTCCACGCACATCGCCCGCGTGGCCGAACTGTTTCGCCAAACGGGCAGGGCGGTGGTGCTGACCCGCGAGCCAGGCGGCACACCTCTTTCTGAAAAGCTGCGCGAGCTGGTGCTGCACGAGCCCATGGACCCGCTGACAGAGGCGTTGTTGATGTTCGCGGCACGCCGTGAGCATCTCGTGCAGGTGATCGAGCCCGCGCTCAGTCGCGGCGACGTGGTGCTGTGCGACCGGTTCACCGACGCCACCTTTGCCTACCAAGGCGGTGGCCGGGGCTTTGATTGGCAGGTGTTGGCCCAACTCGAGGGCATGGTGCAAGGTCTGCCTGATGGCACTTTGCGCCAACCTGACCTGACTGTTTGGTTCGACCTGGACCCCTTGATTGCGGCCGAACGTCTGGCTTCGGCCCGGGTGCCGGACAAGTTTGAATCCCAACCGGCTGACTTTTTTGCCGCTGTACGGGCCGGTTACGCCCGCCGCCAAGCGGAGATGCCCAGCCGTTTTGCACGCATCGATGCGGCGCAGACCATCGATGCCGTGGGCGCGGATGTGTCACGCGTCGTGCGTGATTGGCTGCGAGGAGCCGCCGCATGAGCGCCGTCTTGAACGCCCCCTGGATCGCCCGGCAAGCCACCGATTTACTCGCCCAGCGCGGCCACGCCTGGCTGCTGCAAGGCCCGTCGGGCCTGGGCCAGTACGAACTGGCTCTGGCCTTGGCTTCGGCCTGGCTGTGCGAAAAACCCACCGCTCAGGGCGCCTGCGGCGATTGCCCCAGCTGCCACGCGATTGCTGTGCACACCCACGCCGACCTTGAAGTGCTGATGCCCGAGACGGTGATGATCGAGCTGGGCTGGCCTTTGTCTGAAAAAGCCCAGGACGAGATCGACAAGAAAACCCGCAAGCCCAGCAAAGAGATCCGCGTGGACGCGATGCGTGACGCGGTGGAGTTTTCGCAGCGCACCGACGCACGCGGGCGAGGCAAGGCGGTGCTGGTGTTTCCGGCCGAGCGCATGAACACCATCACGGCCAACGCGCTGCTCAAAACCCTGGAAGAGCCACCGGGAGATGTGCGCTTTGTGCTGGCCACCGAGGCCAGCCACATGCTGCTGCCCACCATCCGCAGCCGCTGCTTGGCCCACACCATGAAATGGCCCGAAGCCGACGAGGCACTGCCGTGGCTCACGGGGCAGGGCGTGCCCGCTGCGATTGCGTACGACTTGCTGCGCAGTGCTGGCGGGCGTCCCACCGATGTGCTGCGACAGGCCGAATCGGGTTTGTCGCCCGACTGGTGGGCCCATTTGCCCAAAGCCATGCGCCAGGGCGATGCCCGGCACTTGGCCGAATTGAGCCCCGCCCAAGCCATTGACGCCTTGCAAAAGCTTTGCCACGACTTGGTGCTGCGCCAAACAGGCGCTGCGCCACGCTTTTTTGACACAAGCCAATTACCCCCCAGTGGTGCGTCTTTGGCGGTGCTGACCGACTGGTTCAAGCGTCTGATGCAATCTGCCCGCACGGCCGAACACCCTTTTAATGCTGGTCTGATGCTCGAGGCCCTGACCGCCGACGCCCAACAAACCCTGATGTCCAAGGGCTGAACCATGTACACCGATTCCCATTGCCACCTGAATTTCCCCGAACTGATGAACGAGCTGGACAGCATCCAGCAAGCCATGCAAGCCGCCCAAGTGACCCGCGCCCTGGTGATCTGCACCACGATGGAGAAATTTGACGAAGTGCACGGCCTGGCCATGGCCAACGACAACATGTGGGCCACGGTGGGCGTACATCCTGATAACGAAGGTGTGCGTGAGCCCAGCCTGCAGGATCTGCTGGATGGCGCCGCTCGCCCCAGAGTGGTGGCGATTGGCGAGACCGGGCTGGATTATTACCAAATGGACGAGCGCAAAGGTGGACGCACCGTGGCCGACATGGAATGGCAGCGTGAGCGTTTTCGCACGCACATCCGCGCAGCTCGTCAGACGGCCTTGCCTTTGGTCATCCACACCCGTCAGGCTTCAGACGACACCATTGCCATCTTGAAAGAAGAGGGCGAAATGGGTGGGGCAGGGTGTGCGGGCGGCGTATTCCATTGCTTCACCGAAAGCCAGCAAGTGGCCCGGGCCGCTTTGGACCTGGGTTTTTACATCTCCTTTTCGGGCATCCTGACCTTCAAAACAGCAGCTGATTTGCGCGAAGTGGCCAAATTTGTACCCGATGACCGCTTGCTCATCGAGACAGACAGCCCTTATTTGGCCCCCGTGCCTTACCGCGGAAAGACCAACAATCCCTCTTATGTGCCCTTTGTGGCCAAACAGCTGGCCGAGTTGCGCGGCACGACTTCTGAAGCGATTGGGGCGCTGACCAGCACCAATTTTGACCAACTTTTCCTGCGCGTGGCCACCGGTTGATATTCATGTTTTACTTTAAAAGTTTGAAAAAGCCTGTTGTTTTGGCTGGAGTTTTTATATCTAGCCTGTCCTTTGCAGGCGCCTACGAAGACTTTTTCAGAGCTGTGACTTTTGATGATGCGCGCACCGTGCAGGTTTTGCTGGAACGGGGTTTTGACCCCAATTCTGTGAACGTCAATGCGGCGCCAGCGCTTGTTTTGGCCATCCAGGAGCCATCGCCCAAAGTCGCCGAACTGCTGATCCGCTGGCCACAGACACGAATCGACATCTTCAATACCGCTGGCGAAAGCCCATTGATGATGGCAGCCTTGCGCGGCCATCTGACGCTGGTCGAACGCTTGCTCGAACGTGGGGCCGAAGTCAACAAGCCTGGCTGGACAGCTTTGCATTACGCGGCCGCCGGCGGACACACGGCCATCGTGAATCTGCTCCTCAAGCATGGCGCGCAGGTCAATGCTGAATCACCCAACGGCACCACGCCGCTGATGATGGCCGCACGCTACGGCAGTGCTTTGTCCGTCAAGTCGCTGATCCAGGCGCCGGGCTCTGATTTGCTCAAACAAAACCAGCAAGGCTTGACTGCCTTCGATTTTGCCGTCCAGGGTCGTCGCCCGGATGCTGAGTCCTTGATGCGTCAAGGGCTGGCACGTTTGTACGTTTTTCCACCGGTGATCAAGGACTGACTCGGTTGAACTGACTGACGTTTTCGTTTGATGGATCTGGTGTTTTATCCCTCATCTCATGCACTTAAATTTCGTACGATGCATATTATGTTAAGTCACTGGATGATGTAGTTGTCCAGTTGCCAAGCATAGTCTCAGGGGTAAAGGTCTGTAGATGCTTTTCTTGTTGTGTCCAAACACGAACAACAGGAGCATTTTGTGAAAAGTACAACGGTCATATCAGTCGTCAACACCAAGGGCGGCGCTGGTAAAACAACCACTGCGGCCAACTTGGGTGGCCTCGCTGCAGCGCTTGGTCAGCGCGTGCTGCTCATCGATGCAGACATGCAACCGGCGCTGTCGAAATTCTTCGGCACACAGACGCCACTGACCAAAGAGTCACCAGGCATGAACCAGGTGATTTCTCGTGGTGGTGTCATCCTTGATGGTGACATTGTCGAAACCAATGTTCAAAACCTCTGGCTGTTGCCTTCCAACATGGAAGACCACATCCAGGCCTGGCTCAAGGAGCGTGAAGATCGGCTGCTGCTGCTCAAACGCGCAGTCCGTCAGCCCATCATCCGAGAAAACTTTGACCTGGTGATCATCGACACCCAGGGCGCCAAAGGCGAGCTTCAACGCACTGCGGCCATGGCTGCCGATTTGATGCTCACCCCCATCAAACCGGACATGCTCAATTTCAGCGAGTTCATCACCGGCACGCTGGAGATGCTGTCACAGCTCAACGTCATGAGCGACATGATTCCGGAAATGCGAGCAGGCCAGCTGGCGATTTTTGTCAACGCGATGCCGCGAACCACTAACGCACGAATGGTTGAAGAGGCCATTCGTGACCAGTTTCGCAGCCATCCAACCATCAGGCTGCTTGACACAAAAGTCCCCTACTCCACCGTCTATGAGCAGTGCCGCTCATTGCGGCGCCCAGTACATGAGCTGGACAGCGATGCGAATGTCACGCCGTCGCAGGTCATGCATGCACTTTTGCACGAAGTCATGCCAAACCTAAAAGGTCTGTGGCTCCCTGGGCATCAGCCAATTGGAGACGCCAAATGAGTAAGCGACTGAGTGCAAACGACATGCGTCAGGCGCTGAAAGAGCAAATGGATCAGCAAGAACAATTGAAAACCAGCACTGGCACAGGCAACCCCATGCCCACCTCCAAACCAGGCGACTTTGACGGTCGCGCCATCATTCGTCTGAAAGTCCGTGATGTCGGCACCTATGAGCGCAACCCCCGCACACGGCCAAACGAAAAGCGCGAAGAAATCAAAGAATCCATCCTTGATCGGGGACTGGATCAAAACCTTGCCGTGACCAAACGACCAGGAAGCGACCGATACATCCTGGCCAAGGGCGGAAATACACGGTTGTCCATCCTCTGGGAACTGGCTGAAGAATATCCAGAACGGTTCACAAGTCTTGACTTCGATCTGGTGAATTTCAAGGCCGAATCGCACTTGCTGGTGGGGCACATGTCTGAGAACTTAACTCGTTCTGCCATGTGCTTTTGGGATACCGCCAACAGCTATCTTGAGTTACGAAAGCTCCGCTCTCAGGAGCTTGGGCGTGATATTTCGCTGCGAGACTTCGCTGCTGAACTCAAGAAGCAAGGCCTTTCCCTGGAAAAAACGGCCCTGAGTGATTATGAATTTACGATCACAAAGTTGTCGCAATTAGGTGATTTGGCCAAGAAATTGGGTAGTGCTGATGTGCCAAGTAAGTTACGCCCTCAATACACTGGGCTTCAATCTATTCGATCCAAATTATTCGAAAGCAGCAAATCAGCTAATTCCCTTGACGCAGCCTATTCAGAATGGCTTCAATCGTTTGCTGCCGATCAAGATGATCAAGGTCTGATGAATGCAACAAGTGAGTATGAACTCGATGACGCAAAGCCAACTTCATTGGCCCGCGATCTCGAAGCGCACTTGGCCAGAATGGCATCCGCATGGTTCGGCCTAACTGAAGCAGAGCTGAGCGCATGCATGCAAGCCATCTCAGCTGATCGCACGATCACGGTCGCCCAATTGCAAAGTACCTTGGATCAATTGCGTTCTCCCCAAGCGACTTCTGCTGCCAGCACCACTCCTGGAAATTACGGCGTTGAGTCTGGTGTCGCTGATACCGACTTACTTGGCGCTGGTACAGGCTCAGACCAGTCTGACATTGTGGGTGGTGGTCAAGACAACAGCGGTGATTACGACACCAGCACTCATACACCGTCAGGTGAACAAGATGAAGTCGCTGACTCTGATTACGTTGTACCAACAGGCCGAGTGCCCTCAGCCCTGAATGGCGTCAAAACAGCCCCAGAGCATCTCCTCAAGAGGATTCCTAATCCTGGCACTGTAGATGGGCAAAACAACACTGGTACAGCCCCATTTGAAGGTGGCGCAGACCCGATTGGTGAACAGGGCCAGCTGCCCGGTACCACCAGCCTGGAAATGGCTGTTGAAAGCATGCGCAGCTGCATCATGGATTTGACTGACTATGCATCGTTGACTCCCCTCTTGCGCAATGCGCCTGGAATGCCGCTGGGTTATTTCATGGATGCACCAGCCAGCTCGCTGGGTGTCAGTGCCACTGACTTTGCCGCGCAGGCATGGTGGCTTTTGGCCACCATGTCAGGTCAGCTGACCGTCGACTGGTTTCATCATCAAGTCACCAACGAGCAGGGTGTAAGGGGTTTTGCGCTGTTCGATACTGGCCCCGCCGGATTCAGGGCGCGGGCAGAAGATCAGGACGGCTGGATGCAATTTGTACAAACGCATCTGGGGGGAACCTATCAGGCTGACGGCTACTACACCCTGGAACTGTTGACCGATTTGTCTAACCCCGTGGGCGAATACGCCCGTGAGCTTGTCAAAGCAGTTGGCACTTTTAGGCTGCTGAGCCAACAGGAGCAGCAGTGATGAGCGCCGTCGTCTCTCAGCCACCACCCGGCACCTCGGGGTGGGTTTGCTTACGCTCTACGACGCTGAGCCGCATTGCGGCCATCGAGCTGCTGTCCGACCAAGCCCTCAATTTATCTGACGACATGCGCCAGACATTGACGAAGCTGACGCTGGAACAGCCACAAGAAGTCCCTCTACGTCTATGGGTCCAACTTGATGGTGTCAGTTGGATCGCACAAGGTCTTCAAGAAAAAGAAAGACGTGACGCAGCTTTACGCATATTGATTCTGCGCCAGGCAAATTTTCCGCTGATAAGGCGACTTTTCAATCTGTCACGGGATCGCTGGATTGAACTGCGCAAAGAGTTGAACGCGCCCCCGGCGCCCAAGTCAGTGCCCCAGCCTGCAGGTCATACGGTCGATGACATCTATGCGAGCTGGTCCAAGCTGATCAAAGAGTACGACAACGAAATCGACCGCTGGGTGGTACTGGCGCAGCAATTTCCATATCTGCCTTTGGCCGGTCTCTATCCCCTGATTTACATCCCAGGAGCTTCAACATGAAAGGCGCTCTGCTCCAAGAATTCCTGAACGTTTGGAGGCCATCGCTTGAAACGCTTTTGGAAAAGCATTGGGCACGCCTGTTGGCTGCGGCCGTCAGTCGTGACCGAATGATGATGCAAGACATCATCAAAGCACACTATCAAGAGCTGGCCAATCAGTGTTTTTTCAATCCGGGCCGTCAATTACTGCATCGCCATCGACTGTTTGATGTGCATTCTCTTTATCGCTTTTGTTCTGATAAAGCACTGCAATCTATCAGGTTCGACGGTTCTTTGCCTGAAACACCGCATCTCGTGCAAATTTTCGAAGACGCTTTTCCTCAGGTGTTTCAAATGGACTATGCCTCTGAGTCAGTGGGTCTATGCGGTACATCATGTCTAGCGCAACATTTATCAGCTTGTAACCATCTTGATCAGGCGACTCATCAAAATTGTGATCACGCATTGATTGCCAAATATCGGCAGTTTCTTGCGCACATATATACAGGCGATCAAACCCATCCGTGGAAGTTGTCATCTCAGCGTCGCCACGGAATCCCTGTTTTAGTGTGCGGTACATGTCCAGAAACACCTTTTCAAGCAGACCAGACACATTTGCTCGATCTACGTCGTTCGGACAGGCAAGATGTTTTAACAGCATGCCAAAACCATATTGCGTCCAGGCTTGGAGTGAAGCTATGACAGCCTCATCCTCGGACACCCTCTTCTTCAAACTGTCCAGTTCATTTTGCAATTCGGTCAGCTGTTTTTGCAATTCGACGTCAGCCATTGTCTCCTCCCATTTCAATAATGAAGTAGGAGGTCATGATGGCCATCATTGAAGCCAAGATCAAGACCCTTGTGGACACGATGAACGGCACGGGTGACATCGAAACAGTCGCTTCGTGCGAAGGTCACTGGTGGGGTGGCAGAGCACCTTACATCTATTTCAAATCTTCTGCAAAGGTCGCTCAGATGATTGAGCGAAATATTCGTTCTGTCTGCTGGTCTGAGAAGTCAGATTCAAACTTTGATTGGGTCATTAGCGCTCAATTTAACGAACAGTTTGATTTGACGTTCCAACTCCATGCACCTTTGTTAGATCGACTGTCTCAGTCAGTCTGGCATTCATTTTGGGCGCTGGGATTTCGCAGAAACCGCATAGACAGGGATTTTTCTGTGTTGAACCAAGTGCTGAAAACTATATGGAGCCACTCATGAATACAAATACCAACTTCAAGGCACCCGAGGTGGATTTGCTCGATGAACTGTCCACCAATCCGGAATTGTTGTTCATCGCGCTGCAGCAGCCGATCTCTTTCAACCCCGTGTTGGTGGACATCACTCAAAGCCTGACCGCAGGCTTGTTTCTGTCCACGGCACTTGAAGAAGCACACGGTGACTGGGTAGACCTGGACCAAGAAAAAATCAAACGAACCACTCGCTTGACCAATGGTGAACTCAAGGGTGCCAGGCAACGTCTGCGGGATCTGGATCTGCTGCATGAGCGACGGATCGGGTTTCCTTCTCGAACTCAATACAGCATCAATTTCGACAAACTCAAAACAATGCTGGTATCCCTCAGTCGCCTCCCCAGTCAGGCCCATGTGCAGGCCAATGGGCCGACTGCCTTGCATTGAGGAACACCGGTCATGCAATCATTTGGATTGATCGCTAGGAAGCCTCCCCCGCCCACAAGCGGGGAGCCTCCAGCTGATCCCATTGGGGCCTTGCTGGCAAGCCTAGCGTCAGAGCGTCCAATTGGATACTCAGCCAACTTGGCACGGATCGCTGGTGACCCGAAGGCTGGCCTGATGCTCAGTCAATTGCTGTACTGGACTCGTGTGGGTGTTGATGTTGTCGCCAACGGCGGCTGGATCAGCAAAACGAGGGATCAATGGGCTCTTGAAACAGGGCTGTCCCGCTACGAACAAGAATCTGCGCGGGTTTATCTCAAAAAGGCTGGACTGATCGACGAATCACGTTCTGGCACCCCTGCCCGTCTGGCTTTCCGAGTTCGCCTGCCAGACGTGAGCCAAGCCCTGGCCCGCTTACTTCGCAGTGAACCTGTTCAATGGTCACTCTTTGATGTGCGGTCCAATGCCCAGCAGGTGAAAGCCCTATTGGGCAAGAGCTTGGCGTTCTACAGGGTTTACGGCCAGCTCACTCAATCCATCACGTCTGCCGTGTTTCTGAGCCGAGCACTTGCCACCCAGCGTGCCTTGATCGGTGGAAAACACAGCGAATGGTTTTCCATCGGCCTGGCTGAATGGACAGCTGAAACAGGATTGTCGGAATCACAAATCAGGACATGCAAGCAAAAATTATGCCAACTCAACCTTCTGGAACAAGCCTTGATGGAGTACCCACGTCGTCGGTATTTCATCAAGGTGAACATCAGTGAACTGAGCAAGCAACTAATTGCGATTCGTTTAGGGGGTATCAATCATGGCAATACCGCGCAAAGCATCCTGGGCTTGCTGGGCAAGTCAAGATTGCAAGCAGCGGGGGGGAATGCTAAGTCCGCCAATTTGGCGAGTGCGTTACCTGGGAACATCTCCGCCAATTTGGCGGATCGTCCGTATTGCGGACAGTCTGCCAAATTGGCTGACCAGTCACCCGGGAATACATCGGCCAAATTGGCCGATCGTCCGTATTGCGGACAGTCGGCCAAATTGGCCGACCAAAACAAGAAACAGGTTAGGTCATGGCCATCTGGTGCAACAAGCACCGTAAATCCCCCCTCTTCCTCCAGTTTGGCGAATTCCGTCAATCTTGATGGTGGGAAATCACAGGTCGTTTTACACCCCGATGAGGCTCAACATCAATTTGAGCAGTCAAATCCATCCTTTCAGTCGGCTGGAAATCTCAATCCAGTTGGCGGCTTTTCACAGTCGCTAGGGATGAAAAACACAGCCCTACATGCGGGCGCGCGGTTTTTGATTACAAATAAGACTACACCTCCTCCTTCTTCAACCATTACCTCTGAATCAACCACAAGCGCACAAAAGCAATCGACTCAGGATGGTGGTGGCGGTGGTGTTTCTTTTGATCAACTGATCTGGCCTACTGGCTCAGCCTCAACGGCAATCAAGCGATTGGTGGTTGATCACCCTGTGGCCAAGTCCTTGCCACACGACCGTTTGCAGCTGATCCTCGATGAGGTGGCTCACGCTGACGCAAATGGACAGGTCCGAAGCATAGTGACCTATCTCGGATCGCTTTTGCTCAAAGAGCAAAAAGGCGTCTTGCTGTTGTCGGGGGCCTATGAGCTGCAGGAGGCCCGCAACCGTGCTGTAGAGCCAAAGCATCAGGTTGTGCAGCAAACACCTTCGCCGATCAAGTCTGCCCTGCCCGCTTTAGCCTCCAGGCCTGCACCAGCTCGGGATCCTCGGGCTGTGGCTTTGTGGGCTGCAATCTTGGAGCAGCTACCTCAATGCATGCCCGAACAGCAGATTGAGGTGTGGCTTAAACCGATCTCTGTCGGGCTGGATCAGCAGTGTCAAAAGCTTTTACTGTGCGCCAGCCGTTTCAAGATCGACCACATCAAGTCGGCCTACGCAGCCAAGATTGATCAGGTCATGGTCGATGTGCTGCAGCGAAATCCAGCCCTTGTCCAGGTGAGCCAGTGTCAATTGGTCACCTCACTCCCCCTTCCAGTCAAACCATAACTAGGCAACACCATGAGCAAAAAAGAAGCTGTCACAACCGTCCAAGCCTCTCAAGAGGTGACGCAATCACCTCAGGGCTCCAAGCCTGGCGCAACCAAAAATGAGCCGGTGAGCCGTTTGGTTGCTGAAGAGGACACGATGGAGTTGCACACACGTGAAGCCATGTTGCTGTATTTGGGCCGTGCACCTGGTGAGCAGTACCGCTTCGGTGTGCCTGGTGCGCGACATGCGGCAAGTGCCCTGCGGCAGCTATTTGGTTTGACTTCCAAGGACAACCCATATGCCGATGCCACGCTCATCGACATTGACAGCCGTGTTGAGCGAATCAAGCGGATGATCAAAGCGGCTCGCGATCCACAAATCAAGAAAATGGATGAGCACAAGTCCATGGGGCTGTCGTACACCATCATCCGGGCTCAGCAAACCCAATCGGTTTCTCTGGGCTACCACTCCCCCTATGGCTACATGATGAGCACGGTGATCGTCATGTTTGATGAGTGCGTGCGTGTTCTGAAGTCTGCTGAGCGTCGAGACCTGCTGACCAAACAGGATCAGCACAACGCCCTCTATGCACTCAAGCATGAAATCAGGAGCATGTTTGAAAGCGCCATTCGAGCTCAGCGAATTTTGCTGTCTGATGAAATGAAGCCACTGAGCCGTGCAGACTTTTTGCCCAACAACACCCAGCCAGATGCAGCCAAGCGGGTTGAGGCGGCACAAAAAATCTTTGGTCCCATGGACGACGAGGTTTTCACAGGCAAGAAAGCACCACGCCACACGATGCGCAAGGAACGGCTTTCTGCGGCTGAGCAACGTGTTCTTGATGATGTGGCCTTGACCATGGTTGAGCATGTTGACGAAGAAGTGACTTCTGCGGGGCTTGTTTGAATGCGGCACATCACCACACTCAAACTGGTTCAGCAATCCATTCAGGATGTGATGCGTAAACCCTGTTGCTCAAGGAAGGCTGCTATCCAAAGGCAGCAGCCTAAGGCAATAAAGCTGGAATCAATTCAGCGAAACAGCCCTGATCTGTTGATCGATTTCGAGAACTGTATTGGGATCAAGTCCCAGCGTTTCCTGACCGCCAAGCAATGCATGCATGGCGCTTTCGATCCGGAATTGAATGTCTTGGAGCTGGTCAAGCGTGACTGGTTGATTCGCAGAATCAGTCGCTTTTGTGGTCATGGGAGGGCCTCTCTTTCATGGGTGAAGTTGATGAACAAACGGGGTCGGTTCCGTCCCATGGGGGTCGAGTCCCATGGAACTACCCCGCTTGAATCTTACCTGAGAGGCTCTCCCACCCTTTTTTTGGAGTCATGTTCATGAGCTATCCGTTTCCAACAGCAGCTGACGATGAGTTGTTTTCAAGGTTCGCCATTGAGCCTCGTTCTTACACGGAAGAACAATTGGATTCGGCAGCTCAGGCATGGGATGCATTGCGCATTTCAGGGTTAACCCCGAGCTTGTTTGTTTCTCTGATCGCAGTTTGTGAGGGCTCTTTGGCCGAAGCCACGGTCATGTGGGATGGGCTGCGCTTGCATTTTCAGGATGGTCTCAAGCAATTCCAAGAACGTTCCGGTCGCTATTACATCTCACGCTACTCAACCACGTTCTTGTCTGAACGGTCTTGCAGACGTGCATTTACCGACCTTGCTGACGCTGGTTTGATCATCTTGTGGCCACGATCACGCACGATTGGACAGAAGTTTCGGGTTGACTGGGTTGAGCTGAGCTTGCGGCTGCAAGGGCTCAAAGACAGTCAGTTACCAGGGCTGGACGGTATCGGGGGGAATGATGCCTAAGCTGATGTTTTGGAGAGAGACGGGGGTCGTTAGGGGCAGTCGTCGTCGTGAATCAGGCGACGAACGGGTACGGCTCACGCCGCTGAGTCTTGGACATGGTGCATTTTCAATGGTTCGCAGACATGTCTTGGCTCGGGTACGCCTTTGTGATTCGATGGCAGGCGTGTGGCCACCAGTGGCTTCTGCGACTTCCCCAGCTGTAAGCCACGCAGCTGTCCGACCCCCGTTCTCTCTCCTCCATCTTACCGATTCGATGGAACTGACCGCTCACTGGACAGGTTTGTCGGTTCGCTATCAGTTGGAGGTGAGTGGTGTCTGATTTGAAGTTTTGGAGAGAGACAGGGGGCGTTGGGGGAAATCGTCGTCGTGAATCGGGCGACGAACTGGTGCGACTTTCGCCGCTGAGCCTTGGACATGGTGTTGCTGTTTTCACTTTTCGCTCACATGCCACGACTCGGGTATGCCTTGGTGATTCGATGGCTGACGTGAGGCCACCTGTGGCTTTTACGACTTCCCCAGCTGTAAGCCACGCAGCTGTCCGCCCCCTGTTCTCTCTCCTCCTTCTTATCGATTTGATGGAACTGACCGGAATACACAACTTTGTGTTCCTAAAGGCCTTTAAGGGTAAGGGGCAACGCCCCGACCTTTTGGCAATTTGAAAGTGAGCCGAAATGACAGGCGTAAAAGAGAAATTGTTGCAGCCAGGGACCGAGGGCTTTGTGTTGGCCCAACTCACCGGTCGTCCGGCCTTCATGAACCTGATCCGTTCTCAGCAAGCGTGCCTCAAGCAGATTTTGATTGAGATGGAGCTTTTGGCTGAGTCATCAGTGGTCGACGGAACAAGCATCCGCGCCAGGGTCGAAAACCGCAAGGATGGTGCACGGTTCTTGCGCTGGTATGCCTTTGGCCGCAATCGCAACTGGGAGGACATCCTGCCAGAAATGAAATTGCTGACAGCACCTGTGAAGCGGCACTTTGAATCAGTCAATCGCCGCATGGGTGAACTGAATGTGTTGTCTCTGATGTACCAGCAATCGATCAAGCGGCTGCAGGCGCATCTGAAAAATCGCAAAGCCTCAAATGCTTTGGCTGAGCAATGAAGATTTGAATGTGGGCGGTTTGCCCAAACAGGCAATGCGAGTGGCCGAGTCCATCGCCTGAAATTTTCGGTCAGGGAGTTTTTTTCATGGCAACAGAGAGCATTTTGACGGGCAATCTTTTGGCTGACCCCGCTGTCAAGCAGATCAAAGTCCGTGGTGAAGATCGCGTGATTTGTGAGATGCGGATCATGAGCGATGTTTGGCGCGAAGACCATGAGGGCAACCTGGTTCAGGACCCAGATAAATCCCAGCCAGCACAAATCACTGTTTGGAATGAGCGCCTGGCAGAAGGTTGCGGCAACCTTCTGCGTAAAGGGATGCGAGTGGTCGTGATGGGCCAGTCATACCCGCACATTTATCGCGTGTCCGATGCTGACCGCGCCCAGGGCAAGTCGGATTCTTTCGAGATCCGGGTCGATGCAACAAGCGTTTCTCTGGCACTCAACCGTGTTGAGCAAATCGTCATGAAAGCTAGACGGACTCAAGAGCAGGCTGGCAACTCGGATCAGGCCTAAATAGCGAGGGGCTCCAACGATGAGGCACCAGAACCTCATGGAGCACCACCGTAACGTCAATGAAGAAAGGGATGCGTCATGTCTTCAAAGCGGTATGCCAACCCATTGGACCCTGTGGTGCAACAGGTTCCGTGGGTGATTTTGGGCGACACGATCACGATTGAGATCACCCAATCTGGGCTGATGTTGGTCGACGGGTGTCTGGTGGAAACAAGTCATGCGACGGCTCAAGCGAATGTGAATGAAGTTGCTTTGCGTGAGCAATTGACAGAATTGGCGAATGAGGCTGGGCGCACATGCAGCCAGTCGCATGACTTGTATGTCGAGAATTTTTCAGCTTCTGTGGATGGTCTCACTGCTCGGTTGCCAGAACCTTGGAGTCAACGGGTTTTAGAGATGGCACGGGCATTTGACTACGCCACGGCTCAAGAGAGAGCTGAATCGCAGAATTGGAATGCTGAACATGGATATTGCTCGCACGGCATCGAGCTTGGCTCTTGCCCTGCAGGCTGTGGGTCTGGTCCAGACGATTAAGAGGTCATGGAAATGGTTCAACGACTTCAAACTCTTGGCCTGCCTGCTGAATTGATCAGCTTGGAGGCCCGAATGGTGCTCAAGACACTGGAGCAGCAACCGATGACGATTTCGGGTTTAGAGCGCCATTGGAGGCCCACCTGGAGCATTGAAGAGATACGTGCAATCGTCACTCAGCTTCAGCGTCAAAGCCTTATCAGGTTTACCGCTGAGCGTGTCCTGGAGCGTGGTCACTACGTTGGTCAAGCATGTCTGACGCATCGTGCCCAAGTCAGTTTGAGCACCCTAAAAAGGAGCGCATGAGCATGGTTTTATCCAAATTATCCAAGCATGGCCAATGGGCGATGTTTGGGGCTATTGTGGTTTTTACAGTCACCGTGGCCATCGCCGTGGCGGCACTCTTTTTGTCCGTGGTGTCCAAATGAGCGCGGTTGATCACCCTGTGAAATCACCTGGCTTAGTCTTGACTGATGGCGAGCAAGTAGCCATCGGTGCGATCACCATCAAGATGATGCAGGGATTACTGTTTTCCCACTTCGCAAAGCGCGGTCGTGGTCGACCTCGGAAAAACGCTGAGGTTCCTCGTTTGATTCGCGGATTTAAGTCCATGGTCAACGCCTCAGGCATCCATCTCACTGCCCAGGAAGAAACAGTCATTCTGGAGCAATTACTCAATCAAAGTCTTTTTTAAGGGATTCCAATATGAAAAAAATATCGGCAGTATTTATTGGTTTGTTTGTTGTTTTGAAAAGAATTGCATTTTTAATTTCTGTAATTGCCGCAGGCTACCCAGTGGGGTGGTTTTTGTTAAGCATCAAGAACCGTCCATTTATTCATGAAGTGGATGGATTATCAATTATTCTTGGAATAATTGGGGTTGTTATCATATTGGTAATTATTGGACTCGGAATTGCTGTGATTGAAAAACTTGCACATCTTGGTGGCTGGAAAAAAACGGGCGATGAAAGGAGTATTTTGTGAGAATTTCATCATATAAACCACTAACCATGATAGCTGAGATGAGCGGTTATCAAGAGCTTGCAAAAATCTACTTAACAACAGGAATGATTTCCGAGAATTTTGGATTTGAAAATTCAGAGTATTTTCAATATCTACACTCCTCTGATAAATATAAAGCATACGATTTATACCGGGCGTGTATCGTGTCAAAACACAAATTTGCATTTAGCTGGAATTTAATGGCATTTTTTCCTCCGTTTCATCCAACAATGAATCGTGTATCGAGTTTGCGTAAGCCGGGGGATTTGAGATACCTTTTGAGCTTGGATGGTTTGCCCTCAGGACAAGCATCACTGTCTTATCTCAACCACGCAATGACGCTCTTAAGCCAAGCATTTACCAATTTGCATGAACGTGAAAACATGGATTTTTTAGATTCACTGGGTTTTGTGAATGCCAGCCAACAGTCATAGCATGTCCAATGATCTTGACCGTAGCGTTGCATGTGTGTGCCGCAACGTGGGCATATATTTTCAGAATTCGGGAATTCCATATTCACTGAATCAGGTTATTAATTTCAAAGTTTTTTAAACGAGGTAAACATCAAATGAAACTGAATCAAACCCACATTTTCTTGACTCCGAGTTTTTCTGAGTGGCCCGTCTCTGAAGTCCACCGTCAACCGATTTATACGTTGATTGATGGCATTGTCAAAGTGCTCGAAAGCCTTGGTCTTGAGGGGAGCCAGACGGAGGTTGTAAGTTTCCTCAATATGTTGCCGCAGACCCCGCGTTCCACGCAATTGATGTTGGATGCCAGAGCCTACTTGAAGGCTCGTCAACAAAAAGTTGACGAACTTTCGGAAAAGCAAAAGCAGCTTGTTATGAATTCAGCGGCCCAGAAGTGAGCTGATCCAAGTGATTGAGGTGACTGCTTTGAATCAGTTTGAAAGCAAGCTGAAATTGTTTTTCAGCATCCACTTGATTTATTGAATTTTCTGAAATCCAGTTACTGGCTATTTGCGCTGCTGCAACGTGGAGCATGGCACTGGTGAGTTCTTGAGTTTCAGTAGGTTTCGTTTTCATGGAAGGTCTTTCCTTAAAGTTTGGTTTGTAGGTCGGGTGGTGGGAGCTTGGCTGCGAAACTTCGCGCCCATCACCATCATATCCAACGGAAAGATCTTCCACCCTTATAACTTGTTGATTTCATTGGGGATTTTTATGTTCAGAGACTCTCGTATTTTTGAGACCCCCGATTTAGGGCATTTTTTCCGCTAGGAAGATAATGGAAGTTATCTTCCTAGCGGATTTCAAAATTAATTCCCGCCGACGCGGTCGTCCGGCAGGAAAATCCTGCATTTCAAGATCGAGCGGTCTGTGTCTGCATGACCTGGCTTTCATGCGTGCCGTTTTGCAGGGCATGAATTTAGAGTCCGCTGGGGGCCGGTTTCTGCCCGAGGTGCATTCGGATTTGCGGGTGATTCGGACTTACCTGTGTGACGTGGCACAACAAGCTCAGCTCATATTGCAGGGCCTGGGGCATCACACTCTTGCGGTGACGCTGAAGTCAGCGTTGCTGAAACCGCAAGCACCCGCGAAACCCCGACTGCCTTCTTTGGCAGAGTTTTCCGAAGAGCTGGATGATCCTGATGCTTGGAGCGAGGCTGAGTTACTTGGGTTGTACCGTGATCGTTATGGTCCTGAGATTGACCAGGTAAATGCCTCCCCTGCTTCATCCTGTGTTGATGTAGATGCCTGTCTTCACGGTTTAACTTTGATTCAAACCACTGGCGTTCGACTCCCCTGCTTATCCGATGACATTGAGGCTTGGCTGGGCACTGGACTTGTTCGTCATCTTCGGTCTGTGGGCGTATCAGCGTTGTCGGACTTGACCGCCCTGGTGCGTTTACGGGGCAAGCACTGGTATCGCTTGGTGCCCGGTATCGGCAAAGACCGTGGTGTGAGACTGGTCCAGTGGCTGCAGGACCATGTGAATTTTTTGGAGCCGGTTATGGCCGGTCCAGTTGCGAGTTCTACTACGGCTCTGTCTGGATGGGAGAGCCCTACGGCTGGCGCGCTGCTACGTGCAACTGGGACCAATGCCCTGGGGGCGCAGAGCGATCAGCAAGCCCTGCAGGCATGGATGGGCACGCTGGATTTTCTGTCTCCTCACACTCGTAAAGCGTACTCGCGGGATGTGGCCAGGCTTCTGTTATGGGCACAGAGGGAGCTGAACAAGGGTCTGTCCGATCTGACCGTGGTGGATGCCACCGCGCATGCCAAATTTTTGCAAAACCCGCCTGCGCAATGGTGCAGACCCCGTTCGGCAAATAATCACATGACGATGCGCGGCCCGTTGTCACCAACAAGCACTGCCAGAGCATTCGCCGCAATCGGGCATTTGTATGGTTTTCTGGTCGAGACGCAGTACCTGAAGGCCAATCCATTTTCCAGGGTTCGCACCCCTCATGAAAGAGGCGTGCAAATGGATGTTCAGCGTTGTTTCAGCAATGCCCACTTGGAGCTGATTCAGCAAGTTTTGATGGCGATGCCCAGCGGCCCCCGGCAGCGGCGCATGGTGGCCATTTTTGCTTTACTGGAAAGCACGGGGCTACGCATTGGCGAGATCCCGAGCAGCTGGGCTGCTGTGGTCAAGCCCTTTGATGCAGAGGCAGGCACGGTCACTTGTCTGCGTGTCATTGGCAAGGGCGCTCGTGAGCGACTTTTGCCACTCAAGGAAGAGGTGTTGGAGGCATTGCATGACCATGCGATTGATCAGCTGGGCACCAGTGGACTGCAGCCCAGCGAATGGCCCCTGATTGGCTGCATTGGAGAGCCGGTCAATCCTGATCAAGTCAGCAATGGCGCACTGAGCACAGCCCGATTGAGGATTGTGCTCAAGGACTTTTTTCAGGAGGTGGCCATGGCCTGTCCATCTCCTGATTTAGCTGAGAACTTTCGACGTGCGACACCGCATTTCATGCGACATACCTTTGCGCATCGGGTACTCAATGCCACCCAAGGGGATCTGGCTGTCACACAGCTCCTGCTTGGCCACAAGTCCATTTCCACCACGGGCATCTACGTCAAGGCCGATCTGTCACAGAGGCAGCGAGCCATTGACTTACTGTCTGTTCAAACCCTCAAGGGAGCCCAAACATCATGAGACTTTTTATCTGCGAAAAACCATCTCAGGCAGCCGACATTGCCAAGCACGTGGGTGCTCGTCAATCCGGCAATGGCTGCAGGACGGGTGATGGCGTCACCGTGACCTGGTGCATTGGCCACCTCCTGGAGCAGTCCCCGCCCGAGCACTACAACCCTGAGCTCAAGGTCTGGTCAATGGATCACCTGCCGGTGTTGCCGGCAACTTGGCACATGGATGTCAAACCGAAAACACAATCCCAGTTTCAAGTGGTCAGCAAGCTGCTCAAGAGTGCGTCAGAAGTCGTGATCGCCACCGATGCCGACCGGGAAGGTGAAGTTATTGCCCGGGAGGTCATGCAGCTTTGCGGCTACCGTGGCCCGGTCAAGCGTTTGTGGCTTGGGGCGCTTGATGACGCCTCCATCCGCAAGGCCTTGGCCAAGATGCTGCCAGGCGAAAAGACAAGGCCCTTGTACGACTCTGGTTTAGGTCGGGCTCGCGCTGACTGGTTGGCGGGCATGAACCTCACCATGGCGCTGACCAAGACATTCGGTGCCGGTGGAAAAGGTGGTGTGGTGCATTGCGGCCGCGTGCAGACACCGGTTTTGGGCTTGGTTGTTCGGCGTGAACGAGCCATCAGAAATTTTGTGCCCAAACCCTATTTTGTGCTCAAGACCATTTGGGAGATATCAGGCTCGCCAGTGCCTATGAGCTGGCAAACGCAGGCTGACAAGCTCGACAAAGATGGGCACTGTGTTGATGAAGCCTACATCCGTTCAGTCGCCCAGAAAATCAACGGCAAGATGGGGCGATTGGTTTCAGTTGAGCGTGATGACAAGCACGAGCTTGCTCCCTTGCTCTACTCGCTGGGGTCGCTGCAAAAGGAGGCCTCTGCGCGTTATGGCATGGGTGCGAAGGCTGTTCTGGATCTGGCGCAGGCCTTGTATGAAAAGCACAAGGCCACTACCTACCCCCGAAGCGATTGTGAACACCTGCCAATGAGCATGCTGGCTGAGGCCTCGCAAGTGTGCGAAGCCATCAAGCAAGCCGATCCCAAGATGACCAGCCTGGTGGCCAAAGCCGATCTATCGAAGCCCTCCAGGGCCTTCAATGATCAAAAAATCACGGCCCACCACGCAATCATTCCGACCACAAACACTGCAGTCCGACTGGCTGACATGAGCGCCAACGAGCGGTTGCTGTATGACTTGATTCGTCGTCGCTACCTGGCTCAGTTTTTGGGTGTTTACAAGTACCAAGAAACACGCATACAGGGCAGCTGTGAAAACGAGCTGTTTGCTGCGACTGGACGGGTGCCTTTGGTGCAGGGCTGGAAGCTGGCCTATGTGGATCTGCAAGAAGCTGCAGCAGCGGCCAAAGCAAAAAGCAAAGCCAAATCCACGGACGATGGTGAAGATACACCCAAGGACCAGGCGTTGCCGGATGTGAAAGTGGGCCAGCAGATGATCAATCGCAAGGCGGAAGTGAGTAAGACACAGACGCAGCCCCCCAAGCGTTACACCGAAGGCACTTTGATTGCGGCGATGGAGTCTGTCGACAGGGAGATCGACGATCCACGTCTGAAAAAAGTCATGCAAAACAAGGAGAAAGCGGGGATCGGCACCGATGCAACCCGTGGAGCGACTTTGGACGGTCTTTTTAAGCGGGGGTACTTCGACAAGGCCGGAAAATTCATAGTGCCCACTGATCGTGGTGAACAGCTCATCGAGGTGGTGGAGCAGGCCGTACCTCACATGGTCGACCCGGTGCTCACAGCTTTGTGGGAGGACCATTTGTCCAAGGTGGAGGACGGCTCCTTGCCGTTGGCCACGTTCGAATCTCAGCTGGGCACCTGGCTCAAAGGGCAGATTGAAAAAATCAAGCAGCTGGGGGCCAGTAACCCAAAGCCCTCAGCTCTCCAGGGAGAGCGGTCGAGTGCGGTGGCAAAGAACAGCACGCAAAAGCCCATGGAGGCCTCAAAGACGACACATGCATGCCCATCATGCGGCAAGGCCATGCGACAACGTCAAGGCGCTTCTGGGGCCTTTTGGGGGTGCACGGGATACCCCGATTGCAAAACCACCTTGCCAGATGCTGGAGGCAAGCCTGGAGCCAAAACTTCGCCCGCTCCTCAGGGTGGAGCAAAAGCGCCTGTGATGCAGTCAACCACACCGAAATGCACTGCGTGTGGCAAGCCAACACTGCTCAGGCAAAGCGCACGGGGGCCTTTTTATGGGTGTAGTGGCTATCCTGCGTGCAAAAACATCATGCCTGGCAAACCATGATGTTCGTTTGGGGTCGGATGGGCTTGTTATGGCTGGCAGGCCTGTCGATTGCGGGGCCTGGCTTTGCAAGATGTTTGGTCATGGGCGACTCGATTGCCCAGGGTGCTGGTGCCCATGCGCCCCACTGCAGGGTGATGGCCGAGAAAGGCATCACAACGCAAGACTGGGTGCGTCGATTTGGTGTTTCTGTTGAGCGTGATGCCCACACCTTTGAAGTGGTGTTGATCAGTTTGGGCTCAAACGATGGACGAAACGCAAATGCTGCAAGTTTGCTACAGGCTCGCAATATTGTTGCCCAGGCTAAGACGGTGATTTGGATTGCTCCTGCCCCGAAGTACCCGGCACGCAGCCAAATATTGGGGGTGGCCAGGGAGTTCGGTGATGTGGTCTATGAGCGTCCCGTTGAGCAGATGCAGGACGATGGGGTCCACTTCAATCAGATGGGTTGCAAACGGATGGCAAGCGTGTTGGCCAGATACTGAAGCATCCAACAACCGCAGCTCCACGATTTCAAGTGCTATTGGCTACGCGGCGGCTGGACATTGCCCAGTTAGCCCCGTTCGCTGGGATAATTTTGCGTGTCAGTGTCAGTTTGGTCCTCGATCCATTTCAAAGCCAGCGCCTGGCTATTAAAGGGACCCGCCAATTCGGTACCGCTATTGTCAACGACCCACCAGAGACCATCGGTAATTTGAATAACATTCATTAGCTGGTTTCCTTTTTTATCAGCGGTGAGAACTATGGCATATCTGCAGCAAAAAATCTTGCAGTGTCAGCATCGGTTACGCTGCCAGCCTTCAAGCGAAGTTGCATGTAACAGCAGTGACGCATAAAATGTTGCATGTAACGCCAAGGAGGCCATCATGGAACACGTTAATTCACGAGTTCAAAGGCACCGCGACGCCCTGCGCATGGCCGGGTTGCGACCAGTTCAAATTTGGGTGCCGGATACGCGGCGGCCAGAATTTGCAGAGGAATGCCGCCGCCAGTGCCATCTTGCCGCGCAGGCCGACCTGGTCGACGCTGATATGCAGCACTTCATGGATGAGGCTCTAGCTGACATGGATGGTTGGAATGAATGATGCGTGGTGATTTTGTGACCATCGCTATGCAAGGCGATTTCGGAAAACCTCGGCCAGCCTTGGTCATTCAGGCCGACCAATTCGGCGAACACGCCACAGTTACAGTTCTGCCCGTGTCGAGCACGCTTGTTGCCGCTCCACTCCTGCGCATTACTGTTCAGCCAAGCGACGGGAACGGTTTGCAGAAGCCGTCACAGGTAATGATTGACAAGACTGTGACTGTGAAGTTGGACAAGGTAGGGCCAGCATTCGGTCACATTGACACAGATACGATGGTGGAGATTGAGCGGTGTCTGGCGGTCTTTTTGGGTATTGCCAAGTGATTATTTATTCAGAAATAAGATGACAACAAAAACTATCAAGATAAGCACAACGTAAATGGTACTGGCGTATTGGTAGTATAACTGTCTTAATGCCCAACGAATGGGTTTGGCCATTGCCTGTCTTTCCTCAGCGATCCGTTGTGCGTAAGCACGTTTACAACCCTCTAATTTCGAGCTGGCGTGTTCTTGAGCGTTAAGCACATCTGTTAAATAATCGAGCATTCGATGTTCAACGATATTCTGTTTCCACGTCTCGATTTGAACCAGAGCACTCGCTGATGTGCTGCGAGACCGACCTTCTCGCTGCTCAGGGTCGGTGTAGTCAAATACAAAACCGAACTGCTCATAGAAACGATTACGTCGGGTTTTATTTTTTTCATGGGCTTGGCCAGCAAGCAACTCAATGCTGTTGACTGATGCATCCGGCCACTGTTGCACCCATTGGACAATTTCATTCATGAGGTAAGTTCCGACCCGCTGGCCATACAGTCCCGGTAAATCTAAAAACAAAGCCCCTTTTGACATTGAAGATGACGTTACTGAAACTGAATTGAAACTGCGCGAGTAGCTGCCATCGAACCGACCTCTTCCACTAAGGCCTTGTGAAAATCTGCCGGTAATACGTTGATAAAACAGCCGAATCGACGCCTCATAGATTTCCCCGTCACGAGGGTCACGGCGGTATATTTCCTCCCTCTCGACAACCAGCAAGCCCAACACCTTAGCTTCAGGTTGATTCTTGTCTCTGATTTCAAGTACTAGGATTCGCGGCTTAACGCTTTGCTTCGCACGATTTGTGTTGTTGAAAGAGGGTAAAGCCATCATAATTATTTTAAAAAATTTATCCCTATGGTTTCTTTATTTTAGAAGCTGAAAAAGTCTTGAAAAATAAATGTATAAAAATTTTTCTGCATTTTTATAAATATTAATAATTCATGACTTTTGTCATTTCCTTCATATAAATGCGTCAGCGAATTTTATAGAAAGTTACAGGGAGGGAAGTCAGAAAAAATGATTTGTCATTATCAAAATTAACGCGTATCCCGATACCAGTTGTAGTTGAACTGAAATTAGACAACTGGCCATTGCAGTGGGGATTATTGCCTGCACACTCAAGAGGCAAATCAAGCTCACGTACACCAACCCACTCACGCACCAATCCACCGAACATAAGCCTCTACGCCTTGTAAGCCAAATGCGGATGCGGCTTTGTTTTGCTCGCAGGTCGTGGCCGAGATCGGCCTTCAACCCTTCGCACCAGATTGCCCTTGAGCAGTTCGATGCTCTGGGCGATGCACGTCGCAAGGGCGCTAGGCAGCAACAGCAAACGGGGCAGCATGCGTTGCATCAGGCTGGCCGCGTAGCTGCGGTTGCAGATTCGATCAGTGCGCTCTTGCATGCCACGGGCACAGTAACTGAGCAAAGCGCCCAGGTTGTCGGCCAACACTTTGGCGGCGATATCAATGACACAGGCTTGCTGGCTCAGGCCGCTGACGCTTTCGATTTTCAGGCGGTGCTTAAGGCGTTTGAAGGCTTCTTCGATGCGCCAGCGTTGGTGGTACAGCTGCCCAAAAACCTCAGCAGGAAACGCCCGTGCATCCATGTTGGTGAGCAGCACGCGCACCTTGCCGCTGGAGCTGACACAACGCACCAGTCGCACGCGCGGGGCTTGGCGAATGAACTCGTAATCCTTGGCATCTTCAGTGCTGGGCATGTTCAGGGTGACCATCGCCTCGCTGGTGCCGCTGCGCAAGAACTCGCGCACCGCCTTGAAGCCGCTGTCACTGTCGCAGCGCATACAAAAGCGGATGCTTTGCTGCTGCAACAGGGCGATCAACCAAGCGGCCGGATAGCCCCGGTCAAGCACCAGAACATCATTGGCTTGCAGGTGGTGCAGACTCTCAAAAAGCATCTGACGCTCGCCAGTCTCAGGGCCGTAGAGCTGGGCATGCAGACACAGCTCAGGGCCGGGCAGATACAGGCCAAACAAGCGCTGATCGGGATGTGCCGCAAGGCGCGTTCGGTGACACGCACGGGTGGCGGGCATGAACACAGAGGCGTCTGCGGCCACCACACGCAAGCCATGCCAAAGCGGCATCCAGTCTCTGGCTTGAGCCAGGTCCAGCAATTGAGCATTCAAAGCGGTCAGGGCTGCGGGCTTGAGTTTGTTGCGTGCTTGGGCAAAGGCGCGATCAGAGGCGCCGCGCTGCAGGCCTGGGTGACCGGCCAAGCTGGCGAAAAACGAGTCCAGCATCAGCTGCTGAGATTGAGAGCGTTGGCTGAGCAAAGCGCCCACGAGACAAGGCAGGGGCAGTTTGCGTTGGCGAACAAAGGCGGTGGACTGGGCACCTCGGGCCAAATCTGCAAAGGCGGTGCTGTGTATGAACTGACCCAGCTTGGCAAAGACAGAGGTCAGGTCATCAAGAGGCGATGACCCAAGGGTTAACCCTATATTTTCTTACCATGGTGGTTGTCATGTTGCGGCGAGAGAAAATAAGAAAAACTTCAATTAAATCAATGAGTTGCGTCAATAATTATATCTTAAGTTCGGTGGATTGCCGCCAGACCCTGTGGCCGGACAAGAAACTGCTGCAGGCCAAACTGCATGAGTTTTATCTGGCGAACGTGGGCGAGGGGGACGCGGAATGAGTTTGTACAAGGCTTATCCGGGGTACAAGGATTCTGGTGTGGAGTGGTTGGGCAATATTCCTTGTGATTGGGATTGTGTTCGTCTGAAATTTGCCAGCGAGCTCGCTGGTAAAAAAGTGGCCCCGCGTAACGAAGAAAGATATGTTGGGCTGGAAAACGTTCAATCAAATAGCGGGAAGTTCATTGCCACCGAAGAAGTTACCCCTGAAGGAATATCAAACGTATTTTCAATTGGCGACGTCCTGTTCGGGAAATTAAGGCCGTATCTTGCCAAATCATGGTTGGCCGATTTTTCAGGAATTTGCTCTTCCGAATTCCTGGTTATGACCAGCAGAAAAGTAGATTCCAAGTTTTTGCATTACTTCACGTTGACAGAAGAGTTCATTAAGCAGGTTGACTCTTCTACCTATGGCTCAAAAATGCCACGGGCAAGCTGGGACTTTATTGGTCTTTTGAATGTTCCTATTCCAAGTTTTGAATCGGAAAAAATTGCAGCCTTCCTTGACCACGAAACGGCAAAGATTGATGCCTTGATTGAGAAGCAGCAGCGGCTGATTGACTTGCTCAAGGAAAAGCGGCAAGCCGTCATCAGCCACGCCGTCACCAAAGGCCTCAACCCCAACGCCCCGATGAAAGACTCCGGCGTGGAGTGGCTGGGTGAAGTCCCTGCACATTGGGATGTGCATGCAATCAAGCACATTGTTTCAACACCGATAACCGATGGCCCGCACGAAACGCCCGAGTTTTTTGATGCCGGTATCCCCTTTGTGTCAGCAGAAGCTGTTTCGTCCGGTCAAATTGATTTTGAAAAAATTCGCGCGCATATTTCTGACGCAGACAATCAACGTTTTTCGAAGAAGTACTCGCCAAAAAAATTCGATATTTATATGGTCAAGTCTGGTGCGACAACAGGTGTGACAGCAATTGTCGAGACGGATGATGTCTTCAACATTTGGTCGCCACTCGCTGCCATTAGATGCAATGAGTTGAACTATCCGTATTTTGTTTTGAACTTTATGCGTTCGCGGAATTTTTCTGATGCAATCGCAATCAGTTGGAGCTTCGGAACACAGCAGAACATTGGAATGAAGGTTATCGAGAACCTCCCAATAACCAGACCTCCGCTATCAGAAGCAATCGAAATCGCCAAATATCTGCAAGAAAAAAACGCTAAGTTCGACAAAATCATTCTGCAAGCTCAGGCACAAATTGAGCTCATGCAAGAACGCCGCACCGCCCTGATCTCTGCCGCCGTCACCGGAAAGATCGACGTCCGCGACTGGCAAGCTGCCGCCTGACTGCCTTCACCCACACAGCCAAATCTCAATTCGACCATGAGCGACCAAGCCACCGAACGCATCTTTCAAGACGACATCATTCGCCAGTTGTTGGCCAATGGCTGGTTGCTCGGCTCGCCGGACAAGTACAACCGCGAACTGGCCTTGTACCCCGAGGATGCGCTGGGCTTTGTGCAAGAGACGCAAGACGCGCAGTGGCAAAAGTTTTGCGCCAACCACCCCAAGGATGCAGAGCAGAAGTTTTTGCAACTGCTTGCCGCACAGCTGGGCAAAGCCGACCCGAATGCCACGCACAAGGACAGCCGCACCTTTGGAACTTTGGGCGTGCTGCGCCACGAGCTGCGCGACCGCAATGCCCGCTTGTCGCTGTGCCAGTTCAAGCCAGAGCACGACCTGAACCCGGACACGCTGGCCCGCTATGCCAAAAACCGCCTGCGTGTGGTGCCAGAGCTGGTGTACAGCCCGTGGGCGACGGATGCTCACCTGCTTGAGGCAGGAAACAGTGACGCAAAAAAGGCCAAGGCATGGCGCATTGACCTGGTGCTGTTTGTGAATGGCGTGCCGGTGGCCACGTTGGAGCTGAAGAGTGAATTCAAACAGGCGGTGGACCGCGCCATTCGGCAGTACAAGACCACGCGCCTGCCTGTCGACCCGGTGGCCAAAAAAGCAGAGCCACTGCTGACCTTCAAGCGCGGAGCGCTGGTGCACTTTGCGGTGAGCCAGTATGAGGTGTACATGGCCACCAAACTGGAGGGGGAGGGCACCTACTTTCTGCCCTTTAACAAAGGCACGCACGACGGCGGCGCGGGCAATAGTGTGCCGTACGACATCAACCGCTACGCCACGGATTACCTGTGGAACGAGGTGCTGCTGCCGGACAACCTGCTCAACATCCTTGCCCGCTTTGTGCACTTGCAGATTGAGGACAAGGAAGACTGGGAAGGCCGCAAGTACAAGAAGGAAAGCCTGATCTTCCCGCGCTACCACCAGTGGGACGTGGTGGGCAATCTGCTGGCGGCGGTGCGCATCGAGGGGCCGGGGCATAAGTACCTGATTCAGCACAGCGCGGGCTCGGGCAAGTCCAACTCGATTGCCTGGCTGGCGCATCAGCTCTCGTCGCTGTACAAGTTTGACGGCAAGAAGCAGTTTGACTCGGTCATTGTGGTGACTGACCGCACGGTGCTGGACGCGCAATTGCAAGACACGATCTACCAGTTTGAACACACCGATGGCGTGGTGGGGCGCATCAACAACAAGGAAGGCGATGGCTCTAAGTCAGAGAAACTGGCTGAAGCCTTGGAGTCGGCCCAGCCCATCATCATCGTCACCATCCAGACCTTTCCCCATGTGTTGAAGGCGATTGAAAACAGCGTGAGCCTCAAAGACCGCAGCTACGCCATCATTGCCGACGAGGCGCATTCCTCACAAAGCGGATCGACGGCGCGGCAGCTCAAAGAGGTGCTGATGAAGGAAGCTGGGGACGACACCGAGGAGCTGGACAGCGACGACATCATCGCCGCCACGGTGGCTGCACGCCGTGCATCGGGCAACTTGAGCTACTTTGCCTTTACCGCCACACCCAAGCCCAAGACGCTGGAACTGTTTGGCCGCTTGCCGCGCCCGGACGAGGTGGCGTCCAGCACCAACAAGCCAGAGGCGTTTCATGTGTACAGCATGCGCCAGGCGATTGAGGAGGGCTTCATCCTCGATGTGCTGAAGAACTACACCAACTACAAGGTGGCCTACAAGCTGGCCCTGAAGGTGCAAGACGCTGACTCAGAAGTGGAAAGCAAGCGGGCCAAGGTGAAGCTGAACCAATGGGTGCGCCTGCACGACCACAACATTGCCCAGAAGGTGATGGTGATCGTGGAGCACTTCAAGGACAACGTGATGGGCTTGCTGGGTGGGCAGGCCAAGGCCATGGTGGTCACCAGCTCGCGCAAGGAGGCGGTGCGCTACAAGCAGTGTTTTGACAAGTACATCGCGGACAAGGGCTACCACAAGATTCGCGCCATGGTGGCGTTTTCGGGGGAGGTGGAGTTCACCGACAAAGATCCGAGTGGAGCGGGCCTGATCGGCGAGAAGTTCACCGAAAGCAATATGAACCCGAACCTCAAGGGCCGCGATATGCGCAAGGCTTTTGATTCGGACGACTACCAGGTGATGATCGTCGCCAACAAGTTTCAGACCGGGTTTGACCAGCCCAAGCTGTGCGCCATGTATGTGGACAAGAAGCTAGCCGGGGTGGAGTGTGTGCAAACGCTGTCGCGCCTGAACCGCACCTACCCCAACAAGGCCGAGACGGGCACCTTTGTGCTGGACTTCTTCAATGAGCCGGACGAAATTCTGGAAGCGTTTCAGCCGTATTTCCAGACCGCTGAGCTGCTGGATGTGTCCGACCCGAACCTGATCTTCGCGCTGCAAGACAAGCTGCGTGCCGCCGGCATTTTTACTTGGCAGGAAGTGGAGCAGTTCTGCACCGCGTTTTATGTGAAGAACAAGAGCAATGCGGCGATTGCCAACATCTGCAAGCCAGCGGTGCAACGCTGGCAGCTGCGCTACAAATCGGCGGTGGAGGCTTTCAAGATCGCCAAAGAGATGTTTGAGCGCACGCAGAAAACGGGCGATGCGGTGCTGATTGCGAACGCCGAGAAAAGCCTGAAGGAATGCCAGAAGGAAAAAGACGCGCTCGAAATCTTCAAGAAAGACCTAGGCACCTTTGTGCGCTTTTACGAGTTCATGTCGCAGATCGTGGATTACGACGACACCGATCTTGAAAAGCTCAGCCTGTACGCCCGCAACCTGCGGCCCATGTTGCGCGAAACCTTGCTGGATGAAGACGACATCGACCTGGGCAACGTGCTGCTCAGCCACTACCGCGTGGCCAAGATACGACAGCAGGATTTGGTACTTCAAGAAAATAGCGAGAACCATAAGCTGGTGCCCGGCGAAGGCCTGGGTACGGCCAAGCCGCAGGACAGACAAGAAGAGTTTCTGTCGCAGATCATCAACCGCCTGAACGAGGTGTTTGTGACCGACCAGCTCACCGACAAAGACATGGTGAACTACGCCTACACGATCCGCGACAAGGTGGGCGAGAACATCAAGGTGATGAAGCAGATCGAGAACAACTCGCCCGAGCAGGCCTTGCTGGGTGACTTCTCGAAGGCCATTGACGACGCCATCATGGACAGCAGCGACGCCCACCAAAACCAGATGATGCAGCTACTGGCCGACCCAAACAAAGCTGCTAACTTTGCGCGGATTGTGTTTGATCTGCTGGTGCAGGGGCAGGGTGGGAATCGTTGAAGACAGTGAAGGCTTAACTGGCCTTTGTGGCACAGGGCATAGAGATATTTCATAAGGATTTTCATGGCATCAGTTCGCTCTGAATATCAGCGGTTTCTTACATCACTATCCGGATCTTCTATTTCGGACAATGTGAAGCGCATGGCAAATTTAGTATTTGCTAATCTTGATCATCTCGCGGAAGTCGGCACAGCACGACGTGCGCGTTCTGTGCGACTGGCTCCAATCGCAATAAACCATCTGCTTGCAACCACAGCGGAGATTCAGCAGAGCGTGTTGCCAGGTGGGAACGAGCGACAAATGGGGCGTTTGCATAGCCTTACAGTGGGCCCGTTTCGCGGTTTCATGCGCCAAGAGACCTTTGATCTCAGCCGAGACACAACACTCGTCTACGGGGCCAATGGCACAGGAAAGAGTAGTTTTTGCGAAGCACTGGAAGCAGCGATGCTGGGCTCTATCAGCGAAGCAAAGGTCAAACGAATAGACCATCGCGTGTACTGCAACAACGCTCGCCTTCGCAGTCATACGATGCCAATCTTGACATCACGCACAGGCGATGCATCACCGGCTGTAGTTGCAGCCAATGAAGATGCGTATCGATTCTGCTTCATCGAGAAAAATCGTCTTGATGACTTCGCTCGGATCGCAGCAAGGACTCCCGGGGACCAGCGTCAACTAATTGCCACATTGTTTGGGGTGGATCAGTTCAACGAGTTCGTTCGAGGCTTCAACCCAACCCTTGACGAGAACCTCAACCTTTCGGGGATCAAGAGCCTGACACTCGCAGCACGCCGGACTCAGTTGGCGGCTTCAGAGCAACTTATCAGCTCGTCTGCTGAGAAACTCGCGCAACTGGACCGCGACGAGTCCGCGCTGGCGCAACGCATATGGCCGGGCAAATCATTTGACGAGGTTTCAGATTGGCTATTTGGAAATACACAGACACAGGGGCGCCTACCTTATGTTCAAGGGTTACTCGACGCCGCATCGCCACAGATATTCGGCACTACCCGAATAGAACTCGAGAGTGCACTTGCAGAGACGTATCGTATAGACGCACTTCTGCGAGCAGCAACCAGTCAACTAGCCGCTCGTGCCGGGGATGTTTCGTATACACAGCTTTACACCGCTGTACTGCAATTAAGTGAAGGAGCCACGGCATGTCCTGCTTGTGGAACCGATCTGAGTCAGGTTTCCATCAACCCATTTGACAATGCGCGAGCTGGTTTGGCGCAACTCGCAGAGCTTGCGGCAATCCAGCGCCAAGAACAACAATACCGATTGGCTTTGAACAGCGCGCTGCAAACGTTGCTCGCAACAATGTCTGCGGCCATCCGCGCCATTGCTACCGTCTGTCCAGAAAAACTCAACCTCGCGAATCTGCCGCCGTTACCAGTCGCCGCCGACGGTTTGTGGCTGCAGCCCTGGGTGGATGACAGTCACCGCGCATGGCAGACCTTGTTGGAGCTAGTCAATATCGTTGAGCAACGCGATGTCGAAAGTCAAAAAATTCTGACTCATCGTCAAGAACTTGCAACAGAGCGTGATCGACTCAACGGATATCGTGCCGAGATTGAGCACTGTCGGACCATCCGTGCTACGAGTCAGCAAGCATTGCAGCAAGCTCACGCGGCAGTGGCGCAGTTTGAAGAAGCAAATCGCGAGTTAGTGGCCGAAGTTGCCGCAGAGGCAAATGTTATTGCCCATCACCGAGTGATCAGGGATAGCTACGACGAATTTTTAATGACTTTAAAGCTCTATTTGGATGGATTGCCAGCCCTACTCCTGCAAGGTCTTGGGCAACGCGCTCGAGATCTGTACAACGCGTTTAATCGAGACGATCCACCAGCTGATCTGCTTCACGCTTTATGGCTCCCGCTTGCGGAAAACGGCAAGATCGAGATTGAATTTACCGCAGAACCTGGGGTCCGCTATGACGCGTTGATCATTCTCAGCGAAGGCCATATTAAATGCTTGGGATTGGCCATATTGCTGGCGAAGAACATCGAACAAGGCTGCCCAGTTGTGATCTTCGATGATGTAGTGAACGCCATTGACGATGAACACCGAAATGGTATTTGGCGAACTTTTTTTGAAGAGAATCTGCTTACCGACAAGCAAGTCATCCTGACTTCGCATGCTGAGGAGTTTTTGCACCGAATCCAGCAAGAGTTGGGTGTGCAGCGGGCTCAGCTTATCAAGGTCTATAAGTTCCTTCCTCATGAAGGGGGGCACCACCTATGTGTTGATACCAATCCACCCACCAAAAACTACGTCCTGCTAGCCCAAGCCGCTTTGGCTGCCGAAGAAAAACGGGATGCTCTACGCCATTCGAGGCCAGCCATCGAAAGCGTTACCGATCGTCTGTGGACGTGGCTGGGAAAGCAGGGGGATGGCAGACTGGAACTCAAACTCGGAGGACCAAGAGCAAATTGGGAGCTCAACAACAAGTGCTCCAAGCTGCGTTCCGCTTTGGGGCGCATACCAAATCCACACGCGGCAATGCCCACTGTATTGGCTGCATTTGATGATCTCTTGGGGATCAACGGTAGTTCGATTGAATGGGGCTACCTCAACAGTGGGACACATGATGCTCAGCGTGACAACGAGTTTGATAGGGCAACCGTGCGACGAATTGTCGAGGCGGCAACAGCTCTTGATGCGGGTTTGACCGAATTACAGCGGAGGCGCTGATTTTCTTCTTTCCGCGTTAGATAAGCGCAAACTCTAACTGCAGCATTCAGTTAGGACTTCATCGACATTGGGTTGGTGCCCGAAGGGCGGGCCAGGTTCAAACTACAGGCCGGTATGCTCAGTCAGATACATAGTTCAACTAACAATAAGACCATCTCCAACATGCACGAAATCATCTGCCCCCACTGCAGCAAAGCCTTCAAGATCGACGAGGCGGGATACGCCGACATCCTCAAGCAGGTGCGCGACGGCGACTTTGAAAAGCAGTTGCACGAGCGGCTGGAGCTGGCCGAGCGGGAAAAGCGCGACGCGATTGCTTTGGCCGAGGCCAATGTCACCAATGCGCTGCAAAAAACAGCGGCGGCCAAAGACACGGAGATTCAGGCGCTGAAAGCCCAGCTCGACGCGGGCGAGGTGACGCGCAAGCTGGCGGTGACGGAGGCTTTGAGCACGGTGAGCAAAGAGCGCGATCAGTTGGCCAACGAGCTGAAGACCGAACAGGAGAGGGCGCGCAACAGCAGCCAAGCGGCAGCCCAGTTGGCCGAGGCCAAGTTGGCCCATGCGCTGCAGGCCGAAGCCGCCAAAAAGGACGCCGAAATTCAGGCGCTGCAAGCCAAGCTGGCGGCCACCGAGACAGCGCGTCAATTGGCTGTGAACGAGGCCGTGGGTGTGGTCGCTCGCGAGCGCGATGGCCTCAAAAATGATCTGAGCCTCATCACCGTGAAAAACCAGCTGGAAGAGAAAGCTATCAAGGAGCAATTCGCCTTGCAGCTGCGCGACCGCGATGGCGAGATTGCGCGCCTGCGCGACATGAAGGCGCGGCTGTCGACCAAGATGGTGGGTGAAACCCTGGAGCAGCACTGCGAGATCGAGTTCAACCGCATCCGTGCAGCCGCTTTTCAACGGGCGCATTTTGAGAAAGACAACGACGCCCGCAACGGCAGCAAGGGCGACTACATTTTTCGCGACTCAGACGAGTCGGGTGCCGAGATCGTTTCCATCATGTTTGAGATGAAGAACGAAAGCGACGAAACGGCCACCAAGAAGCGGAACGAAGATTTTCTGAAAGAGCTGGACAAAGACCGCACTGAAAAGGCCTGCGAGTACGCGGTGCTGGTGTCCCTGCTGGAGCCGGAGAGCGAGTTGTACAACAGCGGCATCGTCGATGTGTCGCACCGCTACCCCAAGATGTACGTGGTGCGGCCCCAGTTCTTTGTGCCCCTGATCACGCTGCTGCGCAATGCCGCTTTGAACGCGATGAAGTACAAGTCCGAGCTGGCCCTGGTGCGCTCGCAGAACGTGGACATCACCAAGTTTGAATCCCAGCTGGACGAATTCAAGACGGCGTTTGACCGCAATTGGCGTCTGGCCTCTGAGGGCTTTGAAGAAGCCGTCAAACGCATTGACGAAGCCATCAAGGACCTGGAAAAAACCAAGGAAGCGCTGCACAAGTCAGCCAACAATTTGCGCCTGGCCAACGACAAGGCCGACGACTTGACGATCAAGAAGCTGACGCGCGGCAACCCCACGATGGCGGCCAAGTTTGCAGAGTTGCCGGGGAACATCCCCGACTGAGACGGCGCTCAATGCGCCCTGAGGTAACACCCCTCAGCCCGCTCCACATCCGCTTAAAGCCCGAACCGTTCCCAGTTCGGGCTTTTTTTCTTCAGCGTTGATTACAGCGTTGGGTAATCGGTGTAGCCCTTGGCGCCGGGGGTGTAAAAGGTGCTTTGGTCGGGTACGTTCATGGCCGCACCCGCTTTCACACGGGCAGGGAAGTCGGGGTTGGCGAGGAAGCCGTTGCCAAAGGCGACGGCGTCAAGCTTGCCTTCGGTGGTGGCCGCCTCGGCCTCGGCTGGGGTGTATCCCATGTTGCCAATCAGCACACCTTTGTAGTGGGCGCGTGCAAGGGGCATCACATCGGCTTTTTGCAGGCCAAAAAAGTCTGCCCGCATGATGTGCAAGTAGGCCAAATCAAAGCGGTTGAGTTGCTCGGCCAGGTAGGCTGTCCAGGCAAGCGGGTCGCTGTCTTTCATGTCGTTGTAGCTGTTCAGGGGCGACAGGCGCAGGCCCACCCGGTCGCTGCCGATGGCCGCACACACGGCGGTCAAAACCTCAAACAGGAAGCGTGCGCGTTGTTCCAATGTGCCGCCGTAGCTGTCGCTGCGTTGGTTGGCGCTGTCGCGCAGAAATTGATCAATCAAGTAGCCGTTGGCACCGTGTACTTCCACGCCGTCAAAACCTGCAGCCATGGCGTTTTTGGCGGCCTGCGCAAAGGCTTGCACGATGGTGGCAATTTCGCTTTCCAGCAAGGCGTGGGGTGTGGCTTGGGGCAACATGCCTTGCGCGGTGTGGGCATCGCCCTGGAGCGGCAGTTTGCTGGACGAAACAATCGGAGCCCCGTCATTGTTGGCCGGGTGTGCGGCGCGGCCGGCGTGCCAGATTTGCATGAAGATTTTGCCGCCCTTGGCATGAACAGCGGCAGTGGTTTCTTTCCAGGCTTCGATTTGTGCGGCGTTGTAAATACCGGGTTCGTTGACAAAGGCCGAGGTGTTCTCGGCAATCATGGTGCACTCGGTGATGATCAGACCGGCGCTGGCGCGCTGCGCATAGTACTCGGCCATGAGCGGATTGGGCAGATGCCCTGCACTGGCACGCGCTCGGGTCAGCGGTGCCATGAGCATGCGGTTGGCGAGGGCAACGGAGCCGATTTGAAGAGGGCTAAACAGCATAGGAATTATTTGAATCAAGGTTGAAGATCGGTAAGAAAAATTGCTACCGAGTGGCTAATTGGTGATCAAACAGCCGATTGCAAGGCCAGCGTGTTTCGATGGCGTCGATCTTCAGCGCCTTTGGTTACGCTTGCGCATCTCGCGGGCTTCGTTCGATGCACAAGGGATAACCCTATGATGTTTCCTGATATTTCAGTCATTACTGAAAATTCAAAAGGCGAGGCTAGAATTGCGGTATGACCATTTCAGACCAAATTCCCGCCCTCAACCGCGAGTTCATCGCCCATTTCGGTGAAATGGGCAGCAAGTGGGGCATCAACCGCACCGTGGGTCAGATTTACGCGCTGCTCTATGTGTCGCCGCAGGCCTTGAACGCCGATGAGATTGCCGAGGCGCTGGCGTTCTCGCGCTCCAACGTGAGCATGGGCCTCAAAGAGTTGCAGGCCTGGCGGCTGGTCCGTTTGCGTCACCAAACGGGTGACCGGCGCGAATACTTTGAGGCGCCGGCAGATGTGTGGGAAATCTTTCGGGTGCTGGCCGAGGAGCGTCGCCGCCGTGAAATCGAACCCACCTTGAGCATGCTGAGATCCGCCTTGTTGGAGACGCCCAGCACCGACGCAGAGCGACATGCTCAGCAGCGCATGCGCGAAATGCACGACCTGATCGACCGCCTCATGACCTGGTTTGACGACGTGCAAAAGCTCGCGCCCGAGACCGCCATGCAGCTCATGAGCATGGGCACCACGGTGACCAAAGTGCTCGAATTCAAAGACCGCCTGACCGGTCGCGGTAACAAAGCACCGGTCATCAGCCAGACACGCGACAGCGCTTGACACCCAAAGAAAGCCACCATGGACATCGACGCACTCATCCTCTCGCGCATCCAGTTTGCTGCGAACATCAGCTTCCACATCCTGTTCCCCACCATCACCATCGCGCTGTGTTGGTTCTTGCTGTTCTTCCGTTGGCGTTTCGCCCGCACCCAAGACCAGGCGTGGGAAGAGGCTTACTATTTTTGGACCAAGGTGTTCGCGCTCACCTTTGCGCTGGGTGTGGTCTCGGGCATTGTGATGAGCTTTCAGTTCGGCACCAATTGGCCAGGCTTCATGGAACGCACGGGCAATATTTCAGGGCCGCTGCTGGGCTATGAGGTGCTGACAGCGTTTTTTCTGGAGGCCAGCTTTCTGGGCATCATGCTGTTTGGCCGTGGCCGGGTGAGCGAGCGGGTGCACCTGATCGCCACTTTTTTGGTGGCGTTTGGCACCACCATGTCGGCCTTCTGGATCTTGAGCCTGAACTCCTGGATGCACACCCCGGCGGGTTTCGAAATCGTCAACGGCCAGTTCATCCCCACCGATTGGTTGGCGGTGGTTTTTAACCCTTCGTTTCCCTACCGTTTCTCGCACAAGTTGCTCGCTTCGGCACTGACAGCTTCGTTCCTGATCGCTGGGCTGTGCGCTTGGCAACTGATCAAAGGCAGCGCCACGCGCGGCACCCACAAAGCCATGCGTGCAGCCGTTTTCACCGCTGCTTGCGTGATGCCTCTGCAGTTCCTGGTGGGGGACATGCATGGCCTGAACACCCTGGAGCACCAACCGGCCAAGGTCGCTGCCATGGAGGGCATTTGGGAAACCGAGCGTGGCGCACCGCTGACGCTGTTTGGCATTCCTGATCAAGAAGCTCGCACCACCCACTACGCGGTGAAGATCCCCAAAGTGGCCAGCTTGATCCTGACCCACGAGCTGGACGGCGAAGTCAAGGGCATCAACGAATTTGAAGGGGTGCATCCACCGGTGGCGCCCGTGTTTTATGCCTTTCGCGTGATGGTGGGTGTGGGTTCGTTGATGCTGCTGGTGGCGGGCTTTACCGCCTGGCGCTTGTGGCTTCAGCGCAGGCAGCCAGAAGTGACACTGCCCAAGCCCCTGTTGTGGGTGCTCTCGGGCATGGCGTTCTCCGGCTGGGTTGCCACGCTGGCGGGTTGGTACGTGACCGAGATCGGTCGCCAGCCCTTCCTGGTGCATGGCTTGATGCGTACCAGCGAAGCCGCCACCACCTTGCCGCCGCCCTACATTGCGCTCACCTTGACGGCCTACCTGGTGGTCTACGGCCTGCTGTTGGTGACTTATGTCGGCGTGTTGAAGTACATGGCCGAGAACCCCAAAGAACACAGACAGGATGTGCCCACGGGTGCCCTGTTGGGCAAAGCGGGGGTGTGATGAAGCTTGTCTTTGTGAATCTGATACTGAAAGGCGACCATGACCTGGGCTGAATTTCTGCCATTGTTTTTCCTGGCTGTGATGGGTCTGTCCCTGCTGGCTTACGTGATTTTGGATGGTTACGACCTGGGCGTTGGTTTGTTGCTCTTGCAAGCGACCGACGCTGAAAAGGACACCATGATCGCCAGCATCGGACCGTTTTGGGACGCCAACGAGACCTGGCTGGTGCTGGGCGTGGGTGTGTTGTTGATCGCTTTTCCGATGGCCCATGGTCTGGTGCTGCAGGCCTTGTACCTGCCCGTGGCGATGATGCTGATTGGCTTGATCTTGCGAGGCGTGGCATTTGACTTCCGAGCGAAAGCACCGCTGAAGTACAAGCCGTTCTGGAACCGCGCGTTTTTCGCAGGCTCGCTCATGGCCAGTGCGTCGCAGGGCTGGATGCTGGGCAGCTACATCACCGGTTTTGCCAGTGGGCCGCTGGGCTGGGCATTTAGCTTGGGCATCGCCGTCACCTTGCCCGCCGCTTATGTGCTGCTGGGTTCGGGCTGGTTGATCATGAAAACCGAAGGCGATCTGCAGCAAAAGGCCGTGCGCTGGGCGCGGCTTGTGCTGTGGCCCATGGCGGCTGCCTTGCTGGCTATCTCGGCGGCCACGCCACTGGTCAAAGAGGGCGTGCTGGAGAAATGGTTCGGTGTGCCCCAGGTGTTTGCCTTGCTGCCCGTGCCCCTCATGTGCGCCTTGGCTTTTTTTGCCATGCGCTGGGTGCTCACGCGCCCGAACTTGGTCAACGCGGGTTACGGTTGGCTGGTATTCGCCAATACCGTGCTGATTTTTGTGCTGGCCTTTTTCGGCTTGGCCTACAGCATCTTCCCCGACATCGTGATCGGCCGCATGACGGTGTGGGAAGCTGCCATCAGCACCGCGTCGCTGAATGTGATTTTTTTCGGCGTGGCGATCACGCTGCCGGTGATCATCGGCTACACGGTGTTCATGTACCGCGTGTTTTGGGGCAAGGCGACCGCGCTGAAGTACGGCTGAGCGTCACACGTCTGGTTCAGGGCTGAACGGCCCTGGGCACAGAGGCGGCTGGTTCAGCTTCGAAAGTGGCTTAATGCCAAGTCAATGCGCCCCGAGGTAGCACCCCTCAACGCCTTCGGTTTCATCACCTTCTTCGCTGCACAGCGCCGCAATCAAAGCTTGGTCCACCACTTGGCCAGGTAGCAGCAGCTCTTCATTCGTCCAGCGCTTGACCAAGTGGCCATTGGCCACGCCACCGGTGTGGGGGGCTTGGTAGGCGCGGCGGTGTTGCATGGTCACTCCGCTGTTGGCGTTGGCGATGAAGCGGCTTTCGCCCAAGGCCCAGGGTTCAAAGTAGGCGTTGGCCGCGGCGTCCACCTGACGAAAGTAGCTGCGTGCGCCTTCGGCGTTGAGCTTTTTGCGCACGGTGCGCGTGATGAGGCCTTGCAAGTGGTCGAGCGCGGCGGCGTCCATCTGGTCCAAGGCCTCGGGGTGCATGTCTTGTGTGGCCAGCGCCGACGTGGCGACCAGTTCGGCGGGCAGCACTTGCACCATGGCTTTGACGACATCGCGGTGCGGTGCCACGGCCGTGGCCACGCCGCGAGTTTGCGGCTGAATGGGGCAGCGAATTTCCACAAAGCGCGGCTTCACAGGCCCGGTGCAGCCGTCGTGGTGGTAGTACTCGCCTTGGCTCAGGCGCCCTTTGCTGGAGCGCCCGCGCACATCGCGGTAGGTGGGGTGTTGGGTGTGCGAATTCAGGCAGACGACCAAGCCGGTGGCATCGACCAATTGGTAAAAGGCTTCGCGCCATTCGGGCAGCAGAAGTTTGTCGTGCAGGTAGTCACTGGGGGCTGCGGTCTCTTGGCCGACTTCGCCTTCAATGACCAGCACAAAGGGCTTGGGCCTGCGAACGCGCCATTGGTGGTTGGCAAACTCCAGCAATGCGCTGGTGGGGGGCAAGTGTGGGGTGGCGCTGTGGCCCACAGATTCGGACATGGTGAAGCTTCAGTGGAGGGTGGACTCGAACAGCGAGCGCAGAACGGCGCCAATTTTAGGGCTTTGCACCACTGGTCAAGTCTCGCTTGCGCAGGGTCTGCAGCGATGAAGGCCGTTGATGTTTGAAAAGCAAGTGGCAGGCCATGGCTTGTGCGGCATCATCCACCCATGTATGCATCTTCAATGAGTCTGGACCATTTGCGCCGCCATGCGGTCGCCCGCAGTCTGTTTGCGCCCACGACCTTGCCCAAGGCGCTGCAACGCCTGGGCTTTGTGCAGGCCGATCCCTTGCGGGCGCCCGCGTTTGCGCAGGATTTGACATTGCGCCACCGCGTGGCCGGGTATCGGGCAGGGGATCTGCTGGCGAGCTACCCGCAGCTCGATGTCGAAGAGGATTTCTTCGTCAACTATGGCTTTGTTCCGCGCGATGTTCACCACCTGATGCACCCGCGCACGGCCCGCTCTGTGTGGCCTGCCCACCGCATGCAGCAGGCCGCCGAGGTTTTGGCTTTTGTGCGCGAGCGGGGCGTGGTGCGGCCTGCCGAGGTGGATGCGCATTTTGATCACGGCACGGTGAGCAATTGGTTCGGTGGCCGCAGCAGGGCCAGCACCCAGCTGCTGGACGGCATGCATTACCGGGGCCTCTTGCGCGTGGCGCGGCGCGAAGGCGGGCAGCGCCTTTATGCCGTGCGCGAGCACCAGCCCACAGCACTGAGCCCCGATGCGGCAGTGGATGCGCTGGTGGATGTGATCGTCGCCAAGTACGCGCCACTGCCTGCGGCCAGTCTGGGGCAGCTGGTGGGGTTGCTGCTGGGTGGTGGGGTGCCGCAATGTCGTGGTCAGCGCCAGGCGATCTTGCAGCGGGCGCGGGCCAGGTTGTGCACTGCGGTGCTTGAGGGTGTGACATGGCTCTGGCCCGATGGCGAAAACCCGGCTTCTGGGCGCTATGCGGTGGATGAGCAAGTGCGTTTGCTGGCGCCGTTTGACCCGGTGGTATGGGACAGGCGTCGCTTTGAACTGCTGTGGGGCTGGCCTTACCGCTTTGAGGCCTACACCCCAGCGGCCAAGCGCGTGCGTGGCCACTATGCCCTGCCTTTGTTGTGGCGCGATCAGGTGATTGCTTGGGCCAATCTGAGTGTCAAGGGCGATGTGCTGACACCCAATGTGGGCTTTGTGGCCTCAGCACCCCGCGAAAAAGCCTTTGGGGTGGCCCTGGATGAAGAGTTGCAACGGATGACGGTGTTTTTGGGCTTGAGGGCCTGATGTAAAGGGCCGTCGTCATGTCGTGCCGTGCCGTGTTTGTTGGGCTGAAAATGGCGAATGGATGTTGCACAGACTTGCTGCCTTGCCAGAAGACATGGGCGGCAGTGGTCCAGAAAAAAGACCGAATACGAAACGAATCGGGCTTTTTGCTCAAGAAACAGCGTTTTGATGTCGCAGCTCACTCGGCCTTGGCCCCCGATTCCTTGACCACTTTGGCCCATTTGGTGATTTCAACCGCTTGGTATCGGGCCAGTTCTTCGGGGGTGGACAACACCGGGTCCAGGCCCAGGGTTTTCAGGCGGTCTTGTACTTCGGGCAGGCGGAAGACGCGCACAACCTCGGCGTTGAGCTTGTCGATGACGGGTTTGGGCACGTTGGCCGGTGCAAACATGGCAAACCAGGTGGTGGCCTCGAAACCGGGCACAAATTCGGCCATGGTGGGCACATCGGGGGCGGCGGGAGAGCGTTTGGCCGTGGTTTGGGCCAGCGCGCGGATCTTGCCCTCGCGTGCCATGGGCAGGGCCGATGGCATGTTGTCAAACATGAGTTGGATGCTGCCGCCCATCAGGTCGGGGATGGCGAACTGGCGGCCTTTGTAGGGCACATGCGTCATGCTGGTGCCGGTCATGGATTTGAACAATTCGCCCGAGACATGCACCGAGGTGCCTGTTCCCGGTGAGCCAAACGACAGTTTGTTGGGGTTGGCCTTCATGTAGGAGATCAGCTCGGGCACGCTTTTGACGGGCAGGTCGTTGTTGACCACCAGCAAGTTGGGGGCCGAGGCGATCAGCGAAATGGGGGAGAAGTTCTTCACCATGTCGTAGGGCATCTTGTCGTAAAGCGCACCGTTGATGGAGTGCGTGCCCACAGTGCCCATGACCACGGTGTAGCCGTCGCCGGGGGGATTTGGCCACGATGTCAGCACCGATGTTGCCGCCCGCGCCGGGTTTGTTGTCAATGACGACGGGTTGGCCGAGTTGGGCTTTTTCGCTGAAGAGTCGGGCCAGGATGTCGGGTGCGCCACCTGCGGGGAAGGTGACGACTAAGCGAATGGGTTTGATGGGGTAGGTCTGAGCCATGGCCACCGTGCTTTGCAAGACACTGAGGCCGATGATCAGGGTGCTGAACACGGTGTGAACGAACGGGAATTTCATAAAAAGGCTCCTTTTGTGCCACTTTAGGGGCTGGCAAGCCAAGCCCCGATGGTGAAAACCCTTTGACTGTCACCCATGTGTGTTGGCCTTTGTCCTCATAGTTCGGTAGTTCGGACCTTGCAGGCTTTGGCGCAGGCTTCATGTCGGGGTTGAAGCCGCCGACCTACAGATGCCTCTCCCCTGTAGGTCGGTAGCTTTAGCTCCGACATGGGTGGTTCTGGCGTTGGCACTTGTCGGGGCTGAAGCCGCCGACCTACAAATACCTCTCCCTTGTCGGTGGGTGGCTTCAGCCCCGATAGGGTGGGTTCCGGGCTATAATCCGACTGTTTTGCGATTTGCAAAACGCACGCCATCCGCTTTTCCGGCAGGTGGCGCAAGTCATTAACCCGCTGAAATTCATTCTTGAATCCAGGCGAAAAACAAGGAAAACCCATGATTGCATCCTCAATCAAGGCAGAGGTCGTTAAGGCCAACGCACGTGCAGCCAACGACACTGGGTCCCCAGAAGTCCAAGTGGCTTTGCTGACAGCCCGTATCAACGAGCTGACACCTCACTTCAAAACACACGCCAAAGACCATCACGGTCGCCGCGGTCTGCTGCGCATGGTGAGCCGTCGCCGCAAACTGCTGGACTACCTCAAGTCCCGTGATGCTGACCGTTACGTTGCGCTGATCGCCAAGCTTGGCCTGCGTAAGTAATCGTCTGTCCAGATGAAAAGCGCCTGAGTTAGTTCACTAGCTCAGGCGCTTTATTCTTTTTTCAGTCGGAATTTGTCAGGGCGATCTCGCGCTGTGTCATTCCACAAGGCTTTACAGCAAAGTTTTGCAAGGTTTTGTGGAATGGCATCGAGTTCAGAGCGTCAACTTCCGGGCCCACAGTGCAGCCTCATGCACTTTTGTTTTCAGGAGTTCTGAACATGTCCATTTTCAACAAAGTTACCAAGACATTCCAGTGGGGCCAGCACACGGTCAAGATGGAAACCGGCGAAGTTGCTCGCCAAGCTGGCGGCGCAGTGCTGCTCGACATGGAAGGCACCGTGGTGCTGGCCACCGTAGTGGGCTCCAAGATCGCCAAGGCCGGTCAAGACTTCTTTCCGCTAACGGTCGATTACATCGAGAAGACTTACGCCGCAGGCAAGATTCCTGGCAGCTTCTTCAAGCGTGAAGCCAAGCCCAGCGAGCACGAGACCCTGACCAGCCGTCTGATCGACCGCCCAATCCGTCCGCTGTTCCCCGAAGGTTTCTACAACGACGTGCACGTGGTCATCCACACCGTGTCCTTGAACCCTGAAGTCGATGCCGACATCGCTGCGATGATCGCCGTGTCTGCCGCCTTGTCCATCTCGGGCATTCCGTTCAACGGCCCCATCGGTGCGGCCCGCGTGGGTTACATCAATGGCGAGTATGTCCTGAACCCCGGTCAGACCCAGCGCAAAAACAGCGTGATGGATCTGGTGGTGGCCGGTACCGAAGCCGCTGTGCTGATGGTCGAATCCGAAGCCCAGCAACTGTCCGAAGAAATCATGTTGGGCGGCGTGGTGTATGGCCACGAGCAGTCGGCGATTGCCATCAACGCGATCCACGAGCTGGTGCGCGAAGCCGGCAAGCCTGTGTGGGACTGGCAAGCGCCTGCCCGTGACACGGCTTTCGAAAGCAAGCTGGCCTCTTTGGCCGAAGAAAAGCTGCGTGCCGCCTACCAGATCCGCAACAAGCAAGCCCGCACACACGCTTGCCGCGAGGCTTACGCTTCGGTCAAAGTGGCTTTGGCCGAAGAGGGCGTGGCCTTTGACAGCGTCAAGCTCGACGGCCTGATGTTCGAAATCGAAGCGCGCATTGTGCGCAGCCAGATCCTGGCCGGTGAGCCCCGCATCGACGGCCGCGACACACGCACCGTGCGCCCCATCGAAATCCGCAACAGCGTGCTGCCCCGCACCCACGGCTCGGCCCTGTTCACACGCGGCGAAACCCAGGCTTTGGTCATCACCACTTTGGGCACCGAGCGCGACGCGCAGCGCATCGACGCGCTGGCCGGCGAGTTCGAAGACCGCTTCATGTTCCACTACAACATGCCTCCCTTTGCCACTGGCGAAGTGGGCCGCATGGGCAGCACCAAGCGCCGCGAAATCGGCCACGGCCGTTTGGCCAAGCGTGCTTTGGCCGCTGTGCTGCCGAGCAAAGAAGAGTTCCCCTACACGGTGCGTGTGGTATCCGAGATCACCGAATCGAACGGTTCTTCGTCCATGGCTTCGGTCTGCGGCGGCTGCTTGTCGATGATGGACGCTGGTGTGCCGATGAAAGCCCACGTGGCCGGTATCGCCATGGGCCTGATCAAGGAAGACAACCGCTTTGCGGTGTTGACCGACATCCTGGGTGACGAAGACCACCTGGGCGATATGGACTTCAAAGTGGCCGGTACCACCCACGGCATCACCGCTTTGCAGATGGACATCAAGATCCAGGGCATCACCAAGGAAATCATGCAAGTCGCTTTGGCTCAAGCCAAAGAAGCGCGCATGCACATTCTGGGCAAGATGCAAGAAGCGATGAGCGAAGCCAACACCGAAGTGTCTGATTTCGCGCCCAAGCTCTTCACCATGAAGATCAACCCCGAGAAAATCCGTGACGTGATCGGCAAGGGCGGCGCGACCATCCGCGCCCTGACCGAAGAAACCGGCTGCCAGATCAACATCGAAGAAGACGGCACGATCACCATCGCGGCGACCGACGGCGAAAAAGCTGACATCGCTAAAAAGCGCATCGAGCAGATCACCGCCGAAGTCGAAATCGGCAAGGTCTACGAAGGCCCGGTCACCAAGATCCTGGACTTCGGTGCCCTGATCAACTTGCTGCCTGGCAAAGACGGCTTGCTGCACATCAGCCAGATCGCCCACGAGCGCGTTGAAAAAGTGACCGACTACCTGAGCGAAGGCCAGATCGTCAAAGTCAAGGTCATGGAAACCGACGAAAAAGGCCGCATCAAGTTGTCGATGAAGGCGTTGCTGGACCGTCCTGCACAAGGCTGATGAGGGGTTTTGCGTTGAGCGTTGAGCGTTGAGCGTTAAGCGAGATGCTTTTACCCCCCCTCAACGCTCAACCAACGATCCACGCTGAACGCCAAACGCTGAACGCTGAACGGACAACCCATGAACGTCATCGAAATCCAAAGCTACGGCGCCCCTGCGGTGCTGGTGCCCGGCTCCCGTCCCGATCCTGTGGCTGGGGCAGGGGAGTTGCTCATTCGCGTCTCGGCCAGCGGCATCAACCGCCCCGATGTGCTGCAGCGCACCGGCAACTACCCCGTGCCGCCGGGTGCCTCGGACATTCCGGGCCTCGAGGTTGCGGGCGTGGTGGTGTCGGGTGATGCGGCGGCCATGGCCGAGGCTGGCTTGGCCGTGGGTGACCGCGTGTGCGCCTTGGTGGCCGGTGGTGGTTATGCGCAGCTGTGCGTGGCCCCGGTGGCCCAGTGTTTGCCCGTGCCCAAGGGCCTGACCGACACCGAAGCCGCTTCGCTGCCCGAGACCTTCTTCACCGTGTGGAGCAATGTGTTTGACCGTGGTCGTTTGCAAGCGGGTGAGACCCTGTTGATTCAGGGTGGCACCAGCGGCATTGGCGTCACGGCCATCCAGATGGCCAAGGCAGCTGGTGCGACCGTGATCACCACCGCAGGGTCTGACGACAAGTGCCAGGCATGCCTGGCCTTGGGTGCGGACCACGCCATCAATTACAAGACCACCGATTTCGTCGCCGAGGTCAAACGCCTCACCGGCGGCGTGGGTGTGAACGTGATTTTGGACATGGTCGCGGGTGACTACGTGGCGCGTGAGGTCGAGGCCTTGGCCGAAGATGGCCGCCTGGTCATCATCGCGGTGCAAGGCGGCATCCAAAGCGGGTTCAATGCAGGCTTGGTCTTGCGCCGCCGTTTGACGATCACGGGTTCCACCTTGCGTCCACGTCCTGTGGCGTTCAAGGCGGCGATTGCCCAGTCTTTGCGCAAAACCGTTTGGCCCTGGATCGAATCGGGCCGCATCAAGCCGGTCATCCACAGCGTGTTCGCTGCGGCACAGGCGGGTGGTGGTTTGCCATCGGGTGCGGCCCAAGCCCATGCCTTGATGGAGACCAACCAGCATGTGGGCAAGTTGGTGGTGACTTGGTGACGACGATGAGCAGCAAGTTGATGGTGGGTAACTGGAAGATGAATGGCAGCCTGGCTGCCAATGCTTCTTTGCTGTCCGATGTTTTGGCGGGCATGGCGGGTGTCACTTGCCGTGCCGCGGTGTGCGCGCCTTTTGTGTATTTGCCACAGCTTCAGGCCTTGCTGGCCGGATCGTCTGTGGCCAGTGGTGCGCAAGATGTGTCCATGCACGACTCCGGGGCGTTCACGGGCGAGGTGTCGGCTTCCATGTTGCGCGACTTTGGCGTGCGTTATGCCATCGTGGGGCATTCGGAGCGTCGTCTGTACCATGGTGAAACCGATGCACATGTGGCTACCAAGGCGCAGCGTGTCTTGGCTGCAGGCATCACGCCCATTGTTTGCGTGGGGGAGACCTTGGCGGAGCGTGAAGCAGGTCAAACCGAGGCTGTGGTCAAGCGGCAATTGGCGGCAGTGATCCATACCAATGGTCACTGCATCAGTGAAATTGTGGTGGCGTATGAGCCGGTTTGGGCCATTGGCACAGGTCGAACTGCGACGCCAGAGATGGCGCAACAAGTGCACGCGGTGTTGCGTACGCAACTGCAGGCGGCGACTGCTCATGCAGACCGTGTGTCGATTTTGTATGGCGGCAGCATGAATGCTACCAACGCAGCTGAGTTGCTGGCCCAGCCAGATGTGGATGGCGGTCTTATTGGCGGTGCAGCGCTCAAGGCGCCTGACTTTTTGAGCATGCTCAAAGCGGCTTCTTTTTGAGCTTTAGGTTTCATTTTTTAATTTTTGGAGATGCAGATGAGTGTGATGTTGACTTTGATTCTGGTGGTACAAATGCTGTCGGCTTTGGCCATGATTGGCTTGATCCTGATCCAGCAAGGCAAGGGGGCCGACATGGGGGCCGCGTTTGGCAGTGGTGGCTCGGGCAGCTTGTTTGGTGCCACGGGTGGTGCCAACTTCCTGTCGCGCACCACAGCTGTTTTGGCTGCGGTGTTTTTTGTGTGCACTTTGTTGTTGGCGTACTTCAGCAATGCACGTCCCGTGGCTTCGGGCAGCGTGCTCGAAGGTGCTGCTGTCACAGCGCCCGCAGCGCCTGTGGATGCCAGTACGGCCTCTCAAATTCCTGGCAATGGCACTGCTGCCAAGACCGATAACAGTGTGCCTGCAGCACCTGCCAAGTAAGCTGCTGTTCAGCTTTGTTGCTGTGCACAAATTTCCGACTTTCTGATAAGTAATTGAGGTTTTTTCGGAGTAAACTACGGGATTGTCCGGAGAGCCAAATGCATCAAGCGATGTACCTCTTGCAAACCGGATAAATGTATCCAGCCGTCGTGGTGAAATTGGTAGACACGCTATCTTGAGGGGGTAGTGGCGAAAGCTGTGCGAGTTCGAGTCTCGCCGACGGCACCAGATAAACAGAACAGCCCAAGCTGAAAAGCCTGGGCTGTTCCTTCGGTGATACCGCAAGTCCCAAAATGTACCTCGACCAGTACCTTCCCATTCTCTTGTTCATTTTGGTCGGCATTGCTGTCGGCATCATTCCCCAGGTTTTAGGCTACATCCTCGGCCCCAACAAACCTGACGCGGAGAAAAATTCCCCTTACGAATGCGGCTTCGAAGCCTTCGAAGATGCTCGCATGAAGTTCGATGTGCGCTATTACTTGGTCGCCATCCTGTTCATTTTGTTCGACCTGGAAATCGCGTTCCTGTTCCCTTGGGCCATTGCGCTCAAGGAAGTGGGTATGGCCGGTTTTGTGGCCGTGGTGATTTTTTTGACAATTCTGGTTGTGGGCTTTGTCTACGAATGGAAAAAAGGCGCCTTGGACTGGGAATAACCGATTTGACGCACAACAGCAAACTGCCTGTTTGAGGAATCCAAATGATTGAAGGTGTGATGAAGGAAGGCTTCATCACCACGAGTTACGACTCTGTGGTGAATTGGGCCAAGACCGGCTCGCTTTGGCCCATGACTTTTGGTCTGGCTTGCTGCGCGGTTGAAATGATGCATTCGGCCACAGCGCGTTATGACTTGGCCCGCTTTGGCGCCGAAGTTTTTCGTGCCAGCCCCCGCCAAGCCGACTTGATGATTGTGGCCGGCACCCTGTGCAACAAGATGGCCCCGGCCTTGCGCAAGGTGTACGACCAGATGTCCGAGCCGCGCTGGGTGATTTCCATGGGCTCTTGCGCCAATGGCGGTGGTTACTACCACTACAGCTACTCGGTGGTGCGTGGTTGCGACCGCATTGTGCCGGTGGATGTGTATGTGCCGGGCTGCCCGCCCACGGCAGAAGCGCTGATCTACGGCATCATCCAGCTGCAGCAGAAAATTCGCCGCACGCACACCATTGCGCGTGCTTGAAGGGAATGACGATGACCCATTTCGCCATTCGCCCCGAAGACCTGCAAGACACCCTGGCTGCGGCCTTGGGTGACCGGGTCCAGAAAATTTCCATCGGTTTGGCTGAGGTGACCGTTCATGTGAACGCACAGCATTACCTGAGCGTGATGCAAACCCTGCGCGATGCGCCAGGCTGCCAATTTGAACAACTGATCGATCTGGCCGGTGTGGACTATTCCACTTACCGCGAAGTGGGCACCGACGGTCCCCGTTTCGGCGTGACCGTGCATTTGCTGTCGGTGAGCCTGAACCAGCGTGTGCGCGTCAAGGTGCTGTGCCCCGATGACGACCTGCCTTTGGTGGATTCGGTCAACGACATCTGGAACTCCGCCAACTGGTACGAGCGCGAAGCGTTTGACCTGTACGGCATCGTGTTCGAAGGTCACAACGACCTGCGCCGCATCCTGACCGACTACGGTTTCATCGGTCACCCCTTCCGCAAGGACTTCCCCTTGTCGGGTCACGTTGAAATGCGCTACGACGCCGAGCGTCAGCGCGTGATTTACGAACCGGTGAGCATCGAGCCGCGTGAAATCACGCCACGCATCATCCGTGAAGAACACTACGGAGGCCTGAACTGATATGGCCGAAATCAAGAATTACACCCTGAACTTTGGTCCTCAGCACCCGGCTGCGCACGGTGTGCTGCGTCTGGTGTTGGAGCTCGACGGCGAGGTGGTACAACGCGCCGACCCGCACATCGGTTTGCTGCACCGCGCCACCGAAAAGCTGGCCGAAAGCAAAACCTACATCCAGTCGCTGCCCTACATGGACCGCCTGGACTACGTGTCGATGATGTGCAACGAGCACGCCTACTGCCTGGCCATCGAGAAGATGCTGGGCCTGGAAGTGCCGATGCGCGCCCAGTACATCCGCGTGATGTTCTCGGAAATCACCCGCATCCTGAACCACCTCATGTGGCTGGGCTCGCACGGCAACGACTGCGGCAGCTCCACCATCCTGATTTACACCTTCCGTGAGCGTGAAGACCTGTTTGACATGTACGAGGCTGTGTCGGGTGCCCGCATGCACGCGGCCTACTTCCGGCCTGGCGGTGTGTACCGCGACCTGCCGGACAGCATGCCGCAGTACAAGGTCAGCAAGATCAAGAATGCCAAGGCCATCGAGCAGCTCAACAGCAACCGCAACGGTTCCTTGCTGGACTTTATTGACGACTTCACCCAGCGCTTCCCCAAGTGCGTGGACGAGTATGAAACCCTGCTGACCGACAACCGCATCTGGAAGCAGCGCACCGTGGGCATTGGCGTGGTGGCACCCGAGCGCGCCCTGAATTTGGGCATGACCGGCCCCATGCTGCGCGGCTCCGGCTTCGCTTGGGACTTGCGCAAAAAGCAGCCGTACGACGCGTATGACCAGGTCGAGTTCGACGTGCCTGTGGGCAAAACCGGTGACAGCTACGACCGCTATTTGGTGCGCGTGCAGGAGATGCGCGAATCCAATCGCATCATCGAGCAATGCGTGAAGTGGTTGCGTGCCAACCCCGGCCCGGTCATCACCGACAACCACAAGGTGGCGCCGCCTTCGCGCGAAGGCATGAAGTCCAACATGGAAGACTTGATCCACCATTTCAAGCTCTTCACCGAAGGTTTTCATGTGCCCGAAGGCGAGGCCTACGCTGCGGTCGAACACCCCAAGGGTGAGTTCGGCATTTACATGGTGAGCGACGGTGCCAACAAACCGTACCGCCTCAAAATCCGCGCCCCGGGCTTTGCTCATCTGGCCACCCTCGATGAAATGGCCAGAGGCCACATGCTGGCCGACGCGGTCGCGATCATCGGGACCATGGACATCGTTTTTGGAGAGATTGACCGATGATCTCTGAGTCAACCAAAGCACGCTTTGCGCGTGAAGTCGCCAAGTTCCCTGCAGACCAAAAGCAGTCGGCCGTCATGGCTTGTCTGGCTATCGTTCAGCAGGAACAAGGCTGGGTCAGCCCCGACAGTGAGCAGGTGGTGGCAGAAGTCTTGGGCATGCCTGTGATGGCGGTGCACGAAGTCACCACCTTCTACAACATGTACAACCAAAAGCCGGTGGGCAAGTTCAAGCTGAACGTTTGCACCAACCTGCCTTGTCAGTTGCGTGGCGGTGCGCAGGCACTGGCGCATCTGGAGCACAAATTGGGTGTGCACGTGGGCGAGACCACAGCCGACGGTATGTTCACTTTGCAGCCCAGCGAGTGCCAAGGCGCTTGCGCCGATGCACCCGTGCTCTTGGTGAATGACCGCCACATGTGCAGCTTCATGAACCACGAAAAACTCGACCAACTTGTTGACAGCCTGAAGAAAGCCGAGGCCGCCTGATGAAAGTCGAACAGATTCTGAGCCAGTTCCAGGCCACGGGCGTGGAAACCTGCTTCCATGACCGCCACATCAACCCGCAAATTTATGCGGGTTTGAATGGTCGCAATTGGGGCATCCAAGATTACGAAGCACGCGGGGGCTATGCGGCTTTGCGCAAAATTTTGGGCAAAGATGGCGGCGAGGGTCTCACGCAAGACCAGGTGATCGCCACCGTCAAAGAGTCCGGCCTGCGCGGTCGCGGCGGTGCGGGCTTCCCCACGGGCCTGAAGTGGAGCTTCATGCCCCGCCAGTTCCCCGGTCAAAAGTATTTGGTGTGCAACTCGGACGAGGGCGAGCCGGGCACCTGCAAAGACCGCGACATCATGGAGTACAACCCGCACACGGTGATCGAGGGCATGATCATCGCGGCTTATGCCATGGGCATCAGCGTGGGTTACAACTACATCCACGGCGAAATTTTCCATACATACGAGCGTTTTGAGGCAGCTCTGGAAGAAGCCCGTGCCGCACGCTATTTGGGCGACAACATTCTGGGTTCGTCGTTCAGCTTCCAGCTGCACGCCTCGCATGGTTTTGGCGCTTACATCTGCGGCGAAGAAACCGCCTTGCTCGAATCGCTCGAAGGCAAAAAAGGCCAGCCCCGATTCAAGCCACCGTTTCCGGCCAGCTTTGGCTTGTACGGCAAGCCCACCACCATCAACAACACCGAGACCTTCGCGGCGGTGCCCTGGATCATCCGCAACGGTGGCCAGGCCTACTTGGAATGCGGCAAGCCCAACAACGGCGGCACCAAGATCTTCTCGGTCAGCGGTGACGTCGAGCGCCCCGGCAACTACGAAGTGCCCATGGGCACGCCGTTTGCCAAGCTGCTCGAATTGGCTGGCGGTGTGCGTGGTGGTCGCCAACTCAAGGCGGTGATCCCTGGCGGCTCTTCTTCGCCAGTCGTTCCCGCTGAGCTGATGATGAAGCTGACCATGGACTACGACAGCATCGCCAAAGAAGGCGGCTCGATGTTGGGCTCGGGCGCGGTGATCGTCATGGACGAGACGCGTTGCATGGTCAAGGCTCTGGCACGTTTGTCTTACTTTTACTCGCACGAGTCTTGCGGCCAATGCACGCCTTGCCGTGAAGGCACGGGCTGGCTCTGGCGCATGGTGGATCGCATTGAACACGGCCAGGGCCGACCCAGCGACATCGACATGCTCGACAGCGTGGCCGGCAACATCATGGGCCGCACGATTTGCGCCTTGGGTGATGCCGCGGCCATGCCGGTGCGCGGCATGCTCAAGCATTTCCGTCACGAATTTGTACACCTTATCGAGCACAAGACCTCCATGGTCAACGCCGATGCAACAGCGGTGAAGACCCATGGTTGAAATAGAACTCGACGGTCAGAAAGTGGAAGTTGCCGAGGGCAGCATGGTCATGCATGCCGCTGAAAAAGCAGGCACCTACATTCCCCATTTCTGCTACCACAAGAAACTCTCGATTGCGGCCAACTGCCGCATGTGCCTGGTGGAGGTCGAAAAGGCCCCCAAGCCCATGCCCGCCTGCGCCACGCCCGTGACGCAAGGCATGATCGTGCGCACCAAGAGCGACAAAGCCATTGCGGCCCAGAAGTCGGTCATGGAGTTCTTGCTGATCAATCATCCACTCGATTGCCCCATCTGCGACCAAGGCGGTGAGTGCCAGTTGCAAGACTTGGCCGTGGGTTACGGCGGCAGCACCTCGCGCTATGAAGAAGAAAAGCGCGTGGTCTTCCACAAGGAAGTTGGCCCGCTGATCTCGATGGAAGAGATGAGCCGCTGCATCCACTGCACACGCTGCGTGCGCTTTGGCCAAGAAGTGGCCGGTGCCATGGAGCTGGGCATGTCCCACCGCGGCGAGCATGCCGAGATCGAAACCTTCTTGGGCCAGACGATTGACTCCGAGTTGTCGGGCAACATGATCGATATCTGCCCCGTGGGTGCCTTGACCAGCAAGCCTTTCCGCTACCACGCCCGCACTTGGGAGCTGTCGCGCCGCAAGTCGGTGGCTGCACACGACTCGTCCGGTGCCAACCTGATCATGCAGGTCAAAAGCAACCAGGTCATGCGTGTTGTTCCACTTGAGAACGAAGACGTCAATGAGTGCTGGATTGCCGACCGTGAGCGTTTCTCTTACGAAGCCCTGAACGGCTCCGACCGCCTGACACGCCCCATGCTCAAGCAGGGTGGCGAGTGGAAAGAGGTTGACTGGCAAACTGCCCTCGAATACGTGGCCAATGGCCTGCGCAACATCCAGCGTGACCACGGTGCGAACAGCATCGGCGCTTTGGTCAGCCCGCACAGCACCCTGGAAGAGTTGTACCTGGCCGGCGCATTGATGCGCGGCTTGGGCTCTGACAACATCGACTACCGCTTGCGCAACGCCGAATTTGGCGCTGCTGAAGGCGTGCGCACTTTGGGTACACCGATTGCTTCACTGAGCACACTGCAGCGCGTGCTGGTCGTGGGCTCCAACCTGCGCAAGGACCATCCGCTGTTTGCCCTGCGCGTGCGCCACGCTGTGCGCCATGGCGCTCAGCTGAACGTCATCACCACACCTGCGGCTTTCAGCCACGCCGACGCTTGGGCCATGCCCATCGCGCAGGCCGTGCTGTCCGACGCTTCGGGTTGGGCACAAGCCTTGGCCGATGTGGCTGCAGCCATCGCCGCTGACAAGGGCGTTGCTGCCCCCGCTGCTGGGAACGCCACAGCGCAAGCACAAGCCATCGCCAAGTCCTTGCTGGGCGGCGAGCGCAAAGCCGTGTTGCTGGGCAACGCTGCTGCGCACGCTTCGAATGCGTCGAGCCTGTTGGCTCTGGCCAATTGGATTGCTGAGCAAACCGGTGCGACCGTGGGTTACCTGACAGAAGCGGCTAACACCGTCGGCGCACAGTGGGTCGGTGCCCAGCCACAAACCGGTGGCAAGCACGCTGGTCAGATGCTGGCCGGTGGCCTCAAGGCAGCGATTTTGCTGAACACCGAACCCGAGTACGACAGCGCCGCAGGTGCCGCCGCAGCCCAGACTTTGGGTCAGGCCGAGATGGTCGTGACGCTCAGCCCCTTCAAGGCCAACATGGCTTTCAGCGACGTGTTGTTGCCGATTGCACCATTCACCGAAACTTCGGGCAGCTTTGTCAATGCCGAAGGCCGTTTGCAAAGCTTCCATGCCGTGGTCAAGCCTTTGGCTGAAACACGTCCCGCCTGGAAAGTGTTGCGCGTGCTGGCCAATCTGCTGGATGTTCCTGGCGTGGCTTTTGAAACGTCGCAAGACGTCTTGGCCCGTGCCACTGCCAAGCCCATGACTGCATCCAATGCCACGCGTGCCGCGATCACCTTGACCGCCACGACGACCGGACCCGTGAGCGCTTCGATTTACCAGCTCGACGGCATCGTGCGCCGTGCGCCGTCCTTGCAGCTGACCGCAGACGCCCGCCAGGAGGTGACCCCATGATTGACGCGCTGTACAACGGCGGCCTGAACTTGGTCGCAGCCAGCTGGTGGGCCACCTTGGTTTGGCCAGTGCTCTGGATCTTGATCAAGATCGTTGCGATCCTCGCGCCGCTGATGGGTGCTGTGGCTTACTTGACGCTGTGGGAGCGCAAGCTCTTGGGCTTCATGCAAGTGCGCCATGGCCCCAACCGCGTGGGCCCCATGGGTTTGTTGCAGCCCATTGCCGATGCGCTCAAGCTTTTGACGAAGGAACTGATCAACCCATCTGCTGCCAGTCTGGGCTTGTTCCGCTTGGGTCCGATCATGGCCATCATGCCGGCCTTGGCTGCATGGGTCGCGATTCCTTTTGGCCCCGAGCAGGCACTGACCAACATCAATGCCGGCTTGTTGCTGGTGATGGCGATCACCTCCATCGAGGTCTACGGTGTGATCATTGCGGGTTGGGCCTCCAACTCCAAGTACGCCTTCTTGGGTGCGCTGCGTGCATCGGCCCAGATGGTCAGCTATGAAATTGCGATGGGCTTTTGCTTCCTGGTGGTCCTGATGGTCACTGGCAGCATGAACCTGACCGATATCGTGCTGGGACAAGACAAGGGCACCATGGCTCACATGGGCTTGAACTTCTTGTCATGGAACTGGCTGCCCCTGTTGCCGATTTTCTTGGTGTACCTGATCTCGGGTGTGGCCGAAACCAACCGTCACCCGTTTGACGTGGTGGAAGGCGAAGCCGAAATCGTGGCCGGTCACATGGTCGAGTACTCGGGCATGGGCTTTGCGATCTTCTTCCTGGCCGAATACGCCAGCATGTGGTTGGTGTCCATTCTTGCGGTGATCATGTTCCTGGGCGGCTGGTTGTCGCCCATCGACAGCGCCTTGTTCAATGCCATTCCGGGCTGGATCTGGCTGGGCCTCAAGACCTTCCTGGTCGTGTCCATGTTCATTTGGATCCGTGCCACCTTCCCGCGCTTCCGTTACGACCAGATCATGCGTCTGGGGTGGAAGATTTTCATTCCGGTCACCTTGGTGTGGCTGCTGGTGGTGGGCGCTTGGCTGTTCTCACCCTGGAACATCTGGAAATGAGCGGTGTACAGAACATGACCACCATGACATCTTCTTTCTCCATCAAGGACTTCCTCAAGAGCTTCATGCTCGTGGAGTTGTTCAAGGGCATGGCCCTGACCGGACGTTATGCATTTGCCCGCAAGGTGACGGTGCAGTTTCCGGAAGAAAAAACCCCGCTGTCACCGCGTTTTCGTGGCCTGCACGCGCTGCGCCGTTATGACAACGGTGAAGAGCGCTGCATCGCCTGCAAGCTGTGCGAAGCCGTGTGCCCTGCGATGGCCATCACCATCGAAGCGGGCCAGCGCGAAGACGGCTCGCGCCGCACCACGCGTTATGACATTGACCTCACCAAGTGCATCTTTTGCGGCTTTTGCGAAGAAAGCTGCCCGGTGGACTCGATCGTCGAGACACACATTTTTGAATACCACGGCGAAAAACGCGGTGACCTGTACTTCACCAAGGACATGTTGCTGGCTGTGGGCGACCGTTACGAAAAAGAGATCGCTGCCGCCAAGGCCGCTGACGCTCCTTACCGTTGAACGCCGCCCAGTCCTGAACACTTAAAAAGACAGACCTATGGACGTCAAGACCGGTTTCTTCTACCTCTTCTCGGTGGTGCTGCTGTTTGCAGCCTTCCGTGTGGTGACCGCACGCAATCCCGTGCATGCAGTGCTTTATCTCATGCTGGCTTTTTCGCAAGCCTCGGCGGTTTGGTTCTTGCTCAATGCCGAATTCCTGGCCATCTTGCTGGTCCTGGTGTACCTGGGCGCGGTGATGGTGCTTTTCTTGTTTGTGGTGATGATGCTGGACATTGGCATCGACACCGTGCGCAAGGGCTTCTGGAAAAACTTCCCGTTGGCTGCCACTCTGGGTGCCATCGTGGCCCTGGAGATGGCCGCCGTGTTGTTGTCCGGTTTCCGCTTGTCAGAAGCGCCAGCCATGGCCCCGGGTGCGGTGCCGGTGGACAACGCCAAGGCCCTGGGCATCTTGCTCTACACCGAATACCTGATGCCGATCCAGATTGCGGCGGCCATTTTGTTGGTGGCGATGATTGCCGCGATTGCCCTGACGCTGCGCGAGCGCAAGGACAGCAAGGCGATTGACCCGTCCATCCAAGTTCGGGTGCGTGCCGCTGACCGCATGCAAGTGGTCAAGATGGCTCCGACCCAAGCGGCGCCTGCCCCTGTGGTAGCGGTCGAAGCTACGCCCGAAGAGGTGAAGAAATGATGACACTGACACTCGGACATTACCTGTCGCTCGGCGCGATGCTGTTTGCATTGGCCGTGATCGGCATCTTCCTGAACCGCAAGAACCTGATCGTTTTGCTCATGGCCATCGAGCTGATGCTGCTGGCTGTGAACATGAACTTTGTGGCGTTCTCTCACTACCTGGGTGACATGCACGGCCAAGTTTTTGTGTTCTTTATCCTCACAGTGGCTGCGGCCGAATCGGCCATTGGTCTGGCGATCTTGGTGCTGTTGTTTCGTAATCAACGCAACATCAACGTGGACGAACTCAATTCGCTCAAGGGTTAACAAGAATATGAGTCAAACCCTCAACGCCAGCACACTGCTGGCCATCCCCCTGGCCCCGCTTGTGGGCTCTTTGCTGGCCGGTATCTGGGGCACCCAATTCGGTGGCAACTGGATTGGTCGCCGCCTGTCGCACACCTTCACCATTTTGGGTGTGCTGTTGGCTTTCATCCTGTCTGCCATGACGCTCAAGAGCGTCATCGACGGCGCCCGTTTCAACGAGACCCTCTACACCTGGATGGTGGTGGGCGGCTTGAAGATGGAAATTGGCTTCTTGGTCGATGGCATCACCGCCATGATGATGTGTGTGGTGACCTTCGTGTCGCTGATGGTGCACATCTACACCATTGGCTACATGGAAGAAGACGAAGGCTACAACCGCTTCTTCGCCTACATCTCGCTGTTCACCTTCTCCATGTTGATGCTCGTCATGAGCAACAACTTGCTGCAGCTGTTCTTCGGCTGGGAAGCCGTGGGCCTGGTGTCCTATTTGCTGATCGGCTTTTGGTACAACAAGCCGACCGCCATCTTCGCCAACATGAAGGCCTTTTTGGTCAACCGTGTGGGTGACTTCGGTTTCATCCTCGGCATTGGCCTCATCGCCGCATACACCGGCACACTCAACTACACCGAGCTGTTTGCCAAAGCCAATGAGTTAGCCGCCATTGATTTTCCTTGGTACATCTTTGGCATGGACGCCATGCTGATCACCGTGATCTGCATCTGCCTGTTCATTGGTGCCATGGGCAAGTCGGCACAGTTCCCGCTGCATGTGTGGTTGCCTGACTCCATGGAAGGCCCCACGCCCATCTCCGCGCTGATCCACGCCGCCACCATGGTGACGGCCGGCATCTTCATGGTGGCCCGCATGTCGCCGTTGTTCGAATTGTCTGACGCGGCTTTGAACTTCATGATGGTCATCGGCTCGATCACGGCCTTGTTCATGGGCTTTTTGGGCATCATCCAAAACGACATCAAGCGCGTGGTGGCTTATTCCACCTTGTCGCAATTGGGCTACATGACCGTGGCGTTGGGCGCATCGGCCTACTCGGTGGCAGTGTTCCACCTGATGACCCACGCGTTCTTCAAAGCGCTGCTGTTCTTGGGGGCAGGCTCGGTCATCATGGGCATGCACCACAACCAGGACATCCGCTGGATGGGTGGCGTGCGCAAGTACATGCCCGTCACCTGGATCACTTCGCTGCTGGGCTCACTCGCTTTGATTGGTACGCCTTTGTTCTCGGGTTTTTACTCCAAGGACAGCATCATCGAAGCGGTGCACCTGAGCACGCTGCCTGCCGCTGGCTTTGCCAACTTCGCGGTGCTGGCCGGTGTGTTCGTCACCGCCTTCTACTCGTTCCGCATGTATTTCCTGGTCTTCCACGGCAAAGAGCGTTACGACCAGAACCCGGACGCGCACCATGGTCACGATGACCACCACGGTCATGATGATCATGGCCACGACAAGCCTCACGAGTCGCCTTGGGTGGTGACGGTGCCGCTGGTCTTGCTGGCCATTCCTTCGGTGGTGATCGGCTTCATGACCATCCAGCCTATGCTTTACGGTGACTTCTTCAAAGACGTGATCTTCATCGATGCGGCCAAGCACCCCGCGATGCAGAAACTCGGCGAGTTGTTCCACGGCCCCGTGGCCATGGCGCTGCACGGTCTGAGCACGGCACCGTTTTGGTTGGCTTTGGCCGGTGTGGTCACGGCTTGGTACATGTACCTCGTCAACCCCAAGGTCCCCGCCTTCTTTGCCCGCGCTTTGCGTCCCTTGATCGTGGTCATGGAGAACAAGTACTTCATGGACTGGATCAACGAGAACATTTTGGCCAAGGGCGCACGCGGCTTGGGCATGGGCCTGTGGAAGGTGGGCGACCGCGCCATCATCGACGGCTTCTTCGTCAACGGCTCATGGAAAGTCGTGGGCCTGGTGTCTGGCGTGGTGCGTTGGTTCCAGTCAGGTTTCCTGTACCACTACGCCCTGGTCATGATCTTGGGTGTGTTCGTGCTGATGACGTATTTCGTCTGGCTCGCTTAACGGTTTTGAGGACAAGATAAAAATGGGATTGTTAAGCCTTGCCATCTTGATGCCGATCGCTTTCGGCGTCGTCTTGCTGGCCCTCGGTCGTGACAGCCAAGCCCGCGCCGTGCGCTGGTTGGCCCTGGTCGGATCGATTGCCAGTTTCTTGGTCACACTGCCGCTGTATTCGGGCTTTCAGCTCGGTTTATCGGCCATGCAGTTTGTCGAAAAATCCTCGTGGATCGAGCGCTTCAATGTGCACTACCACCTGGGCGTGGACGGCATTTCGCTTTGGCTCGTGCTGCTCACCGCGTTCATCAACGTGATCGTGGTCATCGCGGGCTGGGAAGTCATCACCCGCAAAGTGAACCAATACATGGCCGCCTTCATGATCCTGTCGGGTCTGATGATTGGCGTGTTCAGTGCACTGGACGGCATCCTGTTCTATGTCTTCTTCGAAGCCACGCTGATCCCAATGTACCTGATCATTGGCATTTGGGGTGGCCCGAACAAGATTTACGCGGCCTTCAAGTTTTTCCTGTACACCTTGCTCGGCTCTTTGTTGATGCTGATCGCACTGATCTATCTGTACACCGCATCGAACGGCAGTTTTGACATCCTGACCTGGCACAAGCTGCCCCTGTCGGGCTCGGTGCAGACCTTGTTGTTCTTCGCTTTCTTTGCGGCTTTTGCCGTCAAGGTGCCCATGTGGCCAGTGCACACCTGGCTGCCCGATGTGCACGTGGAAGCACCGACAGGCGGCTCGGCCGTGCTGGCGGCTATCATGCTCAAGCTCGGTGCTTATGGTTTCCTGCGTTTTTCGATGCCCATCGCACCCGATGCCGCACGCGAGTGGGGCATGTTCATCATCGTGCTGTCGCTGGTGGCTGTGGTCTACGTGGGTCTGGTGGCCATGGTGCAGCAAGACATGAAAAAGCTGGTGGCTTATTCGTCGGTGGCGCACATGGGTTTTGTGACCCTGGGCTTTTTCATCTTCAACCCGCTGGGCGTGTCCGGTGGCATCGTGCAAATGATCGCCCACGGCTTTGTGTCGGCAGCCATGTTCTTGTCGATTGGTGTGTTGTACGACCGCGTGCACTCGCGTGAAATCGCCAGCTACGGCGGCGTGGTCAATACCATGCCCAAGTTCGCAGCTTTTGCCCTGTTCTTTGCCATGGCCAACTGCGGTTTGCCAGGCACAGCCGGTTTTGTGGGCGAGTGGATGGTCATTTTGGGCGCCGTGAAGTTCAACTTCTGGATCGGCTTGCTGTCTGCGTCGGCCCTGATCTTTGGCGCTGCTTACACGCTGTGGATGTTCAAGCGCGTGTATTTGGGGCCAGTAGCCAACAACGATGTCAAGGAACTGACAGACATCAATGGCCGCGAATTCCTGATGCTGGCCTTGCTGGCCGCCGCTGTGCTGTACATGGGTGTCTACCCCAAACCTTTCACCGACGTGATGGAAACCTCGGTGGCCGACTTGCTCGCGCATGTGGCCCTGTCCAAGCTGCCTTGAGCAGCGTTTCTGAACGTTTAGCCTGATTAGAAGAATTGAGAGATCACAGATGATGGACAACTCCAGCTGGATGACGGTTTACCCCGAGATCGTGTTGCTGGTCATGGCTTGCGTGATCGCGCTAGCCGACCTCTTCGTGAAAAGCCCCAAGCGCACCGCCACATATGCCTTGACCTTGTTGTCATTGGGCGGTGTGGCCGTGCTGCATGCCCTGTACGCCGACGCAGGCCAAACCTTGTACGGCTTTGGCCACTTGGTGGTCAGCGATCCTATGGGTCATTGGCTGCGCTGCTTTGCCACGATCGCAGTGATGGTCACCTTGGTCTATTCACGCCCCTATGCTGCAGACCGCGACATGCTGCGCGGCGGAGAACTGTTCAGCCTGAATGTGTTCGCCTTGCTGGGCATGAGCTTCATGATCTCGGGGCAGAACTTCATCGTCATCTATTTGGGCCTGGAATTGCTCACTTTGTCCAGCTACGCGCTGGTGGCCTTGCGCCGTGACCACACGCAAGCGACCGAAGCGGCCATGAAGTACTTTGTGCTGGGTGCCATGGCCTCGGGTTTCTTGCTTTACGGCATGTCCATGATGTATGGCGCGACCGGCAGCCTAGAGTTGTCTGAAGTCTTGAAGTCGATTGCAACTGGTCAAGTCAACCACCGGGTGCTGGTGTTTGGTCTGGTGTTCATTGTGGCTGGCCTGGCTTTCAAGATCGGTGCAGTGCCTTTCCACATGTGGATTCCCGACGTCTACCAAGGCGCACCCACTGCGGCCACCCTGATGATCGGTGGTGCCCCCAAGTTGGCGGCTTTCGCCATCATGATCCGCTTGTTGGTGGAAGGCTTGCTGCCCTTGGCATTTGACTGGCAGCAAATGTTGTCGCTTTTGGCCATCGGGTCTTTGCTCGTAGGTAATTTGGCGGCCATCGCCCAGACTAACCTCAAGCGCATGCTCGCTTACTCGACCATCGCGCAAATGGGCTTTGTCTTGTTGGGTTTTGTGGCCGGTGTCATCAACGGGCAAACAACCTTGGCCGCCAACGCCTACAGCTCGGCCATGTTTTACATCGTCTCGTATGTGTTGACCACCTTGGCGGCTTTCGGCGTGATCATGTTGCTGGCGCGTCAGGGCTTTGAGAGCGAAGAAATCACCGACTTGGCAGGTCTCAACCAACGCAGCCCCCTGTACGCAGGCGTGATGGCGATCTGCCTGTTCTCCATGGCCGGCATTCCACCCATGGTGGGCTTTTATGCCAAGTTGTCTGTTTTGCAGTCCTTGATCGTGTCGGGGCAGGGTTTTTACATCGGTTTGGCGATCTTTGCGGTGATCATGTCCCTGATCGGCGCTTTCTATTACCTGCGCGTGGTCAAAGTCATGTACTTTGACCAGCCCTTGACGGCTACCACCGTGTCGGCTGACGCTGACGTGCGTGTGGTCTTGTCCGTGAACGGCTTACTGGTGCTGCTGCTGGGCATTGTGCCGGGGGCTTTGATGGCCTTGTGCGCCAACGCTGTGGCCCGCATGTTGGCCATCTGATCATGGGCAGTCATTGGCAAACAGTGTCCTTGGTCGTGCTGGCCGTGTTCGCGGCCAATCTACCCTTTGTGAACCAACGCATCTTGGTGCTTGGGCCACAACGCAGCACCAAATCTTTGGCCGTGCGTCTGATCGAATTGATGGTCTTGTATTTTGTGATCGGTGTACTGGGTTTGGCCCTTGAAAAACAAGCTGGCCAAATTGCGTCTCAAGGCTGGGAGTTTTACGCCATCACCGCCACCATGTTCGTGACCTTTGCCTTTCCGGGTTTTGTTTTTCGCTACCTGATGCACCGGACGCACTGAAGCGGTGTCTTCAATGGTGTGCCTTTTGTGCTTTCCTCATGTCTGACGATCACCTGATCGAACACCGCATTGCGCAGCAAGAGCTGCTGCGTGGTCATTTTCTGCATGCCTTTCGGGACACGGTTCGCCTGCCCAACCAGCAAACGGCCACCCGTGAGTATGTGGTGCATCCGGGGGCGGTCATGATCATCCCGCTCTTGCAAGGGTCCGATGGCTTGAAGCTGGTCCTGGAGCGGCAATACCGTTACCCTGTGGAACAGGTGATGATCGAGTTTCCTGCGGGCAAACTCGATCCTGGTGAAGACCGTTGGCGCTGCGCACAACGTGAATTGCTCGAAGAAACCGGCTACACCGCCCGGCAATGGGCCAGGGCAGGGGTACTGCACCCTGTCATTGCTTACTCCACTGAAGTGATTGAAATCTGGTTTGCCCGTGACCTGCATTTGGGCGATCGTCAACTCGACGACGGTGAGTTTCTGGATGTGTTCACCGCCACACCGGCCGAGTTGATGACCTGGTGCCGGGAAGGGCAAGTCACTGACGCCAAAACCCTGACTGGGGTGCTTTGGTTGCAAAATATGCTCTCAGGTGACTGGCCCCTGACTTGGCAAAGCGTCGCCTGAAACCACTCACCCCATGAAAGTCCTTGACCTCCAGTGCCGTCAGGGCCACAGCTTCGAAGGCTGGTTTGGCTCGCAAGACGACTACGACGCGCAGCGTGCGCGGGGTTTGGTCACATGCCCAATCTGCAACGACAGTGACATCACCAAAAAACTGTCAGCGCCCCGTTTGAACCTGGGGTATGGCGTGGCCCCTGCTGCAGATGCCCCGCAAGCACCCGCTGCAGCATCTGCTGCAGGTCCGGCTGAGTTCACGCCTGTCTCCTCTGGCACCGAGTTGCCCAGCCTGGCGCAGATGCAAACGGCCATGATGAACATGGTGCGCCACGTCATGGCCAACACCGAAGATGTGGGCAGCCAATTCGCCGAAGAAGCGCGCAAGATCCATTACGGCGAAGCTCAGGAACGCAACATCCGGGGGCAGGCGACACGCGAAGAGACCGAGGCACTGCTGGACGAGGGCATTGACATCCTGGCCTTGCCTGTGCCGGAAAACCTCAAGGGTCCGCTGCAATAAAGCTGCCGCATTTCTGGTGCTCATGGCGAGTAAAGCCCTGCAATACAGATGCCCCTTAGCTTGGAATTTCAGCGCCGATAATGCGTGTGCGGCACCAACCCATGTTGCGGCTGAAGCCACCGATTTGCAATTTTCTTTTCAGTTGGCCGTCATGTGTTTGTCATCACCGCCAGCCCCAATCGTCTGCGGCATACTCACGACAGCCCATGCACACGTTCCACATCCCAGACACAGAAGTCGAACTGACCGCCATCCGGGCCCAAGGTCCAGGCGGGCAAAACGTCAACAAAGTCTCCAGCGCCATCCAGTTGCGTTTCGATGTGGCCAATTCATCCTTGCCCGATGACCTCAAGCAGCGCTGGTTGCAGTCCGGCGACAGCCGCATGACGCAAGAGGGTGTGTTCATCCTCAAGGCACAACGCTACCGCACGCAGGAAGCCAATCGGCACGATGCCTGGATGCGGCTCTACGAGTTGCTTGACCAGTACGCCAAGCCCCCCAAACCACGTAAACCGACCAAACCCACACGGAGTTCGGTGCAGCGGCGGCTGGAGGGCAAGGCGATGCATGCCAAACTGAAAGCTTCGCGTCGTTCAAACGAATGAAGAAGGTGCCGTAACCCGTTTATTCATGCATGGATCGCCACGTTGCTGCGCTCCTCGCGATGACGTATTTTTGTTGTGCATGCACCGCCACATTGCTGCTCTTCACGCGCTGACTTTTTTGTCATGGCGAGCGCAGCGCGGCAATCCATGCAGGTCGCGCCGTTACCCGTCTTGTCATCAAGCGCGTGTGAGCGTACCCAAGGCTGTTTGCAGTGTCTGCTCCAAAGCATCCGTCTTATCGGCAGCAATCACATGGCGTTGGTCCATGCTGCGCAGCCAGGTGATCTGGCGTTTGGCCAGTTGCCGGGTGGCAAAGATGCCGCGCTCGCTAATTTCCGCCTCGCTCCAGCCTTCATCCAGGCCTTGCCAAGCCTGCCGGTAGCCCACGCAGCGCATCGAGGGTAGCTCAGAGTTCAGGTCGCCGCGCGCGCGCAACTGGCGCACTTCGTCCAGAAAGCCTTGCGCCATCATGAGATCAAAACGCTGGGCGATGCGCTGGTGCAGCCAGGCGCGGTCCAGTGGTTCCAGACTCAACACCGGGATGTGCCAGGCGGGCGCAGCGGCCTTGGCGCTTTTGTGGAAAGACGACAAGGTCTGGCCGGTGGCTGTCCACACTTCCAGGGCGCGGCCAATTCGTTGGCTGTCACCCATGGCCAGGCGTGCAGCGGTGATGGGGTCGATTTGCATGAGCTGGGCATGCAGGGCGGGCCAGCCAACTTGTTCGGCTTGGGCCTGGATGTCGGCGCGCACCTGCGGATCGGCGGCGGGGATGTCGTTCAGACCTTCCAGCAGCGCTTTCAAATACAGCATCGTGCCGCCCACCAGGAGCGGTGTTTTGCCGCGTGAGCGGATGTCATGAATGAGCCGACTGGCGTCTTTGGCGAATTCGGCGGCGCTGTAGCTGTGCAGCGGGTCCAGCGTGTCGATGAGGTGGTGGGGCACGGCGGCCAGTTCTTTGCGGCTGGGTTTGGCGGTGCCAATGTCCATTCCTCGGTACACCAGTGCCGAGTCCATGCTGACGATTTCTGCGCCGCCTTGGCGCTGCAGGCTGTGCGCCAAGGCCAAGGCCGCAGCGGTTTTGCCACTGGCCGTGGGGCCCACGATGGCGATGGCGTCGATGGCTCGGCTCATGACAGGGCTTCGGACGTCAGCGTGGGCTTGACCACCACCGGGCGGCCGTGGCGCTGAACGGCGGTCCAGGCGATCAGGCTCACGCACACGCTCCACAGGAGCATGCCGTGAACCATGGAAAACAGCGGTGTATCCATGTGTGCGCCCAGCCAGCCGCCCATGCCAAAGGCCCCCAGCATCATGATGAATCCATTGAGCGCCGAGGCTGTGCCCGCCCGCGCAGGAAAGGGCGCCACGGCGCCGCTTTGGCTGCACGGCATGTTCACGCCATGACCGAGCATGTAGATGCACACCGGCAGCATCACAGCCCAGGGGCCATACCAGGCTTGGCCCTGGCCCGCATAGGCCAGCACGGTCAGCAGCACGCCGCCGCTCAAGGTCAGCACGGCGGCAGCGGCAATGGCACGTTGCACGCTGGTGCGCTTGAGCATCCAGCGGCACCAGAAGGTGCCCAGGATGTAGGCCAGCGACATGCTCAGCATCAGGAAGCCGTAGGCGGTTTTGCTCAGTCCCATGTCCTGGATGAAGACAAAGGATGAACAGGCCAGCATGGTGAACAGGCCCAGGTAGGTGGTGGTGGACATGGCGCACCAACTGAGGAATGTGGGGTGGCGCAGGATGTCCCGGTTGGCGCGCAGCGTGGAGCGCCAGGCCAAGGCATGGGGGTCGGGGTGCGCCAGGGTTTCCTGAAAGCGCCCATACAGCAGGCACCAGGTGATCAAGCCGAAAAAGGCAACGCTCAGAAGCGCCAGACGCCAGCCCAGCAAATCGGTCAAAAAGCCGCCGGCAGGTCCGCAGGTGCAGGCGATGATGCCCAGTCCGGTCAGGGCTTGCGACATGGCATGGGCCCCTTTCGCGGGCTCAAACAAGTCGCGCACCACGGCGCGGGCGGTCATGACGCCAGCACCCAGCGAGGCCCCTTGCAATGCGCGAGCCGCGATCAGCCAGTCGATATTGGGGGCCAGCACGCAGGCCACAGAGGCCAGGACATAGGCCCCAATGCCCCACAGGAGGATTGGTCGTCGGCCATGGCGGTCAGACAGGGGCCCCCAGACCAGTTGCGACAGGCCAAACGCGAGCAGCATGGCTGACAGTGTCAGTTGCGCTTGGCCCATGCCTGCCGCCAGGTCATGCGTGATGGCGGGCAGGGCGGGCAGGTACATGTCTGTGCTCACAGCCTGCATGCCCAGCAGAAGGGCGAGGATCAGAACGATGAGGTGGGGGGACATGTTGGGCGGGTTTGATGGGCGCATCACCGACCCCGCAAAAACAGCGCATCCAGATCCCGCATCGTCATCTGTCGCCAGGTGGGGCGGCCGTGGTTGCATTGGTCAGATCGTTCGGTCTCCTCCATCTGACGCAACAAACCGTTCATCTCGTCCAGCGTCAGGCGGCGGTTGGCGCGCACTGCGCCGTGGCAAGCCATGGTCGCCAAAATTTCATTTTGGGCGCGTTGCACCACCGTGCTGGCGTCGTGCTGACACAACTCTGCCAGCACGCTGCGGGCCAGCTCCACCGCATCGCCTTGCGCCAGGCTCGTGGGCACGGCGCGAACGGCCAGGGTCTTGGCCGACAGGGGCGAGATTTCCAGGCCGAGTTGTTCCAACGCCTCGGCGCAGGATTCGGCCGTGGCCACTTCGGTGGGGTTGGCGGCAAAGGTTGCCGGGATCAGCAGGGGTTGGCTGGCGATGCGCGGGCCTTCGCTGCCAGGCGTGTTCAGTTGGTTTTTCAGGCGCTCGTAGACGATGCGTTCGTGCGCGGCGTGCATGTCCACCACCACCAGGCCTTGCTTGTTTTCGGCCAGGATGTAGACACCGTGCAGTTGCGCGATGGCGCGGCCCAGGGGCCAGTCGCCTGCGGGCAGGGGTGTGGGCTCTGGCAGGGAGGCGGTGGCGCTGCTCACGGTGTCCGCTGGGACGGGGGCAGTTTCTGCTCGGGCAACTGGAAGCCAGGCTGGCGTGGGGCGCTCCTGAGCGCTCAGGCTTTCGCCGCGCTCGGGCGGGTTCCACAGTGCCTTGAGATCAGCCATGGCCTGCTCACCGTCCACACGGGGTCGCACAAAATCAGCCGGTTTGTAGGTAGGGGCGCTGAAGGTGGAGGGGCCGGGACGCTCAAACGCCATGCCGCCTTGCTGCCAACTGGCCGATTCGGGCAGGGCTTTGGGGGCGGGGCCGTTTTTCAGTTCGAAGTCACTGGCTGAGGTTGGCGGCTCGTCAGACAGGTTTTGCGAGCGTGGCGCAGCCAGCGCTTTTTCCAGCGCGTGTCGCACAGCCTGGTGCACAGCGCGGCTATCCCTGAATCGCACTTCGATCTTGGTGGGGTGCACGTTCACGTCCACCAAGGTCGGATCAATCTCCATGAACAGCGCATAGGCCGGCTGCTTGTGACCGTGCAGCACGTCTTCGTAGGCGCTGCGTGCGCCGTGCATGACCACCTTGTCGCGGACAAAGCGACCGTTCACATAGGCAAACTGGTGATCGGGGCGCGAGCGGGCGGCATCGGGTAAACCAGCGCGGCCGATCACTTTGAGCGGTCCTGCGTTGTATGCCACGGCGATGGACTGCGCCACGAATTCTTCGCCCAGCACATCAGCCAGGCGCTGCTCCAGCCCCGCAGCGCCGGGGTGCACGCGCCACTGCTCGACCAGCTTGCCCTCGTGCCAGATGGCAAAGCCCACGTCGGGGCGGGCCAGGGCGTGGCGGCGCACGGCCTCGATGCAGTGCGCCAGCTCGGTGCTGTCGCTTTTCAAAAACTTGCGGCGGGCGGGGGTCGAGAAAAACAGCTCTTTGACTTCCACCGTGGTGCCCACAGCGCGAGCGGCGGGGCGGATCTCTCCCGTGCGGCCGTCCAGGGCAAAGGCCGTGGGCTGGCCGTCCATGCGCGAGAGCAAGGTGAGTTCGGACACCGAGTTGATGGCGGCCAGCGCCTCCCCCCGAAAGCCCATGGTCATGACCGATTCGAGTTCATCGAGGTTGCCGATCTTGCTGGTGGCGTGGCGCTTTAAAGCGGTGGCCAATTCGTCCGGGGCAATGCCACCGCCGTCGTCTTCCACCGAAATCAGCCGGGTGCCGCCACCCATCAGGCGCAGCGTGATGCTGCGTGCGCCCGCGTCCATGGCGTTGTCCACCAGCTCGCGCACGACAGATGCCGGGCGCTCGACCACCTCGCCAGCGGCGATCTGGCTGATCAGTTCATCGGGGAGTTCGCGGATGGGGCGGCGCGCGGAAGCCGGGGTTTGTTGAAGAGTCACGGGCTGATTTTAGGGCTTGAGCCGGTTCTGACATGCTTTGAGTACTGACGAGGGCTTGTCTTTTGTCGGCGGTTACAGATCCTGACATGAGGCCTGCGTCAAAAGGTGAAAACATCCATCCTCCCGAAAGATGGTTGAAGACTCGCATGACATTTCATCATTTGATCTTACAATTTCATGATGTGAGATTTATTGGTGGTGAGTAATGGAAAAATTTTTCAATATGAAAGAATATATTTCATATTGAGAAATATTTTTTGTAAGTTATTGATTTATAACAAATAAAAAAATGTCTTATATAAGACATAAGAATGGATAAAGGTCTTGTAGAAGAGTTAAGATTCAAACATCGACAAAGCAGAAACCGCTGCCCACATCGCCTGATTTCAACTTGACCACAGGAGTTTTCCATGCCAGCCGACATCACTCAACAACTCAGCCGTGAACAGCAAATCGCCGCCCTCGAAAAAGACTGGGCGACCAACCCCCGTTGGAAGGGTGTCAAGCGCGGTTATTCCGCTGCCGACGTCGTGCGTCTGCGCGGCAGCATGCCCATCGAGCACACCTTGGCCAAGCGCGGTGCTGAAAAGCTCTGGGAAAAGGTCAACGGCGGTGCCAAAAAAGGCTACGTCAACGCTTTCGGCGCCATCAGCGCTGGTCAAGCCATGCAACAAGCCAAAGCTGGCCTCGAAGCCGTGTACCTGTCGGGCTGGCAAGTCGCTGCTGACGGCAACACATCGGAAACCATGTACCCCGACCAGTCGCTCTACGCCTACGACTCGGTGCCCACCATGGTTCGCCGCATCAACAACACCTTCAAGCGCGCCGACGAAATCCAGTGGAGCCGTGGCATCAACCCCGGCGACAAGGAATTCATCGACTACTTCCTGCCCATCGTGGCAGACGCTGAAGCCGGTTTCGGTGGCGTGTTGAACGCTTTCGAACTGATGAAGAACATGATCGCCTCCGGCGCTGCTGGTGTTCACTTCGAAGACCAATTGGCTGCGGTGAAGAAATGCGGTCACATGGGTGGCAAAGTCTTGGTGCCAACACAAGAAGCCTGCGAGAAATTGATCTCTGCACGTTTCGCGGCTGACGTCATGGGCACATCCACCATCGTGTTGGCCCGTACCGATGCTGAAGCTGCGAACTTGATCACTTCTGACCACGACGCCAACGACAAGCCATTCTTGACAGGCGAGCGCACACAAGAAGGTTTCTACCGCGTCAAAAACGGTCTGGAGCAAGCCATCAGCCGCGGCGTGGCCTACGCGCCTTATGCTGACTTGGTGTGGTGCGAAACCGGCGTGCCAGACATCGGCTTTGCCCGCGAATTCGCACAAGCCGTGCACGCCGCTTGCCCAGGCAAGCTCTTGTCTTACAACTGCTCACCTTCTTTCAACTGGAAGAAAAACCTCAACGACAGCCAAATCGCTTCGTTCCAAGAAGACCTGTCTGCATTGGGTTACAAGTACCAGTTCATCACATTGGCTGGTATCCACATCAACTGGTACAACACATTCCAGTTCGCCAATGCATACGCCAACGGCGAAGGCATGAAGCACTACGTCAACATGGTGCAAGAGCCTGAATTCGCAGCACGCGACAAGGGTTACACCTTCGTGTCGCACCAGCAAGAAGTCGGTGCAGGCTACTTCGACGACGTGACCACCGTGATCCAGGGCGGCTCGTCCTCCGTGAAAGCCTTGACCGGTTCGACCGAAGAAGAGCAGTTCCACTGATCAACTTTGGCATGCTGAAGGCGAGGGCGGCGTAAAATCTGTCCTCAGCGTTTAGACATTTCCCCCAAGCGCGGCCTATGCCGCGCTTTTTTACTTGCAAACTCATGGTTCAGATCACTCTTCCCGACGGTTCATTGCGTGAATTTCCCGGTCCTGTGACCGTGGCTGACGTGGCCGCCTCCATTGGCGCTGGCTTGGCCAAAGCTGCTTTAGGCGGCAAAGTCAATGGCCAACTGGTGGACACCAGTTTCAGCATGTCGGCCAACGCCAACTTGGCCATCGTGACCGCCAAAGATCCTGAGGGTCTGGAACTGATCCGCCACTCAACGGCCCACTTGTTGGCCTATGCCGTCAAGGATTTGTTTCCTGAGGCGCAAGTCACCATTGGTCCCGTGATCGACAACGGTTTTTATTACGATTTTTCTTATTCCCGTCCGTTCACGCCAGACGACCTGGTCACCATCGAAAAACGCATGACCGAGCTGGCCAACAAGGATGAGCCTGTGGTGCGCCGAGTTCTGCCCCGCGATGAAGCTGTGACCTATTTCAAGGGTTTGGGTGAGCATTACAAGGCCGAAATCATTGCCAGCATTCCGGCCGATCAGGAAGTCAGCTTGTACCGCGAAGGCAATTTTGAGGACCTGTGCCGTGGCCCTCATGTGCCCAGTACAGGGAAACTCAAGCACTTCAAACTCATGAAAGTGGCTGGCGCTTACTGGCGCGGTGACAGCAAAAACGAAATGCTGCAGCGTGTCTACGGCACGGCTTGGGCCAGCAAGGATGATCTGCAACAGTACTTGGTGCGCCTGGAAGAAGCTGAAAAACGCGACCACCGCAAGCTGGGGCGCGAATTGGACTTGTTCCACATCGACGAGCATGCACCGGGTCTGGTGTTTTGGCACCCCAAAGGCTGGACCGTTTGGCAAACCATCGAGCAATACATGCGTCAGGTTTATCGTGACAACGGGTATCAAGAGGTCAAAGGCCCGCAGATCATCGACAAGAGCCTTTGGGAAAAGACGGGTCACTGGGACAAGTACCGTGACAACATGTTCACGACCGAGTCGGAAAAGCGCGATTACGCCCTCAAGCCGATGAATTGCCCAGGTCACATCCTGATTTTCAAGCAGGGTATCAAGAGCTACCGTGACTTGCCTTTGCGCTATGGCGAATTTGGCCAGTGTCACCGCAACGAGCCTTCGGGTGGCCTGCACGGCATCATGCGCGTGCGTGGTTTCACGCAGGATGATGGTCACATCTTCTGCACCGAAGACCAGATCTTGCCCGAGTGCGGTACCTTCACCAAGGTGCTCAAGAAGGTTTATTCCGACTTCGGTTTCACCGACATCCTCTACAAGGTCTCCACCCGTCCAGCCGCGCGCATCGGCTCTGACGAGCTGTGGGACAAGGCCGAAAAAGCCTTGATGGACAGCTTGCGTGCGTCAGGCTGCGAATTCGTGATTTCTGAAGGCGATGGTGCGTTTTACGGCCCCAAGATCGAATACACCCTCAAAGACGCCATTGGCCGAGAGTGGCAGTGCGGCACGATTCAGGTCGATTTCAACCTGTCCGAGCGTCTGGATGCGGAGTACGTGGCCGAAGACGGCTCGCGCCAGCGTCCTGTCATCCTGCACCGCGCCATCGTGGGCAGCATGGAACGCTTCATTGGTATTTTGGTCGAGCAGCATGCCGGTGCCTTGCCCACTTGGCTGGCACCTCTTCAGGTGTCGGTGCTCAACATCACCGATGCGCAGTCCGACTACTGTCGCGAAATTGCTGCAAAACTCCAAAAATCAGTGTCAAATCAAGGCCTTAGGGTCGAGTTGGACCTGCGCAACGAGAAAATCACGTATAAAATACGCGAGCATTCGTTGCAAAAGCTGCCTTACATCCTTGTCGCTGGCGACAAAGAAAAGGCAGCAGGTACCGTCGCAGTGCGCGCCCGAGGTAACAAAGACCTCGGTGTGATGTCGATCGATGCGTTCATTGAACTCATTGCTGCCGACATTGCTTCTAAAGCCTGAAGGTGTTTTTCGCCACAAGCTTTGGCCCGTGGGCACAAAGATGGATGGGCTGCTTGTTGCAGTTTTGTTCCGTAAAGGATTGAGTCATCGCTACCGAATTTCGTGATCGTCGCCAACGCGAAGAACGTAAACACCGTTTGAACCGTGAAATCATGGCCCCAGAGGTCCGTGTTTCCGGCCCTGAAAATGAGCCCATGGGCATTTTGTCACTGGCTGAAGCCTTGCGCTTGGCCGGCGAGATGGATGTGGACCTGGTTGAAATTGCCGCCACGGCCAACCCACCGGTTTGCCGTTTGATGGACTACGGCAAGTTCAAATACCAGGAGCAAAAGCGTGCGGCGGAAGCCAAAGCCAAGCAAACGGTCATTGACATCAAGGAAGTCAAATTCCGCCCAGGCACGGACGACGGTGATTACAACATCAAGATGCGCAACATCCGCCGGTTTTTGGCCGATGGCGACAAGTGCAAGATCACCTTGCGTTTCCGTGGTCGTGAAATCACGCACCAGGAACTGGGTCTGGCTTTGCTCAACCGCATCCGCGATGAGCTGGCTGACTCGATCATCGTGGAGCAGTTTCCCAAGTTGGAAGGCCGCCAGATGATCATGATGATCGCACCAGGCCGTAAAAAGCCTGCTGTGGGTGGCAAGGCTGCAGACGCGTCTGCACCGGCCGAATCGGCTTGACAAAGAATTTGACCGGCTTTCGGGCAGGTTGAGTCAAAAGCTGCCTTTGGGCGGCTTTTGTTAAAAGTGGCTCGGGGCCAACAAGGCTGCAAATTTTTTGCAGACGCCTCACGAGCACAATTAAAGGAGCATTCACATGCCCAAGATGAAGACCAAAAGCAGCGCTAAAAAGCGCTTCCGTGTTCGTCCAGGTGGAACCGTTAAACGCGGCCAAGCCTTCAAACGTCACATCCTGACCAAGAAGACCACCAAAAACAAGCGTCACCTTCGCGGTTCCGTGTCTGTGCATGAGACCAATATGGGTCACATCGCGCAAATGCTGCCCATGGCTGGCCTGTAATCACTGACGAACAAGGAGAATAAATATGCCTCGCGTTAAACGTGGTGTAACGGCACGCGCCCGTCACAAGAAAGTTTTGGCCCTTGCAAAAGGTTTCCGCGGTCGCCGCGGCAATGTCTTCCGCATCGCCAAACAGGCGGTGATGAAGGCCGGCCAATACGCCTACCGTGACCGCCGCACCAAAAAGCGTGTGTTCCGTCAGTTGTGGATTGCCCGTATCAACGCCGCTGCGCGTGAATGCGGTCTGACCTACAGCCAGTTCGCCAACGGCCTGAAAAAGGCTGCCATCGAAATCGACCGTAAGATGCTGGCGGACATCGCCGTGCACGACAAGGCCGCTTTTGCTGGCATCGTGAACCAAGTCAAAGCCAAACTGGCCGCAGCTTGAGTCCATGAGTGACATGGGCCCTCGGGCCTGTGCCACGCACTCGATCAAAGGGATTGAGGCTCGCAAAAGCTTCAATCCCTTTTTTGTTCTTTCTCACACAGATCACCGATCTCCCACACCATGAACGAGCTGGACACCCTGGTCGAATCCGCCCGCCAGAGTTTTGTGCAGGCACTGACACCTGCAGACCTCGAAAACGCCAAAGCCCAGTTTTTGGGCAAAGCCGGTCGCATCACCGAGTTGATGAAGGGCATGGCCGCTCTGAGCGTGGAAGATAAGAAAACCCGAGGCGCCGCCATCAACCTCGCCAAGCAGGCGATCGAGGCGGCCTTGAATGACCGCCGCCAAGCCCTGGCTGATGCTGAGTTGCAAGCGCAACTCAAGGCCGAAGCGCTGGATGTGTCGCTGCCTGGCCGCAGCGCCAATGTCGGTGGTTTGCACCCTGTCTCGCTGACGCTGGAGCGGGTCGAGAATATTTTTGGCTCCATGGGTTTTGAGGTGGCCCAAGGCCCCGAGATCGAGACCGATTGGTTCAACTTCACCGCGCTCAACACGCCCGAAGACCATCCCGCGCGATCCATGCATGACACTTTTTATGTCGAAGGTGGTCATTTGCTGCGCACGCACACCAGCCCCATGCAGATTCGCCATGCGGTGCAGCACGTCAAGCGTTACCGCAACCAGCTCGATGCTGGCCAAGGGATGCCCGAGATCCGCGTGATTGCTCCCGGGCGTACCTACCGCGTTGACTCCGACGCCACCCATTCGCCCATGTTCCACCAGTGCGAAGGCTTGTGGATTGGCGAGAACGTGAGCTTCAAGGACCTCAAGGTCGTGGTCACCGATTTTTGCCGCACCTTTTTTGAGAGCGACGACTTGGTGCTGCGCTTTCGCCCGAGTTTCTTCCCGTTCACCGAGCCCAGCGCTGAGATTGACATCCAGTTCCAAAGCGGCCCGCTGGCCGGTCGCTGGCTTGAAGTGGGCGGCTCCGGTCAAGTGCACCCGAACGTGGTGCGCAACATGGGCCTGGACCCCGAGCAGTTCATTGGTTTTGCCTTTGGCATGGGCATGGACCGTTTCACCATGCTGCGCTACGGCGTGAACGACCTGCGCCTGTTCTTTGACGGCGATGTGCGCTTTCTGAGCCAGTTCCAGTAATTCCCTTCCAAGTCCGAGACACGCGACATGCAATTTCCTGAATCCTGGTTGCGCGAGTTCTGCAACCCGCCCCTGACGACCCAGCAACTGGCCGATACCTTGACCATGGCCGGCCTTGAAGTGGAAGAGCTCGAGCCCGTGGCCCCACCCTTCACAAAGATCGTGGTCGGCGAAATCAAGGAAGCCGTGCAGCACCCCAACGCCGACCGCCTGCGCGTGTGCCAGGTGGACGTGGGGCAGGGCAGTCTGCTGAACATCGTCTGTGGTGCGCCCAATGCCCGCGTGGGTATCCGCGTGCCTTGCGCCATGGTCGGCGCCGAGTTGCCGCCTGGCGAAGACGGCAAGCCTTTCCAGATCAAAGTGGGCAAGCTGCGTGGTGTGGAGAGCCACGGCATGCTGTGTTCAGCCAAAGAACTGCGAATCGCCGACGACCATGGCGGTTTGTTGGAGCTGCCCGCTGACGCTCCTCTGGGCCAGGACATCCGCCAGTACCTGAATCTGGACGACACCCTGATGACGCTCAAGCTCACGCCCAATCTGGCGCATTGCTTGAGTGTTTACGGCATTGCCCGAGAAGTGTCGGCCCTGACCGGCGCGCCTTTGAAGGCCCCGACTTTCCCGGCTGTGGCCGCGCAGATCAGCGACAAGCTGGCCGTGAATGTGAAGGCCCCCGAGCTGTGCGGTCGCTTCAGCGGTCGCGTTGTGAGGGGCGTGAACACGAAGGCGCAAACTCCGCAGTGGATGGTCGACCGCCTGGCCCGTTGCGGTCAGCGCAGCGTGAGCCCGTTGGTGGACATCTCCAACTACGTGATGTTCGAGTTCGGTCGTCCCTCGCACATTTTTGACCTCGACAAGATCCACGGCGGCTTGCAGGTGCGCTGGGGCCAGCCCGGTGAGTCGCTCAAGCTGCTCAATGGCAACACCGTGACCGTGGACGACAAGGTGGGTGTGATCGCCGATGACAGCCAGGTCGAATCGCTGGCCGGCATCATGGGCGGTGACGCCACCGCCGTGTCCGACGACACCCAAAATATCTACATCGAAGCGGCCTTCTGGTGGCCCACCTCGATTGCTGGCCGCTCGCGCCGCTACAACTTCTCGACCGATGCAGGCCACCGTTTCGAGCGCGGTGTGGACCCGCAGCTGACGGTGGAGCACATCGAGCGCATCACCCAGCTGGTGCTGGACATTTGCGGCACCCCTGAGACAAAGGTCGGCCCCATCGATGACCAAACTTTGAACTTGCCCGCCATCACGCCAGTGACCCTGCGCGTGGCCCGTGCGGTCAAGGTGATTGGCATGCCTTTGACCCAGCAGCAGTGCGCCGACGCTTTGCGCGGCTTGGGCTTGCAAGTGGCTGAAGGCGAGGGCACCGTCACCGTCACACCGCCCAGCTTCCGGTTCGATTTGCAGATTGAAGAAGACCTGATCGAGGAAGTGGCCCGCATGGTGGGTTACAACAACCTGCCCACGAACCCGCCTCTGGCCCCCATCACCGCCAAGGTGCGCCCAGAGACCGAGCGCAGCCCATCGGCTGTACGCCGTGCCATTGCCGCTTTGGGTTATCAGGAAACCATCAACTACAGCTTCGTCGAAGAAGCGTGGGAAAAAGACTTGGCGGGCAACGCCCACCCGATCCGCTTGCTCAACCCCATTGCCAGCCAGATGAGCGTGATGCGCTCGAGCCTGATCGGCTCACTGCTGCAGGTGGTCAAGTTCAACGCTGACCGCAAGGCTGACCGCGTGCGCGTGTTCGAGCTGGGCCGCGTGTTCCTGCGTGATGCTGCCGTGCAAAGCACCGACACCACCGTGGAGGGGTTCGAGCAGCCCATGCGCGTGGCCGGCATGGCCTGGGGCCCAGTGGAGCCCTTGGGTTGGCAGGGCAAGTCCCGCAATGTCGATTTTTACGACGTCAAGGCCGATGTGGAGAAATTGCTGGCCCCGCGCAAGGCGGAGTTTGCGGCCGCTGAACACCCCGCCATGCACCCGGGCCGCTCGGCCCAGGTGTTGCTTGATGGCGTGGTGATTGGCCATGTGGGTGAGCTGCACCCTCGCTGGCGACAGGCTTGGGAGTTGAGCAGTGCGCCCGTGGTGTTTGAGTTGTCACTGGACGCCGTCACGGCCAGAAAAGTGCCAGTGGCTCAAGCGGTGGCCAAACACCAGTCGGTGGAGCGAGACATCGCGGTCATCGTGAACGAGCACGTCACGCACGGCCAATTGATGGCGGCCATCCATGCGGCACCCACCCAGGGTTTGCTGCGCGATGCGGTATTGTTTGACATTTACCGCCCCAAAACCGAGTCGACCGGCGGCTTGGCTGTGGGTGAAAAGAGCTTGGCGGTTCGCTTGAGTTTGCACAGCGACGAAGCTACCTTGACCGATACCCAGATTGAGACGGCCATGGCGGCTGTGATAGAGAAGCTTGGCGTCGAGGTTGCCGCTCGGCTGCGCGGCTGATGCGTCTTCATACCAACTTGGAACGCGCTCATGCAAATCAGCTTTGAATCTCTGGAAACCCCGGCGCTGACCAAGGCGCAATTGGCCGATTTGCTGTTTGACCAGATTGGCTTGAACAAGCGCGAGTCCAAAGACATGGTGGATGCCTTTTTTGACTTGGTGGTCGAGAACCTGATCTCAGGTGAGGATGTGAAAATTTCTGGTTTTGGCAATTTTCAGATTCGCACCAAGGCAGCCCGTCCGGGACGCAACCCCCGGACGGGAGAATTGATTCCTATTGATGCACGTCGTGTGGCGACCTTCCATGCCAGTCATAAACTAAAGGCCTTGATTCAGGGCGACGCCGTTGACGGGGATGATGTGACGGAGTTGGGCAAGTCCTGAATATCCATTCACAGGAGTTGCGTCATGTTGTTCAAATTCAAATCACAAGCCACCAGCGACCTCATCATGCTGGAGGACGATGCCCGCAGGCTGCTCAAGATCATGCTGGGTGATGATCCTGTCAAGGGCATTGTGCTGGCCCAAAACCTGGCGGGAGTGATCGCAACGCTGGAGGCTGCTGTGGCACAGGACGAGGCCACACGACAGTCACGTTCTGAAAAGGCGCAGGCAGGTGTTGCCCCGGCAGATGACACGCCAGAGGGGCAACTTGACCCCGTTCGTCTGGCGCAAAGAGCACGCCCCATGATCAATATGCTGGAGCGTTGCCGAGCTCAAGACGTGGATATGGTCTGGGGTGTTTGAAGCGCTCTGACGGTAGGGCGCAGGCTTTCGCCTCAGCGCTTGAACGCATCCCCCCTTAGTTTGTAGCCCGCCTTGATTTGCCGTTTTGCAAACCAGCCCTCGTTCATTTCCAGCACAAAGCGCACGGGCTTGGCCGAGCAATGCGAATCGTCGCTTTGGGGCTTCATATCGGCCAAATTGACAATTGTGCCGTCATCGTCCACGAAGGCGGCTGTCAAGGGAATCAGGGTGTTGCGCATCCAAAAACACTGCGTGGCGGGCTGTTCAAACACGAACAACATGCCCTCGTGCTGGGGCATGTCCTTGCGTGACATGAGTCCAATTTGGCGTTGCTCGGGCGTTTGTGCCAATTGCACGTCTAGCACATGCATACCTGCGCTCAATTTGGTGCGGGGCAATTGAAGTTGCGGTGCGGGCTGCGCCAGGCTGTGCAGGGCGCTCATCAAACAGGCTGATGTGATCAGTCGGGCGCCCAGTTGGCGAAAGGTCCGCGTCGTGAAAATTTTGCTCGGGGTCATGGTGAAATCATTGCTCGCGCTGGCGATAAGCCCTCAAGCATAAGGGCAAGCGGTCATGATGATCTTGCCCAGACCCGCCGGGATAATCAGGAAGCGGGGCCGGGATCTTCATTGGACAAGGTTGACTCGGTTTGCTCGGCGGCGTTTTCAGCCCGGATATTCACGGCCATGAGGCCTTTGTTGCCCTCTGCGAGCTCAAAAGTCACCCGGGCGCCTTCCTTGAGGCTTTTGTAGCCGTCAGCCTGTATGGCTGAAAAATGAGCAAAAGCATCGGCTCCGCCGCCGTCAGGCTCGATGAATCCGAAACCTTTGGCATCGTTGAACCACTTGACCGTACCGCTGGGCATGCGATGTCTCCGTTATTGATTGACATTCATTTGAGGCGGGCTTGTTGTTTTTGTCAATGTGAGGTTTTCCCCGAGATCACGGGGTTTTCACGCAGGCCGGAAAAGTCTTTTATGACCGTTGTCCAAAAGGGGTTCAAAGCCTCTATAGAATGAATTCATGGCAACGAAAAAACCTGCAAACCCAACGCTGCCGCCAGTGACGCCCCGCACCCCGGATGGGGGCGATGCTGTCGTGCTCGAGCGCCGTGCTCAAAAAATTCAGCCACCTCAGATGTATCAGGTGGCCATGCTCAACGATGACTTCACCCCCATGGAGTTCGTGGTCATGGTCATCCAGGAATTTTTTGGCAAAGACCGCGAGGCGGCCACCCAGATCATGCTCAAGATCCATTTGGACGGCAAAGGCGTCTGTGGGGTCTATTCCCGCGACGTGGCGGCCACCAAGGTGGACCAGGTGCTGGATGCGGCCCGACAAGCCGGGCACCCGTTGCAATGTGTCAGCGAGCCCATTGAATAGTGGGCAAACTACCCCACATCGTTTTTATCTCTCACGCAAGGCAAAAGGAAATCACATGATTGCCCAGGAATTGGAAGTCAGTTTGCACATGGCCTTTGTTGAGGCCCGACAGCAGCGCCACGAGTTCATCACAGTTGAGCACCTGCTCCTAGCATTGCTGGACAACCCCAGTGCGGCTGAAGTGTTGCGCGCTTGCGCCGCCAACATCGATGATTTGCGCAAGGCCTTGAGCAACTTCATCAAGGACAACACCCCGCAGGTGGCCGGCACCGAAGAGGTGGACACGCAACCCACGCTGGGCTTTCAGCGCGTGATTCAGCGCGCCATCATGCATGTGCAGTCCACCGGCAGTGGTAAAAAAGAGGTGACCGGCGCCAACGTGCTGGTGGCCATCTTTGGCGAAAAAGACTCGCACGCTGTGTATTACCTGCACCAGCAAGGCATCACGCGGCTGGACGTGGTCAACTTCATTGCCCACGGCATCCGCAAGAGCGACCCGCCAGAAGCGGCCAAATCGGCTGAGAACCCCGCCAGCAGCGAAAGTGAAGAAGGCGGGCAAGGTGGTGAGCGCAGTGAAAAAGCCTCACCTCTGGAGCAATACACCAACAACCTGAACCAAGCGGCCAAAGAAGGCAAGATCGATCCCCTGATCGGGCGCGAGTACGAGGTGGAGCGCACGATTCAGATTCTGTGCCGCCGTCGCAAGAACAACCCGCTGCTGGTGGGGGAGGCCGGTGTGGGTAAAACTGCAATTGCAGAAGGCTTGGCCTGGCGCATCACCCAAGGCACTGTGCCCGACATCCTGACCGAAGCCACGGTGTATTCGCTGGATATGGGGGCCTTGCTGGCGGGCACCAAATACCGTGGCGACTTTGAGCAGCGCCTCAAGGGCGTGCTCAAGTCACTCAAGGACAAGCCGCACGCCATCCTGTTCATCGACGAAATCCACACCTTGATCGGTGCGGGTGCGGCCTCGGGCGGTACGCTCGACGCCTCCAACTTGCTCAAGCCTGCCCTGTCCAGCGGTCAGCTCAAGTGCATTGGTGCAACGACTTTCACCGAGTACCGAGGTATCTTCGAAAAGGACGCGGCCCTCTCGCGTCGTTTCCAGAAAGTGGACGTGGTCGAACCGACGGTGACCGAGACCGTGGACATCCTCAAAGGCCTCAAGAGCCGTTTTGAAGATCACCACAGCGTCAAATACACGATCGCTGCCTTGCAGGCCGCTGCCGAGCTGTCGGCCAAGTTCATCAATGACCGGCAGTTGCCCGACAAGGCGATTGATGTCATCGACGAAGCCGGTGCTGCGCAGCGGATTCAGGTCGCATCCAAACGCAAAAAAACCATTGGCAAGGCAGAGATCGAAGACATCGTTGCCAAGATTGCACGCATTCCTCCGGCCAACGTGTCCAACGACGACCGCAGCAAGCTGCAGACCATCGAGCGCGACCTCAAGTCGGTGGTGTTCGGTCAGGACAAAGCGCTCGAAGTACTCTCGTCTGCTGTCAAGATGGCGCGTTCGGGCTTGGGTAAAACCGACAAGCCCATTGGCTCCTTCCTGTTCTCGGGCCCCACGGGCGTGGGCAAGACCGAGGCGGCCAAGCAACTGGCCTACATCATGGGCATTGAGTTGATCCGCTTTGACATGTCCGAGTACATGGAGCAACACGCTGTGAGCCGCCTGATCGGCGCGCCTCCGGGCTATGTGGGTTTTGACCAAGGTGGCCTGTTGACCGAAGCGGTGACCAAAAAGCCGCATTGCGTGCTGCTGCTCGACGAAATCGAAAAGGCGCACCCCGCGATCTTCAACGTGTTGTTGCAGGTCATGGACCACGGCACGCTGACCGACAACAACGGGCGCAAGGCCGACTTCCGCAACGTCATCATCGTCATGACGACCAACGCGGGCGCGGAGACCATGAACAAGGCCACCATAGGTTTCACAAACCCGCGCCAGGCGGGCGACGAGATGGGCGACATCAAGCGCCTGTTCACCCCCGAGTTCCGCAACCGCCTGGACGCCATCGTCAGCTTCAAGCCGCTCGATGAGCAGATCATCTTGCGTGTGGTCGACAAGTTCTTGCTGCAATTGGAGCAGCAATTGGGTGAAAAGAAGGTGGACGTCACCTTCACCGACAAGCTGCGCAAGCACCTGGCCAAGAAGGGCTTCGACCCGCTCATGGGCGCACGCCCCATGCAGCGCCTGATCCAGGACACCATCCGTAAGGCCTTGGCCGACGAATTGCTGTTTGGTCGCCTGACCGAAGGCGGGCGTCTGATGGTGGACATCGACGACAAGGACGAGGTCTTGCTGGACATCACGCCCAACCCGAAAAAGGACAGCCGCTCTTCGCGTTCGGAGCCCGCCGAGCCCGAAGAGGCCACAGCGGGCTAAGTTCCGTGAATCCATGGCCCCGCTCCCCGTTTCTGGGGTAGGGGCACAAAAAAAGGCCCGTCAGGGCCTTTTTTGGTGGGATGCAGCCGATACGCTTATCTGCGCCGACTTCCCCCCAGCAAGCTGCCCAGTACGCCGCGCACGATTTCCCGGCCAATGGCCGAGCCTGCGGTGCGCACGGCACTTTTGACCACCATTTGCGCCACACCGTCTCGTTGTCCACCCCGGGGGCCGGTGCTGCCAAACAGCATTTCTGTCAGGCTCCCCATCAGGCCGCCGCTGGCTGATTCGGCAGCCCCCGGTGCCTGACCTGGCAAGGGGCTGGCGGCGCTGGCTTGGCCGGATGCAGCGGCCTGGCCCTTGAGTTTTTCGTAAGCCGACTCCCGGTCCTGTGCTTGTTCGTAAACCCCGGCCACCAAAGAGCCCTGAACCAGCGCCTGCCGCTGGGCGGGGGTGATGGGGCCCAGCTGGCTGCCCGGGGGCAGCACAAACACGCGTTCGGTCTCGCAGGGGCGGCCCTTGGCGTCCAGAAAACTCACCAGGGCCTCGCCCACGGCCAGTTCGGTGATGGCCGCTTCGATGTCCAGGCCTGCCTTGGGGCGCATGGTTTGCGCGGTGGACTTCACGGCTTTTTGGTCGCGCGGTGTGTAGGCACGCAGGGCGTGTTGCACCCGGTTGCCCAACTGGCCCAGCACGCTGTCGGGGATGTCCAGCGGGTTTTGCGTGACGAAGTACACCCCCACGCCCTTGGAGCGCACCAGGCGCACCACCAGCTCGATGCGCTCGACCAGGACCGCAGGCGCGTCCTTGAACAGCAGGTGCGCCTCGTCAAAAAAGAAGACCAGTTTGGGTTTGACCGGGTCGCCGATTTCGGGCAGCACCTCGAACAACTCCGACAGCATCCACAACAAAAAAGTGGCGTACAGGCGCGGCGAGTTCATGAGCTTGTCGGCCGCCAGGATGTTCACCACACCCTGGCCCTGTGCGTCGGTCTGCATGAAGTCTTCAATGTTGAGCATGGGCTCGCCAAAGAACTGGTCACCGCCCTGGGTCTCAATTTGAACCAGGCCGCGCTGGATGGCCCCGATGCTGGCGGCGCTGATGTTGCCGTATTCGGTGGTGAACTGTTTGGCGTTGTCCCCCACGTACTGCAGCATGGCCCTCAGGTCTTTCATGTCCAGCAGCAGCAAACCGTTGTCGTCGGCAATCTTGAACACCAGGTTCAGCACCCCGGCCTGGGTGTCGTTCAGGCCCAGCATGCGGGTCAGCAACAAGGGCCCCATGTCGGAGATGGTGGCGCGCACCGGGTGGCCTTGCTCGCCAAACACGTCCCACAAAGTGGTGGGGCAGGCCAGGGGCTCAGGCAGCGCAAGTCCACGGTCTTGCAGCACGGCGGCCAGTTTGTCGCCGATCTTGCCCGCTTGGCTGACCCCGGTCAGATCGCCTTTGACGTCGGCCATGAAGACCGGCACGCCCAGGCGCGAAAAACTTTCAGCCAGCGTTTGCAGCGTGACGGTTTTGCCCGTACCGGTGGCCCCCGTGATCAGGCCGTGGCGGTTGGCCAGGCCAGGCAAGAGTTCGCAGAGCGCGTGCTTGTTTTTTGCAATCAGCATGGGTTCAGACATGAAAATAGGTTCCCTGGCTTCAAAAGTAAAATCGAGCCTATAGGTTAAATCAACAATCAAGGAATTCCCGATGGCTGGCCACAGTAAATGGGCAAATATTCAGCACCGCAAGGGCAGGCAAGACGAAAAAAGACAACGTATTTGGACCCGCGTGGTTCGGGAAATCATGGTGGCCGCCCGCACGGGCGGCGGTGATGTCAGCGCCAATCCACGTTTGCGCCTGGCCATCGAAAAGGCCAAAGCGGCCAACATGCCGGCAGACACCATCAAGCGCAACGTGGACAAGGCCACCGGCAACCTCGAAGGTGTGAGCTACGAAGAAATCCGTTACGAAGGCTACGGCATCGGCGGCGCGGCCGTCATTGTCGACACCATGACCGACAACCGGGTGCGTACCGTGGCCGAAATGCGCCATGCCTTCAGCAAGCATGGCGGCAACCTGGGCACAGAGGGCTCGGTAGCGTTTCAGTTTAAAAACTGCGGTCAGTTGATTTTTGCCCCGGGCACCGACGAAGACAAAGTGATGGAAGTGGCTCTGGAGGCGGGCGCCGAAGATGTGATCACCGATGAGGTGGGCGCCATTGAGGTCCTGACGGCGCCTGCCGACTTTGAGGCCGTGAAAAACGCCCTGGAAACTGCTGGCTTGGTGGCCGACATGGCCGAGGTGACGATGCGCGCTGAAAACACCATCACCCTGACGGGGGAAGATGCTGCAAAAATGCAAAAACTGCTGGATATTTTGGAAGATCTGGATGACGTGCAAAACGTCTTTCACAACGCCGACATTGAAGAATAAGGACATCGGATGAAAGTATTGGTGGTCGGCAATGGTGGCCGTGAACATGCCATGGCCTGGAAATTGGCCCAGTCTCCCCGCGTGCAGCAGGTGTATGTGGCCCCCGGTAACGGCGGCACTGCCCGCGATGCCATGCTGCACAACCTCCCCATCACGGACATTACACAGCTGCGGCAATGGGCGCTGGACAACCAGATTGGTTTGACCGTGGTGGGTCCCGAGGCTCCCTTGGCCGTAGGCATCGTGGATGATTTCCGTGCGCATGGGTTGCGCATTTTTGGTCCTACGCAAAAGGCGGCGCAGCTGGAAAGCTCCAAGGCCTTTTCCAAGGCCTTCATGGCCCGCCACCAGATTCCCACGGCTGAGTTTGACACCTTCACCGATGCGGCCCTGGCCCACGCCTATGTGGAGCGCAAAGGCGCGCCCATCGTGGTCAAGGCCGACGGACTGGCTGCAGGCAAAGGTGTGGTGGTGGCCATGACCTTGGCCGAGGCGCATGAGGCGATTGACTTCATGCTGCTGGACAATACCTTGGGCGTGGCGCACAACGAGGGCGGCGCACGGGTGGTGATTGAAGAGTTTTTGCAAGGCGAAGAGGCCAGCTTTATTGTGATCTGCGATGGCCAGAACGTGGCGGCCATGGCCACCAGCCAGGACCACAAACGCTTGCTGGATGCAGATCGGGGCCCCAACACGGGCGGCATGGGGGCTTATTCGCCCGCGCCGGTGGTCACAGCCGAAGTGCACGCCCGCGCCATGCGCGAGGTGATCCTGCCCACCATCCGGGGCATGGAAAAAGACGGCATTCCCTACACCGGCTTTTTGTATGCCGGGCTGATGATTGACGAGCAGGGCCGCCCCAAAACGCTGGAGTTCAACTGCCGCATGGGCGACCCCGAAACCCAGCCGATCCTGATGCGTTTGAAGACCGACTTCCTGGAAGTCATGCTGGCCGCTACCTCGTCGGGGCTGGACAGGATCAACATGGAGTGGGACCGCCGTGTGGCGCTGGGTGTGGTGATGGCTGCTGCAGGCTATCCCATGAATCCCCGCAAAGGCGATGTCATCAACGGCCTGCCCAAGGATGCCGACGATGCCATTGTCTTTCATGCGGGCACCACGGCGGTAGATGGCAAAACGCTCACGTCGGGTGGCCGCGTGCTGTGCGTCACAGCGCTGGCCGATTCGGTGCGTCTGGCCCAGCAAAAAGCCTACGAAACGCTGGAAGCCATTGGTTTTGACGGCATGCAGTACCGCAAGGACATCGGCTACCGTGCCATCAAACATTGAGCCAGGACGGCTAGCCCATGAACCCGCAACACGCTGTTCGCTCCGTTTCATTCCAGGGCTCCCGCCTGGCACGCTGGCTGTTGAAGCTGCTGGGCTGGAAGCTGGAGTTCGAGGGCTTTCCCACGCTTCAGGGCGTGGCCATCGTCTACCCCCATACCAGCAACTGGGACTTTCCAATTGGTATTTTGGCCAAGTGGGGCCTGGGCATTCCGGCCAAATTCTGGGCCAAGGATTCGCTGTTCAAGTTTCCGGTGTTTGGTGCCTGGCTGCGCTGGGTCGGGGGCTTGCCGATTGACCGCAGCTCGCCCAAAGGCGTGGTGGGCGACATGGTGGAACTGTTCGAGCAGTACAAAAGGTCAGGGCGCTTGCTGTGGCTGGGCCTGGCCCCGGAAGGCACGCGCAGCCTGACCCCCGGCTGGCGCAGCGGTTTTTACCAAGTGGCCCTGAAGGCCGATGTGCCCCTGGTGCTGGTCAAGTTTGATTGGGGGCGACGTACCTTTTCCCTCATGGATGTCTATCAGCTGACGGGCCGTGTAGAAGAGGACTACGCTCATATGGCTCAGGTTTTTAAGGGGGTTCAAGGCTTTCATGAACAGCAAATGGGGCCCGTGCAACCTTGGCTTGGCACGGCTTTGCCAGCACCCACAGAATCCAACAAAGGTCATTCATGAACGACATTTTTGATTTGAACGCCGCCCGCCAGTACCTGGTGAACTTGCAGTCCAGCATCACCCAGGCTTTGACAGACATGGACGGCACGCCCTTCTTGGTGGACCACTGGCAAAAGGAACCCGGCGACAAGCTGCAAGGCCAGGGCATCACGCAGATTTTGGAAGGTGGCCCGATTTTTGAGCGCGCTGGCTGCGGTTTTTCTCATGTGACCGGACCGCAATTGCCGCCCTCTGCCACACAGCACCGCCCCGAGTTGGCTGGTTGTGCCTTTGAGGCCATGGGGGTGTCCTTGGTGTTTCATCCGCGCAACCCCTACGTGCCCACGGTGCACATGAATGTGCGCATGATCGCTGCCAAGCCCGAAGGCAAGGCCCCTGTGGCCTGGTTTGGGGGCGGGATGGATCTGACCCCCTACTACGGGTTTGACGAAGATGCGGTGCATTTCCATCAGACCTGCAAGGATGCGCTGGCCCCATTTGGCGAAGGCCTGCACCCGCGCTTCAAGACCTGGTGTGACGACTATTTTTGCAACAAGCACCGCCATGAGCAGCGCGGTGTGGGCGGCATTTTCTTTGACGATTTTTCCGAATTGGGCATGGACCAGAGCTTTGCCATGTTGCAAAGCGTGGGCAACGCTTTGCTGAGCGCCTACATGCCGATCGTGCAGCGCCGCAAGGACATGGCTTATGGCGAGCGTGAGCGCGACTTTCAGCTCTATCGCCGGGGCCGCTATGTCGAGTTCAACCTGGTCTGGGACCGGGGCACCCATTTCGGCTTGCAGTCGGGCGGGCGCACCGAATCCATCTTGCTGTCCATGCCGCCGGAAGTGCGTTGGTCTTACCAGCGGCAAGATCCGCCGGATTCGCACGAAGCGCGTTTGCTCAGCCACTTTCTGGTGCCCAAGGATTGGGTTTGACGCAAGCGCCCTGTGTACAGCGCCTGGGCGTATTTGGCGGGGCGTTTGACCCCCCGCATCAGGCCCATGTGGCGCTGGTGCAGGCGGCACTGACCCAGTTGCAACTCGACCAGGTCCGTGTTTTGCCCACAGGGCAGGCCTGGCACAAAACCCGCACTTTGAGTGAAGCAGCACATCGCCTGGCCATGACCCGATTGGCCTTTGAAGGGCAAAGCCGGGTCGTGGTGGATGATCGTGAAATCATGCGTTTGGGCCCCAGTTACACCGTGGACACCTTGCATGAGTTGCAGACCGAGTTTCCGCAGGCACAGCTTTATTTGTTGCTCGGCAATGACCAGCGGCGCTCTTTAGCGGCTTGGCACCAGATCGAGGAAATCGGCCGCATCGCTATAATCTGCGCCGCAAGCCGTGATACAGGCGTCAAGGCCTGGAGCGATTCCGGCTCCACCCCTTCACAGCCCCTTTCTGACGCCATCGAAGCGCGCATTCAGATTTTGAACATGCCGCTGATGCCCCACAGCGCCACGGACATCCGTGTGCTCGTGGCCACAGACCAAGCAATTTCAGGTCTGGTGCCCACCGCTGTTGAACGCTATATTCACGAACACCACCTCTACAGGCCCCATTGATGACCGAAACTGCTGCCAAAAAAGACACCCAAAAACTCCAGCGTGCCATTGTGGACGCGCTGGAAGATGTGAAAGCCCAGGACATTCAGGTGTTTGACACCGAACACCTTTCCCCCTTGTTTGAGCGCGTGATCATTGCCTCGGGCACTTCCAATCGCCAGACCAAGGCCTTGGCCGCGAGTGTGCGCGACAAGGTGCGTGAAGCCGGTTTTGGCAAGCCCCGAATGGAAGGCGAAGACAACGGCGAGTGGATCATCGTGGACTGCGGTCAAGCCGTGGCGCACATCATGCAACCCACCATCCGCACGTATTACAACCTCGAAGAAATCTGGGGTGGCACACCGGTGCGCCTGAAGTTCGGTGCGCCCAAGCCTGTGGCGGCTGCCGAGGTCAAAGGCCACATCAAAAATTCGGTGGCCAAAAAATCAAGCGTCAAAGCCAGCGCCAAGACCGGTGCAGCCAAAACCACTTCAGCAAAAACTGCTGCGGCCAAACCAGCAGCCAAACCCGTCAGCAAGGCCAAGCCCGCCTTGAAAGCCCCGGTCAAATCGGCCAAGCCAGCAGCCAAATCTGCGGCCAAGCCGTCTGCCAAGTCAGAGGCCAAGCCAGCGACCAAAACCAGCAAACCCACCGTGAAGACGGTAGGCAAACCAACGGCCAAGCCAGCAGCCAAATCGGCAGCCAAACCCGCCACGAAAACAGCGGCCAAAAAGGCGCCAGCGCGCAAGGCCGTGCAAGCTGCGACCCGTCGCAAAGCCGATTGATCTTGCATGAAGCTGCTGATCGTTGCGGTCGGCCTGCGCGTGCCCGAATGGGCGCAAACCGCCTGGGACGACTACGCCAAACGTTTTCCGCCTGAGCTCAAGGTTGAGCTCAAGGCCGTGAAAACCGAGCCTCGGGGCTCGAAAACCCTGCCTAACCTGTACGCCGCAGAGCGCCAGCGCATCGAAGCGGCCATACCTCGTGGCACCCGCATTGTGGTGCTCGACGAGCGTGGCACCCACCTGACCACACAGGCCCTGGCCACACGGCTGACCAGTTGGCAGCTCAGTGGTGACGATGTGGCCTTGGTTATTGGAGGCCCCGACGGGCTGGAGCCCGAGTTCCGCCAAGCGGCACACGAGCGCATTCGCTTGTCAGACATGACATTGCCCCACGCCATGGCCCGGGTGCTCTTGATAGAGCAGCTTTACAGGGCCTGGTCAATCAACGCCAACCATCCCTACCACCGCGAATGAGCGACTTCATTTATCTGGCATCCCAAAGCCCACGGCGCAGCCAATTGCTGGATCAAATCGGCGTGGCCCACCAACTGCTTTTGGCGGGTCCTGATGAAGACGCCGAGTCTTTGGAAGCGGTGCGCGATGCAGAAGCGCCTGGGCGTTATGTGGCGCGTGTCACGGGCCTCAAACTGGATGCGGCTGTGCAACGTTTGAAACGCCAAGGCCTGCCCGCAGCGCCGGTGTTGTGCGCTGACACCACCGTGTGCTTGGGCCGTGACATTTTGGGCAAACCGGCTGACGAAGCCGATGCGGTGCGCATCCTCAAGCGGTTGGCGGGCCAATCTCACCGGGTGTTGACCGCTGTCGCGGTACAAAAAGGCAAGCAGAGGGTGGCCGCGGTGTCCGAGTCGTGGGTACGTTTTGCGCCCATGACCGCCGCGCAGATCAAGGCCTATGTGGCCACGGGCGAGCCTCTTGGCAAGGCCGGGGCTTATGGCGTACAGGGCAGGGCAGCTGCCCACATTGAGCAGATCCGAGGCAGTTATTCAGGCATCATGGGCTTGCCGCTGTTTGAGACCGCTGCTTTGTTGCGCTCGCTGGGTGTGCGCTGTTGAGCCTGTCATGACCGTTTGTCGTGTCTTCGTGCCGTTATGGATGCGAGGTGATCAAGCGCGGGTGTGTGCTGTTTCGCGGATGTCCTTGATTTCAACTGTTCCCTTCTGATTACCCACCATGCAACAAGATATTTTGGTCAATTGGTCGCCCCAGGAAACCCGGGTGGCGGTGGTGGAGTTTGGCGCGGTGCAGGAGCTGCACGTTGAGCGCACGCTCGAGCGCGGTTTGGTGGGCAATGTCTACTTGGGCAAGGTGGCCCGCGTCTTGCCTGGCATGCAATCGGCCTTCATTGACATTGGTCTGGGCAAAGCGGCTTTTTTGCATGTGGCCGATGTGTGGCAAAAGCACGCCGAAGGCGAGGCCGCAGCCGCCCGCACGGGCCAGCCACTGGTGCCGATCGAAAAGCAGGTGTTTGAGGGCCGCGCCATCATGGTGCAAGTCATCAAGGACCCGATGGGCACCAAGGGGGCGAGGCTTTCAACGCAGATCAGCATCGCGGGCCGTCATCTGGTCTTTTTGCCGCAAGACGATCACATTGGCGTGTCGCAAAAAATCCCCTCTGAGCAGCGCGATGCTTTGCGCAAACGCGTGCAGGCCTTGGCCGGGCCGGCAGGTGGCGGCTTCATTTTGCGCACCAATGCAGAGGACTCCAGCGACGAAGAGCTGCAAGACGACATCACCTATTTGCGCAAGACCTGGGCACGCATCAAGGAGGCTTCGATGCGCCTGCCGCCGCCCTCCTTGCTGCACCAGGACTTGACGCTGTTGCAGCGCGTCTTGCGAGATCTGGTGGGGGAGGCCACACAAAGCATTCGCATTGACTCTCAAGAGCAATTTGGCAAGTTGGTCGAGTTTGGCCGTGAGTTCATGCCCAAAGCCGCCGAGCGTTTGCAGCACTACAAGGGCGAGCGCCCGATTTTTGACCTGTATGCCATTGACGAGGAAATCGCCAAGGCGCTGGGGCGTCGGGTGGACTTGAAGTCTGGTGGCTACCTGATCATCGACCAGACCGAAGCGCTGACCACGGTGGACGTGAATACGGGTGGTTATGTGGGGGCGCGCAACTTTGAGGACACGATTTTCAAAACCAATCTGGAAGCGTCACAGGCCATAGCACGGCAATTGCGGCTGCGCAATCTTGGGGGCATCATCATTGCCGACTTCATTGACATGTCCCGTGCTGAACACAAGGATGAGGTGCTGGCCGAGTTTCGCAAGCAACTGGCGCGCGACCGCGTCAAGACGATGGCGGGGGGCTTTTCCTCATTGGGCCTGCTGGAGATGACGCGCAAGCGCACCCGCGAATCCCTGGCCCACATGCTGTGCGAGCCGTGCCCCAGCTGCCAGGGCAAGGGGATTGTCAAAACCCCGCGTTCGGTGGCCTATGACATCCTGCGCGAAATCCTGCGTGAGGCTCGGCAGTTCAATCCGCGAGAGTTCCGGGTCGTGGCAGCGCCAGCGGTGATTGATTTGTTGCTCGACGAAGAAAGCCAGCACCTGGCCGGTTTGTCGGACTTCATTGCCAAACCGATATCCCTGCAAGTCGAGGCCTCCATGGGGCCCGAGCAGTACGACATCGTGTTGATGTGAGTTGAATCGGTGGTTGGTGGGTGCCCAGGCGAAATGAGACTGCTTGCGGTGCCCTTTGAGAGGCAGCTTGCATTTATGAAGGCTTGTTGTCTTCGCCCGTGATCCACTCACCCCGGTTGTGCAGCCTGGCGTAGGCACCGCCTGCGGCCAGCAGTGCAGCCGGTGCGCCTTGTTCCACGATGCGGCCCTTGTCCATGACCACCACCCTGTTTGCGTGCTCGATGGTGGACAGTCGGTGCGCCACGATCAGTGTGGTGCGGCCCTTCATGAGTTGCTGCAAGGCTTCTTGCACCAGGCGCTCGGAGGCATTGTCCAAGGCCGACGTGGCCTCGTCCAAAATCAAAATCGGCGCGTCTTTGTACAGGGCTCTGGCAATCGCCAGGCGTTGGCGCTGACCGCCAGACAACTCGCCCGCGTTGTGGCCGAGCAGGGTGTCCATGCCCTGGGGCAGTTGCGCCACATGGCCCGATAAATTGGCCGCTTCCAGGCATGACTGGATACGCGCACGATCCTGGACTTGGCCCAGGCAGACGTTGGCCGCCAAGGTATCGTTGAGCATGACCACATCCTGGCTGACCATCGCCATTTGTCGGCGCAAACTGGCCAGTTGCCACTCTTCAAGTGGCACGCCATCGAGCAACACCTGACCGGCAGTGGCTTGAACAAAACGGGGCAACAGTTGCACCAGGGTGGTTTTGCCTGCCCCAGAGGTTCCCACCAGCGCCACGGTTTCGCCCGGTTGCACCAACAGATCGACACCGCTTAATGCCGGAGCGCTGTCGGGGTTGAACTGCACATGCACGGCTTTCCACTCGATGGCGCCTTGGGCTTTGTCCACCTGGTGTTGGCCCTGTGTTTCGGCCGGTGCATCGCTGAGCAAAGCCAGACAGCGCTCCAGCGCGGCCAGTCCACGGGTGAGCGGGTTGGCCACATCGGCCAGACGTTTGATGGGGGCCACCATCATGAGCATGGCGCTGATGAAGGCGACAAAGCCGCCCACGGTGGCACCAGAAGCCCCGCTTTTGCTTTGCATCAGGGCGATCACCAGAACCACCGACAGGGCGATGGCGGCGAGGATCTGGGTCAAAGGTGCGATGGCCGCAGATGAGGCGGTCGATTTCAGAGCCAGCCGTCTGAGCTGGTGGCCAAGGCTTGCGAATCGGTTCATTTGCTGGGTTTGAGCGCCATGTAACCGAACCATGCGGTGCACCAGCACGTTTTCTTCCACCACATAGGCCAGATCATCGGTGGCTTGCTGGCCTGCCTTGGTCAGCCTGTAAAGCCGTTTGGACAGCACTTTCATGGTCCAACTCAAGGCCGGAGCCACGGTGAACACCACCAGGGTCAGTTTCCAGTTGATCCACATGAGAAAGCCGACAAAGGCCAGCAAAGTGAAGCTGTCCCGGGCCAGGCCAATGAGGGCAGATATCAGCTGGTTGGTGCCGTTTTGCACTTCGTAGACCACGGTGTTGGACAAGGCACTGGCCGATTGGCGGCCAAACAAGCTGATGTCGGCGCGCAACAACTGGGCAAACATGTCTTTGCGCAGGTTTTCCATGCCATCGTTGGTGATGCGTGCCAGGGCATATTGCCCGACAAAGTGTGCGATGCCTCTGAGGGTGAACAAACCGATCACGGCGATCGGGATGGACCACCAGGGCAGGCTGTTTTCAGTGAAGCCTTTGTCCAGCAAGGGCTGAAACAGCGCCGGTATCAAGGGCTCTGTCAGCGCCCCTACCAGCGTGGCCATGGTGGCCACCGTCCAGATGCCACGTTGCTTGGCAAAGTAGGGGGCCAGGCGGACCAGTCGGCTGCGGATGGTCTGGGGGGGGCGTTCGGGGGTATTTGGCGTCATGGGCGCTTTGATTGTAAGCAGGGCATTCCTGGCCACTGAGCGATTTGGGCCTGCGCAGGCGCAACAGCAGCCTTTTTTGACCGTAACAAGGCGTGTGCATCCTGCCAATGGGGCATCTTGACGGTGTACGATCGGGCCTTCGAATTTTGTCCACAACGCTGCTGCCCCTATGAAGCTTTTTTTGCTGCACTTGAGCCCGTCTGGCGGCTTGTTCAAATGGTTGATGGCCTTGTGTCTGGCGGGCGGCATGAGTGTGTCAGCTCAGGCCGAGTTTCGCGTCGAAGTCACGGGCGTAGGCATGACGCAGTTGCCCGTGGTGATCGCGCCATTCAAAGGTGAAGCGACAGCGCCACAGAAATTTGCCAGCATTGTGCAAAATGATCTGGAGCGCAGTGGTCAGTTCAAAGGCTTGGCGTTTGGCAGCGTCCAGCTCGATGAAATGAGTCGTCCCGATTGGTCTGCATTGCGGCAGTTGTCAGCTGAGGCTTTGTTGGCTGGCTCCATCACCCGTTTGGCCGATGGCCGCTATGACGTGCGCGCACGCCTGTGGGATGCGGTCAAGGGTCAGGAAAAAGCCGATTACAAAGACACGGTGGTGGCCGCCGATTTGCGTTTGTCGGCACACCGTGTGGCCGACTGGGCTTATCAGCAGTTGACCGGCTTGCCGGGTGTTTTTGCCACCCGCATCACCTATGTCACCAAGACCTCAGGCAGATACACCCTGTGGATTGCCGACTCCGATGGTGAAGGGGCCAAGTCTGCCTTGATGAGTCCGGAGCCCATCATTTCGCCCGTCTGGTCACCCAGCGGCACACAGTTGGCTTATGTGTCGTTTGAGTCGCGCAAACCCGTGGTTTATGTGCACGAGCTGGCCACGGGCCAACGCCGCGCCGTGGCCAACTTCAAGGGCTCCAACAGCGCCCCCACCTGGGCGCCCGATGGCAAGTCTTTGGTGGCCACACTGAGCCGCGATGGCGGATCGCAACTGTTTCGCATCGATCTGGCCGGGGGCGAGCCGCGCCGCTTGACGCAGGCGGGCAGCATCAACACCGAGCCTGTTTTCTCGCCAGATGGCACTGCCCTGTATTTCGTCAGCGACCGAGGTGGCAGCCCACAGATTTATCGCATGCCTTCGCAAGGCGGCCCGGCTGAACGGGTGACTTTTTCGGGCAGCTACAACATATCGCCTGCCGTCAGCATGGATGGCCGCTGGCTGGCCTACATCTCGCGTATCGGTGGGCAATTTCGCCTGCACCTGATGGACGTGAATTCGGGGCAAGTCACGGCGCTGTCTGACACATCGGCCGATGAACGCCCGAGCTTTGCACCCAACAGCCGCCTGGTGATGTATGCCACGGTGCAGCAAGGTCGCGAGGCCCTGATGACCACCACCTTGGACGGGCGCATCCGTGCCCGGCTGGCGGGGCAGGGCGGTGACATTCGGGAGCCCCATTGGGGCCCGATGTGGAAATGAGTTAGAGGCATTTGTTTTTTATCAATGAGGTGGACTATGAAGAAAATTTGGGCGGGTATGTTGTTGGCAGCGTTGTTGGCCGGTTGTTCATCGGGGGTGAAGTTGGATGAGGTGCCCGTCGAAGACAAATCTGCTCGCGCTCCTTCAGGGGTGACCGCAAAAGGCGTGGACATGAGTTCGCAAACAGGTGTGTCCAATGTCAATGCTGACAAAGTCGGTTCCGGCATCGGGCCTGCGGGTGTTGCGCATGTGGTCTATTTCGATTACGACAGCTTTGTCGTGCGTGCAGACGCTCGTCCGGTGATTGAAAGCCACGCGCGATTCCTGCAAGCCAACAAGCAACGCAAGGCCAATTTGGAAGGTCATACCGACGAGCGCGGTGGCCGCGAGTACAACTTGGCGCTGGGACAAAAACGAGCCGAGGCCGTGCGCCAGGCCCTGACCTTGCTTGGGGTCCCGGACAGCCAATTGGAGGCAGTGAGTTACGGCAAGGAAAAGCTGGCTGCCCAAGGCGCCACCGAGTTGGATTATGCGAAAAACCGTCGCGTTGAAATCAGGTATTGATGGCCATGAGCACGCTTTTGAATGCCGCGCGCACATTCAGCCGCGCACCTTGCCGCCCAGGCCTTCGTTGGGGGGTGGCTTTGTCTTTGGCCGGTGTGCTGGGCACCGCTCAGGCGGGTCTGTTTGAAGACGATGACGCGCGCCGCGCCATTTTGGAGTTGCGCCAGCGTCTGGAGCAAACCAGCAAATCCTTGGGGGAAGAAAACGCCCAATTGCGCCGTTCACTGCTGGATTTTCAGGCGCAAATAGACGCCCTGAAAGCCGACGTTTCACAAGGCCGGGGTGCCCAAGAGCGTTTGGCGCGAGATGTTACGGATGTCCAGCTGCGGCAAAAAGACATCCAATCGGGCCTGGACGAGCGCTTGCGCCGCTTCGAGCCCCTCAAAGTCTCGGTCGACGGCAGGGAGTTCATGGCCGAACCGGCTGAAAAGCGTGAATTCGAGGCGGCCATGGAGATCTTCCGAAAAGGTGATTTCGCAGCAGCCCAAAGTGCTTTGGGTCAGTTTGTCCAGCGGTACAGCCAAAGTGGTTATCTGCCCTCGGCCCTTTTCTGGCTGGGCAATGCGCAATACGCCACCAAGGCCTACAAAGAGTCTTTGGGGCATTTCCAGCGCATGCTCAATGAAGCTCCGGCTCACCCCCGCGCACCCGAGGCCCTGTTGGCCATCTCGAACGTGCAATTGGAGCTCAAAGACGTCAAGGCTGCCCGTAAAACGCTGGAGGATTTGATCAAGGCTTATCCCAGCTCAGAAACCGCTGGCACGGCCCGGGATCGTTTGTCGCGCCTGCGCTGATGGAGCGATTTTTTTGATCTCCTTGGCACCATTGCAGACCCAAAGTCTGGTGGTCACAGTTTTGTCACTCTTGCTGGGTTTGATGGCGGGGGTGGTGTTGCACCGCAGTCATTTTTGCACCATGGGGGCCTTGAGTGATCTGGTCATCATGGGTGCCACCCACCGCTTGCGCCAATGGGGGTTGGCTGTGGCTGTGGCTATTTTGGGCGTAGGCGCCATGTCGGGGCTCGGCTGGATCAGCCCCATGAACACGGTTTACGCAGCTGACCGATTGCCATGGCTGTCTTTCGGTCTGGGTGGCATGCTGTTTGGTGTCGGCATGGTGTTGGCGTCGGGTTGCGCCAGCAAAGCGCTGGTGCGCTTGGGGGCGGGCAACCTGAAATCGCTGGTGGTTTTGATGGTCATGGGCATCAGCGCCTTGGCCACCATGCGCGGCTTGCCTGCGGTGTGGCGGGTGCAATACCTGGACCCCGTGGCCTGGTCACTGCCTCACGGGGCCTTCGCCGGTCAGTCGCTGTCTTCTTGGATGGGCTGGGGATTGCCGGTGTCTTGGGCAGTGGCGGCAGGACTGGTCGGCCTTGCTTTGGCGGGCTGGGTGTTCAAAGAACACTCTTTCAGACAAGCGCGTGGATTTTCGGGCGGTTTGGGGGTGGGCGCCATCCTCGTCGGCGTGTGGTGGGTCAGTGGTGTGGTGGGTTTTGTGCCTGAACACCCGGACACCCTCGAAGCGGTCTTTTTGGGCACCGCCAGTGGCCGCATGGAGGGCATGAGTTTCACCGCACCCGTGGCCATGTGGTGGGACGCCTTCATGTATTTCAGTGACGGCAGCAAGCGCGTGAGCACGGGCATGGTGTTGGCACTGGGGGTGTTGCTGGGGGCTTTTGCCAGCGCCAAACTCGACGGCAGTTTTCGTTGGGAGGGCTTTTCTAGGACCGACGATCTCGCCCGGCACCTGCTGGGTGGCGCCTTGATGGGCGTGGGCGGGGTAATGGCCATGGGCTGCACCATTGGTCAAGGCTTGTCTGGCCTGTCGACCCTGAGTTGGGGCAGTCAGGTGGCAGTGGGCGGCATCGTTTTGGGCGCCTGGCTGGCCTTGAAATGGCAGCTGTATCGTGCGGAGCGCCTGGCATGACAGCCCTTGTCGAGTCAGATGAAGCCCGCCGTTTTGGTGGCCTGAGCCGTTTGTATGGTGTGCTGGGTGCGCAGCGCATACGTCAGGCCCATGTTGTCGTCGTGGGCATCGGCGGGGTCGGGTCTTGGGCGGCTGAAGCACTGGCTCGCAGTGGCGTGGCCCGTTTGACGCTCATCGACATGGACCACATCGCCGAGTCCAACATCAACCGCCAAATTCATGCCCTGACCCACACCACCGGGCAGGCCAAAGTTCAGGCCATGCGTGAGCGCATTGCCGCGATCCACCCGCAGTGTCATGTGGATGCAGTGGATGATTTCGTTTCACCTGAAAACTGGCCAGCACTGCTGCCCAGCGTGCCCGATGCCGTGATTGACGCCTGTGATCAGGTCAAGGCCAAGGTGTGCATGGCGCAATGGGCGCTTGAAAACCGCATCGGATTTGTGACCGTGGGCGCAGCAGGTGGCAAGCGTTTGGCGCACAAAGTGGATATCGATGATTTGGCCAACATCACGCACGACCCCTTGCTGGCGCAAGTGCGCTACCGTTTGCGCAAACACCATGGTGCAGCCCGCGATGGCAAACGCATGGGCATTCGTGGCGTGTTCAGCCGTGAATCTGTGGCCCCGCCTGATGCGTCTTGCGCCATCGAAGGTGATGGCTCTTTGAACTGTCACGGCTACGGATCAGTGGTCAGTGTGACCGCCACATTTGGCATGTGCGCAGCCTCTGAAATTTTGAACTTTTTGGCAACTTCGCTCGGGAAGCCCTGAAAAAGACGCTATAATTTGAGTCTTGCTGCCGTGCACCGCAATGCAGCAAAGGGACCATAGCTCAGTTGGTAGAGCAGCGGACTTTTAATCCGTTTGTCGTGGGTTCGACCCCCGCTGGTCCCACCAAATTTAAAAGCACTTTGTATTTCGGTACAAAGTGCTTTTTTCATTGTTTCTTCACGGATGGGCGCATTTCACGCAAACCCATCGGAAAGCGCCCCGACATGTCTGCCGAATCGAACATCCAAAATGAATTGAAAAAAATGGTGCTGTGCGAACCTTGCACCGGCATCCAGCGCAATTGGCGCAAGGCCCCTGGCCACGCTGAACTCGTTCAAGGCAGCAACCGCAAAGAGTCCCGAGAAACCGGCCAGGTGACCATCACCCGTTACCGCTGCGACCGCTGCGGCACATCGTGGGAATACGAAAACAACAAAGCGGACCAGCATGCGGGCTGGTCAGTTGTGGGGGGCTGATCGAACGCCTTGGGGAATTCGGGGTCAAGTGTAGGTCGTTGGCTTCAGCCCCGACATGCCGCCTGTGCTGGACCGATAAATGTCGGGTTGAAGGTGTTGATCTAACGGCCCCGGTTTTTCTACCCTTGTTGTCCGGAAAACAAGGCACGACACCTGCGGCGTTAAAGCTGGCCATATCACGCATCAGCGCTGGTAAATGCTTCGCACCGTGCCTATAGATTCGGCCCGATGAAGTCTGAGCCGTGTGTTGCCAGTTGGGGAGGATTTTGTGGGAGCTTGCCAGCCAAGCGAAAAGCCTGTGGTCCACAAGCGGCTGATCGCCAGCAGGGCTAGCTCCCACAAGGTGCAAGATTGAAGTCACCCTGCAGACTTCAAAGGGCCGGATCAATAGAAGGGCGCGACTGTGGGCGGCTTAAGCCGTTTCTTCCAGCAGCTGCGTCAACTCCAGCCAGCGCTCTTCCAGGGTGGTGAACTCATCGCTGAGCGCTTTGAGTTTGCGTCCTGCATCCGCGATGTCAGCAGGGGACAGCGGGGTGCTCAAGAGCTGCTCCAAGGCGCTCTTTTCGGCCTCAATGTTGGCCATGCGCTGCTCGTTTTGCTCCAGCTCTTTTTTCAGTGGCCGTGTTTGCGCGGCCAGTTGTTGACGCCGCTGGGCGTCTTGCTTGCGTTGTTCGGCGCTGCTCAGGGCGGGTGTGGCAGGGCTGCTGGCAGCGGCCACGGGTGCAGGCGCGGGCACTTCGGCGACCACGAGCGCTTGCGTGGGTGCTACCACTGATACGGCATTTTTCGCCGAGTTTTTGGCCGCTTCGCGCAAGCGTTTGGATTCTTCCAGCAAATACTTCTGGTAGTCGTCCAGGTCGCCGTCAAAGGGCTCGACCTTGCCACGGCCCACCATCCAGAACTCGTCGCACACGGCGCGCAACAACGCACGGTCGTGGCTGACCAGCATGACGGTGCCTTCGAACTCGTTGAGCGCCATGGACAGCGCTTCGCGGGTGGCCAGGTCCAGGTGGTTGGTGGGCTCGTCCAGCAGCAAAAGGTTAGGGCGCTGCCACACGATCATGGCCAGCACCAGACGGGCTTTTTCGCCGCCGCTCATGGTGCCCACAGCCTGCTTGACCATGTCGCCCGTGAAGTTGAAAGTGCCCAGGTAGTTGCGCAAATCCTGCTCGCGGCTGGGCTCGCCGCTGTTTGGGCCCAGCTCTTTGGCCAGGCGGATCATGTGCTCCAGCGGGTTGTCTTGCGGGTGCAGCACATCGAGTTCTTGCTGGGCAAAGTAGCCGATGTTCAGGCCTTTGCCCTCAGTCAGCGTGCCCGCCAGCAGTGGCATGGTGTGGGCGATGGTTTTGACCAAGGTCGATTTGCCCTGGCCGTTCGCGCCCAAAATGCCGATGCGCTGGCCGGCCAGCACCGATTTGCTCACGCCTTGCAAAATGGCTTTGGGTTCCTCGTCCACGATGTAGCCAAAGCTCGCCTCGCTGATCGCCAGCATCGGGTTGGGCAGGTTGTTGGGTTCTTTGAAGCCGAAGGTGAACTCGGCATCGGCCAGCAGAGGGGCCACTTTTTCCATGCGCTCGAGCGCCTTGACCCGGCTTTGCGCCTGCTTGGCCTTGCTGGCCTGCGCCTTGAAGCGGTTGATGAACTTTTGCAGGTGGGCGATTTTGTCTTGCTGCTTGGCAAACGAGGCCTGTTGCAGCTCCATTTGCTGGGCGCGCAGGATTTCAAAGCCGCTGTAGTTGCTGCCGTAACGGGTCAGTTTGGCGTGGTCGATGTGCAGGGTGACGTTGGTCACCGCGTCCAGAAATTCTCGGTCGTGGCTGATCACGATCATGGTGCCCGCGTAGCGTTGCAGCCAGGCTTCCAGCCAAACCAGGGCGTCCAAGTCCAAGTGGTTGGTGGGTTCGTCGAGCAGCAGAATGTCGGACGGGCACATCAGCGCCCGGGCCAGCTGCAAGCGCATGCGCCAGCCGCCCGAAAAACTGTTGACCGGGTTGTTGAGTTCATCGACCCGAAAACCCAATCCCAAGATCAAGGCTTCGGCGCGGGGCAGGGCGTCGTGGTCGCCTGCGTCGGCCAGGTCGGTGTACACATGGGCCATCTCCATGCCGTCGCCACTGGCTTCGGCAGCCACGAGGCGCTGGCGCAGTTCGGCCAGGCGGGTGTCGCCTTCCAGAACAAACTCAGACGCTGGTTGATCGGTCTCAGGCATGTTCTGCGCGACCTGACCCATGCGCCAGGCTTTGGGCATGTCAAAGTCGCCGCCGTCCTCGTGCAGCGTGCCGTTGAACAGCGCAAACAGGGTGGATTTGCCCGCGCCGTTGCGCCCGACCAGACCGACCTTTTCTCCGGGGTTGAGGGTGACCGAAGCTTGGTCCAGTAGCACCTTGGTGCCTCGGCGGAGGGTGACGTTTTTGAGGTTGATCATGAAAAAGCAGTGACCGGACAGGTTCCGGGATAAGGGGCGTGGTCAGCAGGAGGCTGACGCTGCAAGGGGCATAACCCGGTATTTTCGCCGATGTGGGCTTGTGCCCATGGTCACGAGGCCACCGTGGACCCGATTGCGCGTGATGCAGGTCAGCCGCAAGCGCCGCGCCGTGGCTGCACCGGTGGCCAGCCGGATGGCTGCGGCCAGAATTTTTCAGAGGTGCAGCAAGGCTTCGCGGGTGATCAGCAGCACTTGGTCATCGCCTGCACTGGTGTCCAGCCAAGCCACTTCGAGTTCGGGAAAGGCTGCGATGAAGTGGTCCACCTCGTTGCCGATTTCCAGCACCAGCACGGCGTGTTCACTCATCCGCGCCGGCGCATCCTTGAACAATTGCCGCACAAAGTCCATGCCGTCTGTGCCACCGGCCAAAGCCAGTTCCGGCTCGGCACGGTACTCGGCGGGCAGCGCGTCCATGCTGGCCTGGCACACATAAGGCGGGTTGCACAAGATCAAGTCAAATGGGCCGGGCAGGGCAGACAGGCCATCGCTGTTCACCAGCGTCACGCGCTCTTGCAGATCGTGGCGTTCCACGTTGATGGCGGCCACGGCCAGCGCGTCGTCAGAAATATCGGCCCCAGTCACCTGCACCTCGGGCCAGGCCAGCGCCGCCAGCACGGCCAGGCTGCCGTTGCCGGTGCACAGGTCCAGCACCTGTTCGGTTTGATCGCTCAGCCAAGCGTCGATGGTGCCGTCGGCCAGCACCTCGGCGATCAAGCTGCGCGGCACGATGGCGCGCTCATCGATGTAAAACGACACGCCCTGCAGCCAGGCCTCACAGGTGAGGTAAGCGGCTGGTTTGCGGGTGGTGATGCGCTCCTCGATCAGCGCGGTGCAGGCAGCTTGCTGTTCAGCTGTCACGTATTGATCGGCCAATTCGTCCAAGTCCGTGTCGAGTGGCAGGCCCAAGCGCCAGAGCACCAGCCAGACGGCTTCATCAAAAGCGCTCTGGGTGCCGTGGCCAAAGGCCACACCTGCAGCTTCCAGGCGCTTCGCAGCTTGTTCGATCAGCGCGGGCAGGGTCATGGCGCTCATGCGGGCAGACCCGCGTTGAGTTGTTCCAAAGTGCGGCGGTAGATGTTTTTGAGCGGCGCGATGTCGGCCAGCGCCACATGCTCATTCACTTTGTGGATGGTCGCGTTGGGTGGGCCGAACTCGATCACCTGTGGGCATATTTGCGCGATAAAGCGGCCGTCGCTGGTGCCGCCTGTGGTAGACAGCTCGGTCCTCAGACCGGTCTCATCCGTGATGGCTTGTTGGATGGCGGCCACCAGAGTACCGGGCGTGGTCAGAAATGGCCGACCACCCAGGGTCCATGTCAGCTCGTACTTCAGTCCGTGCTGGTCCAAAACGGCTTGCAGCCGCTGCTGCAGGCTTTCGGGTGTGGACTCGGTGCAAAAGCGGAAGTTGAAGTCCACCACGCAGTCGCCGGGAATCACGTTGCTTGCGCCCGTGCCCGCATGGATGTTGCTGACCTGCCAGCTCGTGGGCGGGAAAAAGGCATTGCCTTCATCCCAACGGATGCTGACCAGCTCGGCCAGCGCCGGGGCCAGGCTGTGGATCGGGTTGTCGGCCAGGTGCGGGTAAGCGATGTGGCCTTGCACGCCTTTGACGGTGAGTTTGCCGCTCAGGGTGCCGCGTCGGCCGTTTTTGATCATGTCGCCGGTTTGTTGCACCGAGGTGGGCTCACCCACGATACAAAACTGTGGCGCGTCACCTCGGGCTTGGAGTTTTTCACACACCACCACGCTGCCATCCAGCGCCGGGCCTTCTTCGTCGCTGGTCAGCAAAAAGGCGATGCCCAAAGCCGGATTGGGGTTGGCCGCCAGAAACTCCTGCACCGCCACCACCATGGCCGCCAGCGAGGTTTTCATGTCGCTCGCCCCGCGCCCAAACAACTTGCCGTCTCGGTGGGTGGGGGTGAAGGGGTCGCTGTTCCATTGCGTGAGCGGCCCGGTGGGCACCACATCGGTGTGGCCCGCAAAGGCCAAGGTCTGATCTGAAGTGCCTGCGCGCTTGGCCCAGAGGTTGCGCACGCGGAAGGTGTCGGGGCCGGAATCCATGAACTCGCAGACAAAACCCAGGGGCTTGAGGGCGTCAGAGATCAAGTCCAGGCAGCCCTCATCTTGGGGCGTGACGGAGGGGCGAGCGATCAGCTGCTCGGCCAGGCGCAGGGTGTCGTGGCAGGTAGTGGCGGTGTTCATGGTTCAGACTTTGCTGGGGTGGGCACGCACAAAGCGGGCGATGCGCTCGGCCGCTTCCAGACACTCGGCGGTCTCGGCTACCAAGGCCATTCGGATGCGGCCCTGGCCGGGGTTGCTGCCGTTGAAATCGCGCGCCAAATAGCTGCCGGGCAACACGGTGACGTGTTCGGCTTCATAAAGCGCTTGGGCAAACGCAGCGTCGTCGCCTTGCCAGCCTGCGGGCACGCCCGCCCACAGGTAAAAGCTGGCGTCAGGCAGTTTCACATCCAGCACTTCGGCCAGCACGGGGGTGACCTGGGCAAACTTGGTGCGGTACTGGTTGCGGTTGTCCACCACATGGGCCTCGTCGCCCCAGGCGGCCACGCTGGCGGCTTGCACCACGGGGCTCATGGCGCTGCCGTGGTAGGTGCGGTACAGCAAAAACTGCTTGATGATGGCCGCATCTCCGGCCACAAAGCCGCTGCGCAGACCGGGCACGTTGCTGCGTTTGGACAGGCTGGTGAAGGCGATCAGCCGCTTGAAGTCGGTACGGCCCAGCTGGTGGGCAGCTTCCAGGCCGCTCAAAGGCGCTTCTTCGCGGAAATAAATCTCGCTGTAGCACTCGTCGGACGCGATCACGAAACCGTGCTGGTCGGACAGGGCAAACAGCTTTTCCCACTCGGACAGGGGCATGACCGCCCCCGTGGGGTTGCCGGGCGAGCAAACGAACAAAAGCTGTGTCCGCGCCCAGACCTCGGCAGGCACACTGTCCCAGTCGTTGGCAAAGTTGCGCGCCGGATCGCTGGGCACGTAATAAGGCTCAGCCCCTGACAGCAAGGCCGCGCCTTCGTAAATTTGATAAAAAGGGTTGGGGCTGACCACGGTGGCGCCGGGTCGGGTCGGGTCGATCACGGTTTGCGTCAGGGCAAACAGGGCTTCGCGTGAACCGTTCACGGGCAATACCTGAGTGGCCTGGTCTAGCGCCAGCTGGTAACGGGTTTGCAGCCAGGCCGCGCAGGCCTTGCGCAGCGCAGGCTCGCCCGCCGTGGCCGGATAGGCCGACAAGCCGTTGGCGACTGATACCTTGAGGGCTTCCTGAATGAAGGCAGGCGTGGCGTGCTTGGGCTCGCCAATGCCCAAGCTGATGTGGCGCAGGGCTGGGTTGGGCGTGACGCTGGCGAACAGCTGTTTGAGCCGTTCAAAAGGGTAGGGTTGCAGCTTGGCGAGGAGGGGATTCATCCCTCGATTATCCGGGATCAACTGCCCTGAGCAGGCCTGAGTCGTTGAAACATCTGGCCCCGCTGCGTTCTTTCGATGTTGGGAGCATCTGAGTTGATGGGGCTTGGAGCCATTGGGGTCGACACCCTGCGGCTAGCCTTTGACCGCACCTGCCGTGAGCCCGGTGATGATTTGCCGCGCTGCGATGAACGTGAAAATCAGCGGCGGTATGGCGATCAGGCTGGTCATGGCCATGACTTTGCCCCAGTCCACGCCCAGGTCGGTGATGAACAGGCTGGCTGCGACGGGCAGCGTACGTGTATGCCGATCGGTCAGCACCAGCGCCAGGATGAATTCGTTCCAGGCAATGCGGAAGGTGAAGATGGAGGCCGCAGCCAAACCCGGCCCCATGAGTGGCAAGAGCACTTTGGTGAAGATCTGGAACGGGCCACAGCCATCGATGGCAGCGGCCTCTTCCAGCTCAATCGGCACCTGCAGCACAAAGCCGTACAGCAGCCAAATGGTGAAAGGCAGATTGACGGCCACATACAAGAGCACCAGCCCCCAAAGGCTGTTGACCAGTTGCCATTCATTCCAGATCAGGAATACGGGAATGGCCAGCACAGCCAGCGGCACGGTGCGCAGCAAGAGCGTGGTGTAGGCCACCGCCTGACGGCCCGGAAATCGGAACCTGGCCAGACCATAGGCGGCCATGCAGCCGAGCACCAGGGTGATCACGGTGGACACGATGCCGACAAAAAGGCTGTTGCCCAGGTAGCGGTCGAGCTTGTCTTCTTCGATCACGGCCCGGTAGTTTTCCAGCGTGGGCATGAAGATGAAGTTCAGCGGCTCGGCAAAAATGTCCACTTGCTGGCGCAAGCTGGTGGCAAAAATGACCCATATGGGGGCCAAGCACAACAAAGCCAGAAAAATCAGAACGGTGTAGTGGGAGGTGGTCATCCACCATGAGCGCTTCATTGGGGCTCTCCTTTCATGGGGTTGGACAGTCGCAAGGCACCCAGACTCAATACCGTGACCACCAGCAGCAGCAAGATGCTGATGGCAGCGGCCACGCCCAGTTGTTGGCCCACAAAGGCTGTTTTGTAAATGTGCAAGGCCAGGATTTCGGTGCTGTCACCCGGGCCACCAAACGTCAACACATAGATCACCTCCAAAACCCTGAAGGCATCAATGAGGCGCATCATCAAGGTGATGGCGATCACATGCATGACCATGGGCAGCTTGACCCACAGGGTTTGCTGCCACCAGCTGGCGCCGTCGATGCGGGCGGCTTCGATGACGGAGTGGTCAACCCCGGCCAAGGCCGCGATCATCATGATGAAGACAAAGGGCGTCCACTGCCAGATGTCTGCGATGACGATGGCCATGAAGGCCAATTGGGGGTCGGCCAGCCAGGTTTGAGCGCTCAGGCCCAGCAGTTTGAGCACGGCATTGGCCAGGCCAAATTGGGCGTCAAAGATGTAGCGCCAGGTCAAGCCCACGGCGATGGGGGCAATCATCATGGGCAAGATGAACAGGGTTCTGAAAAATGACATGCCCTTGACGGGTTTTTCCAGAGCCAGGGCCAGCGCAATGCCCAGCAGCATTTCTGCTGTGACGCAGACGGCCGCAAACAGCAATGTGGTCAACAAGCTGTTCCAGACCCTCGGGTTACCGAAGGCCTGGACCACGTTGTCCAAGCCCACCCACTGGGCAGATGCCCAGGGTGTGCCCATGGACCAGTCATAACCGGCCAGCTGGAAAGCGCTCAGCACCGGGTAGAGGCAGGCCGCTGCCATGACGAGCACAGCGGGGCCAATGTAGAGGGCTGCAATCCAGCGGGAGGTTTTCATGTCAAGGGCTTGGGGCGATCAGATTTTGTAACCGGCTTGGCGCATGATCGCGGTGACCTGCGGAACCATGTCGTTGAGGGCTTTTTCTGCGGTCTTTTTGCCGGTGAGGGCTTCACTCAGGCCGACGCCAAGCGCCTGCACATTGATGTTGTCCCACACCGGGATGATGGGACGCCAGTCGGGTGCGCTGTATTTCAGCGCTTCCTGGAAGGTGATGAATTCGGGGTACTTGCGCACCGCATCCTGGTCCCGCAGGGTGCTGTTGCGCATGGGGGCGCCGCCCGCCATCGTCACGGCTTTGTCTTGCGCTTTGCTGGTGAGCCATTGCATGAGCAGGAAACTGGCCTCGGGGTTTTTGGCATTTTTGGGAATGGCCAGCCCCAGGCCACCGCTTTGCGAGGCGCGGCGCATGCCTTTGGGGTGCAAGGCCCAGCTGACGTTGCCCACCACTTTGCTTTTGCTGGGGTCGTTGACCAGGCCTGCAATGGAGGTGCTGTCCAGGTACATGGCGGCTTGTCCTTGCAAAAAGGCGGTGTTGCTCTCGCCTTGACCGTAGCCGGGAATGCCTGCGGGGCCGGTGGCCACAACTTCTTGCAAGAACTTGAGGGCTTCGACGCCGAACTTGTCGTTGAAACGGGGATTCCATTTGTCATCAAAGACGCTGCCGCCCAGCGGGTTCAGGTGCAGCAGCCAGGCATGCACCACTTGGTGCCCGGCTTGCCCGCGGCTGGCCAAAGCGCCAATGCCTTCCTTGTCCTTGAGGATGCGCAAAATCTTGCGGAAGTCTTCGTAGTTTTCTGGCACCGTGAGGTTGTGCTTGGCAAAGATGTCGCGGCGGTAAGCCAAAACGCTGGTTTCCGCGCCATAGGGGATGCCGTACAGTTTGGCGCCAGGCCCTGCCAAATAGCCTTTGGGGCCGCCGACCAGGCCCAGGTTTTCGAGGTAGATGGGGACAATGTCCTTCATGTCGTAGGCGGGGTCAGCCAATGCCGGATTGGCAAAGAAGGGCTCCAGCGGCTGGATCAGATTCTTGGCCACATATTCGCCTTTCCACATGACGACGTAGCAGCCCAGGTCGAAGTCGCCAGAGGGCTTGGCCATCTCCAGCAGCTGCTTTTCTTTCATGCGGCCCATGGCCAATTTGTCCACCTCGACCTTGATGCCGGTTTCTTTGGTGAACTGCGGCAAGATCTTGATCATCGCGTCGTAGTGCGGATGCGCTGGCGTGCTGAACACCACGGTCTTGCCCGCGTATTTGGCGTAGCGGTTTTGCGCTTGCACGCCGCTGAAGGGCAGGGCAGCGCCAAAAACGGTGATGGCACCCGTTTTGAGTGCGTCGCGTCGGCTTGGGAATGAACTCATCATTTGTCTCCTGTGTTGTGAAGGGAAGGGGAACTGCTGGGTTTCAAGGAAAGCCCGTTGCTGGCGTTGAAGACATGCAAGGAAGCGGGCTCGACATTCAGGTGCAAGGGCTGGTGCAGCGCGGCTTTGGCATTGCCTGGCAGCACCGCGCACACGCGCTGCCCCGAAGGCAGGCGGCCCACGACCTGGCTTTCCGTGCCCAGGTATTCCACGACCTCGACGTTCATGCGCAGCGTGCCGCCTTGCGGTGTGGGGCTGAGCATTTGTGGGCGAATGCCGACGGTGAGCGGCGTGTTGGCCTCCAAGGCTTGTGCAGCCAGCCATTCAGGGGCGCGAACTGAAAAGCCCTCCATTTGCAGCATGAGTTGGCCCTCGGCGGTGTGCAGCTTGGCTTCAAAAAAGTTCATGGTGGGGGTGCCGATGAAGCCTGCGACAAAGAGATTGGCCGGGTGGTTGAACACCTCGCTGGGTGTGCCGACCTGCTGAATGCGGCCTTTGTCGAAGATCACGATGCGGCTGGCCAGCGTCATGGCTTCTACCTGATCGTGGGTCACATACAGCGTGGTTTTGGCCAGGCGCTGGTGCAGCAGGGCCAACTCTGCCCGCATGTGGCCCCTGAGTTTGGCGTCCAGGTTGGACAAGGGCTCATCAAACAAAAAGACCTGGGGTTCACGCACGATGGCGCGGCCAATGGCCACGCGTTGGCGTTGGCCGCCGGACAGTTCTTTGGGCTTGCGCTTGAGCAGGTGTTCAATGTTGAGGATCTTGGCCGCAGAGGCCACTTTGGCGTCGATGTCTGACTGGGTGCGGCCTGCCAGGCGCAGGGCAAACGACAGGTTTTGCGCCACATCCATGTGGGGGTAGAGCGCATAGTTCTGGAACACCATGGCAATGTCGCGGGCCATGGGGTGGGCGTTGGTGACGTCTTTGCCGCCAATGATGATTTGTCCTTGGGTGACTTCTTCCAGGCCGGCCACCATGCGCAGCGTGGTGCTTTTGCCGCAGCCCGATTCGCCCAGCAGCACGACAAATTCGCCCGCCTGGACAGACAGGTTGAGTTCACTGACGACAGTGACCTCGCCAAAACGTTTGACGAGGTTGCGAAGTTCAAGATTGGCCATGTTGTTGTGGTTCAAAAGGTCGTCGAATGCCCCAGCCGATGGGGGGGAGGTGGTTGCCGGGGTGACGGGGGTCAGGCCCCCAGATGGCTTGGTAGGTGTCGATGCAGCGGCCCTGCTTTTGCCACTGCCAGGCCAGGCCCAGCAAGCTCAGCCACCACAGCCCCAGCACCAGCGACATCCAGCGCGGGGCATCGGCCAGCAGCAGGCCTGCAACCATCACACCCATGGCGCCCAGCACACAGGCCCAGCCCAGCCACTTGTGCAGGCGCTCAAACCAGACCCTGCGGGGTGTCATGTCGTAATGGTCCCCCCTGAGCTGCAAGGCCGTGGGGCCGCCTTTGCTGCCGCGCAGGAGCCCACCCATGATTTGCAGCCAACCCAACAGCATCAGCAGCCAGCCTGCCGTGCCGTGCACATGGGCCAAGGAGCTTGGTGAGGCTTGATTCCAAATGACATAAATCCCCACACTCGCCAGCACCATGCCTGCCCATTGCAGTGCGCGGTGACCATGCCACCACCCTTTGTGGTCGAGCACGGTGGGCCAGTTTTGTGAAGGCAGCACTTTGAAATACCGGGCCAGCAAAGCACCGCCGGGCAGCAAGATGCCCCAAGCCAGCACCATCAGCCGGGCATGCCAATACACCCCCGGCTCAATGGCGTGGACGGATGCCCCGCTGAGCGGCGTGGTCCACCAGTGCCAGATTTCACTCATGCCGTGGCTCCCCGGGTGTTGAGCTGGATGCGGTACAGGGACGTGCTCGCGCAGATGAACAGCTCATCGCCGCCAGGCCCGCCAAAGCACAGATTGCCCACCCTTTCGGGCACCGGGATGCGGCCCATGCGGGTGCCGTTTGGGTGAAAAATTTGCACACTGTCTTCGCTGCTGGTGTAGACAAAACCGTACCGATCGACCCGAAAGCCATCGGCCAGACCGGGCGTGATGACGGCAAAGATGCGGGGATTGCGCAGCCAGGTGCCGTCCACCACCTCCAGGGCCACGATGTGGTGGTGGCCTGTGCCATCTTCACGCAAGGCGGCCGAGGTGTCGCTCACGTACAGCACGCGCTCATCGGGCGAGAAGGCCAAACCATTGGGTTCCTCCAGCCAGTCGGTGGCTATGCTCAGGTTTTGTGTGTGCGGGCAATAGCGGTAAACGTGGTTGGCGCCGATCTCGGACGGGGCTTTGTGGCCTTCCCGGTCCGAGAGGATGCCGTAGGGGGGGTCGGTGAACCAGATCGAGCCATCCGACTTCACCACCAGATCGTTGGGGGAGTTCAAGCGCTGGCCACGGTATTTGTCCACCACCACCTCGTCCCCAAGTGGCTCGCCCTGCGCCCCCAGCCATGTGCGGATGATGGCGCGCTGACCATGCGAGGCATGGAGCAAGTCGCCGCCCTGATCCAGTACATGCCCGTTGGTGAACTCTGCACCGTCTCGCCAAACGCGCAGGCCATGTTGGGCGTGCCAGGACAAGATGCGGTTGTTGGGGATGTCGCTCCAGATCAGCTCGCCGCTTCGGGGGAGCCAGGCGGGTCCTTCGCTCCAGGCGGCACCGCTGCAAAGACGTTCAAGCGCACCCGCGCCTTGGGCTACTTTGGCGAGTCGGGCGTCGAAAACTTGCAGCGAGGTCATGCGGTCAAAGTGAATTCAGTAAAGAACGCCTATGTTGTTTGAAATATGAGTTACCGGTAACTCGTATTTACCCTAAAGTAGTGACAATAAATTCGATGAAATAGACCGCCCGTTTATTTTTAATGTGGATGTGCAGGAATAATGACGTTACCGGTATCGTTGCATCGCTTCACCGCAGGCACAGGAGTACGTTTTGAGCAACAAGCATTCGAGCCCAGCAGACCCATTGACCCCTGATGGCCTGGGTCAGGTCACCATGGCCGACATTGCGGCCCGACTGGGTGTTTCCAAGATGACCGTGTCACGGGCGCTGAGTCGGTCCACACGTCGGCGCAGCGATGCCAGCGAAGACTTGCGCCAACGCATTTTGAACACCTGCCAGGAGATGGGTTATGTGATGGACCAAACGGCTCGAACGTTTTCATCCAAGCGTTCGGGCTTCATCGCCACGCTGATCCCGGCGCTGAACAATTCCAACTTTTCGGACACCGCCCATGGACTGACTTCCGCCGTCGAATCTGCGGGCATGCAGGTGTTGATGGGCTACACGGACTACGACATGCCGACCGAAGAGCAATTGATTCGGACCCTTCTCATGAGGCGGCCCGAGGGCATCGTCGTGACAGGGGGCAGCCACACGCCCCTGGCCAGAAAACTGCTTGAATCGTCCGGTGTGCCCGTGGTGGAAACCTGGGATTTGCTGACCCAGCCCATTGCGCACAACGTGGGCTTTTCCAATGCGCAGGCGGTCAGCGAACTGGTGCGTGCATTGCATGCCAAGGGGTATCGACGCATGGGATTTTTGGGCGGCTTGCCGCAAAGCGATGCACGGGGAGCGGACCGCAGGCGGGGCTTTTTGGAGGCGATGGCGCAGTTGGGCCTGGACGCGACACGCACCCTGGCCATTGGCAGCGCCCCTGTTTCCATGGAAGCGGGCGCCCAAGGGGTGGCGCAAATGGTGGCCCGTTGGCCCGAGCTGGAGGCCGTCATTTGCGTGTCAGACCACGTCGCGTTTGGCGCCTTGTCCGAATGTCAGCGCCGGGGCTGGACAGTGCCCGGCAGGCTGGCGATTGCCGGATTTGGGGGCTTTGAGATTGCACAGGCGTGTCACCCACAAATCACGACCGTCGCGGTCGACAGCGCGGGCATTGGCAAAGTGGCTGGGCAGTTGTTGCTCAAAGCCATATCGCTGTCCAGATCCGGGCAAAAACTGGCGCCCGAAACCGTGGTCATGCCTTACCGCATCGAACTGCGAGGCAGCACTTGACCGACTCGAAAGCGGCGTCAAGCCTGCAAGGCCTACATGCGCAAGACCGCTTCTGCCCAGCAAGGTCGGCTCATTTCAGACCGTCAGCATGCCGTTGCGGCGCTTGGTCTGGCTGCAAGCGGCAGACGCCCAAAACGCCAGCATGGCCCGCACCGCCTGTGCTTGTAGGCTGGTCGCCGCCACGCTGCCCGAAAACGTGGTGGTGATCTGCACCGCATCGGGCAGGGGGCCCAGCACGGTGATGCCGGGCACGCCCAGCATTTCGCTCAGCTGCTGAAAGCCCAGCGCCACCTCGCCCTGCGCGATCAAGCTGCCCACCGGCACGCCCGGCTTGGCCTGCACGATGCGGTCTTTGATCTGGTCTGCAATGCCCCAGGCCTCGAACTGTTTGGCCAGCTGCACACCGCTTGGGCCGGTCGAATAGCCCAGCGTGCGCGCTGACAGGATGGCCGCCTTCAGGGCGGCTTCGGTCGAGATGTCTGGGTGTTCGGCCCCCGCAGGCACGGCCACGGCCACGCCCGAGTGCACCAGATCAACCCGGCTGCCCGCCAGCACATGGCCACTGGCGAGCAGCTTGTCGATGGCGTCGCTGGCCAGCACCACCGCGTCAAAGGCTTCGCCTGCTTGCACACGCTTGGCCGCATCCACGCCGCCGACCGACTCGACCTGTATGAGAACACTGGGGGCTTGCGCCTTGTACAGCGACACCAAATCGGCCAGCAGCGGTTTGGTGGCCATGGAGGAAATGAGTCGGAGTGTGGTCATGGTGAAGCTCTGTGAAATGCGGTTGGCTGCAGGAGCGACTCTCCCGTGGCGATGGATTGCGGAATCTCGCGACGAGGGTGTCGCTGCTGCAGGGATTATGGCCAAGGGCGTGTCTGCTCCCCATGCCCGCTTAAACTCGCTGCTATGCAAATTTTGGGTATCGAATCATCCTGCGACGAAACCGGTGTGGCCTTGGTGGAAATCACGGGCAGCGCCATGCCGCGTTTGTTGTCGCACGCGCTCTACAGCCAGATCGAGATGCATCAGGCCTATGGGGGCGTGGTGCCAGAGCTCGCCAGCCGCGACCACATCCGCCGGGTGCTGCCGCTCACCCGCCAGGTGCTGGCTGAGGCTGGGGCCACTTTGGCGGGCATCGACGTGGTGGCCTACACCCGCGGGCCGGGGTTGGCTGGGGCGCTTCTGGTGGGCTCGGGTGTGGCCTGTGCGCTGGCCGCGTCTTTGGGCAAGCCTGTGCTGGGCGTGCACCATTTGGAAGGGCATTTGCTCTCGCCCTTTTTGAGCGCCGACCCGCCTGAGTTTCCCTTCATCGCCTTGTTGGTGTCGGGCGGCCACACGCAACTGATGCGGGTGGACGGCGTGGGCCGCTACGAATTGCTGGGCGAGACGATTGACGACGCCGCAGGCGAAGCCTTTGACAAATCGGCCAAGCTCATGGGCCTGCCTTACCCCGGTGGCCCGGGCTTGTCGCGCCTGGCCGAGCAGGGCAACCCGGCGGCCTACAAGCTGCCGCGCCCGTTGCTGCACAGCGGCGATCTGGACTTTTCGTTCGCGGGCCTGAAAACGGCTGTGCTCACCCAGAGTCAGAAAATCGGCCCTGCAGCCCACACCGAAGGCGCGCCCGAACGGGCCGATTTGGCGGCATCCACGCAGGCGGCGATTGTCGAGGTGTTGGTCAAAAAGTCGATGACCGCGCTCAAAACCACTGGCATGAAGCGTTTGGTCGTGGCCGGGGGCGTGGGGGCCAACCGCGAGCTGCGTGCGCAACTGAATGCCGCCTGCGCCAAAGCCAAGCTGCGCGTGCATTACCCGGAGCTGCATTTGTGCACGGACAACGGCGCCATGATCGCCATGGCAGCCGCCATGCGCTTGCAGTCTGGCGTCCAAAAGGCGCAAGCGCACTACAGTTTTGATGTGAAACCTCGCTGGCCTTTGCACGAGTTGGGGTGATGCTTCCGTTTGCCTGCGAACCTCTGCAGCACGGTGAGCGTTTGTCGTCTGCGCTTTACTGGTACTGTTGAAACGCCTCTTCGGGGGATAAGCGCTCGACAAAATGTGTGCAATTTTTCCAGGCCTCTTGCAGGCGCTGTGAGACCTGAATCTGCGCGGACGACCAAGCCTGAATGTTTTGTCTTTCGAGATCGGGGCTGAGGCTCACCGGCGTTTCAATGCAGCGTGTTTCATAAGCTTCGGGGCGGAACTCGGTGCATTCCGTGAGATTGCCCACTTTTTTGCAAGTGGTGGTCACGGGGCCATACACCCTGACGGGATGGCATTGTTTGTGAATTTTGTAGCCCCGCCCCAAATCCATCTGAGAGGACTGAATGGCGCCAGCCAATTGACGCTGTTCTGCCGACAGTTGCTGGATGTCGTTTTTGCGTTCACACACTCGGCGAGCGCGTTCGGGTGCAGACATTTTTCGGAAGTCATCCACGGTGGTGCAGGCTGATAGCGTCAAAACCAATAAAAGGGTGAAAGCTCGCATGTTCATCATATACGGCCCCACGAGCCATCTTCGCTGATAAAGCTGCAGTTTATGCCGTTCAGCGAATCATCATCCCGCCATCGGCCACGATGGTTTGCCCTGTCACATACTGCCCCGCGGGGCTGGCCAAAAACACGGCGATACCGCCAATGTCGTCCGGCTCGCCCATACGGCGCAAAGGGGCCTGGCTGTTGTACTTGGCGCTCAGCACAGGGTCTTCGTGCAGCGCTTTGGCAAAGTCCGTCTTGATCAAGCCCGGTGCAATGCAGTTCACGCGGATGTTGTCCGGTCCCCATTCCACCGCCAGGTTGCGAGCGAGCTGCATGTCGGCTGCCTTGGACAGGTTGTAAGCCCCAATCACCGACGAACCGTGCAACCCACCAATGGACGACACGATGACGATGGCCCCGTCTTTTTGGGCTTTCATGTCGGGGTAGACCAGGTTGCACAACCAGGCATTCGACAACACGTTGTTGCGCATGACCTTGTCGAACACCTCGTCGCTCATGCCCGTGGCTGGGCCGTAATAGGGGTTGGTGGCCGCGTTGCACACCAGGATGTCGATCACGCCCCAAGTCTCACGGGTCTGCGCGATCAGATTTTGCAGTTGCTCCTTGCTGGAGATGCTGGCGGCAATCGCCATGGCTTCACCCCCTGCGGCCTGAATTTCCTTGACCACCCCTTCGCAGGCGTCCTGCTTGCGGCTGGACACCACCACTTTGGCGCCTTGCTTGGCCAGCTGAAGTGCGATGGATCGGCCAATGCCCCGGCTGGAGCCAGTAACGACGGCGACTTTGCCTGTGAGATTGAACAGCGACATAAACGGTCTCCTTGTTGAATGCTTGGCAGTCTGCCTGTGCGTGGTGCCCGTGTCTGTCTTGCGGGTGTCAGCTTGACTGCCTTTGTAGGAGCCAGCCCTGCTGGCGAAACGGGGGGGTGGTGGTTCACGGGCTTTTCGCTTGCAGGCAAGCTCCTACAGAACACTGATCTCTGCGCCACAATGCTGGCCATGGAACAAGTTGATGCTGTCGTGATTGGGGCCGGCGTGGTCGGCCTGGCTGTAGGGCGGGCGCTGGCGCTCTCGGGCCGCGAGGTGTTGGTGCTCGAATCGGAAAACGCCATTGGCACGGGCACCAGCTCGCGCAACAGCGAGGTCATCCATGCGGGCATTTATTACCCGGCGGGCTCGCTCAAGGCACGGCTGTGCGTGCAAGGCAAGGCCATGCTGTACGCCTATTGCGCCGAGCGCGGTGTGGCGCATCAGCAGTTGGGCAAGCTGATCGTGGCCACTAGCCCCGAGCAAGTGCTGGCGCTGGACGGTATCCGGGCCAAGGCGGCTGCCAACGGCGTGCATGACCTGCAAAAACTCAGCGCCGCCGAGGCCCGGGCGCTGGAGCCCGCGCTCTCTTGTGAGGCGGCGCTGCTCTCGCCCTGCACGGGTATAGTGGACAGCCACGGCCTCATGCTCGCCCTGCAAGGCGACATGGAAAACGCGGGCGGCCTGCTGGCCCTGGTCTCACCCGTGCAGCACATCGGTCTCAAGCATGGCACCGCCACCCACCCGATCCGCGTGACCTCGCAAGACGGCACCGAGCTGGCTTGCAAGGTGCTGGTCAACGCCGCAGGCTTGAACGCCGTGGCGGTGGCACGCGCCATGGAGGGCCTGGACGCCCGCTTGCTGCCTCAGGCTTATTTCGCCAAAGGCAACTATTTCACGCTGGCGGGCAAGGCCCCGTTTTCTCGCTTGATCTACCCCGTGCCTGAAGCGGCCGGGCTGGGGGTGCACCTGACGCTCGATTTGGGCGGTCAGGCCAAGTTCGGGCCTGATGTCCAGTGGGTTCAGGATCCTGCTGACCTGCAAGTCGACCCGCGCCGGGGCGACGTTTTTTATGCCGAGGTGCGCAAATACTGGCCTGCCTTGCAAGACGGTGCCTTGCAGCCGGGTTATGCGGGCATGCGTCCCAAGATCAATGCCCCGCACGAAGCAGCGGCCGACTTCATGGTCCAGGGCCCGGCCGAGCACGGCGTGCCGGGTCTGGTGAACCTGCTGGGCATCGAGTCGCCGGGTTTGACCAGCTCTTTGGCCATCGCTGAAGAGGTCTGCGCACGCCTGGCTTGATGCTTTTGGGACAGCGTGGCGTGCCAGGGCGCGCCTATCATCGAGCGCATGCACCCACTCGACGAAGCCATTGACCTGCGCGCCTCTGCACTTGCGCAAGCGCCCCACGAATTCACAGGCGCGACCCACCCGGCTTACGCCAACATGGTGGGCCCCTTTGGTGGAACCACCGCTGCGCAGTTGCTCCAGTCCGCCATGCTGCACCCCGAGCGCCTGGGCGAGCCGGTGGCGCTCACGGTCAATTTTGCCGCCCCGGTGGCCGATGGTGACATCCGCTTGGTGGCGCGGCCCGTGCGCACCAACCGCTCGACCCAACACTGGATCATCGAAGCCCATCAAGCAGAAGGCGTGGTGGGCACCGCCACCGCCGTGTTCGCCGTTCGGCGCGAGACTTGGTCGGATGTCGAAGCGGTCATGCCCGCCAACGTGCCCGCAGCGGATGCTGTCGCCCGCATGCCCGTCAAAGGCATGCCCGCCTGGCCGCAGCGCTACGACATGCGCTTTGTCGAAGGGGCTTTCCCAACGGCTTTTGACGAACAAGAACAGACCCACTCGCGCTCCACCCTGTGGGTGCGCGACGAGCCCGAACGGGCCTTGGACTTCGCCTCGCTGGCGGCCTTGAGCGACAGCTTTTTCCCGCGTATTTACATCCGCCGCCGTCGCCGGGCGATGATCGGCACCGTGTCCCTCACCACCTATTTCCACGCCGACAGCGCCTTGCTGGCGCAAGTGGGCACGCGTCATGTGCTGGGCGTGGCCAAGGCACTCAACTACCGCCACGGCTACTTTGACCAAACCGGCGAGCTGTGGAGCCCAGAAGGCCAACTGCTGGCGAGCACGCACCAGCTGGTTTACTTCAAGGAATGATCACACGGGGTCAATGCAGGCTGATCTTCGGCGCTTTGCTTCAGCGCTTCATCTGCTGCAACGCACTCGCCACCTCGGTCACCAGCGCCGGGCCTTTGTAGATCAGCCCGGTGTAGATTTGCACCACGTCGGCCCCGGCTTCTATTTTGGAGATCGCGTCGTGCCCGCTCAGGATGCCGCCCACGCCGATGATGGGGAAGTCTTTGCCCAAGGCGGCGCGCAGCCCGCGGATCACGCGGTTGCTGCCTTCCAGCACGGGCGAGCCGGACAGGCCGCCGGTCTCTTCGGCGTGCGCCAAGCCGCTCACGGCGTCTCGCGCCAGCGTGGTGTTGGTGGCGATCACGCCGTCCATGCCGTGCTTTTGCAGGGTGGCGGCAATGACGCCCACTTGGGTTTCGTCCAGATCGGGGGCGATTTTGAGGAACATGGGCACGCGGCGGCCGTGTTCGGCGGCCAGTTCTTCGCGCCGCGCCACCAGGGCGCCCAGCAGGCCGTCGAGCGCCTCGTCGCTTTGCAGGGCGCGCAGATTTTTGGTGTTGGGGCTGGAGATGTTCACCGTCACATAGTCGGCGTGCGGGTAAACGCCGGCCAGCGCGATCAAATAGTCGTCGGTGGCGTTTTCAATCGGCGTGGCGGCGTTTTTGCCGATGTTGAGACCCAGCAGGCGGCCCTGCTGGCGAAACTTGGAGCGCTTGACGTTGGCGATGAAGGCGTCGAGCCCGTCGTTGTTAAAACCCAGGCGGTTGATCAGCGCGTTGGCTTCGGGCAGGCGGAACATGCGCGGCTTGGGGTTGCCCGGCTGCGCCTTGGGGGTGACGGTGCCGACTTCGACAAAGCCAAAACCCATGGCGCCCAGACCGTCGATGCAGCGGGCGTTTTTGTCCAGACCCGCAGCCATGCCGACCCGATTGGGGAAATGCAGACCCGCCAGCGTGATGGGTTGCGCCACAAAGGGTTGGCGGTAAAGGCGGTCAAGTGGGGTGTTCTGGGTGCGGGCCAGGCCTTCGATGGTCAAGTCGTGGGCCTCTTCGGGGTCCATCCTGAACAAAACAGGGCGGGTCAGGCAATAAGGGATCAGGGACATTGGATAATTCCGGGCTGGTGCAGGAGGTGTTGTGTAGGGATCGGTTGCTCCGATTGTCTCAAACCCCGGCCCGCCTTTTTGACTTTCCAACCGAGCCATTTTCATGACCCAAGACGAACTCAAAGCCCTGGTGGGCCAAGCCGCCCTGAAATACGTTGTCCCTGGCGAGATCGTCGGCGTGGGCACGGGCTCTACGGTGAACAAATTCATCGATGCGCTGGCCACCATGAAAGACCAAATCAAGGGCGCGGTGTCCAGCTCCGAAGCCTCCACCGTGCGCCTGAAGGCCTTGGGCATTCCGGTGTTTGACAGCAACGAGGTCGAGAGCCTGTCGGTCTACATCGACGGTGCCGACGAGATCGACCACCAAGGCCACATGGTCAAGGGTGGCGGCGCGGCGCTCACCCGCGAAAAAATTGTGGCGGCCCAGAGCCAACAGTTTGTCTGCATCGCGGACGAGAGCAAGTTGGTGGATGCGCTGGGCGCTTTTCCCTTGCCGGTCGAAGTCATCCCCATGGCCACCGCCCGCGTGATGCGCCAGTTCGCGGCCATGGGCGGCAGCGCGGTGGTTCGCCAAAAAGACGGCCAGCCGCTGGTCACCGACAACGGCCAGCACATCGTCGATGTGAAGGGCTTGAAGATCACCGACCCGGTGGCGTTTGAAAACACCGTCAGCCAGTGGCCGGGTGTGGTGACGGTGGGGGTGTTTGCGCTGCAAAAAGCACAAGTGTGTTTGCTGGGGACTTCTGCAGGCGTGAAAACCTTGAACTTCTGAACGGTCCTTGCGCTTCGTTTGCCCGTGTCGGACTTGAAGCCAGCGACCTACGGGGACGTATTCGCAGGTCGGTGGCTTTAGCCCCGACACAGGGCCTTTGGAGAAGGCTGAAACGTCGGAGCTGAAGCTTCCGACCTATTGATCCGGCTCTCTGAAGTCTGCAGGGTGACTTCAACCTTGCACCTTGTGGGAGCTAGTCCTGCTGGCGATCAGACGCTTGAGGACCACAGGCTTTTCGCTTGGCTGGCAAGCTCCCACAAAATCCTCCCAATTGGCAGCACACGGCTCAAACTTCATCGGGCCGAATCTATAACGCGATGTATTCGCAGGTCGGCGGCAACAGAGCCGGCATAGGCTTTGAAAGGTCCTCTCAGGCCAGCCGCTGGCGCAGCTCGGTTTTGAGCACCTTGCCGTAATTGTTTTTGGGCAGACTGTCCACCACCACGTAGCGTTTGGGGCGCTTGAAGCGGGCGATCTCTTGCAGGCACAGCGCGTCCAGTGCAGCGGTGTCGGGGGTGTGGCCTGCTTGCGGCACCACAAACGCCACCACCACTTCGCCCCATTCGGCATCGGGCGCGCCGACCACAGCCACTTCTGACACGCCCGTTGCGTGCAGCAGCACCTCTTCGATTTCGCGGGGGTAGATGTTGGAGCCGCCGCTGATGATCATGTCTTTGCTACGGTCTTTCAGGGTCAAAAAGCCATCGGCATCCAGACAGCCCATGTCGCCCGTGAAAAGCCAGCCGTTTTGGATGGCTTTGGCCGTGGCTTCGGGGTTGCGCCAGTAGCCGGCCATCACGCTGTCGCCCTGAATCAGCACTTCGCCAATCTCGCCCAGTGGCAAGTCGCGGCCTTGCTCGTCGGTCACGCGGATGTTCACCGGGGTTTGCGCCACGCCAATCGAGGCCAGGCGATCCAGGTGCCGGGGGTGCTGGGTGTCTTGCAGGTGGTGGCGCGACAGGGCCGTGCCCACCATGGGGCTTTCGCCTTGGCCGTAAATCTGCACAAAGCGCGGCCCCATGACACGCAGCGCCCGCTGGATGTCGGCCGCGTACATGGGTGCTCCGCCATAGACCACGGTTTTGAACGATTGGCCGCAAGCGCTCGCAGACAGTCCGGCAGATTCGGCATGGTCCACCAGGCGTTTGACGATGGTGGGCGCAGCAAACATCGACAGCGGCCCGACTTGTTGGCCCAAGGCAAACAACTCGGCCGGATCGAATCCACCGGAAGGCGGCACCATGTGCCGTGCCCCCGCCATGAGGTGTGGAATGGCGTAAATGCCCGCGCCGTGTGACATGGGCGCTGCGTAGGCGATGGTGTCTTGCGGGCTGACGGGGTCCACATCGCAGAAATAGCCCAAGCCCATGGTCATCAGGTTGCGGTGCGTGATCATCACGCCCTTGGGCCGGCCGGTGGTGCCGCTGGTGTAGAAGAGCCAGGCCAGGTCATCGGCCTGGCGCTCGGTGATCGGGGTGTCGACGGGTGATGCGGGCAATTGCCAAAGCGCATTAGCCTCGGCGCTGTCCACGTCGATCACGCGCTCAAGGCCTGTGAGCTTGTCGCCTGTGTCGCTCGTGATGTCTGCCGTCACAAAGGCCCAGCGGGCCTGTGCGTTGTCGATGATCCATTGGGCTTCGCGCACATGCAGTTTGGCGTTGATGGGCACGACGGCCAATCCTGCCCACCAAGCGGCAAACAGCACTTCCAGATAGCGCACATGGTTGCGCATGAACAGCGCCACCCGGTCGCCGGGTTGCAAGCCCGCCGCTTGAAACTGCATTGCCAAGTGCTGGCAGCGCTGCGCCCACTGCGCATAGGTGGCCACACATGGGGTGCCGCTGAAGATGGCCGGGCGCTCGGGGGCCATGCGGGCTTGGCGTTGCAGCAAGTGGGCGAGGTTCAATTCAATGTCTCCAGCAAAAGTGCCGCTATTTTGACCCCGACTGCCGCATGCAGTTTGTCGCTTGGACGTCTTGGTCACAGCGGGGCCAACCCGTCATGATGGCGCTGAAGCTGCCGACCTGCGGGGAGGCACTTCAGGGGGCAGTGGTCAGGCTCGGCGCAAGACCAAACGCACATCCGCGCCGATGCGGTCCACCGCGTGAAAGGCCAATTTCACGGCGTCGCTCAGGGCTGTTAGCGCAGGCAAATTGGCCATGCCCTGGCCAGGGCCGAGTAGCTGCGGGGCGATGTAGACGAGGTATTCGTCCACCAGACCTTCGCGGATGAAGGAGCCGTTGAGTTTGTGGCCGGCTTCCACATGCAGCTCATTGATTTCGCGCCGGGCCAGGTCGCGCAGCATGGCGGCCAGATCGACTTTGCCGCCAGGGCCGGGCATGTCGATCAGGGTGACGCCGCGTGCGATCAGTGCGGCACGTTTGTCCGCGTGTTGTGCTTCCTGGGGGGCGGTGGCGGTGTAAATCCAGATTTGGCGGGCTTGCTCGCCCGTGCCTTGGGTGTCCAGCAGTTTGGCGTTCAAAGGCATGTCCAGGCGGCTGTCCACCACCACCAGATGCGGTTGGCGAGGCACATCGAGGCCGCGCACGTTCAGTTGCGGATCGTCTTCGAGCACGGTGCCGATGCCGGTCAGGATGGCGCAGGCACGCGCACGCCAGGCATGGCCGTCAGCGCGGGCTTCGGGTCCGGTGATCCACTGGCTTTGGCCGTTTTGCAAGGCGGTTTGGCCGTCGAGAGAGGCGGCCAGCTTCATGCGCACCCAGGGCAGGGCGCGTTCCATGCGGCTGAAAAATCCGATGTTCAGCTCACGCGCTTCAATGGCCTCGTCTGAGGTGGGGTCCAGCGTTTCGGTTTGCACGCCCGCAGCTGCCAAGCGCGCCATGCCTTGGCCTGCTACTTGGGGGTTGGGGTCGGTCATGGCCGAGACCACGCGCCCGATGCCCGCAGCGGCCAGCGCATCGCAACACGGCCCGGTGCGGCCTTGGTGGGCACAAGGCTCCAGCGTGACCCAGGCGGTGGCGCCTTGCACGCTGTGGCCGCGCTCGGCCGCGTCGCGCAGGGCCATGATTTCGGCGTGCGGGCCGCCTGCACGCTGGGTGTGGCCTTGGCCCAGCACCGCGCCGTCAGCAGAGGTGATGACGCAGCCCACTCGCGGGTTGGGCGAGGTCAGCCACAGGGCTTGACGGGCCAGGTCCAGTGCGGTTTTCAGAGGGGGCTGCAAGGAGGAAAGGGGAGAGGTTGAAGCGGGCACGGCGGTCCAAAAATGAGGAAATTCAGGCGCTGCACCTGAAAAAAATCAATTATGGCCCCGTAACCCAGGCGGGCAGAGCCGAGGCGCTGCTGTGCCATTCGACGCGGTTTTCGGACGAGGCGCCCGAAGTTGCAGGGGCATTGGCATTGGTGCCGCTGGCGGCCCAGCTCACGCTCACTTGCAGGTCTTGAATCTGGCCGTTGCCGCGCGGCGTGCTGCGCGCTTGCCGGGTGAAGCGCACGCCTTGCACCAGGATTTTTTCTTCAACGGGGCAGACGCTGGCGCGGGCATGCAAGCAGTCCATGGCCTCCTGGGCCAGGTGCTGTGCCACGGTGTGTTGGCGGCTTTCGCTGGCCATGTGCAGGGTTTTGAGGGTCAATTGCGTGGCGCCCACCAGCCCGATGCCCAGCACCGCTGAGGCGATCAGGGCTTCGATCAAGGCCATGCCTTGCTGGGTGTGGGCGCTGCGTGTCATGGCGTGCCCTCGCTCCAGCTGCCGTTGACGCGCTGCACCCGAGTCGCATCCATGCCTTCTGGCCAGTTCAGTATGTAGGCATTGCGCCCGTCGGGGCGGGCCAGCAGCGTGCCAGATCGCCATTCGGGTATGCCGGACTCCACAACCAGCTGGCCTTCAATGGTCCCGGCTTGCCAGCCGCGCATTTTTTCGTCGTTGCAACTCGATTCGATCAAGACGCTGCCGTAAATGCGCACGCCAGTGCCGATGCGCGGGCAGCGCTGGGCGCAGGCCTTGGCAGAAAACACCAGCAGGGCCGGGGTGTCCGCCGAGCCTATGTTTTGTTGCCAGTCAGCGGGGCTGTCGATCCAGTAAATCGAGCGGGGCGGCGTGGTTTGCGCCGTCAGACCGTTGCGCTCTTGCGCGGTGGACCAGGCTTGCAGTTGTTCGTCGGTGATGTCACCCAACACACTTTGCCAGGCGGCGCGGCTGCAGGGGCTGCGCGGCACGGCTGCGTTGGGTCCGGTTTTGCTGCCTCCGCCGGGCAAGCTGGACGCGCTCAAGGCCAGGCAGGCGTTCTTTTCGGCGGTGGAAATGCTGCCATTGCGGTTGGTGTCCACCACGAAATGCGTCAACACCGCCGGGCCTTTGGCGGTGCTGGCACAGACTTCGTCTTTGCTGACCAAGGGGCACACGCGCAGGCTGGCGCCAGAGGCCTCACTCACGCAGCCGTTGAGTACCAACGCCGCTTGGGCAGACAGTCCCGGTGCCGCAGCCACGGTGGGCACAAACACGCTTTCTCGCACTTGGGCCTGGCTGTTTTGCCCGCTGATGCTGGCGCTGGCATGCAGGGTGAGCACATGCGGCGACTGCACCAGGTCACGCACGGCGGTGGCGCTCAGTTGGGCCTGGGGCATGGCGGGGTGTTGTGCAGGGTTCAGGCGCGTGCACTGCCACTGCGGCCCATTCACGCCAGCTGGGCAGGTGGACAAGGTGTTGAACAGACCATTGACCTCGAGGCCTGTGCTGGGCAGCGTGGCCTGCGCACTGGCCAAGGCTGCATCGGCCGCCAGTCTGGCCTCGCTGGCGCGGGCGTGGTTGTGGCTGGCCAATTGGTCCATCAACACACTGCGGGCGCTGTAAAAACTGGCCAGACTGGCCAGGATCACCAGGCCAATGGCCACCATCAAGGTGATGGCGCCGTGTTGTCGCAGCAAGTGGGGGCGGGCTTTTGTCATGGGCAAAACCGCGCTTTCATGGCAGCGGGCAGGTCGTTGCGCAAATGCACGGTCTGGGTCAGGCTGACTTGGCGGGTGGCATCGCCCGGCCACTGCGCTGTCAAACTCATCTGAACGGCACGCTGTAGCCAGCCCTGGTGAAGTTCGCAGCGCAGCTGCCAACTCAGCGCCGTGATTTCCAGACTGGTCTGATCGGTGATGGCTTGCCAGTCGCCGCTGGATCGCCAGCCGCCGTTGACCACGCATGATCTTTTGACCATCAACTGTTGGTCTGACAGCCGAAAACCCATGCATTCATCATTGTCCTTTTCGCCGTTGTGGTTGCGGTCGTGGCTGAAGTCGATCCAGTCGTCTTTGATTCTGAAGTCTTCTAACCCATCGCAAAACTTGTCGGTGCAGGCCGTGGGCGAGCGTGTTTCCCAAGCCTTGGCCGAATATTGGGCTTTGCGCAGTTCTCGCGCCATCCAGTCCATGGCCGAGCGCAGGTCGTGGTGCAGATGGCTGTCTTGCAGGGCCATGCGGTGGCCGCGCAGGTGATTGGCCAGCAGGGCGCTGCCTGCGGCCAGCACCACCAGGCCCACCGACAGGCCCACGAGCAGACCTGTCAAGGTTTCGCCGCGCTCACTTTGGGGCGTCATGGTCACGCTGTTTTTTTAGCGCCGCCAGCAGCGGGCCGGGTCGCTGCCGATCTCGGGTCCGGCGCTGAACACGGCAGTGGCACTGCCTTGCCAGCTCAGGCGCAAAGGGTTGCAGTCGCGGTCTGCGGCCTGGCTCCCCAGCGCCACAGCTTCGACGGTGTAGCTGTCGGCCGTGGCTTCGGTGATGCTGATTTGGTAGTGTCCTTGCGCAGACCGGTCGCTGCTCCAGCCTAAAGCGCCCAGGGTGTCGGTGTGGCTGTCGTGGGCGCTGCGCCAGCGGGCCTGGTCCATTTGCAGTTGCAGCAGGGCGGCTTGTCCATCGCCGCGCCTGGCCTGGCGCTGTTGCTGCTGGTAGGCGGGCAGGGCCAGCGCCGCCAACACGCTCATCAAAGCCAGGCTGATGAGCAACTCGGTCAGGGTCCATCCTGCGCAGTGTTGTGGGGGGTGGGCGTTCGTACCCCTGTATGGCCTGGTCATGGAAAGTCTCCCTGGTTTTTGAAATTTATGTATTCTTTTGTATCTTTTTTGATGGTCATTGGCAAGCTGTGGCGCATGCTTGCGGCTCAGTGGCACAAAAGTCGCCAGGCAAGGAGACCGCATGAGACAGCCTGTTTTTCTACGCCATGTTCTTTCTGCAAACCAGACCCTGGCGGGCCGGAGCAAGGGTTTCACCTTGTTGGAGGCCTTGGTGGTGGTGGCGATTTTGGGCATTCTGGTGGCCCTGGCAGCACCGCCTTTTGCGGGTTTGCGAGAGCGGCACCAGTTGCAAGCCCAGGCCGAAGGCTTTCTGGACAGCCTGATCCTGGCCCGCTCTGAAGCCCTGCGTCGGCAGCAGCGGGTGACGCTATGCGCACGCGCCAGCGACAGCACCTGCGATCCCGCTGGCGCCTGGCAGCAAGGCTGGCTGGTGTTTGCAGATGCCAACGACAACGCCCAGCGCGATGCCGGTGAGCCGGTGATCGAGGTGCATGCCGCCGTGCCTGCTGCCATGCGCTTGACGGTGACCAACACGGTCAAAGCCTATTTTTCCTATGGTTCAGAAGGGCGCAGCATGAGCACCAATGGGGCGTTCATGGCCGGCAGCTGGAAGTTTTGCAGGCCCTCTGCGGAGGTGGGCTGGCAGGTGGTGAGCAATGCGCTGGGCAAGCCCCGACTGGAGAAATACACCCCGCAGACTTGCCCTTATTGATTCGGCTCTGTGCAGTCTGAAGGGTGGCTTCGAACTTGCACAATGTGGGAGCCAGCCCTGCTGGCGATCAGACGCTTGTGGACCACAGGCTTTTCGCTTGCAGGGCAAGCTCCCACAAAATCCCCCCAAATGGCAACACACTGCCCAGACTTCATCGGGCCGGATCCATTGAAGGCAGGCGCTGATCTCTCTGCAGAGAGGCTTCAGCGGACTTCGTCCACCAAGGTCTTGAAGTCGTCGATGTCTTCAAAGCTGCGGTAGACGCTGGCAAAGCGCACATAGGCCACTTTGTCGAGCTTTTTGAGCTCGCGCATGACCAGCTCGCCAATGCGGTTGGAGGCCACTTCGCGGCTGGGCACCGCCAGCAGGTTTTCTTCAATGCGTTCGATGGCGCCGTCCACTTGCTCGGTGCTCACGGGGCGTTTGCGCAGGGCCAGGTTCAGGCTGGCGCGCAGTTTTTCGCGTTGGTATTCGATGCGCCGACCGTCTTTTTTGACGATGGCCGGAAAGCTGACTTCGGGCTTTTCGTAAGTGGTGAAGCGCTTTTCGCAGGCGCCGCACTGGCGGCGGCGCCGGATGAAGCCCCCGTCTTCGGCCAACCGTGTTTCAACCACTTGGGTTTCGAGGTGACCGCAGAAGGGGCATTTCATGGCGCAGGCCTTATTTGTAAACCGGGAAACGTGCGGTCAGCGCGTTGACTTTGGCACGCACAGCAGCGATGTTGGCCTCGTCCAGTGGGTTGTCCAGCACGTCCGCAATCAGGTGGGCGGTGGCGCGGGCCTCTTCATCCTTGAAGCCGCGGGTCGTCATGGCCGGGGTGCCGATGCGCACGCCACTGGTCACGAACGGCTTTTCAGGGTCGTTCGGGATGGCGTTTTTGTTGATGGTCATGTGGGCGTTGCCCAAAGCCGCTTCGGCCACTTTGCCGGTGATGCCCTTGGCCCGCAGGTCCACCAGCATGACGTGGCTTTGGGTGCCGCCGCTCACGATGCGCAGGCCGCGCTGGGTCAAGGTCTCGGCAATGATCTGCGCGTTCTTGATCACTTGGGCTTGGTAGGCCTTGAATTCAGGCTGGAGCGCCTCTTTGAAAGCCACGGCCTTGGCCGCGATCACATGCATCAGCGGGCCGCCTTGAAGGCCGGGGAAGATGGCGCTGTTGATGGCTTTTTCGTGCTCGGCCTTCATCAAGATGATGCCGCCGCGTGGGCCTCGCAGGCTCTTGTGGGTGGTCGAGGTGACCACGTCCGCGTGGGGCACGGGGTTCGGGTAAACGCCCGCAGCGATCAAACCGGCGTAGTGGGCCATGTCGACCATGAAAATCGCGCCGACTTCTTTGGCGATTTTGGCAAAGCGCTCAAAGTCGATGTGCAGCGAATAGGCCGAGGCACCGGCAATGATCAGCTTGGGCTTGGTTTCGCGGGCCTTGGCTTCCATGGCCTCGTAGTCGATGGCTTCGTTGGCGTCCAAGCCATAGCTCACCACGTTGAACCACTTGCCCGACATGTTCAGCGGCATGCCGTGGGTCAGGTGACCGCCTTCAGCCAGGCTCATGCCCATGATGGTGTCGCCGGGCTTGAGGAAAGCCAGGAACACGGCTTCATTGGCCGATGCGCCGCAATGCGGCTGCACGTTGGCGCAGTCGGCACCAAAGATCTGCTTGATGCGGTCAATGGCCAATTGCTCGGCGATGTCGACAAATTCGCAGCCGCCGTAGTAGCGCTTGCCGGGGTAGCCTTCGGCGTATTTGTTGGTCAGCTGCGAGCCTTGCGCGGCCATGACGGCGGGCGAGGCGTAGTTTTCGCTGGCGATCAGCTCGATGTGGTGTTCCTGACGCGCGTTTTCGGCCTGGATGGCGGCAAAAATTTCGGGGTCGGCTTGTTCAATCAGAATGTTGCGGTCGTACATGGCAGTCCTTCAAATGAATGGAACCTTGGCTTAAACAGGGGTGTTGTTGACAAGGGCTGCCCAGGCGAACGGCTGAAAAACCCTGGTCTGGGCACTGGGGCCGGTTCCGGGTTGCGCGCTTCCCAGTGGTTTGGGGTGATTTCCTTGTTGAGAGGGCACCGCGGTCCACGTCAGAGTGGGCTGCCTGCAAAGGTTTTTCAAGGCAGCGCTCCTATCGCCAGTTGCGCACCCCGCAAGTGTAGCCGAGCCTGGTCTAGCCTCATCGCTCACAAGGAGGGTGCGCCTGCCCGTGTGCTGATGGCGGCCGTTGTCAGGCCTTGGGTCAGTCGCTCAAGTTGCTTTTGCTCGCTCAAGACGCGTTCGATGTACTGGGTGTTGTCCGTTTGCCCAGAGGCCATGGCATAGGCTTGTAGGGCCGCTTCGACTGAATTGGATTTTTGCAACAACTCCTGCAGCAAGCGTGTGCCCACACGTACATTGGTGCGCGGGTCAAAGGCGGCCAAACGCCCGCCAAAGGGTTTGAGCGTTTCGCTGTGTGCCTGTGGCTCAATTTGCATCAGTCCCATGCCGCCCTGAGTGCCTGATGCAAAAGGGTTGAATTTCGACTCAATGGCGATCACGGCCAGAATCAAGGTGGGTGCAATCTGGCTGCGTTCACCCACGGTCCATGCTTCGGACACCAAGGCGCCCATGGGCTCGGGCGATACGCGGTATTTGCGGCTGAGCCAATAGGTCACAGCCATTTGGTCTTTGGGAAGATTTTTGACGGCCGTGGCGGTCGAACGGCTGGCTGCGTTAAGTACTTCGGGGATGTCCAAGGCGTCCGATTGGCGCATTTCCAGCCATCCCATCAGCTCTTCACTGGCCGATGCTTGTAAGTCCGGTCGGGCGACGAATGTCAGTGTCACCGCGACCACCAGCAAGCCGAGCAAGGCCAGGCTGTGGCGTGTGATTTCAATAAATCCTTCACGAATATCGCCTGCACAGGTGGCCAGGCTCCGCCAAAGACGGGAAAAATTCGAACTCGCTGTCATAGCACGACCTCTCATGCCAAGCCGAGTGACACAGTCACAGGGCTTGTAGGTTGGGGGGGCAGGAAGCTGCTGACAATGCCAACGCACTTGCAGCTTGAACCAGGCGGGTGATCTAGGGTTTTCCCCAGTTGGGGGTGGACTGGGCGAATTCTAGAAACATTTCATATCTCGTCAAGAATATCAATTGTAAATATGTGTAATTTTTAAATATATAGACGCCACACTTCACACAAAACAGACAGAGATTGGCTTGTAGAGGCCATGAGTTGCGAGCCATGTCGAAATAAACAGCGAAAATACCGCTTTTGGCTGGATGTGCATGACGATGGCTTGTGCGTCCGGTTCCATTGCCTGATGCCGTGTTCGGCATGGATTGTGTTTTAAAGCGTATTGACCGTGACTTCATCTTCTAAGCCTCTTGACCTTGCCGCCCTGGACCAATTGACCGGTGGCGCTTTTTCGGCCGCCACCTCTGGTGAGCGAAGCGCCCGCGTGCGCGACTGGCTTCAAACCGAGCCTTCTGGCGATGTGATGAATGAGGTGTACCGTGAGTTGTCAGCCCGGGACAAAGGCGTGGCCAAAATCCTCAAGGAAAAGCTCGATGAGATCAAACGGGCCCAAGGCCAGGAAGCTCTGGCCAGCGACTGGGCGCAACGGGCCGAGCACATGTTGCAGGCACCACGCCTGAACATTGCCGATGCCCTGGCTTGGCAGCGCGATGCGGCCAAGGCCGGTGCGCCGCTCTCCCGTGAGCCATTGGCCAGCCTGAAAATCCGCTTGGCCGAAGTGGTCAAGGCTGTGGAAGATTTGCAGCATCAGGTGATGGTGCAGCGCGAAGCGGCCGTCTTGCTGGCCCAACGCATTGAAGTCTTGTCCACCAAACACATTGCCGAGGCACAAGTGGGCCAGACGGGTTTGCAAGCCGATGTGGCCCAGTGGTTGGCCCAGTCAGGCCAATTGACCGCGCATGCCACATGGCCCAGCGTGGACCTGAAGTTTCCGCCCCAGCTGGATGCCGCCAGCAACCAGTTGCAGGCCGTCTGGGATGGCTTTTGTGCGGCGCTGGTGTCGGCGCAGCAAGCGCAAGCCGATGTGTCGGCTCCTTTGCCTCCCGTGCCCGTGTGGGCCGATGAAGTGCGCCGCTTGCGTGGTGAGGCTACGGCAACTGCCGCACCCAGCGAGCAGCCTGCCAAAGCAGCCAAGCCCAAAATGGACCCGGCGCAACGCCAAGCGCTGCGTGATGCCGCCAATGTGGCCGTGAGCGAAGTGCTCGATGCTGTTGAGAAAGAAGTCGCCGAAGGCCACGGCAAGGCGACAGCCGGTGCCGCAGCAGCCCTGCGCGCCGTGCTCAAAACACACGGCAAACACCTGGACGCCGCACTGGATGAGCGTGTGCACAACGCCTTGACGGCTGCCGGTGAACTCGAAGGCTGGCAGCGCTGGCGTGCCGACCAGCTGCGCCAAGAGTTGGTGATCAAGGCCGAAGCCTTGCTGGGTGCTGAAAAAACGCCCGCCATGGGCGGTCGCAAGATGCAGGAAAACCTGCGCCAGCTGCGCGAAAGCTGGAAACAAACCGACCAGGGCGGCTTGCCCAACCATGCGCTGTGGAAACGCTTTGACGCGGCCTGCAACGAAGCCTACAAAACCGTGCAAGCCTGGCTGGACCAGATCAAGCAAGAGTCCGCCGCCCACCGTGCCCAGCGTGTGGCCTTGATGGAAGAGGTCAAGGCCTGGACCATTGAATACGCCCAAAGCGATGACTGGCGCAGCCAATTGCGCGCCTTGCACCAATTTGCCGACCGCTGGCGCAATGCGGGCCACCTGAGCGAGAAATCCTTTGGTGAAATGCAGTCGCAGTGGAAGGCCATCATCAAAGCGGCCGCTGCCCGTCTGGAAGCCGCCCAAAAAGCCAGCATCGAGCGCCGCCAGGCCCTGATCAACGAGGCCCGTGAATTGGGCGCAGCCGCTTTGCGCGTGGACGCCATCAAGGCCTTGCAGCTGCGCTGGCAGACCGAGGCGCAAGCCGTGCCGCTGGACCGCAAGACCGAACAAAAGCTGTGGGAGGTTTTCCGCGCCCCCTTGGACGAGGCCTTCCAGCGCAAGGGTGCAGAGCGCCAACAAGCCGTGACCCAGCTCAGTGCCCGTGACCGCGCCGTGATCGACGCGTCCAAGGCGCTGGATGCCGCCAACGCCAGTGGCGATGCGGTCCAAATCCGCGCCGCCATGGCCGCGCTGGACGCCGCACTTCGCGGCCAGGCTGAAGCAGCTGCTGCGCAAGCCAAGGCCGCTGAGGTGCCCCCTCCCGCAGCTGCGACCGAGACACCCGCGGCAGCTTCTTCGTCCGCTGAGGATGCCCCAAGCACGGATGACGCACAGGCGCCAGCGGCGACAGAACCCGCAGCCGATGCGGCGCCCGAAGGCGACGCCGCACAGGCCGAGCCCGCACCGGTCGTCACGCCGCCCAAGCCCGCTAAACCGGTGGTGGCCGTGCGTGGCGATGACCGTCCCGGTCAAAAGAAAGCCGAAGCCCCCGCCGGTGCTTTTGGAGGCCGTGATGGCCGCCGCGATGGCCGTCCCGGCGAACGTTCAGGCGAGCGTCCAGGGCGCATGGGTGAACGTGGCCCGCGCACAGGGGATCGTGGTGACCGCGGTGACCGTTTCCCCCGTGGCGATTTCCAGGACCGGGGTGAACGCGCACCGCGTCTGGGGGATGCGGCTTTCCGAGCCCAACGCGATGCCATGGAACGCGCCGAAATGTCTTTGCGCAAATTGGCCGCACAGGCTCATGGCGAAACCCTCACGCGCTTGATGGGCGCCTGGCAAAACCGACAAGCCGATGCACTGCCTACGGCGCAAGAGCTGGGCAAGGCCGTCAACGCCACCGCCCGCCAGGCCTGGACGCAAGCCATCAGCTCAGCCGCCAAGGCGCCTGCGGCCACGGCTTTGCTGCGTCTGGAAATGGCGGCTGAAGTGCCTACGCCTGCAGACCATTTGTCAGAGCGTCGTGCCCTGCAACTGCAACTGCTGACTCAGCGCAACCAGCCTGGCCCCGCCGAAACCTGGAGCCAGGACGTGGCGCAAGTGCTGTCCGGACCGCATGACGCCGATACGGCACGTCGTTTGCAAAACGCGCTGAAAAACCTGCTGCGCCGTTGAGGGGCAAAAGTCAAAGGGCAAAGGTCAAGCCTGCTTGACCTTTGCCGAATGTGCCGATCAGCACTGCGTACCGGGACTCCCCACAAGCAGTGACCATCGAAGCTCAAGAATCAGGCAAACCAGCGCTGCAAGCAGCGGACCCCGGGCCGTTGGCTCCTGTGATCAAATCCACTTTTGCATGAAGCCGGCTTGCCCGGCGGCGGGGTCGAGGGCATAGGGTGCAAAGCCAAAACGCAGGTAGCTCGTCAGGGCGCGTGCATTGCCCGTGAGCACTTCCAGTGTGAGCTTGCAACAGCCACGATCCTTGGCGTGTTGCTCGGCCGCCGCCAGCAAAGCCTGACCGACGCCCGCACCCCGGTGGCCCCGCAGCACGGCGATGTCGTGGATGTTCATCAGGGGTTGCGCCTTGAAGGTGGAATAGCCCTCGATGCAGTTGAGCAGTCCCACTGGCGCATCGTCCAGCCAGGCGATGAAGCTGGCCGCATCGGTGCGTGCGGCCAGGTCATCGCACAGCCGAGCTTTCACATCCTGCGCCAACGCTTCGCCGCCGCCCATGGGGTCTTGGGCGTAGGCGTCCAGCAGCATCACCAGCGCGTTGCGGTGGGTGGGGTTCTGGTAATCAACGGGCAGGATGTGCAGGGGCATGTCGGTGACGTCTGAAGGGTGGCGCTGAGGCCGTGGGACCATGGGTGTGGGATCACTATATTTTCCACGATACCGAAGGGTCGCGGCGTGCATCTTGGCTCAGGCGCTCAGGCTTTGAATGTCTGCCAGCAGGGTGTCCACCGAGGCTTCGGTGGTGTCCCAGGCGCACATGAAGCGGCAGCCGCCACCGGCGATGAACTGGTAGAACTTCCAGCCCTTGGCATGCAGGGCGTCCACCAAGGGCGCAGGCAATTGCGCGAACACGCCATTGGCCTCGGGTGGGTGCAACACCTGAACACCCTCGATCTGCAGCAAGCCCGTGTACAAGCGCTGCGCCATGGCATTGGCATGGCGCGCGTTGCGCAGCCAGGTGTTGTTGTCGAGCAAACCCACCCAGGGGGCCGAAATGAAGCGCATTTTGGAGGCCAGTTGACCGGCTTGCTTAACACGCCAGGCAAAGTCTTGTGACAGTTCTCGGTCAAAAAAGACCACCGCCTCGCCCACGGGCAGACCATTTTTGGTGCCGCCAAAGCACAGCACGTCCACCCCGGCTTTCCAGGTGATCTCGGCCGGTTTGCAGCCCAGGTGCGCCACGGCATTGGCAAACCGCGCCCCGTCCATGTGCAGTTTGAGCTTGTGTTTTTGGGCCATCCAGGACAGGGCGCGAACTTCGTCCACGCTGTAGACCGTGCCCAGCTCTGTGGCTTGGGTGATGGAGGCCACTTTGGGGCGGGGATAGTGAATATCACTGCGTTTGGTGACCAGGGTTTCAATCGCCTCGGGTGTGAGTTTGCCGCGTTGCGCCGCAGTGGACAAGCCCTCGGCCACCAGCAATTTGGAGCCGTTGGAGAAAAACTCCGGTCCCCCGCATTCGTCTGTTTCGATGTGCGCCACAGGCGTGCAGATGACCGAGTGGTAGCTCTGGCACATGGCGGCGAGCGCCAGGGAATTGGCAGCTGTGCCATTGAAGACGTAGTACACGTCGCAATCGATTTCGAACAGCTCGCGCAACATGTTGGTGGAGCGCTCCGTCCAGCGATCGTCGCCATAGGCGGGCTCGTGCCCGCTGGCGTTGGCTTCCAGCAGGGCTTGTAGGGCTTCAGGGCAGCTGCCTGCGTAGTTGTCACTGGCAAATTGCTGTGGTGTGGTGTTCATGGTTTTCTCAGTGTGATGTGGGGTGCTGTGCCCCGTGCGCTTGGGCATTCCGCAGGCGGATTGGCTCAGCATTCAATGATGTTGACGGCCAGTCCTCCGCGGGCGGTTTCCTTGTATTTTGTCTTCATGTCCGCTCCGGTTTCGCGCATGGTTTTGATGACTTTGTCCAGGCTGACGAAATGACTGCCATCCCCGTGCAAAGCCATGCGGGCGGCATTGATGGCTTTGACCGAGGCGATGGCGTTGCGCTCGATGCAGGGAATTTGCACCAACCCGCCCACGGGGTCACAGGTCAGGCCCAGGTGGTGCTCCATGCCGATTTCGGCGGCGTTTTCCACCTGCTCGGGCGTGCCGCCCAGCACTGCGCACAGGGCGCCCGCAGCCATGCTGCAGGCCACGCCCACCTCGCCTTGGCAGCCCACTTCGGCTCCGCTGATGCTGGCGTTTTCTTTGTACAAAATACCGATGGCGCCAGCTGTGAGTAAAAACTCGATCACGCCGGCATCGGTGGCGCCGGGCACAAAGCGCCGGTAGTAGTGCAGCACCGCAGGCACAATGCCCGCCGCGCCGTTGGTGGGCGCCGTGACCACCCGACCGCCCGTCGCGTTTTCTTCGTTCACCGCCAGTGCGTACAGGTTCACCCAGTCCAACACGGCCAGGGGATCGGTCAGGGCTTTCTCGGGCTGGCGCGTCAGGTCGCGCCACAGCTGGGGGGCACGTCGTTTGACCTTGAAGCCGCCAGGCAAGAAGCCGTCGTGGCGCAAACCCGCCGCAACGCAGTCTTGCATGGTGGCCCACAGGTGCAGCAACCCCTTGTCGATGTCGGCATCGCTGCGCCAATGACGCTCGTTGGCCCGCATCACGTCCGCCACGCTCAGGCCGTATTCGCGGCAGCGCTGCAGCAACGCATCGCCACTGCCAAACGCGATGGGCAGCACGGTGGTGTCGGGGGCCAGGCGCTTTTGGCGCTTGTCATCTTGCGCCACATCGTCGGTGATGACAAAGCCGCCGCCCACCGAGTAATAAGTGCGCTCGACCAACAGCGCGCCGTTGGCGTCCCAGGCACTCAGTTTCATGCCGTTGGCATGAAAGGGAAGGGCCTGATTGCGGTAGAACAGCAGGTCGGTTTTTTCGTTCCAAGGCACAAGGTGCGTGCCCAGCAGGGGCAAGCGGCATGCCCTGCGAATTCGGGCCAAAGTGGGCTCGATGTCGTCGATGGGCACGGTTTCGGGGTCCAGGCCGCACAGGCCCAGGATTACTGCCTTGTCGCTGCCGTGGCCTTTGCCGGTGGCCCCCAGCGAGCCGTGCAGGCTGCAGCCCACACGGGCCGTGTGTTCCAGCAGCCCGTGGCTGTGCAGGTGTTGCGTAAACATGCGGGCGGCCCGCATGGGCCCCACGGTGTGCGAACTGCTGGGACCGATGCCAATTTTGAAGAGATCAAATACCGAAACTGCCATGCTGACGCTCCTGGTGACGGGGGGTCAGGCTTGCGCCAGACGCCTGGGGCCTGCAGGCGACAAGTTGGCGTGCGACCACGCCAACACATGCCCTGCCAATTGGTGCGCCGTGATGGCCGAGAGCGTCCAGCCGAGATGCCCATGGCCGGTGTTGTAGAACACATTGGCCTTTTTACCTGCGCCTACACGCGGCAGCATGGTGGGCATCATGGGGCGCAGACCCGCCCAAGGCTCGGCGCGGCGCGTGTCCACGCCGGGGAAGCATTGGTTGACCCAGTTGACCAAGGGCTTGATGCGGTCCGCGCGGATGTCCAGGTCGATGCCGTTGAACTCGGCCGTGCCGGCCACACGGAAGCGGTCTGCGCCCAGGCGGCTGGTGACCAGCTTGGTCTCGTCGTCGAGCAGACTCACTTGGGGGGCGCAGGCTTGGCTGGTGGCGTCGTTCAGGCCCACGGTGATCGAGTAGCCCTTGACGGGGTAGATGTTCAGGCGGTCGCCCAGCTGCGCGGCCAGGCCCCGGCCATGCACACCTGCGCAAATCACGATACCGTCAAAGCTCAGTGTCTCGGTCTGGCCTTGGTGCTGGACCTGCACCGTCGCAGTTTGGCCGTTGGATGCGACATTCAGCACCTGGTGCTCGGTGAGGATCTTCACACCCAGTCGCTCGCAAGCCTTGGCCAGGCCGAAGGTGAACTTGTGGATGTCGCCGGTGGAGTCGCTTTCGGTGAAGTAGCCACCGTAGTACTGGCCTTGCAGGGTCGGCTCTATGGCCTTCATTTCGTCGGGCGTCACGGCACGGCGCGGCAGGCCGCCCTGGGCCAGCAGCTTGGAGACTTCGCCCGCGTGGTCAAACCCTTTTTTGTCGCGGTAGATGTGCAGGATGCCTTCGCGCTTGTGGTCAAAGTCAATCCCTTCGGCCTTGGCCCAAGCAAAGTGGTGCTCGCGCGACTCGATCGCCAGCTTGGCCGTGGCGATGGTGTTGTCTTTGTACTTGGGAATGGCCGCCACGAACTCGGTCATCCAGCTGAGCTTGTGCCAGGTGGGTGCGGGGTTCATCAAGAGCGGCGCATCGCTCTTGAGCATCCATTTGAGGCCCTTGAGGATGGTGGACGGGTGGGTCCAGACTTCGGCGTTGGAGGCCGACAACTGTCCGCCGTTGGCGTAGGAGGTTTCCATGCCGGGGTAGCGGTTTTTCTCGATCAGGGTGACCTGGATACCTTGTTGGGCCAAGGCGTAGGCGCTGGTGACGCCGGTGATGCCGCCGCCAATGATGACGATGTGTTTTTTCATGAAGCTTCTCTCGTTTCAACGTCTCAAACGGATGGACACGCAGCGCACCGAATGTGCGCGGCATGACCCCCTCTGTTTGAAACCTGAGAGATTCACCTCGTATGAGGCTTGCTCCTGCGGTGGACCCCGGTGACGAATCGGGGGCGCTCTTCAGAGTGTGTGACCCTCATCCGGAGATGGGGGCCAGCCTGCATCGGTCCTTTGGCCTGAGAGTTTCCGGGGCGGTTGCTCCTTCGGCGCTGTCTGCGGTTGACAGTCTCTCCCGATGCGGGCGATGGATATGGTGTGTTGCTCTTCCTTGGTGTGTGGATCAGGCGTAGTCGCCCACCGGGATGCAGCTGCAAAACAGGTTGCGGTCGCCGTGCACGTTGTCAACCCGGCCCACCTGGGGCCAGTACTTCACGCTGCCCGGCACGCGCTGGGCTTGCGCGGCAGCGACTTCTCGGCTGTAGGGGCGGGCCCATTCGCTGCTCAGCAGGCTGTCTGCGGTGTGCGGCGCGTGCTTCAGCGGGTTGTTGTCTTGTGGCCAGGCGCCGGCTTCGACTTGGCGGATTTCTTCGCGGATGGCGATCATGGCGTCGATGAAGCGGTCGATCTCTTCGAGCGTTTCGCTTTCGGTGGGCTCGACCATCAGGGTGTTGGCCACAGGGAAGCTCAGCGTGGGCGCGTGAAAGCCATAGTCCATCAATCGCTTGGCCACGTCCTCGGCCATCACGCCGCAGCTTTCCTTGAAGTGGCGCAGGTCCAGGATGCACTCGTGGGCCACATGGCCGTTGTCACTGGCGTACAGCGTGGGGTAGTGGGCGCTGAGGCGCTTGCTGATGTAGTTGGCCGCCAAAATCGCCGACTCGGTCGCGTGCTTCAGGCCTTCGGCACCCATCATGCGGCAGTACATCCAGCTGATGGGCAGCACGGCCGCATTGCCCAGCGGCGCTGCGCTGACGGCACCCACACCGTTGACCGGCACGCCGCCTGTGGCGTGGCCCGGCAGATAAGGCACCAGGTCTTGCACCACGCACACCGGGCCGACACCGGGGCCGCCACCGCCGTGCGGAATGCAGAAGGTTTTGTGCAGGTTCAGGTGGCTCACGTCGCCGCCAAACTCGCCGGGGGCAGCCACGCCCACCAGCGCGTTCATGTTCGCGCCGTCCACGTACACGCGCCCGCCGTGCTGGTGCACCAGCTCGCACAGGGCTTTGACCTGCGTCTCGAACACACCATGCGTGCTGGGGTAGGTGATCATGACCGCTGCCAGATTCGCGCTGTGCTGCTCGCACTTGGCCTGCAGGTCGGCCATGTCCACGTTGCCGTTCTCATCGCACTTGGTGACGACGACTTGCATGCCGACCATTTGGGCGCTGGCGGGGTTGGTGCCGTGCGCGCTGGACGGGATCAGGCAGATGTTGCGGTGGCCCTGACCTTGGGCGCGGTGGTAGGCCTGAATGACCAAGAGACCGGCGTATTCGCCTTGCGATCCGGCATTGGGCTGCAGGCTGATGCCTTTGTAGCCGGTGGCCTGGCACAGCCAGTCGCGCAACTGCTGGTCCAGCTGGGCATAGCCCTTGAGTTGATCAGCCGGGGCAAAGGGGTGCACATGGGCAAACTCGGGCCAGGTGATGGGGATCATCTCGCTGGTGGCGTTGAGCTTCATGGTGCAGCTGCCCAGCGGGATCATGCTGCGGTCCAGTGCCAGGTCTTTGTCGGACAGCTGGCGGATGTAGCGCAGCATGCCGGTCTCGGAGTGGTAGCGGTTGAAGACGGGGTGGGTCAGGAAGGTGCTGGTGCGGCGCAGCTCGGACGGAATCAAGGGCTCAACGCCTTTTTCAAACGCATCGAAGCTGGGCAGAGATTGGCCCGGGGTGGCGGATTCGGCGGCGAATACTTGCCACAGGGCGTGGATGTCCTCTCGCGTGGTGGTCTCGTCCAGCGAGATCGATACGCTCTTGTCGCAAGCCTTGCGCAGGTTCATGCCCGCTTGCCGGGCCCGTTCGATGAGCGAGGCCGAGGACTCCCCGATGGCGATCCACACGGTGTCAAAGGCGGTTTCTTTGCGCAGCTTGAAGCCCAGGCTCTGCAGGCCTTGCGCGAAGACGGCGGTGTAAGTTGCCACGCGGCGCGCAATGCGCTTCAAGCCCTCTGGACCGTGGTACACGGCGTACATGCTGGCCACCACGGCTGGAAGCACCTGCGCAGTGCAGATGTTGCTCGTGGCTTTTTCGCGGCGGATGTGCTGCTCGCGGGTTTGCAGGGCCAGGCGGTAGGCGGGTTTGCCGTGCACGTCCACACTCACGCCCACCAAGCGGCCGGGCAGTGAGCGTTTGTAGGCGTCGCGGCAGGCCATGAAGGCGGCATGCGGTCCGCCTGCGCCCATGGGCATGCCCAAGCGTTGCGTGGTGCCGACCACGATGTCGGCACCCATCTCGCCTGGGGGCTTGAGCAGTGTGAGGGCCAGCAGGTCGGCGGCCACGATGAGGGCAGCGGATTGCGCGTGGCTTTGGGCGGCGTAGCCACTGAGGTCTTCGACCAACCCGGTGCTGCAGGGGTACTGCACCAGCGCGGCAAAGTGTTCGGCGTCCAGCGCAGCGGTGAACGCGTCCGCACTCTGGGGCACCAGCACCTCAATGCCCAGGGGGTGGGCTCGCGTCTGGATCACTTCGATGGTTTGTGGGTGACAGGCGCGCGAGACCACAAACACCCGGCTCTTGCTTTTGACGGTCCGCATCGCCAAGGTCATGGCCTCGGCGGCGGCCGTGGCCTCGTCCAGCATGGAGGCGTTGGCGATGTCCATGGCCGTCAGGTCGGTGACCATGGTCTGGAAGTTCACCAGCGCTTCCATGCGGCCTTGAGAAATTTCGGCCTGGTAGGGCGTGTAGGCGGTGTACCAAGCGGGGTTTTCCAGAATGTTGCGCAGGATCACACCCGGCGTGTGTGTGCCGTAATAGCCCTGGCCGATGAAACTCTTGAGCAACTGGTTTTGCTGCGCCATGCTTTTGAGTTCGGCCAGTGCAGCAGCCTCGGTCACGGGGGCGGGCAAGTCCATGGCCTGGGCGCGGGCGATGCTGCGCGGCACGATGGACTCGATCAGGGCGCGGCGCGAAGCCTCGCCGATCACGCTGAGCATATGCTGTTCATCGGCAGCGCTGATGCCAATGTGGCGGGCGATGAATTCGGATGGGTTTTCGAGTTCGCCCAAAGGCTTGAGGGTGGACATCAGCATGCGTTTACCTGATCGTGGTGGAGTTCGTTTGATGTAGGAGCCAGCCTGCTGGCGATCAACGGTCGGTCAACCGGGCAATCGACAGCATGGCGCGCTCCTGCTTGAAAAAAATCAGCCCGCAGAAAACTGCTTGTAAGCCGTCTCGTCCAACAAGGCCTCAGCCTGTGCCGGGTTGGACAACTTGACCTTGAAGAACCAGCCTTTGCCCAGCGGGTCGGTGTTGGCCAGCGACGGGTCGCCACGCAGCTCTTCGTTCACCTCGGTGACTTCGCCGTCCACGGGCATGTAAACGTCGGCGGCGGCCTTGACCGACTCGACGACTCCAGCGACTTCTTTGGCTGCAAAAGACTTGCCGACTTCGGGCAGGTCCACAAACACCACATCGCCAAGCGCGTCTTGCGCGTGGTGGGTGATGCCGACAACGGCGGTGTCACCGTCAATTTGCAACCATTCGTGGTCTTCGGTGTACTTGATCATGTGGGGGCTCCTGGTGTGTGTTTGGAAATTAAATTGGGGTCAGATCCCAATTGTTTGGCTTGAATCGGTGTGTGGATTTAATTGGGATCTGACCCCGATTAATTTCAACCGCGGAAATAGCGGTTGGGCACGAAGGGCAGGGCGCTGACTTCCATGGGTACGGCTTTGCCGCGCACCATGGCGTTCAGGCGTGTGCCTGCTGGCGCATATTCTGCCTGCACATAGGCCAGCGCCACGGGCTGATCGGCGGTGGGGGCGAGCAGGCCGCTGGTGACTTCGCCCACCTTCTGGCCCGCGTCGTTGTGCAACTCGACATGCTCGCGCACCGGAACGCGCTCCAGGCCCACCAGACCCACACGCAAGTGCTGCGCCGGGGCTGTGCCGTCCAGCTGCGCCAAAATTTTGGCGGCACCGGGGAAGCCGCCTGCACGCGCGCCACCTGTGCGGCGCACCTTTTGCATGGCCCAGTTCAGGCCCGCTTCGACCGGGGTGGTGGTGCTGTCGATGTCGTTGCCATACAGGCACAGCCCGGCTTCCAGGCGAAGCGAGTTGCGGGCACCCAGGCCAATCGGCTTGACTTCGGGTTGGGCCAGCAGGCGGCGGGCAAAGGCTTCGGCGGCGTGGGCGGGCAGGGAGATTTCAAAACCGTCTTCGCCGGTGTAGCCGCTGCGCGTCACGTACAGGTCTGCACCGTTCAACTCAAAGGCTGCGCCGGTCATGAACACGAGTTTTTCCACACCAGGCAACAGACGCTGCAAAGCGGTCACGGCTTGCGGGCCTTGCAGGGCCAGCAAGGCGCGGTCAAATTGTGGGGTGATGGTGCAGCGGTTGCCAATTCGCTCTTGTATGTGGGCCAAATCGCCGTGTTTGCAGGCACCGTTGACGATCACAAAAATGTCCTCGCCCCTGTTCACAAACATCAGGTCGTCGATGATGCCGCCCTCGTCATTGAGCAGCAGGCCGTAGCGTTGTTTGTGGACACCCAGCCCGATCACGTCCACGGGCATCAGGCTTTCGAAGGCGGCTGCGGCATCCGGCCCACTCAGGCACAACTGGCCCATGTGCGAGACATCGAACAGGCCAGCGGCAGAGCGGGTGTGGTGGTGCTCAGCCACTAAGCCTGCCGGGTATTGCACCGGCATGCTGTAACCCGCAAAAGGCACCATGCGGGCGCCCAGCTCGGTGTGCAGTGCGTTCAAAGGGGTGGTGAGCAAGTTGGCAGCAGCGGTCACAAAAAACTCCAAGGGCAATGAAAAACCACAGCACATGCTGTGGCGCTTGCCCTCGCTGTCCGCTTTACCTGAGAGATTCGCCGGGAACATTCAGCCAAAAAGCCAAACGTTCTGCGGGTTGCTCCTTCGGTGGATGCCGTGGCCCGATGGCCCGGCACCTCTCTCCAGTGAGGTAACGCTTTTGATAAAGCGTTTTGTCAGTCCTTTTGCCTGAGCGTTCAGCAGTTTTTCAAACCGCCTGCGCCTTCGGCGGCCTGACTTGATTCACAAAGGAAGCCAAGTCAGGCGCTCTCCTGACAGGGAGGATTCTAACTTTATTTGTTGTAAATCCAGTCGCGCAAGGTCAAGGATATCTCGGGCACGTAGCTGATCAGCATCAGGCAAGCCAGGATCACGCCGATGAAGGGGATCAGGTCTTTGATGATCCGGTCCAGCGAAATCCTGGCCACCGTACACGCGGCAAACAGGTTCACGCCAAAAGGCGGGGTGATCATGCCCAGGGCCAGGTTGACGATCATCACCATGCCAAAGTGGATCGGGTCGATGCCAAAGTGCATCGCCACCGGCACCAGGATTGGGGCCAGAACGATGATGGCAGCGCTGGTCTCAATGAACATGCCGATGATGAACAGCGCCAAGTTGATGCCCAACAAGAAATACATGGGGGACTGCAACACCTCTTGCAGCCAAGCGCCAATGGCCGCAGGCACGCCGGCCCGGGTGATCATGAATGCAAACAAGCCGGCGTTGGCGATGATGAACATGATCACCGCGCTCGAAATCACCGATTTGCGCAGGATGTTGTACATGTCCTTGAGGCCGATTTCGCGGTAGATCACGGTACCCACAATGAACGAGTAAAGAACCGCGACAGCCGCAGCTTCGGTGGGCGTGAAGACGCCACCATAAATGCCGCCGAGCACAATCACCGGCATGAGCAAAGCCCAGCCCGCTTGCCATGTGGCTTTGCCAAAGCTCAAGCGGCCGTCTCCATCATTTTTGCCCCAACCCATGTACTTGGAGTAAAGCCAGACGAACAGCATCAGGGCGCCGCCAATCAGCAGGCCGGGGCCAACACCCGCAACAAACAATTCACCAATCGAGACTTCGGCAGAGACGCCAAACAAGATCATGGGAATGGACGGAGGAATGATCACGCCCAACTCGGCTGAGGTGGCTTGCAAGGCGGTGGCCCAGGGCTTGGGGTAGCCGTGTTTGATCAGGGCCGGAATCAAGATGGCGCCCACAGCGAAGGTGGTGGCCACCGACGAGCCCGAGACGGCTGCAAAAATCATGCAGGTCAGCACGCAGGTCATGGGCAAGCCACCCTGCACGCCACCCACAATGCTCTTGGCAAATTCGACCAAGCGGCGAGAAATGCCGCCGGTCTCCATCAGGTTGCCCGCCAAAATGAAAAACGGGATGGCGGCCAGCGGGAACTTGTTGATCGAGTTGAACATTTCCTTGACGGAAATGAGCATGTTGGCGTTGGCAATCTGGATGCCGACAATCGCCGACAAACCAATCGAAACGGCCACCGATACCGTCAGTGCAAAGCACAGCAGCATCGTGAAAAGCATGGCTGAACTCATTGCGCGTTCTCCAATTCCATACGCTGGGGATCCAGCCAAAAACCAATGATGCCGATGATGCTGAACACAGCACCCACGGGCAGTGCCAAGTAGGCCCAGAACATGGAAACACCTTCAAGTCCAATCATGGACTGGACGCTGCCCCGGTTGGCATAGTCCCAGCCCCACCACAAAATGATGCCGCACAGGGTCAGGGCCGTGATGGCCACCACGGCATCCAATAAGCGCCGCATGCGGTGGCCGCTCATGCGGTACAGCAAGTCCACGCTCACCATGGAGCCGGTGCGAAAAGCGGTGGGAATGCCGAGAAACACCATCCAGATCAGGCTGAATCGGATCAAGACCTCGGTCCACTCCGCCGGAGACTCGAGGATGAAACGGGTCACAATTTGGTGAATGGCAAAAGCCGAGGCCAAAGCCATCATCGCGCAGGCGACCCTCATCGAGAGGGCGGTGGTCCGCGCCTCAAAGCGTAAAAATAATTGTTTCATGGGGCGTTTCTCGACAAAATCAAAAAACGCCCGCCAATTCAAGATTGAGCGGGCGTTTCCACAAGCTTCAAATCACTTGTAGTTGCGGATACGGTCCAGGTTGGCTTTGCCGAACTGCTTTTCAAATTCAGCCATGGCGGGGCCCATGGTGGCGACAAACTTGGACTTGTCCACGTTCTCGATGATGGTCATGCCTTTTTTGCGCAACTCGGCCACACCGTTGGCATCGTCCTTGTCCACGCGGGCACGGTTGACCTTAACGGCCTCTTTGGCTGAGTCCAAAAAGATCTTTTTATCGGCAGCACTGAGCTTGTCAAAAGTGCCCTTGTTCATCAAGATCACAGCAGGTGAGTACACATGGCCTGTCAGTGTCAGGTGCTTTTGAACTTGGTCAAAGTTGGAGGCCATGATGACCGATAAGGGGTTTTCCTGACCGTCCACAGTGCCTTGTTGCAAAGCAGTGAACACTTCGCTGAAAGCCATGGGGGTGGTCACAATGCCCAAGCTTTTATATGCGGCCACGTGAACAGAGTTCTCCATGGTGCGCATCTTCAGACCCTTGAGGTCGTCCGGAACATTCACAGCGCGTTTGCTGTTGGTCATGTGGCGCACGCCGTTTTCACCCCAAGCCAGGGCTTTCATGCCTTTGGCCTCGAATGTGGCCAGCAATTCTTGGCCAATTGGGCCGTCCAGCACAGCGCGTGCATGGGCTTTGTCGCGGAACAAGAAAGGCACATCCAAAATGCGTGTTTCAGGCACAAAGTTGGGTACGGGGCCGGTAGAGGTGGTGGTCAATTCTTGCGTGCCCAATTGGACCGATTCAATGGATTCACGCTCTGAGCCCAATGCGGCCGAGTAGAAGTTCTGGATCTTGATACGGCCGTTGGTGCGCTTTTCCACCTCTTTGGACAAGGTGTCGATGGCCTCGCCTTGGTGAGAGTTTTGTGCCACCGAAATGCTGTTGCGCATGGTGACTTGCGCAGAGGCCGTGGCCAGGACACCAACGGCCAAACTCAGGCCCAACATCAGTTTGCTCAATTTCATTCGAAAGCTCCTCGTGGATCAGTGGACGACAACAAGTTGGGGATCAACTTGTCATACAAGTTCATTATGGTGTGATCATTGGCCGTTTGGCCTAGGGTTTTCGAGGGGGTGGTGATGCATTGGTGACGCTGCGCGCGGCGTGGCAACCTCGCCGCAATCCAGGCCTTGCAGACCATGGCCCATCCTGGCACGCCAAAAAAAAGAGGCCCTGTAGGGCCTCTTGCGGTTGCTTGCGGCTTCACATGCCTGTGTAGTTGGGCCCACCGCCGCCTTCGGGTGTGACCCAGACGATGTTTTGCGTTGGGTCCTTGATGTCGCAGGTTTTGCAGTGCACGCAATTTTGAGCATTGATTTGCAGGCGGTCGGAGTTGTCTTCGTTTTTCACGAACTCATAAACGCCAGCAGGGCAGTAGCGACTCTCTGGGCCAGCGTATTTGGCCAAGTTGATGCTGACAGGCACCGAGGCGTCCTTGAGCGTCAAGTGGGCCGGCTGGTTTTCTTCGTGGTTGGTGTTGCTGATGAACACGCTGCTCAAGCGGTCAAAGGTCAACTTGCCATCGGGTTTGGGGTAATCGATTTTGGGGCAATCGGCCGCAGGCTTGAGGAACGTGTGGTCGGCCTTGTCCCGGCGCAGCGTCCACGGAATGTGGCCGCGCAGCGCGAACTGCTCGAAGGCGTTCATCAGCGTCGCCACTGTGAGGCCCTTCTTGAACCAGGCCTTGAAGTTGCGCGACTTGTTCAGCTCGGTGTAGAGCCAGCTGGCCTCGAAAGCCTGGGGGTAGGCGCTCAGCTCGTCGTGCTCGCGACCGGCCACGATGGCGTCATACGCGGCTTCAGCGGCCAGCATGCCGGTCTTGATGGCGGCGTGGCTGCCCTTGATGCGGCTCACGTTGAGGTAGCCGGCATCACAACCGACCAAGGCACCACCTGGGAACACGGTCTTGGGCAGACTCATCAAGCCGCCTGCGGTGATGGCGCGTGCACCGTAGCCGATGCGCTTGGCATTGACTTCGCCCTTGTCGTTGGTGAAGTACCACTTGATGTTGGCGTGGGTTTTCCAGCGCTGAAGTTCTTCAAAGGGGCTGAGCCAAGGGTTGGCGTAGTCCAGGCCCACCACGTAGCCGATAGCGATCTTGTTGTCTTCCATGTGGTATATGAACGCGCCGCCGTAGGTGTCGTTGTTCATGGGCCAGCCAGCGGTGTGCATCACAAAACCGGGGGTGTGGCGTGAGGGGTCGATTTCCCAGACTTCCTTGATGCCGATGCCGTAGGTCTGCGGGTCGCGGCCTTCGTCGAGCTTGTATTTGGCGATCAGCTGCTTGCCCAAATGGCCGCGTGCGCCTTCGGCGAACACGGTGTATTTGCCGTGCAGCTCCATGCCGAGCTGGAAGTTCTCGGTTGGCTCGCCGTCTTTGCCAATGCCCAGATTGCCGGTGGCCACGCCTTTGACAGAGCCGTCGTCGTTGTAAAGCACTTCGGCGGCGGTGAAACCGGGGAAAATTTCCACGCCCAAATTCTCGGCCTGTTGGGCCAACCAGCGGGTGAAATTGGACAGGCTGATGATGTAGTTGCCGTGGTTTTGCGCGCACTCGGGCAAGAAGATGCCGGGGGTGCGGGTGGCACCGGTCTCGCTCAGGAAGCTCCAGGCATCGTCGGTCACAGGCTGGTTCAGCGGTGCACCCAACTCTTTCCAGTTGGGCAAGAGTTCGGTCAGGGCCTTGGGGTCCATGATGGCGCCGCTCAGGATGTGGGCGCCGGGCTCGCCGCCTTTTTCCAGCACCACCACCGACACGTCGGTGCCTTTTTCAGCGGCCAGTTGTTTGAGGCGAATGGCCGTGGACAGGCCAGCGGGGCCGCCACCGACCACGACCACGTCGTAGGGCATGGATTCGCGGGGGCCGTAGGTGCTCAGGATTTCTTCGGGGCTCATGACAGACTCTTTTGGACAAGTTGGAAATTGGGGAGCCCGGCACCAGGGGTGTCGGGCGTGTGACTCATTTTATGCATCTTGGGGCGGCTTCCCCAGCACAATGGTGTCAGCTGTTGCGGTGCAACGGATGCGAAACCCCTGGAAGGATTTGACATGGCTTATGAAATCGATTTGTCGGGCCGCGTGGCCCTGGTCACCGGCGCTTCGGGCGGGCTGGGCGCGCAATTTGCCAAAACCTTGGCGGCAGCAGGTGCGGGCGTGGTGCTGGCCAGCCGCCGCATCGAAAAGCTCAAGGACTTGCGCGCCGAGATCGAAGCCGCTGGCGGCGACGCGCATGTGGTTGAGATGGACGTGACCGACCGCCACAGCATTGCAGCGGCCGTGGCGCACGCCGAAACCGAGATGGGCAGCATCGACATTTTGGTGAACAACTCGGGCGTGAGCACCACCCAGCGCATCCAGGATGTGACCGAGGAAGACTATGACTTCATCATGAACACCAATGTGCGCGGTGCATTTTTTGTGGCGCAAGAGGTGGGTCGGCGCATGCTGGCCCGGGCCAAGGGGGCAGCGCCCGGCAGTTTCACGGGCGGGCGCATCATCAACATCGCCTCCATGGCGGGCCTGAAAGTGTTGCCGCAAATTGGTGTGTACTGCATGAGCAAAGCGGCCGTGATCCAGATGACCAAGGCTTTTGCGGTCGAGTGGGGCAAGTTCGGCATCAACGTGAACGCGATTTGCCCGGGCTACATCGACACCGAAATCAACCACCACCATTGGCAAACCGAGCAGGGCCAAAAACTCATCAGCATGCTGCCGCGCAAACGCGTGGGCGAGCCGCAAGACCTGGACGCCTTGTTGATGCTGTTGGCCAGCGACCAGAGCCATTTCATCAACGGCGCGGTGGTGTCGGCCGACGACGGTTTTGCGGTGTGAGGGCCTGGTCATGAAGCTGGAGCTGCCTGAGCGCAAGAAACTGGTCAATGAATTGCTCATCCCCATCCGTTGGGGCGACATGGACGCCATGGGCCACGTCAACAACACGGTGTATTTCCGGTACATGGAAAGCACCCGCATTGACTGGTTTGACAAGATCGGCTTCATTCCGAACCCGCAAGGCGAAGGGCCGGTGATCGCGAACGCGTTTTGCAATTTCTTCAAACAGTTTGAATACCCGGGCCACATTTTGGTCAAGCTCTATGTGAGCGACCCCGGCCGCACCACGTTCGAGAGCTGGTGTACGCTGGAGCGCACGGACCAGCCCGGTGTGGTGTTTGCCGCAGGGGGCGCAACCACCATCTGGGTAGATTTTCCGAAGCAAAAAGCCGTGAGCTTGCCCGACTGGGTGCGGGCCTTGGTCAGCGACTGAAAGCTTCAAGCCGCTGACTGGGCGGGTGCGCCCACCGCACGCCACTGATCGGCGTGGCTTTGCAGCCAGTCTTGCGACAGCGTGGCGCTGCCCACTTGCATGGGGTGAAAGTCTTTGCGGGTGTAGGCCCAGATGGGCTTGGCCACGCGCCAGACCATGCCGTGGCGGCCGAACAGGAACTTGGACGCCGACCACCAGGTCGAAGGCTTGAACAGTGTCTTGTCGTGCCACAGGTTGTTGACGGTCTGGCGGAACACGTCGGTGCTGAACTGCACCGTCACGTACCAAAACCAGCGCATGCGCCAGGTGTGGTTACCGCCCAAGCGCTGGTAAATGTCAAAGGCCACGCATTTGTGTTCGGACTCTTCGGCCGCGTGCCAGCGCCACAGGGTTTTGAGGGGTTCTTCGGCTCCGGCGAACCAGTCGCCAGGCTGGTCGATGCGCTCGAGCGTCAGGTCGCCAAAGATCGAGGTGTAGTGCTCGAATGCGGCGGTGATGGCCAGCTCGTGCAGATAACCCTTGTCGCTCTTGCTGAAAAACTCGTCGCTGCCTTTTTTCAGGCGTTGCTCGGCCCGAGGCCCCCAGTGGTTCACCAAGCCTTGCTTTTCCAGGTGCGCGTTGTAGAGCGCATGCAGGTGGCGGTGGGTCGCTTCCTGGCCCACAAAGCCCTTGGCGATTTGCTTGAGTTCGGCGTTTTCAGGCGTGTCGGGCAGCTGCTTGGCGCCTTCCTTGACCGAGTCGATGAAAAATTGCTCGCCGACAGGAAAACTCATGGACAGCGCATTGGCATAAGCCGTCAAAAAAGCATCTCCGCCATTCCAGTGACGTGAAAATCCAAGACTCAGATCGACGCTCAGGCGGCGTACGGTCAACTCGGTCGGAGCGGTATGTGCGGCAGACAGGGACATGAGCTACTTCATTCAATCAGAATGTGAGTATTATTCAGATTAACGAGCCAGCGCTCAACTCGCTATCCGCTCACTATTTGCTCATGTTCGTGCAAGAGGAATTCATGCCATCAAAAAAAACAGCCATTTCTTCAGAAGTCAAGCTGCATGAGCGTCGCCAGCCGACACAGAGCCGTTCTCAGCAGACCATACAGACCTTGTTTCTAGCGGCTGCTCAGATTATGGACAAGGAAGGTGAGGTGGGCTTGACCACCAACAAGGTGGCAGCGGCGGCGGGTTTTTCGATTGGAACGCTCTATCAATACTTTCCGAGTAAGGAGGCCTTGGTTCGCGCCATGGCCAGCCGCGGAAAGGATCTGGTGCTCAATTCATTGGAGAAGTACCTGTCGGAGCTTGAAAACAGCGCAGATGTTCAGGTGTTGGATGCCCGTGCCGTGCTGGGAAAGGCCATTCGCATCATCTTGCGCGGCTTTGCTGTTGGACAGGGCCTGAGTCCGAGCATGATCCGTTTGTGCTGGAAACTGGAGCAACCCGATGAAACGGCCAGCGCCGTGCGTCAGGTGTCGGATCGATTGGCCATATTCTTTGAGCGCATCCACCACCCTGCGCTGAAAGTGCCCAACACTGCCCAGATGTTTGTTCTCACCCGCTCCATCATCGGCACCTTGCGCAGTGCCAGCCTTGAAAAATCACCTTTGCTGGGCAGTCCCGCCCTTGAGGAAGTGCTGGTTGATTTGGCATGGGCCATGCTGACCCCCAAGACGGTTAAAAATTAGGCAACGATGAATCAGTGCATCATTCAACAGCTTGATGCGTTGTCGCGTAATGAAACAACACGAGCGAAACTGAGCTTTACGCACGCGCATGCTAAAGCTGTTTTGTTCCCGGCGGGCGACCTCATTGCCAACATGATGGCCAGGAACTCGGTGTAGGCCAGTTTGGATTCAATCGTTTGTCGGATTCGGGCCTTTAGCGAGTCCAGAACGCCGTACAAGCGCAGTTGCTTGAGGTGTGGAACAAATTCCTGGATAGGTGGCGTGGGATGCTCTCCTTCGGGCTGTTAATGCAGCAAGTCTTGCTGCATCGCGCGCAAACCGGGTTTTGGCGTAGACCGGGGTGGTGCTTGTCTGCAGCATCGTGAGCCGATCTGCGTTGGTGCTCAGGGTGGTCTTGACGATGCGGTAATGAGGGCTGTTGTGGGCCATGGCACGCTCACAGGCACTCTCCAAGCTGGCCTGACCATAGGTTTTAGCCAAGCCGATGACGTCTTGTTTGGCTCGCAGTCGCTCCAAAATCTTGTCACCCAGAAGCCAATCGATGACCTGTTTGCAATGCGGGCCGATGTGCCCGGCCAGCTCGTCCAGCCACTGGCGGTCACGGGCAAAGAACCGCCGTGAAGATTCACACCTTCCTGGACTTGCGAGGATCGATCCCCTCAGAAATCTACATCAGCGACGGCAAGATGGCCGATGTGCAGGCATTGGACATGTTGCCGCTGGAGGTAGGGGCTTTTTACCTAATGGAGATGTGCTATCTGGACTTCGCTGGCCTGTATGAAAAAACTATGACTTCATGCGCCTTCCAGCCCTATGCATACATAGCCACAATACAGCTCAAAGTAGTTGAATTTGTTCTTTCTCGAACCGGATACTACTGATATTTAACTGGAATAAAACATTAAGAATGTCAAAAATTGATTCTATGGATCGCGGGTTGATGTTTTTATTGATTTGGATGTTTGTATACATCTAAAATAAACATAAATTGCAATAGATGTCTTTATCTGTATGTTAGATTTAACCTAAGTACTCAAATTTTTCTAGTTTTGTTTTCATTTTGTGAAAAAGTCATGACAGACCAAGGAGGCTCTTTGTGCAAAGGTTACTTCATGAATAAATCAATTTCAAAAAATTCGTTAAATAAAAAAAAATTACATTATTCAGCACATTTGGCTTTGTGCACGATGTTGCTGGCTTCTGGCTCGGTGCTGACACAGGTAGCCAGGGCACAAAGCGTGCTCGCTGCCAGTCGTGTCAGCGCACCAGACGCCAAGCCCAGCGTGTTTGAGCTGGGTAATGCATTTGAGGCCCCTGGAAATGTAGACAAGCAAAAAACGCGTCTGATTTTTTACAGGCCCAGTTCATCCAGCTTCAAAGGTGTGGCAAGTGTTTACTACAACGGCATGTACCACGCAACTCTGGCCCGCAACACCTTTACCATCTTGTGTGTCAGCTCTGGCATTGCAAACATAGGCGTAAAACCCGTTGTGCTTGGTCTGCCGGTCAAAGCTGGCATAGACAGCATCAGCTCCGTTGAGCTGCAGGATGGAAAAAACCAATACATCCGGGTCATTGAGGATCGAAACATCAAGATGTTTCAGTCTGTCGATGAGCCAGTTGCCCTGGCCGAAATGGCCACAAGTCGAGAGCAAATCCATACCCTTTCACGCGTCTCGCCGGTGCTCATTTGCAGCAGCAATGCAGATCAGCGCGCAGCACCCAGCGAAACCACCACAACGCCACAACCGCCAACCCAGACAACCAAGCCAACATTCCCAATTGTTCCTGCTACCGCGCCAAGTGATGACGTGCGTACGACACGAGCAAATGAATCGGTGCAAATCATAACGTTCGCTGCCAATGCCTTGTTTGAGTTTGCAGGTTCGAACCAACAGGCGCTGGGTGAAAAAGGCAACGCTGCATTGGACTACCTGATCGCCAATGTCAAAGCTAACTACAGCATCGTCAAGCGCATTCAGGTGCAGGGTTTTTCGGACCCCATAGGCACGCCTCAACAAAACACCCGTTTGGCACGCAAGAGGGCGCAGACCGTGATGGAGTACCTCAAGAAAAACGGTTTTGAGTCTATCCCAATGACATCCGCAGGCTTGGGATCTAGTGCCCTGGTCATCACCTCGTGTGGACGTAACGCGAACGCGCAAAACATCTTGTGCAACAGCCCCAACAGACGTGTCAGGGTCGCCATCAGTGGTATCCGGCGCTGAACCTGTTTTTTGCTGCTTGAACCTTCACTCCCCATTGAACTCTCTGTGAAGCCGCATGAACGTGCGCAGTGAAACCCATTCAATTGTCAAATTAATAAGCAATTTCAAGGAAGCTAAAAATGTCTAAAAACTTCAAAGTTCTGGTTAAAACCAACAAGGCAGAAAACACCCAAGTGTTGGATGTGCAGCAAGGTGCAGCCAGCCGTGGCAAAGCACTGCGCATTGAGGCCGTTGCGGGGGCCAAATACCAGTTGCAAGAAGACGGCAAAGGACAAAACCTTGCACCAGACACCATCAAGGTCAAGCGTGTGGGCAAGCACCTGCACATTTTCTTTGCAGGCAGTAGTGAAGCCGACCTGATCATTGAAAACTACTACGACGTCATGCCTGAAGACTACAACGGGATCATTGGCCAGGCAGAAGACGGCAACTTCTACGAATACATAACGCAAGACCCGTCTCAAGAGGGGTTGATAGGGCGCTTGAGTGATGCAGGCGAGGCCGTAGAGCAAGCCTTGGGCAGCACGCAGGTCGTGAGTACAGGGGCTGCTGTGGGCTTTTTGGTGCCAGTATTTAATCCCCTGATCGCAGCTCTGGGTGTGGTTGGAGCGGGAGCAGCGGTCGCAGCAGCGGGCGCAGGTGCCACCACCCCAACGCCTGTCGGCACGATCATTGCTAGCGTCACGGACAACGTGGGCAACGCCAATGGTGCAGCCGAGGCCCTCCAAAATGGTAGCCTGACCAATGACAATACACCCACATTGACGGGGCAAGCGACAGCGGGCGCCGTCATTTTTATTCGTGATGGAGGCCGGATCATTGGCTCGACCTCCGCAGATGCCAGCGGCAATTGGACTTACACGCCCGATAAACTGGCAGAGGGAAAACACAGCCTGACCGCTGAAACCACCACCAACGGCGTCACCAACGTCAGTCCCGCATTTGAGATCACGGTCGACACCATTGCGCCATCGGCACCAGTGGCCAAACTTGATCCGGGCAGCGACAGCGGCATCCCGGGCGACGGCTACACCAGCAACAAACAACCCACAATGAGCGGCACTGGCACAGCCGGTGACACCATCACCATCAAAGACGCTCAAGGCAAGGTCATCGGCTCAGCCGTGGTCGATGCCAACGGCAACTGGAGCATCAAGCCCACCACAGATCTGCCCCAAGGCACCAATGCGCTGGTTGTGACCGCCACAGACCCGGCTGGCAATACCAGCCAGCCGACACCATTGACGATCGTCATCGACAGCGATGGCGGCAAGACGCAGCCCGGCGGTCAAACCGATCCCAATACCGCGGCCACTGTCACGATCACCAACATCAGCGACGACACTGGCGTGAGCGCCAGCGACTTCGTGACCAAAGACACTTCGCTCAGCTACAGCGGTGCCGTGAGCAACTTCACTGCGAACGGCGACAAGGTCAAAGTGGAGTTGTTGGCTGCCGACGGCACCACTGTGCTGGAGACAGCCTATGTGGACGTGACCGGTGCATCAAGCACCACAGCCGGTGCAGGCGCTTGGACCTGGACACGCGCTGAAGCGCACAAAGACGGCAAATACACCATCCGAGCCACCATTGTGGACGTGCCCGGCAACCAGGTGAATACCGGCACAGGCGGCCAAGCCACGAAAACCCTCATCGTGGACAACAGTGGCAGCACCAATCCTGACAACGGCAGCAACGGCGGTGGTGGCACTGACCCCAACAGCGCCAGCACGGTCAGCGTCAGCGTGACCACCATCCACGACACCGCCAATGGCTCCGTGGACAGCGGCAGCAGCACCACGGACTTCATCACCAACGACAACACCCTGGTCATCAAAGGCACCACCGCAGGCTTTAGCGCTACCGGTGCGGCAGCAGGGGACAAAGTGCGCGTGCAAATAGTGGACAGCACCGGCAAAGTCATCGCCCAGCAATACGTCAGCCCCGACAGCGCAGGCAACTGGAGCATTGACAACAAAGCCAATGCATTGCAAGACGGCAAATACACCATTCAGTCTGACATCGTTGACGCGGCAGACAACGTGGTCAAAGCAGGCACCCCGCAAGCGTTGGTGATTGACACCAACAAAGGCGGCACCGACGCCGCCAGCAACACCAACAGCAGCAGCGGTGCCAGTGAAGTCGACGCCAACGCCGCCAGCGACGTGAGCGTGGCCATCAGCGGCATCACCAACGACACCGGCTTCAGCGCCACCGACTACATCACCGCTGACGGCACCCTCACCATCAGCGGCACCACCACCAAATTCAGCAACACCGGTGGCAGCGCGGGCGACAAAGTGCGCGTGCAAATTGTGGACAGCGCAGGCAAAGTCGTGGCCCAAACGTATGTGGACAGTAACGGCACCTGGTCGTTCAACAACCAAGCCAACACCCTGAGCGACGGCAACTACACCCTCAAAGCGGCCATCGTTGACAAAGCAGACAACATCGTCAAAGCAGGCACTGACAAACCTTTGGTCATCAGCAGCACCGCTGCGCCCACCAACGCCACGGTCAGCATCGCCAGCATCAGCGCTGACACCGGTTACGACGCGACTGACTTCATCACCAAAGACAACACTCTGACCATCAACGGTGCCACCAACAACGGCTACAACGCCAGCACGCAAAAAGTGTTCGTTCAAGTGCTGAGCGGCGACACCGTGGTGGCCTCGGGTTTTGCCAGTGTGGACAACGCAGGCAAGTGGACCTTTCTGCCAGAAACCAGCAGCAACACTGTGGTTGCCGCCAGCCTGGCTGACGGCCGCTACACGATCCGCGCCGTGCTCACCAATACCGCAGGCGCTGAAATCACGGGCACAGCGGCTACCCAAAACCTCATCGTGGACAACAGTGGCAGCACCAATCCTGACAACGGCAGCAACGGCGGTGCTGGCACTGACCCCAACAGCGCCAGCACGGTCAGCGTCAGCGTGACCACCATCCACGACACCGCCAATGGCTCCGTGGACAGCGGCAGCAGCACCACGGACTTCATCACCAACGACAACACCCTGGTCATCAAAGGCACCACCGCAGGCTTTAGCGCTACCGGTGCGGCAGCAGGGGACAAAGTGCGCGTGCAAATAGTGGACAGCACCGGCAAAGTCATCGCCCAGCAATACGTCAGCCCCGACAGCGCAGGCAACTGGAGCATTGACAACAAAGCCAATGCATTGCAGGACGGCAAATACACCATTCAGTCTGACATCGTTGACGCGGCAGACAACGTGGTCAAAGCAGGCACCCCGCAAGCGTTGGTGATTGACACCAACAAAGGCGGCACCGACGCCGCCAGCAACACCAACAGCAGCAGCGGTGCCAGTGAAATCGACGCCAACGCCGCCAGCGACGTGAGCGTGGCCATCAGCGGCATTACCGACGACACCGGCTTCAGCGCCACCGACTACATCACTGCTGACGGCACCCTCACCATCAGCGGCACCACCACCAAATTCAGCAACACCGGTGGCAGCGCGGGCGACAAAGTGCGCGTGCAAATTGTGGACAGCGCAGGCAAAGTTGTTGCAGAAAAGTACACCGACCCTGCATCAGGCAGCTGGTCGTTTGACAACCAAGCCAACACCCTGGTGGACGGCAGCTACACGGTCAAAGCGGCCATCGTTGACAAAGCGGGCAACCCTGTGAAGTCGGCGCCTGACCAAGCCCTGGTCATCAACAGCGGCAACACGCCCACCACGGCCAAGCTGGCCATCAGCAGCATCAGCGAAGACACGGGCGTGAGCGCCAGCGACTTCATCACCCAAGACAATCAGCTGACCATCACCGGCACCACTGACGGATTCACCGTGGGCAGCACCGACAAGATTTTGGTGCAAGTCATCAACGTCAGCACGGGTGCAGTGGTGAGCAGCGGCTATGCCGCACACAGCAACACCAGCGCCAACGCAGCCTGGAGCTTTGTCACTAACGGCGACAGCGCCAACACCGTGAGCGCCGCCACGCTGGCGGACGGCAGCTACACCATCCGCGCCGTGTACACCAGCAGCGCTGGTGTGCAAATCAGTCAAGCTGTCACCCAAAGCCTGGTGATCGACAACTCGGGCGGCAACAATCCTGGCAACGGCGGCAACGGCGGCAACGGCGGCAACGGGGGCAACGGCGGCAACGGCGGTGAAACGACCGACCCCAACAGTGCCAACACCGTCACCGTGGCCATCAGCGGGATCAGCGAAGACACTGGCGTAAGCGGTGCTGATCTGGTCACCTCAGACCAAACGCTGGTCATCAGCGGCAACACCGCAGGCTTTACCGACACCAACGGCGGTGCAGGCGACGTGGTGCGTGTGCAAATCATCAACACCGCCAGCGGCAGCACCGCAGGCAACCGCACCGCCTTTGTCAAAGTCGACGCCAGTGGCAACTGGTCCCTGGACAACCAGGCCAACACCCTGGACGCAGGCACTTACACCCTCAAAGCCGACATCGTTGACGCAGCAGGCAACCCCGTCAAACTTGGCACTGATCGCACCCTCAAAGTGCAAACCGCCGTTGACAACACCACCAACAGCGCAGCGGTGGTAGCCATCACCGGCATCACCGAAGACACGGGTGCCAGCAGCAGCGACTTCATCACCAGCGACAACCTCCTCAGCTTCAAGGGCACGGTCAGCGGCTACACGGCCAACACGGCCACACCGGCCAACAGCGACAAAGTCAAAGTGGAACTGCTGGCGGCCAATGGCACCGACGTCATCGCCACCGCGTATGTGGATGTCAGCGTCACCAGTGGCACCAACGGCACATGGGTCTGGCCTTACCAAACCCTGCAAGCTGACGGCAACTACAGCGTGCGCGCCAGCTTGGTCAACACTGCGGGTCTGCCCGTTAACACCGGTGCCACCGGCACGGCCACGCGAGCTCTGACCATCGACAGCGATGGCAGCAAGACGCAGCCCGGCGGTCAAACCGATCCCAACACCGCGGCCACTGTCACGATCACCAACATCAGCGACGACACTGGCGTGAGCGCCAGCGACTTCATCACCACAGACAACAGCCTCACCTACAGCGGCGCAGTCACAGGCTTTACCAACAACGGCGATGTTGTCAAAGTTGACATCAAAAACGCAGCTGGCGAAGTCGTCAATACGGCCTACGTCAAACCCGTCAACAACGTCTGGACGTGGACCGATACCAACACCAGCCGGGCTGATGGCAACTACACCGTCGTTGCCACCGTGGTGGACCCAGCAGGCAACCGCGTCAACACAGGTGCCAACGGCCAAGCCACGCAAATTGTCACCATCGACAACGCAGGCGACAGCAACACCGACCACACCAACGGCAGCGGCACACCCCAAACCGACCCCAACACCGCAGCCACCGCCAGCATCGTCAGCATCAGCGATGACACAGGCCCTGAAGCCAACGACTTCGTCACCAACGACGCCACCCTGACCATCAAAGGCACGGTGAGTGGCCTGAGCGCTACGGGCATCCATGCGGGCGACCAACTCTTGGTCGAAATCAAAGACAACGCAGACGCAGTGGTAGCCAAGCAATACATCAAGCCCGACAGCGCAGGCAACTGGGCACTGAACAACACCGCCAACACTCTGGCGGACGGCAAATACACCATTGTTGTTCACGTCGTTGATTTGGCAGGCAACAAAGTCAAAGCCGATGCCGACACCCAAGTGCTGATCATTGACACCAACAAAGGCGGCACCGACGCCGCCAGCAACACCAACAGCAGCAGCGGTGCCAGTGAAGTCGACGCCAACGCCGCCAGCGACGTGAGCGTGGCCATCAGCGGCATCACCAACGACACCGGCTTCAGCGCCACCGACTACATCACCGCTGACGGCACCCTCACCATCAGCGGCACCACCACCAAATTCAGCAACACCGGTGGCAGCGCGGGCGACAAAGTGCGCGTGCAAATTGTGGACAGCGCAGGCAAAGTCGTGGCCCAAACGTATGTGGACAGTAACGGCACCTGGTCGTTCAACAACCAAGCCAACACCCTGAGCGACGGCAACTACACCCTCAAAGCGGCCATCGTTGACAAAGCAGACAACATCGTCAAAGCAGGCACTGACAAACCTTTGGTCATCAGCAGCACCGCTGCGCCCACCAACGCCACGGTCAGCATCGCCAGCATCAGCGCTGACACCGGTTACGACGCGACTGACTTCATCACCAAAGACAACACTCTGACCATCAACGGTGCCACCAACAACGGCTACAACGCCAGCACGCAAAAAGTGTTCGTTCAAGTGCTGAGCGGCGACACCGTGGTGGCCTCGGGTTTTGCCAGTGTGGACAACGCAGGCAAGTGGACCTTTCTGCCAGAAACCAGCAGCAACACTGTGGTTGCCGCCAGCCTGGCTGACGGCCGCTACACGATCCGCGCCGTGCTCACCAATACCGCAGGCGCTGAAATCACGGGCACAGCGGCTACCCAAAACCTCATCGTGGACAACAGTGGCAGCACCAATCCTGACAACGGCAGCAACGGCGGTGGTGGCACTGACCCCAACAGCGCCAGCACGGTCAGCGTCAGCGTGACCACCATCCACGACACCGCCAATGGCTCCGTGGACAGCGGCAGCAGCACCACGGACTTCATCACCAACGACAACACCCTGGTCATCAAAGGCACCACCGCAGGCTTTAGCGCTACCGGTGCGGCAGCAGGGGACAAAGTGCGCGTGCAAATAGTGGACAGCACCGGCAAAGTCATCGCCCAGCAATACGTCAGCCCCGACAGCGCAGGCAACTGGAGCATTGACAACAAAGCCAATGCATTGCAGGACGGCAAATACACCATTCAGTCTGACATCGTTGACGCGGCAGACAACGTGGTCAAAGCAGGCACCCCGCAAGCGTTGGTGATTGACACCAACAAAGGCGGCACCGACGCCGCCAGCAACACCAACAGCAGCAGCGGTGCCAGTGAAGTCGACGCCAACGCCGCCAGCGACGTGAGCGTGGCCATCAGCGGCATTACCGACGACACCGGCTTCAGCGCCACCGACTACATCACTGCTGACGGCACCCTCACCATCAGCGGCACCACCACCAAATTCAGCAACACCGGTGGCAGCGCGGGCGACAAAGTGCGCGTGCAAATTGTGGACAGCGCAGGCAAAGTTGTTGCAGAAAAGTACACCGACCCTGCATCAGGCAGCTGGTCGTTTGACAACCAAGCCAACACCTTGGTGGACGGCAGCTACACGATCAAAGCGGCCATCGTTGACAAAGCGGGCAACCCTGTGAAGTCGGCGCCTGACCAAGCCCTGGTCATCAACAGCGGCAACACGCCCACCACGGCCAAGCTGGCCATCAGCAGCATCAGCGAAGACACGGGCGTGAGCGCCAGCGACTTCATCACCCAAGACAATCAGCTGACCATCACCGGCACCACTGACGGCTTCACCGTGGGCAGCACCGACAAGATTTTGGTGCAAGTCATCAACGTCAGCACGGGTGCAGTGGTGAGCAGCGGCTATGCCGCACACAGCAACACCAGCGCCAACGCAGCCTGGAGCTTTGTCACTAACGGCGACAGCGCCAACACCGTGAGCGCCGCCACACTGGCGGACGGCAGCTACACCATCCGCGCCGTGTACACCAGCAGCGCTGGTGTGCAAATCAGTCAAGCTGTCACCCAAAGCCTGGTGATCGACAACTCGGGCGGCAACAACCCTGGCAACGGCGGTAACGGCGGTAACGGCGGTAACGGCGGCAACGGCGGTAACGGCGGTGAAACGACCGACCCCAACAGTGCCAACACCGTCACCGTGGCCATCAGCGGGATCAGCGAAGACACTGGCGTAAGCGGTGCTGATCTGGTCACCTCAGACCAAACGCTGGTCATCAGCGGCAACACCGCAGGCTTTACCGACACCAACGGCGGTGCAGGCGACGTGGTGCGTGTGCAAATCATCAACACCGCCAGCGGCAGCACCGCAGGCAACCGCACCGCCTTTGTCAAAGTCGACGCCAGTGGCAACTGGTCCCTGGACAACCAGGCCAACACCCTGGACGCAGGCACTTACACCCTCAAAGCCGACATCGTTGACGCAGCAGGCAACCCCGTCAAACTTGGCACTGATCGCACCCTCAAAGTGCAAACCGCCGTTGACAACACCACCAACAGCGCAGCGGTGGTAGCCATCACCGGCATCACCGAAGACACGGGTGCCAGCAGCAGCGACTTCATCACCAGCGACAACCTCCTCAGCTTCA
>NZ_CXOO01000010.1 GCF_001269385.1 Limnohabitans sp. DM1 | reverse complement strand
AGATGAACCAGCCTGACTACAACTTGTTTGTATTGGGCGAGGTGGGCAGTGGCCGAACCACCTTGCTCGCACAGATGATGCAGTCTGAGGCCGCTCAGCACCCTGTCCCGTCAGATTTGTGTTTTTTGCACAATTTTGATGAACCCGAACACCCCCGTGCATTGCGCTTGCCTGCAGGCCTGGGTGACCGGCCAAGCTGGCGAAAAACGAGTCCAGCATCAGCTGCTGAGATTGAGAGCGTTGGCTGAGCAAAGCGCCCACGAGACAAGGCAGGGGCAGTTTGCGTTGGCGAACAAAGGCGGTGGACTGGGCACCTCGGGCCAAATCTGCAAAGGCGGTGCTGTGTATGAACTGACCCAGCTTGGCAAAGACAGAGGTCAGGTCATCAAGAGGCGATGACCCAAGGGTTAACCCTATATTTTCTTACCATGGTGGTTGTCATGTTGCGGCGAGAGAAAATAAGAAAAACTTCAATTAAATCAATGAGTTGCGTCAATAATTATATCTTAAGTTCGGTGGATTGGTCTCGCCAGGCCCACTCATGAAGGTCTGGAAGATCGTGAAGAACACGCTGCCGTTCTTGGGCACGCGGCCTTTCTTCTTGATGTCGCTGGGATCGATGCGAACGACCGCATCTTCGGGGAAGGGCGAGAACGCGGTGAACGCTTGATCGGCCAGGATGTTGCGGTCCGCCAAAAACAAAATGCGTGGGCGGCGGCTGGGCTCTGTGCCGTCTTTCCAATCCTTCAAATTCCAGCGGCTGTGAAACAGCTTCCAAGCCAGCTGAAACGCGATGAAGGTTTTGCCCGTGCCTGTGGCCAGCGTCAGCAGCACACGGTCTTTGCCGTTGGCCACCGCCTCCAGCACGCGGGTGATGGCGCTCTCTTGGTAATAGCGGCCCATCCAGGTGCCGCCTTTGTCTTCGAGTGGCACGGCGGCAAAGCGTTTGCGCCAGGCGGCCGCTTGCGCCTCACTCTCGCCAAAGGCCATGTCCCACAGCTCGTCGGGCGTGGGGTAGCGGGCCACTTCGCCTTCGGCCCCCGTGTGCATGTCGATGCCGTAAATGCCCTGGCCGTTGGTGGCATAGGTGTGGCGAATCGCCAGCTTGGCTGCATAGCTCTTGGCCTGACCCACGCCCTCAGTCAGCGGTTTGGCCCAAGCTTTGGCCTCGATCACCGCCAGCTTGGTGTTGCGGTAGACCAGCACATAGTCCGCAATGTCGGCCCGCGCCCGCTTGCCCGCGCCTTGCAGGCGGCCCGCCGTGATGTTGTGCTCCCGCAAGATACGGCTGCCATCCACCTGGCCCCAGCCTGCGGCGGCCAGGGCCGGGTCGATGTGTTCGGCGCGGGTTTCGGCTTCGTTCATGAGGTGGGGATCAAAACTGGATCAAGAAAAATGATTGGGTGAAAACAGCGTGGCCGCCAAATATTTAGCTATTTTCTAGTCATTTTCGTGTTTTTCAGCCGTGACAATCAAAACCCGATCAAGAAATTTGTGTCTCAAAAAGCCATTGGGATGAGACGCAAATGGGTTTGTGACTCGCGGGTGAGTCACAAACACTCAAACAAAGTCCGAGCGCCACACATGCGCTGCCCGCTGGGCCATGCGTTCCTGACGCATGGCCAGGATGGTGGGTGACCAATCGGCCTGATCGCTTAGCCCCAATGCTTTGGCGGTGGCATAACTGCTTCGCCCGTACTCGCTTCGCTTGTCTTCAAAACTGCCGTTTTGACATTGGCGGTTGATGGTTGGCTCCAGCAGCATCAGGTTGCCCAAACGGTAGATGAAGTCTTTCTGGCGGTCTGGGTTGAAGGGTTCGTCCCATTGCGCAGAGGGGTTCTCGGGCAGGATGTGCTCGATGGTGCCGGTGTCGCTTTCCCAATCGTGATGCTTGCCCGATGCATCGCTTTCCAGTGCGCACAGCAGGTACTTGACCACTTTCTTGCGTCGACCGGTGGTGTCCATCTCTTTATGCGAAAAGTCGCGGACAAATTTTTCATCGTCCACGTACACGCTGCGCAGCTGCGCAAACACTTCTGCAGGCGTGCGGACAGCCCCATCCAGCAAGGCCTTGGCGGCCCGGTGATAGACAGGTTCCAGCTCGTTGGTGTTCAGGCTGCCAATCACGGTGTAGCGCACCGACAGCACGCACAGCAGCTTGAGAACGCGGGTGAAGTCGTCCGCGCTCATTCGCTCCCAAGCGGCAAACACCAAGGGCATGTGCTGGCGCACGCCAAACAACTGCAAGTCCCGCACATAGGGCTTGGCGGCAGGGCGTTCCGTCCAATACTCGTGCGCAGTGTCGTCCATGGCAGCGAACAGGTCTGCGCGTTGCTCCAGTGCGTCCATCAAGGCAAACACATCAGTCGATGTTTTGACCTCTTCGCGCACCTTCTTGAACAGGCGCTGTTTGCGAATCTGTGGGGACTGGCACAGCAAGTGGTAACGCAAAAAGTCAGGAAAGCGCTCGTGCTTGATGGTGCCGATCATGTGACGCCACCGGCGCTGCAGCGCTTCCAAATCGCTACGAAGTGGTATGCGGGAGAACAAGTAGTTTTTCGGTTCTCTTGAAATTTGAGTGGGTAAGCTTCTGCCATATTGATCAACTTTTGAGCGTGAATTGATGACTGCCAAGCTGTTTGAATCTGCCCTGGGCATCACTGACCCGTGGTGCGTTGCCTCGGTTGAGTTCGACGAAGGTGCCAAGACCTTGACGATATTGATTGACTTCAAAGTCGGCAGTCGCTTTGCAGTCTCGGGTCACGATGGGCTGCATGGTGTGCACGACACGGTGGCCAAGACGTATCGGCACCTGAACTTCTTTCAACACGAGTGCCATCTGCAAGTTCGCACGCCTCGCGTGAAACTTCCCAACGGTTCGGTGCGGTTGGTCGAGCCTGATTTTGCCGGGCGACTTAATGGCTTCACCTTGCTGTTTGAAGCCTTCATTCTGATGCTGTCTGGCCAGATGCCATTTGCCGCCGTCTCGCGTCTTGTCGGGGAGTCGCCGCACAAGGTTCTGGCCGTGTGCGAAAAGTATGTTGAGATGGCCTGTGGCTTGGCAGATCACTCGGATGTCACGGCACTGGCGATTGATGAGACTTCGCGTGCCAGGGGACACAGCTACGTCACGCTGGCCGCTGATGCCGTTGCCAGGCGCGTGTTGTTTGTAACCGAAGGGCGCGATGCTAAAACCATCAAGGAACTGGCGTCCTACCTGGAAGACCATGGCTGCCCGTGCGAAAACATCATCCAGACCAGCATCGACATGTCGCCCGCCTTCATCTCGGGGGTTACCCAGCATTTGCCCAACGCCCGGATCACGTTTGACAAGTTTCACATCATCGGTCACGCAAGCACTGCAGTGGACAAGATGCGCCGGATCGAGCAGAAGACCGACAAGTCTCTCAAGGGCATGCGCTGGACTTTGCTCAAAGACACAGCCAAGCTCAAACCGGAGGCGGCAGCTGAACTGGATGCGTTGATGGCCAAGATGACCGTCAAACGCACGGCCAGGGCGTGGTCCTACAAAGAGCAGTTGCGTGAGATCCTTGATCGAAAGCAGATCAACGTTGTGCGAACCATGCTGGATCACTGGTGCACATGCGTGATGCGCTCCAAGGTCGAACCGATGAAGGACGTTGCCAAGATGATCCGCGCTCATATGGAAGGCATCGTGGCCTGGGCGCAGACACGCCAGACCAACGGATTCCTCGAAGCCATCAACGGTTTGTTCCAGGCATCCAAGCGTCGTGCGCGTGGGTTTACGCGAATCACAACGATCAAGACTGTCATCTTCTTGATCGCCGGGAGACTCGACTTCCACGCTATCAATCCTCATGCTGGGCAACCCACTTGAAATTCATCAGAGCCGCATTTTGTGGGTCACGCATTTGGCGGTGTCGAAGTGCTTCACGACACCTGTCACACCACCTGCACGGGCCTGAAACTGTGGGTGGTGCACGGCGACCATTTTGACGGCGTGATCCAGTGCGCCAAATGGCTGGCTTATGTGGGCGACTGCTTGTATGAGCTCACGCTGCGTTTTAACCGCCACCTCAACAGTGCCCGTGCACGCATGGGCTTGGAATATTGGTCTTTGTCGGCGTACCTGAAGTTAAAAGTGAAAAAGGCGGTCAACTTCATCAGTGACTTTGAAGTGGCTGTGGCGCATGAAGCCCAACGACGTGGCTATGACGGGGTGGTGTGTGGCCACATTCACCATGCTGAAATTCGCGATGTCAATGGTGTGCTCTACTGCAACGATGGGGACTGGGTCGAGAGCCGAACGGCCTTGGTCGAGCATGCGGATGGGCGATTGGAAATCATCCATTGGGGGTCGACAACAGCAGTGACCGTGCGCGACAAAGTGATGGCGGCAGCCTTGGCATGAGAGGTTCAGAACGGATACCCTGATGTGTGCTGTAGCACACGCATCAAAAAATATGACGGCAGGATTCACGGAACTGTCATCAAAATGACTTGATGGATTCCTATTATTTGTAGTCATTCGATGAGAGCGTGATATGCCGAGTTTCCCGGTCAATGTTGGTGAGAAAAACACTGAAAAATCAGTTTTGCTGGATCGGGATCTGAGCATTCTGGCCTTCAATGAGCGCGTGCTGGACTGGGCGCACCGTGCAGAAGTGCCCGTTCTGGAGCGCTTGCGTTATTTGTGCATCGTGTCGTCGAACATTGACGAATTTTTTGAGGTGCGCGCTGAGCCCCATGTGATGGGCGCTTTGCAGGGTTTGACCAGCGGGCCTTACACACAAGCGAGCCTGGAGGCCATCACCGAGCAGGCCACTGCCATGGTGGGGCGGCAATACAAGTTGTACAACGAACACTTGTTGCCAGCATTCGAGCGACACGGCATTCAGATCCTCTCGCACGGTGAGCGCAATGCCGGTCAGCGGCGATGGGTGCGCAATTACTTTCAAAACGAAGTCCAGCCATTGCTGGTGCCGGTGGGTCTGGACCCGGCACACCCTTTTCCACAAGTGGCCAACAAGTCGCTCAATTTCATTGTGCAGCTGTCGGGCAAAGATGCGTTTGGCCGAGCGAACGAAATTGCCATCGTCAAGGTGCCGCGTGTGCTGCCCAGGTTGATCCCCATCCCGCCGCGTGTCAGTGGTGGTGCCACCGCGTTTGTGTTGCTCTCGAGTGTGATTCGGGCTCATCTGGGCGAATTGTTCGCAGGCCGTGAAGTCGGGCAGTTTTCGCAGTTTCGGGTCACACGTCATTCCGACCTGGCCGTGGATGAAGACGATGTGGACAACTTGCGCACTGCCTTACGCCAAGGGCTGGCTCACAGGCATTACGGCCAGGCGGTGCGCCTGGAGGTGTCATCAGACTGCTCGGCTCGTCTGGCCGAATTTTTGCGACAGCAATTTCAGTTGCCCGCGCTGTCTGTATTTCGCGTCAACGGGCCGGTCAATCTCGTGCGCTTGATGCAACTGATTGATCTGGTCAAAGCGCCGCAGTTGTTGTTTCCGCCCTATGAGGCGAGTTTTCCGGTTCAATTGCCCAGTCAGGGCTCGGTGATGGCTAGCATGCGTGCGGGGGATGTGGTGATTCATCAGCCCTTTGAGAGTTTTGACGGTGTGCTGGCGTTCTTGCGCGAAGCCGCTTATGACCCGCAAGTGCTGGCCATCAAGCAAACCATTTACCGCACAGGCAATGATCCGGTGATGATGGATTTGTTGCGCGAAGCGGTCAGGCAGGGCAAGGAAGTCACGGCAGTGGTCGAGCTCAAAGCCCGCTTTGACGAAGAAGCCAACATCAACTGGGCCGAGCAACTGGAGTCGATTGGCGCTCAGGTGGTGTACGGCGTGGTAGGCCTCAAGACGCATGCCAAGATGCTTTTGGTGACTCGTCGCGAAGGCAAAACATTGCGCCGTTACGGCCATTTGTCGACTGGCAATTACAACCCGCGTACTGCCCGGCTGTATACCGACATCAGTTACTTGACGTGTGACGCCGATATCACGGCCGACATGGACCATTTGTTCCTGCATCTGGCCAGCCAAAGTCGGCTGCCAAAAATGAAGCGTTTGCTGGTGGCTCCCTTCCATTTGCATGCGCAGATGCTGTCCAATATTGAGACTGCAGGTGAGGCTGCTGCGGCAGGGCAGGGCGGTCGCATTGTGATCAAGATAAATGCGCTCACCGATGTGCCCTTGATTGAAGCTTTGCTGGCCGCTGGGCAAAAGGGTGCACAGATTGACTTGATCGTGCGCGGAGCCTGCATGCTGCCAGCCGGGATGGCAGGGGTGAGTGAAAACATCCGTGTGCGATCCGTCATCGGGCGGTTTCTGGAGCACTCACGGGTGTTCTATTTCCGTGCAGGACAAGATGAATCTCTGTACCTGTCGAGCGCTGACTGGATGAGCCGCAACATGATGCGGCGGATAGAGCTGGCTTGGCCGGTCAATGACCCCGTGCTGCGCCAGCGCATCATTGATGAATGCATTCTGGCTTATCTGCACGACAGCCGTGATGCTTGGGATTTGGGATCGGATGGACGCTATCACCGGGTTGGCCTGCATGCACCTGGGCACAGCGCACAAAGCGCTTTGATGGCCCGTTACAGCGCAGCAGCACAGCAGGAGTAGACAGCATGGACCTGATCTTGTGGCGGCATGCAGAAGCCTTTGATCCCGAGCCGGGTCAAAACGATCTGGAGCGGGCTTTGACGTCACGTGGTCAAAAGCACGCCAGCCGCATGGCTGATTGGCTGGAGCGCCAATTGCCCGAAGGGGCCAGAATCCTCTGTAGTCCTGCTGTCAGGGCCGAGCAGACGGTGCGCGCCCTGAGTCGCAAATACAAAGTTCGTGATGCCCTGTCGCCGGGCGCCAGTGTTGAAGACCTTCTGGAAGCAGCTGGCTGGCCTGATGCCAAGCATGCTGTGTTGCTCGTGGGCCATCAGCCCAGTTTGGGGCTGTTGGCCTCACGTCTTTTGCAGATGGGAGATGGGGCCTGTCCAATTCGCAAAGGCGCTGTCTGGTGGTTGCGCAGCCGCCAACGTGAAGGACAGGATCAGACGGTGATCATGTCGGTCACGGTGCCAGACAGGCTGTGAGGTCTGGGCGCTCAGCCTTTGCTGGGACGACCTGTTTTGATGGTCGGAACGGATGCCAGGGCTGCCGCGAAAGCCTTGTCTGGTTGACTGTTGAGCAATTGCAGGCCTGCGCGGATGAGTTCACTTTTCTTGATGTCGACGCCCAATGTGGTGGCGCGTTTTTTCATGCCTGCGAGTTGTTCAAATTCCGTCTTGGGAATGGTGAAGCTGTCGCGAATGACTTTGATTTTTTTTTCTTTCACCGCTTTGGTTTTGTCGGCAGAAGTAGACTGGCTTTTGCTGGCTTGGGTGGCAGGTAAAAGCACAGTCTTTGGCGCTTTTTGAGTGGCGGGTTCAGGCTTTTTGACAGCAGACAACGGTTTGGACTTTGTCGCAGGGCTTGCAGGGGCTGTGGTTTTTCGAGGGGCTTTTGGGGCCGGCTCTGTGGCAGCTTGGGGTGCAATTTTCGAGGCAGGTTTCGCTGCAATTTTCGTGTCGGGCTTCATGGCTTTGCTTGGGCTTGCCGGTGTCTGTGCTTTGGCTGGTACCGTGCTGGGCAAGTCTGCGCCGGTGACTGGTTTTACCTCGGTTTTTGGCGATGCAGCAGAAGGAGTTTTGGTATTGGCTGTGGACATGACGATCTTTGAATTTAACGGTGCATACAGTTTGCATCGTTGATCCAGAAAATTCAATACACGGTTCAGAGTACGTCCATTTGAAATACCCAAGCTGTTTTTTGCCAGGCGTTGGTTTCTTCGCGCAACAAATGCGCCGATTGAGGCCATTGCTCTGCCCAGCTGCTGTTCACCGTCACACGGGTGATGCGGCGCAGCACATCGCATTGCACTTGCACACCTTGAATATCGGGTTCGCGCCGTGCGTGGCAAAAAATAACAGCCAGGCGCAATGCCATGAGTTGTTGCACAAACATCGGATCATTCAGTTCGCTTTCGAGTTTGCGCACCTTGCCTCTGTGGCCCAGCACCAACTGGCTCAGGCGGTGCAATTCATCCATGGTGAAGCCTGTCAGGTCGGTGTTGTCCAGGATGTAGGCACCATGCTTATGGTAATCACTGTGCGAGATGTGCATGCCGACTTCATGCAGCTGAGAGGCCCAATGAATTTTTCTCTGATACCTTGCTGCGTTTTGCTTTTCGGTGTCTGGGATGAATAAAGACAACAGGCTTTGTGCCGTCACCGAGACGCGATTGGCTTGCGTAATGTCCACACCGAATTTTTGGGTCAACCACAGAACCATCTTGGCGCGCACATCGGTATGGGCGCTCTCTCGGTCCAGCAGATCAAACAAGGCGCCATGCCTCAGGGCGCCTTGTGCAGCAAACATTTCGTCAATGTGCATCAAGTCAAACAACGCCCGCAAGATGGCCAATCCACCGCCAATGACAGGTTTGCGGTCTTCTTTGACGCCCTCGATGCGCAAGTTTTCTGGCTTTTGAGCCTTGATCAATCGGTCCTTGAGCCAGTCGAGCCCTTCGCGTCGAATAACGCCTGCTGGCCACCCCGCATGCGTCAACACATCGGCCACTGCACCTACGGTGCCTGATGAGCCATAGCAGGTGTCCCAACTGTCTCTTCTGTAGATGATTTGCGCTTCATCCAGCACCGCCTTGGCCGCAATTTCGGCGGCCTTGAATGATGCGTGGGTCCAAAGACCATCACCGAAATACTTCATGGACCAACCCACGCTGCCGACGCGGTAGGACTCCAGCGTGTGGGCGTCAGCGTTTTGACCGAGGATCAGCTCTGTGGAGCGGCCACCGATGTCGATCACCAGCCTGCGTTCATTCGATTGCGGCAGCAGGTGTGATACGCCTAAATAAATCAAACGGGCCTCTTCGCGTCCGGCAATCACCTCAATTGGAAAGCCCAGGATGGTTTTGGCTTTGTCCAAAAAGACCTCGCGGTTGCGTGCCTCGCGCAGCGTTTGTGTTGCGACGGCACGCACTTGCTCGGGTTTGAAGCCGGCAATTCTTTCGCCAAATCGCGCCAAACAATCCCAGCCGCGTTGCATGGCGTCTTGCGTCAGATTGCGCTCTTCATCGAGCCCGTTGCCCTGACGCACGGTCTCCTTGATGTATTCCACACGCCGCATGTGACCCGCATCCAGTTGACCAATTTCCAGCCGAAAGCTGTTCGAGCCGAGGTCAATGGCGGCAAAAAGGCATTGGGTGTTCATGGTGGGGTCACAAGGGGGGGTAAACAATCGGTCATTATGTGACGGTAAATGAAAGTTTCGGTGACAAGTTCTGGCGAAGCCAGACGATCACGCGGCAGGTGTGTCATGCGCCTCACGGCCCGGTTCATGAATCTGTGCTGTCATGGTTGCGGCCCGACTTTTTTTCTGCCAAAGTGGTTCTCATGAATTTCAAAGATTTTTCTGACGATACCGAAGACAGCACGTTCACACAGCAGCAACGTCTTTTCGCTGCCAAACGAAGCACTTGGGTCAGTGTTGCCATCAATGTGTTGTTGTCCATTTTGCAGGTGTGGGTCGGTGTTTTTTCAAAATCACAGGCCCTGATTGCCGATGGTATTCACTCCCTGTCTGACTTGGTGTCCGATTTTGTGGTTCTGATTGCGGGGCACCACAGCCAAAAAGATGCAGATGTCAAACATCCCTACGGTCATCACCGTTTTGAAACGGCCGCATCCATGGTCTTGGGTCTGTTGTTGCTGGCTATTGGCGTGGGCATGCTGTGGTCGGCTTTTGGCAAATTGCAGTCGCCACACAGTGTTGAACAGGTGCATGTGACGGCCTTGTGGGTGGCTGGGGTTGCCCTGGTGTCCAAGGAGCTGCTGTTTCGCTACATGCTGTCTGTGGCCAAAAAGGTCAAATCCAGCATGCTGGTGGCCAACGCCTGGCATGCGCGGTCTGATGCAGCATCTTCACTGGTGGTGGGTGTGGGCATCGTAGGTAACTTGCTGGGATACCCGATCTTCGACCCGATTGCCGCGCTGATCGTGGGCTTGATGGTGACCCGCATGGGCTGGGGATTCTCATGGGATGCCTTGCATGATTTGATGGACCGCGCGGTCGACGAAGCCGAGGTGCAAGCCATTCAGGACACACTGCTGAGCACCCCGGGCGTGCGCGGGGTGCACGATGTGCGCACGCGCAAGATGGGCGACATGATTGTGGTCGATGCTCACATTGAAGTGGACGCGCATCAAACAGTCGAGGCCGGTCATGACATCACGGTCCAAGCGCGCAGCCGTGTCTTGCAACGGCACCGCGTCTTGAGTCTGATGACGCACCTTGACCCTTGGAAAAAAGCTGATCTGGACCATCAACTGGTTCAGCCCAAGTGATCATGGGTTCGGTGTGAATGCTTGGGCTGTGCAAATTCTGACGAGTAGGCTTTGTGTGTGTGCAGGTCGGTGGCTCCAGCCCCGCCGATGGCCTGCGCTGGACAGCCAGGGGGTGATGGGCATTGTTTTTGCAGCCATTGCGCCACGTCTGAATAGGGGCCCAGCTGTGCGATCAACGCAAGAGCAATGGTTTGGTCACGCTGCTGACCCAGTACTTCTTGCCATTTTTGGGCGCGGCTGTGAAACCGTTGTGCCCAGGCGTGTGGGACCCAGGCTTGGACATTTTCAATCGCATAGCGTTGTTGCTTGGCCAAAATTCGCAGTCGATGTTGGTGCGACAAGTCCAGCGTGTCGACACTGACTTGGAGCCGTTTGTGCCAACTGTGCAGACGCTTGAAAATCCATGCCGACAAGTGCTTGGGGTCCATCGCGAGGTGCTTGGGTGTTGGCTGCAGTGGCAGACGGGCGATCCAGTGTGCCATGTTAAGCAGCATGCGTGTGGTCTGTGGGTCGTGCGCCAGGGTGTTGACCTCATGCAGGGCTGAGTTGCGCTCGGCTTGCAAGGCGCGAGTCATGCCGGTCCAGTGTGCTGGAACTTTTGAAGCTTGGGCAGACAGTGCTGCAAGCCAGCTTGGCAAGGTGATGTCGATGGCCACATCCAGGTTCCTCAATTGGTCGGTGGCTTGAATCAGGGGTTTCAATGGGGCCATGGGCGCAGGGGCAAAGTCACTCAGCAAGGGCTTGAAAAATTTCAGGCTGCTTTGCACCCGCCGCCAGCCAATGCGTGCTTGGTGCGTGATTTCTGGTTCACTGGGATTTCCCAGGGCGCACACATTGAGGGCCATGTGCATGAAGTTTTCCAGCAATATGGCGGCCATGATGTGTTCGGTGCGCTGCTTGGCCTGTCTGGCGACGGGGTGCGCCATGAAGGGTGCGGTGGTGACGTTTTGGGCAGGCATCTTGAATCAGCGCAAGGCGAAGTCCGAGAGCTTCAATCGGCTTTGTGGCAGTCTCAGTTTCATGGTTTCAAGGGTGTGCACCAAGAGTTCGGATACAAACAAATCCCTGTATGGCTTGGAGTCAGCGGGCACCACGTACCACGGTGCATGTTCGGTGCTGGTCTCTTGCAGGGCTTGTTCATAGGCGCGCATGAAGGCGTTCCATTTTTTTCGGTCGTCGAAATCAGAGGCTTGCACCTTCCAGTGTTTCAAGGGGTCATCCATGCGTGCTTGCAGACGTTTTTTCTGCTCTTGCTTGGAAATGTGCAAATAGCATTTCACGACGGCAATGCCCGCATCGTGCAGCAGACTTTCAAAGTGCCGGATGTGTTCGAGTCGCTGGATGCGTGTGGCTTTGCTGATGTCCCTGTGAACCACAGGCACCAGCACGTCCTCATAGTGGCTTCGGTTAAAAATGACCATCTCACCCAATGCTGGCGTCTTGGCGTGTATTCGCCACAAAAAGTCGTGGCGCAACTCCAGTGTATGCGGCACCCCAAAGGCTTCGGCCCGCACGCCCAAGGGGCTGACGTGGGTGAACACGCTGCGAATGCAACCATCTTTGCCGGCCGTGTCCATGCCTTGCAGGATCAGCAGCAAACCACGACTTTGGCCTGCGTGCAAGGTGGTCTGCAGTCGGTTGAGCTGTTCTGCCAGATCGTGCAGACGCTCAGGCCACAGCGTGCTGTCCTCTTGCGTCAGCGCTTCAGGCGGTGTGGTCGGATAAGCAGACAAATCCATGGTTGTGTCGGGCTTGACCCGACAGGCGTGCAAATCAATGTTGTTCATGTCGCGCTTTCAAAGGGTCAGGATGACTTTCAATAGCCAAGGTGTGGCCAGTGTGCCGATCCAGACGGCTGATGTCACCAAAAACAGACCCGGCAAAACCCAGGTCGAAAAAACGCGGCCACCTGCTGTCATGGCCGCGGCCGCTTTGCTCAGGGTGTTGCTGCTGACGGCCAGCAAGATGCCCCACTGGGCTTGATCCAGCGATGCATGCCCTTGATGCACCAGACTGCTCATGGATGCCACGCTGGCATGCGCGTCTGCAAACCCTGACACGAAGGCCCCAATCATCATGCCCATGGCGCCCAGCCATGTCTGCAAAGCTGCCGTTAACAGTGTGACGGACAAAACTATCCCGGTCATCAACAAGGTGGTCTTGTGGTCAAAAGCATGACCTTTGAGGGGCAGTTCTTGGGCTGCGGCTGCACCTAGAGGACGCTTGGCGACCCACAGGGCATACAGGCCAGCCGTCGTGATGCCCAAGCCAATCGGCAGCAGCATGTAGGGCAAAAGCGGTGGCAGCAAGACAGAAACGAGCAAACCCAGCTGGAGCATGGTGGAGACCGTTGACAACACCGCGCCCACGGCGGCGGCCTGGGTGGAGGTGGGGAATTTCTGCGCTGTTTGTCCCATGCTCAAGATGGTGGCGGTGCTCGATACAAATCCGCCAGCAAAGCCCGTCAGGGCCATGCCGCTGCCTTGCCCCATGATGCGCTTGGCCATGTAGCCGACGGCGCTGATGCTCATAGCCAGCACCACAAAGCGCGCCAGTTCGTGCAGATTGATCGCTTGAAAGGGACCGATGAACCGGTTGGGTGCCAGTGGCAACAAGATCATCGCGGCAGCCAAAAAGACCACCACGTCTTGCAGTTCCTGTTCCGTGATGACCTGGCGAACAAATTGGTGCATGCGCTCACGCGCAGCCAGCAATGCGGCCAAAACAATGCCCAAGATGGCTGCCAATCCAGGGGCTTGCACCGACAGGGCGCCGAGCAGGCAGGTCAGCAAAATGGCTGTTTCGGATGTCAAGCCGGGGTCATGACTGCTCGATTGCTGGTAAGACACCACGGTCAAAGCCCCCAAAATCAGCAGCAAGGCGCTCAACAAACCGGAAGAGTCCATGCTTTGCGCCACGAATCCGCTCAATGATGCAATGGCAAAGGTGCGAATGCCTGCGGCCCGGCGATGGGGGCCTTCGCCTTTGCGCCGCTCCCGGTCTGCACCTACCAGCAATCCGATGCCCAAGGCCACGGACAGCTTGAACAGCACGGCCGAATCTATGGAAGTGAGCATGCGCTTTTTGCAATCTGTTGAGCCACAGTGGACTCACTGTAGGGCTTGCGCCTTGACGGTGCTTGATATGAGCCAACATTCGGGCTGAAAAGGGCTCAAAAAAGGGGCGATATGGCGTCCAAAGAGCGAAAACTTGTGAGCTTCATCACACGACTGCACCATGATTGACACGATATTGTCACAATTGGGTCGTACATTCGAAACAGTTTCCCCGCCAGCAAGGGCTCAGGGTGAGCCTGAATCCCTTGCAAATTTGAACCAGGAGTTGACATGTTGAAAATGAAATCAGTCATCGCGGCCATTGGCCTGAGCATCGTCGCAGCGACCACTTGGGCCGCCGACATCACCGGCGCAGGCGCTACTTTTCCTTACCCCATGTACGCCAAATGGGCTGAGGCCTACAAAAAAGAAACCGGCATTGGTTTGAATTACCAATCCATTGGATCGTCGGGCGGCATTCGCCAGATCCGCGCCAAAACGGTGACCTTTGGCGCTACGGATGCGCCTGTTCCTGGTGCTGACCTGGACAAAGACGGCATGGTTCAGTTTCCAGCCATCATTGGCGGCACGGTACCTGTGGTGAATCTGGAAGGGTTCAAGCCCGGCGAGCTGCGCATCACCGGCCCTGTCATGGCTGAAATGTTCATGGGCAAGATCAGCAAGTGGAACGATCCCAAGTTTGTCGCTTTGAACCCCGGTAAAAAATTGCCAGATCAAGCCATCACTGTGGTACACCGTGCGGACGGCTCGGGTACAACTTTCAACTGGACCGATTACCTGACCGCAGTCAGCAAAGAGTGGGCTGACACCGTGGGTAAAGGCGCTGCCGTCAAGTGGCCTGCGGCTTCGTCGGTCGGTGGCAAGGGCAACGAAGGCGTTGCTGCCAATGTGAACCGCGTCAAGGGCGCTATTGGTTACGTGGAATACGCCTACGTCAAGAAAAACAACATGAATTTCTTGCAGCTGCAAAATGCCGACGGCAAGTATGTGAGCCCCGATGATTTGACTTTTGCGGCTGCGGCAGCAGGTGCTGACTGGTTCAGCGTGCCGGGCATGGGCGTGTCGATGGTGAATGCCAAGGGCGCCACCGCCTGGCCTGTCAGCACGGCTTCGTTCATCTTGATGTACAAAGAGCCTACCGATAAAGCCTTGTCCAAAGATGCGCTCAAGTTCTTTGACTGGGCTTTTTCCAAAGGCAAAACCATGGCGGGCGAGTTGGACTATGTGGCGTTGCCGGATGCTTTGACCAAGCAGATTCGCGAGCGCGTCTGGACACAAATCAAGAATTGATGCTTGTCTGTGCAGTCATTGACGGCACCTGACCTACCATGCCCCGACATCTCCAGATGCCGGGGCATGTTCTTGAAAAACAACAACAAGGCGCTAGCCTCAAGGAACACAGCATGAACACGATGGCCGCGGCAGACAGTGCGACACCAGCCAACATGATGGCAGTCGTCAAGCGCCAACGAATTCAGGATTTTTTCTTTCACAAGATCACTTTGGGTTTTTCCCTGCTGGTCTTGTTTGCCTTGATGGGCATCATCGTTTCTTTGCTCATCAATGCCTGGCCCTCATTTGCCAAATTTGGTGTCGGCTTTATCTGGCGTGTGGAGTGGGACATCATCAACGGTGAATTCGGTGCCGCGATTGCGATTTTTGGCACCGTGGTCAGTGCGCTGATTGCGCTGGTGATTGCTGTGCCCTTGTCATTTGGCATTGCCCTGTTTCTGACTGAAACCTGTCCGACCGCTTTGCGCCGCCCACTGGGCACAGCCATTGAATTGCTGGCGGCAGTGCCATCCATCATTTACGGCATGTTTGGCTTGTTCATTTTTGCACCGCTGTTTGCCGAATACGGTCAGCCTGCGCTGCAGTCCACCCTGGGTCAAATGCCTTTGATCGGCCCGTTTTTTGGGGGGGCCATGAACGGTATCGGCATTTTGGCTGCAGGCATCATTTTGGCGTTCATGATTTTGCCCTTCATCGCCGCTGTGATGCGTGATGTGTTCGAGATCGTGCCGCCCATCTTGCGCGAGTCGGCTTATGGCCTGGGCTGCACCACCTGGGAGGTGGTTCGCCACATTGTGTTGCCCTACACCCAAAAAGGCGTGATCGGCGGCATCATGCTGGGCATGGGGCGCGCCTTGGGTGAGACCATGGCCGTGACCTTTGTGATCGGTAATTCGCAGCGCATCAGCGCTTCATTGTTTTCACCCGGTACGTCCATTGCCTCCACACTGGCCAACGAGTTTGGGGAAGCCGATGACTTTCATTTGAGCACCCTGTTTGCGCTGGGCTTTTTGCTGTTCGTGATCACTTTTGTGGTGTTGGCCGCCGCCAAACTCATGATCAACCGTGCAGAAAAAGCCAAAGGCACCAAGACCTGAAAAGAACAACGCCATGAACCTCAACCTTTATGCCCGACGCAAGCGCGTCAACCAAATTGGACTGACTTTGTCCATGATGGCCATGATGCTGGGCCTGTTTGTCCTTTTGTGGATTTTGTTCATTCTGTTCAAAAATGGCATTTCAGCCATCAACTGGGCCATGTTTACGGAATCCACGCCTGCCCCCGGCTCTGAAGGGGGTGGCTTGGCCAACGCCATTGTGGGGAGTCTCATGATGGTGCTGGTCACGGCACTCGTCAGCACACCTATTGGCATTTTTGCCGGTGTTTACCTGGCTGAATACGGCGACGAGAGCAAGACAGCCGAATTAACCCGTTTTGTGACCGACATCATGTTGTCCGCGCCCTCCATCGTGCTGGGTCTTTTTGTCTATGCCATTTTGGTGGCGCAGGTCAAACATTTTTCGGGTTGGGCCGGTTCTTTGGCCTTGGCACTGATCGCCATTCCTGTGGTGGTGCGTACCACTGAAAACATGTTGCGCCTGGTGCCCGGCTCTTTGCGTGAGGCGGCTTTTGCACTGGGCGCACCCCGTTGGAAAGTGGCCACCTTTGTCACCTTGCGTGCGGCAAAGGCAGGCGTCATGACGGGTCTGCTCCTGGCGCTGGCCCGCATCAGTGGTGAAACTGCACCGCTGCTTTTTACAGCGCTGAACAACCAGTTCTTCTCATGGGACATGAATTCCCCCATGGCCAACTTGCCCGTGGTGATTTTTCAATTCGCCATGAGCCCCTATGACAACTGGGTCCGACTGGCCTGGGGTGGCGCATTGCTGATCACCCTGACGGTGCTGGTCCTGAATATTTTGGCTCGCGTTTTCTTCCGCGAAAAAGTCAAAGCCTGAATGATCGACAAGGTTCTATATGCCAAACACCTCTTCACTTCCGTTGAAAAATGCGATTGAAATTCGCAACCTCAGCTTTTATTACGGCACCTTCAAAGGCCTGAAAAACGTCAACCTGGACATCGCTGAGCACAAGGTCACGGCCTTCATTGGCCCCTCGGGCTGCGGCAAATCCACTTTGCTTCGAACGCTCAACCGCATGTACAGTCTGTATCCCGGTCAGCGCGCAGAGGGCGAGATCAATTTTTATGGTCAGAACATTCTGGATTCCAAGCAGGATTTGAACTTGCTTCGCGCTCAGGTCGGCATGGTGTTTCAAAAGCCAACGCCATTTCCCATGTCCATCTACGACAACATCGCCTTTGGCATTCGTTTGTATGAAAACCTCGGCCGTGCAGACATGGACGAGCGGGTGGAGTGGGCTTTGAGCAAGGCCGCGATTTGGAACGAAGTCAAAGACAAGCTGGGCCAAAGCGGTTTGTCACTGTCCGGCGGTCAACAACAACGCCTGTGCATCGCACGCACCGTGGCGGTCAAGCCCAAGGTCATCTTGCTGGACGAGCCGACCTCTGCACTCGATCCTATCTCGACAGCCAAGGTTGAAGAACTGGTCAGTGAATTGAAAAAAGACTACACCGTGGCCATCGTCACGCACAACATGCAGCAAGCTGCGCGCGTGTCTGACTTCACGGCTTACATGTACTTGGGTGAGTTGGTGGAGTTTGGTCAAACTGAACAAATTTTCATGAAACCCGCACGCCAAGAGACAGAAGACTACATCACCGGCCGATTCGGCTGATCAGGAGAAGCTCCATGGAAAAACACATTTCAAGCCAATTTGATGCCGACCTGACCAGCGTGTCTTCACGCGTGCTGGAATTGGGGGGGCTGGTCGAATCCCAGACCCGACATGCCGTTTATGCGCTGGCCCAGTTCAGCTCTGAGGTGGCCGATCAAGTGATTGCCTCAGAAAAGCAAGTCAATATTCTCGAAGTGGAAATTGACGCGGAGCTGGCTTCGATCATTGCGCGGCGCCAGCCTACAGCCCGTGATTTGCGGTTGCTCATGGCCATTTCCAAAATCACGGGCAACCTCGAGCGTGCGGGTGACGAAGCCGAGCGGATCGCGCGCATGGTCAAGCAAATCCTGGATCAAGGCAGTCCGCGCAATTTGCCTTCGTCTGAATTGCGCATTGCGTCTGATCTGGCCTCCGGTTTGCTGCGCAAGGCGCTGGACGCATTTGCGCGACTGGATGTGAACACCGCCTTGAGCATCCTCAAAGAAGATGACTTGATTGACGCTGAGTTCAATGGCTTTGTGCGCAAGCTGGTCACTTACATGATGGAAGACCCGCGCACCATCTCGGCCAGTTTGGACTTGCTCTTTGTGGCCAAAGCCATTGAGCGCATTGGCGACCACGCCAAGAACATTGCAGAGTTTGTGATTTATGTGGTCAAGGGCGCTGATGTTCGTCACACAGCCCTGGCAGAGATTGAAAAAGCGGTGCGATGAGAAGCCTTCCTCGAATCCTGATCGTTGAAGATGAACCGCCCATCGCTGAATTGATTTCGGTGAATTTGCGGCACAACGGATTTCAGCCCGTCTGGGCCATGGATGCTGAATCGGCGCAGCGCGAGTTGGACGAAATTTTGCCCGATGTGATCTTGCTGGACTGGATGCTGCCTGGCGAAAGCGGCTTGGCACTGGCAAGACGCTGGCGCTCTGCAGCTCGCACCAAGGCTGTGCCCATTTTGATGCTGACCGCTCGTGGCGACGAGGCTGACCGCGTGGCGGGTTTGGATGCAGGGGCCGATGACTACATCGTCAAGCCATTTTCTCCGCGCGAATTGCTGGCGCGTATTCGTGCGGTGTTGCGCAGGCGTGTGCCTGAATCAGCGGGTGGCATGGTCAAAGTGGCCGATTTGCAACTCGACTGCGACACTTACCGGGTGAGTTGGCAAGACAAACCCCTCAAAGTGGGGCCAACCGAGTTCAAGCTCTTGCAGTACCTGATGCGCCACCCCGAACGTGTGCACACCCGGGGCATGCTGCTGGACAAAATTTGGGGCGATCATGTATACATCGAAGAGCGCACCGTGGATGTGCATGTCAAACGCTTGCGCGAGTCGCTGGGTGATGCGGGCAGCATGATTGAGACGGTTCGCGGTGCGGGCTATCGCCTGACGGCTTCACCCTTGGCCTGAGGTTGTTTGCGCCATGTTGTTGTCGCTTTTTGGGCTGATGTTTTGGGCGCTGGTGGTGGCCGTGCCTGTCTGGATTTTTGCGGGGCTTTTCCCCGCTTTGCTGTCGGCTTTGTGCGTGGTGGTGTTCGCACACATGCGCAATCTCTGGCAGTTGCAGCGCATGGCGCGTTGGTTGTCAGGCACGGACTTGTTGGCCGACGGTCGATGGCGTGGCATTTGGGCTGAAATTGTTCAACGAATTCAGCGCTTGTTGGTGCAACGCGAGAAACAGGTCGCGGTGGCGCGTCACCGCTTGCAGCGGTTTTTGGAAGCCATACAGGCTTCGCCGGACGGCGTGACATTGCTCGACGACCAAGGGCGTATCGAGTGGTGCAACGACATGGCGGCCAAACATCTGGGCCTGGATGCCCAGCGTGACTTGTTGCAGCATGTGGTCCACCTGGTGCGTGATCCCGTGTTTTCCAAATACTTTGCGCAAGATGCGCATGACAGCGAAGTCTTGATTGAAGGCCGATCGAATTCACTGTCACAACATGTGAAATTGTCAGTTCATTTGTATGCCTTTGGCGAGGGGCAGCAATTGTTGATGACCCGGGACATCACATCGGTGAGCTTGGCCGATGCCATGCGACGTGACTTTGTGGCCAATGTGTCGCATGAAATACGAACGCCATTGACGGTGCTCAGTGGCTTTGTGGAAACCCTGCAGACCATTCCTTTGGCTGAAGAAGAGCGACAAAGCTATTTGCATTTGATGTCGGTTCAGGCTGAGCGCATGCAAAGTCTGGTAGCCGATTTGCTCACCTTGTCGCAACTGGAAGGCAGTCTGCCGCCCGGCAAACATGAAAAAACGCCTGTGCCCGAATTGATGGCGCAGGTCTTTTCGGATGCCAGCGCTTTGTCGGCTGTTTTGTCAGGACATGAGGGTGAAGAACGTGGACCGGTTCATGAACTGGTCTTTGAGCCTGCGCCCGCCTGGATTTTTCTGGGCGTTCGATCCGAACTGCTGAGTGCCATTTCGAATCTGGTGAGCAATGCCGTGCGCTACACACCTGCCGGTGGTCGGATTCATGTGAAATGGTCGCGCAATACCGACTGGGTCACCTTTTCGGTCACCGATACAGGGCCGGGCATCGCGCCAGAGCATTTGCCAAGATTGTCCGAGCGTTTTTACCGCGTAGATCGCAGCCGTTCTCGGGAGACGGGGGGCACCGGCTTGGGGCTGGCCATCGCCAAACATGTGGCGCAGCGTCATGGCGGCGAGTTGCGCATTGAAAGCCAGGTGGGCGTGGGTTCGACGTTCATGCTGGTGTTTCCTGCCAGCCGGATGGAATACATGGATGGTGAGACTTCTTCCGTGTCGCTCTGAAATGAAGATGTTCTGCCCTTTCTGGGGATTGACCAGTCGTGAATTTGATTTCAATGAACACGATGGCTGTGTGGCGGTTTTGATGAATGACAGGGTATTTCCTCGAATCGCAGAGGCTGTTAGTTGGATATCTTTGGAATGACTCCGGAACCTGATGTCTGGGCGGTTGGACATTTGGAGATGGAGGCCGATCAATGACTGCTGTGCAGATACAAACGCCCTGGTGCTTTGCATCATTCTGGGATTTGCCAAGTTGCAGTGGGTGGGCCGTCGCTAGCAAAAAAACGTGCACGCCACGGGCAATGACTCCAAGCTGGAGGCGTTGATGTTCTTGAGTCTGTTGGCGGTGACGCAGCATTTGGCGATTTTCGTGACCTCCAAATTGGGCGCTGTGTGGGCGCCTGAATTCAAGGGCGCTTTGTCCGATCTGCCTTGGTGGGCCATGATCGGCATCTTGCTGCTGGTGGATGGCATGACGCAGTACTCGTGGCACCGGCTGTCACACACCTCATTTCTGTGGCCTTTGCACAGGGCGCACCACTCAGCCGAATACATGAGCATTCGGGTGATGTTCCGCAACAATCTCTTTGATTACCTGCTGATGCCCGGCTTGTGGTTTGCCCGTGCCTTGCTGTACCTGGGCTTTGGCGGCATGGTGTATGCGCTTTATATTGTGGTGAAACTGTTGGTCATCCTGGGGGCGCATTGCGCCTGGCGCTGGGATGAACCGCTTTACCGCATCCGTGCCTTGCACCCCCTCATGTGGGTGCTGGAGCGCACCATCTCGACTCCGGCCACGCATTGGGCACACCACGCCATCACCAATGCCGATGGCGTGGGGCATTGCAAGGACAACTTTGGGAACCTGCTGTTTTTCTGGGACATTTTGTTGGGCAGTGCGCACATCACACGCCCTTACCCTGATCAGGTGGGCTTGATCGATGACAAGTTGTTTGGTCAGGAGCTCTGGTACCACCAGATGTGGTAGGACTGGCTGTAGTCGCGGTGCGAGCAAATGGCCTTGAAGTTCGGCGGCAGTGTGTATGAGGGACTCGAGGGTAAGAGTCCGCAGGTTTGAATTGACCGCGTATGACGGCTGAGGCCCCTGCAAATTTCCGGGGGGCCTTACTGACGATCTGGTCGTTGTAGGTCGGTCTCATGCTTTGTTGCAAATGCCCACTGCAACAAGCTCACGTTGGCCAAACTCAACAGCCCCGAACCGATGGCCACCCACAGCGCTGGCATGGGGGGTGCTTTGAATTGCAGCGGCCCCGCCAGCCAGGGCCAGTAAATGGCCACCATCAAAAAACCCAATGCCAAGCCTATGACGGCATAAGCGGTGGGGTTGGGTACGCGCAAGCTGGCCCAAAATGCGCCGCCTTGGGCACGGTTGCTCAGGATCAGGGCGGCATTGCCGACCACCAAGGTGACGAAGACCATGGCGCGGGTTTGCGCGGGGTCAAGTGGTGACCATCCCAGTTGGGCTACCCCGTCAGAGACCCAGGCGCCCAGCCCTTTTTGGGCCAAAAAATACGTCAAGGCCACGCTGGCCAGCACGCACAGGCCTTGCGCCATCGCCAGGGCAATGGCGCTGGCGCCAAACAAGGGGGCGGTGGTGTCGCGTGGCGGGCGTTGCATCACTTGGGCATCCGCAGGTTCGTTTTCAAAAGCGATGGAGCAGGCCGGATCAATCACCATTTCCATCAGCGCCACATGCAGCGGCAGCATCATGGGGGGCCAGCCCATGAGCATGGGCACAAGCGCAATGCCTGCAATCGGGATGTGGATGGCAAAGATGTAGTGCATGGACTTTTGCAGATTGCCAAAGATGCGCCGACCCACCCGGATGCCGCGCACGATGGAGGCAAAGTTGTCGTCCACCAGCACCAGGTCGGCGGCTTCGCGGGCCACGTCGGTGCCGCGCGCGCCCATGGCAACGCCCACATGGGCGGCTTGGAGGGCGGGGGCGTCGTTCACGCCGTCGCCGGTCATGGCGACCACTTCGCCAGCGGCTTGCAGGGCCTGCACGATGCGCAGTTTTTGATGGGGCGAGATGCGAGCGCATACCGTCACTTGCGCCAGCTGGGCTTGCAATTGCGGGTCACTCAGACTGTCTAGGGTGTCGCCACTGAGGGTCTCGCCTTCAGGCAGTCCCGCCTGGCGGGCAATCTCCTGGGCGGTGGCGGGGTAGTCGCCGGTGATCATGATGACGCGGATACCGGCCGACTGGCATTCGGCCACGGCCTGGTGAATTTCTGGACGCAAGGGGTCGGTCAAACCGATCAGGCCCAGCCATTCGAAATGAAAGCCGTGGGCGCTTTCGGGCCAGTCGTTGCCCGCAAAGCGGCTTTGGGCTACGGCCAGCACGCGCAAGCCTTGTGCGGCCATGCGCTCGACCTGAGCTGACCAGGTTTTCCGCTCAGCGTCCTGGAGGTGGCACAAAGCCATCATGGCTTCTGGCGCGCCTTTGGCCGACACCGTCCGGTCGGGGCCATCGTTCATTTGCCAGACGTGTGACATGGCTTTCAGTTGGGGGCTCAGGGCGTAGGTTTGCACCAGTTCCCAATCGGCGTGCAGGTGGTCGGTCGCGGCCAGATGCTTTTGACCCAGGGCATGGAAGGCCGCCTCCATGGGGTCAAAGGGCTCCGGAGCGCTGGCCAGAATGGCGTGTTCCACCAGGGTGTGGAACTCTTCGCTCAAAGTGGGGGCGCCTGCATGCCAGGTGAGGAGGCTGGCGCCGGTGGCAGCGTTTTGTGTCTTCACGGCCAGCGCGGTCACGGTCATGCGGTTTTGGGTCAGGGTGCCGGTCTTGTCGGTGCATAGCACACTGATCGCGCCAAGGGTTTCGATGGCTTGGATGCGCCGGGTCAACACACCGGCTTGGGTCAAGCGGTGTGCGCCCATGGCCGGAAAGATGGTGAGCACCACGGCATATTCTTCGGGCAGTGTGGCCATGGCCAGAGCGATGCCGGAGAGGATGGCGGGTATCCATTGCCCGGTGCGCCAGCCCAGCGTGAGCACCATGACCAGGCATAAGACCAAGACGATGCTGGCCAGTACTTTGATCAGGCGTGCAGTTTGTTGTTGCAGGGGGGTGGTGTCGACCATGAGCTGGTTCAGGCTCTGGCCAATTTGGCCGACCTGGCTGCGCTGGCCGGTGGCGGTGACCCGTGCCACGCCCTGTCCTCGCACGATGAAGGTGCCCGCTTGCACGGTGTTTTCGCTGTTGGCAGGCGTGTCGCTGGTGTGGGCTTGCTTGCTCACGGGCACGGATTCGCCCGTGAGCATGGATTCGTCGATTTGCAGGTTGTTGGCGCTCAGCAGTTGGCCGTCTGCAGCGACACGATCGCCTTCAGAGATCAGCAGCCAGTCCCCGATCACCACCTCGCGTGCGGGGATTTCGAGGGTCTGGCCTGAGCGCACCACCTGTGCATTGGCTTGGGTCAACTGGCGCAAGGCCTGGATGGATTTTTCTGATTTGCCTTCCTGGTAGAAGGTCAGTACCAGCACTGCCAGCACAAATACGCTCAGTGTCAGGCCTTCGGTCAGATCGCCCAGCACGATGTAGAGGAGGGCGGCAGTGACCAGCAGTGCAAACATGGGCTGGCGCAGCATGTCGATCAAACGGCGCCAGATCGGTCGCACCTTGGCTTGCTCGATGTCGTTGGGGCCGTCTTGCAGCAGCTTTTGTGCGGCTTGCGCTGTCGTCAGCCCGTCAAGAGTGTTAATGTGGTTTGCTGTCATGGTGTGCTGTTTGAGCACTGTGCCTGGTTTTTTGGGGTCAGATTTGACGCATGTCATGTCCAGCCCAATGTCTGTCGCTTCAGCTGCAAGCCCCCTGTGGCTGTCAAAGGACGATCATGAATACCAAGATTCAAGAATTTCTGGAGCGGATCCACCAGCTGGAGATGCAGATTGAGGATGAGTTCGCTCAGCGCAGGCAGCAGCTGCAGGTGGACTTTGAAGAGCGCAAGGTGAAGTTTGAAAAAGAGGTCGTGGCGCAGCAGCGGCGTTTCAAGCAGGGTGTGCTGCGCTACATCCTGACGGCGGACTGGCGGCATCTGCTGAGCGTGCCCTTCATCTACCCGGTGCTTGTGCCCATGTTGGTGCTGGATGCGTTCATCACCCTGTACCAGTGGGTGTGCTTTCCGCTGTACGGGATGGCGCGCGTCAAGCGCTCAGACTATTTTGTGTTTGACCGCACGCATCTGGCCTACTTGAACGTTCTGGAGAAGATCAATTGTGCGTACTGCTCGTATGGCAACGGTTTGTTGGCCTATGGCCGCGAGGTGGTGGGTTTGACCGAGCAGTACTGGTGTCCGATCAAGCATGCCCGCCGGGTTTTGCATGCCCACCCTTACTACCATGGCTTTGTGGATTACGGCGATGCGACCCATTACCGTGAAGAGTTGGTGCAATTGCGGCAACAGCTTCAGGCCATGTCTTCGGGGCAGGATCAGGGGCCGCTGTCACAGCCTGGACAGCCCGAGCCGGTCAGCCTGTCTACAGTCGACGGCATGAAAACCTTCAATACTTTGGCCGATTTGGCCGCTTGTGTCGGCCAGGATGTCACGGCTTCTGAATGGATCGAGATCACGCAGGAGCAGGTCAACCAGTTTGCGCAGGCAACGGGTGACCACCAGTGGATTCACGTCGACGTCGAGCGGGCCAAACAAGGCCCGTTTGGTGCGCCGATTGCCCATGGCTTTTTGACCTTGTCGCTGCTGTCCCAGTTTTTTGACAAGACCATCGTGGTGACCGAGGCGCGCATGGGGGTCAATTACGGCCTGAACAAGGTGCGTTTCATGGCCCCTGTTCCGGTGGGCAGCCGTTTGCGGGCGCATTTGCATTTGCATTCAGCCACGCCTTTGGAGGGCAATGGCTTGCAGCTGCAGTGGAATGTCTCGATCCAGCGCGAGGGCAGTGACAAGCCCGTTTGCGTGGCCGAATCCCTGGTGCGCCTTTACGCCTGATGGCTGGATGGGGTCAGACTGGCCCCGCCAAAACCGTTTTGCCGCCAGGCTTCGAAGACGGTCACTGCCACGGCGTTCGATAGATTGAGGCTGCGCTGGCCTTCGCGCATGGGCAGTTTGATGCGCTGGTTCAGCGGAAATTGTTCGCGCAGTTCTGGAGCCAGGCCCCGGGTTTCGGCGCCAAAGACTAGCCAATCTCCAGGCTCAAAGGCCACGGTGTGAGCCGTTTTGCTGCCCTTGGTGGTCAGTGCAAACATCCGGTCTGCGGCGGGGCGTTCGCTGTCCAGAAAGGCGGGCCAGTTCGCATGGCGGCGCAAGGCGGCGTATTCGTGGTAATCCAGTCCGGCACGCCGCATGTGCTTGTCGTCCATGGAAAAACCCAGCGGTTCGATCAAATGCAGCGTGCAGCCGGTGTTGGCCGCCAGGCGGATGACATTACCCGTGTTGGGCGGAATTTCGGGTTCGACGAGGACGATATGGAACATGGCCGGTATTGTGCCTTGGGGCCTGAGGAACGAGTCCCACGCTGTTTGCCGTGGTTCAGCCTTCACTGTCGGCTGCGGTGCGGGCCAGCACAATGGCGCTGATGTGGGTGGCACCAGCTTGTCTCAGTACCCGTGCTGCGGTGTGCAGGGAAGCCCCGCTGGTCATCACGTCATCGATCAAAACCACCCTTTTTCCCCGGATGTCATGGACTCGCAAAGGCTCGACGGCAAAAGCACCATGCAGGTTGCTCAGGCGCTCCGCTCTGGGTAGGGTGCGCTGAGCAGGGGTGTGGCGGGTGCGCAGCAGCAACTGCGCATCGGTTTTTTCGGGGCTGAGTTTGTTCGCCAGCAGCAAGGCCTGGTTGTAGCCCCGCTCTGCCAGCCGTTGGGCCGACAAGGGTACAGGAAGCACCCAGTCGGCAGCTTCTAGAGTGTCCTCCACCCATGGGGCACTCATCATCAGTGTGGCCAACGGCCCTGCCCAGCCGGGTTGCTGGTGAAATTTGAGATGGGCAATCAAATCGCGCCATGGCCAGATATAGGACGTGGCGCAAAGGCAGGCATCCAATGGAGGAGGCAACTTCAGGCAAACGCCGCAGATGTCGGCCATCTGGGTAGGCATGGGCAATGCACAAGTTCTGCAGCGATGAAGCGGTGGGGCAAAACGACTGATGCAAGTGTCACACAAAGGGGCATGCGGCCAACTGCGGCACACCGCGCAGCGGCTGGGTAACCATGCCCAAGCGCTGTCTGGCCTGCGCGAGGCCAACCATGACTTTTCCCCTCTGAATAACTTGGACCACATGAAATCAATATACTGCCGCCACCCCCTGACGACAAGCCCACTTCAATCATCCCAGTGCGTGTGCAGCATGTTGTATTTTCAAAGCTTTCGACCCCTTGGCCATGTCTGAATCTGAATGCCCCCCTTCACTTGACCCTGTTGCTGCGGCACGTTGGTCGGCATACCCTGATCCGGTGATTGCATCGCCTTGGCTGCACGAAGAGGTGGCGGCACGCATGCAGGAGCGGCTTGATTACATCAAGTTGATGCCAGAGCAATGGGTTCATTGGGAGCCCTTGCGTGGCGGTTTGAATGCCCATAAGCACTTGCAGCAGCGGTATCCCAGCGCGAAAGCCTTGATCCACTGTGAACAAGCTGCCAAAGCCCGCGCAGTTCAAAAGGCGCTGCAAAGTCCATGGTGGCATCCCTTGCGCTGGTGGGGATCGAAGGTTCAGGTGGGCATGCCGCCGGACGGACAATCCCAGATGTTGTGGGCCAACATGCAGTTACACACATGCGCTCAACCCAAAAGTCTGATCGAAGCTTGGTATCGAATACTCGCTGTCGATGGTTTTTTGATGTTTTCTTGCTTGGGACCAGACACTTTGCGGGAATTGCGCGATGCCTTTGCGCAGCGGGGGTGGCACGCACCAGCGCATGAGTTCACAGATATGCACGATTGGGGCGACATGTTGGTGCAAACGGGTTTTTCAGAACCTGTTATGGACATGGAGCGTATAACGCTGACCTTTGAAACGCCCGAGAAATTGTTGGCTGAGTTGCGTGGTTTGGGACGAAACTTGAGCGTGAAACGCTTTGAAGGATTGCGTGGGCGCCTTTGGTATCGGCAGCTCTCAGACGTTCTGATGACTTTGGCCAAGCCTGAGGCGGGCGGGCGTTTGTCATTGACTTTCGAAATCGTCTATGGACATGCCATCAAACCGCCAATTCGCATGAAGGTTGCACCTCTTACAGAAATTGGTTTGGATCAAATGCGTCAAATGTTGCGTGGACAGTTGCATATCTCTGACAAAGTTTGAGATGAATCAAAACCCCCTCGTAACTCAGGTAAAATCCGGCCGAATTTGGCTTCAGAGCGTGCTGAAAAGCCCGTTAGCTCAGCGAAAGTTAACACGTGTCAAATCCCACCTACCAGTTCGCGCAAGAGTCTGAATCTGTTCTTCATTGGCAGCTTCGTCGCAATTGTTCGATTACCCCTTCCCAGTTGGCGTGGTTGTATTTCTCGCTGTGCTTGGTTTCCTTGGGGATAGGGGGGGTTTTCTGGTTTCAAGGTGCAACTTTGGTGTTGGTTTTTGCCGGGTTTGAAGTTGTTGTGGTGGGTGTTGCATTTTTGATCTACGCCAGACATGCAACCGACGGCGAGAGGATTTCACTGCACAGCACAAAGCTGGTGGTGGAAAAAGAATCTGCCGGCCGTATGGAGCGAGCAGAATTTGTTCGTCAATGGGTCAGAGTCGAGCCAAAATCTGGCGACCACAGTCTGATTGAGCTATCGGGCCAGGGGCGTTCAATGGAGGTGGGGCGTTTTGTGCGCCCTGAATTGCGTCAAATGTTGGCGCGAGAAATTAGAAAGGCATTGCGTTCAGCGTGATGCTTTGGGGGTAAGCAGGGCTTGGCCTAGTTTGCCTGAGGTGTGAGTTCAACAGTGTCTTGGAAGTTAGTGAGAACCATGAAGAATATTTCCAACCAATTGGCTACGCTGCTATCCCGCGCGGGCATTTTTGCTGGCGCGTGGGCAACCACAGCGGCTTTTGCGGTCAATGATTTGCCGGGCGGACCTGCCGTCAATCAGCTCAATTTTGCAGCGCCAGTGACCAAAATTGCCGAAGAGCAGCACTGGCTGCACTGGATGATGTTGATCATCTGCACGGTGGTGTTCATTGCTGTTTTTGCAGTCATGTTCTATTCCATCTGGAAGCACCGCAAATCAGTCGGCCACAAGCCTGCCACCTTCACCGAATCGGTGACAGTGGAGATTGTTTGGACAGCTGTTCCCTTCCTGATTGTGATCTTGATGGCATTGCCTGCCACCAAAGTGTTGGTGGCCCAAAAAGATACCACCAATGCCGACCTGACCGTCAAGGTCACGGGCTATCAGTGGAAATGGGGTTACGACTACATCAAAGGCGAGGGTGAGGGCCTGAGTTACATCTCCACGCTGGATTCTTCGCAGCGTGCCATGTCTGACGCCGGCAAGCCTGAAGGCGACAACTACCTGCTCAAAGTTGACAACCCATTGGTTGTGCCTGTTGGCCAAAAAGTGCGTGTCATCACCACCGCCAACGACGTGATCCACGCCTTCATGGTTCCTGCCTTTGGTATCAAACAAGATGCGATCCCCGGTTTTGTGCGTGACACTTGGTTCCGTGCTGAAAAAACTGGCGATTTCTACGGTCAATGCGCTGAGTTGTGTGGCAAAGAGCATGCTTACATGCCCATTCATGTGAAGGTTTTGTCAGCCCCCGACTATGCCGCCTGGGTGGACGCCGAGAAGAAAAAACAAGCGGCCAAAGCGGATGATCCTGCCAAGGTCTGGGCCTTGGATGATTTGTCCAAGCGTGGTGAAAAAGTCTATGCAGCCAATTGCGCGGCTTGCCACCAAGCCAATGGCAAGGGCGCTGGTGCCATCAAGGCGGTGGATGGCTCTGCTATCGTCCTGGATGCCGACAAGTCCAAGCAAATCGCAGTGATGCTCAACGGCCAAAACAATGGCGCCATGCCCGCATGGAAGCAGTTGTCGGACACCGAAATCGCTGCTGTGATTACCTACACTAAAAACAACTGGTCCAACAAGACCGGGCAAATCGTGCAACCGGCTGAAGTTTTGGCCGCTCGCAAATAAGCCGTACCGTATTCAAATCAAAGGAAATCAAGATGAGTGCCGTTCTAGACCATCACGATCACGCCCATGACGACCACGGTCACGCGCCTGCGGGCTGGCGTCGTTGGGTGTATGCCACCAACCACAAAGACATTGGTACTTTGTACCTGTTGTTCAGCTTCGCCATGCTCATGATCGGCGGTGTGTTGGCGCTGGGCATTCGTGCTGAGCTGTTCCAACCTGGCCTTCAAGTGGTCAACCCTGAGTTGTTCAATCAATTCACCACCATGCACGGCATCATCATGGTGTTCGGCGCGATCATGCCGGCCTTTGTGGGCTTTGCGAACTGGATGCTGCCTTTGCAAATTGGCGCCTCTGACATGGCCTTTGCCCGCATGAACAACTTCAGCTTCTGGCTGATGATTCCTGCTGGCGCCATGTTGGTCGGTTCGTTTTTCATGCCCGGTGGCGCACCTGCTGCAGGTTGGACCTTGTACGCACCTTTGACTCTGCAAATGGGTCCATCGATGGACGCTGGTATTTTTGCCATGCACATCCTGGGTGCCTCGTCCATCATGGGTTCGATCAACATCATCGTGACCATCCTCAACATGCGCGCTCCTGGCATGACCTTGATGAAGATGCCCATGTTTGCCTGGACATGGTTGATCACCGCTTACCTGCTGATCGCCGTGATGCCTGTGTTGGCTGGCGCGATCACCATGACCCTGACAGACCGTCATTTCGGCACCAGCTTCTTTAACCCCGCTGGTGGTGGTGACCCGGTCATGTACCAGCACATCTTCTGGTTCTTCGGTCACCCCGAGGTGTACATCATGATCTTGCCGGCCTTCGGCATCATCAGCCAGATCGTGCCTGCCTTTGCCCGCAAGAAGCTGTTCGGCTACGCCTCCATGGTGTATGCCACATCGTCGATTGCCATCCTGTCGTTCATTGTGTGGGCTCACCACATGTTCACCACTGGCATGCCAGTCACAGGCCAGCTGTTCTTCATGTACGCCACGATGCTGATCGCTGTGCCCACCGCCGTGAAGATCTTCAACTGGATCGCCACCATGTGGCGTGGCTCCATGACCTTTGAAACTCCCATGCTGTTTGCTGTGGGCTTCATTTTCGTGTTCACCATGGGTGGTTTCACCGGTCTGATCCTGGCCATGGCCCCGATCGACATCCAACTGCAAGACACCTATTACGTGGTGGCCCACTTCCACTACGTGTTGGTGGCGGGTTCGCTGTTTGCCCTGTTCGCAGGTGTTTACTACTGGATTCCCAAGTGGACCGGTGTGATGTACAACGAAACACGCGGCAAGATCCACTTCTGGTGGTCGCTGATCTCCTTCAACATCACATTCTTCCCGATGCACTTCCTGGGTCTGGCCGGTATGCCCCGTCGCTACGCCGACTACCCCATGCAGTTCACAGACTTCAACATGATCGCCTCGGTCGGTGCCTTCTTCTTCGGCTTTGCCCAGGTCTATTTCTTCTTGTTCGTCGTCCTGCCTGCGATGATGGGCAAAGGTGAAAAAGCTCCCCAAAAGCCTTGGGAAGCGGCCGAAGGCCTGGAGTGGGAAGTGCCCTCGCCAGCACCTTTCCATACCTTTGAAAACCCACCCAAGCTGGACGCAACCGCGACCCGCGTGATTGGTTGATTGCCATGGCCATGACACCTGAACAAAGAAAAAGCAATGTGCGCTTGGGCCTGATCCTGGCCTCGGTGGCACTTGCCGTGCTGCTCGGTTTTGTGGCCAAGTTGCTGATCCTCAACCCCTGAAAGAGTGTGATGAACCTGCGTGGTGAAAACCTGAAGATGGTGGGCAAGCTGGCGGTGGTGACCGCGGGCATGTTCTGCTTCGGTTATGCGCTGGTGCCTATTTACAAGGCGATTTGCGAAATCACAGGCATCAACATCCTGTCAATTTCCGAGAGCCAGGTCCCGGGCAATGCCAAGGCGGGTAAAGCCGCTGAGGTGTTGCGCAATAGCCAGGTTGATACCACCCGCACCATCACCGTCGAGTTCGACGCCAATGTGCGTGGCCCTTGGGAGTTCAAGCCCGAGAAGCGGTCCATGCAGGTGCATCCTGGCGAACTCAGCACTGTGATGTACGAGTTCCAGAATGTACAAAATCGCCGCATGGCTGCTCAAGCCATTCCCAGCTATGCACCACGCAATGCGGCCAACCATTTCAACAAGCTCGAGTGTTTCTGTTTCAACCAGTACACCCTGGAGCCCGGCGAGAAAAAATCCTGGCCCGTCGCCTTTGTGATCGACCCCAAGTTGTCGAAAGACGTGACCACCATCACTCTGTCCTACACCTTCTTTGAGGTGGGCGGTAAAACACCGGCTGCCCCGACAGCGCCTTTGGCGGCTGTTGTTCAGCCCTTGCCGCTCAAGACAGGTTGGGGATCATGACCACGCCTGAGATGCCCGTTTCCAAAACGTCCTGGTTGCGCACCATTCAGGCTGTTCTTTGGTCCTTTGTCGGCCTCCGCAAGAATGCCGACTACCAACAAGACCTTGAAAAACTCAACCCGTTCCACATCGTTGGTGTGGCCATTGTTGCGGCATTGTTGTTTGTTCTGGGGCTGATGGCCCTGGTCAACTGGGTCGTGGTTCAGCCCACCGGCCTTTAATCGCCAAAAATAAGATTTCGATAGAAGAGAGAGCAGGAGTCCCCATGAGTTCAGCAGCACACGGCAGCACGCCTTACTACTATGTTCCGCACGAGTCACGCCACCCGGTCATGTCGGCCATTGGCTTGTTCTTCGTCATCCTGGGCGCAGGCCAATGGATCAATGGCGTCGAATGGGGCATGTATTGCCTGTTCTTCGGTATGGCCTGGTGGTTGATTGTCTTGTACCAGTGGTTCTCCGAGGCCGTGCACGAAAGTGAGAACGGCATGTACGGTCGCAAAATCGACTTGTCCTACCGTTGGAGCATGACCTGGTTCATCTTCTCTGAGGTGATGTTCTTTGGCGCATTCTTCACCGCACTGTGGTGGGCCCGTTCACATTCGATTCCTGCGCTCGGTAGCCTGGAAAACGCATTGCTTTGGCCTGACTTCAAAGCCGCATGGCCCAGCGTGGTGCCCGGTGCGACCACTTCGCCAGCCGGTTTCGTCGAGCCCTTTCAAACCATGGGACCCTTCTGGTTGCCTACCATCAACACCGCATTGTTGTTGACATCAGGCGTGACTTTGACCATTGCTCACCATGCACTGCAAGTAGGCAATCGAAGCAAAACCATCATGTACATGTGGATGACGGTGATTTTGGGTTTGACTTTCTTGTTCGTTCAAGGTTATGAGTACGCCCATGCTTGGGGTGACCTGAACCTCAAATTGTCTTCTGGTATTTATGGCTCCACCTTCTACATGCTGACGGGTTTTCACGGCTTTCACGTGTTCGTGGGCATGTTGATGCTCTTGTTCATCACCCTGCGTTTACAAAAAGGCCACTTCACCAAAGACCGTCATTTTGGTTTTGAAGGTGCAGCTTGGTACTGGCACTTTGTGGACGTGGTCTGGCTGGGTTTGTACATCCTCGTGTATTGGATGTAAGCCTGCCCTTGGCCCCAACAAAAAAGCGCCCAAGGGCGCTTTTTTGTTGGGCAAGGATGACGCGAAAATACCAAATGAAATCGAGTAAGGGTCACCACAAAAATCGAAGCATTGATCAGGCCCCTGGCGGGATACCTGTCGGCTGGATCCAGCCCATTTTCCAAGACACCAGAACGCAGATGAAGAGGACAATGGAAAAGCCGACACGAAAAGCCAGCGCGGTGGCCATGTTGCCTTTTTTGGGCGCTTGGCCCTCGGCGGGCGGGGTGCTGCCCCGCATCATGTACATCAGGGCCGAACCCAGACTGACCAAAATGGCGAGAAACGCGATGGCGACAAGAATTTTCATGGACACATTATCCAATGACTGACAAACCCCTTCACTGGAAAAGATGGATCGTGCTGGCGTTAACCGCTGTGGGTGTGGCCATCACTTTTTCGCTGGGGTTGTGGCAGCTCGGCCGCGCCAGTGAAAAAACCGCTCTCCAGGATGCTCGAACGGCGCAGTCGCGCAAAGATATGTTGGATGGCCGAACATTGAAGGGGAGTTCTGAAGACGTGTTGTTGCGCAGCGAGTTGCTTTACCGCCGCATGGTCGTGACCGGTCGATGGCTGCCCAACTACACGGTCTACCTGGACAATCGACAGATGAATGCCAAGCCCGGCTTTTTTGTGCTCACGCCTTTGCAGATCGACGGCTCTGGCGAGGTCCTCGTGGTGCAGCGCGGCTGGGCTCAGCGCTCTTTCACTGAACGCAATGCATTGCCCCCAGTTCAAACGGCAGAAGGCTTGGTTCAGGTGCAAGGGCATTTGGCCCCATGGCCATCAAGGCTCTATGACTTTGGCGGTGCCGAGACGGGCCCGATACGGCAAAATCTTGATCTGACTGCCTACCGGCAAGAAACGGGTTTGAAGGTACTCGAAGTCACCTTGCTCCAGTCGGGCGGGCCCTCTGAAGGCCTGTTGCGCGAATGGCCTGTGGTGGCCAGTGGCGTTGAAAAACACCACGGTTACGCTTTCCAATGGTTTGGCCTGAGTGGTCTGATCGCATTACTTTATGTCTGGTTCCAAATTGTCCAACCCCGCCGCCAAAAACGACCTGCCTGACAGCCCCCTGGCCATGACGGTGCACGACATGCCCAGCCCCGGTGCTGTGGTGCAAGCCGATGCCCAGCGCACCCGCGTGGGCCGCTGGAAGATGATCGCCATGATGTTGGTCTGCGCTTCTCCGGTCATTGCCTCTTACTTCACCTACTACGTCATTCGCCCCGAAGGCCGTCGTGTCTATGGCGAGCTGATCCAGCCGCAAAAAGACATGCCCCAGGTCAGTGCCAAAAACCTGCAGGGCGAACCGGTCATGCTGGCCAGCCTCAAAGGCCAGTGGTTGCTGGTGACTGTGGCGTCGGGCGATTGCGCCGAGCGTTGCCAGCAAAACCTCTATTTCCAGAGACAGTTGCGTGAAATTCTGGGTCGCGAAAAGGACCGCCTCGACCGTGTCTGGTTGGTCACAGACGACGCCCCTGTAGCCCCCGGCCTCTTGCCCGCTTTGAACATGGCGCACGTGCTGCGCCTGAACACGGCCACGGTGCAAAGCTGGATCAGCCCGGCTCAGGGCCAGCAGTTGCAAGACCATTTGTACGTCATTGATCCGATGGGCAACTTCATGATGCGTTTCCCGGCCAACATGGATGTGCCTAGTGCCTCCAAAGCCAAACGCGACCTTGAGCGGTTGCTCAAGGCCTCCTCGTCTTGGGACAATGCTGGGCGCTGAGGCATGACCGAAGTTGACCTGTACAACCTAGAGCCCATTTTGGAGCTCATGGCCGTAGGCTTGGCGGTGTCCGCATTGCCCTTGGGCTGGTGGCTGTGGCGTCAACGCAGTGCCTCCCCATCAGGACGGCTCAAGGCCCTGACCCTGATCACCTTGTTCCTGACCTTCGATCTGGTGCTGTTCGGGGCCTTTACCCGGCTGACCGACTCCGGCCTGGGGTGCCCCGATTGGCCGGGCTGCTACGGCAGCGCCACGCCCATCGGTGCCAAAGCTGAAATCAAGGCCGCCGAGACCGCCATGCCCACCGGGCCAGTCACCAAGAGCAAGGCCTGGATCGAAATGGTTCACCGTTATTTGGCCACGGGGGTCGGCGTCCTGATCCTCACTTTGGTCGCCATGACATGGTGGCTGCGACGTCAAAGCCGAGAGGTCAGCCCTTGGTTGCCCACCTTGACTTTGGTGTGGGTCTGCATGCAAGGGGCGTTCGGCGCACTCACGGTGACCATGAAACTGTTTCCGGCCATCGTCACATTGCACCTGATGGGCGGCATTGGATTGTTGGTTTTGTTGATGGCGCAAGCCGTTCGTTATGACGGCCCAGGCTCACGGGCCTTGCCGTCGCCATTGCGCACGGGTTTGTGGGCAGGCTTTGTTTTGCTGTGGCTGCAAATTGCCTTGGGGGGCTGGGTCAGCACCAATTACGCCGTTTTGGCGTGTCCTGATTTCCCCACCTGCCATGGCCAGTGGGTGCCCGAGATGAATTGGCAAGGCTTTGGCCTCTGGCGTGAGCTGGGTTACACCCCAAGCGGTGAGCTCTTGCCTTTCTCAGCGCTGGCATCGATCCATTTTGTGCACCGCTCGGCCGCTTGGCTGGTGTTGGCGGTGCTGCTGTGGGTGGGCTGGCGTTTGCGGCTCCAGCCGGGCTTGGCTGTGGCCGGGCGTTGGTTGCTTGGCCTGTGCGCTTTGCAGTTTGCCACCGGCTTGAGCAATGTGGTGCTTGGCTGGCCCTTGCTGGCCGCCGTGATGCACACTGGCGGGGCCGCTGCCATGGCCTTGACCCTGACCTGGGCCTTGAGTGTCAGCCGGGCTGATAATTCAGGGCCTGTTCTCTTTTCCAATAAGCTTGCCGAATGACCGTCGCCACCGCCCGTTTGCCTTTGACTGCCTGGCAACAGTACTACGCGTTGACCAAACCGCGCGTGGTTCAATTGATCGTTTTTTGTGCTTTGATCGGCATGGTGCTGGCCGTGCCCGGTGTGCCCAGCCTGGCCGAGTTGAAGCTGGGTCTGTGGGCTTGCATTGGCATCTGGTTGGTGGCCGGCGCCGCTGCGGCTTTCAACTGCCTGGTCGAAAAAACCATCGATTCGAAAATGAAGCGCACTGCCTGGCGGCCCACCGCCAAAGGCGAGTTGAGTGACCAGCAGGCCTTGCTGTTCTCTGCGGTGCTTTGCGCCTTGGGCTCGGCGGTGTTGTACGTGTTGGTCAACCCGCTCACCATGTGGCTCACCTTTGCCACCTTTGTGGGCTACGCCATCATCTACACCGTGATCTTGAAGCCACTCACGCCACAGAACATCGTGATCGGCGGGGCCAGCGGGGCCATGCCCCCGGTGCTGGGTTGGGCTGCGATGACGGGTCAGGTAGGTCCTGAGGCCCTGATCCTGTTCCTGATCATTTTCCTGTGGACCCCGCCGCACTTTTGGGCGCTGGCGCTGTATCGGGTCGAGGACTACCGCAAATCGGGGTTGCCCATGTTGCCCGTGACGCACGGCAATGAGTTCACCCGTCTGCAGATCTTGCTCTACACCATCGTGTTGATGGCGTCCTGCCTGATGCCCTTTGTCTACGGCATGAGCTCCTGGCTTTACCTGGCCGCCGCGGTGGTGCTGAGCATCGGGTTCATCGGCTATGCGGTGGCCTTGTACCGTGTGTATTCGGACGAGTTGGCTCGCAAGACTTTCCGTTTTTCCTTGATTCACCTGAGCGCCTTGTTTGCCGCTTTGCTTCTCGACCACTACATTTTTTGAGGCCCTAGACATGTTGCAACGCAGAGTTTGGACAAGAGCGGCCCTGGCCTTGGGTTTGGCAGGGGCGGTGTGGGGCTTGAGTGGCTGCGGCGAAGACAAACCAGCCTTTCGCGGCGTGGACATTACCGGGGCTGACTACGCCCAAGGCTGGGAGCTGAGTGACCAAGACGGCCAGGTGCGTACCTTGAAGGACTTTGCAGGCAAGGCCGTGGTGGTGTTTTTCGGTTTCACCCAATGTCCCGACGTCTGCCCCACCGCTTTGCAAGAAATGGCCCAGGCCAAACAGTTGCTGGGTGCCGATGGGGTAAAGCTCCAGGGTATCTTCATCACAGTGGACCCTGAGCGCGACACACCCGAATTGCTCAAGGCCTACATGGCCAATTTTGGGTCAGACTTTGTGGCCTTGCGCCCTACAGCCGAGCAGTTGCCTAAGGTGACCAAGGACTTCAAGATCTATTACAAAAAGGTCGAAGGCAAAACTCCCACCAGCTACACCATGGACCACTCGGCGGGCAGCTTCACCTTTGACCCGCAAGGCCGCATTCGGCTTTACAACCGCCACGCCAGCGGTGCCGAGGCGCTGGCCGCCGACGTGAAGATTTTGCTCAGCGGCAAGTGACTCTGGGCCTCAGGGCCCGGGGCTGAACACGCCGCTTCAGGGCCAGCTTCAGGGTTTCAATTCACTTCGATTTTCTGGCTGCGGATGATGTCGCCCAGCGCTTTCGTGTCCGACTCAATCCGGTTGCGCAAGCCTTCGGGCGAGGAACCCACGACTTGCCAGCCTTGCTGGAACAAACGCTCACGAATCTCGGGGGCACGGACAATCTCGCTGATCACGGCCGACAGCTTGCTGCTCACAGCCGCAGGCATTGATGAGGGCGCGGCCACCGCGTTCCAGATTTCGAGTTGGTAATCCTTTACCCCGATTTCACTCAAGCTCGGCACTTCGGCCGCGACAGGGCTGCGCCCGGTGCTCGAAGCCCCAATGGCCCGCAGCTTGCCACCGCGCACCTGGGCGGCCGCCATGGCCGGAGGCAGCAAAGCCAGCTGAACCTGGCCACCCAACATGGCGTTGATGATTTGCGGGTTGCCGGGGTAGGGCACATGGACAGGGGCAATGCCGGCTTTGGTTTTGAGCAGTTCCATGCCCAAGTGCGCGACGGTGCCGACACCGGGCGATGCATAGCTGAGTTTGTCGCCCGCCTTTTTGGCTTGGCTCAACCACTCTGCTGCAGTCTCACCGGGGGCGCTGGCAGGCACGGTCAGCACCAAAGGCGCTTTGCCGATCAGGCTGATGGGGGCGAGGTCCTTGAGGGGGTCATAAGGCACCTTGGGGTTCAGGATGCGGGCAATCGTCATGTTGCCGTTGATCATCAGACCCAAGGTGTGGCCATCGGTGGATTTCGCGACGAAGTCGGCGGCGATGTTGCCGCCCGCGCCCACCTTGTTTTCCACAATGACGTTCTGGCCCAAAGCTTTGGCCAGCGGTTCGGCCAATGCCCGCGCAGTCAAATCAGGACTGGATCCCGCTGGAAAACCGACGATCAATTTGACAGCATGTTCAGGCCATGATGCCTTAGCAGTTTGGCTTTGACTCCAGGAGGAGGCGCTGAGGGCCAAAAGACCAAGGATGACTCTGCGTGATAAAGAGTTATTCATTCGAGTTCCAGACATGATTGAAGTTCAATTGATGAACATTGACTGCGAATTTTCGCAGTTCATAGAACCTGTCAGCGGAAAAAAATGCCCAGTAGCACTAAGGGCGGCGCAACAAATCTTGCTTGTATATGCAAAAAGCCCGCAAAGCGGGCTTTTTGCTATCAGGCCAAATTGGCCAAGACGTCAGGCTGAAAGAAATTACTTCTTGCCTTTACCCTTGCCTTTGGCATCAGCAGCAGGTGCAGCAACAGGTGCCACCACGACCTCTTCAACAGGGGCCACCACAGAAACCAGAACGGGGTTCTTTTTGCCATGGGTGATGGCTTTGCAACCCGCGGGCAAAGTAATGTCGTTCAAATGCAGGGAAACGCCCTTGGTCAGGCCCTTCAGATCGACTGCAATGAATTCAGGCAAGTTGGCGGGCAAGCAAGCCACTTCGATTTCAGTCACGACGTGGTTGATCAGGCACTTGTCGGTCTTGACGGCTTCAGACTCTTCTTCGCCACTGAAGTGCAATGGCACTTTCATGTGCAAAGTGGTGTTGGCGTCGACACGCTGAAAATCAATGTGCTGTACCAACTGCTTGTAGGGGTGCATTTGATAGTCACGCAGCAAAACCTGGCTGGATTGACCGTTGAATTCCATTTCGAGGATCGAAGCGTGAAAAGCTTCTTTTTTCAAGGCGTGCCACAAAGCATTGTGGTCCAGCTCGATCAGTTGAGGGGCCGATGTGGAACCGTAAACGATGCCAGGCGTACGGCCGGAATTGCGGAGACGGCGGCTCGCACCCGTGCCCTGCTTGGAACGCTCAAAAGCGACGAATTTCATAACTTACTCCATCAAAGGACTCACCGCGACCAGTGATGCCCTGACTAAAAAAAGCCTGCCGGACCAATTGGGTGGCAGGCCGCTGATTGCCCGAAGTGGATCAGATCTGATCCGAGAACAGGCTCATCACCGACTCTCCATTGGCGATCCTGTGCATCGTTTCAGCGATGAGAGGTGCTACAGACAGTTGGCGAATTTTGGTGCAGGCAGCAGCTTGTGTTGTCAGCGGAATGGTGTTGGTCACCACCACTTCATCCAGCGCATCACCCTTGGAGATGCGCTCAATGGCCGGACCTGAAAAGATGGGGTGTGTGCAGTAAGCGTAGACCTTCTTGGCACCACGCTCCTTGAGCACTTCTGCGGCTTTGACCAAAGTGCCAGCGGTGTCAATCATGTCGTCCATGATCACGCAGTTACGGCCTTCGATCTCACCGATCACGTGCATCACTTCGCTCACGTTGGCTTTGGGGCGGCGTTTGTCAATGATGGCCAAATCGCAACCAAGTTGCTTGGCCAGGGCACGGGCACGCACCACACCGCCAACATCGGGCGAGACGACAATCAGGTCTTCATAGTTTTTTTGGCGCAGATCACCCAGCAAAACAGGGGAGGCGTAGATGTTGTCAACAGGTATGTCAAAGAAACCTTGAATCTGATCAGCGTGCAAGTCCATGGTCAGGACGCGATCAACACCGACGGCTTGCAGCATATTGGCCACAACTTTGGCTGTGATGGGCACTCGGCTGGAGCGTGGGCGACGGTCCTGACGTGCGTAGCCGAAATAGGGAATGACTGCACTGATGCGACCGGCCGAAGCGCGTTTGAGCGCGTCGACCATGATCAACAATTCCATCAGATTTTCGTTGGTCGGTGCACAGGTGGACTGGACCACAAAGACTTCACGAGCACGGACGTTTTGTTTGATTTCGACGGTGACTTCGCCATCAGAAAAACGGCCCACATCTGCTGCGCCCAACTGAGTGCCGAGATGATGTGCGATTTCGGCAGCCAAAACAGGATTGGCATTGCCGGTGAAAAGCATGAAGTCGGGTGTGTATGAAGCAGGCTGCATGGGCATTCCAGCGATCAGAAAATTGGGGCCTGTACGAATGAACGTATTTGGCAGGGGAGAAAGGATTCGAACCTTTGCATGCCGGAATCAAAATCCGGTGCCTTAACCAACTTGGCGACTCCCCTACACGGGTTGACTGCTGAAACAGCGGCCTACCGATAATTGTCGCTGGCTGCCCAACCTACAAGAGGATGAACATCCATATTGCTGCATTTGCGTACTTGCCAATGGTCAGGGACCGAGATTGGCTTTGTGCCTGGTTTGCAGTGTGCAAACACTGCACTACCAGAGCCTGTCATTTTTGCGTTTAACCCAGCATCTTCGAGCGCATTAAGCGCTAGTTTGATGTCAGGGCAAAGGCCTATTGCGACAGGCTGTAGATCATTGTGACCGAAGTCATATGTCTGTGCAGCGAAGACCGCTATTGTAGCAGCATTTGTATCGCGTTTCAGGTCCGGATGGCCAAAAATTTGAGATGTTGCAATGCCTGCTGCAGGTTTGATGATCCAAAATTCTGCTGAAGGCAGCTCGATGGGTGTGATTTCTTCGCCGACACCCTCAACCCAAGCGTTACGACCGCGTAAAAAAAATGGTACATCGGCGCCCAGTTGCAGTCCCAGTTTTTCAAGTGTGGGTAAGTCAAGTTTCAGATTCCACAACTGGTTCAGTGCCAGCAGGCAGGTGGCTGCATCGGAGGACCCGCCGCCCATGCCAGCTTGGGCCGGAATTTGCTTGTTAACAGTGATGTGTACACCTTGCGTGCATCCGGTGTGTTTCTGTAAAAGCCGAGCAGCCCGGGTGCTCAAGTCATCGTCTGGTAGTTTGACGGACAAGTCTTCACGGCTGATGCGACTGTTGGGGCGCATCTCGAAATGCAAGGTATCACACCAGTCAACCAGCATGAAGACTGATTGGAGCAGGTGATAACCATCACTGCGTCGACCCGTGATGTGCAAAAAAAGATTCAGTTTGGCAGGTGCGGGAGCATCGTAGAGCGATTTCATGTGCTGATTATCACCAGCAGCTCGCGCATGCGCGTGTTACACGTTTTTCAGCGATCAAGAATGATGCGTAAAACCGTTTCTGGTTGGGGTGTTTTTCGCTGAGCGGTCAGTCGACCTTCTGGGTGTGTTGACAAGTCGACTTGCCATCCTGGGGCAGCTTGCTCACGCCCTGCCAGCCATTCAAACAAGGCTGAAATCGGCAGTGATGTACCCGTCAATTGTTCGGTCATCGCCTGCAAGCTGGCACCATGCTTTCGTTGACCGTTTTGCTCGATCCACGCCATCTGAGGGGTCCAGTTCAACTTGGCCATGGCGGTTCCGATGGGGCTGAACAAGATCAATTCACCTTGCTCAGCACTGCCTTGAAGCTCAAAGCTGGCGCTCATTTGCTGGATGGGTTCGGACTTGATTTGCAACGCAAGTCGGCCTGACCAATATGCACTGGCGCTGCTTGGTGCCACGATGCGTGTGGCGCATGACGTCAACATCATGCCCAGGCACAAGCTCAAGCCCATATTGAACAGGCTGTCAGCAACAGACCGAATCATGGCTTGATTTTCAAGCGTTTGAGGGTTTCTTGCAGTGTTTCATTGTCCGCCTTGAGTTGCAGGCCTTCGCGCCAGATGGCGGTTGCTTCCTGAGTCTGACCCATCGTCCAAAGAACTTCACCCAAGTGAGCGGCAATTTCGGCGTCGGGGCGGAGTTTGTAGGCTGCGCGCAAGATTTGAAGGGCCTGCAGGTGTTCACCCTGGCGGAATGCGACCCAGCCCAAGCTGTCTTGGATGAAGGGATCGTGCGGCGAAAGCTCGACCGCTTTGTTGATGAGTTGGCGTGCTTCATCGAGACGTAGATTGCGGTCTGCCAACGAATATCCCAATGCATTGAACGCATGAGGCTCTTTGGGATTACTTTCCATGACTTGACGCAGAAGCGCTTCCATCTCCTCGTACTTTTTGAGTTTTTCGCAGATCAGGGCCAATTCGATTTGTAGTTCTGCGTTGCGGGGTGAATTGGATAAAGCATTTTTCACCAGCAAATAGGCCTCAGGGGCAAGACCGTTTTCGCGCAACCAGAAAGATTGAGCCAAGTTCTTTTTGAGGACTTGTTCTGCCGTGTTGGTTTTGACTTGTGCCAAAGTCATGCGGGCTTGCTCAAGCTGTCCTTGTTGGGCCAATAAGTCGGCTTGACGGCTGGCAAGTTTCAAGGGGTCTGCGTTTGCCGGCATTTGAGTGAGCCAAAACTTGGCTTTCTCGATTTGTCCTTGCCGCTGAGCCATTTTCGACAGCGCAAGCAGTGCCTCAACCCGACCAGCCTGTTGCTCGGGATCTTTGCTTTGTGCTGTCAACTGAATATAAGTTTCCAGACTTTGTGTGGCATTCAAGGGGCGGTTGTTTTCAAACAAAAGTAATCCGTGAACCAACCAACCATCTGCAAAGTCAGGGAATTTCTTGTTGAGCAATGACAATTGCGCCAGAGCATCAGGGACAAGTTGCAAGCCAATCAAGGATCTTGCATAGCCTAGGCGCAAGTGCGCAGAGGCTTCTTTTTTCATGGCTGCATCCAGCATCGGTTTGAGTGTGCTGGTGGCGTTGCTGATCAAGCTGAGCGATAAAACCAGAGGGCCTTGGGCTTGTGGGTCTGCGGCATGGCCCTTGACGGCGGCTTCCACCGCTTGGGGGATTTGTCCGGCATCACGGCGCATGCGGCCAATCGTGGTCCAGGCGCTGGCAGTGGTTTCAGCTTGAGTGAGGGCTTTTTCCAGCGCTTTTTCGACCACAGTTGCCGCCAGGACCTTGTCCTGAACACGAGCAAAAACGCTGGGAACGGAGATGATTGCGGCTGTTTGTTCTGCCAGCGGCAGCTCGTTGATGGAGGATGACAAGGCATGGCCTGCTTCTTCGATGCGATTGAGCGCCAGAAGAATCTGCAGAATGTAGCGGTTGGGTTCGGGGGCTTGTGGGAGTTCTTTTTTCCAGGTTTGTGCAGCTTGTAAAGCAGCTTCCCCTGAGCGTGCTTGCAGGGCAATATCCACGGATCTTTGAAACAAGGCAGGGTCGCGGGATTTGCGGGCGGCATCCAGCAACATGGAAAACCCGCTGCCCGCAGAGCCTTCACGGACATTCAACTCACCCAGCAGCACTTGATAAAACAACACGGCATCAAGTGCGGACCGTTTTGGGGGCGTGTCAACTTTTGGGCGCGCAGGTTGAGCCCATGCACCGACGATGCAAGTGGACAAGACGGCAAGTCGAAACCAGAATTTCATGCAGGTCATCATAATCTAGACCATCTTTTGACAAGTGCAACAGAGGGGGATACCCCTCTGGGTCTGGAAAATAATGCCCGAGCTCCCCGAAGTTGAAGTCACTCGACGCAGTTTTGCCGACAAAATCGCCTCGGCCCTGATTTTGGATTTACGAATGGGCAAGCCTTTGCGCTGGCCGCTGGGGACTTCGGCGCAGAGTCTCGTTGGCCGGCGAGTGGTTTCGGTCAGGCGCCGAGGCAAATATTTGTTGCTGGACCTGGACGAAGGGCTGCTGCTGCTCCATCTGGGCATGTCGGGCAGTCTGAATTTTGCACCCACCCAAGCCCCGGGCGGCCCTCACGATCACATGGATCTGGTGACCGATCACGGGGTGTTGCGGCTGCATGATCCGAGACGCTTTGGCGCTGTGGTTTGGGCCCCATCGGAAGAATCTGTGCAGGCTCAGAAATTACTGGGGCATCTGGGTGTGGAGCCGCTTGGCGGCCAATTTGATCTGGCCGTTTTCTCCCTGGCGCTTAAAAAACGCCATGCGGCCATCAAACAGGTGTTGCTGGCAGGCCATGAGGTGGTGGGCGTTGGCAACATTTATGCTTCCGAATCCTTGTTCATGGCGGGCATACGCCCGACCACCCGGGCTTCTCGTCTGAGTGGGCCCAGGGTGGCTAAATTGCATGCGGCCATTGTCCAGGTCCTGTCGCGCGCCGTGCAGCAAGGCGGCAGCACGCTCAAGGATTTTGTAAATGCCGAAGGCCGCACAGGCTATTTCCAGCTGGAGGCGGCGGTTTACGGCCGTGCAGGTGAGCCTTGCCGCGTGTGCGCCACGCCAATCCGTTCCTTGCTGCAAGGTCAGCGCACCACTTTTTATTGCCCCACATGCCAGAAACCGTGATCCAGATGCCCGCAGGGTTTGCCACACAAATGGTCAACTGGCAGCGCCAGTACGGCAGGCAAAGCCTGCCTTGGCAAAACACCCAAGACCCTTACCGCGTGTGGTTGTCCGAAATCATGCTGCAACAAACGCAGGTCAGCACCGTGCTGGACTATTTCGCCCGGTTCCTCCATAAATTTCCGGATGTGGCGGCGCTGGCCGCCGCCGAACAAGACGATGTGCTGGCGCTTTGGAGTGGGCTGGGCTACTACAGCCGGGCGCGCAATATGCACCGCTGCGCGCAAGAGGTCATGGCCCGGTTCGGGGGCGAGTTTCCGCGTCGGGCGCAAGAGCTGCAAACCCTGCCCGGGATTGGCCGATCCACGGCGGCAGCGATTGCAGCTTTTTGCTTTCAGGAGCGGGTGGCCATTCTGGACGGCAACGTCAAAAGGGTGTTGAGCCGTGTGCTGGGCTTTGCCGATGATCTGGCCGTGTCCAAAAACGAAAAGCAACTTTGGCATTTGGCCGAAAACGTGATGCCCGAACAAGCCGCCGACATGCCTGCCTACACCCAGTCCTTGATGGATCTGGGCGCCTCTCTGTGCTTGCCGCGTAAAACGCAATGCTCAGAATGCCCTGTTCAGCCCATGTGCAAAGCCTTCGAGAAAGGCACGCCCTTGGCGTATCCGGTCAAGACCCGCAAGCTCAAGCGCAGCAGTGCCACCTTGTGGCTTCTCTGGGCTGAAAACGTACAGGGGCAGGTGTGGTTGCACAAAAGGCCTCAAAAAGGCATTTGGGCGGGTTTGTTCAGTTTGCCGGTCTTTGACACGGAAGACCAATTGCTGGCCGCTTGGCCGCAAGGGCATAGCGCCCGATACCTGGAGCCCTGGAAACATGTGTTGACACACCGTGATTTGCACCTGCACCCGGTACGGCTGAGCGGATCAGGGCATGGTTCACCCGCTTGCGATGGCCAGTGGGTGGATGCCGCGGTTTGGCCAGAGTTGGGGCTGCCCGCGCCCGTGCGCAGTTTGCTGTCCAGCCGCTGAACACGCAGGGGCTCAGCGTGCGTCGAGCTCCCGGTGCCGCTTGAGGGTGAGCCAGCGAGCGCCAAAGTTTTTGGCCAGCTGCTCCACCATGAACACGGATCGGTGTTGCCCGCCTGTGCAGCCAATGGCAACGGTGACATAACTGCGGTGATCCCTCTCAATCGCAGGAATCCAGTGCTTTAAAAAGCCCTCAAGCTGCATTTGCATCTGCACAAACTCTTCAGACTGGCGCAGATAGGCCTGCACCGACGCATCTTGCCCGGTGAGTGGTCTCAAGGCGCTTTCGTAATGTGGATTGGGCAGCATGCGCACATCAAACACGTAGTCGGCGTCTGTGGGAATCCCGCGCTTGAAGGCAAAGGATTCAAAAACCAGTGTCAGCTGGGCCAGTGGGGCGCTGACCAGGGTTTTGATATAGGTTTGCAGCTGCGCTGACCGCAACAAACTTGTGTCAATGACATGCGCCCGGTCACGCAAATCAGCCAGCAATTCGCGTTCAAATTCAATGGTTTCAAACAAGGCTTTGTCGTTTTGAGGTTTGTCTCCCCCCGATAAAGGGTGTTTGCGTCTTGTTTCCGAATACCGGCGCTGCAAGGTGTCTGAGGTGGCGTCCAGAAACACCAACTTCACGACCATGCCCATGTTGCGCAAGAGGCCTAGTTGCTCGGGCATCATGTGCAGCGAATTGGCGCTGCGCACATCAATGGCGATGGCCAGTCTCTGTTCTTTTTGTTGCTCTTCGAGCTTCACAAAGGAAATCAGCAGTTCTGGCGGCAAGTTGTCGACACAGTAATAGCCTGCATCTTCGAGCGCATGCAAGGCGACTGATTTGCCAGAGCCGGACATGCCGGTGATCAGGATGATGTCCATGGTCATTTTGAGGGGGTTTTGCCGCTGGGGGCTGAGTGGCGGGCGGCATTTGCGGTCTGGCCCAGCATTTCCCGCGCATGGGCCAAAGTGGTGGCCGAGAGCTTTTCGCCGCCCAGCATGCGGGCGATTTCGTTCACGCGTTCTTCGTTGACCACGCAGCGCACCTGACTGCTGACCTGGCCCTGGATGGCCGCTTTGCTGACCAGCAGATGGTGGTCTGCACAGGCGGCCACTTGCGGCAGATGGGTTACGGCCAGCACCTGGCGGTGTTGACCAAGTTGCTGCATCAGGCGCCCCACAGTCTCGGCCACGGCACCACCCACCCCGGCGTCCACCTCGTCAAAAATCAGTGTCCCGGCTTCGCCCAATTCGCTGGTGGTCACGGCAATGGCCAGGGCAATGCGCGACAACTCGCCGCCCGAGGCCACTTTGCCCACAGGCCGAGGCGTGCTGCCTTCGTGACCGGCCACCAGAAAACTGACTTCTTCCAGGCCGTGCTGAGCCAGTGTGGCCTGGGTTTGCAGGCTGACTTCAAATCGCCCCCCCTGCATGCCCAGTTGTTGCATGGCCGCACTGACCGCTTGGGCCAGCGGGGCCGCCGCTTTTTTGCGTTGCTTGGAGACTTGCTGGGCCATTTGCAGGCAGATTTTGTGCGCGGCCTGTTCAGCCTTTTGCAAGCTCTCCAGGTCCACAGCCGCGTCCAGCCTGGCCAATTCATCGCGCCAGGCTGCCAGCGTCATGGGCAATTCGTTGGGCGTTTTTTTGTAGCGCCGGGCCAGCGATAACCACAGGCCCATGCGCTCATCGAGTTGGGCCAGGCCTTGCGGGTCCAGATCGGTTTTGCGCAAATAACTGTGCAGGCTGTGGGCCACATCCTCAGCCTGTGCCTGCGCCGAAATCAATACTTCAGCCAGCGCATTGAACTGCGGCTCCACATGTCCCAGGGATTGCAAGCCCTGAATGGCCCGAGACAAGTCACGCAAAGCCCCGCCGTCGTCCTCGCCTTCGAGCCAGATGGCCGCCTGCTGTGCCCCATCCATCAGGGCTTGCGCATTGGCCAGGCGGCTGTGTTGTGTGCTCAGATCTTCCCATTCGTCCACTGCCGGATTGAGCTTTTCCAGCTCCCCTATTTGCCAGGCCAGCCGTTCACGTTCATGGGTCAGTGTGCTTTGCGCCGCTTGTGCTTGTGTCAGTGTTTGCTGGGCCTGTCGCCATGTTTGCCAGGCGCCTTTCAAGGGGCGGGTGTCGATGCCCGCATAGGCATCCAGCAAGCCCCGCACGGCATCGGGGCGTGTCAGGCTCTGCCAGGCATGCTGGCCGTGGATGTCCAGCAGGTGTTCGCCCAGCTCGCGCAATTGTGTGGCGGTGGCCGGGCTGCCATTGATCCAGGCGCGGCTTTTACCTGAAGCGTCCACGGTGCGGCGCAGCAGCAAACTCAAGTCAGACTCAAAACCCGCCTCTTGAAGCCAGTTGTGCAGGGGGGGCGAGCTGTCAAATTCGGCGCACACCTCGCAGCGGCTCGCGCCCTCACGCACCACGCTGGCTTCGGCACGGGCGCCCAGCGCCAGTTGCAGCGCGTCGATCAGGATCGACTTGCCTGCACCGGTTTCACCCGTGAGAACGCTGAAGCCGCTGCTCAGATCCAGTTCCAGCTCGTGCACGATCACAAAGTCGCGCAAGGTCATGTGCGTCAGTGCCACGGTGTCAGGCTCCCTCGTTCCAGTGCATTTTTTTACGCAAGGTGTCGAAATAGTTCCAGCCTTCGGGGTGCAAAAAACGCACCGTGTGCTCTGAACGGCGCACCTTAATCTGGTCGCCAATCAGCAAGTCGGCCAGCGATTGCATGTCGAAATTTGCACTGGCATAGCGACCAGACACGATCTCGATGGTGATTTCAGAGGATTCAGGCAGCACGATGGGCCGGTTGGACAAGGTGTGCGGGGCAATGGGGGCCATGACCCAGCCCCCGATGGACGGGTGCATCAAGGGGCCACCGGCAGACAAGGAGTAAGCCGTCGAGCCCGTGGGCGTGGCAATGATCAAGCCGTCTGCGCGCTGGTTGGACACAAATCGCCCGTCCACGCTGATCCTCAGTTCGAGCATGCCCGAGGTGCCGCCCCGGTTGACCACCACATCGTTCATGGCCAGCGCACTGAACACGCAGTGCTGATCGCGCATGACTTCTCCATGTAGCAAGCTGCGGTCTTCTGTCTGGTAGCGGCCTTGCAGCATCGGCTGCAACACGTCCTGGTAAGACTGAATCGGGATGTCGGTGATGAAACCCAGGCGCCCCTGGTTGATGCCAATCAGCGGCAGGCTGTAGCGCGCCATTTGTCGGCCAATGCCCAGCATGGTGCCGTCACCTCCAATGACCAAGCCCAAGTCACACTGGCTGCCGATGTCCGGCATGTCCAGGGTGGGGTAGAGGTTCAGGCCGGTGTGCAGCGCAGTGTCTTTGTCGAGCACCACCTCGCAGCCTTGGCGGATTAAAAACTGGGCGACATCGTCCAACACCTGGCGCGAACTTTCCAGAGCGTCCCCTGTGACGGTGGCATGGTATTTGCCAAAAAGCGCAACGTGACGGAATTTGGATCTCATGCCGCAAATTACATCATTAAAATGAGCCGATGCTCGATGATCGCGCCAAGTTATTGCTCAAAGCCCTGGTGGAACGCTATATTGCGGACGGCCAACCCGTAGGCTCACGCACGCTGTCCAAAGCATCCGGGCTGGACCTGTCGCCCGCGACCATCCGCAACGTCATGGCCGATCTGGAAGAATTGGGCCTGATCGCCAGCCCCCACACTTCGGCAGGGCGCATTCCCACTACCCGCGGCTACCGCCTGTTTGTGGACACCATGCTCACGGTGCAGCGAGAAGGCTTGCAAGCCCCTGCGCTGACACCGGACCAGCCTCAAAAAGTCATTGCCAGCGCGGCTAACCTCTTGTCCAGTTTGTCCCAGTTCGTGGGCGTCGTCATGGCACCCAAACGGGCTTCGGTGTTCCGGCACATTGAATTTCTGCGTTTGTCCGAGCGGCGCTTTCTGGTCATCATCGTTTCGCCCGAAGGCGATGTGCAAAACCGCATCCTGTTCACTGAAATCGACTACTCCCAAAGCCAGTTGATCGAGACCTCCAATTACCTCAACACCCATTACGCGGGCATGGCCATTGAGCAAGTGCGCAGTCGGGTGCAGCAAGAGTTGGTAAGCCTGCAAGGCGAAATCGCCGCCTTGATGCAGGCAGCGGTTCAAGTCAGCTCGGAGGCCTTGACCGAAGATCACAACGAGGTGGTCATTTCCGGCGAACGCAATTTGCTGTCCGTCAGCGATTTTTCCAGCGACATGGGCCATTTACGGCGTGCGTTTGAGCTGTTTGAGCAAAAAACCCAGCTCATGCGTCTACTCGACGTGTCCAGCCAGGCCGAAGGCGTGCGCATCTACATCGGTGGCGAAAGCCAGATCGTGCCCATGCAAGAGTTGTCAGTCGTCAGCTCGCCCTACGAAGTGGATGGTCAGGTTGTGGGCACCTTGGGCGTCATTGGCCCCACCCGAATGCCCTATGACCGCATGATCCAGATCGTCAACATCACCTCCCGCTTGGTCAGCAATGCCTTGAGCCAGTCTAAATAAGCGCTTGCCAGCCACTACAATCACAGGCTACGGTTGGGGCGTTAGCTCAGTTGGTTAGAGCAGAGGACTCATAATCCTTTGGTCCACGGTTCAAGTCCGTGACGCCCTACCATTCAAATCAAGCATTCAGCCCACTTCTCACCCAGTGGGCTTTTTTGTTTGCGCCTTGTGGGCAGCGTGGCGGTCAAGACGGGGTGCAAATGCAGTTCTCGTATTCCCCCCCGAGCTTTATTGCGGTTTGCACAAGCTCATTTTTTGTCCCGATCTGGGGCGGGGCTTGAACCATCGCTAAGTGGTGATGGCGCTCATGGACTTTAAAAGGAAAAAACGAACTACAGGGCCATGTTTTGAGTGGGCGCTGTGCTTGCGGGGCCTCTGTCAAAATATTCATTCTTTTGAGCCTTCGGGCTTGTTCCCCTCTTGGTGATGTTGAAATTGATGCAAAAACGACACTTGATTCGCGCAGCCTTGGCCATGGCACTGGTGTGGCCCGCTTTGTCTGTGGTGCAGGCGCAGTCTTATCCGACTAAACCGGTGCGCCTGATCGTGCCGTTCCCGGCGGGTGGCGCGACCGATTTGTTTGCCCGCACCTTGTCACAAAAAATCAGCGAAAAACTGGGTCAGCCGCTGGTGGTCGAAAACCGCCCCGGCGCTGGCGGCACCTTGGGCTCTGACTTGGCAGCCAAGGCCACGCCAGACGGCTACACCTTGCTGCTGTCGACCTCCAGCACGCACTCGATTGGCCCCAATCTGAATCCGCGCATGCCTTACGACGCGGTGCGCGACTTCACGCCCATTGCCCATTTGGGCAACGCACCCAGCATCATGCTGGTGCCCAACAACTCGCCCGCCAAAACCGTCAAGGAATGGGTTGATTACGCCAAGAAAAACCCCGGCCGCCTGAACTACGCATCAAGTGGCAACGGCACCATCGTGCAGTTGTCGGCCGAGCTGTTCAAGGCCCAGGCCGATGTGTTTGTGGTGCACATCCCCTACAAGGGCACGGCCCTGGCCATCCCCGACCTGATTTCGGGCAAAGTGGACGTGCTGTTTGACAGCTTGCCCACCGGCATGCCGCATGTGCGCGACGGCCGCTTGCGTGCCCTGGGCGTGACCACCCTCAAGCCCACAGCGCTTGCGCCGGGCATCCCGGCCATCGCCGATGTCTTGCCCGGCTACGAGTCCAACACCTGGTTTGGTTTCTTTGGCCCCAAAAACCTGCCCGCCGAGGTGGTCAGCCGCATCAACACGGCGGCCAACCAGGTGCTCAAAGACCCTGAAGTGATGGACAAACTGTTGCGCTTTGGCATTGAGCCCGTGGGCGGCACACCCGCCCAGTTCACCACCATGCTGGCCAGCGAATCGGCCAAGTGGAAAAAGATCATCACCGAACGCAAGATCACCTTGGATTGACATGAACTTCGACTACCAGTTCCCCTACACCAGCACCCGCTTGCCGCTGTTTGCGCGCAATGTGGTCTCCACCTCGCATCCCTTGGCCGCACAGGCCGGCCTGCGCATGATGCTCAAGGGCGGCAACGCGGTCGACGCCGCCATCGCCGCTGCCGCCGTGATCACCCTGACCGAGCCCGTGAGCTGCGGTTTGGGATCGGACGCTTTCGCCATCCTTTGGGACGGCAAGGAGCTGCATGGCCTCAACTCGTCAGGCCCCGCGCCTGCCACCTGGACGCCCGAGTACTTCCACCGCAAATACGGCGCTGAAGCCAAAACACCGCCCAAGCGCGGCTTTGACTCGGTCACCGTGCCCGGTGCCGTGGCCGGATGGGTGGCGCTGAGCGACCGTTTTGGCAAGCTGCCTTTTGCCGACTTGATGGAGCCCGCTATCGAGGTGGCCGAGCGCGGTTATTTGATCCCCGTGGTGGTGCAGCAAAAGTGGGCCGCCGCCACGCCCGAGCTGCAGTCGCAGCCCGGTTTTGCGCAAAGCTTTTTGCCCTGGGGTCGTGCGCCTCAGGTGGGCGAGTTGTTCCAGTTCAAAAACGCGGCGCGGGGCCTCAGAGCCATCGCAGCCACCAAAGGCCAAGCGCTGTATGGCGGCGAAATCGCCGAAGCCATTGAAAAGTTTGCCAAGGACAACGGCGGCAGCATCACTGCCAAAGACCTCGCCGACTTCAAGCCCGAGTGGGTCAAGCCCATGGCGCAAGACTACCGGGGCTACACCTTGCACGAGATCCCGCCCAACGGCCAAGGCATCGCCGCGCTGATCGCGCTGGGCATCTTGTCCAACTTCGACATGGCCAGCCACAAGGTGGACAGCGCCGAATCGCAGCACCTGCAGATCGAAGCGATGAAACTCGCCTTTGCCGATACTTACCGCTATGTGGCCGATCCGCGCTTCATGGAGCTGCCGCCCGAGCAAATGCTGGACCCGGCCTACTTGGCCAGCCGCGCCAAGCTGATTGACATGAAAAAGGCGCAAGACTTCAAGGCGGGCAATCCGGTCAAGGGCGGCACGATTTACCTCACAGCCGCCGACGAAAACGGCATGATGATCAGCTTCATCCAGAGCAACTACATGGGCTTTGGCTCGGGTGTGGTGGAGCCGACTTACGGCATCAGCCTGCAAAACCGGGGCCATGGTTTCAGCACCGACCTGCAGGGCCAAAACCCTGCCAACCTGGTCTTGCCGGGCAAACGGCCTTTCCAGACCATCATCCCGGCCTTTGTCACCAAAGACGGCCAGCCGGTCATGAGCTACGGCGTGATGGGCGGCAACATGCAGCCCCAGGGCCACATGCAAACCCTGGTGCGCATGCTGGACTACGGCCAGAACCCGCAAGCGGCGTGTGACGCACCGCGCTGGCGCTTCAACACGGGCCTGAACATCAACGTCGAAGCCGCGATGAACGGCGCCACGGTGCAAGAGCTGATTGCACGCGGCCACCAACTCGACATCATCAGCGACTCTTACCAGGACTTTGGTGCCGGCCAATTCATTTGGCGCATGGGCGACCCAGCGGTGCAGGGCTACCAAGCCGCCAGTGACCCGCGCCGCGACGGTCAGGCCGTGGGCTTTTGATAGTGCCCAGCCCCACGCCACACCTGACCACGGGTTTGTTGCTGGCGGCCGCCGGGTCCATGGCCTTCAGTGGCAAGGCCATCATTGTCAAGCTGGCGTACCGGCACGGCGTGGACGCGGTCACCCTGGTCATGTGGCGCATGCTGCTGGCTCTGCCTTTGTTTGTGCTCATGGCCTGGTGGGCCGGGCGGGGCAAAGCGTCGCTTACCCGGCAAGACTGGCTAGGCGTGCTGGGTCTCGGTTTTTGTGGTTACTACCTGTCGAGTTTTCTGGACTTTTGGGGCCTGGAGTTCATCAGCGCGTCTTTGGAGCGCCTGATCCTTTACCTCAACCCCACGCTGGTGCTTTTGCTCGGCTGGTTCCTGTTCAAAAAACGCATCACCCAACGCCAGGGCGTGGCCATGGCCATCAGCTACTCGGGCGTGTTGCTGGTGTTCGGCCACGAAGTGGGCCTGGCCGGGCCGCACGCGGCTTGGGGGGCTTTGCTGGTGTTTTTGAGCGCAGCCAGTTACGCCGTGTACATGACTTACAGCGGGCAGCTGGTGCAGCGCCTGGGCTCTCTGCGCCTGGCGGGCCTGGCCACCTCGGTGGCCTGCGCATTTTGTTTGCTGCAGTTTGTGCTGCTCAGGCCCCTGGCCACCGCCTGGGTGCCCGAGCCCGTGCTGTGGCTCTCGCTGCTCAACGCGACGGCTTGCACCGTGCTGCCCGTGCTCTTGGTCATGATGGCCATCGAGCGCATTGGGCCAGGCCTCACATCGCAAACGGGCATGATCGGCCCCATGTTCACCCTGCTCATGGGCGTGTGGATTTTGGACGAGCCGTTCAACATGTGGATCATCGCCGGGACCGTGCTGGTCTTGAGCGGTGTGTTTTGGGTCACGCGGCCAGCGGGTCGCAAACCGTGATGCGGCCAATGGGCCACATCGCATCAACTTCAGGAGATTGACATGGACTTGGGCATTGCAGGCAAGTGGGCTTTGGTGGGTGGCGCAAGCAAGGGCTTGGGCTGGGGTTGTGCACGGGCCTTGGCCCTGGAAGGCGTGAACGTGGTCATGGTGGCACGCGGCGCCGAGGTGTTGAACAAAGCCGTGGACGACTTGCGCGTCGAAACAGGTGGCAAGGTTCAGTTGATCGGCGTGGCGGTGGACATCACCACCGAAGCCGGTCGCGAAGCCATCTGGAACGTGGCGGGCGGCCCCGGCAAGGACTACGACATCGTGGTCACCAACGCGGGTGGCCCACCGCCCGGGGATTTTCGCGACTGGGACCGCGAGGCCTGGCTCAAGGCCATCGACGGCAATATGCTCACCCCCATCGAACTCATCAAAGCCACCGTGGACCGCATGGCCGCACGCGGCTTTGGCCGCATCGTGAACATCACCTCCAGCGCCGTCAAAGCGCCCATCGACGTGCTGGGCCTGTCCAACGGCGCACGCAGCGGCTTGACAGGCTTTGTGGCCGGGGCTTCGCGCAGCGCCATCGCGGCCAAAGGCGTGACCATCAACAACCTGCTGCCCGGCAAATTCGACACCGACCGCATCCGCTCGACCTTGCCCGCCATGGCGCAAAAGCAAGGCAAAACGGTGGAAGAGCTGCGCGTGATCCAGCAAGCCCAAATCCCGGCCGGGCGCTACGGCAACCCGCAGGAGTTTGGTGCGATCTGCGCCTTCTTGTGCAGCCAGCACGCGTCCTACATGACCGGCCAGAACGTGCTGGCTGATGGCGGGGCGTATCCAGGCACGTATTGATGGACGACGATGTCGGACTCTGCGAGTGCCGACCTACGGGGGGTAGCGGCACCCCGTAGGTCGGTGGTCCAAGACCCCGACGTGTGGTCCTTGCACAGACCCAGCACGAACGGGCTGCAAGGTCTAACGGGCAAATGTCTGACTCTGCCAGTAGCCCAACAAAGGGGCGTGACTTGTTCGCTCAATCGACCCGGGCGCCGCTGGCCTTGACCACACTTTCGTAGCGAGCCAGCTCTTTTTTCATGAAGGTGCTGAATTGTTCAGGGGTGTTGCCTACGGGCTCGGCCAGCAGTTGGCCGAAACGTGTTTTGGTTTCGGGCGCTTGCAGCGCCGCCACAAAAGCCTTGTTCAGCCGATCCACCACATCGCGTGGCGTGGCCGCCGGGGCCACCAGGCCCCACCAGGTGTCAATTTCAAAACCCTTGAGTGTTTCGCTCATGGCCGGGATGTCGGACAGGGCGCTGCTGCGTTGACCGGTGGTCACGGCCAGAGCCTTGAGTTTGCCTGCCTTGATGTTGGGGGCGGCGGTGGCCAGGTTGTCGAAATTGAAGTCGACTTGACCCGACAACAAAGCCAGCTGCGCGGGGTTGCCGCCGTTGTAGGGAATGTGCACCGCAAAAATGCCAGCAGCCCGCTTGAACATTTCACCCGCCAGGTGGCCGGCGCTGCCATTGCCGCCCGAGCCAAAGTTCAATTTGGCCGGATTGGCTTTGGCATACGCCACCAGATCGGCCAGGGTGTTGATTTTCAGGCGCTGCGCGGTCTCGGCGTTCATCACCAGCACGTTGGGCACGCGCAGCATTTGCGTGATGGGCACAAAGTCGCGGCTCGCGTCGTAGGGCATCTTGGCAAACAGCCAGGGGTTGATGGCGTGTGTGGCTGTGGCCGCGATACCGATCGTCAGGCCATCGGGCGCGGCCTTGGCCACCAGGTCAGCGCCCAGGTTGCCGCCAGCGCCGGGGCGGTTTTCAATGATCACAGTGCCCAGGCTGTCTTTCACACGCTCGGCCAGTGCCCTGGCCGTGACGTCGATGGGGCCACCGGCTGCGTAAGGCACGATGATGCGGATGGGTTTGCCTTGCGCCCAAGCAGGGGCCCAAGCCGGTGAGCTGAGTGCGAAGGAGGCGGCTGCAAATTGGCGGCGGGTGATGGACATGGGGTGCTCCGTGAAACAGGTCAACTTCAAGCCTTGGCTTTGTCAGCCTCGGAGGTGAACGAATCGGCGTAAAACTCTTCTTCGGGCAAATGGCCCTGCGCCACATAGTCGCGCTTGGCCGAGTCCACCACGATGGGTGCGCCGCAGGCATAAACCTGATGACCTGACAAGTCAGGGAAGTCCTGCAGCACCGCTTGGTGAACAAAGCCGGTGCGGCCGCTCCACTGGTCTTCGGCCTCGGCATTCGAGATCACGGGTACATATTTCAGGTTGGGCATCTCGGCCAGGCGCGCTTCGATCCAGTCCGCCATGTACAGGTCGGCCGGACGGCGGCCGCCCCAGTACAGCGTGGCCGGGCGGGTGATGCCGCGGTGTTGCATGTGCTCGATCAGCGCCTTGATGGGTGCAAAGCCCGTGCCCGAGGCCAGCAGCACCATGGGCTTGTTGCTGTCTTCACGCAGGTAAAAGCTGCCGTACGGGCCTTCGGCACGCAGGATGTCTTTTTCTTTCATGGTGGTGAACACCGGGTCGGTGAACTTGCCGCCCGGCATGTGGCGGATGTGCAGCTCCACGGTGGGCGGGGCCACCTCCAGGGTGTGCGGGGCGTTGGCCATGCTGTAGCTGCGGCGCGAGCCGTCGCGCAACAAAAATTCGATGTACTGGCCTGCGTGGAACTTCATCACGTCGTTGGCGGGCAGTTGCAGCTTCATCACGATGACGTCGTGCGATTTTTTCTCCAGGCTCAGCACACGCACCGGCATTTTCTTGACGGGCAGGCCGCCTTCGGCCGTGACTTGTTTCGATTCGAGCACCACATCGCTTTGGGCGGTGGCGCAGCAGGTCAGCACCAGGCCTTGGGCTTCTTCGTCTGCAGACAGGGCTTTGTCCTGGTGCGGGCCGTGCACCACGGTGCCCGAGATCTTCTTGCATTTGCAAGAACCACAAGCGCCGTCCTTGCAGCCATAGGGCAGGCCAATGCCTTGGCGGATGCCTGCTGCGAGCAGGGTTTCGTTGTCATCGGCGCTGAAGCTGCGCCCACTGGGCTGTACGGAAATTTGAAAGCTCATCTTTTGGGTATCCTAGAGGGCGTGAATATCACCCGGAACCCTTGATTTTGCCTTCAAACCAAACCCCCTTGGGCGCACGGCCTGCCCGTTTTCGCCGCCAGCGCGTTTTGATCGTGGGCTGTGGCGATGTGGGCTTGCGCGCTGCGGGTCAGCTGGGTGCGCCCCAAAGCCAACGTGTGCGGCTGATGGCGCTGACTTCTTCACCTGAACGGGTGAGGCTGCTGCGGGCCTGCGGCATCACCCCCTTGCAGGGCAACCTGGACGATGCAGTCAGCTTGAAGCGCTTGGCTGGCATTGCACACCGGGTGATCCATCTGGCGCCGCCGCCCACCGACCGCCAAGGCGCCTCGGACCGTGATCCGCGCAGCTTGGCCTTGGTGCGCGCCTTGCGCCTGCGCACGCTGCCACAAGCCTTGGTTTATGGCTCCACCACGGGTGTTTATGGCGACTGCGCCGGTCAGCGGGTCGATGAAACCCGGACCGTGAATCCGCACACCCCCCGCGCTCAGCGCCGGGTCGATGCGGAAAATTTGATGCGGTTTTTGGGGCGCAGTGGCGTGCGGGTGAGTGTGCTGCGCATCCCCGGCATTTACGCCCCCGACCGCGAAGGCGGCACGCCCCGCGAGCGCTTGCTCAGGGGCACGCCCGTGCTGGTGGCCAAGGAGGATGTGTACACCAACCACATCCATGCCAACGATCTGGCCCGGGTCTGTGCCGCCGCTTTGTGGCGCGGCAAGCCGCAGCGCGTGGTGAACGTCACCGACGACACCGATCTGAAGATGGGCGACTACTTTGACCTGGCCGCTGGCCTTTATGGCTTGGCCAAGCCACCCCGCATTTCACGCCACGATGCCAACACCGCCTTGCCCCTGATGCTGCTCAGCTTCATGAGCGAGTCCAGGCGGCTGGACAACACCCGCATGAAAAAAGAATTGAAGGTTCGCTTGCATTACCCGCATGTGCGCGACGGCCTGAGCCCGCAAGGCGCTTTGTTTTCGGGGGCGCGATGACTTCTTTGCGCATCGACAAATGGCTGTGGGCGGCCCGTTTTTACAAAACCCGCAGCCTGGCCAGCGAAGAGATCGGCAAGAACCGTGTGCAGGTCAACGGCCAGGACGCCAAGCCGTCCAAAGAGGTCAAACCCGGCGACACCGTGTGTCTGCGCCAAGGCGCTGTGGAGCGCACGGTTGTGGTGCAAGGTTTGAGCGGCGTGCGTGGCCCGGCTACGGTGGCGCAGCTGCTCTACACAGAAACGCCGGAAAGCATCTCGGCCCGTCAAAAAGCCGCCGAACAGAACCGTTTGGCCCGTGAGCCCGCGCTGAGCATTGAACAGGGCCGTCCCACCAAGCGCGACCGCCGGCAGATTGAGCGCAACTGGAATGACCGTTGGAGTGCGGGGATCGATTGAGGGCGGGATAAGCCTGTGAAGCGCCCAAGAAAAAATCCGCAAGTTGCTAGAACTTGCGGCCTTGTTCTGGTGCCCGGGGCCGGACTCGAACCGGCACGCCTTGCGGCGGGGGATTTTGAGTCCCCTGAGTCTACCAATTTCACCACCCGGGCGGGCATTTGTGAAGACATGAATTATGGCACAGCATTGACCGATTTTTTTAAGACAATGACGAAAAGTTGCAGATCAATCGTCACGCAAGTGTCTTGACCCAAGTCACTGCATCTGATGCTGCGGTCAAGTTATGGCAAAGTACGCGAATGATTTATCCAACCATTGAAGATGCGATCGGCAAAACACCTTTGGTGGCTTTGCAGCGCTTGGGGGCAGCGGATTGCGCTGCGCGTGGCAATGTGATTTTGGGCAAGCTCGAGGGCAACAACCCGGCGGGCTCCGTGAAGGATCGGCCCGCCTTGTCGATGATTCGGCGGGCCGAAGAGCGCGGCGAGATCAAGCCGGGCGACACCCTGATCGAGGCGACTTCCGGCAACACCGGCATTGCGCTGGCCATGGCGGCGGCCATCAAGGGCTACCGCATGGTCTTGATCATGCCGGAGGACCTTTCAATTGAACGCGCCCAGACCATGAAGGCGTTTGGTGCCGAGTTGATCCTCACGCCCAAGAGCGGCGGCATGGAATACGCCCGTGATTTGGCCGACAACATGGCCGCGCAAGGCAAGGGCCGCATCCTGGATCAGTTTGCCAACGCCGACAACCCGCGCATCCATTACGAAACCACCGGCCCCGAGATCTGGGAGCAGACGGGCGGCAAAGTGACCCACTTTGTCAGCGCCATGGGCACCACCGGCACCATCACGGGCGTGTCGCGGTTTCTGAAAGAAAAGAACCCGGCGATTCGCATCATCGGTGCCCAGCCCAGCGAGGGCTCGCGCATTCCGGGTATCCGCAAGTGGCCCCAGGAATACCTTCCCAAAATTTATGACCCCAGCCAGGTGGACGAGCTGATTTACGTGAGCCAAAACGATGCCGAGGAAAGCTGCCGCCAGATGGCGCGGACCGAAGGCATCTTTGCGGGCATCTCGGCTGCGGGGGCTTGCTGGGTGGCCCAGCAAGTAGCTAAGACGGCGCAAAACGCCACCATCGTCTTCATCGTCTGCGATCGCGGTGACCGCTATTTGTCCACGGGCGTGTTTCCCGCCTGACCGGAGGCTTCATGGCTGAATACCGCTTTTGCCCCATGTGTGCCAGTCCTCTGGCCTGGCTTTCGCAAATGGAAGACGGGGGCGAAACGATGCGCCTGCGTTGCACCACCTGCGACTTCACCCACTGGAACAACCCCACGCCCGTGCTGGCAGGCATTGTGCAAGTGGGCGACCAGATTTTGTTGGCCCGCAATGCCGCATGGCCTGGGCGGCGTTTTGCGCTGATCACCGGCTTTATGGAAGCGGGCGAAACGCCCGAAGAAGGCATCACACGCGAGATTGCCGAAGAAACCAACCTGAAGGTGTCAGCGCTCAAGCTGATTGGCGTTTATGACTTTCAGCGCATGAACCAGGTGATCATTGCATACCACGCGGTGGCCGAGGGTGAGGTGCGTTTGTCGCCCGAGTTGGCCGAGTACAAGATGTTCGACTTCGAGGATTTGATCTGCTGGCCAGCAGGCACCGGTTACGCCTTGGGCGACTGGCTGCGCACCATCGGCATCGAGCCGAAATTCATGACGTGGGAAGAGCGTGCCGCGCAGAGCCAGGAAGCGAATCAGGACACATGATGCAGATCGACAAAGAAATTGACACCAGCGGCCTGAACTGCCCCTTGCCCATTTTGAAAGCCAAAAAGGCTTTGAACGAGATGAGCAGCGGTCAGGTGCTCAAAGTGACGGCAACCGATCCGGGCGCTTGGCGCGACTTCGAGGCCTTTGCCCGGCAGACCGGCAACGATTTGTTGATGCAGGAAAAGACCGAAACGGCGTTTGTGTTTGCACTCAAACGCCGTTGAGAAGGGGCCGCTGAGCCTTACAGGCTCAAGCCCTTGAGGTAGTCGCGGAACGAAGCGCCCACCTGCGGGTGCTGCAAAGCCAGCTCCACCGTGGCTTCCAGAAAGCCTTCCTTGCTGCCGCAGTCGTAGCGCTTGCCTTGGTACTGAAATGCGTACACCGCTTCGCGCTGCATCAGGCGGGCGATGGCATCGGTGAGCTGGATTTCGCCGCCCACGCCGGTGGGCTGGTTGCGGATCTCGTCAAAAATGCCTGGCGTGAGGATGTAGCGGCCGGCCACCCCCATGCGCGAAGGCGCTTTGTCCGGGCTGGGTTTTTCCACAATTTGCTCGACACGGATGAGCTGTTTGCCTGCAGGCTCGCCAGCGACGATGCCGTAGCGCCTGACCTGGTCGAGTGGCACTTCCTGCACCGCCAAAACCGATCGGCCTTGCTTGGTATAGGCCTCAACCATTTGGGACAACACAGAGGTGCCCGAGTTGACCATCAGGTCATCGGCCAGCAGCACCGCAAACGGCTCGTTGCCCACCAAAGGCTCGGCGCACAGCACTGCGTGGCCCAGGCCGAGCATGCGGTTTTGGCGCACGTAGGCGCACACCATGTCGTCGGGTTGCACCGAGCGCACCAAGGCCAGCAATTCGTCCTTGTGCGCGGCTTCGAGTTCGCTTTCGAGTTCGTAAGCGGTGTCAAAATGGTCTTCGATGGCCCGCTTGCTGCGGCCCGTGACAAAGATCATGTGGCGCACCCCCGCCGCATAGGCTTCTTCCACCGCGTACTGGATCAGCGGCTTGTCGACCACCGGCAGCATCTCTTTGGGCGCGGCTTTGGTGGCAGGCAAAAAGCGCGTGCCCAGACCTGCAACAGGGAACACGGCTTTGCGGATGACGTTGTGGCTCATGGGGGTGTCCTTGGTGTGCAGGCGATCAGCCCAGGCGTTGCAGTTGCTGGCGAATTTTATCGAGCGTGGCACCGAAATCGGCCACGCGCTTTCTGGTCTCGTCGAGCACGGCTTGCGGGGCTTTGGCCACAAAGGCTTCGTTGCCAAGCTTGGCGTTGGCCTTGGTTATTTCGCCTTCGAGGCGGGCAACTTCCTTGCTCAGACGGATTTTTTCAGCGGCCGCATCCACTTCGATGAAAAGGCACAGTCGCGCTTCGCCCACTACGGCCACAGGGGCCGATTGTGCGGCGGCTATCCATTCGGCTTCGGTGTCAAACACCTTCACTTCGCTCAGCTTGGCCAGCGACTGCAGCACGGGGGCTACGCTTTGCATGAAAGTGGTGTCACCCAGCACATACAGGGGCATGCGGGTCGAGGGGGAGACGTTCATTTCGCCCCGCAGGTTGCGGCAGGCGTCGACCAGGGTTTTGAGCTTGGCCACATGGGCTTCGGCTGCTTCGTCGATGCGCTCAGGCTGGCTCACGGGGTAGGCCGCAATGCTGACCGACTCGCCCGGGCGGCCCGCCACCACCGACACTTTTTGCCAGAGTTCTTCGGTGATGAAGGGGATGATGGGGTGCGCCAAGCGCATGATGGTTTCGAGTGTGCGGATCAGGGTGCGGCGGGTGGCGCGTTGTTGCGCGTCGTTACCGGTGTTGATTTGCACCTTGGCGATTTCGAGGTACCAGTCGCAGAACTCGTTCCAGACAAAGTCATAAATCGTGTTGGCCACGTTGTCCAGGCGGTACTCGGCAAAGCCTTTGGCCACATCGGCTTCGACGCGCTGCAGCTGCGAGCTGATCCAGCGGTCGGCCTGGCTGAAGGCCAAGTAGCCGTGGGCCGGGCCGCCCACTTCGCACTCGGCTTTGGTGTGCTCTTTCAGGCCGCAGTCCTGGCCTTCGCAGTTCATCAGCACAAAGCGGGTGGCGTTCCACAGCTTGTTGCAGAAGTTACGGTAACCCTCGCAGCGCTTGGAGTCAAAGTTGATGCTGCGGCCCAGTGACGCGAGCGCCGCGAATGTGAAGCGCAGGGCGTCGGCACCGTAGGCAGGGATGCCGTCTGGGAATTCTTTTTCGGTTTGCTTGCGGACCTTGGGGGCGGTCTCGGGCTTGCGCAGGCCTTGGGTGCGTTTTTCCAGCAGGGGTTCGAGCGTGATGCCGTCGATCAGGTCAACCGGGTCGAGCACATTGCCCTCGGACTTGCTCATCTTCTTGCCTTGGGCATCGAGCACCAGGCCGTGGATGTAGACGTGTTTGAAGGGCACTTTGCCGGTGAAGTGCGTGGTCATCATGATCATCCGGGCGACCCAGAAGAAGATGATGTCGTAGCCGGTGACCAGGACGCTGCTGGGCAGGTAGAGGTCGTAGTCGGGTGTCTTCTCGGGCCAGCCCATGGTGCTGAACGGCACCAGTGCCGACGAGTACCAAGTGTCGAGCACGTCTTCATCCCGCTTGAGCGTCTTGCCGGGGGCTTGTGCTTGGGCCTCGGCCTCGTTGCGTGCGACGTACACCTTGCCGTCTTCGTCGTACCAAGCGGGAATCTGGTGGCCCCACCACAACTGGCGCGAGATGCACCAGTCCTGGATGTTGTTCATCCACTGGTTGTAGGTGTTGACCCAGTTCTCGGGCACAAAGCTCACGGCACCTGACTGCACGGCGTCGATGGCTTTTTGGGCAATGCTCTTGCCGGTGGCGTCGCCTTGGCCCACCTGGTTCATGGCCACAAACCACTGGTCGGTCAGCATGGGCTCGATCACCTGGCCGGTGCGGGCGCAGCGCGGCACCATCAGCTTGTGTTTCTTCACCTCGACCAAAGCGCCTGCGGCTTCCAGGTCAGTCACCACGGCCTTGCGGGCCACGAAGCGGTCCAGGCCCTGGTATTTCTCGGGCGCGTTCGTGTTGATCGTCGCGTCCAAATTCAGCACGCAGATCATCTCCAGCTTGTGGCGCTGACCGACCTGGTAGTCGTTGGTGTCGTGCGCGGGCGTGACCTTGACCACGCCGGTGCCAAAGGCCTTGTCCACGTAGTCGTCGGCGATCACGGGGATGGTGCGGCCGCACAGTGGCAGGTTGACCTGTTGGCCAATCAGGTGTTTGTAGCGCTCGTCTTCTGGATGCACCATCACGGCCACGTCACCCAGCAGGGTTTCGGGGCGGGTGGTGGCCACGGTCACGCTTCCCGAACCATCGGCCAATTCATAGCGGATGTGCCACATCGAGCCGTCTTCTTCGGCGCTTTCGACTTCCAGATCGGACACGGCGCTTTGCAGCACTGGGTCCCAGTTGACCAGACGTTTGCCGCGGTAGATCAGGCCTTGCTCGTAAAGCTGCACAAAGGTTTCGGTCACGGTTTGGGACAGCTTGGGGTCCATCGTGAAGTATTCGCGGCTCCAGTCCACGCTGTCGCCCATGCGGCGCATTTGGCTGGTGATGGTGCTGCCCGATTCTTCTTTCCACTCCCACACCTTGCTCACAAAGTTCTTGCGCGCTTCTGCGGGTGTGGGGCCCATGTCGTGGCGGCTGATGCCTTTGGCCTGCAGCTGGCGCTCCACCACGATCTGGGTGGCGATGCCCGCATGGTCCGTGCCCGGAATCCAGGCCGTGTTGTGGCCCAGCATGCGGTGGTAGCGGGTCAACGAGTCCATGATGGTCTGGTTGAAGGCGTGGCCCATGTGCAGGGTGCCGGTCACGTTGGGCGGGGGCAGCTGGATGGCAAACGCTGGAGCGCCTTCCTTGGGCGCTTGGGTGCCCCGGAAACCGGCGACACCGTAACCGCGTTTCTCCCACTCGGGTCCCCAATGGGCTTCCAGCGCGGCGGGTTCAAACGATTTGGACAGGCTCTCAAGGCCGGGCTGATGCGCCACAGTGGCGGGTGCGTTGCTCATGGGGAGGGTCTTTTCAAAAAAGAAAACGGCAGCTCAGCAGATGCCGTGCGGGACCCTGTCAGGCCCCAAAACAATGATTTTACCCAGCCCTTCTGGCCTGCTCTTGGGCCTGAAGGGCCCGCTGCTCGGGTTTACCGTCAGCTTGCAGTCCTGCAAATGAGAAGGGGGGGCGGCTAATTAGTTGATATTTATCAATGCGGCTGCTCAATAGCATCGGGCAATCAATGCCATTGCATCAATCTATTGGGCAGACTGAACGGTACAGAGTTAATCTACGCCGTCTCTGGCGATCCTGCCAGGGCAATCGACTCAAAACCCACAAGGAGATATCCATGGCAGCACTCAAAGGCTCGCGCACGGAACAATGCCTGAAGGACGCCTTCGCTGGCGAATCCCAGGCCAACCGTCGCTATTTGTACTTCGCGAACAAAGCTGACGTTGAAGGTCAGAACGACGTGGCAGCCCTGTTCCGTTCCACCGCTGAAGGTGAAACAGGTCATGCCCACGGTCACCTGGAATTCCTGGAGCAATCCGGCGACCCAGCAACTGGCATGCCCATTGGCTCGACACGTGACAACCTGGCTTCGGCTGTGGCTGGCGAAACCCACGAGTACACCGACATGTACCCTGGCATGGCCAAGACCGCCCGCGAAGAGGGTTTTGACGAAATCGCCGACTGGTTCGAGACCCTGGCCAAGGCTGAGCGTTCACACGCCAACCGTTACCAGAAAGCCTTGAACGAACTGGTGGATTGATTCCCCTGGTCCGCGAGCCCGCTGCACCGCAAGTCGCAGCGGGTTTTTCTCAGGGCTCTGGCTGCAGAGTCTTCAGAAAAACCCGATAAAAATCCCAAAGGAGCACAACATGGCCAAAGAAGGCAACCTCGAAGCCCCCACCCGGCACGCGCTGGGCTGGGAGAGCCCCGACTTCTACAACGAAGAAAAGTGCTTTGATGAGCTTGAGCGCATTTTTGACATTTGCCATGGCTGCCGCCGCTGTGTGAGCCTGTGCAACTCTTTCCCCACCTTGTTCGACCTGGTGGATGAAAGCAGCACCATGGAAGTCGATGGCGTCGACAAAAAGGACTACTGGAAAGTGGTCGACCAGTGCTTCATGTGCGACCTGTGCTACATGACCAAGTGCCCCTACACCCCTCCCCACGAGTGGAACCTGGACTTCCCGCACACCATGTTGCGCGCCAAAGCCATCAAGTTCAAAAAAGGTGAAGTGGGCGCTGCTGAAAAGTTCCTCGCCTCGACCGACACACACGGCTCCTTTGCCGGCATCCCGATCGTTGTGCAAGCCATCAACGCCATCAACAAAACCGAAGCGGCGCGCAGCGTCATGGAGAGCGTGGCGGGCGTGGACAAAAACGCCTGGCTGCCCTCGTTGGCCACTAAAAAGTTCCGCTCCAGCGCCCCGGATGCCCAAGCGTCCAAAGTGGTGGACGGCGATAAAACACCGGGCAAAGTGGCGATCTATTCCACCTGCTACATCAACTACAACGAGCCGGGCATTGGCCACGACTTGCTCAAAATTCTGGACCACAACGACATCCCGTATGTGCTGGTCGAGAAAGAAAAATGCTGCGGCATGCCCAAGCTGGAGCTGGGCGACTTGGACTCGGTCAAGGACTCCAAAGAAGCCAACATCCCGGTCCTGGCCAAATACGCCAAAGACGGTTACGCCATCATGGCGGCCGTGCCCAGCTGTGCTTTGATGTTCAAGCAGGAAATCCCGCTCATGTTCCCGGACTGCACCGACACCCAGTTGGTCAAAGACGCGATGTGGGACCCGTTTGAATACTTCATGGCCCGCAAACGCGATGGCTTGCTCAAGACCGAATTCCCGCAAAAGCTGGGCAATGTGAGCTACCAGATTCCTTGCCACGGTCGGGTGCAAAACATCGGCAAGAAGACCGAAGAAATGCTCAAGATGATCCCGGACACCGAGATCAACACGATCGAGCGCTGCTCGGGCCACGCTGGCACTTACGGCGTCAAAAAAGGCTCACACGAGATGGCGATGAAGATCGGCAAACCCGTGTTCAAAGCCATGGCCACCATGAAGGACGGCTCCAAGCCCGACTTCATCAGCTCCGACTGCCCGCTGGGCGGCCACCACATTGCCCAGGGCTTTGAGGTCAATGGCCTGGGCGCCCCTGAACTGAACCACCCCTTGACCTTGGTGCGCAAAGCCTACGGTCTCAAATAAGGAACACTGCCATGCAACTCACCGGAAAAATCACGCCCGAGACCCTGATGTCTTTGGAGGCCTACACCAAGTGGCGCAAGGTGCACAAGCCAGAAGTGATTGCCCACCGCAAGCTGCGCAGCGTCCGCCTGGGTGAGCACATCAACATGCAGTTCGAGAGCGAGACCACCATCCGCTACCAGATCCAGGAGATGCTGCGCATCGAAAAAGTCTTCGAAGAAGAGGGCATCCTGCAAGAGATCGAGGCCTATGCCCCGCTGGTGCCGGACGGCAGCAACTGGAAGGCGACCATGATGATCGAGTACGTCGACATCAATGAGCGCAGACGCGAACTGGCCAAGCTGATCGGCGTGGAAGACCGCATGTTTGTTGAAGTCGAAGGCCATGGCCGTGTTTATGCCATTGCCGACGAAGACCTGGACCGCGAGACCGATGAAAAAACCTCAGCGGTGCACTTTGTGCGCTTTGAACTCAAGCCCGCCATGTGTGCGGCCGTGAAGGCTGGCGCTGGGGTCAAGTTGGGGTGCGACCACACGCATTACCCCTCACACATCGACATCGCGCCCGACACGCTGGCCAGTTTGGCGGGTGATCTGAAGTAATCCGTCAGTGATTTTCATGCCATACCCCTGCTGCGGCCCTTGGGCTGTTGCAGGGGTTTTCTTTTGATCGGTATCTCGGTCGCTTCTGACTTGTCTGCGCCTAAGAGCGCCGGGCCCGTGTCTGGGCAGAAGGTCGTGGCTTAGAGGCCCAACTGAGCCGGGTCGCCTTGACCGTGGCGCAGCACGGTGGGTTCATCGCCACTCATGTCGATCACGGTGGTGGGTTCGAGCGAGCACGCCCCGGCATCGATGACCGCGCCCACCTGGTGTTCCAGTCGTTCACGAATCTCTTCGGGGTCGTTCAGCGGCAGCTCTTCGCCCGGCATGATGAGGGTGGCCGCCAGCAGTGGGGCGCCATGCAGGGCCAGCAGTTCTTGCAACACTTTGTGCTCGGGCACGCGCAGACCGATGGTTTTGCGCTGCGGGTGGCTCAAGCGGCGCGGCACTTCCTTGGTGGCTTCGAGGATGAAGGTGAAGGGCCCAGGCGTGGCCTGCTTGATGGCGCGAAACTGGCGGTTGTCTACTTTGGCGTAGTTAGCCAGCTCGCTCAGGTCGCGGCACAGCAGCGTCAAGTGGTGCTTGTCGTCCACACCCCGGATGCGGCGTAACTGGTCGGCGGCGTTTTTGTCGTCCAGGTGGCAGACCAGGGCGTAACTGGAATCGGTGGGCACGGCCAGCACGCTGCCTTGGTTGAGCAGCTGCACGGCTTGCTTGAGCAGGCGCGCTTGCGGGTTGTCGGGGTGAACAGTGAAAAACTGGGCCATGGGTCAAGGCAGTCGACTGCCGGTGAAGCGTGAATGTCTAAATATGGGGGCGGGGCCCGCTTTGAAAAGAGGCTGTCCTCAGGTTTCCGGGGGCTGGATGTTGATGCGGTTTTCACGCACGGTGAGCCAGGCCCCCAAAGCACCGCACAGCGCAATCAAGCCCATGCCCACAAAGGTCCATTGGTCAGGCAGGTGGTTGAAGACGATCCAGCCGCCCAGCACACCGAAGCCAATTTGTGCGTACATGTAAGGGGTGAGCGTGGCGGCCGGGGCGCGGCCATAGGCCAGGATCAGGAAAAAGTGCCCCACCGTGCCCATCAGGCCCATCAGCAACAGCTGCAGCCAAACCACCCCATCGGTGGGCATTTGCCACACGAAAGGCAGCATGAGGGAGGCCAGCACCGTCACGATCCAGCCTGTGTAAAAGTGCGTGGTGATCGGGTCCTCGGTCTTGGACATGTGGCTGGTCAGAATCTGGAACCCGGCATTGGCCAGCACCAGCAGCAGGGGCAAGGCCAAGGTCCAGTCAAATTCATGGCTGCCCGGGCGAATGATGACCAAGGTGCCCACGAAACCGCCCAGCACCAGCAGCCAGCGCAGGGGGCGGATGCTTTCCTTGAGCATCCAGGCCGACAGCAAGGTGATCACCAGCGGGCTCAAAAGCGAGATGGCGGTGAACTCGCCCACGGGCATGTACTTGAGGCTTGTGAAGGCCAGGACGCCGCAGGCCAACAAGAGCAGTCCTCGCGCCAGCTGAAAGCGGGGGTTGCGGGTGCGCAACACTTGGCGGCCACGGCCGGGCCAAACCACGATGGTGGTGATCAGCGCCTGAATGACGTAGCGGAACCACAGGGCGACCAATACCGACAGGCCGGCACTCACATGCCGGGTGGTGGTGTCCAAGGTGGCGAAACAGGCGGTGGCCAAGACCGCAAAGCCGATGCCCTGAAGGCTGGCGTGTCGGTGCGTCGGGTTCACTGGATGCGGTCGGCGAGCATGTCCCAGACGGGGGTCAGCTGACCCGGCAAGAGGGGCAGGGTGCCCAGGTCGATGCGGCTTTCTTCGGGACTGTGAAAGTCACTGCCGCGCGAAGCCACCAGGTCGAATTCGAGGGCGGTTTCTGCGTAGCGCACCGCTTCTTGCGAGGAGTGGCTGCCGGTTATGACTTCTACCCCACGCCCGCCATGGGCCTTGAATTCGCTGAACAGTGCGTACTCTTCGTTGGGCGTGAAGCCATAACGGGCCGGGTGGGCAATGACGGCGATGCCACCGGCCTCGGTGATCCACTGCACCGCTTCTTGCAGCCGCGCCCAGCGGTGCGGCACGTAGCCGGGTTTGCCTTCGGTCAGGTATTTGCGAAACACCTCCGAGGTGTCGCTGCAGACACCCGTTTCGACCAGATGCCGGGCAAAGTGGGTGCGCGAGATCAGCTCGGGGTTGCCCACGTAGTGCAGGGCGCCTTCGTAGGCGTTTTTGATGCCGACTTTGGCCAGGCCGTCTGACATCTCCTGGGCGCGTTCGCTGCGCCCGCCCCGGGTGCGGCGCAGGCCTTCAGCCAATGCGGTGTTGTGGTGGTCAAAGCCCAATCCGACGATGTGCACCGTCTGGTGGGCAAAGGTGACCGAAATCTCGGTGCCGGTCAGGTAGGGCAGACCCAAGCCACGCGCAGCCGTCAGGGCGCGTTGCTGACCGCCAATTTCGTCGTGGTCGGTCAGGGCCCAAAGTTCGACGCCATTGGCTTTGGCGCGTTCGGCCAGGGCTTCGGGGGTGAGGGTGCCGTCGGAGATGACGGAATGGCAGTGCAGGTCGGCGTTCATGATGTGTTCCACGGTTCATTTTAGGCGCATGCGCCGATGTGCCCACTGCCGCCATCCCAAGCCCCCGGCAACAGCCTTGCGCTGGGTCGGGGTGTTGTGCCTGGCCGATAATCCCGCCATGAACCTGATGACCCTGCCGGAGCCTGCGACATGGCACTGATGATTACCGACGAATGCATCAACTGCGATGTGTGTGAGCCCGAGTGCCCGAATCAGGCGATCTATCTGGGCGAGGAAATTTACGAAATCGATCCCGGTAAATGCACCGAATGTGTGGGGCATTTTGACGAGCCACAGTGTGTACAGGTCTGCCCTGTGGCTTGCATCCCGGTGAACCCGCAGCATGTAGAGAGCCAGGAATCCTTGTGGGCCAAATACCGGCGTTTGCAGAGCCAGTAAAAGCCTTTTGAGGGCTTTGGTGGCTCAGTTGGCTGTAGGCGGTGGCGTTTGGCCCGGTGTGTCTGCCGGTGTGACAGTTGATTGGCTTGGGGCAGGTTTCGGCGGTTTGGGGCGCGGCGGCTTGCTGGTGTGAATTTGGGCCATGGCTTTTTCCATGTCGCCCGCCAGCAGCAAGGGCAAGGCCTTGACGGAACGGGCAATGCTTTCCTCAATCGCCAACCGGTGCTCTGCCATGGGCTTTTTCAAGACCCAGTTCACCACTTCGGCTTTGACGCCAGGATGCCCCACGCCAATGCGCAAGCGCCAGTAATCGGCCGTGCCCAATTGGGTGTGGATGTCGCGCAGTCCGTTGTGTCCTGCATGGCTGCCGCCCAACTTGAGCTTGGCTTCACCCGGTGAAATGTCTAATTCGTCATGGGCCACCAAAATTTCCTGAGGCTGGATTTTGAAGAACCTGGCCAAGGCGCTGACCGATTTTCCCGACAAATTCATGAAGGTTTGCGGCTCCAGCAGCCACACGGTTTGCCCCTTGACCGTGGTGCGGGCCAACAGTCCGTGGTAACTGCGCTCGGGCACGAGGGAGACCTTGAGTTCGCGTGCGACCGCGTCGATCCACCAAAAACCGACGTTGTGTCGGGTGTCTTCGTATTCACTGCCCGGATTGCCCAGGCCAACTAACAGTTTGATCATGTGGCGATTATCCCTGCTCGGTTTCTGCGGACTTGCCATCGTGCAGACCAAGCAAAAGGCCCGCTTGCGCGGGCCTTGGGTGCTGGCTATGGATATCAATACGCTTCAGGCAAATTCCACCAGGGCCTTTTTCATTTTTTTCATGGCCGCCACCTCGATTTGGCGGATGCGCTCGGCGCTCACGCCGTACTCGTCAGCCAGGTCGTGCAGCGTCATGCCGCCCGAGCCGTTGTCGTTCACCTTGAGCCAGCGTTCTTCCACAATGCGGCGGCTGCGGTCGTCCAGCACGCTCAAAGCGGTCGCCAAGCCATCGCTGGCCATCAGGTCACGCTGGTGCGCTTCGATCATCGCGGTGGGCTCGTGGTTCACATCGGCCAGGTAGGCAATGGGGCCAAAGGCCTGCTCACCGTTGTCCGAGGGGGCCGGGTCCAGCAGCACATCGCCGCCGGACATGCGCATTTCCATCTCACGCACTTCCTCGCGCTTGACGTTCAGGCTGTTCGCCATCGCGTCGACCTGGTCGGGCGTCAGGGTGTCGCGGTGCGTGCCTTCGTCGGCATCGGACTTGTAGCCCTGCTTCATCGAGCGCAGGTTGAAAAACAACTTGCGCTGGGCCTTGGTGGTGGCCACCTTGACCATGCGCCAGTTTTTCAGGATGTACTCGTGGATTTCGGCCTTGATCCAGTGCAGCGCGTAGCTCACCAGACGCACGCCTTGGTCGGGGTCAAAGCGTTTGACCGCCTTCATCAGGCCCACATTGCCTTCCTGGATCAGGTCGCCGTGTGGCAGGCCATAGCCCAGGTATTGGCGCGAGACCGACACCACCAGACGCAGGTGCGAGAGCACCAGCTTGCGGGCGGCTTCGAGGTCGTCGTTGGCTTTGAGTTGGCGGGCTGCCTCTTGCTCTTCCTCGAGGGTGAGCATGGGCATGCGGTTGACCGCAGAGATATAAGCGTCTAGGTGGCCGATCGAGGGCACCACGGCCCAAGGGTTGGTCAATGCGATGGCTTGGGTGGGGGATCCAGTTTGAACAGACATACCAGAACTCCTTTCAGAGAATTCCTTGAATATTAGCACTCTCCGGGGTGGAGTGCTAAATCGGAGGGTCTACACCCTGGAGGTTCTAGGGTTAACCCTTTGTTTGTCGAGGTTTCCCTTGTACAGAGCTTGTTTTCAGCTCAGCAGCGCCTGGGCAAACTCGTGGGCATCGAAGGTTTCCAGGTCCTGCAGTTGCTCGCCCACGCCGATGAAATAGACCGGGATCGGCCTTTCGCGTGCAATGGCGCACAGAACCCCGCCTTTGGCCGTTCCGTCCAGTTTGGTCACAATCAGGCCGGTCAGGCCCAGGGTCTCGTCAAAGGCCTTGACCTGGGCCAGGGCGTTTTGGCCCGTGTTGCCATCGATCACCAGCAAGACCTCGTGCGGCGCCGTGGCATCGGCTTTTTGCACCACTCGCTTGATTTTTTTGAGTTCTTCCATCAGGTGCTGCTGTGTGGGCAGTCGCCCCGCGGTGTCCACCAGCACCACATCGCGGCCCCGGGCGCGCCCTGCGCTCACCGCGTCAAAGCTCACGGCTGCCGGGTCACCGCCTTGTTGGCTGATGATTTCCACGGTGTTGCGGTCGGCCCAGACGGCCAATTGCTCCTTGGCCGCTGCGCGGAAGGTGTCGGCTGCCGCCAGCAGCACGCTCAGGCCATCATCGGCCAAGTGCTTGGTGAGCTTGCCAATCGAGGTGGTTTTGCCTGCGCCGTTGACCCCGGCCACCATGATCACCGTGGGATGATGCGCGCCGATTTCGAGAGGTTTTTGCAGGGGTTGCAACAACTGGGCAATGGCGTCGGCCAGCAAGCCCTTGACTTGAGCGGGTTCAGTGGCCTTGGCTTCCTTGACGCGGCGCTTGAGGTCTTGCAGCAAATATTCTGTCGCCTTGACGCCACTGTCGGCCATCAGCAAGGCTGTTTCCAGCTCTTCATAAAGTGCGTCGTCGATGCGCGTGCCGGTGAACACCGTGGTGAGGTTGGAGCCGGTTTTACGCAGACCGGCTTTGAGCCGATCCATCCAGCCTTGCCTTGCCGCAGGTGCGGTTTGGGCACTTGAGTCCCCTGCAGGGGCATCCGGTGCGGCTGGGGGTGACATGCCTGCCGATGCGGCTGCAGTGACGCCTGCAGTCGGCGATTGGGCCTCAGGTGGCGGGGATTTTTTTTTGAAGAAACTGAACATGGCTGGCTTTTCAAGGATCATGCATTCTATGAAACCCCATTTTCTTGTTGGAATTTCCCTGACTCTCACGGTACTGGCATCCCCTCTGGCCTTGTGGGCGCAGGCAACGCCCACCCCGGCGGGCTCCACCACAGCTGCGAATGCTGCACAGGTTGCGCCCAGAGCATCGGTTCAAACCTTCACATTGGCCAACGGCATGGCGCTGTGGGTCAAGCCTGACCGGCGCGCCCCCACGGCGGTGCACATGGTGTGGCTGCGCGTGGGCTCCATGGACGAGGTGGATGGCACCAGCGGTGTGGCCCATGTGCTCGAGCACATGCTGTTCAAAGGTACGCCCACCTTGGCTGTGGGGGAGTTTTCCAGGCGCGTGGCCGCTTTGGGCGGGCGCGAAAACGCCTTCACCGCCAAGGATTACACCGGCTATTACCAGCAGATTCCGTCGAACCAACTCGAAGCCGTGATGCGTCTGGAGTCGGACCGCTTTGCCAACAACCAGTGGCCCGATGCCGAATTTGCCAAAGAGCTGGAGGTGGTGAAAGAAGAGCGCCGCCTGCGCACCGACGACAACCCCCGCGCCCAGTTGCACGAAATGCTCTCGGCCACGGCCTTGTCGGCTTCGCCCTACCGTCGCCCCATCGTCGGCTGGATGAGCGACCTCGAGGCCATGACGGCGCAGGACGCCCGCGACTTTTACCGCAAGTGGTACACCCCGGCCAACGCGGTGGTGGTGGTGGCGGGCGATGTCGACCCGCTGCAAGTCAAGGCACTGGCTGACCAGTATTACGGCGTCATCCCGACCCGAGCTGTGCCCGAGCGCAAGCCACGAGAAGAGCCCGCGCAGCAAGGCCTGCGTCGCTTCGAATTCAAAGCCCCGGCTGAGCAGTCGTATGTGGCCTTGGCCTTCAAGGTGCCGCGCTTGGCGAGCCTCGCGGCCTCGCCTGAGCACGACGATGCCCTGGCCCTGACGGTGCTGGCGGCTGTGCTCGATGGCTACAGCGGCGCGCGTCTGGACCGCGCCCTGACCCAAGGTGAAAACCGCCTGGCCGACAGCGTGGGTGCCTACAACGGCCTCATGGGACGTGGGCCGCAGTTCTTTTATCTGGAAGGTGTGCCCGCCAAAGGCCAAACACCGCAAGCGCTGGAAGCGGCCTTGCGTGCCCAGGTGCAGCGCGTGGCCACCGAGGGCGTCAACGAGGTCGAGCTGCAGCGCGTCAAAACCCAATGGGTGGCCAGCGAAATCTACAAGCTGGACTCGGTCTTCAACCAGGCCCGCGAGTTGGGTGTGGCCTGGGTTTTGGGGCTGCCGCCCGACCATGGCACCCAACTGATGGCCCGTTTGCGTCAGGTCACAGCGGCCCAGGTGCAAGCCGTGGCCCAAAAATACTTTGGCGACGACAGCCTTACGGTGGCGGTGTTGCGTCCACAACCGCTGTCCGGTCACGCGCGTGCCCGGCGTGCGCCTGTAGGCGCACGGCACTGAGCCTCCGCCGCAGTGTTAACACCCCCTCATGAAAGTGAAATTCCCCATGCCTTTGATGTTTACTTGGCCAGCCGCACCGTTGCGTTGCTGGCGTTCGGTGTGCTTGCTGGGGGCCAGCCTATGGCTGGTCGGTGGGGCGCAAGCGACCTTGCCGATTGCGCACTGGACTCAGGCCAGCGGGGCGCGGGTGTACTTGGTCGAAAGCCATGCCATTCCCATGGTGGATGTGCAGATCGACCTGGACGCAGGCAGCCGCCGCGACCCGGCCACCCAGGCTGGGCTGGCTTCGGTCATGGCCGGTCAAATCGCCAGTGGCCTGCGGGCCGATCCGTCGGGCAAGGGCCCGTATGCCCAGGCCCTCGATGAGAACCAGATCGGTGAGGCTTGGGCTGATCTGGGTGCCAGTTTTGGCAGCAGCACCAGTGGTGACCGTTTGAGCTTTTCTCTGCGCAGTTTGAGCTACCCGGATTTGCTGAACAAGGCGGTGGCGCTGGCTGCACGCCAGATGGCGCATCCTGCCTTTCCCGAGGCGATTTGGGCCAGAGACCGCGAAAAGATGTCGGCCAGCCTGCGCGAGTCCTTGACCAAGCCCGCTGTCGTGGCACAAAACCGTTTTGCCCAAGCCGTGTATGGTGCGCACCCTTATGGTTATCGGGCCACGCCCGAGTCCTTGTCGCGCATCTCGGCCCAAGATTTGCGTGCATTGCATGCCAAGGCGCTGCGCTCTTGCCGTGCCTCCGTCAGTTTGGTGGGCGACTTGACGCGCGCACAGGCCGATGAACTGGTCAAGCGCTTGCTGGCACTGTGGCCTAGCGAACCCGGATGCCAGAGCCTGCCTGCGGTGCCCGAAGTGCCCGCTTTGGCGCAGGCCCAGGACTTGATGCTGCCGTTTGATTCGGCGCAGGCCCATGTGCTCTTGGGGCAGCCGGGCTACAAGCGCAACGATCCTGACTTCTTCCCTCTGCTGGTGGGCAACCATATTTTGGGTGGTGGCGGTTTTGTGTCGCGCTTGACAGAGCAGGTGCGGGAAAAACGCGGCCTGAGCTACAGTGTTTACAGCTACTTCTCGCCGGGTTTGCATGCCGGGGCCTTTACCGTGGGCCTACAGACCCGTCCTGACCAGGCTGTGCAAGCATTGCAGGTGGCCAAGGAAGTGGTGCAGGTCTTTGTGCGAGAAGGCCCAAGCCAAGCCGAGTTGCAAGCCGCCCAATCGAATCTGGTGGGCGGCTTTGCCCTGCGCATTGACAGCAACCGCAAACTGCTGGAAAACGTGGCCAACATCGCCTGGAACCGCTTGCCGCTGAATTACCTGGACACCTGGACGCAGCAGGTCGAGCGCGTGACCACCGCCGATGTGCGTCGGGCCATGGCCCGCGTGCTGCAGCCAGATCGCATGGCCACGGTGGTGTTGGGCGGCAGCGCGCCTTGAAAGATCGGACACACGGCGTTACAACTGCACCCAGCACTTCGTCCTCACCACGTCTTCGGGCCGCGTTGTAGTTGCAAGTCCAACAAGGTGTTGGGCTTCAAACCCGAATGAAAGAAGTCTTATCATGAACAAGTTGCTCGCTACACTGGTTGCCGGTTTCTTCGCTGCCGGTGCATTCGCTCAAGCGCCTGCAGCCCCTGCGGCGACCACCACACCCGCAGCAGTTGCTGCGCCCGCCAAGGCTGACATGAAAGATGCCAAGGCCGAAGCCAAAGCGACCAAAGCCGAGAAAAAGGCAGCGGCCAAAGCTGAACAGAAAGCGAACAAAGAAAACGCCGCCAAAACGGCAGAAAAAGCACAAGCGCCTGCAGCCAAAGGCGCTGAAAAGGCAGCTGCCAAGGCAGAAGTGAAAGCCGACGTAAAAGCCCCACAAGGCAAGTAAGCGGTGGACGCCAGACGCATAGTCTGGCGTCGCATGAGGCATGCGACCCAGCCCCGAAAAAACCAGCCAAGTGCTGGTTTTTTCTTGCCTGCGCCGAAGCAAAAAATGTCGGTGCTAAAGCTACCGACCTACGGGGGCGGTATTCGTAGGTCGGCGGTCGAAGACCCCGACATGGGGTCTGTGCCGGAGCGGACAACCGTCAGAGCCGACCTACGGTAGGCCGTATTTGTCGGCGGCTTGAGCCCCGACATCGACCTTTGCCCAGGCCCGCAATCCATCCAGACCTGGTGCGCAGTCATGGCTTGCTCGCGGCCTTTACACTTGCCGCCTATGCCTCCAACGCCCAAAAACAGAACAGCAGCGTCGTCTGCGCGCCAACCTGCAGCCAAGCCAGCCGCCCAGTGTGGCCCCAAGGGACACGCCGCACACGAAGTGCGCATCATCGGCGGCCAGTGGCGCAGAACCCGGCTGAAAGTGATCGACAAGCCCGGCCTGCGCCCCACGCCCGACCGGGTGCGTGAAACCCTCTTCAACTGGCTCGGACAAGACCTGAGCGGCTGGCGCTGTGTGGATGCCTTTGCGGGTACAGGGGCTCTGGGCCTCGAAGCCGCATCGCGGGGGGCAGCGCATGTGCTCATGCTCGAACAAGATTCTTTGCTTGTGCGTGCCTTGCAAGAGCATGTTGTGCGCTTGCAAGCCAGCACGGTGCAGGTGCAGCGCAGCGACGCCATCACCGCTTTGCAGCGCTTGTCTGCGGGCAGTGTCGATCTGGTGTTCATCGACCCGCCCTTTGATGGACCCTGGTTTGAGCCCGCACTTCAAGCCGCTGTACGGGCAGTGCCTGTGGGCGGCTGGGTCTACCTCGAAGCGCCGCAGGCCTGGACGCCAGAGGCTTTGCAGCCGCTGGGCTTGCAGTGCGAGCGCCACCTCAAAGCCGGTGCCGTGCACGCGCATTTGCTGCAACGCACTGCATAATTTGCCGCCATCCATTTGCCCTGCCATTCGTCCAAGGACACGCCCATGAACCGATCTGTGACCGCTGTGTATTCCGGTACTTTTGACCCCATTACCCTGGGGCATGAAGACGCCATCCGCCGCGCAGCCCAGATGTTTGACCGGGTCATCATCGCTGTGGCCAAAGCCCATCACAAAAACACGATGTTCACCCTGGACGAACGGTTGGCGTTGGCGCAGGCTGCCCTGGCCGATTGCCCCAATGTGAGCGCGCTGCCTTTTGATGGCCTGATCGTCAACTTTGTGAGCGCGCAAAACGCTCAGGTCATTGTGCGTGGCCTGCGCTCGGTGACCGACTACGACTACGAAACCCAGATGTCCGGCATGAACCGGCACCTGGCCCCGCAGCTGGACACCGTTTTCCTGCACACCAGCGCGAACGTGCAGCACATCAGCAGCACCTTGGTGCGCGAAATCGCCAAATTGGGCGGTGATGTTTCGGGTCTGGTGTCGTCGCCTGTGGGGCAAGCTTTGCGGGCCAAAGTCTCACTCAAGGCCTGACTGCCTGAATGGGCCTCGCAGGCCCTGTGGCGTGATTTTCGGACGGTCCGAATTCAGGGTAAATCCTAGTCAAATGTCTCATGCATGGGACCTGCTTGTCCTATTGACAGAACATTAGGACTGATCGACCATGCAAGGCATGAACGCAGCCTTGCCTTTGCCCAAATACCACCAGATCTACTTGGTGCTGCGCGAACAATTGCGTGAAGGGCGTTTTGATGCCGGGCTGCCTGGCGAGATTGCCTTGATGGGGCAGTTTGGTGTGGCCCGTGTCACGGTGCGGCGGGCCTTGTCGCAATTGGCCCAAGAGGGCCTGATCAGCCGGGAGCCTGGACGTGGCACACGACCTGTACACGCACGGGCCAACGAAGTGCAGATGCAGGCCTCCACCATGGCTACTGGCCATCAAGCGCGACTGACAGGTTTGCTGGAGAACCTGGTCACCATGGGTTTGCGAACCAAAGTCAAGGTGTTGTCGGTGGAGCGCATGCGTGCACCTGTGGATGTGGCAGCGGCGCTGCAACTGCAGGCAGGCGCTGCGGTGCAAAAAGCCGAGCGCGTGCGCAGCACGCCCGAAGGCCCCCTGTCGCACATCACCACCTGGGTGCCCGATGCGATTTCGGCTGGCTTTGGCAAGCGTGAGCTGGCGCAAAAACCCATTTTGGTGCTGCTCGAAGAGTCGGGCGTCAAGGTGGGCCGGGCTGAGCAAACCATCTCGGCCCGTCTGGCCGATGTGGGCATGGCCCAGCACCTGGATGTGTCCGTCGGATCGGCCTTGCTGGCGGTGCGGCGTTTGATTTATGACGAGGACGACCGTCCCGTCCAATGGCTGCATGGCTTGTACCGACCGGACCGGTACGAATACCAGATGCAGTTATCCCGCGTTGGCAGCATCGATGCCAAGGTGTGGGTAAGCCAAGAGCTGTCCGCCAACTTTCATTGACCTACCTTAAAGGATGTTCTCATGACCTCACGTCGCACTTTCATGGGCCAGTCCGCTGCTGCGGCCTCGGCGCTCGCGTTTCCATTGGTGGGCGGGGCTCAGCCCAAGCCCATCAAAGTCGGTGTTCTTCACCCCGTCACCGGTGCCTTGGCTTATTCGGGCCAGCAGTGCCGCATGGGCGCCTTGATGGCGATTGAAGACATCAACAAGGCTGGCGGCATCAAGTCGCTGGGCGGCGCCAAGATCGAAGCCATGCTGGGCGATGCGCAGTCCAGCCCCCAAGCGGGCACGGCCGAGATCGAGAAGATGAACGAAGCGGGTGTGAGCGCCGTGGTCGGTGCCTTTGCATCCGCCATTTGCCTGGCCACGACGCAAGCCGCAGCCAAATACAACCTGCCCCATGTGGTGGACGTTGGTGTGGCCGACCAGATCGTCGAGCGCGGCCTGAAAAACACCTTCCGCTTTGGCCCTGGCTACAAGAAGTGCGCCGAAGTGGCCGTGTCCAGCCTGCACGTTTTGAACACCGCTGCAGGCAAGCCCGCTCGCACCGTGATGATCGTGCACGAAGAGTCGCTGTTCGGCACAGGCACGGCCAACTTGCTGGCCAAAGAGCTGCCTGGCTACGGCTATGAGGTGAAAGAAATCATCAAGCACGCCAACCCCACGCGTGACTTCAACAACATTGCGCTGCGCATCAAGCAGGTCAACCCCGACATCCTGATCCCGGCCAACTACTACAACGAATACGCCCTGCTGGTGCGCACACTGCAGCAGCAAAAGATCACGCCCAAGGCCATTTACTCGGTGCTGGGCGGTGCGGCGTCGAGCTACAAGTTCGTCAAGGAATTCCCAGATGCGGCCAACGGCATCATCGACTGCAACCATTGGTTCAACCCCAAGGACAAGCGTTCGGCCGAGTTGCGCAAGCGCGTGGAGGCACAAGGCCAGTTCTTCAGCTACGAAGTGTTCATGACCTACACCGCCATGATGCTGCTGGCCGATGCGATCGAGCGCGCCAAGTCGCCTGACCGCGCCGCCATCATCGACGCGCTGGCGTCCAGCAAGTTCGCCAATCACATCATGCCCTACGGCGCGACCAATTTTGTCAACGGTCAAAACATGGGCGCACAGCCTTTGATGACCCAGGTGCAAAAGGGCGACATCAAGGTGATCGTGCCGCGCGACTACCGCGAGATTGAGCCGATTTTCCCGCTCAAGGGCTGAGCTGCGCTGACCTGAAAGACCCCGATGCTGGACTTCAACATCCTGTTTCCTTCGGTGCTCAACGGCATCACCACCGGTGCCGTGTACGCGCTGATCGCGCTGGGCCTCACGCTGATTTATGGCGTGCTGCACATCATCAATTTCGCGCATGGTGCGTCCTTGATGGTGGCGCTGTATGGCGTGTACATGCTGAAGCAACACTTCGGGGTCGATCCCTACATGGCCCTGCCCATCATGGTGCCCGCCATGTTTGTGCTGGGCTATGCGCTGCAGCGCGGGGTCATCAACCGCGCCAGCCACGGCAAGGATGAAAACATCCTGCTCGTCACGCTGGGCATCTCCATCGTGCTCGAAAATTTGGCGCTTTTGTTCTTCAAGTCCGACACCCGCACCATTGAAACGGCCTACACCTTGACCACGGTTGAGATCGGGCCCGCCTTCATCGCGCTGCCCAAGCTGGTGTCCTTTGCCGGGGCTTTGGTCGTGTCGGCTGTTTTGTTGCTCATCGTGCAAAAAACCGACTTGGGCCGCGCCATTCGCGCCGTCTCCAAAGAGAAACAAGGCGCACGTTTGATGGGCATCGATGTGGACCATGTGTACGCCATGTGTTTTGGTTTGGGCCTGGCCAGTCTGGGCGCAGCGGCCTGCTTTTTGATGCCGGCTTATTACGTGAACCCGCAAGTGGGTAACGGTTTTGTGCTGGTGGCCTTCACCATCGTGGTGCTGGGCGGCATGGGCAGTTTTGCCGGAGCCTTATTGGGCGGTTTGCTGATTGGTGTGGTGGAGTCGCTGGGCGGTTTGCTGCTGGGTGAGTCGCTGGGCCAGGTGGGTATTTTTGTGATTTTCATTGCGGTGCTGTTGCTGCGGCCGCAGGGCTTTTTTGGAGCGAAAGCATGAAAGACTTTCGCAACATCGCACTGTTTGTGGTGCTGGTGGGGGCGGTGCCCTTGTTCACCGATTCGGGCGTGATGCTCAACTTTGTCATGACCTCTTTGTACGCCTGCCTGCTCTCGCAAGCGTGGAACGTGCTGGGCGGTTTTGGTGGTCAGTTTTCTTTTGGCCATGCGCTGTTTTTTGGCACGGGCGCTTATGTGCAGGCCATCGCACAAATGCAGTGGGGCCTGAGCCCCTGGGTGGCATTGCCACTGGCCATGGTGTTTGCGGCGGGTGTGGGGGCCTTTGTGGGCGCGGCCTCGTTCCGTTATGGCCTCAAGGGCTCTTACTTTGCGCTGGTCACGCTGGCTTTTGCCGAGGTGTTCCGCATTTTGGCCACCTCGGTGCCCTTCACTGGGGCGGGCGTGGGCCTGATGCTGCCGCTCAAGGAGTCGGCGGCCAACATGCAGTTTGGCAGCCGTGCCGGTTTCATCTGGCTGATGCTGGGCCTGGTCACGCTGGCGCTGTGCATCACCGCTTGGCTGCGCCACTCGCGCTTTGGCGCCTACTTGCAGGCGGTGCGTGACAACGAAGACGCGGCCCGCGCCATTGGCGTGAACCCCTTCAGTGTCAAGCTGATCGCCACCGTGTTGTCGGGCGGCCTGATGGGCGCAGGCGGCGCGTTTTATGTGCAGGTGTTCCAGTACATTGACCCGGGCATTGCCTTTGGGGCGCACACCTCGGTCGAGGCCTTGGTGGGCGCGATCGTGGGCGGCATGGGCACGCTGTGGGGGCCGCTTTTGGGTGCGGTCAGCTTGCACATTTTGGCCGACCTGACACGCAATTTGTTCGGGCAGTTGCCCGGCATCAACATGGTCATTTATGGCGTGGTGCTGATCGTGATTGTGATGTTCTTGCCGCGCGGCATTGCGGGGCTGGGCACCATCACGCCGCTGCAGTGGTTGCGTGGCCAAAAGTCTGATGGAGACAAATCATGAGCACGCTGCTGCAGATCGAGGGCGTGGGCAAGTCCTTTGGCGGCTTGAAAGCCGTGCAAAACGTGAGCCTGTCGGTGACCGAAGGCCGTTTGAGCGCCTTGATTGGCCCCAACGGCGCGGGCAAGACGACCTTGTTCGCGCTCATGTCGGGCTTTTTGACACCGGATACGGGCCGTGTGGTGTTTGCAGGCCAGGACATCACTGGTCAGCCGCCGCACCTGAACGCCCGCATGGGCCTGACGCGCACCTTCCAGATCGTGCAGCCTTTTGCCGCGCAAACCGTGCGTGAAAACATCGCGGTGGGGGCGCACCTGCATTTACCGCGCCGCGCCCAAGCGCTGGAATTTGCCGAATCGGTGGCAAGCCAAGTGGGCCTGAGCCCGCAGCTGGACAAGCTGGCCAGCGACCTCACGGTGGCGGGGCGCAAGCGCCTGGAGCTGGCCCGCGCATTGGCCACGCGTCCGCGCTTGCTGCTGCTGGACGAGGTGCTGGCAGGCCTGAACCCGCAAGAAATTGCCGAGATGATCCCCGTGGTGCAAGGCATTGCCCAGAGCGGCGTGACGGTGCTGATGATCGAACACGTCATGCAAGCGGTGATGAGCCTGGCGCAAGAGGTGTGGGTGCTGGCGCAGGGACAGCTGATCGCGCAGGGCACGCCCGCCGAAGTGACGAACAACAAAGCCGTGGTCGAGGCTTATCTGGGCCACGGCACGGCCGAGCGCTTGCAAAAGAACGCAGCCCAAGCCAAAGCAGCGCAGGAGGTTCAGGCATGAGCGCTTTGTTGAATGTGAAGGGCCTCAAATCCGGCTACGGCGTGGTCGAGGTCTTGCGGGGTGTGGACCTGCAGGTCATGCCCGGCGAGCTGGTGGCGCTGCTCGGCAGCAACGGTGCGGGCAAGACCACGCTCAACCTCACGCTCAGCGGCCTGGTGGCCACGCGTGGGGGTCAAGTGGGGTTTGACGGACAGGACATCACGGGCCTGCATTCGCGCCAGGTGGTCCAGCATGGCTTGATCCAGGTGCCCGAAGGCCGCAAGGTCTTCCCCAACCTGAGCGTGCACGAGAACCTGGAGCTGGGCGCCTTCACCCGGGGGCGGGAGCGGAAGCAGCAAAACCTGGACAAGGTCTATGAGACTTTTCCGCGACTGAAAGAGCGCGTGGCGCAATTGGCGGGCACTTTGAGCGGTGGCGAGCAGCAGATGCTGGCCATTGGCCGGGGCCTGATGGCCGAGCCTCGCTTGCTGATTCTGGACGAGCCCTCGCTGGGTTTGTCACCTTTGTTGGTGGAAGAGTTGTTTGGCCTGATCTCGCAGCTACGCAGCAGCGGCTTGGCGATCTTGTTGGTGGAACAAAACGTGGGCCAGTCGCTCGACATCGCGGACCGCGCTTATGTGATGGAAAACGGCCAGATCCGTTTTTCTGGCACACCTGCCGAGTTGTTGGCCAGTGACACGCTCAGGCAAGCCTATTTGGGCATGTGAAACCTGTGAGGCAGAGCTGGCCCATGTGCAACGGGGGCCAAATGCGCAGGTCAGTGATTTGCACAGACCCGATTGAATTTTTGACACGGAGGACAGCCAGATGACACCCACAAACCTCTCGCACCGCGCCACGACCTCGCGCCGTGCCCTGATTGTGAGCGCAGCCTTGGCCAGTGCGGTCGCCAGCGGCTGGGCTCAGGCCCAAACGCAGCCGCCCATCAAAATTTTGGTGGGTGCGCCCGCAGGCGGCACCACCGACACCATGGCCCGCACGCTGGCCACGGTGCTGGGCACGCAACTGGGCCGCACGGTGGTGGTCGAAAACAAACCCGGCGCGGGCGGCAACCTGGCGGCGGATGCGGTGGCCAAGGCCGCGCCCGATGGCAACACGCTGCTGATGAGTTTTACCAGCCACGCCATCAACGCCTCGCTCTACCCCAGCCTGCCTTTTGATCCTGTCAAAGATTTCACGCCGCTGACCATGGTGTCGACTTCGCCGTCGATCCTGGTGGCCCACCCCAAAGTGCCAGCCAACAACGTCAAGGAGTTGGTCACGCTGGCCAAGACCAAGCCCGGACAACTTAACTTTGCGATTGGCGCACTGGGATCGTCCCTGCACATGGCCGGTGACGCCTTCAAGATGCAGTCGGGCGTGTACATCGTCAACATTCCCTACCGGGGCACGGCCCCTGCGGTGCAGGACGTGCTGGCCGGACAAGTCGATTTGATGTTTGCCGCCATTGGCAATGTGCAGGCGCACATCAAGGCGGGCAAGCTCAAGGCCCTGGGCGTGACCAGCGCCAAGCGCTTGCCCGCATTTCCCGACGTGCCCGCCATTGGCGAGAGCTTGGCCCGTTACGAGTCGAGCGCCTGGTTTGGTTTGTTTGGCCCGGGGCGCATGAGCCCTGAACTGAGCAAGCGCCTGGCCGATGCGGCCCGCGCTGCGGTGTTGTCGCCCGATGTCAAGCGCCGCATCGAAAGCGAAGGGGCCACGGCGGTGGGCAACAGTCCGGAAGAATTTGCCCGTTTTGTCGACAGCGAGATCGTGCGCTGGCGCAAGGTGGTGCAGTACGCAGGAGCGAAACCAGAATGAGCGCTGCTGTTTCGCAAACCCTGGCTCAAAAGCTGATCGCCCGTGCCGCTGGCCGCAGCCATGTGGCCGTGGGTGAGGTGGTCACCTGCAAGGTCGACCTGGCCATGTTCCACGACTCGTCCGGCCCGCGCCGCTTGAAGCCCATGCTCGACGAGCTGGGGGCCGAGATTTGGGACAAAAACAAAGTCGTGCTGGTGCTGGACCACTACGTGCCCGCACAAGACGCGGACGCGCAGCAGATTGTGCAGATCGCACGCGACACGGCCAAACAATGGAAGCTGCCGCATGTGATCGACAGCGAGGGCATTTGCCATGTGGTGCTGCCCGAGCGGGGGCACTTGAAGCCCGGCATGTTTTGCGTGGGCGGCGACTCGCATTCGCCCACGGGCGGTGCTTTTGGTTGCTACATGTTCGGCATTGGCGCGACCGAGATGCTGGGCGTGTGCGTGACGGGCCAGATTTGGGTGCAGGTGCCGCGCACCTTGCGCATGCACTGGTCGGGCCGCTTGCAGCGCGGTGTGTCGGCCAAAGACATGATGCTGCACATGGTCGGGCGCTTTGGCATGAACGGTGGGCAATACCAGGCGGTGGAGTTTGCCGGGCCTGCGGTGCAGGCGCTGTCCATGGCCGAGCGCATGACGCTGTCCAACATGAGCGCCGAGATGGGGGCGCAAGCCGGCTTGATCGCGGCTGATGAGACCACCTTGCAGTACCTGCGCGGCATTGGCGTGGCACCTGAGCATCTGGCCGGGGCCGAGCAATGGTTCACCGACGAAGACGCCGAGTACGAGCAACAAGACTTTGACGCCAACACCCTCAGCCCGCAGGTGGCCGCGCCGCACAGCCCGGCCAACACGCGCGATGTGGGCGCGTTTGCCGATGTGTTGCCGAACATTGCCTACATAGGCGCCTGCACCGGCGCCAAACTGGAAGACCTTCGGGCCGCCGCTTCGGTGCTCAAGGGCCAGCGCGTGGCTGCCGGTGTGCAGCTCATGGTGGCTCCTGCCAGCGCCCGCGAACAAGCGCAGGCCACACAAGAAGGTGTGATGCAAATCTTGCTGGACGCTGGGGCCACGGTGCTGCCCAACAGCTGCGGCGCGTGTGCGGGCTACGGCGCGACTTTCCCCGAAGGCTCCACCGTGATTTCGACCACCGCCCGCAATTTCAAAGGCCGCATGGGCCCCGCCAGCGTGAACGTGTATTTGGCCTCGCCCTACACCGTGGCTGCCTCGGCTTTGCGCGGGCGCATCAGCGATGCACGCGAGGTGCTGGCATGACGAAGCGTTCGTTTGACAACGCGCGGGTGTGGCGGCTCGGTGCCGATGTGGACACCGATGCCCTGGCGCCGGGCGCTTACATGAAACACGGCCTGGAAGTGATCGGCTGGCATTGCCTGGAAGCGGTGCGCACGGACTTCGCATCCGGTGTGCACGAGGGCGATGTGATTGTGGCCGGGGTCAACTTTGGCATCGGGTCATCGCGCGAACAGGCGGCCGGTGTGCTGCGGCACCTGGGCCTGGCGGCGGTCATTGCACCGTCTTACAGCGGTCTGTATTTCCGCAATGCCTTCAATCTGGGCCTGCTGCTCTTGACCTGCCCAGAAGCCGACCAAATCGAAGAGGGCGAGCGTGTGGGCGTGACGTTTGAGGGCGACACCCCGCTGGTGATTCGCGCGAACGGCCAGCGCCTGGCCTGCGCCCCGATTCCTGAATTTTTGATGGACATGGTCGATGCAGGGGGCTTGCTGCCTCTGCTCAAACAACGAAAGCCTGCATGAAACCGACTGAACGTGTAATCGAACCTGTGATGGATCCCGTCACCTTGGCCGTGCTGCGCGGCCGTTTGGAGCAAATCGCCGACGAGATGGACGCGACGCTGTACCGCAGCGCTTTCAACCCCATCATTGCCGAGGCGCACGATGCCTGCCACGGCTTGTACGACGCCCTCACCGGCGACACCCTGATCCAGGGCAAGTCGGGCTTGCCTGTGTTTGTGGGCGCCATGGCTTTTGCCGTGCGGGCGGCCATGCGTGTGGCGGCCGAGCGCGGCGGCATGCAACCGGGCGATGTGTGGCTGTTCAACGACCCGTACGAGGGCGGCACACACGCCAACGACTTCAAGCTGGTCAAGCCCTGCTTTCGCAATGGGCAGCTGTATTGCTTTTTGGCATCGGCCGCGCACTGGCACGACGTGGGCGGCGCAGTGCCCGGCAACTACAACCCGGCGGCGACCGAGTGCTGGCAAGAAGCGGTGCAGATTCCGCCGGTGCGCATCTTACGAGCTGGTGTGCTGGACGACGATGTGCTGGCCATTTTGCGCGCCAACACCCGCTTGCCCGACAGCCTGTGGGGCGACCTGAACGGCCAGCTGGCCGCGCTCGAATTGGGCGCACGCCGCCTGGATGGCCTGCTCGATGAATACGGCGACGCCAAAGTGGCGCAGGCGCTGGTGGAGCTGCGCACCCGCGCTGTGCGCCTGATGCGCTCACACATTGGCAGCCTGCCCGATGGCCGTTACAGCTTTGAAGACGTGCTGGACAACGACGGCGTGAAAGACGAGTTGCTGACCATCGCGCTCGACATGACGGTGGCTGGTGACCGGCTGACGCTGGACTTTTCTCGCACCTCGGCGCAATGCGCCGGGCCGGTGAACATCTCACGCGCCACGGCAGTCGCTGCTTGTTATGTGGCTTTGAAGCATGTGTTCCCCGATGTGCCCGCCAACGCGGGTGTGCTGGACGCGGTGGACTTTGTGATCCCCGACGGGCTGGTCATCAGTGCCTCGCGTCCGCGCCCTGTGGGCGGCTATACCGAAACCATTTTGCGCATGATTGACGTGATCTTCAGCGCCACGGCCCTGGCCGACCCGCAGCGGGCGGTGGCCCATGCCTACGGCACCATCAATGCCTTGTCGATTGCCGGGCACCGCACCGACGACAAACGCAAAGGCCAGCGCTGGGTGATGTTCAGCTTCTTTGGCGGCGGGCACGGTGGCCATTCCGATGGCGATGGTTTGTCGCACGGCAACGCACCGATCTCGACCGCCACCATCCCGCCCATGGAGATTCTGGAAGCGGCCTACCCGGTGCGCTTCACGCAATGGGCTTTGCGCCCCGGCTCGGGCGGCGATGGCCAGCACCGGGGCGGTCTGGGCGCGATTTACGAGATTGAATTGCTCGAAGACAGCGCCGAGGCCTTCATCTTTGGCGAGCGCGGCAAGTCGGCCCCCAAAGGCATCTACGGCGGCCAGCCTGCGCTGCCCAACGTGTTCGAGTACTGCCAAAACGGCGAGTGGAAGACGCCGCCCATGGTGTCCAAGATGCTCGGCATCCATCTGAAAAAAGGCGACCGCGTGCGCCTGCAAACCCCTGGCGGCGGCGGTTGGGGATCGCCCGCTGAGCGCTCGGCACAAGACCGTGCGAAAGACAGTGCACTCGGGTATACCAAGGAACAAGCATGAGCGAGGCAGCAGTGAATCAGCCGCATTGGGTGGTGGGTGTGGACGTGGGTGGGACCTTTACCGACCTGTTTGTGCTGGACGAAAAAACCGGCCAGGCCCGCATTGTCAAGGTGCCGTCGACCCGGGGTGAAGAAGCCCGGGGCTTCATGAACGGCATCGCCAAAGTGACCGGCAACACCGGGGCCGATGGCGCCAAAGACATTGCCACCATCGTGCACGGCACGACGGTGGGCACCAACGCCTTGTTGGAGCGCAAGATCGCCCGCACCGGCATCATCACCACACGCGGGTTCCGCGACGTGTTGGAGATGCGCCGCCGCGACCGCCCACAAACCTGGGGCCTGCGCGGCAGCTACACCCCGGTGGTGCCACGCGCCTGGCGTCTGGAAGTGGACGAGCGCGTGCTGGCCGATGGCCAGTTGCACACCCCCGTGAATCTGGACCAAGTGCGCGAACAGGCTCTCGCCCTGCTGGCCGAAGGCTGTGAGGCGGTGTGTGTGTTTTTTGTGCACGCCTATGCGAACCCCGGTAACGAACAAGCCGCCGTGGCCGCCGTGCGCGAGATCTGGCCCAACAGCTATGTGACAGCGGCCAGCGAAGTGCTGCCGGAGATCCGTGAGTTTGAGCGCTGCTCCACCGCCACCCTGAATGCTGCTTTGCAGCCCGTGGTGGGCAGCTATTTGCAGCGCCTCGATGGTGACTTGCGCGCCCAGGGCTTTGGCGGTGAACTCTTGATCGTGCAAAGCAATGGCGGCGTGATGTCGCGCCAGACCGCTTGTGATGTGCCGGTGCGAACCGCCTTGTCCGGGCCTGCGGCAGGCGTGATGGCCTGCGCCGAAATTGCCCGCGCTTCGGGCTTTGAAAACGTGATCACCGGCGACATCGGCGGCACCTCGTTTGACGTGTCTTTGGTGGCCGGTGGCGAAGCGGCATTGGCCGCGCAAACCTCGATCGAGTTTGGCTTGGTGGTGCGCTCGCCCATGATCCAGATCGAGACCATCGGTGCCGGTGGCGGCTCGATCGCTTCGGTCGATGCGGGCGGCATGCTGCAAGTGGGCCCCGAGTCGGCCGGCAGCATTCCCGGCCCGGCTTGTTATGGGCGCGGCAACACCCGACCCACGGTGACCGACGCCAATGTGCTTTTGGGCCGCATCGCGGCCGACCGGCCTTTGGGTGGCGGTTTGTTGCAAAAGCTCGATTCGGGCTTGTCTGAAACAGCGATTGCTCAGCATGTGGCCGAGCCTTTGGGCTTGACGGCGCTGGCGGCGGCCGAAGCGATTTTGACGGTGGCCAATGCCCGCATGGCGGGTGCGATCCGCGTGGTGTCCATTGAGCGCGGGCACGATCCGCGCCAGTTTGCCTACATGCCCTTTGGCGGTGGTGGCGGCTTGCATGTGTGCGCCATGATGCGTGAGGTGGGCGTGACCACCGGCATCGTGCCGCGTTACCCGGGCGTGACTTCGGCGCTGGGCTGCGTGATGGCCGACATGCGCCACGACGCGGTGCAGACCTTGAACGTGGCTTTGGCCGATGTGGCTTGGCCGGCTTTGCTGGAACGCGTGGATGGCTTGGCCGAAGCCTGCCAGGTGCGCTTGGATTCTGCCGGTGTGAATTTTGTGAGGGTGGACGAGGTCATCAGCTTTGACATGCTCTACATGGGCCAGACCCACACGCTGCAGGTGCCGGTGAAGCGCGAACAATTGAATGCGGCGGGTTTGCTGGCCGCGTTTGAAGCGGCTTACCAGCACGCCTTTGGCCGCGTGCTGCAAGGCCCGGTGATCCGGGTGATGAACCTGCGTTATGCGCGCATCGGGCGGCGGCCCAAGTTTGACCTGGCGGTGCTGGCGCCGCAAGGCGAAGGCCGCACCGACCCGGTGGGCGAGCAGCAGGTCTACCACCAGGGCCAGTGGTGGACTGCGCAGCGCTACGAGCGCCTGAGCCTGCCCGTGGGCACCGTGGTGCAAGGCCCGGCGATTTTGGAGCAGCCCGACACCACGGTGTGGTTGGAGCCGGGCTTTGAGGGCCGGGTGGACAAATTGGGCAACTTGTTGGTGGAGCGCACAGCATGAACTTGAAGAACGCGAAATTGGGCATGGTCATCGTGGACCTGCAAAACGACTTTCTGGCGCCAGACGGCGCTTATGCCCGCGGCAATACCTTGAGCGCCGAGGCGGTGAAGCTGCCCGAGCGCATGGCCCCGGTGGCGCGTGCCATCAAGGCCCACGGCGGTTTGGTGACAGCCAGCTTGTTTACCCTGTGGCCCGATGCGCAGGGCGAGCCCATGATCTCGGCGCACCTCAAAGAGCGCCGCCCGTTTTTGCGCAAGGGTGACTTTGCGCCGGGCAGTCGGGGCCAGGCCAATGTGGACCTGCTCGCGCCACTGGTCGATGTGTCGGTGTTCAAGGTCGCGTATTCGGCCTTCTTTAACACGCAACTTGACTGGGTGCTCAAAAAATCGGGCATCGACACCCTGGTGGTGTGCGGCATTGTCACCAACGGTGGCGTGGCCAGCACAGTGCGTGATGCGCATGTGCGTGACTACCACGCCATTGTGTTGTCCGACGGTTGCGCCGCCTTCAGCGAAGCCGCGCACCAGGCCGCGCTGGCCGACATGGGCTCGGTGGGTGATGTCATGGACAGCGCCACTTTTTTGAAGCAACTGGGCTGAAGCCATGAACGCGCCGCTGCCGCAAGTTCGCCTGGCTGCTGATTTGCAAGCCGAGGACCACACGCCGGTGGTGATCGTGGGTGCAGGCGCTTGTGGCCTCACGGCTGCGCTGGCCCTGCACCGCTTGGGTGTGGATTGTGTGGTGCTGGAGCGTGATGCCTTTGCAGCAGGCTCCACCGCTTTGTCCTCGGGCTTCATCCCGGCCCCCTGCACGCAAGCGCAACAAGCGCAAGGCATCAGTGACAGCGTGGCGCAGTTTGCTGCTGACATTCAGGCCAAGGCCCACGGCCAAGCCGCACCGCACCTGGTGCAGGCCTATGCCCAAAACATCGGCCCCGCCATGGACGCTCTGGCCACGCACCACGGCCTGCCCTGGCAGGTGCTGGACAACTTTTTGTATCCCGGCCACAGCGCCCACCGCATGCATGCCGTGCCCGAAAAAACCGGTGCCGGTCTGATGAGTCGCCTGCAAGCGGCTGCCGATGCCGCCGGCGTGGTGGTGCTCACCCAGGCGCAAGTCACCGAGCTGTGGGCCGACGACGCGCAGCGCATCCACGGTGTGGGTTTTGTGCGGCCCGACGGGCAGACCGAGCGCATCCGCTGCGATGCGGTGATCTTGGCTTGCAACGGTTTTGGTGGGGCTGCTGCCATGGTGAAAGAGATGCTGCCCGAGATGGCCGAGGCCACTTATGCGGGCCATGTGGGCAACGACGGCAGTGCGATCGCCTGGGGCCAACAACTGGGTGCGCGATTGGCCGACTTGGGCGCGTACCAAGGCCACGGCTCCTGGGCCGTGCCACAAGGCGCTTTGATTTCGTGGGCGCTGATGATGGAAGGCGGCGTGCAGATCAACGCCCAAGGCCAGCGTTTTCACGACGAAACCCAGGGCTACTCGGAGGCAGCGGTGCATGTGCTGGCTCAGCCCGGTGGTGTGGCCTGGAATGTGTTCGACGATGCGCTGCTGGCCTTTGCGCAAGACTTTCCGGATTTTGTGGCGGCGCAAGGCGCGGGCGCGGTGCAACACGCCGCCGATGTGGCCGCACTGGCTCAATTGATCGGTTGCCCACCCGAAGCCTTGCAAGCCACTTTGAACGCCGTGCAACCCGGCACCGACCAGTCCACAGGCCGTGACTTCAAACGCAAACTGCAAGCCCCGTTTCACGCCATCAAAGTCACGGGCGCTTTGTTCCACACCCAAGGCGGTTTGGACATCGACGCGCAAGCCCGCGTGTTGCGCGAAGACGGCACCCCTTTGCCCAATGTGCTGGCCGCAGGCGGCGCAGCGCGGGGCGTGTCGGGGCAGGCGGTGTGGGGCTATTTGTCGGGCAACGGTTTGCTCAGCGCCATTGCGGGCGGCCACATGGCAGCGCATACAGCACAACAACTTTTGAAGGACACGCCATGAGTCAGCACACCACTTTGGCCCAGCGCCTGCAACAAGGCCAGGCCTTGCTCGCCCCCGGTGTGTACGACGCACTCACCGCGTTGGTGGCCCAGCAAGCCGGCTTTGAAGCCGTGTACCTGTCGGGCGCATCGATCGCCTACACGCGCCTGGGACGCTCCGACATTGGCCTGACCACCGCCACCGAAGTGGCACAGACCTTGGCGCACATCACCGACCGGGTGAATATTCCGGTCATCGTGGACGCCGACACCGGCTTTGGCAATGCGCTCAACACCCAGCGCACCGTGCGTGATTTTGAACGCGCCGGGGCCGCGATGATCCAGATCGAGGATCAGACCTTCCCCAAACGCTGCGGCCACCTGGACGGCAAAGGTGTGGTGCCCGTGGCCGAGATGCAGGGCAAGCTGCGCGCCGCATTGGACGCCCGCCATGACAAAAACACCTTGATTTTGGCGCGCACCGACGCTGTGGCCGTGGAAGGCCTCGACGCCGCGCTGGAGCGGGCCGAGCGTTACCTTGAATGCGGGGTGGATGCGATCTTCATCGAGGCGCTCAGGTCCGATGAACAAATGAACCGCGCCTGCGCCCAGTTTGCCAAGCGTGTGCCACTGCTGGCCAACATGGTCGAGGGTGGCAAAACGCCAGTGCAAAGCGCGGCCGAGTTGGGTGAGCGGGGTTTCAAGATCGTGATCTTTCCGGGTGGCACGGCGCGGGCGGTGCTGCACACGCTGCAAGGCTATTACTCGAGCTTGCACACGCACCAGACCACGCGGCCCTGGCAAGACCAGATGCTGGATTTTGATGGCCTGAATGCGGTCATCGAAACCCCGCAGCTGCTGGCGCTGGGGCAGCGTTATGAAGGCCGCGAAAAGACATGACGCAGCCCTTTGTTCTGCGGGGTCTGCAAGTCGGTGACATCGGTTGGGTGGCCCATCGACAGGGCATTTTGTACGCGCAGGAATACGGCTGGGACGGCACTTTCGAGGCCTTGGTGGCCGAGATCGCCGCGCAGTTCGTCAAGAATCTGGATCCTGAAAAAGAAAATGCCTGGATTGCCGAGTGCGAAGGCCGGGTGGTGGGTTCGGTGTTTGTGGTCAAGGTCTCGGACACGGAAGCCAAGCTGCGTTTGCTCTATGTGGAGCCCGAGATGCGCGGCACGGGTCTGGGTCGACGCCTGACGCACGAATGCATCGCTTTTGCCAAAGCACGGGGCTACCAAAAACTGACTTTGTGGACCAACGACATCCTGCATGCGGCACGCCGCATCTACCAAACTGCCGGTTTTGTGTTGTTGTCTGAAGAAAAGCACCATTCGTTTGGACACGATCTGGTGGGGCAGTATTGGGCGCTGGACCTGAACATTTAACGACAGGAGACTTCGATGACATTCCCTTCATTTCGCCATGGTCGAACATGGTTGGCTGGTTTGATGGCTTTTGTGCTCATGGGCGCTGCGCAAGCCCAGACCGCAGCGCCTTACCCCACCCAGCCCATCAAAATCATCGTGCCCTTCACGCCGGGCACCGGCATGGACACGATCGCCCGTGCCGTGGCACCGCGCCTGAGTGAGCGCCTGGGTCAACCGGTGGTGGTGCAAAACCAAGCGGGTGCCAGCGGCAACATTGGCTCGGATGCGGTGGCCAAATCGATCCCTGATGGCCACACCCTGTTGATCACGGCCAACACCATGCTGATGGCCACGCAAATGAGCGCCAAGAGCAGCTACAACCCGGTCACCGACTTTGCACCCATTGGCATGACGGCCTACGGCACCTTGATGCTGGTGGCCCATCCCAAAACCGGTGTGAAGTCCGCCAGTGACTTGGTGCGCATGGCCAAGGCCCAGCCGGGCCGTTTGAATTTTGGTTCGCCCGGTGTGGGCACCCCCCATCACATGGCCATGGAGTTGTTCAAACTCGAGACCGATACCTTCATGCTGCATGTACCTTATCGAGGCACGGCGGGTTACACACAAGATTTGTTGGCGGGTGAAGTTCAGGCTGGATTTTTGCCAGTGCATGTGGCCGCCGGGTTTGTCAAAAGCGGTCGCTTGGTGGCGCTGGCGGTGGGCAGCCAAAAACGTCACCCTGTGGCAGCCGACGTACCGACCTTTGCCGAAGTCGGCATCCAGCGCATTGACGTGGACCTTTGGTACGCGTTTTATGCGCCCAGCAAAACACCGTCTGCGGTGGTGACCCGCTTGAACACCGAAATTTCGGCCATCATCCGCCAAAACGACGTCAAGGAACTGCTGGCCCGAGCGGGTATGGATGCCAGCACCTCCACCCCGGCCGAGTTGGGCGCCTTGGTGGCCAAAGACTACCCGCGCTGGGGCCATGTGATTCGTTCCAAACAAATTTCAGCCGATTGAAGGGCTTGGATTCAAGGGTGCATATGACACAAAGAACAGCAGACATCGCCATCGTGGGCGGTGGCATTGGTGGCTTGGCTTTGGCGCTGCACTTGCACCGCCGCGGTGTGGTGTGTGATGTGTTCGAGGCTGTCCCCCAAATCAACGAGATCGGGGTGGGTATCACCGTGTTGCCTCACGCCATGCGCGAGTTGGCCGCATTGGGTTTGGCCGAATCGGTAGAGGCCGCAGGCATTGAAAACTACGAAAGTGTGTTCTACAACCGCTATGGCCAGTTCATTTACAGCGAACTGCGAGGTCGCCATGCCGGTTATGCACTGCCTGAGGTGGGCATTCACCGGGGCAAGCTGCACAAGATTTTGTGGGATGCGGCGGTGCAACGCTTGGGTTCTGAGCGGGTGCACACGGGGCACCGTTTTGCCAGCCTGCATCAGGACGAAACGGGTGTGACGCTTTTGTTCACCGATGCGCAGGGTCAAACCTTGCCAGCGGTGCGCCGTGGCGTGGTGGTGGCTGCAGATGGCGTCAACTCGGCGGTGCGCCGGGTGTTCTACCCGAATGAGAAAGTGGCATTCAATGGCATCAACACCTGGCGCGGCGTCACGCGGCACAAGCCGATCCTGACGGGCAAAAGCTATATGCGGGTGGGCTCGATCGACACCGGCAAGATGGTGATTTACCCGATTGCTGACAACATCGACGGGCAAGGCACCCAGTTGATCAACTGGGTGGCCGAGATTGGCTTGCAAAACGAAAGCCCCAACGACTGGAACCGCCAGGGTCGACTCGAAGATGTCTTGCCCCTGTTCAAGGACTGGACGTTTGATTGGCTCAATGTGCCCGAGTTGATCGCCAAGGCCGATTCGATTTTGGAATACCCGATGGTGGACAAGGACCCCGTTCCGCAATGGACGTTTGGTCGCGTTACCTTGCTGGGCGATGCGGCCCACCCCATGTACCCGCGTGGCTCCAATGGTTCGGCGCAAGCGCTGGTGGATGCACGCACCTTGGCCGACGAATTGGCCCAGGTCACGCTCGGCGGTGATTGTGTGCAGGCCCTGCATCGTTACGAAGCCGTGCGCAGGCCAGTGACCACCCAGGTGGTCTTGACCAACCGCAGCACGCCGCCGGACTTCATCAACATCAAGGTGGACGAGTTGACACAAGGCAAACCGTTTCGCCACATTGACGACGTGATCAGTCAGGCCGAGTTGCGGCAAATTTCAGAGGACTACAAAAAAATCGCGGGCTTTTCGCTTCAGACGATGAAATAGAAGTCATGAACGCAAGCCCCTCGGGCGATGCGGTCCCAACGAAGGCCCACCCCTGTGGGCGATGGTTGACATCGCTGGCACCACGCCTGGGCTGAGCTTTGGGCTCAGGCCTTGTTCAGCCGCTCGTTTTGCGGAAATATGAACTTTTTGGCATCCGCGTCCATCTCCGTTTTGAAGGTGTATTTCGCTTTGAAGGCCTCGGCACGCTGGGCCGCTGGACGGGCGTTGACCAGGTCGAGCAGGCGTTTGATGTGGGGGTATTGCGTCCAGGTGGCGTCCCCGGTGCCCAGCACATAAGGCAGCATGCGGGCCCAGCCCCAAAGGGCCATGTCGACGACGCTGTAGTGCTCGCCCAGCATGTAGGTGTTGTGCGACAAATGCTTTTCCAGCACGTTCCAGTGGCGGTGCGCTTCAAAGTCGTAGCGGTTCAAGGCATAGTCTTTGGGCTCGGGTGCAGCATGGCGAAAGTGCACCGACTGACCAGAAAACGGTCCGATGCCGCTGGCGATGAAGAGCAGCCAGGACAGGGCCGCGCCGCGCTCCTGGGCCTGTGCGATGCCGGGCATGAATTGTTGCTCGCGGTCGGCCAGGTATAACAAGATGGCGTTGCTGTCGAACACAGTCACGTCGCCATCGGTGATGGCGGGCACTTTGGCGTTGGGATTGATGGCCAAAAAGTCAGGCGCAAATTGTTCGCCCTTGCGCGTGTCCACGGGCACGGCTTCAAAAGGCAGGCCCAGCTCTTCGAGCAGCAGGGCGATCTTCATGGGGTTGGGGGCTGCGTTGAAGAAGAATTTCAGCATGAGAGGACTCCATCAAAAAGAGCGTGAAGGTCAAGGTTTTCAGGCCTAGGGCCAAGCCAACTGCGAGTGTCACTCAGGCCAGGCTCAGAACGGGGGAGGGGCCAGTCTTGTGGGTGACTCAGTGGTCTGTGTTTTGTCGCTTCGGTCCCTCATGCCTTTGGGCTGACCGGGACCGGAAATTGTGCTTATTGCCAGTAAATGCGTTCGCCATAAGGGTTAACGATGTATGCATCGTTGATCGATGCGGGATGTTTTCAAACCATCTCCACAAAGGTGGATCAGCCCCATGACATCAGATCGAAAAATGCATGCTGACTTGTCCCAGATTTCCAAAATCGGCCCAAGCACTGTCACCGGGCTGCAACTCCAGCGGGACCATGCAGGTGCCTGTGGTCACCACATGCCCCTTGTGCAAGGTGATGCCCAGACTCGACAGCTGGTTTGCCAGCCAAGTCAAGGCGGTGCGCGGGTCACCCAAGACCCAAGCGCCTGATCCTGTGCGGCTGTATCGAATATGTTCACCTTGCAGAACTCGGGCTTGCACTTCATGCTGGCTCAAGTCGCTGTTTTGCCACCCCTCGGGTGCGGGTGAGCCGAGGACGAAATGGCATGCGCAGGCATTGTCTGCCAGCAATTGGGCTTCTCCCGCCTGGGTAAAAGGATCAAGCCGCGAGTCCGGCACTTCGATGGCTGGGTGCAGCGAGGCCACGGCGGCCATCACTTGCTCCCAACTGTAAGGGGTCGTTTGCGGTGCCAGGTCTTGCCCCATGGTGAAGGCAAATTCAGGCTCGGCTACCCGCATGCGGTTGCCCTTGGATGGCACGTTGTCCCCGCTTTCAAACACTTGGCCCGACAACAAGCGCCCAGCCAGAGGACTGCTCACGTTGATGTGGGCTTGGCCATTGCTGCTGGTGGCTGCAATCTTCCAGCCCACCACAGCACGGCCAGACACCATGGGCAACTGGGCTTGCGCCTGGTAGCCTTGTATCGCGGTCAAGGGTTTGCAGGTTTCAGGCAGGGCTTGGCGTGTCTGGCCCGATCGCCACAGTTCCCAAATCACTTGGGCAGCCTGTGTTGCGAAGGTCTCATCCTTTGATTTTTTTGAGGTCATCTGGGTTTTCTTGCGCCAAGGAGGGCTTTTTTCGTCAAATTTATGTGTAGAATAATGGGCTTGATGACACGCGTCATCCACTTCATGACAGTTTGCCATGAAGTTGGTTTAAAGGTGATATAGCTCAGTTGGTTAGAGCGCAGCATTCATAATGCTGATGTCGGTGGTTCAAATCCACCTATCACCACCAGAACACGATCCAAGGCCGTTCACTGACATCCAGTGAACGGCCTTTTTCATTGGGAAATCGCTGTTCTATCTACTACCCGAGTTCGACAGTTAACGACGTAATTTATTGATTTGTATAGGGGTGCGTTGCAAACGCTCCGCTACAACAGGCGCATTTTGGGGTTGCGTTTGGGTTTTTGATGTTCAGTGTGACCAAGATGGCTTTGTGCTCTTGAGTGATGGTCGACAGGCACGTGCCGGGCTGTGTTTTGTTCAAACTGATCTTCTGATGCTGAATGCGCCGCAATTTGTCCAGCACCTTCTGGGGTTGGGCAACAGCTTGGTTTGTCCCTCAATCAGTTTGGCGCGCACTATTCGGTAAATAATCGGGAGTGTCATAAAACAAATCGCTGCATGCGCCGGGATCCTCTTAGGCAAGTTGTGAAACAACGGGCCGATCTCGATCTCAAACTAAAGCAACCGAAACCCTTGCTCAATGTTGGTCAGAGATTTGTAGCGCTCCAGCACCTCGGTAGGCAGCAGCAGTAGCTTGCCATCCATCAAGCGCGCATGCGCCAAGACTTTGTTGTTGATCGTGTTGCTGAACCATTTGATTTTGAGGTCCTCGCGCACGACGCGCAGAGAAGGGCTTCGCAAGCCTCGAGATAAAACTTGGTGCATCTGATCGATGCAGGGGTTACGCTTCAGCTGGGAGGCCCGCGAGTAGCCGAGTAAGCGCCGCAGCCGGTATCTCGCGGCAGCCAGACGCGTTTTGTCCAGCCCATAGTGGTGAGAAACCGTTTATTCCGCGAGCTTCAGCCGCTTGCCGCAGAGGTGCGATGGCAGAGGTCGCCAGGGGAAACGCAGGCGCGGCCGCACTGATAGGGCCCAGTTCCCGCATGATCCGATTCATGATTCCCCGGGCGGGTCGTCCGGTAAACAGATTCGTCAGCGCCGTCAGGTCGGATTCTTTGCTCTTTATGGCCGCGCGGTGCAGGGTGGAGGTGGTCGCCTCTGGACAGAGCATGTATGCAGTACCGACCTGAAACCCACTGCGCCCAGCGCCAATGCTGCTGCCACGCCGTTTGCATCGGCAATTCCGCCTGCAGCGATGACAGGCACTTTGACGGCCTTCACAATCTGCGGCAGCAATGCGAAAGTCCCGATTTGCGTTTGGAGGTCGTCGGATAAGAACATCCCTCGATGTCCACCGGCTTCAAGCCCTTGCGCAATGATCGCATCGACTCCTTGTGCCTCAAGCCAACGTGCTTCGCTCACAGTGGTCGCTGAAGACAGGATCTTGCTTCCCCAACTGCGGACCCGAGCGAGCAGTTCGGCCGAAGGCAGCCCGAAGTGAAAGCTGACGACTTCCGGTCTGAACTCGGCCAATACGTCGGCGGCGTCCTCGTTGAATGGATGTCTGCCAGGGCCCGAAGTCACAGTTGTTGGATCAATCCCGAATTCTTCGAAGTATGGTAACAGTGCGGCCTTCCAGACTTGCTCCCGAACAGCGCTGGGCTCGGGCGGTGAGTGACAGAAAAAATTGACGTTGAAGGGCCGCGTTGTGCGCATGCGGATGACAGCCAGTTCCTTGCGCATTGCATCCGGGCTCAGCATGGCGCATGGTAGCGAGCCGAGCCCACCCGCGTTGCAAACGGCTATCGCCAGTTCACTGCCCTGCACGCCAGCCATTGGCGCTTGAATGATGGGCAGTTCCACTGCAAGGAGTGTTTGCATTCTCATGTGTATTCCTTAGCTTGGCCGGTGATGCTGTGCCCTGCGCCGATGGCCTTCAATGGACACACACCACCAAGACATCTTCCAATGCCGTTCACTGATGTCCAGTGTACGGCCTATTGCATTAGGGAATTGGGGTGGTAGATGGTTGAATATGTCCAAGCCACGGTGCTGCCCCATTGATCTTGTCAAAATCCCCGCCCTCACAAGACCTCTGCGTGTGCGGTAAGGTCAGGGCATGAATCAACAAGGATGGATGCACGGTCTTCGTCTCGGTGGGCGCCAGTTGTGGCGTGACTTGCGGGCGGGTGAACTGCGGCTTTTGATGCTCTCGGTCACCCTGGCCGTGGCGGCACTGACGGCGGTCGGGTTTTTGGCCGACCGCCTGCAAAACGGCTTGTGGCGCGACGCCCGTCAATTGCTGGGGGGTGATGCGGTGGTGGTCAGTGACCAGGCCACCCCTACGGCGTTTGTGCAGCAGGCTCAAAAACTAGGGCTGGTGACCAACACCAATATCAGCTTTCCCACCATGGCCCGCGCACTGGCCGAGCAAGGCGGGGCCAGCCGTCTGGTGGCCTTGAAGGCGGTGGAATCGGGTTACCCCCTGCGTGGCCGACTTGATCTGTCGCCTGCAGCGACACCGCCTGCGCTTCCAGCTTCGGGTGAAGTGTGGGTGGACCCGGCAGTGCTGGAAGCCCTGAGCCTGCAAACCGGACAGATGATTGGCCTGGGGGAACGCAGCTTTCGCATTGTCGCCACCATCGTGCGTGAGCCCGACCGGGGTGCGGGTTTCATGAGTTTTGCCCCCCGGGTCATGATGAATGCGGCCGATTTGGCCGCGACGGGGCTGGTGCAACCGGCCAGTCGCATCACCTGGCGCATGGCGGTGGCGGGCGATGCAGCATCTTCCGAGAGCTTTGTGCAGTGGGCCCGCTCCGAGCTGGAGTCATCTCGGGTGCACGGCGTGCAGATCGAGTCCCTGGACAGTGGTCGCCCCGAAATGCGCCAGACCCTGGACCGTGCTTCGCAGTTTTTGAATTTGGTGGCCTTGCTTGCGGCGCTCTTGTGCGCGGTGGCGGTGGCCCTGGCGGCCCGCAGCTATGCTGAGCGGCAGCTCGATGCCTGTGCTTTGCTGCGGGTTTTGGGTCAAAGCCAGCGCACACTCACCTTGAGTTACGGGCTGGAGTTCTTGGGCGCGGGGCTGCTGGCCAGCGCCTTGGGCGTGCTGGCGGGCTATGGCGTGCATTTGGTGTTTGTGCAGCTGCTGGCGGGGCTGGTGGATGCCCAGTTGCCCGCGCCTTCGGCGCAGCCTGTGCTCATGGGATTGGCCATGGGCCTGACCTTGCTGGTCGCATTTGGCCTGCCGCCCGTTTTGCAATTGGCGCAGGTGCCACCCCTGCGGGTCATTCGGCGCGATTTGGGTCAGTTGCAAGTGCGCTCGGGCCTGGTGCTGGTCATGGGTTTGCTGGGTTTTGCGGCCACGCTGCTCATGGTCAGTCGCAACTTGACGCTGGGCCTGATCACCGTGGGTGGATTTGCCGTGGCCTTGCTGGTGTTTGCGGGCCTGGCCGCCGCGGCGCTTTGGCTGCTGCGCCGTGCGGTGCCTGGCGAGCAAGCACCGCGCTGGTTGCGCCTGGCCACGCGCCAAGTGGCGGCCCGGCCGGTGTTTGCGGTGGTGCAGGTCAGTGCCTTGTCGGTGGGTTTGCTGGCGTTGGCTTTGCTGGTTTTACTGCGCACCGATCTGGTGGGCAGCTGGCGCCAGGCCACACCGGCCAACGCCCCCGACCGTTTCGTCATCAATGTCCAGCCCGAGCAGGCGCAGGACTTTTTGGCCCATTTGCAAAATGCCGGGGTGCAGTCGCCCGATTGGTTTCCGATGATCCGGGGGCGTCTGGTGGCCATCAACGGTCGAGACGTGGGGCCGGGTGATTTTGTGGAGGATCGCGCCAAACGCCTGATTGACCGGGAAATCAATCTCTCGCACACGGCCGATTTACCGGGCCACAACGCATTGACAAGCGGGCGCTGGGTGGCGGAGGAAGCCGACGGCGTCAGCGTGGAGTCGGGAATTGCCCAGACCCTGGGCCTGAAGCTGGGGGATCAATTGCGTTTTGACATCGCCGGGCAAGTGCGCGAAGCCCGCATCACTTCGCTGCGCAAGGTCGACTGGTCTTCGATGCGGGCCAATTTTTTCATGCTCTTTCCGGTGGCCAATATGCCCGATTTGCCCATGACCTATATGGCGGCTTTTCGCACCCCTGAAGGCGCACCAGGTTTTGAAAACGCCTTGGTGAGTCGCTTCCCCAACATCACCAGTGTGGACCTGCGCAGCACCCTGGGCCAGATTCAGCGGGTGATGGATCAGGTCATCCGCGCTGTGGAGTTCCTGTTTGCCTTCACCCTGGCTGCGGGCCTGATGGTCTTGCTGGCCGCTGTGGGCGCGAGCCGACAGGCGCGTGAACGTGAGTACGCCATCATGCGGGCGCTGGGCGCCGGGCGCGCCTTGCTGGCGCAGGTGCAGCGCACCGAACTTTTGGGCATTGGCTGGTTGGCGGGTTTCATGGCCAGCAGCATGGCGCTGGTGGTGGGCTGGGCTTTGGCGCGTTATGTGTTTGAATTTGCCTGGCAGCCGCCATTGTGGGCGCCGCTGCTTGGCGGTGTGCTGGGAGCTGTGCTGGCTTGGGCGGCAGGCAGCCTGAGTTTGTCCGGGGTCTTGCGTCAGCCCGTCATGCACACGTTGCGCCAAGCTGCCGATTGAACCAGTCACGTCACAATACAAGCCTATGCAGATTGAAGAAAAACCACCATTTGACACCCCCTTTGAGTGGATCGGGGGTGAGGCTCAGGTGCGTGCGCTCGTGGAGCGTTTTTATGACCTGATGGACCTGGAGCCCAATTACCAGGCTTTGCGCGACAGCCACGGCAGTTCCTTGCAGGGTGCCCGCGACAAATTGTTCATGTTCTTGTGCGGCTGGCTGGGTGGCCCGGATCTGTATATTGAGCGCTTTGGTCATCCCCGCTTGCGCATGCGCCACATGCCCTTTTCCATTGGCATTGAGGAGAGAGACCAATGGCTCGCTTGCATGGACCAGGCCATGGGCGAAGTGCAAGTCGACCCCGTGCTGCGTGATCGTCTGAAGAAAAGCTTTTTCCAGACTGCCGACTGGATGCGCAATCGCGGCGTCTGAGCGGTGGGTCACATTTTCATGGAACGGGACACCTTGTGAAACTCAACTCGCTGCAAGACCTCAAACAGGTCCAGAAAAAGCTGGCCGATGCCCACGCACAAGCGCAAGCCCAAGCTGCCGCGCAGGCGGCGGCTGCCCGTCAACGAGAGGCCGAGAGCAATTTGTTTGCGCGCGCCGTGGGGGTGGTCCAGCGCATCTCCCATCCCGAACCCGTCAGCATCTCACCGCCTGCACCGGCGCCGGTGGCTTCGCAGCGGCAAAAAGACGAAAAAGCGGTCTTGCGTGATTCGCTCAGTGATGAATTTGATGCCAGTACCTTGCTGGACACCGATGACGCGCTGAGCTTTCGCAGGCCGGGCATTGGTCGCGATGTGACCCACAAACTGCGCAAAGGTGACTGGTCCATTCAGCGAGAAATTGATCTGCACGGCCTGCGCAGCGACGAAGCCCGACTGGCGCTGGCCGATTTCATCCGACTGGCACACCGTCAAGGTCTGCGCTGCCTGCGCGTGGTGCACGGCAAAGGCCTGGGCTCGCCCGGTAAAACGCCGGTGCTCAAATCCAAAGTGCACAGCTGGCTGGTCCAAAAAAATCAGGTCATGGCCTTCGTTCAGGCCAAACCTGCAGAAGGCGGTGCGGGGGCCTTGGTGGTGCTCCTCAAACCCGCTGATTAACGCGCATTCAGGTGCTGGGTCTTGCGCCCATGGGATCAGCCCGGCCGCTGGGCTGGTTCGCATTTCACCTGGATCACCTCGTGAAGCCCGGTATCCGACAGGCGCATGGCGCTCAGGCAACCGCCCCACACGCAGCCCGTGTCCAAGGCCCAAACGTCCGGGCGTTGCAGCCCTCCCAGAGTGGACCAGTGTCCAAAAGCCACGACCCCATCGGCGGTTTGGCGTCCGGGCACATTAAACCAGGGCATGAAACCTTCGGGGGCTGCATGGGCACCTTCTTTGGCGGCGAATTCCATCACCCCATCGGCCGAACAAAAACGCAAGCGGGTGAGCGCATTGACAATCACCCGCAAGCGATCCATTCCCGCCAAATCATCCCGCCAGGCAGCAGGCGCATTGCCATACATCTGATGCAAAAAGTCCGGCAGATCTGGCCCGCGCAGCACACACTCCACCTCGGCGGCCAAGGCCAGGGTTTGCTGGGCAGACCAGCTGGGCAGCACGCCTGCGTGCACCATCAGTACATCGTGCGCCTGGATGGCCATGCGCTGGTGGCGCAGCCAATCGAGCATGGCCGTGCGGTCTGGCGCTTGCAAGATGTCGTCCAGTGTGTCCCCGGGCTTGAGGCGACCCGCACCGGCGGCCACAGCCAGCAAATGCAAGTCATGGTTGCCCAGCACACAGTGCACCGCTGTGCCCAAGTCCATCAAGCGGCGCAGCACGCCCGCCGAGTCGGGTCCACGGTTGACCAAATCGCCCAGCACATACAAGGTGTCGCGACTTGGCGAAAAATCGACTTGTTCCAACAAGCGGCCCAAGGGCGCATTGCAACCCTGAATATCGCCCACCCAATAATTTGACATGTTCACCTCTGGTGCCCGATTGTGCGGGATGATTGCTCGCCCCCCATAGGGTGTTGCCATGCAAGTTGCACGGGCGGGCCAAACATCCTTGGCACAATGGTGCCCATGGATTTTTTATTGATTGTTTTTCTCACCCTGCTCAATGGGGTGTTCGCCATGTCTGAACTGGCGCTGGCTTCCAGCCGCAAGGCCCGTCTTGCGGCCATGGATGAGGCGGGTGATAAAGGCGCCCATGCCGCTATTGAGTTGCTCCAGGAACCCACGCAGTTTTTGTCGACAGTGCAGGTGGGCATCACGTCCATTGGCGTGCTCAACGGCATTGTGGGTGAGGCCGCTTTCAGTGCCAGCCTGGCCGCCAAACTGGGGGGCTGGGGCTTGACGGAGTCGGTGGCGGGCATCACTGCCACGGCGATAGTTGTGACCCTCATCACCTTCACCACCATCATTTTTGGCGAACTGGTGCCTAAGCGCATTGGGCAGCTTTATCCTGAAGCGGTGGCGCGGCTTGTGGCGCGGCCCATGGCCTGGCTGGCCAAAGCGGCCGGGCCGTTTGTCAAGCTCTTGTCGCTGTCCACCCAAGGCATGCTCAAGCTCATGCGCATCGACAGCCAGGGCAGCCGGGCCGTGACCGAAGAAGAAATCACCGCCAGTCTTGAAGAGGGCGTCGATGCCGGGTTGATCGAGGAGCACGAGCACCAGATGGTGCGCAATGTGTTCCATCTGGATGACCGCGCTCTGACGTCAATGATGACGCCGCGCAGTGACATCCAGTGGCTCGAAGCAGGCCTCACGCCTCAGCAGGCCATGGACCGCATCAACCAGATGCGCCAGCAGGGCAACCACTCCTGGTATCCCGTGTGTCGCGAAGGTTTGGGGCATGTGGTGGGGGTCATCAGCTTGTCGCACCTGTTGGCCTTGCCTTTGGCTGACGGTCATGCGATTGAACGCTACGCCCAATCGGCCCACTTTGTGCCCGAAACCTTGTCTGGCATGGAGTTGCTGGAACAAATGCGTGACAAATCCAGCCGCATGCTCTTTGTGGTGGATGAATATGGCGAAGTTCAGGGCTTGCTCACGCCCCTGGATTTGCTGGAAGCCATTACCGGCGAACTCAAACCCGAAACCCAAACCGAAGCCTGGGCCACAGAGCGTTCGGACGGCAGTTGGCTGCTGGACGGCCTGATGCCTGTCAATGAACTCAAAGCGCGCCTGGACATCAAGGAATTGCCAGCCGAAGACAAGAACCGTTACAACACACTGGCTGGTGTGCTCATGTATGTTTTGGGGCAATTGCCTGTGACGGGCCAAAAAATCGAGATCGACGAATGGGTGTTTGAAGTGGTCGATCTGGATGGGCGGCGCATTGACAAGGTGTTGGGACAGCGCCGCAAGCAAGAGGATGAAGGGGCGCAAAGCTAGTTGTTTGAACGGGTGTCACGGCGATGTATTCAAGCGCGCATCTCCAGTGCGCTTGGCAAATACCCCAGGGTGGTTTGAACGCCTTGCGCATGGTGTATCGCATCAAGCGTGGCCAGTGCGGTGGCTTGCGCGGCCATGACGGTCAGCAGCATCAGGTCGGCGGGCTGGTTTTCGGTGCAGGTGGCCAGGGCAAAGAGGGTGTCGCCGTCCAGGGTGGTGTGCGCCGGGCGGATGCTTCTGGCCAGGCCGTCGTGTGCACTGATGGCCAGGCGCTGGGTCTGCGCTTTGGTCAAGGTGGCGTTGGTGCCCACCACACCTATGGTGGTGTTGGTGCCGGGCAGGGGGCGGCTGCCAGAATCGCCACAGAGCAAGGCGCGCTGCGTGTCAAGTAATTGCTGACCATCTGCCGTCCTGGCACCTGCCAGGATCTGGCCGCTGCTGGGGTCGATCACGTCACCGACCGCATTGCAGGCGATCAGGGCGCCCACCACCCACGGCCCCACGCGCACGCTGGCGTGACCCATGCCGCCTTTCATGGCGCGGCCCATGCCAAACAGTTTGCCCACGCTGGCGCCTGCCCCTGCGCCCACATTGCCTGCGGCGGGTGGCCCTGAGCTGGCGGCTTGGCAGGCGGCATAACCGGCGGCGGCGTCGGGGCGAATGTGGGGGATGTCGCCTGGCCTGACCACAGGCAGATCAAAGAGCACCGCCGCAGGCACGATCGGCACCCGACCAAAGGGCGTCTCAAAACCGATGTGGTGTTCGTCCAGCCAGCGCATCACGCCGCTGGCGGCGTCGAGCCCAAAGGCGCTGCCGCCGCTGAGCAAGACGGCGTGCACCCTTTCGACCAGATTGGCAGGGTCCAGCAAATCGGTTTCGCGGGTGCCGGGTGCGGCGCCCCGGACATCCACAGCACCGACGGCGCCATCGGGGGCCAGCACGACGGTGCAGCCGGTCAGGCGCTGGCTGTGGGTAAAGTGGCCGACTTGCAGGCCTGGCACATCCACGATGGCGCCGGGGGCAGTGTTTACAATGTTTTGAGATGTCATGGGCGTGCTCGTTTTGTACCGTTGCTATGCTGCCGTGTGGTCATTCATCTTAGGCGAACGCGTGTCCTTATTTTTCCTCAAACGAATGAGCAGCTTCATGGTGACGCTGTTGGCGGCCTCGGTCATCGTGTTTGCGGTGCTGGAGTTGCTGCCCGGTAATGCCGCTCAGGTGATTCTGGGCGAGACGGCCACGCCCGAGTCTTTGGCGGCGATGGAAGAAAAGCTCGGTTTGAATCTGCCTGCCAGTGCCCGTTACCTGCAGTGGGTGAGCGGCATGCTGGCCGGGGAGTCGGGCATCAGCATTTCTTATGAGACACCGACCGCGCAGTTGATGGCCGAACGGCTGCAGGTCACGCTGCCTTTGGCGATCATGGCCATGAGTCTGACGGTGTTGCTGTCTTTGTCGCTGGGTATTTATGCCGCATCCCGCCAAAACCGCGCAGGCGATGTCGGGGTCATGAGTCTGAGTCAGCTGGGTTTGGCCCTGCCCAATTTCTGGTTGGCCATCTTGCTCATTTTGTTGTTTGCTGTGCATCTGCAGTGGGTCAGCGCTGGCGGCTTTCCGGGCTGGACTGAAGCGTCAGGAGGCGGAATTTGGGAGGCGATCAAGGCTTTGCTGTTGCCCGCCATGGCTTTGGCGGCAGTGCAGACGGCCATTTTGACGCGGGTGACGCGCTCGGCGGTGCTGGAGACGATGCGTGAAGACTTTGTGCGCACGGCGCGGGCCAAGGGCTTGAGCCGCAGGCAGGTGCTCTGGCGCCATGTGCTGCGCAATGCCATGTTGCCAGTGCTCACGGTAATGGGCTTGCAGTTTGGCAACCTGATCACCAGCGCGATTGTGGTGGAAAACGTGTTTGTATTGCCCGGAATCGGACGCCTGATTTTTCAGGCCATTGCCAACCGTGATTTGATCGTGGTGCGTGATGTGGTGATGTTGTTGTCGGTCATGGTCATCGTCATCAATTTCGTGATTGATGTGTTGTATGTCTGGATTGATCCGCGTTTGAAAGCTGTGTCATGAGCGGCATGAATGCGTCATGGCGCCGTGCTTGGCGCCACCCCAGTTTTGTGGCGGGAGGGTCGATGGTGTTGCTGCTGGTGCTCAGCGCATTGCTGTCTGTCTTTTTGTCGCCCTACCCGGTGGGCGACATTGATATTCCGAATAAATTGGCACCGCCCAGTGCGGCACATTGGCTGGGCACCGACAGCCTGGGGCGGGACATTGCCAGCTTGTTGCTGGTGGGCAGTCAGAACTCGCTGTGGGTGGGCTTTATTGCGGTGGGACTGGGCATGGGCGTGGGTGTTCCTGTGGGCTTGCTGGCGGCGGCGCGTCGTGGCTGGGTGGAGGAACTTGTCATGCGGGCCGCCGATTTGACCTTTGCCTTTCCGGCCTTGTTGTCGGCGATCATGTTGTCGGCCATTTATGGACCCGGTTTGGTGGTGAGTGTGGTGGCCATTGGCATTTTCAACATCCCGGTGTTTGCGCGCATCACGCGAGGTGCGGCGAATGCGGTGTGGTCGCGTGATTTTTGCGCGGCTGCCCGCACGGCTGGCAAAGGCAGTTGGCGCATCACGCGAGAGCATGTCTTGCCCAATATCCTGAGCGTGCTGATCGTGCAGGCGACGATCCAGTTTGCGATTGCCATTCTGGCCGAAGCGGCTTTGTCCTATTTGGGTTTGGGTACGCAGCCACCGCAGCCAAGCTGGGGGCGCATGCTCAATGAGGCGCAGTCCCAAATGTTCCAGGCCCCTTGGTTGGCGGTGTACCCCGGGGTGGCGATTGCCCTGGCAGTGTTGGGTTTGAACCTGATGGGCGATGGCTTGCGTGACCTGCTCGACCCACGTTTGGCCAGGCAAAGATGAGCACCATGACCGATTTCATTTCTCAGCCCATGTTGCAAGTGCGTGACTTGCGCGTGAGCTTGCCCACCGCGCGTGGCTGGGCCCAAGCTTTGCGCGGCGTGTCTTTCGACTTGGCGCGTGGTCAGACGTTGGGGCTCATTGGCGAGAGTGGTTGCGGCAAATCGCTGACTGCGCTGGCTTTGATGGGGCTCTTGCCCGAGCAAGCCCGGGTCAGTGGTTCCATCCGTTTTCAAGGTGCCGAGTTGGTGGGCATGGCCGATGCCGCTTATGGGCAATTGCGTGGTGCCCGCATGGGCATGATTTTTCAGGAGCCGATGACGGCGCTCAATCCGCTGCATCCGATCTGGCGGCAGATTGCAGAGCCTTTGCGTTTGCACCAGAACATGGGGCTTGAGCAAGCCAAGGCCAAGGCGCTGGAGTTGCTCGAGCGTGTGCAATTGCCGCGCGCCCGTGAGCGGCTGCAGGCCTATCCGCACCAGTTGTCGGGCGGGCAGCGTCAGCGCGTGATGATTTCAATGGCTTTGGCCTGCAGCCCGGATCTGCTGATTGCCGACGAGCCGACCACGGCGCTGGATGTCACGGTCCAAAAAGAGGTTCTGTCGCTGATTCGTCAATTGGTGCGGGAGGACGGGATGGGCCTGGTGCTCATCAGCCACGACCTGGGGCTCATGCAAGACCAGGTCGACCGCGTGATGGTGATGTATGGCGGCACCGTGGTCGAAGAAGCAGCCACGCAGGAGCTGTTTGCACAAAGGGCGCACCCTTACACACGGGGTTTGTTTGCGGCGCGGCCAAGGCTGGGCTTGTCACGCGGCATGCGTTTGCAGACCATTGCGGGCAGCGTGCCCGAGTTGATGGACATGCCAGCGGGTTGCGCATTTTCTGATCGATGTGATGGGGCCGTCGAGGCATGCCGGACGACGGCGGTGGTAGCGCAAACCATTGCGCCGCGCGTGGTGTCTGATGTGCCGCACCGGGTGAGCTGCCCGCGCTGGAGTTTGTCATGAGTGCTGGGGCGATGTTGGCGCCTGCGCCTTTGCTGGAAGTGCGTCACTTGGGTAAGCGTTTTACCTTGCCCAGGTCGTCCATGTTCGGTGCGGCGGGCAGTTTGCAGGCCTTGTCTGATGTCAGTTTTACCCTGGAGGCCGGGCAAAGCCTGGGCATTGTGGGGGAGTCGGGGTCTGGCAAGTCCACGCTGGCCAAGTTGGTGATGGCGCTGGACAAGCCCAGCGAGGGGCAAGTTTTGCTGGCGGGCGTGGATGTGCATCAACTGGGTCCAGCGGATTTGCGCAGGCTGCGCCCACGCTTTCAAATGGTGTTTCAGGACCCTTACAGCTCCCTGGACCCTCGCCAGAAGGTGCGTCAGATCGTGACCGAGCCCCTGGAGGTGTTGTCGCCTGGCAGTGCCGCCGAAATGCATGAACGCGCTGCGCAGGCTTTGAGCGAGGTGGGTCTGCGAACGTCTGACCTGGACAAATACCCACACGAATTTTCAGGCGGGCAGCGTCAACGCATTGCCATGGCGCGGGCCTTGATCACGCGACCGTCATTGATCGTGGCGGATGAGCCTGTCAGCGCTCTGGATGTGTCCGTTCAGGCTCAGGTGCTCAATTTGATGATGGATTTGCAAGACCGCTATGGCTTGAGTTATCTGTTTGTCAGCCATGATCTGGCTGTGGTCAAACTCATGTGCGACGATGTGCTGGTTTTGCAATCGGGCTGCGTGGTGGAGCAGGGCACGGCCCAGCAGGTTTTCAATCAAGCGCAACACCCCTATACGCAAGCATTGATGGCGGCAGTACCAGGACAGAATTAACCGGTTTTTCAGGAGATCTCATGACATTCAAGGAACAGACTTTTTCGCGTCGCACTATGGGTTGGTGCGCGGTGGCTTTGCTGGTGGGGGCCAGTTGGGTGATGCCCTCCATGGCGCAGGCACAAGCCCGCAAAGACAGCCTGGTTTTGGGCATGATTTTGGAGCCTACCAGTCTGGACCCCACCATGGCCCCGGCGGCCGCCATTGGTGAGGTGGTGCACTACAACATTCTGGAGGGGCTGACCAAGATCAACATGGATGGTTCCATCACCCCTTTGCTCGCAGAGAGCTGGAAGATGGACGCCGACGGCAAGGCCTTCACCTTCAAGTTGCGCAAATGGGTGAAGTTTTCGGATGGTTCTGACTTTGATGCCTCGGCGGTTAAGTTCAGCTTTGAGCGCGCCAAGGGTGAAAAAAGCACCAACAAGGCAAAAGCTGTCTTCAACAACATCAGCTACATCGCCACGCCGGATGCCAACACGGTTGTTCTGGTGCTCAACAACCCCGATGGCAACTTCCTGTTCCGTCTGGGTGAAAACACGGCCGTGATATTGCACCCCAGCAGTGCGGCCAATGCAGCCACCAAACCTGTGGGCACCGGCCCCTACAAACTCGACGCATGGGCCAAGGGCTCCTCGATTTCCATGTCCAAGTGGGATGGCTACCGTGACCCGGGAGCCATCAAGATCAAGAAGGTCACCTTCCGCTTCATCAATGACTCGGCCGCGCAAGTGGCGGCTTTGCTGGCCGGTGACATCGACGGTATGCCCCGTTTTCAGTCGCCTCAAAGCCTCAAGCAATTTCAGAGTGACAAACGCTTTGTAGTCGAAATGGGCAGTTCGGCTGGCAAAGGCATCATGACGATCAACAACCGCAAGAAGCCGTTTGATGATGTGCGTGTGCGCCGTGCGCTGTCGCATGCGGTTGACAAGAAAGCCTTCATTGATGGCGTTTTTGAAGGCATGGCCAAACCGATTGGCAGCCACATGGCGCCCACCGACGCTGGCTATGTTGAGTTGAGCGGTTTGTATGCCTACGATCCTGAAAAAGCCAAGGCCCTGCTCAAGGAAGCCGGCGTACAGACGCCCTTGAATGTCACGCTGACCTTGCCTCCACCTCCCTATGCACGAAAAGGCGGTGAAATCCTGGCGGCCCAATTGGCCAAAGTCGGCATCAACGCCAAGATTGAAAACGTGGAATGGGCGCAATGGTTGGGCGGGGCTTTCAAAGGCAACTTCGACTTGACCGTGATCAACCATGTGGAACCCCTGGACTACATGGCCTATGCCAATCCCCAGTATTACTGGGGCTACGACAGCAAGGCTTTCCGCGAACTGGCGGCCAAGCATTCAGAAGCCACCAACGCCAAAGATCGCACCAAATTGTTTGGTGACATGCAACGCTTGATTGCCAACGATGCGGTGAATGTGTTCTTGTTCAATGCATCCAACACAGCGGTCTACCGCAAAGGCCTGAAAGGCCTGTGGTCCAGCTCCCCCATTTTTGCCAATGACATGGCGGCAGTTTCCTGGCAATAATTGTTCATCGTCTCAAAAGCGGCTCAAAATGCCGCTATAATTCAATGCATAGCGCGGCTGTAGCTCAGCTGGATAGAGTACTTGGCTACGAACCAAGGGGTCGTGGGTTCGATTCCTGCCAGCCGCACCATATTGAAAAGCTCACAACGAAAGTTGTGGGCTTTTTCTCTTTGGGGCCTGCGTATCAGGCTTCCTCTCTCGCACATGGATCTTCACAGCATGAGCAAAGCTTTCACCAAAGAAACGGATGCAGATGACGATGATGACATCGCACTGCCTGCCTTGCCTGCCGGTGCTCGCAATTACATGACGCCTGCGGGCTATGCGCGATTGCGAGCGGAATTGTTTTGCCTGATTGACGATGAACGCCCCAAGGTGGTGGAGATCGTTCATTGGGCGGCCAGCAATGGTGACCGTTCAGAAAATGGTGACTACCTTTACGGTAAAAAGCGTTTGCGCGAGATTGATCGTCGCATACGGTTTTTGACCAAACGCCTTGAAATGGCCGAGGTGGTCGATCCTTCGGTGCACCACGGCAGTGAGCAGGTTTTTTTTGGCGCCACGGTCACTTATCTGGAGTCCTCAGGGGTCGAGCGCACAGTCACCATCATGGGCATTGATGAAGCTGACAGCCTGAAGGGGCAGGTCAGTTGGGTATCGCCCATTGCACGCACGTTGATCAAGTCGCGTGAGGGTGAGGAGCTTCAGCTGGTGACGCCATCTGGCGTGATGGCCATTGAGGTGTTGCAAGTGAGTTATCCCTCGCCAAGCCCGCGTTAAGGGGTCAGCTGAGCGGGTGTCCCGGGTTGGTTTGTCGGCTGGCCTGAATGACGGCGGGGTTGCGTTTGAGCTGGCGCAAGACGGAGTCCAGGTGCGATGTATCGCGCACGGCAATCACGAACCGCAAATCCGCAGTGTCTTGTGGTGAGCCCTGGCCCATGTCCACATGCACGATGTCGGCCTCTGCTGTGGCCAAAGCCCCTACCACACGGGCCAGCACACCCTTGCCATTGACTGCGGTGACTGCGATACCAGTCTCGAAGTTCCGCACAGGTTCATCCGACCATTCCACGCCGATGAATCGCTCGCTGTCCTTGTGTTCGAGTTTTTGGGCAATGGCGCAATCGCGGCAGTGAACGGCCAAGCCCTCACCCCGGCCAAGGTAGCCCACAATCGCATCCCCAGGCAGGGGGCGGCAGCAGCGTGAGTACACCACAGAAGCGTTCTCGCTGCCATCGAGCGTGATGGCCCCTTGCGACACCGATTCATGGGCCGTGAAGCGTTCGCGGGTCATCAGCAAGGCGTCGGGTTTTTGACCCAGTTCGCCAAGCAGCACCACCAAGCGTTTGGCGACGATGCTGGCAATTCGTTTGCCCAGGCCCAAGTCCATCAATAAATCGGCGCGATTTTTATTGCCGGTAAAGCGCAGCAATTTATCCCACAAGGGTTGAAGTAAAGCCTCTTCTGTAGGCAATTCGTCGATACCCTCAGCCCTCAAGGCCTGGCTAAGCAATTTTTCGCCCAGCTCCACCGACTCGGTTTGTGCCATCGTTTTCAGATGGTGGCGGATTTTGGAGCGTGCCCTGCCCGTGCGCACAAAGCCCAGCCACGCTGGGTTGGGGGATGAAACGGGCGCTGTGATCACTTCGATCACGTCGCCATTTTTCAGCTCGGTGCGCAGGGGCACCTGGTCGCCATTGATTTTGGCGGCCATGGCGTGGTCGCCGACGCGGCTGTGAATCGCATATGCAAAGTCCACCACGGTGGCGCCGCGCGGCAGCGCCATGATTTGGCTCTTGGGTGTGAAAACGTAGACCGCATCGGGGAATAAATCGACTTTGACATGGTCCCAGAATTCGGCCGCGTCGCGAGTCTCGTTCTGGATGTCGAGCAGCGATTGCAGCCATTGCGTGCCCAGGCGTTCGGACTGGGCTTGGGTTGTGCTGTGCTCCTTGTAGAGCCAGTGTGCAGCGATGCCGGATTCGGCCACCAGGTGCATGGCTTCGGTCCGTATCTGAAACTCGACGTTGACCCCGGCTGGCCCCACCAGCGTGGTGTGCAGGGATTGGTAGCCATTGACTTTGGCAATGGCGATGTGGTCCTTGAACTTGCCGGGCACCGGTTTGTAGATCTGGTGCAACAAACCCAAGGCCGTGTAGCAATCGATGACCGAGGGTACGATGACCCGAAAGCCATAAATGTCGGTGACCTGGGCAAAGCTCAGGTGTTTGTCATCCATTTTTTTATAGATGGAATACAACGTTTTTTCTCGACCACTGATGCGCACATCCATGACAGCGTGGGCAAAAACGGATTCGACCTCGGCTTGCACCTTCTGTATCAGGTCCCTGCGACGGTTGCGGGCACGCGAGACGGCTTTGGTCAGCACGGCATAGCGCCAGGGCAGCAGGTGCTTGAAAGACAGGTCCTGCAACTCGCGATAAATCTGGTTCAGGCCCAGACGGTGCGCGATCGGCGCATAAATGTCGAGCGTCTCGGATGCAATCCGGCCCCATTTGCTGCGCGGCATGTCGGACATGGTGCGCATGTTGTGCGTGCGATCGGCCAGCTTGATGAGGATGACCCGCACGTCGCGTGCCATGGCCAGCAGCATTTTGCGGAACGACTCGGCCTGGTTTTCTTCGCGGGTATTGAATTCCAGCTTTTCGAGCTTGGTCAAGCCATCTACCAGTTCAGCCACAGGCGCGCCAAAGCGCTCAATCAATTCTGCTTTGGTGACGCCACAGTCTTCTATGGCGTCGTGCAGCAAAGCGGCACAAAGCGCTTGTGCATCGAGCTTCCATTCAGTACACAAACCAGCTACCGCGATGGGGTGCGTGATGTAGGGCTCGCCACTTTTACGCATTTGGCCCAAGTGAGATTCGTCTGCAAACTTGTAAGCTTTGCGCACCATCTCAGCATCGGGCACGCTGAGATAGTCCAACCGGGCTGTCAGAGCCGCAAAACTGGCCGCCGCCGCATTGGCTGTGGCGGGGCTGACCGCCTCGGGGGCGGGGAGACCAGTTTGAGAGGAAGGGGGCAAGACGGCACTCATGGTGTCAATGTAACTGAAGCGACCCTCTGCTCAGGGTGCAGACGTAAAAAAGCCCCATTGCTGGGGCTTCAGTGTCCCTGGCCGGGGCCAGGTTCAGGCGGATCAGGAGACGCGCTTGAGCATTTCAATGCCCACTTTGCCTGCTGCGATTTCGCGCAAGGCGGTCACACCGGGCTTGTTTTTGCTTTCGATGCGGGCTGTATGGCCTTGGCTGAGCATACGAGCGCGGTAGGTGGCCGCCAGAACCAGTTGGAAGCGGTTCGGGATCTGCTCCAGGCAGTCTTCAACAGTGATACGGGCCATGGTGATTTTTTCCTTCAGGTTAGGCGAGATGCAGCGCCTCGAATGTGTCTGCGCGGGCTCTGCGCTGAGCGGGATACTTGAGCCTTTGGGCATGAATGATGGCTTTGAGGTCAAACAAAGCACGTTCAAAAACTTCATTGATTATAACGAAGTCGAATTCTTTGGCTTGTGCAAGCTCTACGGCGGCGTTTTGCATCCGCAACTCAATGATCTCGGGGGCGTCTTCGCCTCGGCGCTCCAGCCGCGAGCGCAATTCTTCCCAGCTGGGCGGCAAGATGAAGATCAGCACAGCATTGGCATACATCTGCTTGATCTGTATGGCGCCCTGGTAATCAATTTCCAGCACCACATCGGAGCCTTGGGCCATGCGCTCTTCGATCATTTTCTTGGAAGTGCCATAGCGTTGGCCGTGCACATTGGCCCACTCGACAAAGGCGTCGGCCAGCACCATGGCGTCAAATTCCTGTTGCGAGGCGAAGAAGTATTCGCGGCCGTGCTTTTCCTGGCCACGCGGTGCGCGGGTGGTGTGCGAGACAGACGGGTGCACGCCCGAGTCGAGTTCCATCAATGCCTTGACCAGGCTGGATTTGCCCGCCCCGCTGGGGGCGGCCACGACAAAAAGGTTTCCTGGGTAATCCATGGTGATTCAGTTTTATTCGATGTTTTGGACTTGTTCGCGCATTTGTTCAATCAACACTTTCATGTCCACCGAGATGCGGGTCATCTCCAGCACGGCAGATTTGGAGCCCAAGGTGTTGGCTTCGCGGTGCAGTTCCTGAATCAGGAAGTCCAGTCGTTTGCCAATGTCCCCACCTTTGTTGAGCAGGCGGGCAATCTCATCCAGATGAGAGCGCAGGCGTGTCAATTCTTCGGCCACATCAATGCGGATGGCAAAGGCAGTGGCCTCGGTCAGGGCGCGGTCTTGCGCAGCTTCATGCAGGTGGCTGCCATCGGCCAGGGCCATGGCGTCTTTCCAGCGTTCCAGAAAACGTTGGCGCTGTTGCTCCACGAGTTGTGGCACCAGTGGGGCCGCTTGCTCGGCCAGCGTGCGCAATTGGTTAATGTGGCCTTGCAGCATGTCGGTCAGGCGTGCGCCTTCGCGGGCGCGGGCATCGCGCAAGGCGGTGACCGCTTGCTGGGCCAGTGCGAGCCAGGCGACTTCTTCCACGGCCACTGGCGTGGTATTGCCCGCCGTCAGGCGCAGCACGTCGGCCACGCTCAGGTCCCTGGCTTTGGGCAGCCAGTCATGAATCTTGTCTTGCAGAGCTGCGATTTTTTGCAAGGCCAGGTGGTTGGGTGCTTGCAAGGAAGTGCCATCGCCAGCATCCTGGCTGGCACGCACTTCCACCTTGCCGCGTTTGATCTGGCGTGTGATCAGTTCGCGCAAGCTGGGTTCGAGTTGGCGCAGATCTTCGGGCAAGCGAAAACTCAGGTCCAGAAAGCGACTGTTGACCGAGCGGATTTCAAGTCCAAGTCGCGCTGTGTGGGGGGCGGTCGCCGCAAGGGCAGCGGTCTCGACGTCTACGGGCAGCGGGCTGTGCTGCACGCTGGCGTATCCGGTCATACTGTAAACTGGCATTGATCAGGATCCTTGTGACAGCGCATTGACAACTTGGCTCAATAGCGCTGCAAATGCCCAGCCTAACAGCTGTGCATGAAACAAAGGATTATCTCAAACTCTCGGCTGACCACCCTGGTTCGCTCTGCGGACAGCGGCGCTGCTCAGGACCATCCTCGAACCATCATGAACACCACTGCTTTCGCTTATGTCCGTACCGGTCGTGCCACCGATGCATTGCGCCCTGTGCGCATTACCCGTGGCTACACCATTCACGCCGAGGGCTCGGTTCTGATCGAGTTTGGTCAGACCCGTGTGCTGTGCACGGCCTCGGTGGAAGAAAAAGTGCCCGGCCATAAAAAAGGCAGTGGCGAAGGGTGGGTTACGGCGGAATACGGCATGTTGCCTCGCGCCACCCATACCCGTGGAGACCGCGAAGCGGCGCGGGGCAAGCAAAGTGGACGCACTCAGGAAATTCAGCGTTTGATTGGCCGATCACTGCGTGCGGTGTTTGACCTGAAAAAGCTCGGCGAGCGCACCATTCACCTGGACTGCGACGTGCTGCAAGCCGATGGGGGCACGCGCACGGCCAGCATCACAGGTGCATTTGTGGCGGCCCAGGACGCGGTGGCTTGGCTGATGGCCACCGGCAAGCTGCAAGAGTCGCCCATCCTGGACCGTGTGGCAGCCATCTCTGTGGGTTTAAAAGCGGGCACCGCATTACTTGACCTCGACTATCCAGAAGACTCCGCTTGCGATACCGACATGAATGTGGTGATGACGGGCGCTGGCAACTTTGTCGAGGTGCAGGGGACCGCAGAAGGCGTGGCCTTCACCCGCATCGAGATGGACCGCATGCTGGCCTTGGCCGAAAAAGGCATCGCGCAATTGGTGGGCCTGCAAAAACAGGCACACGACGAACCCAAGACCTTGACTTTCTCGGCCTGAACCACGGACCGCGTGCGCATGAAAATCGTCCTTGCTTCCAACAATGCGGGCAAATTGGCCGAACTGCAAGCCATGTTCGCCCCGCTTCAGTTGACGCTGGTGCGCCAGTCCGAGCTGAACATTCCGGAGGCCGAAGAGCCCTTCAGAACCTTTGTTGAAAACGCCCTGGCCAAAGCCCGCCATGCGGCCAAGCTCAGTGGCTTGCCTGCCCTGGCAGACGATGCCGGTTTGTGTGTAGATGCCTTTGGCGGGCTGCCCGGTGTCGATACGGCCTACTACGCCACCCGTTTTGGTTATGCCAAAAGCGATGACAACAACGTCACGGCGCTGCTGGAGCAAATGCAGGGCATCGACAACCGCCGCGCCGCCATGGTCAGCACGCTGGTGGCTGTGCGCAGTGCAGACGACCCGGAGCCTCTGATTGCCGTGGGGCGTGTGGTCGGCGAGATTGCACTCGAACGTCGCGGCACTCAGGGGTTCGGGTTTGATCCGATCATGTTCATCCCCGAATTTGGCAAAACCTTTGCGCAATTGCCGGTCGAAGTCAAAAATGCCAACAGCCACCGTGGCCGCGCAGCGCAGGCCATGCTGGCCTTGATGCGTGAACGCTGGATGGCCTGACGCATGAGCCATCCGCTTGATCCGGTTCACGCCATGCGCCCTGGCGTGTTGCAGCTCAATGCGCTGCCACCGCTGTCGCTGTATGTGCATTTGCCCTGGTGCATCAAAAAGTGCCCCTATTGCGACTTCAATTCGCATGAGTGGCGCGCAGGCGATGACCGGTCGATGCAAACCCAATACATCGATGCCTTGTTGGCCGATCTGGAAGCGAGCCTGCCCCTGATCTGGGGGCGCAGCATTCAGACCGTTTTTTTGGGCGGCGGCACACCCAGCCTGTTTACGCCCGACGCCATTGACCAGCTGATTGGCGGCATTCGTGCCCGTGTGCGCGTGGCACCCGATGCCGAAATCACCCTGGAGGCCAATCCGGGCACGTTTGAGAAAGACCGTTTCAAGGCTTTTCGCCAGGCCGGCATCACCCGTTTGTCCATCGGGGTTCAGAGTTTCAACAATGCCCACCTGAAATCATTGGGCCGAGTGCATGACTGCGATCAGGCGTTGGCAGCCGTGGCTGAGGCGGCGCAGGTGTTTGACACCTTCAATCTTGACCTCATGTATGCCTTGCCCGGCCAGACGCTGGAAGACCTGGGCCAGGACATCCAGACCGCGCTGGCCTTTGCGCCGCCGCACATCTCGATTTACCACCTGACGATCGAGCCCAACACGGTGTTTGCCAAGTTTCCACCGGCGCTGCCCGAGGACGATCTGGCCTACGAGATGATGGACCGCATCACCGAGCTGACAGCATTGCATGGCTTGTCGCGTTATGAGGTCTCGGCCTACGCCCAACCTGGCCACGCCTGTGCGCACAACCTGAACTACTGGCAGTTTGGGGATTACCTGGGCATTGGCGCCGGGGCGCACAGCAAGCTCAGCTTTGCGCACCGTGTGGTGCGGCAAGTACGCTTTCGGGAGCCGCAGCTGTATATGCAACAGTCCATGAAAGGCGAGCCAGTCACGCAAAACACCGAAGTCTCACGTCAGGACTTGCCCTTTGAATACATGCTCAACGCCCTGCGTTTGCGCGAGGGTTTTGTATTGACGGATTTCGTTGCACGCACAGGCTTGCCCGTGACCAGCATTCAAAAAGGCTTGCTGGAGGCCGAACGCCTGGGCTTGATTCAGCGAGACCTGATCCGTGTCTGGCCCACCGAGCGGGGCTTTGATTTTCTGTCTGATCTGCAAGCCCTGTTCTTGAGTGATGCAGCCTGAAAGCTGCTGCTTAAATTCTTGGCCCAACTTGCCAGTGCCTGGCGGACATGAGCAGCAACTTCCACGCATACAGCATCAAGAGTGCACCTGCTGCATCGCCCACAAACATCGGCCACACATCAATCCACCAATTGACCTGAGTGCGGTGCAGCCACACCCAGACGGTGTGGTGGGCTGAAGCGTTGGCCGCTGAATAGACCACGGTGAAAGTCAGGAGCTTTTGTGCGGTCATGTCGTCCAAGTGGGCGCTGAACAACTCTCTTTTCTCCAACCATTTCTGGACCAGCCAAGGCGTCCAGCCTGACACGATGCCATTGAGCACCACCAGCCCATTGACATCTCCGATCAGTGTGGCCCGGTCTATATACCAGGAGCCCAGCATGATGCCGATGGCACCCGGTATGCCCAAAACCAGCACCAAAATGACCCGGAATCCAGACGGCAGAAACACCCAATTGATGCCCGTGCGGTATTCCAGTGCGGAAAAAACCCATGCATTGAAGTGAAAGACAGCTGCAAACAAAACAGCACTGACCAAAGTCAGTACAGCGCACTGGTAGGCAGCCCGAAATTCCGTCGTCATGAAGTCAAGGTCTGCTGTACCTGTTGCATGGATTGGCCCAGATGGCTGAAGTACTCAATGGTGCGCGGGGTAGGCATCAGGTATTTGGCGCGACGGTCGCCATCGAGATTGAGAGTGCTGAGCATTTCTTTTTCACGCAGACGTGTGATGCGTTTGTGCAGTGTGGCGGGAGATCCCAAATCCGCTAGACCAATGGCCTCGCGCACGGTCATGGGCTGGTTTTCATACCAGCGCAGCACCACGGCTTGCAAAAGAGCGCTTTCGTTGGCGTCCATTTCCATGCCGTCAGGCAAAGCTTTGACGACGCGAGCCAGTTGCAAAAATTTCAAATAAGCAGTGGCAAATGGGCTGGTATTTTTTTCCATAGGTTTTAATTTTATCAATTAAATTAAAAAATTCAAAAAACTATAAGGCCAAAAATCATTCAAAAAATGTTGGATGTCCATCAAGCATTTCGAATCCTGCGAACGACATCTCAGGCGTTCACACGTCGCTGACGAAATAGCCAAAGCCGCAATGTCCAATTGGTTTGCCGACTCATGATCCACAATCCCGCAATCAAGGCCGCTGTGCCATGAAGATAAATCATCAACAATGCCAATGGCATGCGTCCTTCGGCAATCCAGCGTTGACCGAAATTGATCATGTTGTAGTAAATGACGAAAGTCAAAATGGCTTTCATCAAATGATAACTTTTGGCAGCTCTTGGATTGACCGCCGCCAATGCCACGGCCAGAAAAACCAGATTCAGTGCGCAAAATCCCTGACCTAAGCGCCAGAACATCTCACCCATGCGTGAGGGGTCGGGTTTCTGAACCAGGTCCAGGCTGGCAACCGTGTGGTTCGCACGGGCACCAGAGGCGGCAACAGCATGCTCTTCGATCAACAATTGATAGTTTTCAAAGGAAGTGATTCGGGTTTCCTGGGTCACCGTATTGAGGGAGACCTGTTGCCCGTTTCTCAGTTTCAGAAAACGCTCATTTTTGATGTTGTCGACAAACCCTTGTTGTGCGGTTGTGATGGTTTGCAAATCCCCATCCGTTGTCGAGACAAAGACGTTAGTGCCGGACAAACTTCCCGAATTTTCCTTATCAATGAAAAAAACACTTTTACCGCCTGAAAACTCCTGAAATTTCCCCGGGGCCACACGCTCGACATCGCTTCTGGATTCAAAACGGTCTTTGAGATCCTGTATTTTTTGGTTACTCCATGGCCAAACCACCAAGGCGGAAAAAAATATGGCCGCCAAGATGGGCCAGGCAAATCGAAAAATGGGGCCAACAAAAGAAAACAGGCTGCGCCCACTGCAAAACCAGATCACCATCTCACTGTCGCTGTACATGCGCGAGAGTGTGGAAACCACTGAGAGAAACAAACTCAAGGTCAACAAAGTGGCGGAATAACCCAGAGCTGTGAAGCCCATCACCAGCAACACATCGGACGGGTTGATACTGCCTCGGCTGGCCTGGCCCAAGGTCTGAATCAGCATATTGGTCATGACCACAGTCAGCAGGACCACCAAGGTGGTCACAAATGACTGGGCTAAATCCTTGCGGAGGGACGATTGCAAAACCACGGTGAATCCATCAAATCAATGCAGTCGGCATGATCATGGTTTGTTGTTGCTGAGGAGTTGGCAGCGCTGGCCTACAGGCGGGGTGGTCAGTGGCAAAGCAGGACCTGAGCGCCACAGCCACCAAGCATGCCCCTTGAATGCCACTTGCCAGCTTTCGTTCATGTTGGCGTGGGAAAATTGTGGCCGGGTCACCAGCCAACGCACATCTGGCGATGACTGTTTCAGGACTTCAGGCGATTGCAGCACCTGTCCAGCTGCGTGGTCAAAATTTGCTCCCTCAAAAAAGACCCTTCTCCAATTGTCCCCAGAATTCTTTCGTGCGTCGTCCCAGTAGTCAATCACAATCAGCGCTTGGGATCGTTGGGCCAGAAAGGCCAAATCAAAGGGGTATTCTCCAAATACATAAACTTTGTCTTCGGGGTGCGACAGGCATGTGAGTGTTTGTGCGACGTCTTGACTGTGGTCTTGCATGCTGTTGTAGCGCGCCAGAAAATTGGCTCCCGTGGCCAAAGCCAAACTGAAACCACATACCCCCCAAAACCAGGCGTTGGCTGATTTTTTGTGCCCCATCAATGTGTCCCAATTCTGAACGGCGAGGATGGCAACCGGCGGAATAACGGGCAGGATGTAGCCGATCAATTTGGAATTGGGCAGCGAGAAAAAGAACAAGATCGTGCCCAACCAAATCCAGGGTAAAGACGTCCAGGGATTGCGCCTCAAAGCGGCGATGCCACCGCGCAAAGCTTTGCCAGAGAGAATTTGTTTCACAACATTCCAGGCGATGAAAAGCACCCAGGGGAACATGAAAATCCCAATGACGGCGGGGTAAAACCACCAATCCTGCTGATTGTTGAAATGGTCTCCATTGAAGCGGGAAAAGTGATGTCCGATGATGAAGTAATCAAAAAAACCTGAATACTGTGCCTGGACTTGCACCATCCATGGTAGGGCTGTCAGCCCCCAAATCAGCAAACCACTGAGCCACGGAAAGTGGAGAAGTTGACGCGCTTTGCCTGACAAAATCACCCAGATGAGCATCACCATGCCGGGTAGCACGATGCCAATCAGTCCCTTGCTCAACACACCCAGGCCACAAGCGAAAAATCCCAGCCGCGCCCAAAAAACATCGGGTTGATCGTCATCCTTCATAGCGATGGCAAACAAACCAATGGCCACAGTGATCCAAGTGGCCACCAAAAAATCATGGTTGATGTATTGGCCACCCACCAAAAATCCCACACTCGTTCCCAGCACCAGACTCACTTTTCGGGCTGTGATCTCGCCAAGAATGCGCCGCACCCCCAAATACACCCCCGTCAACATGATCAGTGCATGCACAGCCGTCACCAGTCGGGCCGTCCATACATGCACGCCAGCCAAGTGGAAAACCTCGGCTTGCAACCAGTAAAGCAAGGGGGGCTTGTGAAAGAAAGGAATGCCATTGAGCCTGGGCACCAGCCAATCATCAGAGAGGTACATCCAGCGCCCTATGTCGGCATAACGACCTTCATCGGGCAGCGATAAAGGTCTGATGAGCGCCAAGACCAGCAGCAACAACCAGATGCAAGCGATGGTCAACCAGGACTTTGTTTTCTCGGTCATTGGAAAGATGGACGGTGAATGGTTGGGCAGGATTCTTGTTGGCAAGGGGTCATCAGTCCCCAAGCGAATGAAATTCCAGTGTAACGTCCCACCCCATTACCGCAGGGGCGCGGGGAATAAACACATGGCCATGAAAAAAGCGCCACAAGGGCGCTGAATATGTGTGATCGAGAGCTGACCTTGTGCGGCCATCTGGCGGAAGCGGTGAGATTCGAACTCACGGACCTTTTCAAGTCGCCGGTTTTCAAGACCGGTGCAATCGACCACTCTGCCACGCTTCCTTGGAGGCAGATTGTAGCCTGATCGGCCCGGGGTCGGCCGCAGCCGAGCCTCGGGCCGTGGGCATTATTTGCTGCCCGGTGCGGCCACCTGAACCCACTTGCCGCCCTTGATCTGGTCGATGGAGACCAATTCAGGACCAACATGGTTGTTGGTGAAAGACTGCCGGTTGAACGTGGTGAAGTCCTGGTGTGTCACACCCGCCATGCTTTTGGCCATGCCGGCTGATGTCAGGTTGCGCCCAGCAGCTTGCAGGCCAGCGATGAACCACGAGGTGTAGGAGTAAGCGTTGGCTGCGTTCTCATCGGCGTCCAGGTTGAATTTGGCTTTGAAATCGGTCATGAATTTCTTGGCAACAGGGTCGGTGCTGTCGGCATCGTGGAGTTTCCAGCCACCGATGCCATAAAGGCCTTCCACAGAGTCCTTGCCCAATCGGGCGACGATGCTGGAGCGCCCTGGAATGGTGGTCAAGACCTTGACCTGAGACCAGTTGAGTTTTTTCACTTCGCTCATGACGCCCAGGGTTTCACGCACCACGGTGCCCGCCACGATCAGGTCGACGTTGGCGGCCTTCATTTTGGCCACTTGCGACGAAAAATCGATGTCACCCACTTTGTAAGCGGCTTCGGCTGCCACAGTGAAACCGCCTCCTTTGAGCGCCTGTGTGATGCCGCCTCGGACCAGATCACCAAAGGGGCCTTCCTGGTAGATGACGCCGACTTTTTGGGTCTTCCAGTTGTTCACGGCCCAGGTCAACGCCGAGGCGGTGGTGGTGTCGTAGTTCATGACGGTGGTGAACAGCAAAGGGCTGTTGCCGCTGACTTTCTGGATGATGCCCGATGCACCCCAGGGTGCAAACACCATCACGCCCGCATCGTTGGCGAGTTTGACCGTGGCCGCATTGGGGCCAGAGCCAAAAGGGTTGACGATGGCAAATACACCGTCGCTTTTGATCAGCTTTTGCACAGCCCGCACGGCCAGTTGGGGCTGGCTGCCGTTGTCTTCCACGATCAGCCGGATCTTGCGCCCGTGCACGCCACCTGCGGCATTGAGTTCGTCGATGCGCAGTTGCATGCCGTTTCGCAGCATGGGCATGCCAGGCGCTGCCGGTCCCGACAGGTCAATGTGGGTGCCGATCACGATTTCGTTGTCGCTCACCCCTTGGGTGGTTTGCGCTTGAACGGCCCCTGCGAGGGCGCCCGTGGTGGCGAGAATGAGAAGTCTTCTGCTGAGGTTCATGGTTGTCTCCTTGTGGTTAAACGATAGTCATCTGGCCTGGATCACGCATGCGTGCATACCCTGAGCGGCCGCCTCAGTTGGGGTACATGCTCTCGATCAACGCCGAATACTTGCTGGCGATGACCTTGCGTTTGAGTTTCATGGTGGGGGTGAGTTCCTCGTCTTCGGCCGTGAGCAGCTCGGCAATGATCCTGAAGGCCTTGATCTGTTCGACCCGGGCCAGTTGGGGGTTGATGCGCTCGATCTCGCTGTGGATCAAGGCCACAACCTCGGGGGCCCGCGTCAGACTGCCGAAATCGGTGTAGGGCACTTGGTGTTCTTGGGCAAAACGGGCCACATGTTCCTGGTCGATCATGACCAGACAAGTCAGGTATTTGCGGCCATCGCCAATGACCACCGCATCGGTGATGTAGGGGCTGAATTTGAGCAGGCTCTCGATGTGGCTCGGGGTCACGTTTTTGCCACCCGAGGTGATCAGGATGTCCTTGATGCGGTCCCGGATGGCCAGGTAACCTTCGGCACTGATTTCGCCGCAGTCGCCAGTGTGCAGCCAGCCTTCATCGTCCAGGCTTTCGCGGGTTTTTTCGGGCAGGTTCCAGTAACCGCCGAACACGTTGGGGCCGCGCACCAGGACCTCGTTGTTCTCGCCAATGCGGATTTCGGTGCCAGGGGCTTTGACGCCTGCCCAGCCCAGGCGCAAACCGCCTTTTGGGGTGGCGGTGCAAAAGCCGGTGGTTTCGGTCATGCCGAAGGCTTCGCGCAGTTCGATGCCGCAGCCCAAATACCAGCGGATCAAATCCGGTGGCACGGGCGCAGCGCCCGTGAGTGCGCTCTTGACGTTTTGTAAGCCCAGAAAGACGCGCACATTGCGCAAGGCCAGCCATTGCATGGCGTTTTCCAGCAGGCCAGGTGGGCTGCTGGCTTGCCCTTGCAGTTGGGCTTCAACCCGCGCAGCGCCCATGATGCGGGCTGTTTGATAAGCCCAGCGGGCCGGCGCGATGGCATCGCGCATGAACAGGTCGATCTGGGAGTACATCTTTTCCCAGAACCGGGGTGGTGCAAACACCAGGTGAGGGGCGACCTCGCGCATGTCGTTGAACACCGTGCCGGAATTTTCCGGGAAGTGAACCGTCAGGCCCAGCGCCAGGGGGTTGTAGACCGAAGACATGCGCTCGGCAATGTGGCACAGCGGCAAGAAGGACACCGATTTGTCACCCGGCTGGATGTCCAGGTATTCGGTGGCCAGACTCAGCTGGAACACCAGGTTGCGGTTCAAAATCATGGCCCCCTTGGGCGCACCCGTGGTGCCCGAGGTGTAGACCAAAAAGGCCAGGTCTTCGGACTGGGTGCGGTCAATCAATGCCTCAAAAACCGATGCCTGGGAAGCGGCCAGCGTGTGGCCACGCGCCAGAAAATCGTCAAAAAACTCCACGTCGGGATCACTGAAGCCGCGCAGGCCTTCGCGGTCCATGACCACGATGCGCTGCAGTTGCGGGCATTGCGCACGCACTTCCAGGGCCTTGTCGAGTTGCTCCTGGTTTTCCACAAACAGCAGGCGGGTGTTCGAGTCCACCAGGATGTGTTGCAACTGGCCCGCCGACGAGGTGGGGTAGACCCCGTTGCCGATCAGGCCCATGCATTGGGCGGCCATGTCCACATACAGCCACTGCGGCCGGTTTTCAGCCAGCACGCACACCACGTGTCCGCGCTCCAGCCCCATGTCCTGCATGGCCAGGCCCATGGCGCGGGCATGGCCGAAGTACTCGGCCCAGGTGGTGCTTTGCCACAGGCCGCGCTGTTTGTAGCGCAAAGCAGGTTGATCGGCCCAGGCGCGTGAGCGCTGGCGAAAAACCTTGGCGGGCGTGTCTTCGCCCAGGAAAGTGATGGGGGCAGGTGCGTTCATGGTGTTCACGGTGTTCATGGGGTGGGGGGTCATCGCCATGTTTTGCGCCGTTTCCAGCGTTGTGTGGTGCCGCTGACGCCTTGCGCGCCGTGTCCGCCCAGATAGGCTTCGCGCACATCGGCTTTTTGGCTCAGGACGGCGCAGCTGTCAGCGGCCACGATACGGCCCAGCTCCATGATGTAGCCATAGTCGGCGTGCGCCAGGGCAATGGCCGCGTTTTGTTCGACGACCAACACCGAGGTTCCGGTTTCCTGGCGGATGCGGCTGATGATGTTGAAGATCTCTTTGGTCAACAAGGGGGACAGGCCCAGCGAGGGCTCGTCGAGCATGAGGAGTTGGGGTTTCGCCATGTAGGCGCGACCAATGGCCAGCATCTGCTGCTCACCGCCGGACAGCAGACCGGCGTGTTGCTGGGCCCGCTCCAGCAGCCGAGGGAACCACTGAAAAACCCGCTCCAGGTCTTGCTGCACGCCATCGGCATCGCGGCGCGTGTAGGCGCCCATCTTCAAGTTTTCCCCAACACTCAGGAAGGGGTAGATCTGACGCCCCTCGGGCACCAGCACCAGGCCGCGGCGGCACACCTCGTCGGCGTCCAGCCCGTGGTTGGGTTGCCCGTTGAACAGGACCTGGCCCTTGAACGGGTCGATGACCCCGGCCAGGGTGTTGAGCAAAGTGGTCTTGCCCGCGCCATTGGCGCCGAGGACGGCGACCATTTGGCCTTTTTCAACCTGCAGGTTCACCCCTTGCATCGCAGCAATGGGGCCGTACCAGGTTTCCAGGTTGCGCACTTCCAGCAAGGCACTCATGCTCAAGCTCCCAAATAAGCGGCAACAACGGCCGGATGACTTTGAACATCGGTGGGGCTGCCTTCAGCCAGCACCCGGCCTTGGGCCATGCAAATGACCCGGTCGGCCACGGCGCTGACCAAGGACATGTCGTGCTCCACCATGACCACGGTGATGCCCAGCTCGCTGCGGATGTCGTCGATCCAGAACGCCAGCTCGCGTGTTTCTTCCGGGTTCAGACCCGAGGCGGGTTCATCCAAGAACAGCAGCTCAGGCTGGGCGCACAGGGCGCGGCCTAGCTCCACGACCTTGCGCACGCCGTAGGGCAGTCCCGCAATCGGGGCGTGTCGCCAGGGTGTGAGGTCCAGAAAGTCAATCACCTTTTCCGCCTCAGCCAGCGCGGCTTCTTCCAGACGCGTCAAGGCCGGTGTGCGCAAAACCTGTTGCCACCAGTGGCCCTGGAAAAACCGGTGGCGGCCCAGCAGCAAGTTGTCCAGCACGGTGGCCGCTTCAAACAGTTCGATGTTTTGAAAGGTGCGCGCAATGCCCAGGTTGGCGATTTGATGGCGTTGCAAGGCCGTCAAGTCCTGGCCTTTGAAGCGGATGTGTCCGCCGCTGGGGTCAAACACGCGGGTGACGGCATTGAGCAGCGAGGTTTTGCCCGCACCGTTGGGTCCGATCACGGCCAGGACTTCGCCGGGGCGCACCTCCAGGCTCAGATCCGCAATGGCTTGGACGCCGCCAAAAGTGAGTGACAGTTTTTCAACCGTCAGCAGGGGGGATGTGACGATGGGGGTGTTCAACGGTAACGCTCCGATTTCATGTAGCGCTTGTTGCGCTTGAAGGTGTCTTTGCGGTAGATGGGGAAAGACTCCAGAAGGCTGCGGATCTTGAGCCAGCGGCCGTTCAGGCCCATGGGCTCATACAGCACAAAAAAGGCCAGGACAAAGCCGAAGATGAAGGTCTCCAGACCGAACTGTTTGGCCACGGTGTCGGGCAAAAAGGGTTTGATGCGCGAGATGGCGGTGGGCAGCAGGCTGATGAGCACGGCCCCCAGCACTGCGCCGCGCAGGCTGCCCAGACCACCGATCACGACCATCAGGACCAGCTCTAGCGACAACAGCAGCGTGAAGCCATCCGGCGTGAGGTATTTCAGGTGGTGTGCCAGCATGCTGCCAGCCAAGCCGGTGATGCCCGCCGACAGCGCAAAGGCGCCGGCCTTCATGCGCTCGACCGGTATGCCCAGTGCGTAGGATGCTGCCTCGGATTCGCGCACACCGATCAGGGCGCGCCCCATGCCCGAGCGCAAGATGTTGAGCAAGGCCAGCAGCACCAGCACCAAAATGGTCAGGCACAGGTAATAAAAAGCTTTGGAGCCACCGAGTGACATGCCCATTAAAACGGGCTCGTTCACCGACAAGCCGGTGAAGCCACCGGTCACGGAACTCCAGTGGCCGATGATTTGCTCGACGATGATGGCAAAGGCCAAGGTCACCATGGCCAGGTACAGACCCGAGACCCGAATGGCCGGTATGCCCACCAGCAAACCAGCGCTGGCGCTGAGCAAGGCGGCCAGCACCATCGACAGGGGCAATGGCACGCCCTTGGACATGAACCAGGCGTGGCCATAGGCCCCGATGGCGATGAAGGCCGCATGGCCCAGTGAGACCTGTCCGGTCAGACCGGTCAAGGTCATCAGGCCCAGACTGGCCACGCACAAAATGAACACATAGGCCATCTCGCCCAGCATGAAGGGCGTGATGACCCAGGGCAGTGCGCACAAGCCCAGCAGCAGCAAGGCGTAGAGGTTGCGGTCAAAAGGGCTGCGCCAAAGGGCAAAGCCTTCGCGGTATTGGGTGTGGTAATCGAAACGCATGGGGCGGGTTCTTTCCTTTTTTCAGACGCGACGGCCATGGGCTTCGCCCAGCAAGCCATGGGGCCGGACAATGAGCACGGCGATCAGCACCAGGTAGGCGACGATGTCCTTGGTGCCGTCGGGCATGTAGACCCCGGCGTATTGCTCGATCAGGCCAATGAGCAAGCCGCCCACAATGGCCCCGGGAATGCTGCCAAATCCGCCCAGCACCAGCGCCGACAGGGCCTTGAGCGTGACAAACCACAAGCTGATGTCGACCAAGGTGATGGGGGCCAGCAGCACGCCCGCAAATGCGGCCGTCACGCCGCCCAGGGCCCAGACCATGGAGTTCACGCGTTTGACGCGCACCCCGTTCAGATAAGCGGCCAACTGGTTTTGTGAAGCCGCCTGCATGGCCACGCCCAGCCGGGTGTAGCGGAAGAAGAAAAACAGCACCAGGGTCACCATCATGGAAACGCCCAGAATCACCAGTTGCAGGTTGGCGATCGAGATGCCGGCCACCTGGGTGCTTTGTTGGCTCCAGGGTGTGGGGTAGTTGCGCGACTCCGGCCCGAACAGCATGCTCACCGCGCCCCGGATCATGAAGGCCAGGGCAATGGTCAGCATCACTCCGGCAAACTGCGGTTGTCCGGCGATGCGGCGGATGACCACCGCGTCCAGCACATAGGCAAAAACGGCCACACCCAACACGGTGATCAGCAAGGCCAGCCAAAACGGCAAGGCCCACACCGTGATCAAGCCCCAGGCGCTGAAGGCCGAGACCACCAGCAAATCGCCATGGGCAAAGTTGAGCACCTCGGTGGCTTTGTAAATGAGCACGATGCCCAGCGCCACCAGCGCATAGATGGCCCCGACGGCGATGCCGTTGACGGTCAGTTGGGCAAAGGTTTGCCAGAAATCATTCATGGATTTTTTCCATTCGAAGGCGGGAAGGAGACTTCCCAGGGGTTCAGGCTTTGGTGGCAGTGGTCACACGCCACCATGGGAGAAAAGCTGTGCTGACAAGCACGGTGGCGTGGCCGGATCGAACTGGTTTCGTGCAGGTGTGACTCTGCGGCCCAGTTGGACAGGCAAACGATGTAGCCGAACAGGTCGCGGCTGCTGGGGGTCAGGCGGTACAGGCGCCTGCGGGCGTCCTGGGCATCGGTTTCGCATTGCAACAAGCGGGCCTCGACCATGTCCGAGAGCCGACGCGACAGCACCTTGGGGCCAATGCCCAGCGCGTGGGTGATCTGGTCAAAATAGTGGCATCCCAGCACCACCGCCGTGAGGATCAACAAGCTCCAGCGGTCCACGCGCAGCCCCAGGCTCATCTCGGTGGCTTCGCGCCCGGACATGCGCGGCGCACGCACGCCTTCCAGCGGCTGGTGACGCAGACGGGCATTGGGTACCAGGCTGTAGTCCAGGTCTTTCATGCTGACTTTTTCGCCGCAGGCTTTGCAACACAACTGTGGGTTGAAGCTGTGTTGGCAGGTCTGGTGAAAGAGGGTTTTGGGCAGGTCCTGGGCGCGTTGACCCCATTTCTTTTCCCAGGCCCAGATCATCAAGGTGGCGTCGTACAGGCCCAGCCCTTTGCGGCTCAAGTGGTATTCGTAGCGCGGCGGCTTTTCCTGGTACAGGCGGGGCTTGAGCACCCCGATTTGCACCAGTGAGCGCAAACGGTCTGACAAGGTGGGGCGGGGAATGCTGGAGAAACTCTGCAACTCATCAAACCGCCTGATGCCCAGAAAAGCCGACAGCATGACCTGCACCGTCCAGCGGTCGCCAAATACCTTCAGGCCGTGGCTGAGCGTGCTGGAGGCCAGCGCGGCGTGCGTCAGTTCCAGGTCTGGGTTGCTGATCATCTGTTCACGGGTGTGCGTTGGGGCATGGACGTTCGGGCTTGGGCGTTCACACGCGCTCAACCACCATGGCCACAGCCAGGCCGGCGGCACCACACAGGCTGATCACGGCACGGCGGGCTTGCCGGGCTTCCAACTCGTCCAGCGCCATGCCCACCAAGGCGCTGCCAGTGGAGCCCATGGCATGGCCCAGGGCAATGGCGCCACCATTCACGTTGAGCTTGTCGTGTGGCACGTTCAGGTGCTTCATGTAATGCAGCATCAGCGAGGCAAAGGACTCGTTGACTTCGAACAAGTCGATGTCTTCGATGTGCAAACCAGCCTTGGACAAAGCCTGTTGTGTGGCTTGCACCGCACCCGTCAGGGCCAGCGTGCGGTCCACACTCACGGTGGCCGTGGCCAAAATGCGCCCCCGAGGCTTGAGCCCTAGCCTGGCTGCAGCGCCCGGGCTGGCCAGCAAGACGGCAGAGGCCCCATCGGCCATGGCCGGGGAGTTGCCGGCGTGCTGCACATGGTCAATGCGTTCGAGCCCATAACGCTCGCACATCAGGGGATCGATGCCGTACTTTTCAGCCATGGCGGCAAAAGCGGGTTTCAACGCGGCCAGGCTCTCCAGGCTGGTTTGCGCCCTGGGTGTTTCGTCTTGGGCGAGCAGCACAGCGCCTTGCCCATCGACCACGGGCACCACCGAGCGAAAACGCCCTTGCGCCAAAGCCGCTGCGGCGCGCTGCTGCGAAGCCACAGCATAAGCGTCGCACTGTTCGCGGCTGAAGCCTTCCAGGGTGGCCACGGTGTCGGCGCAGATGCCAATGGGCACCAGGGTGGTTTGCTGCTGAAATTCAAAGTCGTGTGTCAGCGGCCCCTGGTCGGCGGCCATGGGCACACGCGACATCATCTCCACGCCGCCGCCCACGGCCAAGCTGTCGTTGTCCATGGCCTGCTGCGCGGCCAGGTGCACAGCGCTCAGGCCCGAGGCACAGTAACGGTTGATGCTCAGCCCGGGCACGCTGTCATGCCAGCCGGCACGCACCAAGGCCAGCTTGGCGATGTTGGCGCCTTGTTCGGCGGTTTGGGTCACGCAACCGATGATGGTGTCGCTGACCTGTGCGGTGTCCAGGCCCGTGCGCTCGGCCAAGGCTTTCAATTGTTGGGCCAACAGGTCCACTGGTTTGAGCGGGCGCAGGGCGCCTTTGTCATTGCCTCGGCCGCGTGGGCTGCGCAAGGCGTCGATGATCAGGGGGTGGTTCATGGTGTGTCTTTCGTTGGATGGGCGCGTCCCCACAGGCGCGGAAAAAAGGCGGGTACGGTGGCGCAGTACTCTGCGTAGCCGGGTTTGGTTTTGGTCATGTGCCGCTCCATCAGCGAGGTGGCCGATCCCTTGTTCATGAACCAGGTGATGTACACCACAGGCAGCACCGACAGCCATCCCCAGGGGTGGGCCAGTGCGAACACCCCGTAGCCCCACCACATGCAGGTCTGGCCAAAGTAGTTGGGGTGGCGCGTCAAGGCCCACAGACCGGTGTTGAGGAGTTGGCTGCGGTCGGTGCGTTGGCGTTTAAAGCGCGTCAATTGGTAATCCGACCCGGCCTCAAACACAAAGCCCACCAACCAGACCAAGGCCCCTGCGATGTGCCAAAACCCGATCGGACCGGCCGCGCTCATGCCAAACACCAGAGGCAGTGCCCAGACCCACATCACCACGCCTTGCAGCAGGAAGATCTGGAAGTAGCTCCACCACCACCAACGCGCCCCGGAGCGCTGACGCCAGCGGGCGTAGCGCGGGTCTTCGCCGTGCGGCAGGTTGCGCCACAGGATGTAGAGCGAATAACGCCCAAAGCCGATGCTCGCCATGCCCAGCAACAGCCAACTGGAGGCCTGGGGCTGCCCGCCCAGGTGCAGGAAGAGCCACCAGGGCACCCCGAGCAGCAGCACGCCGTAAGCGATGTCCATGATGCTGGCATCGCGCTTGAGGAGGCTGATGACCCACACCACGGTGAGCCAGACCCACAGCCACAGGCCCAATTGCATGACAACAGCCAAAAATGCAGGGGCCAGCTCACCGCTGGCGGCGACTGCCGCCACAGCCAAGGGCAGCAGCGGGTAGACCCGGTCAAGCCAGCGCACCTGTTCGCGCGGCATGCCCCACAGCCACAACGCGGCCAGTGCCGCCCACACGGCGAGCAAGGCGGTGGCGTGTTGTTGCCAAAGTGTCTCGATCATGCGCCGGCCCCTTCCACCACAAAGCTCACCACCGTGGCGCAAGAGCCGCCGATGTTGAGGGTCTGGATGCGCTGGGCGCCTTCAATCTGGCAAGCCTCGGCCTGGCCAGTGACCTGGCGTGCGGCATCCCAGAGCATGCGCGTGCCCGTGGCGCCGACCGGATGGCCGCAACCGATCAGGCCGCCGCTCATGTTCACGGGGCAACGGCCACCGGGATCGATCGTGCCGTCTTCCACCGCCTGCCAGCTTTGGCCAGGCGCGGTCAGGCCCAGGTGATCGATGGCCATGTATTCGGTGGTGGTGAAGCAGTCGTGGGTCTCGATGCCGCTCATGGCCTCGATGCCCGACACGCCCGCGCGTCGCCAGGCGTCTTCAATGGTGTCGCGCACATGCGGAAACACATAGGCCTGGCCCAGGCTGCGTTCGATCTTGTCGCGCAGGCGCAGACCTGCGTTGCGGTGACCCCAGCCCGCGATGCGGGCCAATTGGTCCAGGCTGTGGCCGCGTTTTTGGGCATAGGCCTGCGCAAAACGGGCCGAGGCCAGCACCACCGAGCAGGCCCCATCGGTGATCTGGCCGCAATCCTGGCGGCGTGTGCCGGGTTCGATCACGGGGTTGGCTTCGTCGTTGTCGGTGAAGCTCAGGGCATCGAATTGCCATTTGCGGGTTTGCGCCAGCGGGTTGCGCTTGGCGTTGCCGTAGTTGAGTTCGGCAATGCGGTTCAGGTGCCTGCGGTCCAGCCCATAGCGGCGCTCGTATTCTTGTGCCAGCAGGCCAAAGGCGGCTGGCCACATGAAGGTGCAGTCCATGTCTTCATGGCCTTGCCAAGAGGCTGCGTTCTGGTTGACCGAGGCTTCGTTGCCGGAGGTGTTTTTGAACTCTTCCACGCCCATGACCAGCACACAGTCGTAGCGTCCGGCCTCGATCTCGGCCATGGCCGACAGCACCCCCAGGGATGACGAGGCGCAGGCCCCTTCGTGGCGCATGGCGGGTACGCCCCAGAGTTCGGGTGTCATCTGCGCCACCATCGAGCCCAGGTGCGCTTGCTGGCGCTGCATTTCGCCAAAGGCATTGCCCACATGGATGCTTTCAATGGCCGAGGTGTCGAGTTCGCAGTGGGCCAGCACGCCTTGGGTGGCCTCGCGGACCATGTCTGAAATGTCCTGGCCGTTGCGCGCCCAGGCCTTGGCAAAGTCGGTCTGGTAGCCGCCCAAAATGTAAACAGGTGCGCTCATTGGAAGCTCCTTTTGGGGTAGGGCAGGCCGTGCAGGCGCTGTGTGGCACAAGTGAATTCGTGGGCCAACCGGTCCACGATGTCGGCCATGGGTTCGGTCTGGTGGATGGTGCCCACGCCTTGGCCTGCAGCCCAGACGTCGAGCCATTTCTTGCCGGCAAAAGAGGCGCTGCTGTCGTATTGCCGGTGGGGGGCGTCGGGCATGTTGTCCGGGTCCAGGCCATGGGCGCGCAAGGAGGGTTTGAGCCAGCTCGCGGGGGTGCCGGTCACGCCGGCGCTCACGACCAGGTCGTCCAGCGTGCTGTCCACCACCATTTGTTTGTAGGCCTCGGGCGCCATGCTCTCAAAGGCCGCAATGAAGCGGGTGCCCATGTACACATAGTCGGCCCCGGCGGCGATGGCACCCGCGATGCCCCAGCCATCGCTGATGCCGCCGCCCAGCACCACTTCGCCGTCAAAAAACTCACGGATGGCGCTGACAAACGCAAAGGGTGACAGGAACCCGGTGTGCCCACCCGCGCCAGCGGACACACAGGCCAGGCCGTCGGCGCCGGCCTTGACGGCTTTTTGGGCCAGCGTCAGGTTGATGACGTCGGCAAACACCCGTCCGCCATAGGCCTGCACCACCTCGATGGCGGGCTTGGGGCTGCCCAAGGCGGTCACCACGACCGGGGGCTTGTAGCGGGCAATCAGCTCCAGGTCTTGTGCGAGCCGGGTGTTCGACGAGTGCGTGACCAGGTTGGCGCACCAGGGGCCCACGGTGTCTGCGCCCTGTGTATCGCGCGCCGCAGCCAGGCCCTCGGTGATGGTTTTCATCCACACGTCCAGCTGCTCGATGGGGCGTGCATTGGGCGTCGGAAAAGCGCCCACAATCCCGGCCTTGCATGCGGCCAACACCATCTCAGGCCCGGAGATCAGAAACATGGGCGCTGCAAACACCGGCAGCTTCAGCGGCAGTGGCGTGGCTTTCATGCAGCCTTCTCTTGTGGTGCCGTCACGGGGCGGCGTGACTGGACGATGCCAAAGCGGCTGGCCACAAAAGCCAGGTTGGTGAGGGTGGCATTGCCCGCCGGGTTCAGGCCCGTGACGTGGTAGTCGCTGTAGGCCGCTGCAAAGTTCAGCGGCATGGCCCCGACCAAGTTGATGGTCAACTGGGCCCCCGCCCGGGCATAGGCCGTCTCGGCCCGGGCGATGTAGTCTTCTTGGGTGCTGTACAAAAAGGCGGTCAGGCCGCCTTGCGTGCGGGCGTCCTGCGTGGCCTGGTGCAAGGCGTCATCGGCATCCTTGCAAGCGATCACGAAGCTGATGGGGCCAAACCGCTCCTCGGCATACAGGTCGCGCTCTTGCGTGGTGACTTGCAGCATGAGCGGCGTGCTGGTGCGGGCCAGAGGAAACTCGGGGTGGGGGTAGGCTTGGGGAGCCAACAGCACTTGGCCGCGTTGCGCGCCAGAGTCCTGCATCTCTTGCAGCAAGGCCAGGGTTTGCGGGGACTGGATGGTGGCCAAAATCATGGCCGCTTTTTTGGGCTCTGAAGTCAAGGCCTGCACGGCCGATGCCAGGCGCGTGGCGACTTCTTTGAAGGGCACCAGGCCCTGTGGCGTGTGCACGCCGCTTTGGGGCACGTAGATGTTCTGCGGGCTGGTGCACATTTGCGCACTGAACAGGCACATGGTCGTGGCCAGGTTGCGCAGCACCGCGTCAAGGTCTTCGGCCGATTCCAGCACCACGGTGTTGCAGCCCGCTGTTTCGGTGAAGGCCAGGGCGGGGTGGGCGTTTTTCTCGACCCACTGGCCAAAGCGCACGCTGCCGGTGAAGTCCACGATGGCTGTTTGGGGGTGCTGCACCAGCCGCTTGCCGATGGGCTCGCTGGTCGTGTCCAGCGCCAGGGTGACCAGGTTGGGGTCAAAACCGGCCGACTGCAAGACCTGGCGAAAGGCCTTGACGGTGATGGCCATGGGCAGCACGGTGGCCGGGTGGGGCTTGAGGATGACGGGGTTGCCTGTGGCCAGGCTGGCCATCATGGAGGGCCAGGCGTTCCAGGTGGGAAAGCTGGCACACGAGAAACACACGGCCGTGCCGCGGGGCACCAGACGGTAGGTTTTTTGCAACTGAATGTCCGAGCTGCCAAAGCGGCGCTGCCACAAGGCCGATGGGGCCACCGAGCGCATGGCTTGCTCGGCATACACCAGCGCTTCGATGCTGCGGTCCAGGGCGTTCACGCCCGAGCCGGCGTAGGCCATGTTGTAGCTTTGCCCGGCCGTGTGCATCACCGCGTGCAACACCTCGAACAGGTGGTCACGGTAAATGACCTCCAGCACTTCCATCAGCACGCCAATGCGCTGGTCGATGGAGGCCTGCGCCCAGCTGTCCATGGCTTTTTCAGCCGCTCCAAACAAACTGTCGATGTCCGATTGCGGGTACTGCACGCCCAAAGGGGCTTGGGTGTAAGGCGAGACTTCTTCGCCCACCCATTGGAAGATGCCGGGCTGGTCGAGGGCGAAACGGCCGTTTTCCAGGTGCCGATCAAAAGCCGCCAGCCCCGCCGCCTTGGCTTGCGCCGCATCGGGGTATTTGTCGGGCATGTCGGGGTAGGGGCTCCAGCAGTGGCGCGTGGCACAGGCTTGCTGGGCCAACTCGAAGACTGCACGGTGTTTGTCAAACAAGCTCATCCACGTCTCCAGATCAGGCGGTGGTGTCTCAAGGTGGTGGTGCCGGGCACCAGGTCAGAGGCGGACAAGGTCAAGCCGCCATCGGCTGCAAAGTCCATGTTGCGCACTTGCTGGCTGCCCACAAAGTTGGGGTTGAGCGCGTGGCTGACGTGGTGCACCACCTGGGCGCGGCCTTGGTGTTCGCGCACCTCAAAGCGGCCTGCGTATTGGAAAAAGCTCTCGAACGCGGACAGGCGCTCGGCAACGGGTGCACTGCGCACGCTGTCGCTGGACAGGCGGGGGCGGTTGGCGCGTGCAATGCAAGCGGCCATGCCGCCGTCGTGCGTGTACTGGATCAGCCCGGTGGCATCGGGGCCGAAGGGGTAAGTGGTCGCCCGACCATCGTCGTAAGTGATTTCCCAGCGCACCAGGTGCCAGACGCCCAGCAGGTCCTGGGCGGTTCGCGTTGTTGTGGAAGTGCTCATGGTGTTCACGACCGATTCAGGCCTGTGGCAACAAGGCTTCACGCACCCAGGTGCTGTGAAAGCCGTGGGGCACGCGCTGCGGCAGGATGACCCGGGCCACGGGACCGTTGGCCAGCTTCTGGGCATCGATGATCCACACTTCGGAGCGTTCCTGGAGGCCGTTCCAGACAAAGCCGACCAAGTAACCGTCGTCTTCGGCTTGCGGCTTGTCGCGCGGTGCAAACGGGGCCTCGCTGAACCAGTAACCCTCGCCCGGGTGGTAGGTCACGGCGCTGCCCGTTTCCAGGTCGTACTTGGCCAGGCCCGCAAAGTGCGGTTGCTCCACGGTGCGGGCTCGCCCCATCAGCACATGGTAGGTGTAGCGGTTTTTGTAACCTTGGTACCAGGCGTTGATCATCGGAAATTCGGTGTTCAGGATGTCGTCCACCACACTCTCGCGGGTCTGGCCCGTGGTCAGGTTGAAGCGCCATTGGTAGAACTCGTATTCGGTGCCCTGTGTGCCGATGGTGAAGAGCAGACGTTTCACGTCCAGCGAGCCATCGAACTGTTTGGGCATGGCGTACGGGGTGCCGAGCATGACAATTTCGGTTTCGCCTTGGTCGTTGACCTCTTCCCAGGCATTGGCCACATGCAGCATGTAGCGCGGGTCGGCTTCGAACCAGCGGATCTGGTCCACACTGCCATGGCGGGGAATGACCGCAAAGCGGGACTTCCACTCGGGGTGAAACTCCAGGCTGTAGCGCCCGGCCTGGAGGGCTTCGGGGTTGTTGATCAGCGGGAAGTCGTGCAGGATGCTGTAGTTGGCCGTGATGGCCATGTCGTGCGGCAAACGTGGGCCTGGCAACTCGACCGGCATCAGGGTTTGCAATTGGCCACTGGCATTGACCACGCCGTAGTGCATGTAGGGGTGTTGGTTGCCATAGGCGAAAAACATGTACTCGCCCGTGCGCTCGTCCACCCGCGAGTGGGCGGAAATCTGCAGGCCCTTCAGACGCGGGTCTGGCTCCAGTTTGCCCACGGTCTCCAGGCTCAAAGGGTCGACCTGGTACACCGCGCCGCCCCGGTACCACATCGACAGCAATTTGCCGTTGTGGTACTTCACATCGGTGTTGGAGGTGTTTTTCAGGGCATGGTCTGGCAGTGCGCCCTCGGGCAATTTTTGTTTCAGCCCGGGCGCCAGGCTCTGGCCAGCGGCGCGGTCGGCCTGCAAGCCATCGGTGTTGACCCAACGGTTGCGGTAGGTCATGCGGCCTTGCTGAAAATGCACCGCGTGCAGCATGCCGTCGCCGTCGTACCAGTGGTATTTGCCTTTGGGCGTGTGCTGGGGAACAGGCCCGTTGCGCACATACAGCCCGTTGAAATCTTTCGGGATTTCACCGATGACTTCAAATTCCTGCTCCACCAACTCCTGGTCAATGGGCGCAAAGCCGCCTTGCAAGTTCGGGTTGTCAATCAGGTAGGGTGGCGTGTCCACCAATGTTTCAAGTCCCATGGCTGTCTCCTGGTCAAAAGCGTTGAAGGGGGAGGGTTTTAGGCCGGTTGTCCGGAGAGCAAGCCGCCGGGCTGCATGTCGGCCCCGCTGGCCCAGCAGGCGTGTGTGCCGCTGCACAGTTTGTGCGGCAGCTCAATGCGGCAGACCGGACCGGCTTCAAATTTTTTGGAGTCGATCAGGATGATTTCAGAGCGTTGGGTGTTCTCGTTGGTGATGAAGCTCACCAGATAACCATCGTCTTCGTCCTGCGCATTCGTGCGGGGTGCAAAGGGGGCTTCGCTGGCGTATTGACCTTCGGGCAACTGGATGGCCCAGGACTGGCCCGTGTGCAGGTCATGTTTGACATAGCCATTGAACAGGAACCAGCCGGGCACCTGCACCGCGCTGTAGGCATAACGGTAAGGACGCGTGGCATAGCGCTGGTTGAACATGCCGAATTCCAGGATGCGATCGTCCAGGCGCTTTTCGGTGGTCTGGCCTGTCTTGAGGTTGAAGCGCCAACGGTGCAGGTGGCAGCCCATTTTTCTCTGGTCCAGGTAAGACATCATGCGTTCGTAACCGGCCGGGGCGCCTTCGTAGTTGCGTGGCATCGGGTTGTCTTGAAAATACCCGTCCAGAACAATCTCATCACCCTCTTCATAGGCGTTGAGCCAGTGCAAAACAAAGGTGGGTGCCGCTTCGAACCAGCGGATGTCCTGGGTTTGACCGCGCCTTGGAATGATGGCGATGCGCGAAGGCGTGTCCTTGTAAAAACGCACCACATGCTTGCCTTGGGCCAGCAGCTCCGGGTCCCAGTACAGCGGGAAATCGTTCAGGATGGCGTAGTTTTCGGTGAAGGCCATGTCGTGCGGCAAGCGCGGACCGGGCAAGGGAATGGGCACGTAGTGCACCAGCTTGTCGTGCTTGTCGACCACGCCGTAATGCATGTAAGGCGCGTGTTTGGAGTAATTGAAAAACAGCAACTCACCTTTGTGCTCATCCACCTTGCAGTGGGCCGAAATGCCGTCCAGGGGCGACCAGGGCGGAATGCCTTCATGCTCAAGACTCAAGGGGTCCAGCCGGTAGCCTTCGCCGCATTGGTAGAAGGTGGTCAGGGCGCGTCCGGCGTGCACCACCACATCGGTGCTCGAAGAATCCTTGAGGCTGCCGTGTGCGCCCCAGCCCGCTCGCTCGGACAGGGCCGGGTCTTCCATCAAACCCGCCCACAGGGCGCGACCCGCTTCCAGTTCGGCTTGCAGGCCTTTGGTCTGGACAAAGCGGTTGCGGTAGCTGACTTTGCCGTTTTTGAAGGCGGCCATGTGCAGCATGCCGTCACCGTCAAAGGGGTGGTATTTGCCCTTTGCCTGAAACACCGGGTTTTCGGTGTTGCGCAGGTAAACCCCATCAATGTCCAGCGGAATGCTGCCCTCCAGCACCTTGAGCTCTGTGGCATTGACCTCTTCGAGCAAAGGGGTCCAGGCCCCTTGCAGGTAAGGGTGATCGCCTGGCACCAGGTCACTGGTGAGGGTGTTCACAATCTCGGTGGTCATTGCATCCCCTTGCTGATTACTGTCTCTGATGAACTCAGGTTAGGTCAGTTCAGCAGGGAAAGCAATAGGGTTTGAATGGAGGGGTAGTAACCTGGGTGACTACTTGGGTATTCTTTTGTGGCCGTTCAATGTGTGTGCAAGGCTGTGCTGCACATCTTGCTGCGCCGCGCCCACTAAAAGACGCTAACCGGCAAACTTTTTATGAATGCTTGGCTCTTACACAAAAAAACGATGACCAGGCAGGTGATGTCCTGCGTTGATCTTGTCGTCAACTCAAGAATATAAAAACTGGTATGGTATGAATTCTGTGGCCTCATTCCGAAGTATGTGAGCCGCGGTAATGAATATTCAATTCGCAATAGGAAATAATGATGAAAAAAATCACATCAACAGCCACACTGGCTTTGCTGAGTTTGGGCATGCTCGGCATTCAAGGTTGTGGTGGCGGTGGTGGAAATACCGCAAGCACTTCTGGCAACAACATTGCCCTTTCAGGAATTGCGGCGACCGGTGCGCCATTGGCCTCTGCCACGGTTCAAATTTATGGCGCAGACGGGGTCGCTTTGTTGGCAACACCTGCCACTGTTGCCACGGATGGACGCTACAGCGCGTCTATTTCGCCAACGGCCAAATTCCCATTGATCATCATCGCGGATGATGGCTCCACCAAATTGCTGAGCGTTTTGGCTGAGGCCGGTGAAACAGCAACGGCCAACATCAATCAACTGACCAACCTGATCGCAGCGCGCCTGTCGCCCACGGGAGATCCTGCCAGTTTGATCAGTGAAATTGTTGCTAAATTGGCCACGATCAACACGTCAACGTTGTCCTCTAAAAATCAGGAAATGCAAGCTGCCATCAAGCCTTTGCTGGACGCCTTGAATTTGTCATCATCGACCAATCCCCAAACTGTCAGTTTTGCCGCCAATGGCACGGGTTTTGACAAGCTACTTGATTCGCTCGATGTGAAGATCGAGCCCAAGGGCTCGTCTTCGATCATTGACTTGACTTTGCGCAAAGCCGTCAGAGAAGGCGAAGACCTTCCGAATGTCAGTTTCAGCAGCGACGCTCGTTACAAGACCTTGCCCGCGGTGAGTGCCAACGAACTGGCCCCAGATGGCTTGAGCGTCAAGCTCCAAGCCTTGCTGGATCAGATGACCAGTTGCTACGCATTGGATAAATCGATTAGAGCGAACAATGTGCAGGGGACTGCTACGGCCATTACAGCGGCGCAATGCAAGGCTATTTTTTATGGCAACGACCCAACGAAATACAGACTCAACGGAGCGGTCGTCAAGTTTGATCAGCACTTTGGCGGAATTTTCACTGCAGCCCCTGGCGTGAAATTCATTTCGCCCAAGTATTACTACACAGTCTCTGAAACGGTTGCCAATGGCGTCACAGGGCCCACTGCCGGTGACGTTGTATTTGGTTACCGCTGGCAAGATGAATACGGTAATTTCCAGTACGAGAAAAATGTGGCCAGGTTGGACCCCTCGGACAATCAATATCGCATCATCGGAAATCAGTACCTTCTTCCAGGTGGCGTGAGTCCCTATGCGCAAAGGCGAGAATTCCCCAATGATCCGACATATACCTACGACAGTGTGGGCTATGTGTTTGACTTGCCGTGCAACGATCGAACCAAGAAATGGGAGAAAGTCATCATCACCACGCCACCATTTGACGAAACGGGTGAGCGAGGCGACATCACCATGAAACCCAATGTGTCCTTGGGAGGGGTGTGCAATTACTCCTATTTCACTATTGCCAAGGACAACGTTACGCCCACTGGAACTGGATTCGTGAGGATTCAATCAAAATTCGCATCGACGCCACCTGTTGGGGTTAGTCATCCAAGCCTCAGTCCGGATAGCGCATTTTTGATGTTTGCCGACGTCGATTTTACGGACGCCGAATTGGAAAAAATTCCCCAATTTGGCACTTGGAAATATGAATACTTTTTTGAAGGAAATACGACATCTACGCCAAATGCAACTCAGTACTTCAAAACGACAGCTCGTGCTAAAACGGTGGACGGTTTTAAAAAATCAGTGCCCCTGCCCAGCTTGACATCATTACCTTCGGTGTCATACCAAGCTCAAAATGCACGAACTCTTGTTCAGCATTCAAGTATTGGGTATTTTATTCCCCAAGGTCCAAAATTTGACTTGTCTTGGACTGTTGCCAGCGACACCAATCCCTTGCTCAAAGGGACTGAGCCAGCGACTTACCGAGCCCGTATTTATGGTGCCTACGGTGATCGTACTGTTATCAATGGCAGCAGGGGGACGCGTAATGGTTATGAAGACTCTGCCGTGTTCAGGTCTTCAGCACGAATGGCATCCATTTATTGCGGTGAGCGTGCCTCTGCGCCTCAATGTGTTGAAGGGAATTTCAAGAACACCGCATATGAAACCATCATCAACGATATTGACTTGATCAGCCGGACCAGTGATGCATGGGATGCGAGCCATTTCTATACTTTTAGAAAGTATTCGAATTGATTGAGAGGCAGAGAAAGAGCCACATGTAGCTGCGCTGTCTCTGGCTTGACCCCAAACAAAGAAGCGCCGAATGCAAAGCATTCGGCGCTTTTTTTTAGCGGAGGCGGTGAGATTCGAACTCATGGACCTTTTCGAGTCGCCGGTTTTCAAGACCGGTGCAATCGGCCACTCTGCCACGCTTCCATGCATTTGCATTGAAACGGCTTAAAAAAAGCGGATTCAATTCATGCTGTTTTTACCGCTTGTGCTTGAACACATCAGCAGTCGCACAAGATGGGCTCAAGATGGGCTGAGCATGCCCCTTTTTTCAATGAAGGCCACCACCTCGGTCATGCCGTCCAGGGTTTTCAGGTTGGTCATGACCCAGGGGCGGGTTTCGGGGTTGGGGCGCATGCGCTGGGTGTCGTCGCGCATGACTTGCAAATCGGCCCCCACATGCGGGGCCAGGTCGGTTTTGTTGATGACGAACAAATCACTCTTGGTGATGCCGGGGCCGCCTTTGCGGGGGATCTTTTCGCCTGCGGCCACGTCGATCACGTAGATGGTCAGGTCGGAGAGTTCCGGGCTGAAGGTGGCGGCCAGGTTGTCGCCGCCGCTCTCGATGAACACCACATCGGCATTAGGAAATTTTTCCAGCATGCGGTCAATCGCCTCGAGGTTGATCGACGCGTCTTCGCGGATGGCGGTGTGCGGGCAGCCACCGGTTTCAACGCCCATGATGCGCTCTGCTGCAAGCGCGCCGCTCACCGTCAGCAATCGCTGGTCTTCCTTGGTGTAGATGTCATTGGTGATGGCGATCAGGTCCCAGCGCTCGCGCATGTTTTTGCACAGCATCTCGAGCAGCGTGGTTTTGCCGGAGCCCACGGGCCCGCCAATGCCCACGCGCAGGGGCGGCAGTTTTTTCGTGCGATTTGGAATGTGGTGCAGTGCTGAAGTCATGATCGGAAGATGCGGGAGTATTGGGTTTCGTGGCGGGACGACAGGATGGCCAGCATGGGGCTGAAGGCTTGGCGGTTTTCGTCGGTCGTTTGCATGGCGGTTTGCACTGCGTGCGGAATTTCGCGCGCCAGCCGCGCCAGCATGCGCTGGCCCGCGCTCTGGCCCAAGGGCACGGCCTTGAGGGCGGCTTGGGTCATGTTCTCGGCCCAGCCAAAGGCATGGGCTTGCAGGGCTTGGTCAAGCGGGGCTTGCGCCAAGGACAAGGCCAGTGCCATGGCCAGTGGGTAAGTGGTGGGCAGTCGGGCGCAGCATTGCAGCTGTGCGTCGCTGGCTTGCTGCAGGTTGCGCAGCCAGTCCAGCAAGGAGCGGCCCATCTGCTCGGTTTGCAGGCGCATCTCAGCGGTTTCGCGAGTGGCCATCACCCAATCGTTCAGGGCTTTTAGCCGGGCGGTGTCATGGCGCTGCCAGGCGGGAATGGCTTGCGCCAGCACAGCCATGTCTCCGCGAGACAGCGTCAGGTGCAGTTGGTCCACCACCCAGTCGGTGGCGCTGGCTTCGTGGTGCACCAGGCCTTGCTCGATGGCCGCTTCGAGACCCTCCGAATACGAGAAGCCGCCAATGGGCAGCGCTGGCGAGGCCAGCCAGATCAGTTGCAGCAGGCCGGAGGGCGCAGTCTCAGTGCCCATGGTTGCAATCGGGGCCGTGCACATGCGGTGCAGCAGGGGCCGCACGGACTGGGATGGCGATGCGTTTGCCAGCTGGCGGCTTGGCTGCAGGCGCTGCGTGTCCGTGTTGACATTCGGGCCCATGCACATGGGGCTCGGCTTGGGCTGCGTGCGCATGACCCGCAGGGCCGTGTTCGTGGCTGTGCTCATGCCCATGTGAGGATGCGCCATGGTCGCCATACGCACCGCTCTCAGGCTCAAAGGCTTCGGACACGGCCACCACCGTCATGTGCATGGCGCGCAGCATGTCAGCCAGTACATGGTCGGGCTCGATCTTCAGGTGGTCGGGTTGCAACTCGATGGGCACATGGCGGTTGCCAAGGTGGTAGGCGGCGCGGGTCAGGTCAAAGGGCGAGCCATGCTCGGTGCAGGCGGTGATGCGCAGCACGGCTTGTGGTGCGGCTTGCACGCGCACGAGTGAGCCGTCTTCGGCCACCAGCACATCGCCGCCGCGCACCACGGTGCCACGCGGCAAGAACACACCCAGTTGGCGGCCCGCGCTGTCGGTCGCGTCAAAGCGGCTTTTCTGGCGGGTGTCCCAGTCGAGCGTGATGGTGCTGGCGCGCTGGATCAGCACACGGGCCAGGCCACGGCCTTGGGGCATGAGTTTGGAGCAAATGATCATCAGAACAAAAAATAGCGTTGGGTCATGGGCAGGCTGGTGGCTGGTTCGCACACCAACAACAGCCCGTCAGCCCGCACCGCATAGGTCTGGGGGTCTATCTCCATGCGGGGCAGATAGGCATTGTGGACCATGTCCTGCTTGCGCACTTGGCGGATGTTTTTCACGGCGCTGAGTGTTTTGGCCAGGCCATAACGCGCCCCAACACCCGCTTGCCAACCCGCCTGCGACACAAAGGTCAGCGAGCCGCGAGACAGCGCCCCGCCAAAGCTGCCAAACATCGGGCGGTAATGCACGGGCTGCGGCGTGGGGATGGACGCATTGGGGTCGCCCATGGCGGCCAGTGCGATGAAGCCGCCCTTCATGACGATGGCGGGTTTGATGCCAAAGAACGCGGGCTTCCAGATCACCAGGTCGGCCCATTTGCCCACTTCGATGCTGCCGACCTCGTGGCTGATGCCGTGCGCAATGGCCGGGTTGATGGTGTATTTGGCGATGTAGCGCTTGACGCGAGCGTTGTCGTGTCGATCCGTGTCGCCGGGCAGGCTGCCGCGCTGCTGCTTCATTTTGTGCGCGGTCTGCCAAGTGCGGATGATGACCTCGCCCACCCGGCCCATGGCCTGGCTGTCGCTGCTCATCATGCTGATGGCGCCCAGGTCGTGCAGGATGTCTTCGGCCGCAATGGTTTCCTTGCGGATGCGGCTCTCGGCAAAGGCCAGGTCTTCGGCAATGGCCGGGTCCAGGTGGTGGCAGACCATGAGCATGTCCACATGCTCGTCGAGCGTGTTGTGGGTGTAGGGCATGGTCGGGTTGGTTGAGCTGGGCAAGAAGTTCGCCTCGCCCACCACCTTCAGGATGTCGGGCGCGTGGCCGCCGCCTGCGCCCTCGGTGTGGAAGGCGCACAGCCCACGGCCTCGGGCTGCTGCGATGGTGTTTTCCACATAACCCGATTCATTGAGCGTGTCCGAATGCAAGGCCACCTGGATGTCGGTTTCGTCGGCCACATCCAGGCAATTGCTGATCGCCGATGGGGTGCTGCCCCAGTCTTCGTGCAGCTTCATGCCAATCACGCCCGCGTTGATTTGCTCATGCAGCGCAGCGGGCAAGCTGGCATTGCCTTTGCCAAAAAAGCCCAGGTTCATCGGGAAGGCGTCGGCTGCCTGCATCATGCGCTCGATGTTGAAGGGGCCGGGTGTGCAGGTGGTGGCAAAGGTGCCGGTGGCGGGGCCCGTGCCGCCACCCATCATGGTGGTCACGCCACTGGCCAGGGCCTCGTCGATCTGCTGGGGGCAGATGAAGTGGATGTGGCAGTCGATGCCGCCTGCGGTCACGATCAGACCTTCGCAGCTGATGATCTCGGTGCCGGGGCCAATGACGATGTCCACCCCAGGCTGTGTGTCGGGGTTGCCCGCCTTGCCAATGGCGGCGATGCGGTTGCCCTTGAGGCCAATGTCGGCTTTGACGATGCCCCAGTGGTCGATGATGAGGGCGTTGGTGAGCACGCAGTCCATCGCTCCCTCTGCGTTGGTCCTTTGTGACTGCGCCATGCCGTCGCGGATGGTTTTGCCGCCGCCAAATTTGACCTCTTCACCGTAACTGCCCGCTTGGAGCGTGAAGTCTTTTTCCACCTCAATCACCAAGGCCGTGTCGGCCAGGCGCACCCGGTCGCCCACGGTGGGGCCAAAGGTTTCGGCATAAGCGCGTTTGTCGATGTGGGCCATGTCAGTTGCCTTGTGTTTTTTGCGCGTCGAGTGCGCCTTGGGTCAGGCCCCGAAAGCCGTACACCCTGCGGTCGCCCGCGTAATCCACCAGCTCCACCGTGCGTTGTTGGCCGGGCTCAAATCGCACGGCCATGCCGGAGGCGATGTTCAGGCGCATGCCGCGTGCAGCCACGCGGTCAAAGCTCAGGCCCGCATTGGTCTCGGCAAAGTGGTAATGCGAGCCCACCTGGATGGGGCGGTCGCTGGCGTTTTGCACCACCAGGGTGCAGGTGCGGCGGCCCACGTTCAGGGCGTGCTGGCCGGGGTCAATCAACAGTTCACCGGGGGTCATGCGGGCCTCACTTTTTGCCAAAGTAAACGGCCACAGCCACCAAGGCGGCAGCCACTACAAAGCCCAGCACGTCGGTGGCGTGCCAGTGGGCGCTGCCGCCCAAGCCATGGCCATCGTGGGCGAAGGCGGCAGTGGCGATGGCGGATGTGAGCATCAAGGTGATTTTTTTCATGGGGTTCTCCGGGTCTGGCTCAGACGATGGGTTGGTGCACGGTCACCAATTTGGTGCCATCGGGAAAGGTGGCTTCGACCTGGATGTCAGGGATCATCTCGGCAATGCCGTCCATCACGTCGGCACGCGTCAACACGGTGCGGCCCTCGCTCATGAGCTGGGCCACGGTCTTGCCGTCGCGTGCGCCTTCCATCACAGCGGCGCTGATCAGGGCAATGGCTTCGGGGTAGTTGAGCTTCAGGCCTCGGGCCTTGCGGCGCTCGGCCAAAAGGCCTGCCGTGAAGATCAGCAGCTTGTCTTTTTCGCGGGGAGTGAGTTCCATCTTGGTGCGCCGTGAGCGTCTTGGTGCATTGAATGGCAGGCATCAAGCAAATTTCGTGCCCTTTATAGGCAGTGCAAAAAACTCCTTAGAAAAATACGGTTTTCAGGGTTCTCCCTAGGGTTGGCACGGTGATTGCAGGTTGTCGGGCAGCGCTGTTTTTCGGTGCGTGTTTGAACAACCTTCTTTCCTGATTGGAGTGATCTCATGATGAATCGACGTGGCAACCTCAAAGCCCTTGCAACCGCAGCCGCCCTCGTGGCGGGCAGCCTGAGCTTTGCAACCCAAGCCCAAGCGCAAGCGGGCAACACCATCAAAGTCGGCGTGCTGCACAGTTTGTCCGGCACCATGGCGATTTCCGAGACGGTGCTCAAGGACACGGTGCTCATGGCCATTGATGAGATCAACGCCAAGGGCGGCGTGCTCGGTAAAAAGCTCGAACCCGTGATCGTGGACCCGGCCTCCAACTGGCCTTTGTTTGCAGAGAAAACCAAGCAGTTGCTGGGCCAAGACAAGGTCTCGGTCATCTTCGGTTGCTGGACTTCGGTGTCGCGCAAATCGGTCTTGCCGGTGGTCGAAGAAATGAACGGCTTGTTGTTTTACCCCGTGCAATACGAAGGTGAAGAGCTCTCCAAAAACGTGTTCTACACAGGCGCTGCGCCCAACCAGCAGGCCATCCCTGCAGTGGACTACCTGATGAGCAAAGAAGGCGGCGGCGCCAAGCGTTGGGTCTTGCTGGGCACCGACTATGTGTACCCCCGCACTACCAACAAAATCTTGCGCGCCTACCTCAAAAGCAAAGGCGTGGCCGACAAAGACATCGACGAAAAATACACGCCGTTTGGTCACAGCGATTACCAAACCATCGTGGCCGATGTGAAGAAGTTCTCTGCAGGTGGCAAGACCGCTGTGGTCTCGACCATCAACGGTGACTCCAACGTGCCTTTCTACAAAGAGCTCGGCAACGCTGGCTTGAAGGCCAAAGACGTGCCCGTGGTCGCTTTCTCGGTGGGTGAAGAAGAGCTGCGCGGCGTGGACACCAAGCCTTTGGTCGGTCACCTGGCCGCATGGAACTACTTCATGAGCATCAAGAACCCCGCCAACGACGAGTTCACCAAGAAGTGGGCTGCGTATGCCAAGGCCAAAAACATTGCCGGTCACAAAGACAAGCCTCTCACCAACGATCCGATGGAAGCCACTTACATCGGCATCAACATGTGGAAGCAAGCGGTGGAAAAAGCCAAGTCCACCGACACGGACAAAGTGATCGCGGCGATGGCCGGTCAGACCTTCAAGGCACCCAGCGGCATCACCAGCAAGATGGATGAGAAAAACCACCACCTGCACAAGTCGGTGTTCATCGGCGAGATCAAGGCCGACGGCCAGTTCAACGTGGTCTGGAAGACACCCGGTCCGGTGAAAGCCAAGCCTTGGAGTCCTTACATCCCCGGCAACGACAAAAAACCTGACGAGCCAGCCAAGAAGTGATCGTTTGAAGGCGTGAATGTGGATCGGAGCTGAAGCGCCGACCTGCTTGGTCTTCAGGCAGGTCGGTGGCTTTGGCCCCGACATGGACGGTGGCCAGTGGCCTGACCCGGAAATGAGCAAGATGAAACGATGGATTGTGAAAGGCGCGTTGATCGCCTGTGCCATGTGGGGTTTGACGGCCGCGCAAGCCCTGACGATGGACGAAGCCAGAGGCATCGCCGTGGGAGAAAGCGATGCACGCATCGAGGCACTTACCCAAGCCGTGGCGCAAGGCGAGGACAAAACCGCCTTGTATTTACAGGCCTTGGCAGACGATGTGGTCAAGATCGCCAATGGCCAGGTGCTGGTGGTGCGCGATGGCCAAGGCACAGACCCGGTGACTGGGCAAGCTGTGCCTGTGCCACCAGATGCCGAAGACGTGATGCTGAACAACCGCCTGCGGGGCGAGATCGACACGGCCTTGGCTGCGCTGAAGCTTTTCAGTGCGGATGTGAAGGTGCGCAGGCAAGCCGCGCTGTCGCTGCTCAAAGAGCCCGATGCCAGCCGCGCCGCTTTGCTCGAAAAAGCCTTGGCTACTGAGAAAGACCCTGCCGTTCAAAGCTTGGTGCGCCAGGCCCGTGCGGCCGCACTGCTCAGCAGCGAGATCCCAAATGACCGCTTGCTGGCCGCCCGCGAATTGGCTGACAGCCAACAGCCCGAAACCTTGCTCTTGCTGAACCAGCAACTGGCCCAAGAGCAAGAGCCTTCGGTCAAACAACAAATTCAAACTTCTTTGGCCGCAGTGCAGGGCAGCCTGCGCTGGGGCGAACGCTTGGGCACCTTGTTCACAGGGGCCAGCTTGGGCTCGATCTTGCTGCTGGTGGCGCTGGGCCTGGCCATCACCTATGGGCTGATGGGCGTCATCAATATGGCGCACGGCGAGTTGATGATGATCGGCGCCTACGCCACCTATGTGGTGCAGGCCCTGTTTCGCGAGCACCTGCCGCAGGCGTTTGATGCTTACCTGTTGGTGGCCATTCCGGTGGCCTTCATCAGCTCGGCGCTGGTGGGTGCGGTGATGGAGCGCACGGTGATCAAGCACCTGTACGGCCGACCACTCGAAACCCTGTTGGCCACCTGGGGCATCAGCCTGGTGCTGATGCAAGCCGTGCGCAGCTTGTTTGGGGCGCAAAACGTGGGTGTGGAAAACCCCTCGTGGATGAGTGGCTCGCTGCAGCTGCTGCCCAATTTGCAGCTGCCCTGGAACCGGGTGCTGATCATCGTGTTTGCCGCCGCTGTGCTGATCGGTGTGGCGCTTTTGATCAGCAAAACCCGATTGGGCTTGTTTGTGCGCGGCGTCACGCAAAACCGCCCCATGGCTTCGTGCATGGGCGTGAACACGGCCCGCATCGACACCTATGCCTTTGCACTGGGCTCGGGCATCGCGGGTCTGGCCGGTTGTGCCCTGAGCCAAGTGGGCAATGTGGGCCCTGACTTGGGTCAGAGCTACATCGTGGACGCGTTCATGGTGGTGGTGCTGGGCGGCGTGGGCCAGTTGGCGGGCACGGTGTATGCCGCGCTGGGCCTGGGTTTGGCCAACAAACTGCTGGAGGGCTGGACCGGTGCGGTGTTGGCCAAGATCGCCGTGTTGGTGTTCATCATCGTCTTCATCCAGAAGCGCCCACAAGGCATCTTCGCGATGAAGGGGCGCAGCGCTGAGGCGTGAATAGGGGCATGAACATGACGAAATTTGAACTTCCTTCTCATGCACCCTTGCTCGGACGCAAAGCCTCGACAGGCTTTGCGCTGGCTCTGATCGCGGTGGGCATTTTGGCCCCGGTGCTCAACTTGCTGGTGCCCGAGGGCAGCCCCTTGCACATGAGCGACTTTGCCGTGTCCTTGGTCGGCAAGATCATGTGTTTTGCCATTTGCGCTTTGGCCATGGACTTGATCTGGGGCTACACCGGCATTTTGTCGCTGGGCCACGGCTTGTTTTTCGCACTGGGTGGCTACGTCATGGGTATGTACCTGATGCGCCAGATCGGGCAAGACGGCAACTACAAAAGCGAGCTGCCCGACTTCATGGTTTTCCTCGACTGGAAAGAACTCCCCTGGCACTGGGCGCTGTCGGACAGCTTTGTCGCCACGCTTTTGCTGGTGGTGTTGGTGCCGGGTTTGATCGCCTTTGTGTTCGGCTACTTTGCCTTTCGCTCGCGCATCAAAGGGGTGTATTTTTCCATCATCACCCAGGCCATGACTTACGCGGCCATGCTGCTGTTCTTCCGCAACGAAACCGGCTTTGGCGGCAACAACGGCTTTACAGACTTCAAGCGCATTCTGGATTTGCCGATCGCCACACCCGGCATGCGCATGGTGCTGTTTGTATTGACGGGCTTGACGCTGCTGGGCTTTTATTTGTTCTCACGCTGGTTGGTGGGCAGCAAGTACGGTCGGGTGTTGATGGCGATTCGCGATGCCGAAACGCGGGTCATGTTCTCGGGTTATTCACCACTGCCCTACAAGCTCAGCATCTGGGTCATCTCGGCAGTGATGTGCGGTATTGCGGGCGCTTTGTACGTGCCGCAGGTGGGCATCATCAACCCGGGTGAGATGAGCGCGGCCAACTCGATCGAGATCGCGGTGTGGGCCGCCGTGGGCGGGCGGGGCACTTTGATCGGCCCCATCGTCGGGGCGTTTTTGGTCAACGGTGCCAAGAGCTGGCTCACGGTCACTGCGCCGGAGTTTTGGCTGTACTTTTTGGGGGCGTTGTTCATTGTGGTGACCCTGTATTTGCCCAATGGCGTGATTGGCTTGTGGGCCAAGCTGCGCAACAAGAAAGGCGGTGCCGCATGACGCCCGACCTGCTCCAAAAAGGCGCTGAGCGCGTTGCCCATTCGGTGCAGCAGCGTGTGCAGGCCACCGAGTCCGGTGGCCGCAGCGCAGCTTATGGCCGCGTGGTGCAAGACGCCAGCGCAGTCGATGTGACCCATGGCCGCATCTTGTATCTGGAAGATGTCAGCGTGAGCTTTGACGGCTTCAAAGCCATCAACAAGCTGTCGCTCGACATCGCGCCCGGTGAGCTGCGCTGCATCATCGGCCCCAACGGCGCGGGCAAGACCACGATGATGGACATCATCTCGGGCAAAACCCGGCCCGACGAAGGCACCGTGTTCTTTGGCAGCACCATCGAATTGCTTCGTTACAACGAACCCGAAATCGCGCAGCTGGGCATTGGGCGCAAGTTTCAAAAGCCCACCGTTTTCGAGCACCTGAGTGTGTTTGAAAACCTGGAACTCGCACTCAAGACCAACAAGGGTGTAAAAGCTTCGATGTTATTCAAGTTGGACTCGCGCCAAAGCGACCGCTTGGCCGAGGTGCTGCATACCATCCACTTGGCGGACAGTGTCACCAAACAGGCGGGTTTACTCAGCCACGGCCAAAAGCAGTGGCTCGAAATTGGCATGTTGCTCATGCAAGACCCCAAGTTGCTGCTGCTCGATGAGCCCGTGGCTGGCATGACCGACCACGAGACCGAGCGCACCGCCGAGCTGTTCCTCACGCTCAAAGGCCAACATTCGCTCATGGTGGTGGAGCACGACATGGGCTTCATCCGCACCATCTCCGACATCGTCACCGTGCTGTGTGACGGCGCGGTGCTGGCCCAAGGCACGCTCGACCAGGTGCAAGCCGACGAGCGGGTGATTGAAGTTTATTTGGGGCGCTGATGAGTCTGGTTTCTTGTAGGTCGGAGCTTTATAGATTCGGCTCGATGAAGTCTGAGTCGCGTATTCCCCGTTGGGAGGATTTTGTGGGAGCTATCCAGCCAAGCGAAAAGCCTGTGGTCCACAAGCGTCTGATCGCCAGCAGGGCTAGCTCCCACAAGGTGAAAGATTGAAGTCACCCTGCAAACTTCACAGGGCCGGATCAATAGCTGCGACAAGTGCCCTCAATGACCCTGTGTCGGACCCGAAGGTTCGACTTACTTGAAGAGTGAAACATGCTGGAAGTTAAGAATATTCACCAATACTACGGCGGCTCCCACATCCTGCGCGATGTGAGCCTGAGCGACGCACAAGGCCAAGTCACCGTTCTGCTGGGCCGCAACGGCGTGGGCAAAACCACCTTGCTCAAATCGCTCATGGGTTTGGTGCCGATCAAAAGCGGCACAGTGACCCTGAACGGCCAAGATCTGACAATCGCCAAGCCTTACGAACGCGCCGCCGCAGGCATTGGCTATGTGCCCCAAGGCCGCGAAATTTTTGCGCGCCTGACGGTCGAAGACAACTTGCTGATGGGCCTGGCCACACAACCGGGCAGCACACCGATCCCGCCCGAGTTGTTTGAACTGTTTCCTGTGCTCAAACAAATGCTGCACCGCCGAGGCGGTGACTTGTCGGGCGGTCAGCAACAACAACTGGCCATTGCCCGCGCCCTGGCCGCCAAACCACGCTTGCTGATCCTGGACGAGCCCACCGAAGGCATTCAGCCCAGCATCATCAAAGACATTGGCCGCGTGATCCGCCAACTGGCCGACGTGGGCCTGCAAGGCCAGCGCATGGCGGTGCTGCTGTGCGAGCAGTACTATGACTTTGCCGAAGAACTGGCTGATCAGTATGTGGTGATGGAGCGGGGCGAGGTGATCGCGCGTGGGCCGGGCTGCGAGATGAAGGACAAGAACATCCAGCAACTGGTGGCGATTTGAGGAGGCTGATGTTGAAGTGCTGATGGTGTAAGTCAGCTAAGCAGCGGTTGCTGCCACTTGGAAAGAGGTGCAGACAAAAAGCAGCCAGCCAAAAGCAGTCATCAAAAGCTACTCGCTCAATGTCCGCTTTCTGAACCCAGACTCCCAAATGCCCCCCATGCACAGGAATGTCAAGAAGGTCATTGAATGATCAAAGTTCAGGCACCCCATGGTGACCATCGTCTTCTTCCGATTCAGGAATTTTTTGGTCAATTTTTTCCATGTTGTCCAGTAACTTCAAAAAGTAATGAAGCGTATGGGCCATGTCGCCCATTGAGAAATCCTGCAGAGCCTGCTCGTAGTAGGCCTTGATTTTGGGTTGGGCCAGATCCATCCAGACATGCCGTCCTGACTCTGTCATCACGATCAAACGCGAACGGCGATCACGCCCGTCTGTGCTCATTTCAATGTGGCCATCACGTGTCATCCGGGTGATCAAGCCAGACAAGTTTTGTCGGCTGACCATCAGGTAACGCGCCAACTCACCAACACCCATCCCCTGCGCCGCCTCGGGCCGTGATAGCGCGCCTAGAACCGCCCACTGCTGTGTGGTCAGGCCTTCGTCCTGCACCGCTCGGCTACCTGTTTTGTGCAACATGTTGGCACATTGATACAGCTTGAAGAAAATCCTGTTGGCCAGTTCCATACGCGCTTCTTTTGCTTGTGACATAGGGTAAACGATAGGTTATTGAACACGAAAAACACTTGAGGGGGAACGGTGGAAAACCCTAGAATAAGTCAACATGTTGTCATATGTTCAGCATTCAGAATTTTCCAATCCATTTCAAATCACGGAGAAAGACATGAAAGACCTCAAAGGCAAAACAGCGATTGTGACCGGTGGCGGCGGCGGTATTGGTGGGGCCACCAGCCGCCGCTTTGCCGAAGAAGGCGCCCAGGTTGCGGTGTTCGACATGAACCTGGAAGCCGCCCAGAAAGTGGCCGACGGCATCGTGGCCGCTGGTGGCAAGGCCAAGGCTTTTGCTTGCAACATCACCGACCGTGCACAAGTTGACGCCGCGGTGGCGGCCGCTGAGGCTCAGTTGGGGCCCATCGACATTCTGGTCAACAACGCGGGCTGGGACATCTTCAAGCCCTTCACCAAAACCGTGCCCGCAGAGTGGGACAAACTCATTGCCATCAACTTAACAGGCGCGTTGCACATGCACCACGCCGTATTGCCCGGCATGGTGGCACGCGGCGGTGGTCGCATTGTCAACATCGCCTCAGACGCGGCCCGAGGTGGCTCCTCTGGCGAAGCCGTTTACGCCGCTTGCAAGGGCGGTCTGGTCGCCCTGTCTAAAACACTGGCACGCGAACACGCCCGCCACAACATCACCGTCAACGTTGTTTGCCCTGGCCCAACCGACACCGCCTTGCTCGCAGGTTTTGCCGAAGGCGCAGCCAACCCCGAAAAACTCATGGACGCCTTCAAGAAGGCCATCCCTCTGGGTCGTTTGGGACAACCCGATGACCTCGCTGGTGCCATCGTCTTCCTGAGCAGCAGCGACGCCTCCTTCATCACAGGCCAGGTCATCAGCGTGTCTGGTGGCTTGACCATGCACGGCTGATCGGCCACCCCGAAACCTTTTGGAGAACCCCATGCAATTTGAAGACATCCTGTACGAAAACCGCAACGGCGTGGCCTGGATCACGATCAACCGCCCTGAAAAGATGAACGCTTTTCGCGGCACCACCTGCGACGAGATCATCAAGGCCCTGAACAAGGCCGGATACGACCGCGACATCGGCTGCATCGTGCTGGCCGGTGCTGGTGACCGCGCTTTTTGCACAGGTGGCGATCAGTCGGCCCACGACGGCAACTACGACGGTCGGGGCACCATCGGCCTGCCGATGGAAGAGCTGCACACCGCGATCCGCGACGTGCCCAAGCCCGTGATCGCCCGCGTGCAGGGCTTTGCCATTGGCGGCGGCAACGTGTTGTGCACCATCTGCGACCTGACGATTTGCTCCGAAAAAGCCATCTTCGGCCAGGTCGGCCCCAAGATGGGTTCGGTCGATCCCGGCTACGGCACCGCCTTCTTGGCGCGTGTTGTCGGCGAGAAAAAAGCCCGCGAGATCTGGTACCTCAACAAACGCTACTCCGGTCAAGAGGCCGTTGACATGGGCCTGGCCAACATCTGCGTGCCGCACGAGCAACTCGATGCCACCGTGCAGGAGTGGGCCGAGACCATCTGCGAACGCAGCCCCACCGCCATTGCCATCGCCAAGCGCAGCTTCAACATGGACACCGCCCACCAGTCGGGCATCGCGGGCATGGGCATGTACGCGCTCAAGCTGTACTACGACACCGAAGAGTCGCGCGAAGGCGTGAAAGCTTTGCAGGAAAAGCGCAAGCCCGACTTCCGCAAGTACGCCAAGTAAACGCACAGACAGAGGACGTCAGATGAACCCGAACCCCTATATCAACGAAGATTTGCAAGCCTTGGCTGAGACCGTGCGCCGCTTTGCCGATGAAAAAATCAAACCCGGTTTTCTGGAGCGTGACAAGACGCGCGAGTTTGACCGCGCCTTGCTGCGCGAGATGGGCGATTTGGGCTTCATCTGTCCCGAGGTCCCCGAAGAGTTCGGCGGCTTGGGCATGGGCTGTGTGGCCGCAGGGGTGATCCATGAGGAAATCGCCCGCGCCGATCTGAGTTTCTCCTACCTCAACCTGCTGGCCTCGCTCAATAGCCAGATTCTCTACAAATATGGCAAGCCCGAAGTGGTGCGCCCTTGGCTCGACAAGATCCGAGAGGGCCGGGCCATTTGCGCCATCGCCCTGACCGAACCGCGCGGCGGCTCCGATGCGGCCAACCTGCGTTTGCGTGTTGAGCGGGACGGCGACTTTTATGTCATCAATGGCGAAAAAACTTCCATCTCGGCCGCCGACCAGGCCGACATCACCGTGGTCTTTGGCCGCACGGGCACACCCGAGTCGGGCGCGCATGGCGTCACCGCCTTGCTGGTGCCCATGGATACACCCGGCTTGACAACCAGTCGTTTTGACTGCCATGGCCAGCGCTCCATCGGCCGCGGCTCCATCTTTTTCGAGAACGTCCGTATACCCGTGAGCCACCGCTTGGGCGACGAGAACAAAGGCTTTGTGCAGGTCATGCACGGCTTTGACTATTCGCGCTCACTGATTGGACTGCAATGCCTGGCCGTAGCGCGTGTGGCACTCGAGGAAACTTGGGAATACATCACCCAACGCCAGGCCTTTGGCCAGCCGTTGTCGGCTTTTCAGGGCGTGACCCACCCATTGGCGCAGTACGACACCGAGGTTGAAGGCGCACGCTTGGTTTGCCTGCAAGGCCTGTGGCTCAAGGACCAGGGCCTTCCGCACTCTGCCGAGGCTGGCATGGCCAAGTGGTGGGGCCCCAAGTTGGCCTACGACGTGATCCACCAGTGCCTGCTGTGCTTTGGCCACGGCGGTTACGACCGCGGCCTGATGGAGCAACGCATGCGCGACGTGCTGGGTTTCCAGATCGGTGACGGGACCGCACAGATCATGAAAACCATCATCGCGCGTACCCGTGCGGGTCGCAAGAACGTGCCCGCCTGACATTTTGATCATCAAGAAAAACATTCAATCCCAAAGGAGACAACTATGGAATTCGATGCAGTTTTACTGCCTGCACGCCGTGACGCCATGATCGAGCAAGGCCTGTGGCATGACCGCACCATCAACCAAGACATGGACGCTTGCTTGGCGGCCTGCCCCGACAAACTGGCGCTGACCGCCTACCGCGTCGAAGCAGGCGACGTGCGCCGATTCACCTACCGTGAACTGGCCCAGATGGCCGACCGGGTGGCTGTGGGTTTGGCCCGCTTGGGCGTGCAAAAGAACGACATCGTGGCCTGCCAATTACCCAACTGGTGGCAGTTCACCGTGACCTACCTGGCGTGCTCGCGCATCGGTGCTGTCATCAACCCATTGATGCACATCTTCCGTGAGCGTGAATTGAATTTCATGCTCAAACACGGCGAGGCCAAGGTCATCATCGCACCGAAGACTTTTCGGGGTTTTGACTTCGAGCAGATGATCACCGCAATCCAGCCTAGCCTGCCGCATCTGCAGCATGTGGTAGTGATCGACGGCCAAGGCACCAACAGTTTTGAAACCCTGCTGAGTGGCCCCGCCTGGGAAAACGAGCCCGATGCTGCAAGCATCCTGAGTGCGCACCGCCCTGGTCCGGATGACATCACCCAGCTCATCTACACCTCGGGCACCACAGGTGAACCTAAAGGCGTGATGCATTCGGCCAACACCGTGATGGCCAACATCATTCCCTATGCCAAGCGCCTGCAGCTGGGTGCCGAAGACGTGGTGTTGATGGCCTCGCCCATGGCACACCAAACCGGATTCATGTATGGCCTGATGATGCCCATCATGCTCAAAGCCAGTGCGGTGTTGCAGGACATCTGGGAGCCCAAGAAGGCGGTCGAGGTGATCAACACCGAAAAAGCCAGCTTCACCATGGCCTCCACGCCGTTCTTGACAGACTTGACCCGCGTGGTGACAGAAAACAAAACACCGGTGCCCAGCCTCAAGACTTTCCTGTGTGCTGGCGCCCCGATACCTGGCCCACTGGTGGAGCAAGCTCGCGCTTCACTGGGGACCAAAATCGTATCGGCCTGGGGCATGAGTGAAAACGGGGCCGTCACACTGATCCGGCTCAATGATCCCGATGAACGCGCCTTCAATACAGATGGTCTACCCCTTCCCGGCGTTGAACTCAAGGTAGTGGAAGCCGACGCCTCGGGTCCTGCACTGCCTGCTGGCACGCAAGGCAGGTTGTATCTGCGTGCCTGCTCCAACTTTGGCGGATACCTCAAGCGACAGCACCTCAACGGCACCGACGCCGAGGGCTGGTTCGACACGGGCGATCTGGCCCGTATCGACGAGCAAGGCTACGTACGCATCACCGGGCGCAGCAAGGACGTGATCATCCGAGGCGGCGAAAACATCCCGGTGGTCGAGATCGAATCGCTTCTCTACAAACACCCTGCAGTGGCCTTGGCAGCTATCGTGGCCTACCCCGACGAACGCCTGGGCGAACGGGCTTGCGCTGTGGTGGTGACCAAGCCAGGTCAGACCTTGGACATGCCCACCATGGTCGCTTACCTCAAGGAACAAAAGGTCGCCATCCAGTACATCCCAGAGCGGCTGGAAGTTCGCCAGAGCATGCCGTCCACCCCATCCGGAAAGATCCAGAAATTCAAGCTGCGCGAGGATTTGCGCGACGGTGCAGCTTAGGACAAAGCGCTCAACTTTCAACCACCCCATCAGGAGACAAATCATGACATCCGCACCACGCTTCACACTGCGCCGCACTTTGGCGGTCGCAAGCCTCTCACTTCTTGGCCTTTGTGTCAGCGGCATCAGTCACGCCCAAAGTTGGCCCAGTAAACCCATCCGCATCGTGGTGGGTTTTGCCCCCGGTGGAACAACCGATGCCATGGCACGGCTGGTCGCTCAAGGCTTGACCGAAAGCTTGGGCCAGTCTGTCGTCATTGACAACAAGCCCGGTGCCAGCGGCAACATTGCAGCCGCAGAGGTCGCTCGCGCAACCCCTGATGGTCACACCTTGTTCATCTCACCCACATCGGTAGAAACCGTCAACCCGCACCTGATCAAATCCAACTTGCTGCCCTCCCGCGACCTCACCCCGGTCAGTGGCATCGGTAAATCGCAAATGTATTTGGTGACCAAGCCACAAAGTACAGCCAAAGATGTGCGCGAACTGGTCGCACAGGCCAAGTCCGGAAAATTGGCCTACGCCTCAGCCGGTGCTGGCACGCCCCCCCACCTGGCTTGCGAACTGTTCAAACAGGCCACCGGCACCAACATCCTGCACGTGCCCTACAAAGGGGCCGCACCGGCACTGCAAGACGTTCTGGCAGGTCAAGCCGACATGGTGTGCGACCCGGGCATTGCTTTCCCGCACATCCGCACGGGCAAGGTCAAATTGCTGGCGGTGGTGAGCGAGAAGCGCTCCCCATTTTTCCCCGATGTGCCCACCGTGGCTGAGCAAGGTTTCAAAGGGGCCAATCTGGACATCTGGTTTGGCATGTGGGCGCCCAATGGCACACCTGCAGACGTCATCGGCCGTTTGAACCGTGAGGTCGCCAAGGCCTTGGCATCGCCCACACTGAAGGCCCGCTACGCCGATCTGGGCGGCGAGAACGTTTCGCTGGACACGGCCGAATTCAAGGCGCTGCTGGCCAACGAAGGCAAAGTCCTGGGCGCTTTGATCCGCGACCAGAAAATCACCGTCGAGTAAGCAGGAGCGCAAGATGTCCGAGTCCCCCATCCTGAGCACTCGGCACGGACGTGTCGGTGTCATCACCCTGAACCGTCCCGCCCAGCTCAATGCGCTCAACGACGCCTTGATGGACGCGCTGGGCCATGCGCTGCTGAGTCTGGATGCTGACCCGGACATCGGCGCCATCGTCATCACCGGCAGCGACAAGGCTTTTGCCGCCGGTGCCGACATCGCCGTGATGGCCGACTGGTCCTACATGGATGTGTTCCAAAGTGGCTTCATCACCCGCAACTGGGAAACCATTCGTCAAGTACGCAAGCCGGTGATTGCGGCCGTGGCGGGCTACGCCATGGGCGGCGGCTGCGAGTTGGCCCTGGCCTGCGACATCGTGATCGCGGCCGAGTCGGCGCAGTTTGCCCTGCCCGAGATCAAGCTGGCGATGCTGCCCGGTGCAGGTGGCACCCAACGCCTGCCGCGCGCCATCGGCAAAGCCAAAGCCATGGACATGTGCCTCTCGGCCCGCATGCTGAATGCCGATGAAGCCGACCGCTACGGCCTGGTCTCGCGCGTGGTGCCCGATGCCGAGCTGCAGGCCGTGACGCTGAAGCTGGCCACGCAGATTGCGGGCTACTCGCTGCCCGCCTTGATGGCCATCAAGGAGTCGGTCAACCGCGCCCACGAGGCCAGCCTTACAGAAGGCATTTTGTTCGAGCGCCGTGCGCTGCACGCCCGCTTCGCCAGCGCCGACGCCCATGAAGGCATGCACGCCTTCCTCGACAAACGAAAACCCGTTTTCCAGCACCGTTAACCCCACTTTGACCATGGCCCTCGACTCCGAATCCTTTGACCTCCTGCTGCCCACCCTCCAGCGCTTCATCCGCGAGCGCTTGATCCCAGCCGAAAACCACCTCGAAGAGCACGACGACGTGCCACTGGACATCGTTCAGGACATGAAGGACATGGGCCTGTTTGGTCTGACCGTACCCGAGGAGTTTGGCGGCATTGGTCTTTCGGTCAGCCAAGAGGTGCTGGTCAACTACGAGCTCGGCCGCACCGCGCCCGCCTTCCGCTCGGTCTTTGGCACCAACATCGGCATCGGCTCGCAAGGCATCCTGATGGACGGCACGCCCGAGCAAAAAGCCGCCTACCTGCCCCGCGTGGCCAGCGGCGAGCTGATCATGTCCTTCGCACTGACCGAACCCGATGTCGGCACGGACGCCGCATCGCTCAAGACCCGCGCCGAACTCGACGGCGACCACTATGTGCTAAGCGGCACCAAGCGCTACATCACCAACGCACCACGTGCCGGGGCCTTCACCCTGATGGCGCGCACCGGCGGCCCGGGGGCCAGTGGCGTGTCGGCCTTCATCGTGCCGGCCGATCTGCCGGGCATCAAGCTGGGCAAGCCCGACAAGAAAATGGGCCAACGCGGCACCAAGACCTGCGACGTGATTCTGGAGAATGTGCGCGTGCCCGCCGCCAACATCATCGGCGGCGTGCCCGGCCAAGGCTTCAAGACCGCCATGAAAGTGCTGGACCGTGGGCGCCTGAACATCTCGGCCGTCTCCTGCGGACTGGCCTCGCGCATCCTGGACGAAGCCCTCACCTACGCCCGCGACCGCAAACAGTTTGGCAAACCAATTGGCGAGTTCCAACTGATCCAGGCCATGCTGGCTGACAGCCAAGCCGAGCTGCTGGCGGGTTGGTCGCTGGTCAAGGACGTGGCCGCACGCTTTGACCTCAAGCCGCCGCATGTGTCCGACCCCGAAATTTCGATGCAGGTGTCATGCGCCAAGCTGTTCTCCACCGAGATGGTGGGCCGCGTGGCCGACCGCGGCGTGCAGATCCACGGAGGGGCAGGCTACATCAACGAATACCCGGTCGAGCGCTTTTACCGTGACGCCCGCCTGCTGCGCCTGTACGAAGGCACCACGCAGGTGCAGCAAATCATCATCGGCCGCGAACTGTTGCGCGCGGTCTGACACCTGACCTTTAACCCTGCGAACTCATATGGCCAACCCTAAAAACACCTTCAACTGGGAAGATCCCTTCAACCTCAGCGCCCAGCTCACCGAAGACGAGCGTCAGGTGCAGGAAGCCGCCCGCGCCTATTGCCAGGAAAAGCTGCTGCCCCGCGTGAAAGACGCGTTTCTGAATGAAACCACCGACGTGTCCATCTTCCGCGAGATGGGCGAGCTGGGCCTCTTGGGCCCGACCATCCCCGAGCAGTACGGCGGCGCAGGCCTGAACTACGTCTGCTACGGCCTGGTGGCTCGCGAGGTCGAGCGCGTGGACAGCGGGTACCGCTCCATGATGAGCGTGCAGTCGTCCCTCGTGATGGTGCCGATCAACGACTTCGGCACCGAAGCCCAAAAACAAAAATACCTGCCCAAGCTGGCCCGTGGCGAGTGGATCGGCTGCTTCGGACTGACTGAACCCAATCACGGCTCCGACCCCGGCAGCATGATCACCCGCGCCAAAAAGGTCGACGGCGGCTACAGCATCAGCGGTGCCAAGATGTGGATCACCAACAGCCCCATTGCCGACGTGTTCGTGGTCTGGGCCAAGGACGATGGCGGCCAGATCCGTGGCTTCATTTTGGAAAAAGGCTGGAAAGGCTTGTCCGCACCCGCCGTTCACGGCAAGGTCGGTCTGCGTGCTTCTATCACCGGCGAGATCGTCATGGACGAGGTGTTTTGCCCCGAAGAAAACGCCTTCCCTGAAGTGCGTGGCTTGAAAGGCCCCTTCACTTGCCTGAACAGCGCCCGCTACGGCATCGCCTGGGGCGCCTTGGGCGCTGCTGAAGACTGCTACGCCCGTGCCCGACAGTACGTGATGGACCGCCAGCAGTTTGGTCGCCCCCTGGCCGCCAACCAGCTGATCCAGAAGAAACTGGCCGACATGCTGACCGAAATCAGCATGGGCCTACAAGGCTGTCTGGCATTGGGCCGCATGAAGGACGCGGGCAACGCCCCGGTCGAAGTGACCTCCATCCTCAAGCGCAACAGCTGCGGCAAGGCCCTGGACATCGCCCGCCTGGCGCGCGACATGATGGGCGGCAATGGCATCAGCGCCGAATACGGCGTGGCCCGCCACCTGGTGAACCTGGAAGTGGTCAACACGTACGAAGGCACACACGACGTGCACGCCCTGATCCTGGGCCGTGCCATCACGGGTATCCCGGCTTTCGCTAACTGATTCACACGGAGTCGAGCCATGAAAATTCTCGTTCCCGTCAAACGGGTGGTGGACTACAACGTCAAGGTCCGTGTCAAGTCCGATGGTTCCGGCGTGGACATCGCCAACGTCAAGATGAGCATGAACCCCTTTGACGAAATTGCGGTCGAAGAAGCTGTGCGCCTGAAAGAAAAAGGTCTGGCAACCGAAGTGATCGCGGTGTCTTGCGGCGTGGCCCAGTGCCAGGAAACCCTGCGCACGGCCATGGCCATTGGTGCCGATCGCGGCATCTTGGTTGAGACCCCCGCTGATTTGGACTTGCAGCCCCTGGCTGTGGCCAAGCTGCTCAAGGCCTTGGTGGACAAAGAGCAACCCGGTCTGATCATCCTGGGCAAACAAGCGATTGACGACGACTGCAACCAGACTGGCCAGATGCTGGCGGCGCTGGCCGATCTGCCCCAAGCCACCTTTGCCTCCAAGGTCGAGATCGTGGATGGCAAGGCCCAAGTGACCCGCGAGATTGACGGAGGCCTGGAAGTGCTCAGCATCAGCCTGCCTGCGGTAGTGACCACCGACCTGCGCCTGAATGAACCACGCTACGTGACCTTGCCCAACATCATGAAGGCCAAGAAAAAGCAGCTCGACACCTTCAAGCCTGAAGACTTGGGCGTCGATGTGGCCCCCCGCATCAAGACCCTCAAAGTGGCCGAGCCTGCCAAGCGCAGCGCTGGCATCAAGGTGCCCGATGTCGCCACGCTGGTGGATAAATTGAAAAACGTGGCCAAGGTCATCTGACCATCCAAGGAAATCTCATGACTTCTCTCGTTATTGCCGAACACGACAACGCCTCCATCAAAGGCGCCACCCTGAACACCGTGACCGCTGCCGCGGCTTGCGGTGGTGATGTGCATGTGCTGGTGGCGGGCCACAACGCCGCCGCTGCTGCGCAAGCCGCCGCCCAAATCGCAGGTGTGACCAAAGTGATCCACGCCGACAGTGAAGCCTTGGCTCATGGTTTGGCGGAAAACGTCGCCGCCCAGGTGCTGGCGATTGCTGCCAACTACAGCCACATCCTCTTCCCCGCCACTGCTGCAGGCAAAAACGTGGCGCCTCGCGTGGCCGCCAAGCTGGACGTGGGCCAAATCAGCGATGTCACGCAAGTCATCTCTGCCGACACTTTTGAGCGTCCTATCTACGCGGGTAACGCCATGGCCACGGTGCAAAGCCTGGATGCCACCAAAGTCATCACCGTGCGCACCACCGGCTTTGACGCCGCAGCCGCTACAGGTGGCAGCGCCGCGGTGGAAAGCGCATCAGCCCAAGCCGACAGCGGCAAGAGCAGCTTCACGCGCAGCGAGATCTCCAAGAACGACCGACCCGAGTTGACCGCTGCCAAGATCATCGTCTCCGGCGGCCGCGCTTTGGGCAGCTCGGAGAAGTTCAACGAAGTGATGACGCCGCTGGCCGATAAGCTGGGCGCCGCCATTGGTGCCAGCCGCGCTGCAGTCGATGCTGGTTACGCCGCCAACGACCTGCAGGTGGGGCAGACCGGCAAAATCGTCGCACCTCAGTTGTATGTGGCTTGTGGCATTTCGGGTGCGATCCAGCACTTGGCGGGCATGAAGGATTCCAAGGTGATCGTGGCGATCAACAAGGATCCAGAAGCGCCTATCTTCAGCGTGGCCGACTTTGGCCTCGAAGCCGACTTGTTTGCGGCTGTGCCTGAACTCGTACAGCAGGTCTAAACCACTACGAAAGCGGTCATTGGCTACATAACAGCCTTTCGCAGACCCTCATCCCTCGCAAGCCTGCTGGTTCAATTCAGACAAACCACATCACGCCCACCGCGCCGCCCGCCACCATGACCCCGAATCCAATTCCTACGGTCAGGCCGTAGCGAATCCCGCCGCTGGCCATCGCCAAGGCAGTTTTGGCCACTGCGCTGGAGGCCAGAACGGCCACCAGTGCCCAGTGCGCCCATTCAGGCGCCATGCCGCCTGACTGAATCAGCTGCGCAATGCTGGCGGCGGCAGCATGCACTTCCACCCAAGCGACGCACAAGGCAGCCACCAATACGCCCACATCGCCAAAAACGTTTTGCAGCCAAGCGGCGAGCAAGGACATCAAGGCAATGATGCTGGCCATGCCCACGGCATGGGTGAGCTTGAAGGCACGCCCTGTTGGGGTCTTGGCACCATCCCCTTCGATGCGACGCAAGGCGAGCAACACTACCAGTAGCAAGCCCAGGCCTGCCAAGACCAGTGGCCAGCGCATGGCCACCAGCAGGGGCGGTGAGGCAGCCCCCAGCACCCCGGCAAACAGCGCCAACGACGCCAGATTGGCCAGCAGGGCACAAGCTGCTGCGGGCATTGCATCGCTTTGCCCTGACCGCACGCGCTGCCCCGTGCTGACGACCACAGCGGTGGAGGACACAAAACCCGAAAAAAATGCCGCCAGTGGCATACCCCAAGGACCCCCCAGCGCACGTTGTGCGACGTGGCCCAGCATGCCGACCGCCATGACCAACACCACGATGCGCCACAGCGTGGTGGGTTGCAGCACACCCCAGGGGTCCATCGCTTGGTCTGACAGCAGCGGCATCACGACCAGTGCTGCGGCAGCCAGGATGAGGGCGTCTTGCAACTCTTGATCCGTGATCAGAACACGGCTGATGTGCTGCGAAGCTTGTTTGGCATGCAGCAATGCGGCAGCCAGCACGCCCAAAGCGGCAGACAAGCTCGGATTTTGCTGCGCAAGCGCCGACAACATCAGTGTCACCAGCAATGCCACCTCGCCCGTCTGGCCAGGATCGCTTCGGGCGGTGGCCTGATAACCTCCGATCACCAGCGCACCGATCACCAAGACCGTGGCCACAAAAGGCCAGGTGCCCAAACTCCAACTCACATAGCCGAGCATTGCTACCAGCGCGTGTGTCCGCGTACCAGCCTTGGTGACATGGGGCTCGTGCCGGCGCTCGCGCACCACACCGATCAGCAAGCCCGCCCCCAGGGCGGTCAGCAAGCCGATCCAATGTGCAGGGGTGTTCATGACAAAAGAAACATCATTCGCATCTGACCATGATGCTCAGCGCCTAACAGTGATCCAGATCACTTTCTGATTGAACAAGGCCTTGGATCATGTGCCTGTGCCCTGTTAAAGCTGGTTGCAATGGGGCTCGGGTGCAAAAAACTCAGGGTTCACACATGCCAAAGCCGAGGGTAAGTGCCCGGCAATCCCCACATCTCACGCCGCCAAACAGCCCACACCTGCCTGAGCAATTGCATGGCGGGTTCGGTCACCGGTGCCAGCACCCGCATCACGATGACCTGTTGGTGCGGCGATGTGGCCCCTGCCGTGAGGCGCAGTTCCGACGCTTCGAGCAGTTCGCGGGCGCAGGCCAGCGCGTGTTCAGACCGTTCAGCCGCAATGGCGCTGATCTTGCCTCGCACCAGCAAGACACGCGGGATTTGTAGGTGTTCTAAGAAGGTGACTTGCGCCAAGGGGAAGTCATCCTGAACGGCCAGGGGCTGACTCGCAGCCATCGCTGCCAACTTGCCCGACTCCAGCCTCCAAGCAGACCCAGATGCGGAGTCTTCGGATGATTAAAACCTATGCCATACTTTGGAAATATTTGGTTGTATTTCTTGTACTTTTATGTGTGGCGTCGAAGTCTTGAACACAAATCATGCCCCCTGTCGCCCACCGTCTAGCAAAAACCATGAACCCATCCGTCCTGCGCCCGCGTGAGCGCGATGCATTGATCCAATCCCTTCGCGCCGGTGTCACGCCGCTGCTGGGCGCCAAACACATACAAGTGGGCCGGGACGCCGAAGTGGCCGCGATGGAAACCAGCCTGGACCGCATAGCCAGCGGGGGCAGCGTTTTCAAACTGGTGGTGGGTGAATACGGTGCTGGCAAAACCTTTTTCATGAACGTGGTGCGCGGCAGCGCCATGGAACGCCAACTCGTGGTGGCCCACGCCGACCTCAACCCCAGCCGCCGCCTGCACGCCACTGGCGGCGAAGCGCGCAGCTTGTATGCCGAGTTGATGAAAAACCTGACCACCCGCGTCAAGCCAGACGGCGGCGCGTTGTCTACTGTGGTCGAAAAGTTCATCACCACCGCCGTGGCGCAAGCCCGGCAAACCGGGGCCAAGCCCGAAGCCGTCATTCACGAAAAGCTGGCACTGCTGAGTGAGCTGGTCATGGGCTACGACTTTGCCACCGTCATTGCCGCGTATTGGCGTGCTTATGAAACAGGCAACGACACACTGAAAGACAGCGCCATACGTTGGCTGCGCGGCGAATTCACCGCCAAGACCGATGCCCGCAAAGCCCTGGGCGTGCGCGAAATCATTGACGATGCCGCCGTTTACGACCAGCTCAAGCTCATGGCCACGTTTAGCCGGCTGGCGGGCTACCAGGGCTTGCTGGTGTGCATTGACGAGCTGGTCAACCTGTACAAACTCGCCAACAGCCAGGCCCGCAACAACAACTACGAACAAATACTGCGCATCCTCAACGACTTGGAGCAGGGCACCGCCCAAGGGCTGGGCGTGCTGCTGGGTGGCACACCCGAGCTACTGCTGGACCCACGGCGGGGCCTGTACAGCTACCCAGCGCTGCAATCGCGCCTGGCCGACAACCCCTTTGCGCGAGGCGACTGGGTGGACATGACCGGTCCCGTGTTGCGCCTGGGCGCGCTTGGGCGCGAACACTTCATGGCGCTGCTGCACAAAGTGCAGGCGGTTTACCAGCACGGGCAACCCGACCACACCCACCTGCCCCCAGAAGCCATCCCTGCCTTCATGCAGCACTGCGAACAACGTATTGGCGAAGCCACCTTTCGCACCCCGCGTACCACCATCACGGCATTCATTGGCTTGCTGGCGGTGCTGGAACAAAACCCTGGGGCGGCGTGGCAGGAGTTATTGCAGCAAACGCAAGTTGATATAGCGAAAGCCCCAGAGGGCACAAATTACGGTGACGAATTGTCGGGTTTGATTATCTAAATACCATTCAGGTACGTTGAAATGACAGAGATTGATGTTGAAATAATTGGGCGCGGCACGGTTGTACAAACACCTGCGCGGGTTGGCCCAGCAATTCAGCTACGTGCAATACCAAGCAGTGGTGCTTCTTTTATCAGGTGGGAAGGAGTAGGACTCTCATCTCTTGGTGCATTCAGCGTATGCAATGTCAATCCGCAACATTTAACCAAGGTTGTGGCAGTTTTCTCGTCGTACTTACTCACCGTATCAACCCGAGGCAAAGGCCAGATCAAGCGCAGTGATCTTTCCAATGTATACGAGGCCGGTAGCACTGTTACGCTGACCGCGTTACCCGAAGAGGGGCACGAGTTTCTGCAGTGGCACGGTGCATCTGGTTCAGGTTCTGTATGCAACGTTGTGATGAATTCAAACCGTGAGGTTCAGGCTGAATTTCGGCCGCTGCCTACATTTGACCTGAACGTGACATACGCAGGCACAGGCAGTGGCTTGGTGCTTCCTAACAAGCAGGTGCTTTGGCGGGGCAGCGAGGTGGAGTTGACCGCTCAATCGGACGAGGGGTGCGTGTTTGACGGTTGGGGCGGCGACCTGGCTGAAGGGCTGGACGCCACCCGCAAAATCACGGTGAACTCGCACTTGGCTGTGACCGCCACATTCAACCGGGTACAAGTTCCTGAAACCGATATTGCGGTGGTGTTTGACGGCACCACGTGTGGTGATACCCAAAACGGCCAAGTAACCGTTTTTCTGTTCACCGTCAGCAACCGCAGCGACCAGCAAATTCAGCTTGATATTCCGCTGGCCAGTGTTGTGACGCTAAAGGGCGAAGAGATAGAGCAAGCCACCTGGGTGAAGGGAATGATTGATGGCGAAAAAGGCGCAACGCTGCGGGCGGGCACCTTCCGCAAAATGGGTTTGGCTTTTGACCGGCGTCAGTTGGCAAAAATTGCGCTGGGCGAGCACTTGCACATAACGATGTTGCAGAGTAAGCCTGCACAGCGGCTGACCTTCACGTTTCGGTGCACGGATGCATACAAACAAGTGCTCACGCTGGTAAAGGCTGGCCTTGAGCCTTTGGCCGCAGCACAAGAAAACAGCCCCGACAGCGGCGCTATTGCCGCTCAGGCCGAGCTGACCGCACGCATGCAACTGCTTGAAAAGAGTTTGCAAGAAGCCCTGGGCCGACTGAATGCGCCCCCCACCGCAGCACCACAGCCAGCCGCTGCGTCAACACAAACCTTGCCCGAGGTGCTGGCTTGGCTGTGCACCCAAAACAGCGTCCCTCTGGCTGTGTTGCGGCAAAAGCTTCTGCCGCTGGGCTTGATGCCCAGCGCTTTAATGGACGACGTCAACGAACGCGCATTTGACGTAGCGGGCGAACCCGCGCTGGACGAAGCCAACGGCACCGTTACCGTGCAGCGCGGCGTGTTGTTGCAAGTTTTGGCGGTGATGTGAGCCATGCCCGCCTTCATGCAGACCTACGAACATCGCATGGGCGTTGCCACCTTTCGCACCCCGTACACCACCATCACGGCATTCATTGGCTTGCTGGCGGTGCTAGAACAAAACCCTGCGGCGGCGTGGCAGGCGCTATTGCAGCAAACGCAAGTTGATATGGCGAAAGCCCCAGAGACCACCCATTCCGGCGACGAATTGTCGGATTTGATTATTTGAACTGAAACGATTTAAATTGCTGCGGGATGTGCGCCGATTACACCATCGAAAATTAAATCCCACCGCTTCTGCAATTATCGAATTCAAAACTTTAATATTGAAAAAAGTTCTTTAAATAGGATAAAAATGTCAGACTCCATTTCAAATTTAACCTCCGAGGCAGAATGTTTATATTCTGAAGCTGCAAACTATAGCTTTGCATGGGGAAGATATCCGAAAAATGAGAGAGAGGCAATGCGTCTCTTGAAGAAATCAGCTAGTCTGAACTCTATCGATGCATATCTTCTTATGGGTGATATATATGAAAATGGCGGTCCATTTGTCGATAGCGAATTTTCTGGAAATTATAAAAAGGCTATTGATTGTTATATTCGTGCTGGGAGTTTGGGTAGTGTTTGGGCGTATTACGCGTTGGCTTATATTTATGCAGGCGAATTGCAGGATGAAATGAATGCAAGAAAATGCTTTATTCTTTGTGCGGAAAAAATTATAGAAAAAGAAAATGGCATCAGTGCGTGGTTGGATAGTGATAAGTTAGACACCCTAGCTTTTTTCAGTTACCCAGTCGGTGCCATTTGTGTTGTGCGGAAAACGTGATGAGTATAATTTGGCCTTATTTCATAATTTATTTGTGAAATTTTCTTTGGTAATTTTCGATAAAGTTTTGAAGAAATATGAGGAAATTATTTCGGAGCATAAAGATAAGATGTCTGTATCTCGTTACAACGAATGGACATCTGAATTTCGATGTTATGAGGAATATGTCAAAGAGCATCTGCCGGCAGAGGAAAACGAAGCTACACCTGAGGTGTCCGATTGGCCCACACAAACCTTGCCCGAAGTGCTGGCTTGGCTGTGTACCCAAAACAGCGTCCCTCTGACTGTGTTACGGCAAAAGCTGCTCCCGCTGGGCTTGATGCCCAGCGCTTTGATAGACGACGTGAACGAACGAGCATTTGACATGGCAGGAGAACCTGCGCTGGATGAAGCCTCCGGCACCGTCACCGTGCAGCGTGGGGTGTTGCTGCAAGTGCTGGCGGTGTTGTAATAATTTTTAAATGCACGCTTGAAAATTATTGGATTGAAATTATGAATAAATTTTATGACATATTAGTGGCTGCTACTGAAAATATTTCAAGGCAGTATTTTTCAACAAAAATTATTGTGGATGATTACATAAAATCGGTTTATCGTGAGAGAATTTACTGTTATGAGTTGTATCACCAAATCAGATTGAAGTTGAAATGTGATTTAACTATGGGGTTTTATGGTGAATATGATAAAAGTGGCAGCAGTTTATATGAGCGTAGTGCGTTGAATCGCATAAAACCAGATTTTTTGATACATTCGCCTGGGAATGTTGAGGAAAATTTGCTTGCTATGGAGGTTAAATCTTCAGATGCTAAAAGGCGTGACATTAAAAGTGATATTAATAAACTAATTAAACTCAAGGAAAGTCATAATTTTAAATTTTGTATATACCTTATTTATGGTGATAATGCGCTTGAAAAAGGTGGGGCTGCGGCAGAATTTGTTGGTGATAAATTTAAATCGGAGATAAAAATATTTATTCACAGAAAAGCCGGGGAGAGGGCCTTTGCATTGGATGATCATCACACGTCAATTTAAATAAATAGTCGCTATGTTTGAACGTTTGGCCCCACCCTTGCAGCAGGCTTTATGGCGCCTGGGCTGGAAGGGTCTGCGCGACAACCAACTGGCGGCCATGCCGCTGATTCTGGATACGCAGGCAGATGTGATCGTGTCGGCTGCCACGGCGTCGGGCAAAACAGAGGCGGCTTTCTTGCCTTTGCTCACGCGCTTGTGGGGTGGTGCGGGTGTGGTGTTGTATGTGGCCCCCGTCAAAGCGCTGATCAACGACCAAGTGGAGCGGTTGCAGGTGTTTTGCGAGGGCATGGACATTCCCGTTTACCCCTGGCACGGGGATGTGGGGCAAACCAGCCGCAAGCGGTTTTTTGCCAACCCGCGAGGTGTGGTGCTGATCACGCCCGAGTCGCTAGAGGCGCTCATGTTTCGCCGGGGCGGTGAGGTGCGTGGCCTGTTTGGAGCAATCGAAGCCGTGGTGGTTGACGAACTGCATGCCTTCATTGGCAATGTGCGGGGGCGGCAGCTGCAAAGCCTGTTGCACCGGCTTGAATGCCAACTGGCGCGGCGCGTGCGGCGCATTGGCTTGTCGGCCACGCTGGGTGATATGGGTTTGGCGGCAGACTTTTTGCGCCCAGGGCAAGGCCAAGCGGTGCAGGTGGTGACTTCTGCGGGCGAAAAGCGGCACTTGCAACTGGCACTGAAGGCGGTTTGCCCGCCTGCCACCCTGACCGAAACCGACCAAGACCCCCATTGGCTGATTGCCGACGAGTTGTTTGAGCGCCTTCGCGGTGCCAACCACTTGGTGTTTCCGGCTGGGGTGGGGCTGGTGGAGTTTTACGCCGACGCGCTGCGCAAGCGGTGCGAAGCGGCGGGGTTGCCGGTCACGTTTTTTCCACACCACGGGCGTTTGGCCAAAAGTGAACGAGAAGAAACCGAAGCCGAACTCAAGCGCGGCCCCCTGCCCGTGAGCGCCATTTGCACCACCACGCTGGAAATGGGCATAGACATTGGTACCATCAAAGGCGTGGTGCAAATTGGCCCGCCACAAACGGTGGCCAGCCTGTGCCAGCGCATCGGACGGGCTGGGCGGCGCGAAGGCGAAGCTGCTGTGCTGTGGCAATACTGCATTGCCAAAGCGCATGGCCCTGGCATGGATTGCGCCGAGAGCTTGCAAGCCGATCTGGTGCAGGCGGTGGCGGTGATTCAGCTCTTTTTGGCCAAGTGGTATGAGCCGCCCCGAGTAGGTGAGCTGGATTACTCAACCCTGGTGCAACAGGTGCTGAGTCTGGTGGGCGAATGCCATGGCATCACGGCGGTGATGGCTTATGAGCGTTTGTGCCAAACCGGCCCATTCCGGGGCGTGACACAGGGCGATTTCATTGCTCTGCTGCGGGCCATGGCAGCCAAAAAACTGCTGATGCAAGACGCCAATCGGCTGTTGCTTCACGGCGAGTTGGGCGAACGGTTGGTGAACCACTACACGTTTTATGCGGCGTTCCCTGATTCGCAGGAATACCGGCTGCGTCAGGGTGGCAAAGAACTGGGCACCTTGCCATTGCCCGCATCAAACCAAAGCGGTGACGTGATCACGTTTGCCGGACGACGCTGGGCAATTGATCGCATTGACCACGAAAAGCGCTTGGTGGATTTGCAGCCGTCCAGCATGGGTAGGCTGCCGCGAACCGGTGGGCAAGGCCTACCGGTTCACATCAGGGTGAGGGCAGAAATGAAAGCGGTGCTGGCCAGTCAGCACATGCCGGTTTGGCTGGATGCCAACGCACGCTTGCTGCTGCAAGATGCGCGCAAGCAATATCTGAATTTGCAATTGGATCGTGAATTTTGTGTGGTGGAAGGCGACACGGTTTACCTTTTTGTGTGGCAGGGCGACGCGGTTCAAAACTCATTGGTCGCACTGCTGAAACACCAAGGGCTGCAAGCGCGCAATGATGGCATTTGCATCACCGTGAAACACGCTAGCGTGGACATGGTGACATCGGCCATTGCGCAAATTGCAGCCCAACCTTGCCCCACAGCAGCACAATTATTCACGCGGAAAGATGTGCCAAATACCGAAAAATGGGACTGGGTGCTGCCTGATGAGCTGTTTTTGGCTGGATATACAAGCCGAGCGCTTGAATTGGATGCAGCCCATGCGCTAAGCATCCACCTGCACGAAAGCTCTGCGCACTGACTGCCTGCGTTTAGTTGGGCGTTCTTTGCTTGTGGTCGTCTGCACGCTCACGCCGGGCGTGGATGTTGAGAATTCTTTTTTGCCACTGCTTCCAGCGCTTTCATATCTTCCGCATCGGCAGCCAGAACCTCGGCCTGTCGGCGCTGGGTGTCAAAACTGTCGTAGCGATCATGGGCGATCTGTTTGGCGCGTTCGTTGCTGAGTTTGCCGCTGCCTTGCAAGATGGGCTTGTCGTTGAAGGCCAACAGCCGGTCCACGTTCTGACGCCAGTAGTCCAAGGTGAGTGGTTGGCGGTCTTTGGTGCGCAGCTCTGCTTGTTCCAGAAAGATGACGACCAGCCGGTTGAGGGTGTCCACTTCATCGGCGTTCAGATAGTTCTTGGCCACGATCACGTCGGCCTTGCGCACTCGGCTGCCTTCCCATGAGGTCAGGCCCATGTTGGGGGCGCTGGCGTCAGCCCGGTCGCGGATGATTTCGGCTGCGGTGTGTTGCGTGACGGCGTAAAGCAGTTTGTTTTGTACTTCGGCAAAGAAGAGTTGGGCGGTTTGTTCGTTGGCTTGGTAGTCGCTGCTGAGGGCAAACAGGTCACGCACTTTTTGGTAAAAGCGCTTTTCTGATGCACGGATCTCGCGGATGCGCGCCAGCAGTTCATCAAAATAGTCCCAGCCGCCGGGGTTTTTCAGGCGTTCGTCGTCCATGACGAAACCTTTGACCAGGTATTCGGTCAGGTGGGCGGTGGCCCATTGGCGGAATTGGGTGCCTTGCACCGAGCGCACGCGGTAGCCCACGGCCAGCACCATGTCCAGTCGGTAGAGTTTGGTGGGGTAACGTTTGCCGTCGGCGGCAGGTATTAAGTCTTGCTTAATAACTGCCTCGGCGGCCAACTCACCCTCTTGCACGATCTTGCGCAAGTGAATGTTGATATTGGCCACTGTCACGCCATATAGCTCGGCCAGCTGCAGCTGGCTCAGCCACAGAATCCCGTCCAAGGCGCGAAACTGCACACGTGCCTTGCCATCGTCGCTTCGATAGATGATCAGCTCACTCATACACCCCCCCTGTTTTCTTTCCGCCTCAATTGGGCCAAACGGCATTGTGCAGCCTACAGGTTCCACAAGCGTGGCACAGCCCCCGGCAAGCCCCACATCTCACGCCGCCAAGCAGCCCATACTTTTCGGAGCAACTGCATGGCGGGTTCGGTCACTGGTGCCAGCACCCGCACCACGATGACTTGTTTGTGCGGTGAGGTGGCCCCTGCCATGAGGCGCAGTTCCGACGCTTCGAGCAGTTCGCGGGCACAGCCCAAAGCCCGTTCGATGCGCTCATCCGCCATGGCGCTGCCCGCCGCAAACACCAGCGTGGCCATGCAGCGTTGCCCGGCCAGCCCCAGCGGGCTGTTCATCAAGCGGGTGTCGGTGGCGTTGATCGTGCCGCGCTCCAGCCACACACCGGGAATCTCCAAATGTTGGCGAAAGGTGCCCTGTGCAAAAGGCATGTCCGCCGCAGGCAGGCCAAATGCGGTGATGTCCCAAGCCATCATTTCTGCGTCGGGGGCCAGGTCAAACACAGCGCGGTTGAGCGCATCGCATTGGCTGTATGCGATGGCTTCCAAAGGCAGCCATTCCAGACGTGCGCCAGATTCAACCCGTGCATGCACCTGTTGTGTGGCCAGCCCCGTTTCAGACCTGTAAAAGCGCGTGGCCCCGGGCGTGGTGACCAGGCCATGCGCCCCAGATCCTACGGTGACGCGCATGTCCAGTGTGTCGCCACCCACCAAGCCGCTGGGCGGGTGCACCAGCACGTTGTGGCAGACGGCATCGCCCTCGGGGTAGAGGCTTTGCAAGATGCGCAGCGGGCCTTGGTGCAGGTAGCGGGTCACGCTGCGATTGGCTTCGAGCGTGTAGTCCAAATCCAGTCGGGCCAACCAAGTCATCTGATGCACTCCCTTGGATGAGCCGACTGCGTCACGCGCAAAACAGCATGCGCCTTATTCGCCTTGCGAGCCGCGGTGTGCCCAGCCGGTGGTGCGCTTTTCGATGTAACTGAACAGCTCATACATGATCATGGCCATCGCGCCGACCACGACCAAGCCAGAAAACGCCAAGCCCATTTGCATGGCTGAACCGGCCGAAATCAGCAGGTAGCCAATGCCTTCGTTCGAGGCCGTCATCTCGGACACCGTGGTGCCCACAAAGGCCAAGGTGATGGCCACTTTGAGTGAGCCATAAAAGTAAGGCATGGAGCGGGGCAGGCCCACTTTGACCAGCACGTCCCAGCGCTTGGCACCCAGCACGCGCAGCACGTCTTCGAGCTCAGGCTCCAGCGTGGCCAAGCCGGTGGCGATGTTCACCATGATGGGGAAGAAGCTGATGAGGAAGGCCGTCAAGATGGCGGGGCCGATGCCGATGCCGAACCACACCACCAAGATGGGCACAAAGGCCGCTTTGGGCAGCGCGTTGAAGGCGGTCATGAGCGGGTACACGGCGGCATAGGCCAAGCGTGAGCTGCCAATGATGAAGCCCAGCAGCACGCCCACCACGATGGCGATGCCAAAGCCCACCATGGTCACCCAGTAGGTGCGCCAGGCGTGGCCCGCGATCACGTCGCGGTATTCGATGGTTTGCTGTGCGATGCGCGAGGGGCTGGGGAAGATGAATTCCGACACGTTGAAGGCGCGGCACAGGCCTTCCCAAATCAGGATGCTGAGCGCCAGCAAGATCCAGGGCGACCAGCTTTCGAGCGATTTTTTGTTCATGAGAGGCTCCCGCTTATTGGTTGATGGCCGCACCGGTTTTGCGCATGGCCCCGATGTGGCCGCGCAGCTCGTGCACGATGTTGGTGAATTCCGGGGTGTAGGTGATCTCCAGATCACGCGGGCGCGGCAGGTCGATTTCTTTTTTCACCACAAAGCGGCCGGGGCTCTTGCTCATCACGTACACCGTGTCGGCCAAAAACACCGATTCGCGCAGGTCGTGTGTGACCAAAATCACGTTGAACTTTTGCTCGGTCCACAGGTCGCGCAAGATGCACCAGAGTTCTTCGCGGGTGAAAGCGTCGAGCGCGCCAAAAGGCTCGTCGAGCAGCAGCATCTTGGGCTCATGGATCAAGGCGCGGCAGATGCTGGCGCGTTGCTGCATACCACCCGACAGTTGCCACGGGAACTTGTCTTCGTAGCCGCCCAGGCCCACAGTGTTCAGCAGTTTGCGGGCGCGCTCTGCGTACTCTTCTCTTTTTTGCTTGAAGTTGGATCGGTAAGGCTCCACGATTTCGAGGGGCAGCAACACGTTGTCCAACGTGGTGCGCCAAGGCAACAAGGACGAGGCCTGAAACGCCATGCCGCTGATCTTGAGCGGACCAGTCACCGGCTGGCCATCGACCAGAATGCGGCCTTTGCTGGGCATTTTCAGGCCCGTGGTCAGCTTCATGAAGGTCGACTTGCCGCAGCCCGAGGGCCCGACGATGGCGATGAACTCGCCTTGCTTGACCTGCAGGTTGATGTCTTCGACAGCGAAGTGGTTTTGTGCCAGCAACTCGTCGTTGTAGGCCAGCCAGACATTCTGGAAATCAACGAATGATTCTTGGGTCATGGTGAGAGCTCGAAAATGGTGTTCGAAAGTGTATACACGCTACGCCCTGTAAAAGCCCACCGACCCGAGCAGGGTGGCGGTGGGCCCTGAGCGCCGGGGCGGCATGCCCCGAAGCTGGCACTGGTTTACTTCTTGCCTTTGGGCAGGATGTCCAGCTCTTTGGCAGTGGGCAGGAAAGAGCCGTTCCAGATCTCTTCGGACTTGACGCGGGTCTTGGTGTTGAAGGCGTCCGACACTTGCGAAGCCATCAGCGTCATGCGCGGGGCGTTGATTTGGCCAAAGCCTTCGGCGCGGGCCGATGGGCTGTTGATCACGGTGTCGATGGCCAATTGCAGGCGGCGGGTTTCGAGCGCCACGTTGATGATGCCGTCGCGTGCCTTGACCGATTCAATGGCTTTGGCCGGATCGGCCATCACGTCTTTGGCGCCCTTGGTGAAGGCAGCCAGGAACGCTTTCACGGCGGCGGGGTTTTCCTTCAGGATCTTGGGCGAGGCGATGATGGCGTTGCCATAGAGCTTGACGCCAAAATCGGGGTACTGCATGACCACCACGTCTTCGGCCTTCACGCCACGCGCTTCGATGTTGAGCAGCGAGGTGAAGGTGAAGCCAGTGATGGCGTCCACGTCACCGCGCACCAGCATGGTTTCGCGCAATGGTGGGTCCATGGCGGTCCAGGCCACGTTGCCAATGCTGTTGGCTTTTTGGAAGATGGGGAATGCTCGGCGACCGGCGTCAAACACGGGAGCGCCGAGTTTTTTGCCAGCCAAGTCGGCGGGGGTCTTGATGCCGGACTTCTTCAAAGCCATCACCGAAGCGGGGGTGTTGTTGTAGACCATCATGATGGCCACAGGCTTGTTGGGGGCGTCGGGGTTGTTGGCGTGGAATTCCATCAGGGCGGCCAGGTCGGCAAAACCCAGGTCATAAGTGCCCGAAGCGACACGGGTCACCGCCCCACCCGAACCGTTGCCCGAATCCACCGTCACGTCCAGCTTGGCGTCCTTGAAATAACCTTTGGCCGCAGGCAACAAGAAGAAAGCAGAAGGGCCTTCAAAGCGCCAGTCCATCTGGAACTTGATGGGGGTGCTTTGGGCTTGTGCCAGACCAAAAGAGGCGGCTGCTGCCAGTGCGGCCGTGGCCTTGAGTAAGAAACGCTTGTTCATGAGGGGCTCCTGGGTCTGATAAACGGTGACTCTTGTCTAGCAAAATCGGTGCCATTATCCGGCATGTACCTGACGGTGTATGTCAGGTCCATCCCCTATAAACCCCCCTGTTTTGGTGCCCATCTCGGTCGAAATAGGCACCAAATTGGGGCTTTGCGGGGTTGAGCCCGCTCAGCTGCGCGCACCGGCTGCGGCCAGTGCGGTCATGTTGAGCACCCGGCGCACGGTGGCTGCGGGCGTCAGGATGTGCGCCGTGCCGGCCGCGCCCATGAGGATGGGACCCACGGTCACGCCACCGCTGGTGGTGGTTTTCATCACGTTGTACAAGATGTTGGCCGCGTCCAGGTTGGGGCAGACCAACAAATTGGCCGAGCCGCTCAGGGTGCTGTCTTCCAGATACACGTTGCGGATTTCAGGCTGCAAGGCGGCATCGCCGTGCAACTCGCCATCGCACTCGATGTCGGGGTGTTGCGCCACGAACAGGTCTCGTGCCAAGCGCATCTTGCGGGCCGATGCGCGCTTGGACGAGCCGTAGCTCGAATGCGACAGAAAGGCCACCTTGGGCACGATGCCAAAGCGCTGGATTTCCTTGACCGCCATGGCCGCGATTTCCGACAGTTGCTCGGCACTCGGGTCTTCGTTGACATAGGTGTCGGTGATGAACAGTGGCCCCAAGTCACTCACGAGCGCATTCACGGCGGCGTAGTTGGTCACGCCTGTGCGTTTGCCCAAAATGCTGTCGATGCGCTCCAGGTGGGTCATGTAGTTGCCCGTCAGGCCGCAAATCAGGGCGTCGGCATCGCCCAAGGACACCATGAGCGAGCCGATGATGGTGTTGGAGCGGCGCACCGCCGCCTTGGCCACCGCGGGTGTGGCGCCGTTGCGCTTCATCAAGTGGTGGTAATGCTCCCAGTACTGGCGAAAGCGCTCATCGTCTTCCGGGTTGACGTTGTCCACATCCACCCCCAAGCGCATGCGCAGCCCGGCTTTTTCGATGCGGGCAGCGATCACGGCGGGGCGGCCGATCAGGATCGGGTGCGCCAGTTTGTCGTCGATGGCCATTTGGGCGGCACGCAGCGCGCGCTCGTCCTCGCCATCGGCATAGGCCACGCGCTTGGCATTTTGGGGCACCGCCTTGGCGGCGTTGAAGATGGGGCGCATCAACAAACCGGTTTGCGAGACAAAGCTTTGCAGCTGCTGGCGGTAGGCGTCCATGTCGGTGATGGGGCGCGTGGCCACACCCGAGTCAAAGGCGGCTTGCGCCACGGCAGGCGCGATGCGCAAAATCAAGCGCGAGTCAAAAGGCGTGGGGATCAGGTAATCTCGCCCAAAAGACAGCTCTTTGCCCGCGTAGGCGCTGGCCACTTCTTCGCTGATGTCGGCCTTGGCCAGGTCGGCGATCTGGCGCACGCAAGCCAGCTTCATGGCTTCGGTGATTTTGGTCGCGCCGCAGTCCAGTGCGCCCCGGAAGATGTAGGGGAAACACAGCACGTTGTTGACCTGGTTCGGGTAGTCCGAACGGCCGGTGGCGATGATGCAATCGGGGCGGGCGGCTTTGGCCAGCTCGGGGCGGATTTCGGGTTCGGGGTTGGCCAGCGCCAGGATCACCGGGTCACGCGCCATGGTTTTGATCATGTCCACCGTCATCACGCCGGGTGCCGAGCAGCCCAAGAACACGTCCGCGCCGTTGACCGCGTCGGCCAGCGTGCGGGCGTCGGTTTTTTGGGCGTAGCGGGCTTTGGATTCGTCGTAGCCACCGGGGCGGCCTTCGTAGATCACGCCCTTGGAGTCGCACACAAAAATGTTCTCGACCTTCACACCCAAGCCCACCATCACATCCAGGCAGGCGATGGACGCAGCGCCTGCGCCCGATACGGCCAGCTTGATGCTGCCGATGTCCTTGTTCACCAGCTCCAGGCCGTTGAGCATGGCGGCCGAGGCAATGATGGCGGTGCCGTGCTGGTCGTCGTGGAAGACCGGGATGTTCATGCGCTCGCGCAGCTTCTTCTCGATGTAAAAGCACTCTGGGGCTTTGATGTCTTCGAGGTTGATGCCGCCCAAGGTCGGCTCCATGGCGGCGATGATGTCCACCAGCTTGTCCGGGTCGCGCTCGGCCAGCTCGATGTCGAACACGTCAATACCCGCGAATTTCTTGAACAGGCAGCCTTTGCCTTCCATGACGGGTTTGGCCGCCAGCGGGCCGATGTCGCCCAGGCCCAGCACAGCCGTGCCGTTGGTGATCACCGCCACCAGGTTGCCGCGCGAGGTGAAGTCAAATGCTTTGGACGGGTCGGCCTCGATGTCCAAGCAGGGGTAAGCCACACCGGGCGAATAAGCCAGCGACAAATCGCGCTGGTTGGACAGGGGCTTGGTCGGGTTGACCGAGACCTTGCCGCGTGTGGGAAAGCGGTGGTAATCGCGGGCCGCTTCACGCAGTGCTTCTTCGGCGGGGGACAGTGGTTTTTGGCTCATGAAAAGTGTCTCTTTGGCTGAGTAGGGGAATTAATTAGAAAGCGTAACCCATTTGGCGGGCCCAATACCCTGCGGATTACCTGCATAAAAAGCAAAAAAGCCAAGCGCTGGGCTTGGCTTTTGGGTGACGAAAGCATGTCACACCCGGCTTGACCGGGTATCCATGTCTTCAGGTGATTGCCTTCAGTGCGAATCGGCTTGTTTGGCCGCTTCGACGGCATCGCTGCTGTCGCCGTTGGAGCCATTGAAGTACAGGTTCAAGAGCACGGCGCTGATGGAGGCCAGCAAAATACCCGACTCGATCAGCGGGTGGATGCTGTGTGGCATCCACTGCAGGTAGCGCGGCGCGATCAGCGGGATCATGCCAAAGCCGATCGAAATCGCCACGATGAACAGGTTGTTGCGGTTGCCCTTGTAGTCCACGTTGGCCAGGATGCGGATGCCGGTGGCCGCCACCATGCCGAACATCACCAAGCCCGCACCACCCAGCACAAAGGTGGGCAGCGACTCGACCAGGGCGGCCATTTTGGGCAGCAGACCCAGCACGATCAGGATCACGCCGCCTGCCACGCAGACGAAGCGGCTTTTCACGCCGGTCACGCCGACCAAGCCCACGTTTTGCGAGAAGCTGGTGTAGGGGAAGGTGTTGAAGATGCCGCCAATCAGGGTGCCCAAGCCATCGGTGCGCAGACCGGCTGTGAGCATTTTTTGATCCACTTTTTTGCCCGTCAGATCGCCCAAGGCGAGGAACATGCCGGTCGACTCGATCATCACCACGATCATCACCAAGGTCATGGTCAGGATCAGGATCGGATCAAAGACGGGTGTGGCGATTTCGAAAGGCAGCACCAAGTCAAACCAGCCAGCTTTGCCGACTTTGTCAAACGTCATGAGGCCAGCGGCCGTAGCCACCACGCCACCGATCACGATGCCCAGCAGCACCGAAATGTTGGCCACAAAGCCACGGGCGTACTTGGCAATCAGCAAGATGGACACCAACACAATGGCGGCAATGCCGATGTGCGACAGCTGCGCGTACTTGGGGTTGGGCACCGAGCCGACGATGTTCATGCCGGCAGGCACCGGGGGCACTGCACCCGTGCTGGCCGCTTGTTTGGCCGCATCGAGCCAGGCCAGGTGTTCCGGGTTAGGGATGCTGGGCGCTGTGGGGCCGAAGGGGTTGCCAAAAATCCAGTTGATGCCCACGCGCATCAAGCTGATGCCGATGACGGCAATGATGGTGCCGGTGACGACAGGCGGGAAAAACCGCAGCATGCGACTCACGATGGGCGCAATCAAGATCGATATCACCCCCGCGCCAATGATGGCGCCAAAGATCAGCCCCGCGCCTTGCACGCCCGGGTTGTTGTTGGCCATGGCCACCATCGGGGCCACAGACGCAAACGTCACGCCCATCATCACGGGCAGCTTGATGCCAAACCACTGTGTGGCACCCAGCGATTGGATCAGCGTGACCAAACCGCAGCAAAACAGGTCGGCCGAGATCAGCATCGCCACTTGTTCAGGGCTGAGCTTGAGGGCGCGGCCCACGATCAGGGGCACGGCCACCGCGCCGGCATACATCACCAGCACATGTTGCAGGCCCAAAGCGGCGAGCTTGCCCGAGGGCAGTTTTTCGTCCACGGGGTGGATAGTTGAACTCATGGAGGGTACTCCTTGCTTGTAAACGGTGAGGGGAAAACCCAAAGCGGCTAAAGGTGTGCTGCTTTGTGTGCCAAACTGTATACAAAATTGGAGTTGTCAGGGATGGGTGAAAACCCTGCAAGGCATGGGGCATAAAAAAAGCCACTGCACAACATGCAGTGGCTTGATGAATGGGGCAAAGTCGGATGCAAACCGCTGCGCTCTGTGGCGCATAGAGGGGCAGAAAGGGGAAATTCAGGACGCGGCTTGCAGTTCAACTTTTCGGCCAGCCATCAGCGCGGTGAAAAAGCCATTGAACCACTGCATGTTGATGGGTTTGGCCATGAAGATGGTGCCTTCAGGCAGCCCACCGCGAGCTGCAATTTCTTCCTGCGACAGTGCTGAAATGACCAAGCAAGTCATTCGGTTGAACTGGGAGGTTTGGCGCAATGTGCGCAGAAGTTCAAATCCGTCAACTCCGGGCATGTTCAGGTCCGCAATCATCACGTCGGGCTGAATGCTGGCGATGTCGATCAATGCTTCGAGTCCGGAGGACATGGCCGTGCAGTCCACAGGCATTTCGCAGCGATTGCAAAAGTCGCGCAGCATGTCGCGGGTGACCGCATCGTCTTCCACCAGCAAGACTTTGAGACGCCCTTCGCGGTTGTCGAGCGGGGACATCAGCATGTTGTGCTTGCGCTGGTACTCGCGGATGGACGGCATGGAGATACGGCGATGCCCACCTTGGGTTTTCCAGGCCTGCAACTCGTTTTTTTCGACGAGCGTCTGGATCGTACCCACCGACAGTCCAAGCAATTTGGCTGCGTAGGTGGTACCGCAATAATCTTCGAGGGTGTCGGGGGTGTGTTGTGTTTGCATGAGCATATTTTAGTGATAAAAATGTTAATGGGCTATAAAAATAACACTAAGGGACAAAAAAATAAACAATTGGAAACAGTTTCTTAATCCTTTATTCAATCATTTCTGATCGTCCCGCCTGCGACAAAGCAGATGGCTTGCGGTTGACCCAAGACGATTAACATGCAAGCCACATTATTCAGTTCAGGAGACATCAGATGCCCGTCCACGACGCTGTATGGCCCGCCCGTTTGCCGACACGAATCACGCCGCCTGCCACATCGCTGTGGATGAATCTGGCCATCAGTGCATTGCGTTATCCTGACAAAGCAGCTTTGGTGTTCATGGGGCGGGTCTGGACATTCCATGAACTGATGCAGGCGTCAGAGTGCATGGCGGCGCACTTGTCTGAATTAGGGGTGCAGCCGGGGGACCGTGTGGTGCTCAACATGCAAAATTGCCCGCAGCTGGTCATCACCCATTTCGCCATCTTGAGGCTGGATGCGGTGGTGGTGCCCGTGAACCCCATGAACAAGGCCGAAGAGCTCAAGCACTACATCACCGACCCGGACACCCGCGTGGCAGTGACCACCGCCGATCTGGCCCCGGATATGGCCCAAGCCAGTGAAGCTTTGCCTGCCGAGCAGCGCCTGCAGCATTTGGTGGTCACACAATTCACGGACGTGTTCGATCCCGAACAAGTGAGCCCGGAGGATTTGCCACAGTCTTGGCGCAGTTGGTTGCTGACCCAGCACGCGCTCCCTCATTTGTCTACCGGTCAGGTGCATGCCTGGGGCCATTGGATGGTGACTGAGCCGACAAGATCCTTGCCTGAGGTCAAGGCCACGACAAACGATATGGCAGTGTTGCCTTACACCAGCGGCACCACCGGTCTGCCCAAAGGCTGCATGCATACCCATGGCACCATCATGCACAACGCCATGGCCAGTGGTCTTTGGGGTAATGGCACGCCAGAAAACGTGACTTTGTGTGTTGTTCCCATGTTCCACATCACCGGCATGGTCAGCTTGATGCACACCAATATATTGCTGGGTTCGTGCTTGGTGATCATGCCGCGCTGGGACCGCGATGTGGCGGGCTATCTGATTTCCAAGTGGAAAGTCACGCACTGGACCAATATACCGACCATGGTGATCGACCTGTTGGGCAGCCCGCATATGGACAAGTACGACCTCTCCAGCCTGGTCTACATTGGCGGTGGTGGGGCTGCCATGCCCGAAGCAGTGGCTCAGCGCTTGCTCGATCAGTTTGGTCTGCGCTATGCCGAAGGCTATGGTCTGACAGAAACTGCTGCGCCTTCGCACAGCAACCCGCCTGATCATCCCAAAAAGCAGTGTTTGGGCATCCCTTTCATGAGCGTGGATTCCCGCATCGTGAACCCCGAGACTTTGGAGGAGCTGCCTGTTGGAGAGTCCGGGGAAATCGTGAGCAGCGGCCCCCAGGTGTTCAAGGGCTACTGGAAGCGGCCTGACGCCACGGCTGACGCGTTTTTCGAGCGTGACGGCAAAACCTTCTTCCGCACCGGTGACATGGGCCGGGTCGATGAGGAAGGTTACTTCTTCATGACCGACCGCTTGAAGCGCATGATCAACGCCAGCGGTTTCAAGGTCTGGCCAGCCGAGGTCGAGGCCTTGATGTTCCGCCACCCTGCCATTCAAGAGGCCTGCATCATCGCCACTCGCGACGCCTACCGGGGCGAGTCGGTCAAAGCGGTGGTGGTTTTGCGGCAAGACCAAAAAGGCCAAGTGTCTGAGCGGGACATCATCGACTGGTGCCGTGAGAACATGGCCGTTTACAAAATGCCCCGCGCCGTGAGTTTTGTCGACGCCTTGCCCAAGAGCGGCAGCGGCAAAGTCATGTGGCGGGCACTGCAAGAGGCCGAAATGGCCGCCTTGGGCGCACCTGCGAAGGCTTGAGCCCGTTTATTCATCCCCATCCCAATGAGCCTGAGACTTTCCATCCTTGACCAATCGGCTGCTGCCTCCGGGCGCGGCCAGGACGCGACCATTCGCCAGACCCTGGCGTTGGCGCAAAAGGCCGAGGCTTGGGGGTATGACCGTTTCTGGGTGAGCGAGCACCACAGCCACCCCAGCATCGTGGGCAGTGCCCCCGAGGTCTTGATGGCCGCCATTGCCGCCCGCACCCAGCGCATCCGCATCGGCAGCGCAGGGGTGATGCTGCCGCACTACGCGCCGCTGAAAGTGGCTGAGCAGTTTCGGGTGCTGGACGCCTTGGCGCCCGGCCGCATCGACCTGGGCGTGGGCCGCGCGCCCGGCAGCGACGGGCGCACCGCGCAGTTGCTCAACCCGGACCGCAGTGCCTCGGAGCGTTTTCCGCAGCAGCTCATGGAAATGCAAGCCTGGGTGAGTGGCCACAACCTGCCGCCCGGCCACCCGGGGCACAACGTGTTTGCCTACCCTCAGTCGGACACCTCGCCCACGGTGTGGATGCTGGGCAGCTCGGACTATGGGGCCCAATTGGCCGCCCACCTGGGCTTGCCCTATGCGTTTGCCTACTTCATCACCGATGGGCAGGGCGCAGACGAAGCGCTGCAGATTTACCGTGAAACTTTCCGGCCCAGCGCGGGCTTGGCCAAGCCTCACGCTGCCTTGTGCGTCTGGGCCTTGGCCGCCGACACCGACGAAGAGGCGCTGCGACTGTTCGAGAGCCGCGCCCGCTGGAAGATGGACCGGAATCTGGGCCGCATCGGGGCGCTCTTGCCGCCTGAAGAAGCGGCGCGTGATTACAGCCCGGCCGAGCAATTTGCCCTGGAGCGTCTGCGCGATTCGGCCCTGATCGGCTCGGCTGCCACGGTGGGCCGCAAGCTGCGCCAATTGGCCGCCCGGCTGGAAGTCGATGAAGTAGTGGTCATCACCTGGACGCATGACCCCGCCGCCCAATGCCGATCGTACGAACTGCTCGCCCAAGAATTTGGATTGGCGGCAAACTCCACGCTTTGATTTTTGAAACCCTCAGGATTTTTGACATGTTCACCACTGCAATCGCTGGCAGCTTGCCCAAACCCGCTTGGCTCGCCGAGACCGAAAAACTCTGGCCGCAGTGGACCATCCAAGGCCCCGAGCTGCAGCAAGCCAAGGCCGATGCCACACTGCTGTGGATCAAGGCCCAAGAAGACGCGGGTCTCGATGTGATTGGCGACGGAGAACAGGCGCGCCAGCACTTTGTGCACGGCTTTGTCGAGCAGGTTGAGGGCATCGACTTCGTCAACAAGGTCACCATGGGCATCCGCAACAAGCGCTACGACGCGCAGGTGCCGCAAGTCATTGCACCCTTGCGCCTCAAAGGCCGCGTACACGCCTTCGAAGCCCAGCTCGCCCGTGCCCACACGAAGAAAAAACTCAAATTCACCTTGCCTGGCCCGATGACGATTGTCGACACCGTGGCCGACCGTTTTTATGGCGACAAGGTCAAGATGGCCATGGCCTTTGCCGAATTGCTCAACCAGGAAGCGCTGGCGCTGCAGGCTGACGGCGTGGACATCATCCAGTTCGATGAACCCGCTTTCAACGTCTACATGGACGAGGCCGCTGACTGGGGTGTGAAGGCGCTCGAAGTGGCCGCGCGGGGCTTGACCTGCACCACAGCCGTGCACATTTGCTACGGCTACGGGATCGAAGCCAATAACAACTGGAAAAAGACCTTGGGCGACGAGTGGCGTCAGTACGAAAAAGTGTTCCCAGCCCTAGCCCAAAGCAGCATCCAGCAAGTCAGCCTGGAGTGCATGCACTCGCATGTGCCGATGGAGATGATGAAGCTGCTGGAGGGCAAGGACGTGATGGTCGGCGTGATCGATGTGGCCAACCCGGCCATTGAAACGCCCGAAGAAATCGCCGACACCATTGGCCGCGCCTTGCAGTTCGTGCCCAAGAACCGGCTGATAGCCTGCACCAACTGCGGCCTGGCTCCGATGAGCCGCGCCGTGGCCGAGGCCAAGCTCAAGGCCCTGGCCGAAGGTGCCAAACTGGCCAGCCAGCGCTACGCCTGAGCATCCAGCAGGTCAGTTTTGAGAGCGCTGGCCTGCAAGGGGGCGATGCCTTGACAGCCTGCGGTTGTCGCCCCTGATGAATGCCTTTGTGCAGGCAAGCCAACTTGTCACTGCGGCGGTTGAGCCTGCACATCCGAGCTGAAACAATCCTTGACGGTGAACATGATCGAGGTGAAAAACATGGCCATGACGCACAGCGCCAAAGGCATGAAGACGACCACCATCGATTGGGCATCGTCCAGCAGTGTCGACACCAGCAGTGCCAACATGCCAGAGCCCATGAATACGCCTATCCAGACCAAAACATAGAGCGCAAAGGCGCGCAGATTGCGCCAACAGGCCACGAAGCTGAAGAACAGACTTTTGACGGCTGGCAAGCCCTGCCAGTGCACCAGGGCAGGTGCATGCCAGAACATCATCGACAAGGGAATGTAAAGCACCATGGACAACCACATGGCCGCTTGAAATGACGCGTTATTGACCGCCTCTGGGGTGATGGCCGCTGCACCGAAATACACCTTGGCAAAAGTGCCGCCGTCCATCAACGCCGACGCCAACATGACCCCGATGAACAGCAAGGCATACAGGCCGCCCAGCTGGATCATGGCTTTGCGCTGCGGGCCGGTTTTGAGCGCGACAAACAACACCGCAGGCATGGGGAACTTGCCCTCGGCAGCCTCCTGAGTGGCGGCCATCGTGCCCAAAGTCAGGCTGGGCAGCACCATCAAGGCCAAGACTGGTCCGATGAACGGCACCATCGAAACCAAAGACACGGTGGCCATGAACAGGAAAAACAGGCCCGACATGGCCAGCGGCTGTCGCCAAAACGTGCGTATGCCTTGCATCGCCCAATGCGGACCAGAGCGGGCAGGGACGATGTTCAATTGCATGGTGATGTGCTCAAAAAAGAAAGGCGTTCAAAGCGTCACGGGTTGATCAATGCGACCACGCAGCACGCGCTCAAAGTGCGTGGGGTCGTGTGGCTTGAGCATCGAGGCTTCACGTGGCAGGTAAAAATCCCAAAGGCGTGAAATCCAAAAGCGCAATGCTCCTGCTCGCAACATGGCGGGCAGCAATTCACGTTCTGCAGCGCTCAAGGGGCGCACGGCCATGTAGCTGTGCAGCATGGCCAGGGCGCGATCCTGGTCGTGCCTGCCAGATGGCAAGTCGATGCACCAATCGTTCAGGCAGACGGCCAGGTCAAACAACCAGGCGTCCACGCCAGCAAAGTAAAAGTCAAAAAAACCAGTGAGCTGCTCGCCATCAAACATCACGTTGTCGCGAAACAGGTCGGCATGTACAGGGCCACGGGGCAGAGCCGCATAAGCCGCACCCTGGGCGATGTGGTTTTGGTAAGCCAGTTCACTGCGCAGCAGGGTCGCTTGCGCCTCATCCAGGTAGGGCAGCACCACGGGCACTGTTTCATTCCACCAAGGCAAGCCACGCAGATTGGGCTGGCTGCGGTTGTAATCGGATCCGGCCAAGTGCATGCGTGCCAACATGTCCCCCACAGCGGCGCAATGGGCAGTTTGGGGCTGCAACTGGCTTTTGCCTGCCAATTTGTTCACCACAGCGGCGGGTTTACCGCTGAGGGTGTGCAGCACATCGCCATCTCTGTTGGCGGCGGGGTCCGGCACCGGGATGCCGCGGCCCGCCAAGTGCTTCATCAGCAACAAATAAAAGGGCAGCTGTTCATGGGTCAGGCGCTCAAAAACGGTCAGCACATACTCACCTTGATCGGTGGTGGCGAAGTAATTGGTGTTTTCAATGCCGCCCTCAATGCCGCGCAAAGCGCACAGTCGCCCCAAATTCAGGGACTGCATCAGGTCATTGGCCTGGGTTTCGGTGACTTCGGTGAATACCGCCATGTTTGCAATCGGTGGCCCGCTGGATGGCCGCTGTGTGAACGAAGGGGAGATTGTAGGCGGGGCAGGCACTGCACACTGGGGTGGCCTGGGCAAATGAATGTGTGTTGCCGCAAGCACTCACGGATTAATATGCGGGGCTGACACTTCAAAGGCCGCACATGTTCAAAGTCCACGCCATCCCCCCAGAGCGCTTGCCTGAGTTGCTGAGTCTCATGCCCAAGGCCGAGCTGCACATCCACATCGAAGGATCACTCGAGCCCGAACTGATCTTTGCCCTGGCCCAGCGCAACGATGTGCAGCTGCCCTATGCCGATGTGGCCGCCTTGCGCAGCGCCTATGCCTTCACCAACCTGCAAAGCTTTCTGGACCTGTATTACGCCGGGGCCAGTGTGCTGCTGCACGAGCAGGATTTTTACGACATGGCCTGGGCCTATTTTGAAAAAGCCAAGGCCGATCATGTGGTGCGGGCCGAGCTGTTTTTTGATCCGCAAACCCATACGGCACGCGGTGTGGCCATGGGCGCGGTCATCGAAGGCCTGAGCCGCGCCTGCCGCGATGCGCAGACTCAGCTGGGCATCAGCGCCGATCTGATCCTGTGCTTTTTGCGCCACCTGTCCGAGGACGAGGCGCTGGCCACGCTGGAAGAAGCCATGCCCTGGCGTGAGCACTTCATCGGCGTGGGACTCGATTCGAGCGAGCTGGGCCACCCGCCCGAAAAGTTTGCCCGCGTGTTTGCCCGTGCCCGCGAGCTGGGCTTGCACTGCGTGGCCCATGCGGGCGAAGAAGGCCCGCCTGCCTACATCTGGGGCGCATTGGACGTGCTGCAGGTCGAGCGCATCGACCACGGCGTGCAAGCCATCCACGATGCGGCTTTGATGCAGCGCCTGGCCGACAGCCAGATGCCACTCACGGTCTGCCCGCTGTCCAACCTCAAGCTGTGTGTGTTCAAAAACCTGGCCGACCACAACCTGGGCCAGATGCTGGATGCAGGCCTGCGCATCACCCTCAACTCGGACGACCCGGCCTATTTTGGGGGCTACCTGAACGACAACTACCTGCAGACCTTTGCCGCGCTGCACCTGAATGCCCAGCAAGCCTACAAATTGGCCGCCAACAGCATCGAAGCGAGCTTTGCACCCGAGGCGGACAAGCACCGCTGGATGCATGAATTGAAAGTCTGTTTTCAGGGGTTTGCGGAGCAGGATTGAGGGGTTTGCCTGTCAAAATGGCGCGATGCTCAAGCAAGAATCCCAGCACACCGAATGGAAGGAAACCTGGCGCGATGACTACCTGCGCTGGGTGTGCGGCTTTGCCAATGCGCAAGGCGGCCATTTGCTGCTGGGGGTGAATGACAAGGGCGAAGTGGTGGGTCTGCCCGATGCGGCCAAACTCTTGGAAGATTTACCCAACAAGGTGCGCGACTTGCTGGGCATTGTGGTGGACGTGAACCTGCACACCGAAGGCGAGTTGCACTACATCGAGGTGGTGGTGCAAGCCTATCCCAACCCGATCAGCTACCGGGGCCATTACTACATGCTCAGCGGCAGCACGCTGCAAGAACTCAAGGGCGCGGCTCTGGACCGCTTTTTGTTGGGACGCCATGGCCGCACTTGGGACGGCGTACCGATGCCCCAGTTCAGTCTGGCCGATGTGTCTGCACCGGCCATGGCGCGGTTTCGCCAGCTGGCCCAGCGCAGCGGACGGCTGGATGCAGAGACACTGGCCGAGAGCGATGCCAACTTGCTCGACAAACTGCGTCTGAAAGAGGGGGCGTATTACCAACGCGCGACAGCCTTGTTGTTTGCCGCAGACCCCCAGCGTTTTGTGACGGGTGCGTTTGTGAAGGTGGGTTATTTCGAGTCAGAGACCGAGTTGCTGTACCACGACGAGGTCGAAGGCGCTTTGTTCCACCAAGTCAAGAACACGCTGGACTTGCTGCTGACCAAATACCTGAAGGCGGTCATTTCATACGATGGCATTGTGCGGGTGGAGACCTTTCCGGTGCCGCGTGCTGCGCTGCGCGAGGCATTGCTGAATGCGCTGGTGCACCGCGACTATGCAGTGACCGCGCCCGTGCAGATTCGGGTGTACGAAAACCGCTTGCGCATCTGGAACCCTGCGGTCTTGCCCGAAGGCTGGACACTGGACACGTTGCTGGGCGCGCATTCCTCCAGCCCGTACAACCCGGCCATTGCAAATGCCTTTTTCAGGGCGGGCGAAATCGAAGCATGGGGCCGTGGGGTGGAGCGCATTTTTGCGGCATGCGCTGCGGCGGGCACGCCCAAGCCAGTGCTGCGCTACCAACCGTTCGACATGTGGCTGGAATTCCCATTTGACCCCGCGTATTTGAAGGTGCTCAGGGCGGGGCAGGGGCAGAGCGAACAAGTCGAAGCACAAGTCACCCCCGAAGTCACCCCCGAAGTGGAGCGCATGTTGAGGCGGGTCAATGGCGAGATGAGCCGCGTTGAATTGATGAGCGCGTTGGGCTTGAAAGACGAAAAACACTTCCGTGTCCACTATCAGCAAACGGCTTTGGCCTTGGGCGTTCTGGAGATGACGGTGCCCGGTAAGCCCCAAAGTCGTCTTCAAAAATATCGACTGACGCCAGCAGGTCGACGCTGGCTTGCCAGACAGGCTTAAAACATACCCAGAGGGGGCGTGATGCGATTGGCATTTGTTTCAGATATTCATGGCAATTTGGCTGCTTTAGACGCCGTGATGGCCGACATGAGTCATCGAAAAATTCAGTGTGTGGTGAATTTGGGTGACAGCTTGAGTGGCCCATTGCTTCCCCATGAGACCGCAGCCCGACTTCAAAATTTGCCATGGCTGCATGTCGCAGGTAACCATGAGCGCCAGTTATTGAGCTTGCCGATCGAGCGTCAAAATTTGTCAGATGCATACACATCTGCTCAATTGAACCTAGAAAACGCAGTTGACCGCTTTGAACCCGCTGGAAACCCTGATGTATCCTGAACTTTGTGAGCACGAAGACGCTCACCTGGTGGGTGATACCGCTACGCACCCGATGGCACAGCCCTGGGGGGCACTGGCGGCGTTGCTCGTCGTTGCAGGGGTGCAGCCTGCGGCCTCCTCGCGCCTGGCCATTGCCCACCATGGCTGCACCCTCGGGCGCGTTCAACTGCGTTTTCTAGGTTGAATCCGTTTGTCAAAACATGGTTGGCGTCGCACGCTGATCCGTCGGACCCCCGGCTGCACACGGCACAAATTTGGTCTGAACAATTGGGCCATGATGTGGCACTGTGCCATGGCAGTCCTCGCAGCGACATCGAATATTTGTTGGAAACACCCGAAGGCGAAGCGGCCCGATTGGCGAACGTGACAGAGATTGAAGAGCGTTTGGCGGGGCTGATACCGGAAAACATCAGCTTGCTGGCCTGCGGACACAGTCACGTTCCGAGGACGGTTCGTTGGCGATCCAAGCTGCTCATCATCAATCCGGGCAGTGTCGGTTTGCCTGCTTACGATGACGATCACCCTTACCCTTTTTCCAAGTTCCATCGCATAGAGAACGGCAGCCCCGATGCGCGTTATGCGGTGGTCGAAAAATCGGGTGCGGACTGGTGTTGTGAATTGATCAGCGTGCCCTATGACCATGAATCCATGGCGATTTTGGCCGACAAGCGTGGCCGTCTTGATTGGGCGCATGCTTTGAGAACTGGATGGATGCCCAGGGTTTGAATCGAGGAGGACTGAACATGTTGTTTGTCGTTTTGTTCACTGATCGACCCGACCAAGCCGCTTGGCGTGCCACGTATTTGCAGGCCCACATTGATTGGGTGGGTGCACACCAGGCGCAAGTGCGCGTGGCCGGCAGTTTGCGCGAGCAGCTTGGTCAGGTGCCCACAGGTGGCTTGTGGATCGTTGAGTCCGAGTTCAAAGAAAGTGTCCATCAACTGAAGCAGACCGACCCCTTCTGGATTTGTGGGCTGCGCCAGAGCGTGGAGGTATTGCATTGGAGCAAAGCGCTGGACCAGCAAGTGTTGGTTTGAGGGGCTCATTGACGCCTGTGGATGGGTGCGAATTTGCGATAAACTTCAGCACATGTTGAATACATTTGTATTGATAAATCTTGTGAGTATGGTCTGCGCTCAACCAGCGCGTGGCCTGTCTTCAGGTGTTTGTTTGCGCAAGCGGTTCAACATGATTACCACCACAACCAACGCGGCCACCTGAGTTCGCGCGGGTGGCCTTACTGGCTGCCCACTGGTGGATTTCCAAACAAACCAGCCCCGGCAGCTGGATTTCACAGTTTGGAGATTTTCATGATTCATGGTTCTTTGTTTTCCGCAGCATCGGATGCATCCGATGTGCCAGGCGATGGCGCTTTGCGTGTGGGTTTGATTGGCACGGGTGTGGTGGGCTCTGGCACTTGCCAGGTGCTGGCACGCAATGCCGACCTGATTGCCCAACGCGCGGGTCGGCCGATCCGGCTGGTCATGGCCACTGCACGCAATTTGCTCAAAGCGGCTCAAGTGCTTGGGCCGGATGTGGCCTTGGTCAGCGATCCCTTGACCTTGGTGCGTCACCCGGGCATCGATGTCGTTGTGGAGGTCATGGGCGGGGTGACCCTGGCCAAGGCACTGGTGATGGAAGCCATTGCCCACGGTAAGCATGTGGTCACGGCCAACAAAGCGCTGTTGGCTGAACATGGGACGGAGATTTTTGCTGCGGCCGATGCGCAAGGCGTGATCGTGGCCTATGAAGGTGCCGTGGCGGTGAGCATCCCCATCATCAAAGCCTTGCGTGAGGGCTTGGCTGCCAACCGCATCCTGGAGGTGGTGGGCATCGTGAACGGGACAACCAACTTTATCCTGACCCAAATGCAAGAGGCGGGGCTGAGCTTTGAGGCGGCTTTGCGCTTGGCTACCGAGCTCGGCTATGCCGAAGCCGACCCTGCATTGGATGTATCGGGTATGGATGCTGCCCACAAAACGGCCTTGCTGGCCGCCATCGCCTTTGGGGCTGATGTGCCTTTGGATCAGGTGCATGTCCAAGGCATCAGCAGCTTGGAATCGTTTGACATGGTGTGTGCCCAAGCGCTGGGTTACCGAATCAAGTTGTTGAGCATGGCCAGGCAGCGGTCCGACGCTCTGGAGTTGCGGGTGCATCCGGCCCTGGTGCCCGAGAAGCATTTGCTGGCGCAAGTACCGGGCGCGATGAATGGCATTTGGGTGAATGCGGATGCGGCTGGGCCCACGTTCTATTACGGTGCAGGAGCGGGTTCACAAACCACGGCCTCAGCGGTCGTGGCCGATTTGATCGATGTGGCACGACTGGGGTCTGCTGGCTTGTATGCACGGGTGCCGCATCGCTCGGTGCCCTCGGGCGTGATTCGGTCGTTGCCCATCTTGCCCATCGGGCAGGTGGCCTCGCGGCATTACCTGCGCTTTGCGCTGCATGGGCAGCCTGAGTGCTTGGCCTGTCTGACTGGATGGCTGCAGGATTGGGGTGTGGACGTAAAGCAGTGGACGCATGTTCAGCACCCTGAGGATCCCTCGCGTGATGCTTGGGTGGTCTTGACGCCATCGCTCCCAGGTGATGTTTTGCTGGATGCGCTGGCGGGGCTGCGTCATATATCTGGAGGCCTTGTCCCCGTTGCTGTGTGGCGCGTAGAAGATTTGGATTTGTGATGCACTTTTGACGAGCAGGACTGGCTTGCCATGTAAAATCCACTCCCGAAGCCCGCCGCCCCGGCGGGCTTTGTTTTGTTCAATCTCGGGGCCATGTAGAGGACTACCATGTATAAAAACCTCGCTGCCATGCTCGTGGCCGCCTGCTTTTTTTTTCCTGCCGTTCAGGCACAAACTTCCACTCCAACGCCAGTCAAAGCTACTGAGCCCATCAAGGCCGGTTTTGTCTATGTCTCGCCCATCACCGAGGCGGGCTGGACGCGTCAGCACGACGAGGGCCGAAAGGCCGTTGAGCGGGCTTTGGGCGATCAGGTCAAGACCACTTTTGTGGCCGATGTGCCCGAGGGTGCGGATGCCGAGCGCGTGATCCGCGACCTCGCTAACCAAGGCCACCAGATCATTTTCACGCCCAGCTTTGGCTACATGGAGCCCACGCTCCGAGTGGCCAAAGACTTTCCGAATGTGAAGTTCGAGTCAGTGACCGGCTTCAAGACCGCACCCAACGTGGCGGCCTCCAACGCCCGTTATTACGAGGGCCGCTATTTGGCGGGCATCGCAGCCGGGCGCATGACGCAAACGAATGTGGCCGGTTATGTGGCGGGCTTTCCGATTCCAGAAGTCCTGCAGGGCATCAACGCCTTCACTTTGGGCATGCGCTCGGTCAACCCCAAAGCCAACGTCAAGGTGGTCTGGCTCAACGCCTGGTTTGACCCCCCCAAAGAGCGCGAAGCGGCCATGGCCTTGTTCAACCAGGATGTCGATGTGATCGCCTTCCACACGGGATCGACCGCCGTGATGGCCGCGGCCCAAGAGCGCGGCAAGATGGCCGTGGCCTACCACTCCGACATGCGCAAGATCGGGCCGGATGCGCAGATCATCGCCGTGACCCACCAGTGGGGCGACTACTACACGGCCCGCGTCAGGGCGGCCATGAATGGCACCTGGACTTCAGGCAGTGTGTGGGGCGGCGTCAAGGACGGCATGATCCGCGTCGGCGACTTTGGCCCTAGGGTGCCCAAGCAGGTTCAGGACGAAATCCTGGCCAAGCAAAAGCTGGTGGGCTCGGGCAAGTTGTTGCCGTTTGCAGGTCCGATCACCGACAACGAAGGCCGTGCCGTGCTGCCCGCAGGCCAAAGCCTGAACGATGGCCAAATCCTGGGCATGAACTATCTGGTTCAGGGTGTGCAGGGCAAGGTTTTGCGTTGAGGCCTGAATGTCATTGCGAGGAGCGCAGCGACGCGGCCATCCAGTGATAGCACTTGCGCACACACTGGATCGCCGCGCCTCGCTCGCGATGATGATCGTGGGCATTGCGGGATGCATGATGACGCGGCAATCCAGTGGTGACTCTCATCGTTGGACTGGATCGCCACTAAAATCGAGCCCATCACCAAAGGGCATACCATGAGCATCAAGAGCGATAAATGGATCCGACGCATGGCCGAGCAGCACGGCATGATTGAGCCGTTTGAGCCGGGACAGATCCGTCAAAACGCCGCAGGTCAAAAAATCGTCAGCTATGGCACCAGCAGCTATGGCTATGACATCCGCTGCGCCCCTGAATTCAAGGTGTTCACCAACATCTACAGCACGGTGGTTGACCCGAAGAATTTTGACGACCGCAGTTTTGTGGACATTGAAGGGGATGTCTGCATCATCCCGCCGAACAGTTTTGCACTGGCCCGCACGGTGGAGTACTTTCGTATTCCACGCAATGTGCTGACCATTTGCCTGGGCAAAAGCACCTACGCCCGCTGCGGCATCATCGTGAACGTGACGCCTTTCGAGCCGGAGTGGGAAGGCTATGTGACGCTGGAGTTCAGCAACACCACCCCGCTGCCCGCCAAGATCTACGCGGGTGAAGGCTGTGCCCAGGTGCTGTTCCTGGAGAGCGACGAAGTGTGCGAAACCAGCTACAAAGACCGTGGCGGCAAATACCAGGGCCAAGTGGGCGTGACATTGCCCAAAACCTGAGCCTTGAAACCAGAGTCAAAAAATCAGATTTTGGGGAGCTCAGCCCAAAATGAGACAATAGCGGGTTAATGACCGACTCTTTTTCCAATTTATCGCTGGCGCCCACGCTGGCACGAGCCGTAGCCGAAATGGGCTACGAATCCATGACGCCCATCCAGGCCCAAGCCATTCCAGTGGTGTTGACGGGCCAGGACGTGATGGGCGCAGCCCAAACCGGTACCGGCAAAACCGCTGCTTTCTCGCTGCCTTTGTTGCAGCGCCTGCTCAAGCACGAAAACCCCTCCACCTCACCAGCACGCCACCCGGTGCGCGCTTTGGTGTTGTTGCCCACGCGTGAGCTGGCCGACCAGGTGGCCCAACAAATTAAGATGTACGCCAAGTACACCCAGCTGCGCAGCGCGGTGGTGTTTGGCGGCATGGACATGAAGCCCCAGACCCTGGAGCTGAAAAAAGGTGTGGAGGTGCTGGTCGCCACGCCAGGGCGTTTGCTGGACCACATCGAAGCCAAAAATGCGGTCTTGAATCAAGTGGAATATGTGGTGCTGGACGAAGCCGACCGCATGTTGGACATCGGCTTTTTGCCCGATCTGCAGCGCATCCTGAGCTTTTTGCCCAAGCAGCGCACCACGCTGCTGTTCTCGGCCACCTTCTCGCCCGAAATCAAGCGCCTGGCTGGCAGCTACCTGCAAAACCCCATCACCATTGAGGTAGCGCGTCCCAACGAGACGGCTTCGACGGTCGAGCAGCGTTTTTACGCCGCGCAAGACGACGACAAGCGCCGCGTGATCCGCAAGGTGCTCGACGACCGGGGCATCAAGCAGGCGTTCATCTTTGTCAACAGCAAACTCGGCTGCGGCCGCTTGGCCCGTTCGCTGGAGCGTGAAGGCTTGCGCACTGCCGCTTTGCACGGTGACAAGAGCCAAGACGAGCGCCTGAAAGCGCTGGAAGCCTTCAAAAAGGGCGAAGTCGATTTGCTGGTGTGTACCGATGTGGCCGCCCGTGGCCTGGACATCAAAGATGTGCCTGCGGTGTTCAACTTCGATGTGCCTTTCAACGCCGAAGACTATGTGCACCGCATTGGCCGTACCGGCCGTGCCGGGGCTTCGGGTTTGGCAGTCACGTTGGTCAGCCCTTCCGACACCCGCTTGGTGGGCGACATTGAAAAGCTGATCAAAAACAAGATCGAGGTCGAAACCGTGCAGCTGGAGACACGGCCCGCAGCCCCTTCCGCAGGAAAATGGGGCGAACGCCCTGAAGACCGCCCCCGTGCACGCCCCTACGAAGGCCGTCGACGTGAAGAGTTTGACCCCCGTGACGCCTTGGAGTCCCCACGCCGAGGGGGCTTTCGTCCCGCGCCCATCAGCCGCGATCCGTTTTTTGAAAAGCCCTACGAGGCTTCGCAAACCGATGTGGCCCCCAGCTGGGAGCCCAGTGGTCCCAAGCCCGTGCGTTCGTCGATTTCGGCCAACATCAAGCCCAAGCGCAAGGTGGCGGCCCTCTTCAAGTCGGGCGATTGATTCTCTGGGCCAAGGGCATAAGGGCCCGGTCTTTACCCGGGCTTTAAAGAAGTGACTCGGGGCGCTGTCAAAATCGGCACATGCGCCCTTATTTTCTAGCCTCCACTTTTTCTTCCACCGCTCGTGTCGCTCGGCCGACTTGCTGGACGTTGACCCCCATTTCTCGCCTTCTGCTAGCTGCCAGCTGTGGTGTCACGGCCTGGCCAGGATTGGCGCTGGCGCAAAGCGCAACGCCCAGCCCGACCACCGATCTGGGCAGGGTGGAGATCCGCAGTAACCGCAACATCGACACCGAAGTGAGGCGCGAATCCACGGCATCCAAGATCGTGATCGGCCGTGAAGAAATCGAAAAACAAGGCGATGCCACCTTGAGTGAGGTGCTCAAGCGCTTGCCGGGCGTGACCATCGGTGGTGCACCCGGACGAGGCGGGGCGATTCGCATGCGTGGGCTGGGCAATGGCTACACGCAAATCCTGCTCGATGGTGAGCGCATGCCGCCTGGCTTTTCGGTGGATTCTCTGACGCCAGAACAGGTCGAGAAGATCGAAATTTTGCGCTCACCCACAGCCGAGACCGGCGCACGCGCCATTGCGGGCACCATCAACATTGTGCTGCGCGAGGGTCAAAAAGCCAGCCCTGATGACCTGAAGATCACCCGCAGCCAGGAGCATGGGCAAGACTCCAGCCAGGTCAATTGGGTGCACAACCTCAAGACCGAGCCAGTGACCGGGACCTTCACGGTGTCCGCCATGGACAACTACCGTGCGGACGCGTCCACCATCGTCACAGACTCTTCACAAACCACCGACCGTGTGCGCGAAAGCACCAGCCTGGGCCACCGCCAGGCGATTCACGCCAATGCCCGCTTGCAATGGAAAGGTGAGCAGGGGCGAAGCCTCACGCTCATGCCCTTTGTCATGGCGTCCGACTGGAACAGTCAACTGAATGCCCGGGTGACAACCCTAGAGAGTCCTCTCGTGAGTGACAGCATCCTGTCACAAACCCACAGCCGTTTTTCCATGGGCAGGCTCAATGGCCAATGGTCTGCGCGCCTGTCGGCCGATGACCGGCTGGAGCTGAGATTTGGTTTGGGTGAGTCCCGCTATGACTACCGCATGGACCAGACCGGTGCATCCGGTGTGTTGAGCGGCAGCGGCCAGCCCTTGCTGCGCAATGGGTTTGAGACGCAAAATTTTGTAGACACAAGCGGCAGCTTGAATGGCAAATGGACTCGCGCACTGGACAATGGCTACCAGATCGTGAGCGGTGTCGAGTTGGAGCAGGTGCAGCGTGATGAAAAGGGCAATGCGGCCAGTTCAGAAGACGCAGGCAACCTCAATGCCAAAACCCGTCGATGGGCGGCTTACACGCAAGACGAATTCAAGATCAATGCCAACTGGTCGGCTTATGGGGGCTTGCGCTACGAATCAATTTTGACTGAAGGCACGGTCAATGGTGTGCTCAAGCGCAATGAAAGTTCGATTTGGACGCCACTTTTGCATGCCGTATGGAAACCCGATGCACAAAAGCGCGATCAGGTGCGTATGAGCTTGACCCGCAGCTACAAGACGCCGACGCTTTTCAACCTGATGGCGCGCTATGTGCCCTCCTTGGGGGAGAACACTTGGACCCAGCCTGACCGCACGGGCAATCCGGACTTGAAGCCCGAGCTGGCGACGGGTGTGGATGTGGCGTTTGAGCGCTATCTGGATCAGGGTGGTTTGCTCAGTGCCAACTTGTTTCATCGCAACATCACGAATTTGATCCGCTACACCACGGCATACAACAGTGCGACTCAGCGCTACATTTCTTCACCCGCCAACGTCGGGGATGCCTACACCCAAGGTGTGGAGTTGGAGGCCAAGTTCCGGCTCAATCAGTGGATGGCCGATGCATTGCCGGTCGATATCCGCGCCAACACCAGCTTTTTTCATTCGCAGGTCAAGGATGTGCCCGGACCCAACAACCGTCTGGACCAGCAGCCCAGCATGACGGCCAATCTGGGGGCGGACTACCGCATGCGCAGCCTGCCTTTGACTTTGGGCGGCAACCTCAACTGGAACCCTGATTACAGCACCCAGCGTACCGAGCAGCAGCTGAATTACCAAGGGGTCAAGCGGGTGGTGGATGTGTATGGCCTGTGGCGTTTTTCGGCGGTCACAGCCTTGCGGCTTACGGTCAGCAATTTGGTGCCGCGTGATTACCAAACGGGCAGCACCTTCGTCAATGGGGCCTTCCGCGAGTGGGCTCAAACCACCGACCGCAATTGGCGCAACCTCCAACTGCGTTTGGAAATGAAAATTTGAGCGGTACTGCGGCATCAGGTTGTCGCAAGTTGTGCAGGATACGGCGCCCCCTTGTGCCAAGATGCCGGATCATTTGAACCGGAGACCAAGATGCCCCTCAAAGACGCCGCCTGGCATGACCGCATGTACAACAACCGTGCACTGGTGCCGGATTTTGCGGACCACTTTGCACACTGGATGAGCGCCTCGGCCCAGGCCCGACAGGCACTCCCGTGCACACTGGATGTGTCATATGGAGATGGGCCCAAGGAGACGCTGGACATCTTCCCGGCTGAACAAAAAGATGCGCCTGTGGTGATCTTTATTCACGGCGGTTATTGGCGCAGTCTGGACAAATCAGACCACTCGTTTGTGGTGCCCGCCTTGCGCGAGATGGGGGCTTGCACCGTGGTGGTCAATTACGCCTTTTGCCCAGGCACAGAGGATCAGCCTGTCACCGTGCCCGACATCGCTTTGCAGATGACTCAGGCGAGCGCCTGGGTCTGGCGACACATTGCCCAATATGGCGGCAATCGCGACAACATCACCGTCATGGGGCATTCGGCGGGCGGTCATCTGGTGGCCATGCTGCTGGGCTGTGACTGGAAGCGGGTGGGACGCGATTTGCCCGCAGGCCTGGTGCGCAAGGCCTTGTCGATTTCAGGCTTGTTTGATCTGGAGCCCCTGCGCAAAACGCCTTTTTTGAATGCTGATTTGTGCTTGACCCCGGCGCATGTGCGCATGGCCAGTCCCGCCAAATGGCAGCGTCCGAGCAAAGGCGTGCTTTACACCGTGGTCGGGGGCGACGAGAGCCCGGAGTTTTTGCGCCACAACCGTTTGATCCACCAGGCCTGGGGGCCCAAGACGGTGCCCGTCTGCGAAGACCTGCCAGGCCTGAACCATTTCAGCGTGGTCACCGAACTGACCCAAAGCGGCAGCCGCTTGAACGCCTTGGCCCGCGAATTGATCGGCCGCTGAGCTGTCCACCCCCGGGGACATGCCGGACTTAGCGACTGCCGGCCGATGGGGGCAGGGTCGGTCGGCGGTCAAAGACCCGGGCAAATACGAGCGATCAAACGGCAGGCCAAAGGCCTGCTTTTCGGTTTGCAGGCACGCTCAGTTTCCATTGGCTGGCAAGGGCTGGAACTGTCAGTGGCAGGCGCAGCAGCCGTTTGTCTCGCGACACCAGGGCTATTAGCTGGCGCTCACGCCCCAGCAGGGCAGGCAGATCGTCCAATTTGGACAGGCGCCAGCTGCCGCCCTGGGAGTGACCACCTTTGACAGGGCCCACGTCCAGGCCCAGCCACTCATCCCCCGCAGCCAGTCCCGCTGCTTCAGCGGCGCTGCCGCGCAGCACGGCCTTGATCTGCACGCTGGCGCCGGTCTCGCTCACACGCAGTCCCAGGCGTTGGGCCATGGGCGATGTGTCGGCACTGACTTCGATGCCTTGTGCGCTGAGCAGATCGCGCAGTGGCAAGTCGGTGGTGCTGTGGACCCATGCCTTGATTTCAGGCTGCCAGCTGCGGCCTGTGAGGGCTTGCAGTTCATCCAGCAGGTCTTGTTCACGCATCGGTCCGGCTTTGCAGCGTTTCCACAAGCCGCGCATCACGCTGTCCAGCGTGTGACCTTCAGCCGTGAATTCCTGGCGCAGCGTCAGGTCCAGGCACAGCGCCACCAGAGCGCCTTTGGTGTAGTAACTCACGGTGGCGTTGGGGGTGTTCTCGTCTTGCCGGTAGTACTTGACCCAGGCGTCAAAGCTGGCCTGTGCCAAGGTCTGCACTTGCCGGCCTGGGGTTTGCTGCACCTGGGCGATGGTTTTACCCAGCAGTTGGATGTACGTGGCGTCGTCGATCAGCTCTGCGCGGCGCAGCAGCAGGTCGTCGTAATAGCTGGTGAAGCCTTCAAAGAACCACAGCAACTGGGTGTAGTTTTCCTGCGTGTAGTCATAACGGGCAAAAGCATCAGGGCGCAGTTGCTTGACGTTCCAGGTGTGGAAGTATTCGTGGCTGATCAGGCCCAGCAAGGTGGTGTAGCCCTCACCCGTGTGCGGGCTGGTCTGGCGCGGCAGATCAGAGCGTTTGCAGATCAACGCGGTGCTGTTGCGGTGTTCCAGCCCGCCGTAGCCGTCGTGCACGGCGTTCAGCATGAACACGTAATCTTTGTGTGGGGCTTTGCTTGCTGCCTGCTTGCCTTGGCCGTGCCAGAAACGGATGAGGGTTTCGCAAATCTTTTGCGTATCGGCCAACAACCGGTCACCGTCAAACGAGGGCAGGGCCCCGGCCACCACAAAGCGATGCGGGATGCCGCAGGCCTTGAAGCTTCCCGACCAGAATGCCCCCAACTCCACCGGGCTGTCCACCAATTCATCATAGTCAGCAGCTTGAAACAGGCCAAAGCCTCGCTTGTCGGTTTCAACGGCTTTCAGGCCCGTCGTTGCCAACCAGTTGGGCTGGCCTTTGACGGGGTGCAGCTGCAAGTGCTGCGGTTGATGCTCTTGTCCGTGGACCCGCAGGCACAGGCTGGTGCCGTTGAAAAAGCCCCGTTGCGTGTCCAGCCAGGCGGTGCGAACCGAGTTGTCAAAGGCATAAACCTCGTAGCTCAATACCAGCGGTTCACCGATGCGGCAGGTGATGACCCAGGTGCATTTGTCCTGCTGCGCAACAGGGGCGGCGCGGCGGCCTTGCCGGGCTTGCAGTTTTTGAAGGTTTTTTGAAAACTCCCGGACGAGGTAGCTGCCGGGTATCCAGACAGGCAGTGACACGGTCTGCTGCGGCGCCGGTTCGCGGATGGTCAAGGTGACGCGAAACAGGTGCGCGTGAAGGTCGGCGGCTTCGATGCTGTAGGTGGTGGCGTGCATGGGGCGCGTTCGTTCAAGTCAAAAGGAGAGGGGTGCTCGGCGAGCAGTTCAAGCTTGGCCCAGGGCCGTCAGCAGCTGGGTGTGGATGCTCCCAAAACCGCCATTGCTCATGCACAGCAGATGGTCGCCCGGACGGGCCTGCGCCAGCACCTGCTGGATGACTTCCGGCACGTTGGCACCCACTTGCGCCCGCTCGCCCATTGAGGCGAGTGCTGCGTTGGCGTCCCAGTCCAACCCGCCCGAATGGCAAAAGGCCAGGTCGGCTTCTTCCAGGCTCCAGGGCAATTGGCCCTTCATGGAGCCCAGCTTCATGGTGTTGCTGCGCGGCTCAAAGATGGCCAGGATGCGCGCATGGGGGCCGATCTGGCGACGCAGTCCGTTGACGGTGGTGCGGATGGCGGTGGGGTGGTGCGCAAAGTCGTCGTACACGGTGATGCCGTTCACTGTGCCACGCACTTCCATGCGGCGTTTGACGTTTTCAAAGCTGGACAGCGCTTGTGCAGCCACGCCCGGGCTGACGCCGATATGTTCAGCTGCGGCGATGGCGGCCAGGGCGTTGAGCTGGTTGTGCACGCCGCCCAATGCCCACTGCACCTGAGCCACGGCCTGGCCCGCCTGACGGACCTGGAAGCTGGACGGCTCGCCCTCAGCCACAAAGTCACTCACGGTCGAGCCGAAGGTGCGCACGTCGCTCCAGCAGCCTTGAGCCAGCACTCGGGTCAGGCTTTCTTCCAGGCCGTTGACCACCACGCGGCCAGAGCCGGGGATGGTGCGCACCAGATGATGGAATTGCCGCTCAATGGCGGCCAGGTTGTCGAAGATGTCGGCGTGGTCGAATTCCAGGTTGTTCAGGATGGCCGTGCGCGGATGGTAATGCACAAACTTGCTGCGCTTGTCGAAGAAGGCGGTGTCATATTCGTCGGCTTCGATCACAAAATAGCGGCCGCCGCCCAAACGTGCCGATACGCCAAAGTTCAACGGCACACCGCCCACCAGAAAACCGGGCTGCAAACCGGCGTGTTCAAGCACCCAACTCAGCATGGAGGTGGTGGTGGTCTTGCCGTGCGTGCCAGCCACCGCCAGCACATGACGACCTTGCAGCACATGCTCGGACAGCCACTGCGGGCCGCTGGTGTAGGGCGCTCCGGCTTCGAGAATGGCCTCCATCAGCGGAAATTTTGGCTTTCCGTCGGGCAGTCGGGCGCGGCTGACCACGTTGCCGATCACGTAGATGTCGGGTTTCAGCACCATTTGATCTGCGCCAAACCCTTCGATCAACTCGATGCCCAAAGCCAGCAGTTGCTCACTCATGGGCGGGTAGACCCCGGTATCACAACCAGTGACCCGATGACCGGCTTCGCGTGCCAGTGCTGCCAAACCACCCATGAAGGTGCCACAAATGCCCAGAATATGAATATGCATGCGGGGGATTTTAGGCGCCGTGGGGTAAGTGCCCCTGCTGTGCACAGGCACAATCCATTCGCATGAACGATGTTGCACATGAAATTGCTGCCACGGCGGCGCGCCTGGTGGTGGAAGAAGGGCTGGCTTTTGGCCCTGCCAAGCACCGCGCCCTGAAAGAGCTGGGTTTGCCGGGGCGCACGGCCTTGCCCTCCAATGAAATCGTCGAGAGCGAGGTGCGCGATTACATTGCCCTGTTTTGCGCCGACACCCAGCCCCAGGAGTTGCGCGCTTTGCGCGAATTGGCACGGATATGGATGCAACGGCTGGTGGCATTTCGCCCGCATTTGGGGGGCGCCGTCTGGCAAGGCTGGGCCACACGGCTGTCGGACGTGGATTTGGCCTTGTTTTGCGATGACCCCAAATCGGCCGAGATCGCCTTGATCAACCAGAACCAGCGGTATGAGGTCCAGACGGTGCGCGGTATGCACGGCGATGACGTGGATGTGCTGAGCGTGCACAGTTTTTGTGAGGCCTTGGGCGAAGACATTGGCGTGCATCTGCGCATTTATGACCTGGATGACTTGCGCGGGGCCTTGCTGCCCGATGCTCAGGGCCGCTCTCCCCGAGGCGATTTGCAGGCGCTGGAACGTTTGCTGGCCGCTTGAATCACAATCACACCCATGACAGAACAACTGCAAACGCGCTCCAGGCGAAACTGGATGTTGGGGGCGGGTGCCTTGGCGGCATCCGGTGGAGCGGCCTTGTCTTGGTGGCGATTGCAACCGGGCACCCAAGCACCCGGCGCCGTGCATGCCCTGTGGTCTCAAAAGTTTGAAACGGTTTCCGGAGAGGTGCTGGACATGAGCGCATTTCGAGGTAAACCGCTGCTGCTGAACTTTTGGGCGACATGGTGCCCCCCTTGTGTTGAAGAGTTACCCCTGATCGATGCCTTTTGGCGCGAACAGCATGCGAACGGCTTTCAAGTTCTGGCATTGGCCATTGATCAACCCAGCGCCGTGAAACGTTTTCTGGCGCGTCAACCTCTGGGTTTTCCGGTTGGTCTGGCGGGCTTGCAAGGCACGGAGTTGGCCAGATCATTGGGAAACAGTGCAGGCGGATTGCCGTTTAGCGTCTTTTTTAAAGAAGATGGCACCATTTGGCTGCAGAAGCTGGGGCAACTCTCGTCCGGTGACTTGATCAAGTGGCGCACGCAGCGGACTTGAATCCTGAAGAGTCGGCAAACCTTGAGCTCTTTTTGCCGTTTATGTCAAATTTAATTAAAAAATCAAAATTTCGCTCAAAGAAGACGCTGATTTAGCGTGCTTTTGCTGAAAATTGGTGTAAATTCAATACATTACGTTGGCTTACGCAATGGAGGACTTTATGGACTTGCGCAAACTCAAAACCCTGATCGACTTGGTATCTGACTCAAACGTCTCCGAACTGGAGATCACCGAAGCTGAAGGCAAGGTGCGCATTGTCAAAAGCATGGGCGTTGCTGCACCCGTGATGATGCAACAAGTGGCAGCGCCAGTCGCAGTTGCAGCCCCCGCCGCTGCTGCGCCTGCTGCAGAAGTTCCCGTCGCGGCTCCAGCCGGTCATGCGGTGAAATCCCCCATGGTGGGCACTTTTTACCGTTCTTCCAGCCCGGGTGCTGCACCATTCGTGCAGATTGGCTCGGTCGTGAAGGAAGGCGATACCGTGTGCATCATTGAAGCGATGAAGATCCTCAATGAAATCGTGTCCGACAAGTCTGGAACTGTGACCCAAATCCTGTGCGAAAACGGTCAAGCGACCGAATACGGCCAGCCCTTGTTCATCATCGAATAAAGCGAACGGGAATTTCATGTTCAAGAAAATCCTGGTGGCCAACCGCGGTGAGATTGCCCTGCGCATCCAGCGTGCGTGCCGCGAACTCGGCATCAAGGCCGTGATGGTGTACTCAGAGGCGGATAAAGAAGCCAAATACGTGAAGTTGGCAGAAGAAGCCGTCTGTATTGGGCCTGCGGCCTCGCCCCTGAGTTACCTCAATATGCCCGCCATCATTTCGGCGGCTGAAGTGACCGATGCAGAAGCCATTCACCCTGGTTATGGCTTTCTCAGTGAAAACGCGGACTTCGCTGAGCGTGTGGAAAAAAGCGGTTTCCAGTTCATTGGTCCGACACCCGAGTCGATCCGCATCATGGGCGACAAGGTCTCGGCCAAGCAGGCAATGATCCGCGCTGGTGTGCCTTGCGTGCCGGGCTCAGAAGGCGAATTGCCCGATGACCCGGTGCAGATCCGCCGCGTGGCCAAGAGTGTGGGTTACCCGGTGATCATCAAGGCCGCAGGCGGCGGCGGTGGTCGCGGCATGCGCGTGGTGCACACCGAGGCAGCCCTGATCAATGCGGTGCAAATGACCAAGGCCGAAGCCGGTGTGGCTTTCGGCAATCCCGCGGTCTACATGGAAAAGTTCCTGCAAAACCCACGCCACATCGAAATCCAGATCCTGGCCGACAAGCACAAGAACGCGGTGTATTTGGGTGAGCGCGACTGCTCCATGCAGCGGCGCCACCAGAAGGTGATCGAAGAAGCGCCAGCACCGGGTATTCCCCGCAAGTTGATTGAGAAAATCGGTGAGCGTTGTGTGGCCGCCTGCAAGAAAATCGGTTACCGTGGTGCGGGCACTTTCGAGTTCCTCTACGAAAACGGCGAGTTTTATTTCATAGAAATGAACACCCGTGTGCAGGTGGAGCACCCCGTGACCGAATGGGTCACAGGTGTGGACATTGTGAAAACCCAAATCATGGTGGCAGCTGGTGAAAAGCTGCCTTTCACCCAGCGTGATATCCAGATCCGGGGCCACGCCATTGAGTGTCGCGTGAATGCTGAAGATCCATTCAAATTCACACCTTCACCGGGTCGCATCACGTCCTGGCACATGCCGGGTGGTCCTGGTGTGCGGGTTGATTCGCACGCCTACAACAACTACTTTGTGCCGCCCAACTACGATTCGATGATCGGCAAAATCATCGTGCACGGCGATACCCGTGAGCAGGCTCTGGCCCGCATGCAGACCGCCTTGGCCGAGACCGTGATCGAAGGCATCAGTACCAATATCCCGCTGCACCGTGAGTTGATGGTGGACGCCAAGTTCATGTCCGGAGGCACCAACATCCATTACCTGGAACACTGGCTTAGCCAGCACAAGCGCTGAGACGGGATGACGCATGTTTGAACTGAGCCTGTTGTGCCCGGAGGAGCGGGTAGATGTGTTGAGCGATGCCTTCGATGCATTGGATGCCTTGAGTGTGTCAGTCGAAGACGCTGATGCCCAGACCCCCGCAGAGCAGGCTTTGTTTGGCGAACCCGGCATGCCGCCCCCCAAGGATGGCTGGCAGCGCTCGCGCATGGTGGCCTTGTTTGCGCAGGAAACAGCGGCCAAAGAAGCAGCAGTGTTGCTGCAAGCACAGGACTTTTTTGAAGGCTGTCGCTTCTTGGGTATTCAAGTTGTGGCCGATCAGGACTGGGTGCGTTTGACGCAATCTCAGTTTGCCCCGGTCGAGGTGACTTCCGATTTTTGGATTGTTCCCAGTTGGCATGAACCCCCCGCCCAGGCCCGCAAGATCATCCGCCTGGATCCGGGTTTGGCCTTTGGCACAGGTACGCATCCGACCACCCGCATGTGCCTGCGTTGGATTGCGCGGCAAGGCTTGACCGGTCAGCGTGTGCTGGATTACGGATGTGGTTCGGGTATTTTGGCCATTGGCGCCGCCAAATATGGTGCCACCCAGATTGACGCTGTTGATATCGACGAAGCGGCGGTCACTTCTACCCGCTTGAATGCAGAGGCCAACCATGTTGAGTTGAGTGCCGGTATGTCTGAGCTGGCTCAAGGCCAATACCAAACCGTGCTGGCCAATATTCTGGCAACACCGCTGAAGGTGCTGGCCCCCTTGCTGTGCTCGCATGTCGCTTCGGGAGGATCATTGGTGCTGGCGGGTATTTTGGAGCGACAAGCCCAGGAACTCCAAGATGCCTATGCGCCTTGGCTGTCACTAAAAGTGTCTGATGCCGAAGATGGTTGGATTTTGATGACCGCACAATTGCCTTAAGCTTGAGCATGGCTGCGGACTCTGACTAAAATCGTGCATGAATTGGATCACCCGCTGCCCAGAGTGCGTCACGGTTTATCAGGTCGTGCCCGATCAACTCAAGCAAGCCAAAGGCTGGTTGAGGTGCGGCCACTGTTCACATGTTTTTGACAGCACTGGTCGGGTGCTGGCCTGGCAAGGGGTAGCCGGGAATTCGCCTGAGTTTCGTCAGTCCATAGATGTGAAGAGTTCGGTTGCATCTGCTCCGCAACTGCAGGATACATCGCCCCAAACACCCGTGTCTCTCAATGACTCGGTGAGCACAGCTTCAGCTACCGATCCTTCCCCCGATCATTTGTTCCCTGTCGAACCAGAAGCCGAAAAGGTTTCCTCAGGCGAATCTACAGACACCATTGGCAAGCCAGTGCCAATCTTCAGTCCTTTGGTGCTTGCTGAACCTCCAGCGCAATTGCCTACCTCCCCGGTACAGGCTCGTGGCCCATGGCGCGTGCTGTCTTTGGGACTGGTGCTGACTTTGACTTTGCAGTGGCTTTGGTTACAACGCGGTGTAGTGGTTTCTGTGTTTCCTCAGCTTGAAATGGCTTTTCAGTCGGTTTGTCAAGTGACGGGCTGTGAGTCTGCCGTGGTGCGCAATCCAGATGCGATGGTCATTGACAGCTCCAGCTTCGTGAAGCTAAAAGATGGTTTTGTCCTACATTGGACAGTGCGCAACAGCTCCCATCAAACCTTGGGGATGACCGCTTTGGAGTTGAGCTTGAAAGATGGTCAAGACAGCGATTTGGTGCGACGGGTGTTGCTGCCCAAGGACATGGAAGCACCCCCGACAATTGCCGCCGGTCAGACTTGGTCAGGCATGCTGATTTTGGGTGTCAGTGATAACTTGCCTGTGGTCGGTTACCGCGTGTTGAGTTTTTACCCCTGAAATGGTCTTAAAAAAACCCGGCACGATTGACCGTGTCGGGTTTTCAGTGCTGTTGCTTGACAGCTGAATCAGGGCTTGGCAGCCGATGGAAACGGCCAGGCAGCTTGAGGATTCAGAGTGGTTTGGGCAGCAGGGGCAGCGGGTGCTTTGGCGGCCTTCTTCGCAGCAGGCTTTTTCGCAGCTTTTTTCACCACGGCTTTTTTGGCGGCTGGCTTTTTGGCAGCAGCTTTTTTGGCGGTGGCTTTTTTGGCTGGAGCAGCGGCTTTTGCGGGAGCAGCTTTTTTCGCAGCTGGCTTTTTGGCCGCTACTTTTTTGGCTGCTGCTTGCTTGGCCGGTGCTGCTTTTTTGGCAGCTGGTTTCTTGGCTGCGGCTACTTTTTTAGCTGGAGCGGCTTTCTTTGCTGGAACAGCTTTTTTGGCTGCTGGCTTTTTAGCGACGGCAGCTTTTTTAGCTGGAGCAGCCTTTTTCGCCGGAGCAGCTTTCTTGGCTGCGGCTACTTTTTTAGCGGGTGCAGCTTTGGCCGGAGCGGCCTTCTTCGCGGGGGCAGCTTTTTTTGCTGCTGCTTTTTTTGCAGTTGCCATGATTTTCTCCTTGATCAAGTTGAGAACTCAACGGAAAGGTAACGCTTGGTGCTTGTTGGAATGCACAAAACGATCCATGGTGTTGAGGCATTCCTCAGCACCATGAACGCGGGAAAGCCACACTTCACAGCGCCTTGCGGCGCTGGGGAGTGTGGCTTGAAAAGGGGAGTCATTTGTGGGGTGTTCAGAAGTTCAATCCCAAGACAAGGCCCCACCAGATTGGTATTCGATGACCCGGGTCTCAAAGAAATTGCGTTCTTTTTTCAGGTCAATCATCTCGCTCATCCAGGGGAAGGGATTTTCTTCGTTCGGGAAAAGCGCTTCGAGGCCAATTTGCGTGGCGCGTCGGTTGGCAATGTAACGTAAATAGCCCTTGAACATCGAAGCGTTCATGCCCAGCACACCACGGGGCATGGTGTCTTCGGCATAGCGGTATTCCAGTTCAACGGCTTTGAGAAACAAGGCCTTGATTTCGGCTTTGAACTCAGCGGTCCACAGCTGGGGATTTTCCAGCTTCACGGTGTTGATCAAGTCGATGCCGAAGTTGCAGTGCATGGACTCATCGCGCAGGATGTACTGGTACTGCTCAGCGGCACCGGTCATCTTGTTCTGGCGGCCCAAAGCCAGAATCTGTGTGAAGCCCACATAGAAGAACAGACCTTCCATGAGGCAGGCAAACACGATCAGCGACTTGAGCAGGGTCTGGTCGTTTTCCAGCGTGCCGGTCTTGAAGTCGGGGTCCATGATCGCACTGATGAAGGGGATCAGGAACTCGTCCTTGTCGCGGATGGATTTGACTTCGTTGTAGGCGTTGAAGATTTCGCTCTCGTCAAGCCCCAGCGATTCCACAATGTATTGGTAGGCGTGTGTGTGGATGGCTTCTTCAAAAGCTTGACGCAGAAGGAACTGGCGGCATTCGGGGGCTGTGATGTGGCGGTAAGTGCCCAAGACAATGTTGTTCGCAGCCAAGGAGTCGGCCGTGACAAAGAAACCCAGATTGCGCTTGACGATGCGGCGCTCGTCTTCGGTCAGACCGTTGGGGTCTTTCCACAAGGCGATGTCACGGTTCATGTTCACTTCTTGCGGCATCCAGTGATTGGCGCAGGTCGCGAGGTATTTTTCCCAAGCCCATTTGTATTTGAAGGGCACCAACTGGTTGACGTCGGTTTGGCCGTTGATGATGCGCTTGTCTGCGGCATTCATGCGGCGAGGGCTTGCAGATGCAGATGCAGCAGTAGATGCTGAAAATGCATCAGCACCAGATGAAGCGGGCATTGCGGGTTGCAATGCGGGTTTGACTTGTTCGTCCCAGGACAGCATAAAAATTTCCAGTGTTCAAATTATGAAAGCATGCACACGAAATGCAAAGCAGTGATTGACGTTATGCCTGTGTACGGTTGAGAAGTGTTGTTCAATTGCATCGCACGGAGTCAGATCGACACAGTGCAATGCCTTGAACAATCACTGACAAGCTTCGCAACCAGGATCGTCGATGGCGCAGAACTTGATGTCGGTCGCAGGTGTGGCATTCATTTGCGCTTGCGCTGCAGTGGCTGCGGCTTCCAGTGCGCTCATGCCGGTTGAAGAAACAGCGTTGTGCGAGCCTGCTTGCACGGTGGATTTTTCCGCTTGTGTGGCGCTCGATGTGCGCAAGTAGTAAGTGGTTTTGAGGCCCCGCAACCAAGCCAGCTTGTAGGTGTCATCGAGCTTCTTGCCCGAAGCACCGGCCATGTAGATGTTGAGCGACTGCGCCTGATCAATCCATTTCTGGCGACGTGCAGCGGCTTCCACCAACCAGGTCGTTTCCACTTCGAATGCGGTGGCGTACAGCGATTTGATCTCTTGGGGTACGCGGTCGATGGGACGCAGTGAGCCGTCGAAGTGTTTGAGGTCCATGACCATCACATCGTCCCACAGGCCCAAGCGCTTCAAGTCACGCACCAGGTAGCTGTTGATGACGGTGAATTCACCCGACAGGTTGGACTTGACCGAGAGGTTGCCAAAGCAAGGCTCGATCGAGGCGTCCACGCCGATGATGTTGGAGATGGTGGCCGTGGGCGCAATGGCCACGCAGTTGGAGTTGCGCATGCCGTCGGCTGCAATTTTCTTGCGCAGGGCGTCCCAGTCCAGTGTGGCAGAGCGGTCCACTTCGACATAGCCACCGCGTTCACGGGCCAACAAGTCGAGCGTGTCCAGCGGCAAGATGCCTTGTTCCCACAAAGAGCCTTTGTAGCTGGAGTACTGACCGCGCTCCTTGGCCAGATCGGTGGACGCCCAGTAGGCAAAGTAGCAGATCGCTTCCATGGACTGGTCTGCAAATTCCACAGCTGCTTGCGAAGCGTAGGGAATGCGCATTTCATACAAGGCATCCTGAAACCCCATCAGGCCCAAGCCCACAGGGCGGTGACGCAGATTGGAGTCGCGGGCCTTTTTGACAGCGTAGTAGTTGATGTCGATCACGTTGTCGAGCATGCGCATCGCTGTCGAGATGGTTTGACGCAGTTTGTCTTGGTCAATGACTTTGCCGTTGGGGCCGTCTTTCAGGTGTTTGGACAGGTTGACCGAGCCCAGGTTGCACACAGCGGTTTCGGTGTCGCTGGTGTTGAGCGTGATCTCGGTGCACAGATTCGAGGAGTGCACCACCCCGGCGTGCTGCTGGGGCGAACGCACATTGCATGGGTCCTTGAAGGTGATCCAGGGGTGGCCGGTTTCAAACAGCATGGACAGCATCTTGCGCCACAGGTCGTTGGCAGACACCTTTTTGCTGGGCTTGAGTTCGCCGCGCTCGGCTTGTTGTTCGTAGGCGACGTAAGCTTTTTCAAAAGCGGCGCCGAATAGATCGTGCAGGTCGGGGCAGTCGGATGGCGAGAACAAGGTCCAGTCGCCTTTTTCCATCACGCGGCGCATGAAGAGGTCGGGAATCCAGTTGGCCGTGTTCATGTCGTGCGTGCGGCGGCGGTCGTCGCCGGTGTTCTTGCGCAGCTCCAGGAACTCTTCGATGTCCAGGTGCCAGGTTTCCAGGTAGGTGCAGACCGCGCCCTTGCGCTTGCCGCCCTGGTTGACTGCCACGGCAGTGTCGTTGACGACTTTCAGGAACGGCACCACACCTTGCGATTCACCGTTGGTGCCCTTGATGTGCGAGCCCATGGCGCGCACGCGGGTCCAGTCGTTGCCCAGGCCGCCCGCAAATTTGGACAGCAGGGCGTTTTCCTTGATCGACTCGTAGATGCCGTCCAGGTCGTCGGGTACGGTGGTCAGGTAGCAGCTCGACAGTTGTGAGCGCAAGGTGCCACTGTTGAACAGCGTGGGGGTGGACGACATGAAGTCGAATGAGGACAGGATTTCGTAGAACTCTATGGCGCGGGCTTCGCGATCAGTCTCATTGAGCGACAGGCCCATGGCCACGCGCATGAAGAAAGCCTGAGGCATTTCGATGCGGGTCTTGCGCACATGCAGGAAATAGCGGTCGTACAGGGTTTGCAGGCCCAGGTAGTCGAATTGCATGTCACGCTCGGGCTTGAGCGCTGCGGCCAGGCGCTTCAAGTCAAACTGCAAGAGCTTTTCGTCGAGCAGGTCGTTGTCCACGCCCTTCTTGATGAATTGGGGGAAGTAATCGATGTAGGCCTCAGGCATCTGGTCTTGCGTCACTTCCTTGCCCAAGATTTCCTTGGCAATGGTGTGCATCAGCAAGCGGGCGGTGACGTAGGTGTAGTCCGGGTCTTTTTCGATCAAGGTGCGGGCCGCCAGGATGGAGGCCTTGTACACCTCTTCCATGGGCACGCCGTCATACAGGTTGCGCAAGGTTTCGGCCACGATGGGCTCGGCGCTCACGTCCTTGCCCAGACCTGCGCAGGCATTGATCATGATGTCTTTGAGGTAGTCCTGGTTCAATGCGACGCGCTGGCCGCCATCGAGCACATGCAAGGTGGGTTCCTGGGGGGCTGCGGCCACTTGTTGCTGAGCACGGTCCTGGTTGCGGCGTTCACGGTAGAGCACATAAGCGCGGGCCACTTCGTGGTTGCTGCTGCGCATCAGGCCCAATTCGACCTGGTCTTGCACATCTTCAATGTGGAAGGTGCCACCGCCGGGTCGTGAGCGCATCAAGGCGCGCACCACATTTTTGGTCAGGTCTTCCACCACTTCGCGCACGCTGGCAGATGCGGCGCCTTGCGTGCCATGGACAGCCAAAAACGCCTTCATCAAGGCCACGGCGATTTTGTTGGGCTCAAATGGAACCACGGCGCCATTGCGGCGGATGATCTGGTAATGGGTCAACGCATGACCATTGGCTGCGCTGGCATTGTCGGATTCAGGCAGGTTCATCGCGCCAGAAGACGAGGAGGTAATGATCGTATTGGTGTGCATGGTCATGGGCTTCGGTAAGGGGTGTTTAGTCGCTGTTGATGGCGGTTGGATTGCTGCAAATGTTGTTTTTGTTAGTTTGGCCTAGACACTATATATGGTGTCTGCGGGCAATTCAAGCCACTACAGGTAGTGTACCGGGGCAATTGCGTGGCGTTCGCGATGGCGCCTAAAAAAATACAAATTGCCAAAGTCGGTGGCCGGTTTCAGACCGTGAAAATTAGACTGAGAAACCCATTCAACAGGTGCTTTTTGTGGGAAGCATCAAGCCTGCATTGGCTTTTGAGGGGTTTTTAGCGGCAAACCCATGAGGGACGGGAAGTCTTTTTGCTGGAAACGGGATACACGGTCTGGAAACAAGGGCAAAGCTGTGTGCGCTAGCGTCCACAAAATTATTTGCAGAGATACAACAGTCAAAGCCTGGGGAAACTTTGGGATGGGAAATTCAGTCCAGATTGCAAGCGCAACCAATCAAAGCCAGCCCCAGGGTCGAACTTGCGGCCTGGGGCAATATGCTCATGCCCCGCCACATGTGCGATCGGGTAGTGTTGTTGCAGCTCACGGCACAAGGCGTTCAGGCAGATGTATTGAGCGTCTTCAAACGCTTCACCTTCCAGGCCTTCTAGCTCGATGCCAATCGAGTCGTCGTTGCAGTTGCTGCGTCCCCGGTATTGCGATGCCCCTGCGTGCCAGGCCCGGTCATCACAACTGACAAATTGCCACAGCGTGCCATCGCGCCGGATATAAAAGTGCGCGGACACCTGCAGGCCCCGTATCTGTTCAAAGTAAGGATGCGCCGCCCAGTCCAGGCGGTTGGTGAACAAGTCCTGCACTTCATGACCACCGTAATGCCCGGGCGGCAAGCTGATCGAGTGAATGACCACCAGATCAATGCAGGCGCCTGCAGGTCGAGGGCCGTAGTTGGGTGAATCCAGCCTAAGGGCCTGTGGGTTCCAGCCTTGGAGCCAAGAGTTGTCTGGCGAGAGCGGCAGTTCCTGCATAGTGCAGCGCTTCAGACCGGGTTGCTGTCATGGGCTGCGCTGCGGTGCTCAGTGCTGCAATAGGCGCCATTTTGGCCAGACACGGCTTCTTCTGCGGGCAGATGAATGCCGCAGTGGGCGCAGGTGATCATTTCAGCAGGGCTAGAGGGGGTCTTGCTGTTTGGAGGGGGGACCTTGCCCGCACGACTGCGCTTGAATGCCCAAATGGCCACAAAAATCACCAGCAACCAAAACAGGTACTTCATCCAGCACGTCCCAACAAAATTTCAAGAACAAAACGCGAGCCCGCATAGGACAACAGCAGCAAGCCTGCCCCTATGTAAAGCACCCGCACAGCACGGCGACCCCGCCAGCCCCATAGATTGCGCCCGATCAGCAAGACCGCAAAGGTCAGCCACGACAGCAAGGCAAACACGGTTTTATGTTCCCAACGCCAATGCCCATTGCCTTGGCCGTAAAGGTTTTCTCCAAACAGAGCACCTGCGACCAGTGTGGCGCTCAACAGAGCGAAACCCGCACTGACAAAACGAAAGGTCAGCCGCTCCAGCGTGAGCAAGGGCAAACCACTGTCGGCTTCTTGGCCTTGGCGAATGTCATGTTCCGTGCGGGTCATCATCCAGGCGTGCACCACGGCAGCGGCAAACATGCCATAGGCCGACAAACCCAAGGCCCAGTGCAGCGGCAGCCAAGGCGACGCCACCGAGGACAGCAAGCTGCCCGGAAACACCCAGGCCAGCAGCACCGCAACGGCCCCAAGACCGCCCATGGCCCAGCGTGCCTTGAGTTGCGGAAAGATGTGGCGCTCAACCCCATAAGCCGTCACCACCAGCCAGGCGGTGACCGACAGGGCTGGCGCAAAACCGAAGCGCACAGGCCCGGCCAGCAATCCAAGCAAGGCCACGGCATGGGCGGCCCAAGCCAGCCAAATCAGGCGCCGAGCACTGCGATCACTCAAGCGGGCGCCGGCCAAGGCGGCCAAGGCATAGGCCAGCGCCGCCAGACCTGAGGCGGGCTGCATCCAGAATGGGGTACTGGCTAAAATCATGGGTCCGAGTTTAGCCTTTCAGGCGCAGCCGCAGGGGCTTCGCCATCACGCTGAACCGGTTATTTCTGGATTCCCCCCATGGCCTCCGCACTGACCGACAAACTCTCACGCCTCGTCAAGAACCTCAGCGGACAGGCCCGTATCACCGAATCCAACGTCACCGACATGCTGCGCGAAGTGCGCATGGCGCTGTTGGAGGCCGATGTGGCCTTGCCCGTGGTGCGCGACTTCATCGCCCGCGTCAAAGATAAGGCCCTGGGCCAGGAGGTGATCGGTTCCCTCAAGCCCGGGCAGGCCCTGGTGGGCATTGTCAACAAAGAGCTTGCCGCCACCATGGGCGAGGGCGTGTCCGACATCAACCTGGCCGTGCAGCCCCCCGCCGTGATCCTGATGGCCGGTTTGCAAGGTGCTGGTAAAACCACCACCACCGCCAAGCTGGCCAAACACCTGATCGAAAAGCGCAAGAAAAAAGTGCTGACCGTATCGGGCGACGTGTACCGCCCTGCAGCCATCGAGCAGCTCAAAACCGTCACCGCCCAAGCCGGGGCCGAATGGTTCCCCAGCTCGCCCGATCAAAAGCCCATCGACATCGCCCGCGCCGCCATCGACCACGCTCGCAAGCACCACTTTGATGTGTTGCTGGTGGACACCGCCGGTCGCCTGGCCATTGACGAAGTCCTGATGGCCGAAATCAAGGGGCTCCACGCGGAACTCAAACCTGTTGAAACCCTGTTCGTGGTCGACGCCATGCAGGGCCAGGATGCGGCCAACACCGCCCGAGCCTTTGGTGATGCCTTGCCCCTGACCGGCATCGTGCTGACCAAACTGGACGGCGACTCACGCGGTGGTGCGGCCCTGTCGGTGCGCCAGATCACGGGGGTGCCGATCAAGTTTGCCGGTACCAGCGAGAAAATTGACGGCCTGGAAGTGTTCGACGCTGAACGCCACGCTGGCCGTGTGCTGGGTATGGGCGACATCGTGGCCCTGGTCGAGCAGGTCACTGCCGGCGTGGACATCGAAGCCGCACAAAAGCTGGCCGCCAAGGTCAAGAGTGGTGGCAGTTTTGATTTGAACGACTTTTTGGCACAGATCCAGCAGATGAAACAAATGGGTGGTTTGTCCAGCCTGATGGACAAGCTGCCCAGCCAGCTGACCGCTAAAGCCGGTGCCATGGACATGGGTAAGGTTGAAAAAGACATTGCCCGCAAGCAAGGCATCATCCACAGCATGACGCCCAAAGAGCGCAGCAAACCCGAGCTGATCAAAGCCACCCGCAAGCGTCGTATTGCCGCTGGCGCGGGTGTTCAGGTGCAAGACGTCAACCGCATGCTCAAGGAGTTTGAGCAGATGCAGGACATGATGAAAAAAATGTCCGGCGGCGGCATGATGAAGATGATGAAACGCATGGGCGCCATGAAAGGCATGATGGGCGGCGGCGGGGGCTTCCCCGGCATGCCTCGTTGATCACACAGGCCATCCAAAGATGACTTACCTCTTTATTTACGGCACCCTGATGCCTGGTTTGCGCTTGGAAGCGGAAATGCACGGTGCCCGCTTCATGGGCCCTGCCCAAGTGCCCGGCCGCTTGTTCGACCTTGGGCGTTACCCCGGCTTGCTGCCAGGAGACGGCCTCGTCACGGGCGAAGTCTATGAAGTCGATGACGCACACCTGGCCCGTCTGGATGGGGTGGAAGGCGTGGTGCCCGGTGACCGCGCCGAATCACATTACTGGCGAGAGGTGGTGACGGTGGCCAGCGGCCCGCTGCAAGGCCTGAAGGTGCAGACCTATTTGTACAACCGGCCAGTCGATGGCTGCGCGCCCATCCCGCACGGCGACTACCGCCGCTACATCCGCGAAGTCGGGCGCGAGTCCTGATCGATTGATCGAAAAACAAATGGCCCCTGTCTTTGTAGGAGCCCACCCCGTGGGCGATGGGATGCGGACCCCCACATCACAACATTGCCCACAGGGTGGGCTCCTACAAATTTAATCGCGGATCACCAACTCGCCGCGCAGCGAATGCGACAGCCCCTGCGTGATGCGCACATCCGCCATCTGACCGATCAGGCGGTCCATGTTCGGGCCGCCGGGGAAGTTGACCACTCGGTTGCACTCGGTGCGGCCCGCCAGTTCGGTGGCGTCTTTGCGTGAAGGGCGCTCCACCAAGATGCGCTGCACTGTGCCCACGCGGCTCTCGCCAATGCGCTGCACGTTCTCTTCGATGGTCGCTTGCAGGTGGTGCAGGCGGCGCAGCTTCACTTCGTGCGGCGTGTCGTCGTGCAGGTTGGCCGCAGGCGTGCCGGGGCGGGGGCTGAAGATGAAGCTGAAACTCGTGTCAAAACCCACGTCGGTGATCAGCTTCATCATCTTGTTGAAGTCGTCCTCGGTCTCGCCGGGAAAGCCCACGATGAAATCGCTGCTGAGCGACATGTCGGGGCGGATCGCCCGCAGCTTGCGGATCGTGCTCTTGTATTCCATGGCGGTGTAGCCGCGCTTCATGGCCATCAAGATGCGGTCCGAGCCGTGCTGCACGGGCAGGTGCAAATGGCTCACCAGTTTGGGAATCTTTTCGTAAGCGTCGATCAGGCGCTGTGTGAACTCGTTGGGGTGGCTGGTCACGTAGCGGATGCGCTCGATGCCTGGCATGTCGGCCACGTACTCCAGCAACAAGGCAAAGTCGGCAATCTCTGAGGTGCCGCCCATCTTGCCCCGGTAAGCATTCACGTTCTGGCCCAACAGCGTGATCTCTTTGACGCCCTGCGCGGCCAAGCCTGCCACCTCGACCAATACATCGTCAAACGGGCGAGAGACTTCTTCGCCTCGGGTGTAGGGCACCACGCAATAGCTGCAATATTTGCTGCAACCTTCCATGATCGAGACAAAAGCGGTGGCGCCTTCCACCTTGGCAGGTGGCAGGTGGTCGAACTTTTCAATCTCGGGGAAGCTGATGTCCACCTGCGGGCGCTGCTTGCGCTCGCGCTCGGCCAGCATCTCGGGCAGGCGGTGCAGGGTCTGCGGGCCAAACACCACGTCCACATAAGGCGCACGTTTGATGATCTCGGCACCTTCCTGGCTGGCCACACAGCCGCCCACGCCAATCAGCACGCCCTTGGCTTTGAGGTGTTGCACCCGGCCCAGATCGCTGAACACTTTTTCTTGCGCCTTCTCGCGCACCGAGCAGGTGTTGAACAAAATCAGATCGGCCTCGTCCACGTCCTGCGTGGGCTCATAGCCCTGGGCCGCGCCCAGCACATCGGCCATCTTGTCCGAGTCGTACTCGTTCATCTGGCAGCCAAATGTTTTGATGAAGACCTTCTTGCTCATGCGGCCTCCACGGATTCAAGGGAGGTGATGAAGTCAAGGCAAAGCAAAGCACGCCCGCGAGGGGCCAAAGTGCAGCGGTTCATGGTGTAGATCCAGAGGCTGTTGAGGGAAGCGCTTGGGGCGCTGGGGAGGGGGGATTATCGCAGGGGGTCATGCATGGAGTTTTTTAAGTCGGACAAACCTTATTCCAGGCGTTAAAAGTCACTCTTTCTTGTTACGATCATTCTCCGCAGCCGCACTTCAAAGCGGCGTGCCGCACGAACCCACAAAACGACAAAGACCCGCAATGCTCACAGGCGAACTTCGCAGCCAAATCGATGCCATCTGGAACTCCTTTTGGACAGGCGGGATCTCCAACCCGCTGGAGGTGATGGAGCAAATCACTTACCTGCTGTTCATTCGCCGCTTGGACGACGCGCATACGCTCGAAGAGAGCAAGGCCTTCATGCTCAAGCGCCCCATGGCCAAGCGCATCTTTCCAGAGGGCCAAGACCTCAAAGGCCGCCGCTTTGACGATCTGCGCTGGTCACGCTTCAAAAACTTTGCGCCCGCCGACATGTACACCGTGGTGGGCGAGCATGTGTTTCCGTTTCTTCGCACTGGGCTGGTCACGGGCGGGGGCGACGGCTCCACCTACGCCAGCCACATGAAAGATGCCCGCTTCACCATCCCCACGCCTGCGCTGTTGGCCAAAGTGGTGGACATGCTCGACCATGTGCCCATGGACGACCGCGACACCAAGGGCGACTTGTATGAATACATGCTGGGCAAGATTGCCAGCGCGGGCCAAAACGGCCAGTTCCGCACGCCGCGCCACATCATCCAGCTCATGGTGGCCATGACCGCCCCCACGCCCAAAGACGTGATTTGCGATCCGGCCAGCGGCACCTGCGGATTTTTGGTGGCGGCGGGCGAACACCTGCGCGACAAGCACCCAGAACTGTTCAACGACGCCACAGCCCGTGCGCACTTTCACACCGGCATGTTCAACGGCTACGACTTTGACAACACCATGCTGCGCATTGGCAGCATGAACATGGCGCTGCACGGTGTGGAAAACCCCGACATCCGCTACAAAGACTCGCTGGCCCAAGACCACGCGGGCGACGAAGAGAAATACAGCCTCATCCTGGCCAACCCCCCCTTTGCGGGCAGCCTGGACTATGAGAACACCGCCAAAGACCTGCTGGCCATGGTCAAAACCAAAAAGACCGAGCTGCTGTTTTTGGCGCTGTTTTTGCGGCTGCTCAAACCCGGTGGCCGCGCCGCCGTGGTGGTGCCCGACGGCGTGCTGTTTGGCTCCAGCAAGGCGCACAAAGAGCTGCGCCGCATGGTGGTGGAAGACCAAAAACTCGACGCCGTCATCTCGCTGACCTCAGGCGTGTTCAAGCCCTATGCGGGCGTGTCGTGTGCCATTTTGCTGTTCACTAAAACCAACTCAGGCGGCACTGACCAAGTGTGGTTTTATGACATGCAGGCCGACGGCTGGAGCCTGGACGACAAGCGCCAGCCCTTGCTGGCCGAGGCGCTGCTGGGTGCAACCCCGGGCCAAGCGCTGAGTGAAGCTGAGCACGCCAAAAATAACCTGCCCGATGTGCTTGCCCGCTGGCAACAGCGCGAAGGCAGCGAGCACCAACGCCCACGTACCGCACAAAGCTTTTGTGTGCCCAAGGCCGACATTGCGGCGCAGGGTTATGACCTGTCGATCAACCGCTACAAGGAAGTGGTGCATGCGGCGGTAGAACACTTGCCACCGAAAGACATTCTGGCCAAGTTGGCAGAGTTGGAAGCGGAGATTCAGGCAGGGATGAAGGCGCTTGAGGGGATGTTGAAGTGACGCGATTTCGACGCATCCCGATAGAAGACTTGATGCACAACACTCGCGCTCAAGATGTGGTTGGTGGTGATGCAAAAGTTTGGAGCCTGAATCTGGATCAGATTGAGTCTGGAAGCGGGCGAATTCTTGAAAAGCGCATGGTCGCGTTGAAGGATTTGGGACCATCGACTTATCGTTTTGATGCTGGGACCTTGCTTTATTCAAAACTTCGTCCTTATTTGAACAAGGTTGTGGTTGCCGACGCGCCAGGCTACGCCACGACTGAGCTGGTGGCTTTGCGATGCGATTCTGCAAAAATGGTGCCCAACTTTTTGGCGCATTATTTGCGATCGCCAGAGTTTCTTGAATTTGCTAATACTGTCGTCGCTGGCGCGAAGATGCCACGCATGGTCATGAGCGCGTTTTGGCGATATGAAGTCCCTGCGCCATCTTTGGACGACCAGCACCACATTGCCACCATCCTCGACCAAGCCGACGCCCTCAAAGCCAAGCGCCGCGAAGCCTTGGCCCAACTCGATAAGCTCACGCAGTCCATCTTCATTGAGATGTTTGGTGAATACCAGCATGGTCGTATTCGTTGGCCGATTGAAGTGGTTGAGCAATTGACTTCTGATACTCAAATTGGACTGGTTCGAGGGGCAGAAGATTTTGGCCCCGATTTTGAAGTGCCTTATGTGCGCATGAATGCCGTGGGTCGGTGTGGTGAGTTTTTTCCAGAGTTGGTACAGCGTACAAATGCGACACCCGAGGAGTTGACAAGTTACTCGCTCAAAGCAGGCGATTTACTGTTCAACACGCGGAACTCAAAAGAGTTGGTCGGGAAAACAGCTTTGTTCCGCGAACAAGGCGTATACGTTTACAACAACAATTTGATGCGAATTCGATTCAAGCCAAGTATTGAACCGGAATACATTGCCGCAGCTTTCTTGACGCCCTTTATCCAGCAAGAGCTTGAAACGAGGAAATCGGGAACCACAAGCGTGTTTGCCATATATGGCCGCGAGTTGAAAACATTACCCATACCCGTGCCGCCATTGCCCTTACAAAAAACCTTCACCTCTCGAATCCAAGCCGTCGAATCCCTCAAAACTCAGCACCGTGCCGCTTTGACCGAGTTGGACGCCTTGTTTGCCTCGCTCCAGTACCGGGCGTTTCAAGGAGAACTTTGATGGGGTTGATCTCAGTGTTTTTTCTTGTTAAAAAATTCAATGAATTCAAGTGCTTAGAGGATGTCTCCCTCATTCATGAGGGTAACAAACGGCGCATTCGCATTCACTGGGATACCGAGAGCCAAGCATGAACACCACTCGCGCACAGCTCGATCAATGGCTGGCCGAGCCTGAAGGCTTGCGCTTGGAGTTCAAAGAAGCCAAGCAGCGCTACGACTTTGAAAAACTGTTGAAGTACTGTGTAGCCCTGGCCAACGAAGGGGGTGGCACCATTGTGTTGGGCGTGACCGACCAGCGGCCGCGCCGCATTGTGGGCACCCAGGCGTTTGAAGACCCGGGCCGTACTGAAGCGGGGCTGCATCAACGTTTGGGACACCGCATTCCTGTCGAGGAGCTGCGGCTGCCCGAAGGGCGCGTTTTGGTGGTGCATGTGCCCACGCGTTTGCCGGGAACAGCCTGGAATTTGGATGGCCGATACTTCAAGCGGGCGGGCGACGACCTGGCCCATTTGGGCGACCACGAACTGCGCACTCTATTTGCCGAGGCAGGCCCCGATTTCTCTGCACAGCCTTGTCCGGGCGCGACGCTGGCTGATCTGGAGCCCGCTTCGCTGGCCCTGTTTCGGGAGCGGTGGGCGCGCAAAAGCGGCGACCCACGCAAGCGCGAGTTAAGCGACCAGCAAACCTTGCGCGATGCGGAGCTGTTGGTCGATGGCGATCAGGTGAGTTATGCCGCGCTGATTTTGTTTGGCACGCGGTCCGGCCTGACTCGTTATTTGGCCCAAGCGGAGCTGGTGTTTGAATACCGCGCAACGGAAGCGGCAGGGCCTGCTGCCGACCGCGAAGAATACAGAGCGGGCTTTTTCGCCTGGCAAGACGCGCTTTGGAAAAAGATCAACCTGCGCAATGACCGACAGAGCTTTCAGGACGATTTTTTTCGTATGGACTTGCCGACTTTCGACGAGGTGCCGGTGCGCGAAGCCATCTTGAACGCGGTGGCCCACCGGGATTACCGCTTGGGGGGCTCGGTTTTTGTGCGCCAGTTTTCCAGACGCCTGGAGGTGGTGAGTCCTGGTGGCCTGCCCCCAGGCATCACCCCCGAAAACATCATTGACCAACAAAATCCGCGCAACCGCCGACTTGCAGAAGCGTTGGCGCGTTGTGGCTTGATCGAACGATCCGGTCAAGGCTTGAACCTGATGACGGAAAGCGCCGTGCGACAGGGCAAGCCTTTGCCCAGTTTTGCAGGGACAGCGGCTCACGAGGTGCGATTGACCCTGGAAGGCGGCGTGAGAAACCCGGCGTTTGTGCGCTTCATGGAGCGGCTGGGCAACGATCGGCTGAGTGGCTTTTCTACGCTCGACTATTTGGCACTGGAGCGTTTGGAGCAAGGTCGGCCGCTCTCCCCAGACTTGCAGGACCGCCTGCCGAGATTGGCCGAGGTGGGCGCGGTGGAGGTGATCGGCCGAGGCAAAAATGCCAAGTACATATTGGCTGCAGCCCTGTATGCGTCGCTGGGCAGCAAAGGCGTTTACACGCGCAAACGGGGCCTGGACCATGACACCAACAAGGCGCTGCTGCTCAAACACTTGCGCGATCAGGGCGGCGAAGGGGCACCCTTAAGCGAGCTTCGGCAGGTGCTGCCTTCACTGACCGAGCGAGGGGTGCAGTTGCTGCTCGATGAGTTGAGAAGTGAGGGGCTGATCCGCGTGCACGGACAGCGTCGCTGGGCTCGCTGGCACTTGTCGGACAGCAGCGTCTTTAAACCCAGTTAAGCCCAAAATGGCTAAAGGCATGTGCAAAGAATTCGATCAATTTCTTTATAAATCAATGACTTATAAAGCCGTTCACGTCTTGAAAACGTCTTTAGCCGGCTAAACACCCACCGTACAACACCACCACAACAAACCCACAGTGAACCGCCTAATGAGCAACTTTGCCTTCCTTGAGTCTGAATGGCTGATGCTGTTTGAGTCCACCTGCAAGGCAGAGTCGCTTGCCAACAGCGATGCAAGGGCGTCATGCTTTTACGCCCGCCGCACCCTGGAGCTGGCGGTGGCTTGGATGTACACGCATGACAAATCGCTGCGCCTGCCGTACCAGGAAAATTTGAGCGCGTTCATCCACGAGCCCACCTTCAAGAGCACCGTGGGCGATGCCCTCTTCACCAAGGCCCGGCTGATCAAGGACCTGGGCAACATGGCGGTGCACAGCACCAAAAAGATGGCCACCAGCGACGCCTTGAACGCCACGCGTGAGCTGTTTCATTTTTGCTATTGGCTGGCCCGCACCTATGGCCGTAAAAACCGGCCATCGCCTGGCTTGACCTTTTCTGCAGACCTGTTGCCTGCTGCTGCGTCGGCTGGCTCTGCTCCACAGTCGGCAGAGCAGCTGCAAAAGCTCGAAGCCAGCCTGAAAGAGCGTGACGACAAGCTGGCCTCTGCCCACGCCCAGCACGCCGCCGAAAAGGCCACGCTGGAACAAGAACTGCAACAGTTGCGCGAGGCAGTCGCGGCAGCCAAGAAGGCCAACACCGCCGAGCCCGACACACACGACTACTCCGAGGCCGAAACGCGCAAGGCCTTCATTGATGTGTTGCTCAAGGAAGCCGGTTGGAACCTGGACCCGGCCGTGAGCCATGAGGTGGAAGTGGTGGGCATGCCCAACAACGAGGGCAAGGGCTTTGTGGACTATGTGCTGTGGGGCGACGACAGCAAACCGCTGGCGCTGATTGAGGCCAAGCGCACCACCCGCAACCCCACCGTGGGCCAGCAGCAGGCCAAGCTGTATGCCGATTGCCTGGAGGCGATGTATGGGCAACGTCCGGTGATTTTTTACACCAATGGCTATGAGCACTGGATATGGGACGACGCGAGTTACCCGCCCCGACCGGTGCAAGGTTTTTACAAAAAGCCCGAGCTGGAGCTGACGATTCAGCGCCGCAGCAGCCGCAGGTCGCTGGCCGACGCGGTCATCAACTCCGGCATCATTGAGCGCCATTACCAGACGCGTGCTGTGCGCCGGGTGGGGCAGACCTTTGAGGTGGAGCATCAGCGCAAAGCCTTGTTGGTCATGGCCACGGGTTCGGGCAAAACCCGCACGGTGATTGCCCTGGCCGATGTGTTGATGCGCTGCAACTGGGCCAAACGCATTTTGTTTTTGGCCGACAGGGTGGCGCTGGTGAACCAGGCGGTGAACGCCTTCAAAAAGCATTTGCCCGATGCTTCGCCCGTGAACTTGGTCACGGACAAAAACACCGAGGGCCGGGTGTATGTGTCCACCTATCCGACGATGATGGGTTTGATCGACGAGGTGTCCAACGCCCAGCGCCGCTTTGGTGTGGGGCATTTCGACCTGATCATCATCGACGAGGCACACCGCTCGGTTTATCAAAAATACGGGGCGATTTTCAAATACTTTGATGCGCTGCTGGTGGGCCTGACCGCCACGCCCAAAGACGAAATTGACCACAACACCTATGGCTTGTTCAATCTGGAAAACGGCGTGCCCACCGACGCCTATGGCTTGGACGAAGCCGTGGCCGATGGGCACCTGGTTCCGCCTGTGCCGATTTCTGTCCCGCTCAAGTTTTTGCGCGAAGGCATTCAATACGATGACTTGTCAGAGCAAGAGCAGGCCGAATGGGATGAAAAAGAATGGGACGAAGAGGGCAATATTCCGGACGAGGTCAATTCTGAAGCCCTGAATAAATGGCTTTTCAACGTGGACACCGTGGACAAGGTGCTGGCCACATTGATGGCGCATGGCCAAAAAGTGGCCGGTGGCGACCGGTTGGGCAAGACGATTGTGTTTGCCAAGAACAATGACCACGCCGACTTCATCGCCCAGCGCTTTGATGCCAATTACCCGCATTTCAAGGGGCACTTTGCCCGGGTGGTGACATATAAAACCGAATATGCGCAGAGCATCATCGACGACTTTTCCAATAAGGACAGGATGCCGCACATCGCAGTGTCGGTGGACATGCTCGACACCGGCATCGATGTGCCCGAGGCGGTGAACCTGGTGTTTTTCAAGGTGGTGCGGTCCAAGACCAAGTTTTGGCAGATGCTGGGGCGCGGCACCCGCTTGTGTCCCGATTTGTTTGGGCCGGGCGATGACAAAAAGAACTTTTACATCTTCGATTACTGCCAAAACCTGGAATTTTTCAGCCAGAACCCGGACTTCAAAGAGGGCGCGGGCTCTGAGCCATTGAGCACGCGTTTGTTCAAGGCGCGGCTGACCATGATTGGGGAGCTGGATGCCAAGCTGGCTGGCCACGACCAGGCAGGCGAAGCGCCACCGCCCTATGGTCAGCTCACTCTGATTGCGGTGCGTGCCGAAACCGCGGCCATGTTGCACCAGGTGGTGGCGGCCATGCGGGTGGATAACTTTGTGGTGCGCCCGCAGCGCTTGGTTGTGGAGCGCTTTGCCAACGCCGACGCGTGGGACAAGTTGAGCCCTGATGATGTGCACGACTTGAGCAGCAAGGTGGCGGGATTACCCACCGAGCTGACCGACGATGACGAGGAGGCCAAGCGCTTTGACATGCTGGTTGTGCGTTCGCAGTTGGCCATTTTGCAGGCCAAGCCGGAATTTGCCTCGTTGAAGGAAAAGATCCAGTCATTGGCCAGCGCCTTAGAAGAGCAGGTCGCCATTCCTCTGATCAAAACAGAGATTTTGCTGATCCAGTCAGTAGCCAGTGATGAGTGGTGGGAGGATGTGACGGTGCCGATGCTGGAAACCGTGCGTCGGCGTTTGCGTGCCTTGATCAAACTCATCCCGAAGGGCAAGAAGAAGGTGGTTTACACCGACTTTGAAGATGAGTTGGGTGAGATGACCCAGATTGATTTGCCGCAGGTGACGGCCGGGCTGAACATGGCCAAATTCAAAGACAAGGCTCGGCAGTTTTTGCGTGAGCATGAATCGCACCTGGCTTTGCAGCGCTTGCGCCGTAATCAAGCGTTGACGCCAACAGACCTGGACGAACTGGAGAAGATGCTCTTGGCGGCAGGTGGCTCAAAAGCCTTGATTGACGAAGCGAAAGCGCAGAGTCAAGGCTTGGGCATTTTCATCCGGTCACTGGTTGGCTTGGATCGCGAAGCCGCGATGCAAGCCTTCAGCGAACTGGTCAGCGGCACCACCGCCACGCCCAATCAGATCGAGTTCATCAACCTGATCGTGCAGGAGCTGACCCAAAACGGGGTGATGGATGGAGCCCGTCTGTTCGAGTCGCCATTCACGGACATGAATGCGCAGGGGCCTTTGGGCATATTCCCGCCCGCCAAGGTAACTCAGTTGGTTCAGGTTCTGGATGACATCAAGCACCGGGCAGCGGCTTGAGGTTTATCGAGACTCGTCTAGGGATTGACGGTTTTTAATATTCGCCAACAGTTGACGAGCCATCGCCAATTTGGCATCGAGTGTGGCCATCACAAGTTATGCTGGCACACCATTTCCAGACTGGATGGTGTCTTCAATCGCTGCAAAACTACGCGTTAAAAAGTCTGCATGGCATTTGGGGGGCAAGGGGTTCGGCAGCAACTTGTCTTCAAGATTCATTGGTCCCCTCAACCACTTTCGGCTTGAAAAACATCGGATACGCCCTTTGCACCGTCGGGCTGTCATAGGCCCAGCTGTGGCATTGGCCCAGGAAGTAGGGCGCTTGGGTCATTTCGGGGTGGGGCTGGCCTGCCAGTTCGCGGCGCTGCCATTGGCCGGCTGGCAGGGTCTGGTAAGCGGCAGTCGCCATGTTGAACAGCATTTCGCGCAGGTGGGTGCAGCCTTCGGTGCCGCCTACGTGCTGGTTGATGATCTTGCGCCAGCCCGGGCCCATGGTGCAGCCGATGAGCTTGTGCATGCCGTGTGGCGCGCCGGTGCATTCGGCGTGCGGGATGTCGTCCATGGAGGTGGCGATGTCCTGGATGACCATTTGGTTGTCGAGGGTGACGCGGATTTTCAGGTTGTGTATCGGCTCATTGGCCGGAAAGGGCCGTTCGTTGGAAACTTCAAAACCATAGGTCTTGACGTCGGTCAGTTGGGCTTCGATGTCCCACAGACCGTCCTCGCGGTCAAAGCCTTGGTACACCACGGTTCGCGTATGTGACAGTTTTCGGGGGGATGCTGGGGGTAGTGCCAATGGAATTCTCGCGGGTCTGGTGTTCAATCTTCCAATCATATCCATGCAGGAGTCAGAACCATGTCGCCCGTGATCCAGACCGCCATCCACCCCGCCGTTCGCCGCCAGACCATTGCCGATGCACTGCGCCGCACCGCGATCCGCTTGCCCACCAAGACCGGCATCGTGTGCGGAGCCACCACCTGGACGTATGCCGAGTTCGATGCGCTGGTCACGCGCCTGGCGGCAGGCCTGGCCCATATCGGCGTGGCCGAGGGCGACAAGGTGGCGGTGCTGGCCCGCAATTCGCACGGTTTTGCGGCGCTGCGCTTTGCGTTGGCCCGCCGGGGCGCGGTCATGGTGCCGATCAACTTCATGCTCAAGGCCGAAGAGGTGGCTTTCATTTTGCGCCACGCGGGTGCCAAAACTCTGGCCACCGACAGTGGCCTGGCCGAGTTGGCGCAGGCTGCTAGCAAATTGGATACGCAGGTGCAGCAGTTCATCTGGCTGCCGTCCGAAGACCCGAGCGAGCCCGTGGTGGGCATGCACAGTTTTGATGCGCTGGCTGCTTGCACGGATGCGCTGCCCGACGTGCAGCTGGGCAGTTACGGCGTGGTGCAGATCGTCTACACCAGCGGCACCGAGTCTTCTCCGAAGGGCGCGCAGCTCACGCACGATGCGGTGCTGTGGCAATACGTCAGCTGCGTGATCGATGCCGAAATTGCCGAGGCCGACGTGGCCCTGCACGCGCTGCCGCTGTACCACTGCGCCCAGCTCGATGTGTTCTTTGGCCCCGCCATTTACATGGGCAGCACCAACGTGATCACCTCCAAGCCCACGCCCGACAACCTGCTGCCGATGCTCGAAAAGTTCGGCATCACCAGCTTCTTTGCACCGCCCACGGTGTGGATTGCGCTGCTGCGCTCGCCGCTGATGGATGCGGGCAAACTTGCCCAACTGGCCAAGGGCTACTACGGCGCGTCCATCATGCCGGTCGAGGTGCTCAAAGAGTTGGCCTCGCGCCTGCCCCAAGTGCGGCTGTGGAACCTGTACGGCCAGACCGAAATCGCACCCTTGGCCACCATGCTCGGCCCAGATGACCAGCTGCGCAAACCGGGTTCGTGCGGCAAAGCCGTGCGCAACGTTGAGACCCGTGTGGTCAACGACGACATGCAGGACGTGGCGGTGGGCGAGGTGGGCGAGATCGTGCACCGCTCGCCGCATTTGATGCTGGGCTACTTTCACGACGACGAGCGCACCCAGGCCTCGTTTGAGGGCGACTGGTTCCACAGCGGTGATCTGGGCATCATCGACGACGAGGGTTACATCACCGTGGTGGACCGCAAGAAGGACATGATCAAGTCTGGCGGCGAAAACGTGGCCAGCCGTGAGGTGGAAGAAATGATCTACCGCCTGCCGCAAGTGAGCGAAGTGGCCGTGATTGGCTTGCCCGACCCCAAATGGGTGGAGGCGGTGACAGCCGTGGTGGTGGTCAAGGCCGGGCAGACCTTGAACGAGGCGGCGGTGATCGCGCACTGCGCCCAGCACATGGCCGGTTTCAAGACGCCCAAGCGCGTGGTCTTCACCGATGCACTGCCCAAAAACCCCAGCGGCAAGCTGCTCAAGCGCGATTTGCGCCAACGCTACGCATGAGCCTGTTGATTCGACTCGCTGAAGATTGCAGGGTGACTTCAATTTTGCAACTTGTGGGCGCTAGCCCTGCTGGCGATCAGGCGCTTGTGGACCACAGGTTTTTCGCTTGCAGGGCAAGCTCCCACTAAATCCTCCCAACTGGCAGCACACCGTTCAGACTTCATCGGGCGGAATCTATATTGATCCGACTCGCTGAAGCATGAATGGGTGCACCGTCACCCCGTTGATCGGACTCTGCGAGTACCGACCTAAACGGCCAGGTATTTGTAGGTCGGTGGTCGAAGACCCCGACGTTTGTGGGCCTTGCACGCTGCTCAGGGTGCTTCGCCCACCTCTTTTTGCAGCAACAGCCAGGCTTTGAAGTGCGCCAGCATGGGGCGGGGCTGGGCCACTTGCGGTTGCACCAGGTAATAGGCGCGCTGACCGCGCAAGGGGCGGTCGCAGGCCACCACGAGTTCGCCGCTGGCCAGCTCCGAAGGAATCAAGAGCGTGGGCATGAGCGCCACCCCCAAGCCGCAGCGGGCGGCGGCCACCTGCATTGAAAAAAGCTCATACCTGGGTCCGGCCATGGCCCGTGGTGCGTCCACGCCCTGCGCGTCAAACCACTGGCGCCAGGCTTCGGGGCGGGTCGATTGCTGCAACAGCGGCAAGTGCGCCAGTTCTTCGGGCCGCAGGGGTTGGGTCTGGCCCAGCAGTTCAGGGCTGCACACGGGCAGCACCTCTTCGTCAAACAGGCGGGTGGCCTCGGTGCCCGCCCATTGCGCCACCTGCGCGGGCGTGCCCGCGTACAGCGCTGCGTCCAGGCCCGAGTCGCTGAACATGAAGGGGCGGGTGCGCGTTTCGATGTGGACCGGGGTTTGCGGGTGGGCTGTGGCAAAACTGGGCAAGCGGGGAATCAGCCAACGCGAGGCAAAGGTGGGCACGGCCGCCAGCGTCAGGCTCTCGCCCTGGCCTTGCCTGCCCATCAGGTCCAGCGTGTCGCGTTCCAACGCGTCCAGCCGGGTGCTGATCTGGCGCACATAGTCTTGCCCGGCCGGGGTCAGCTGCATGCCGTGCTGCCCGCGTTTGAACAGGGGCACGCCCAGCATGTCTTCCAGTGTGGCCACCTGGCGCGAGACGGCGCCTTGCGTCAGGGCCAGCTCTTGCGCCGCCTTGGTGAAGCTGGCGTGCCGGGCGGCGGCTTCAAAGCAGATCAGGGCCTGGGTGGAGGGGAGTTTGCGGCGCATGACGGGTTGGCAGTCGGAAATGTCTTCTGATGATACAAAAAATCATATCTGGGTGAAAAACAATCGTTTGATAAATGGCGGCTTTCACTCTAGGATCGTGCCATCTTCTGTTTTTTTGAAAGACGCCATCATGAGTTCCAGTCACCGCTTTTCCTGGTCAGACCCTTTTCAGCTCGAGTCTCAACTGAGCGACGACGAGCGTCAGGTCAGCGAAGCTGCCCGCGCCTATTGCCAGGAACGCCTGCTGCCCCGTGTGACTGACGCCTTTTTGAACGAAACCACCGACCGCGCCATCTTCAACGAGATGGGTGAGCTGGGCCTCTTGGGCGCCACCATCCCCGAACAGTACGGCGGCGCGGGCCTCAATTACGTCTGCTACGGCCTGGTGGCCCGCGAAGTCGAGCGCGTTGACTCGGGCTACCGCTCGATGATGAGCGTGCAGTCGTCCCTGGTGATGGTGCCGATCAACGATTTCGGCACCGAAGCGCAAAAGCAAAAATATCTGCCCAAACTGGCCCGTGGCGAGTGGGTCGGCTGCTTTGGCCTGACCGAACCCAACCACGGCTCTGACCCTGGCAGCATGATCACCCGCGCCAAGAAAGTGCCCGGCGGCTACAGCCTGTCCGGCGCCAAGATGTGGATCACCAACAGCCCGATCGCCGACGTGTTCGTGGTCTGGGCCAAGGACGACGCAGGTGCCATTCGCGGCTTCATCCTCGAAAAAGGCTGGAAAGGCCTGTCGGCCCCGGCCGTGCACGGCAAGGTGGGCCTGCGTGCCTCCATCACCGGCGAAATCGTCATGGACGAAGTCTTCTGCCCCGAAGAAAACGCCTTCCCCGAAGTGCGCGGCTTGAAAGGCCCGTTCACCTGCCTCAACAGCGCACGCTATGGCATCGCCTGGGGCGCCTTGGGTGCCGCCGAAGACTGCTACACCCGCGCCCGCCAGTACGTGATGGACCGTCAGCAGTTCGGTCGCCCCTTGGCCGCCAACCAGCTGATCCAGAAAAAACTGGCCGACATGATGACCGAGATCAGCTTGGGCCTGCAAGGCTGCTTGCGTCTGGGCCGCATGAAGGACGAAGGCACGGCTTCAGTCGAAATCACCTCCATCCTCAAGCGCAACAGCTGCGGCAAGGCGCTCGACATCGCTCGCCTGGCCCGCGACATGATGGGCGGCAACGGCATCAGCGCCGAATACGGCGTGGCCCGCCACCTGGTGAACCTGGAAGTGGTCAACACCTACGAAGGCACGCACGACGTGCACGCCCTGATCCTGGGCCGCGCCATCACCGGGATTGCGGCGTTTTCCAACTGATCGCTGTCCTGCCAACCCATGTCGGGGTCTTAGACCTCCGACCTGCAACAACTTATTGATTCGGCCCGTTGAAGTCTGAGCCGTGTGTTGCCCGTTGCGAGGATTTTGTGGGAGCTTGCCAGCCAAGCGAAAAGCCTTTGGTCCACAAGCGTCTGATCGCCAGCAGGGCTGGCTCCCACAAGGTGCAAGGTTGAAGTCACCCTGCAAACTTCACAGGGCCGGATCAATATGAATACCCCTGTGTGTCATTGCGTGCGGAGCGCGGCAATGCAGTGCCCCCCCCCGTGCGTCATTGCGAGCGCAGCGTGGCCATCCAGTGTCTGCTCTGCCATCGATTCTGGATCGCCGCGTCGCAAGCTCCTCGCGATGACGGAATCATGGATTGCCGCGTTGCAAGTTTCTCGCAGTGAAAGCCGCTGATGTAGGTTGGCAGCTTCAGCTCCGACGTTTCCGCTGTGACCGCACAGCCCGTTTTACAGTTCGGCGCCTTCAATCAGGAAGCGAACGCGTTTTTGGCCCTGCCACTCATCGGCATCCAGTCGGTAAGCCAACTTCACCCGCGCAGGCAAAGGCTCGGTGCGGCCAAACCAGATGCCGTCGACCGGCTGGCCTTGGTGTTTCATCTTCAGCGACAGGTGTTTCTCACCCACCAGGCGCTGCGACACGACCTCGATCTCTTCGCAAAACACGGGCGGCGCAAAGCCCTGGCCCCAGACTTCGTGGTGGAGCATGTCCACCAAATCTACCCGGCGGTATTCGGCGGGCAGCGGCCCGTCGGTTTCCAGGCGGCGTTGCAGCGTGGCCGCGTCCAGCCATTCCATGGCCACCTGGTTCAGCGTTTCCTCGAACACATCGAGGTGCTCTTCGGCAATCGTGCAGCCTGCCGCCATGGCGTGGCCGCCAAAGCGCAGCAGCACGCCCGGGGCGCGTTTGGCCACCAGATCGAGCGCGTCGCGCAAATGAAAGCCCGCAATCGAGCGGCCCGAGCCTTTGAGTTCGTGCTCTTTGCCCGGGGCGCTGCTGGCCGCAAACACAAAGGTGGGGCGGTGCAGCTTGTCCTTGATGCGCGAGGCCACGATGCCCACCACGCCTTCGTGAAAGTCCGGGTCGAACACACAAATCGCCGGTGGCGGCTCGTCGCCTTCGTCAAACAGCGACTCGGCCATCTCCATGGCCATCTCGCGCATGTCGCCCTCGATCACGCGGCGTTCGCGGTTGATCGCGTCCAGTTGTTTGGCCAGCTCGTCGGCGCGGCCCGCGTCGTCGGTCAGCAGGCACTCGATGCCCAGCGTCATGTCAGCCAGGCGGCCTGCGGCGTTGATGCGCGGCCCCAAGGCAAAGCCAAAGTCAAAGGTCGTGGCCTTGGCGGTTTCGCGGCTGGCCGCACGCATGAGCGCGGCCATGCCGGGCGGCAAGGCCCCGGCCCGCACGCGGCGCAGGCCTTGGGCCACCAGGCGGCGGTTGTTGGCGTCGAGCTTGACCACGTCGGCCACGGTGCCCAAAGCCACCAGCGGCAGCAAGGCGTCCAGCCTGGGTTGGGTGCTCGCGTCAAACACACCGCGCTGGCGCAGCTCAGCACGCAGGGCCAGCAGCACATAAAACATCACGCCTACACCCGCGATGGATTTGCTGACAAAGCTGCAACCCGGCTGGTTGGGGTTGACGATGACTTCGGCTTTGGGCAGTTCACTGCCGGGCAAATGGTGGTCGGTCACCAGCACCTGCAGGCCCAGGGCTTGCGCCGCTTGCACACCCGCCACGCTGGCGATGCCGTTGTCCACGGTGATCAGCACGTCCGCGCCTTGCGCGTGCACCCGCTCGGCAATCGGTGGGGTCAGGCCGTAGCCGTCAACCACGCGGTCCGGCACCAGATAGCTCACGTTCTGTGCACCCAGCATGCGCAGGCCGCTAACGCCCACGGCGCAGGCGGTCGCGCCGTCGCAGTCGTAATCGGCCACGATGCACAGGCGCTTGTTGTGCGCGATGGCGTCGGCCAGCAGCTGGGCGGCTGCTTGCGTGCCCAGCATGCCGGCCGGGGGCAGCAGCAGGTTCAGTGCGTCGTCCAGTTCGTCTTTGGACAACACGCCACGGGCGGCATACAGGCGGGCCAGCAGGGGGTGGATGCCAGCTTGTTCCAGCGCCCAGGCGCTGCGGGGGGGCACATCTCGGGTGAGCAAATTCATGGGGTGATCAGTGGGTGATGAGGGCTTGAAGGGCCGCTGCAGGTGAAGGTTTCTGGAACAGCCGGGTTAATGTGCGAGTGGTGCGCTGGTACCAAGCGGCAGGTGCGGCGGTGTAGGTGTGGGCCGCGTGTTCGCTGCACAGGCTGAGCTGGCCTTGGCCCGTGGCTTTGAGGTGTTGCAACAGGTCGGCCACGGCCGTGGCATCGAGCTGCTGCCAGGCTTGCCGCCAGGTTTGCACATCGCCATGCAATGCGCTGGAGCGCAGGGCGTCCGACACGGTCGCTGTCTCGGTCATGGGGCTTGAAGCGGCAGGCAGGGTGCCCGCTCCATGCAGCCAAAAGGCGTTGACGGTGTGCTGCCTGCGGGCGTCGCGGGCGTCGTTGACCGGGTGGTTGTAGAGCAGCATCTGCATCTCGCTTTGCAGGCGCTGCAGGGGCAGGGCGGCGGGGTGCTGGGGCATCCACTCTTTCACGTTCTGGCCAATCACCCGGTCGAGCGAGGCGGTGGGCAGCTCAGCCAGCAGCGCGCCCTGGACGTGCCAGCGCAAGGCGCTGTGCCAGGTCACCTGCAGGCCGTCTTCCTGCAAAAACGGTTGCATGGCTTGCAAAAGGTGTTGCGACTCTTCGTCAGACAGGTGCAAATGCGCGGGGTCGGCCATCACCACCTGGTCCATGCCGATTTGCCAGTGGCAGGGCGTCATCCAGGCTTGGGGCGCGGAACAGACCTGGCCTTGTTGCGCTTGGTGCCAAGCGGCCCATGGCAGGGTGGGGGCGTCAGGTGCCCAGCCCAGGGCCTGGGCTTGCAAGCGTTCATGAGGCAGGTGCAGCGGTGTGGCTTCGTAGTCTTGCAGCACCTGCTGGCGCTGCAACAAAGTCAGCAATGCTTGCAAATGGGGGAGCTGCAAACCAGCCCAAACCTCGGGGCCGATGAGGTTGTGGCTGGCTGCGAAGGGAATGATCAGGTGCATGGGCCGTGATTGTCGCAGGCCATCCCATGACCTTGAACCGTTGAACTTGGAGGGCTTCAGTTGGCGTTCATGCTGTAGATCACCGCCAAGGCAATGGCAAAAATCACCGCCCAAATGGCGCGGTTGTTTTTTTCGATGAATTTGAGCACCACGTCCTCAAGGCTTTTGGAGGTGTGCGGGGGACGATTGGGGTCCATGTGAGGCTTTCTGGGGGTGTAAGACGAGGGCAGCAGGGCGGGGCGTCAAGCCCAGTCTTCACCTGCGTCCCAAGAAGCGTCACCTGCATCGTCTGCTGCGGCCTGAGGCGACACCAGACCGGGCATGTCTTCTTCTGGGGCGTTGCTCGAAGGGGATGTGGCGTTGGCGTTGGACTCGGGCGAGGGCTTGTGCTGCCCCATGAGGCTTTGCACGCCCTGAAACAACAAGCCACCTGCCACCACACCCGCTGCGGTGGTCGCCATTTGGGCCATCATGCCGCCGCCCCAGGCGCTGGTGGTGGCAGGGGCGGCTTGGGTTTGGGCAGGCATGGCCGCTGGGCGTGCAGCCGCAAGCGGGTTGGTGGCAAAACGGGTTGTGGCTGCGGAGGGTGCGGTGGCAGGCATCTGCTGTGCGGGTGTTTCTGCCCCACGGCCCCAGGCTTGGGTACCCGACATCCAAGACCCGCTGGCAGCGGGTGTCGGCGCTTGTGTCGCTTGGGTGGCTTGCAGTTGGGCCAACTGGGCCAATTGCTGGGCGCATTGCGTTTCCAATTGCGCAATGCGCATCTGGGCGGCATCCAGCGCCACGCCCAAACCCATGGCCCGCTGCACCAGCAAATAAGGCGCGTCGGCTTGTGCACTGACCGCTTCGCGGATCAGGCCGTCGGCCGTGGGGTCTTTCGGGTCGGCACGGGTCTGGCGCAAAGCGCTCAAAAATTGCTGCAATTGGTCACGTTCAGTCGCGTTCATCGGGAGAACCTTTTTGGCAATGGAGGACTCATTATGGGCAAGCCCAGCGTGTGTGAGTTGACTGCCGAGGATGAATCCGAAAACCGACAAGGGCATGCCCTTTTATTGATCCGGCCCTGTGAAGTTTGCAAGGTGACTTCAATCTTGCACCTTGTGGGAGCCAGCCCAGCTGGCGATCAGACGCTTGTGGACCACAATCTTTTCGCTTGGCTGGCAAGCTCCCACAAAATCCTCCCAACGGGCAACACACGGCTCAGACTTCATCGGGCCGAATCTATAAGCAGTGACGGCGCAAAAAATTCAAAGTTCAGCGTGCCGAATCAATAGGAGCCTAACCCTGTGGGCGATTGCACGCGCACCTCCACCGCAGGCCATCCCCCCAAGGGGCGTGCCAAAAGACAAGGCCGCAAAACCCATCAAGCCGCGCTGCTTCAAAGGCACAATGACAGCTACTTCAAAAAAGAACCGGAGACAAGATGAAAGAAACCCCTTATGCCTGGGTGGTGGTGTGGGCCACTTTTGTGTGCCTGGCGCTGATCTTCGGGGTGTCGTATTCGTTTGCGGCGTTTTTTGAATCGTTCGCGGCCGAGTTCTCGGCGCAGCGGGCCGATGTGTCCTGGATCTTTGGCCTGTCGGGCTTTGTTTACTTTGTGCTGGGCGCGGGCGGCGGCATGCTGGCCGACCGCTTTGGCCCGCGCACCGTGTGCTCGGCGGGCATGGCGCTCATTGCGCTGGGCTTGCTGGCCACCAGCTGGGCCACGTCCTTGATGGCTGTCTATGTGAGCTACGGTTTGCTGGTGGGCCTGGGCATCGCCTTGGTTTACACCCCGTCCATTGCCAGTGTGCAGCCCTGGTTCACCACCCGGCGCGGCTTGGCCGGGGGCATTGCCAGTTCGGGCGTGGGCGCAGGCACCTTGCTGGTGCCGGTGCTGGTGGCCATGGCGATTGGCCCCATGCCCTGGCGCGAGGCCATGCAGCTGCTGGCCTTGGCGGTCTTGGTGCTGGGCTTGTTGGCGGCGGGTTTGCTGCGCCGCGCCCCTGCCACGCAAGCCGCCCCCGGTGCGACCAGTGCAGGGGGCTCGGCCTCCGGACTGACTTTGCGCGAGACCTTGCGCAGTCCCACCTTCCGCTGGCTTTACCTGGCCACCGTGCTGGCCTCGCCCGTGATGTTCATTCCTTTTGCGCATGTGTCCGCCTCGGCGCGCGATCTGGGTCTGGGCGAAGCCTTTGCCGTGGGGCTGGTGGGCCTGATTGGCGTGGGCAGTCTGGTCGGGCGCTTTGCCATTGGCCTGCTGGCCGACCGCCTGGGCCGGGCGCAGACGCTGGTGCTGATGCAGCTGTCCATGGGCGCGTCGTATGTGCTGTGGGGCGCGGCGGGTGGGCAGGCCATGCTGGTGCTGTTTGCGCTGTGGTTTGGCCTGAGTTATGGCTCCATCGTGTCGCTCTTGCCCGCCATTTGCATGGATTATTTTGGTGGTCGCTCGGTGGCCAGCGTGGTGGGCACGCTCTACAGTGGCGCGGCCCTGGGCAATTTGCTGGGCCCGGTGCTGGCCGGGGCGGCCTTTGACTGGAGCGGGCATTATTTGGGCGTGATGGCCGTGTGCGGCGGGCTGTCGCTGTGCGCCACATGGGCCTCGCGGCAGATGAAGCGCAGCGGGCAGGTGACGTATTGAGCCTGTGACTCCTATGAAGATGACAAGTACGGCACTTGGCTTGATGGTTTTTGTAGGAGCCCACCCTGTGGGCGATGGGCGTGGTACACGCCCTGCAAGCCATCGCCCACAGGGTGGGCTCCTGCAAAAGAACTTGCGGCGCTTGAGCTGAAGACTTCAACAAAACGACGCAGAAGACAGAAGGGCTTTCATGCACAACGATTTGCACGCGCTGCTGAGTGGCTTGGCGCAATATTGAACCTGTGACCCCTATGAAGATGACGGTTTCGGCACTTGGCTTGTTGGTTTTTGTAGGAGCCCACCCTGTGGGCGATGGGCGTGGTACACGCCCTGCAAGCCATCGCCCACAGGGTGGGCTCCTGCAAAAGAACTTGCGGCGCTTGAGCTGAAGACTTCAACAAAACGACGCAGAAGACAGAAGGGCTTTCATGCACAACGATTTGCACGCGCTGCTGAGTGGCTTGGCGCAATATTGAACCTGTGACCCCTATGCAGATGACGGTTTCGGCACTTGGCTTGTTGGTTTTTGTAGGAGCCCACCCTGTGGGCGATGGGCGTGGTACACGCCCTGCAAGCCATCGCCCACAGGGTGGGCTCCTACAAAAGAACTTGCGGCGCTTGAGCTGAAGTCTTCAACAAAACGACGCAGAAGAGACAGAAGGACTTTATGCACAACGATTTGCACGCGCTGCGGCGCATCCTCAAAAGTTGCCCCACCATCGCGGTGGTGGGCTTGTCGGCCGAGTGGCACCGGCCCAGCTATTTCGCGGCCAAGTACATGCAGTCGCACGGCTTCAAGATCGTGCCGGTCAACCCGCGCTATGCGGGCGGCCAGGTGCTGGGTGAAACCTGTTACGCCAGCCTGAACGACATCCCTTTCAAGGTCGACATGGTCGATGTGTTTCGCCGCGCCGAAGACGTGCTGCCGATTGCCGAGCAGGCGGTGCAGATCGGTGCCCGGTGTCTTTGGCAGCAGCTGGGCGTGGCTAATGCACCGGCCGACGCCTTGGCCCGGCAGGCGGGCATGGATTCGGTGAGCAACCGCTGCGTGAAGATCGAACACGCCCGGCTTTTTGGCGGCCTGAACTGGGTGGGTGTGAACACCTGGATCATCTCGGCGCGGCGGCTGGTGTGAGGCCAGCCATCGCCCACGGGGTGGGCTGCTACCAATACAAGCTCGCGTCACAGCCCACGACCGACATCTTGTTTTGCCATTTTTGAACCCTATTTTTTCCATCCGAACACCATGACCGACCGCCAATTCCACCCCGAAACCCTGGCCATCCACGCCGGGCAAATTCCCGATGCGGCCACAGGCGCACGCGCACTGCCCATTTACCAAACCAGCAGCTTTGTGTTTGACAGCGCCGAGCACGCGGCCTCGCTCTTTAACCTGCAGACCTTTGGCAATGTGTATTCGCGCCTGAGCAACCCCACCGTGGCGGTGCTCGAAGAGCGAGTGGCCGCGCTCGAAGGCGGGCGTGCTGCCGTGGCCAGTGCCTCGGGCATGGCGGCCGAAACCATGGCGCTGATGACCATCTTGCAGTCGGGCGACCATGTGGTGGCGGCCGGGGCTTTGTACGGCGGCTCGGTCACCCTGCTGGCCGTGAGCCTGGCCAAGTTCGGCATCGAGACGACCTTTGTGGACGCGACAAAACCCGAGGCCTTTGCCGCCGCCATGCGCCCCAACACCCGGGCCGTGTATGCCGAGAGCTTGGGCAACCCGAGCATGGTGGTGCTGGACATCGCCGCCGTGGCCGAGGTGGCCCATGCGCACGGCGTGCCGCTCATCATCGACAACACCGTGCCCAGCCCACTGCTGTGCAACCCGCTGGCGTTGGGCGCCGACATCGTGGTGCATTCGGCCACCAAATATTTGGCGGGCCACGGCACCACCTTGGGTGGCGTGGTGGTTGAGGGCGGCAAATTCCCTTGGGACAACGGCAAGTTTCCAGGCATGACCGAGCCGTCCAAGGGCTACCACGGGGTGAAGTTTTACGAGACCTTTGGCGACTTCGGCTTTTCCATGCGCTGCCGCATGGAAAGCCTGCGCGTGTTTGGCGCATCGCTCAGCCCCATGAGCGCCTGGCAAATTCTGCAAGGTGTCGAGACCCTGCCGCTGCGCATGACCAAACACTGCGACAACGCTTTGGGCGTGGCCCAATTTTTGAAGGCCGACCCGCGAGTAGCTTGGGTCAACTACCCCGGTTTGCCCGACCACCCGCAGCACGCCCTGATGCAGCGCCAGATGCGCGGCGCGTCAGGCTTGCTGTCGTTCGGCGTCAAAGGCGGTTTGGCGCAAGGCGTGACCTTCATCGAGTCGGCCCAGTTCATGAGCCACCTGGTCAACATCGGCGACACCCGCACCCTGATCAGCCACCCGGCCAGTACCACGCACCGCCAGCTCGACGAGGCCCAGCAACTGGCCGCAGGCGTGCCGCCCGACATGGTGCGCATTTCGGTGGGCCTGGAGAATCTGGACGACATCTTGTGGGACATCGACCAGGCGCTGGACAAGGCCAGCCGCTGAAAGCCCATGTTGGGCTATGGCGCAGGCCCATGTCTGGGCTGAAGCCACCGACCTGCGAAAAACCACAGAGCTTGCCTTGTAGGTCGGCAGCTTCAGCTCCGACATTGCGGGCTCCGGCACAGGTCCCATGTCGGGGCTGAGGCCACCGACCTACGCAAAACCACAGACCTTGCCTCGTAGGTCGGCAGCTTCAGCTCCGACATGACAGGCTCCGGCACAGGTCTCATGTCTGGGCTGAAGCCACTGACCTACGGGAAACCACAGGCCTTGATTTTTCAGCGCTTCAGCGCCGCAGCTTCCGATGCGCAATCTTGGCGGTCTGATTTCAGGCCTTTGGCTCGGGCGGCGGCAATTTCGGCTTTGGCCAGTTGAGCTTGGGCCTGAAACACCGGGTCGGCTTGCAGCCGGGCCACAGCGGCAGCGCCCACCACGCGCCCGGCTTCCAAGTCACTTTGCCAGTGCACGCCGCACACCATGCGGCTGTCACCAAAGGCGTGTCCGCGTTGAACCAAGGCATTGGCTTTGTCGGGGGCCAGGCCCGCCAAGATCAAGCCCCAGGCCCAACCCAGCGCGGCGTGCCCCGAGGGGTAGGCGCCGTCTTTGGACAGGTGTGCTTCTTCCTTGGGGGCGCAGGTGGTTTCACCCAGCTCGGCAAAAGGACGCTTGCGGTTGTAGTGGTCCTTGGCTTTGTAGGTGGCAAAGCCCGCGTCCACCAAACTGCGGCGCAGCAGCATGTTCAGGTGGGGCGTGGCTTCTTGCGAGATGGGCATGTCCAATGCACACGAGAACACCCCGGCTGCTTCAGGAAACTTCAGGTTCACGTCCTTGAAGGCGTATTCCCAGCGCGGTGTGTTGCGCAGGACGCGGGTTTGCTGGTGCTGCTGCACATCGGCCGCATGGCGGGCTGAGCCGGGGGTGGGCGGTGGCGGCACCAAGGCCAGGCTGTCGGGCAGTTCCTTGCGGTCGATGTAGCCGTTCAGGTAGCCCGTGCCCTTGCGGAATTCGCCCACCACCTCGGGCGAGGTCGGTGGCTCGGCAGTTTTGACTGGGGCCGTCTGGCAGGCGCTCAGCAGCAAGGCGACGGTGAGGGCTGCGGGGATGGCGCTCAGTCTGGGGGTGGCTTTTGGCGTCGTGCGGGGTGTGGTCATGGTTGGTTTCCTTGCATCCATGCATGCAGGGTCCGGGCATGCTGTGGGCAAGTTTTGCCGCACACGACCCGGTGCAACCGTCACGCCCGTGACTTTTTAGGTGAAAACACCCTCTGGCTTCTGCGCGATGCTTGCCCATAGGGGTCTGTGCAACAGGCACATCGCCTACCTCTTTGTCGGCTTGGCCAGCCCCAAAACCAGGGCGCCCAAGACACCCGCCAAGATGGAGCCGCCCAACACGCCCAATTTGAGTTGCAGTTCATAAGCTGGCCCCAGGCCGTTGAAGGCCAGGCCCCCGATGAACAAGCTCATGGTGAAGCCAATGCCACACAGCATGCTCACGCCCAGCAGTTGGACTGTGGAGGCCTCGGCGGGGGCTGGGGCCAGGCCCGAGCGAATCATCAGGTAAGCAGCGCCAAACACCCCCACGGCCTTGCCCAGCAGCAAGCCCAGGCCAATGCCCAAGGGGATGGGCGACATCAAGGTGTTCAGGCTGACCCCGTCCAGCAACACCCCGGCATTGCTGAAGGCAAACATCGGCAAGATGCCAAATGCCACCCAAGGGTGCAGCCCGTGCTCCAAGGATTCCAGTGGAGATTGGCCCTGCGCATCCCGCATGGGAATGGCCAGCGCCGTGATCACCCCCGCCAGCGTGGCATGCACTCCCGACTTGAGCACGCACACCCACATGACCAGGCCGACCGCGATGTAAACATCCACCCGCGTGATGCGCAAGCGGTTCAGGCTCAGCAGCACCAGGCCCGAAAGCAATGCCCCCAACAGCATGGGCCAGGACAGGCTGGCGGTGTAGAACAGGGCAATCACGACAATGGCGCCCAAGTCGTCGATGATGGCCACGGCGGTCAGGAACACCTTGAGCGACAAGGGCACCCGCGAACCCAACAAGGCCACGATGCCCAAAGCAAAGGCAATGTCGGTGGCCGCCGGAATGGCCCAGCCGCGCAAGGCCACGGCGTCGCCCCAGGTGAAGGCGGTGTATATCAGTGCAGGCACCAACATGCCACCCAGTGCGGCCACGGCGGGCAGCGCCAACTGGCCGGGTCCGCTCAATTCGCCTTCCAGAAATTCGCGCTTGATTTCCAGACCCACCAAAAAGAAGAACACCGCCATCCACAGGTCGTTGACCCACAAAATCAGGGGCTTGGACAGCACCAAGGCCGCATCCCCAACGATCACTTGCCCCGGGATTGCCAAAAATGACCGGTAATGCTCACCCCAGCTGGAGTTGCTGACCAGCAATGCGGCCAAGGCGGCCAGGGCCAGGACGATGCCGCCTGCCGACTCGTGGTGAAAAAAACGCAAGAAAGCGGAGTGGGGGAGGGTTTTCATGGCCCCATTGTGGTCAATTCAGGCCTGAAATGCGCAATGAGGGACAGCGCTGTGTGGGTTCTGTGTGAGCCCCATTGCACAATAGGCCCATGTCTTTTTTCAAAAACATCCCTTACGAGCTGGTGCTTGGCTGGCGCTACACGCGTGCAGGTCGCGCCACCCGACGCAACGGTTTCATTTCATTCATCTCTGGCGTGTCCATGCTGGGCATTGCCCTGGGCGTGGCGGCGCTCATCATCGTGCTGAGCGTGATGAACGGCTTTCAGCGCGAAGTGCGCGACCGCATGCTGGGTGTGGTCTCGCACATCGAGGTGTATGCCGCCGATGGCAACGCAGTGACCGATTTGTCGAATGTCTTGGCCCGGCTCAAATCACATCCTCAAGTGCTGGGCGCGGCGCCCTTCATCACCGCGCAGGCACTGCTGGCGCGGGGTGAAGACATGAAAGGTGTGCTGGTGCGCGGCATTGATCCGGCGCTGGAGCCCGAGGTGACCGATTTGTCGTCAGAAGCCCAGGCTGGCGTGCTGGCGCGGCTCTTGCCGGGGGAGTTTGGCATCGTGCTGGGGGCCGATCTGGCGCAAAACCTGGGTGTGCAAAGCGGCGACCCGGTCACGCTGGTTTCGCCTTCGGGGCAGGTGACCCCGGCGGGCGTGGTGCCGCGCATGAAGCAAATGCAGGTGGTGGGCAGCTTCCATTCGGGCCACTATGAATACGACTCGGCCCTGGCCATGATGCATGTGGACGATGCGGCCCGCATGTTCCGGCTCGAAGGCCCCAGCGGCATCCGGCTCAAGCTGCGTGATTTGCACCTGGCCCGCGAGGTGGCCCGTGATTTGCAAATGCAGCTGGGCGCTGGCTTTTTTGTGCGCGACTGGACGCAGCAAAACAAGACCTGGTTTGCCGCCGTGCAGGTTGAAAAACGCATGATGTTCATCATCCTCACGCTCATCGTGGCGGTGGCCGCCTTCAACCTGGTCAGCACGCTGGTGATGACGGTGACCGACAAGCGCGCCGACATCGCCATCTTGCGCACTCTGGGGGCCAGCCCGCGCAGCATCATGGGCATTTTTGTGGTGCAGGGCGCCACGGTGGGCGTGATCGGCACGCTCAGCGGTTTGGGGCTGGGCCTGTTGGTGGCCTTCAACATCGACGTGATCGTGCCTGCGCTGGAGCAGCTGTTCAACGCCAGCTTTTTGCCGCGCGACATTTACCTGATCAGCCGCATGCCCAGCGAGCCGCTGGCCAGCGACATATGGCCGATTGCCATCATTTCTCTGGTGCTGGCGTTTCTGGCCACGCTCTACCCCAGCTGGCGCGCCAGCCAAGTGAACCCGGCGGAAGCCCTGCGTTATGAATAAACTTTCTCTGCCTACGCTGCCCGAGACCTTGGGCTCTTTGACGGCGCCCAGCTTGGGCTCTTCGGCGGCGCCGACCCCTGAGGCTGCCGATTTGCCGCCTGCGGTGGACACCCTCCCTTCGGCAAGCCCCGCCGTGGCCTGCACCTCGCAGGCCAGCCTGCCTCTGGAAAGCTTGTCCCCGGCAAGCACGTCTGTTTCCAGCCAGATCGAATCAAACCCACCCCTGAACAGCCCAAAAGCCCATGTCGTCTTGAAGGCCCAAGGCCTGACCAAGCGATTCACCGAAGGCCGACTCGATGTGACGGTGCTGCAAGGCGTGGACCTGCAGGTGCACGCGGGCGAGACCCTGGCCATCGTGGGCGCTTCGGGCTCGGGCAAAAGCACGCTGCTGCATTTGCTGGGCGGTCTGGATGCGCCTACCAAAGGCAGCGTGCAGTTGCAGGGCCAATTGCTCTCGGCCTTGAGCGCGGCTGAACAAGGCCTGTGGCGCAACCGCTATCTGGGTTTTGTCTACCAGTTTCACCATTTGCTGCCCGAGTTCAGTGCCCTGGACAACGTGGCCATGCCGCTGTGGATTCGCCGCCAAAACCGTCGCGATGCGGCCCTGGTGGCCGCGCAGTGGCTGGCGCGTGTGGGCCTGGACAAACGCTTGCACCACCGGCCTTCCGAGCTGTCCGGGGGTGAACGCCAGCGTGTGGCACTGGCCCGCGCCCTGGTGAACGAGCCCGCTTGCGTGCTGGCCGACGAGCCCACCGGCAACCTGGACCGCGAAACGGCCGACGGCGTGTTTGCCCTGATGCTGCAGCTGGCGCGAGAGCGTGGCACCGCCTTTGTGGTGGTCACGCACGACACCGCGCTGGCCGCGCGTTGCGACCGGCAGCTGCACCTGGTCAAGGGCGTGCTGCAAGCGGCCGTTTGACCGGCGGCACATCGCGCCATGTGGATCGACACCCATTGCCATCTGGACGCGGCCGAGTTTGACGCCGACCGCGACGCCGTCAGGGCGCTCGCGCGCCAGCAAGGGGTGGGGCTGTGCGTGATCCCGGCGGTGCAGCGCAGCCACTGGCAGGCCGTGGCCGATCTGGCCGCTCGCCACGGCGATGCGTATGCGCTGGGCATCCACCCGCTGTATGTGCCGCAGGCTGACAAGGCCGATGTGCTGGCGCTGGACCAAGCCCTGGCCGAACGCCAGGGTGACCCGCATCTGGTGGCCGTGGGCGAGATCGGGCTGGATTTTTTTGTGCCCGCGCTGTGCACGCCCGCCATGCGTGAGCGCCAATGGTTTTTCTACACGGCGCAGCTTCAGCTGGCGCAAAAGCATGGCCTGCCCGTGATCTTGCATGTGCGCCGTTCGGCCGATCTGCTGCTCAAGGGCTTGCGCCAGGTGGTGGTGCCTGGCGGCATCGCGCATGCCTTTAATGGCAGCATTCAGCAGGCGCAGGCCTTTGTGGCACTGGGTTGGGCGCTGGGTTTTGGCGGGGCGCTGACTTACGAGCGGGCTTTGCAATTGCGCCGCCTGGCCACCGAGCTGCCCGAAAGTGCCCTGGTGCTGGAGACCGATGCGCCCGACATGCCCCCGCATTGGCTCTACCAGACGGCCGAGCAGCGCGCCTTGGGCCTGCCGCAAGGGCGCAACAGCCCGGCCGAGCTGCCGCGCATTGCCCAGCAGCTGGCCCCGTTGCGCGGCATGCCGATGGCGGCGCTGGCGCAGCTCACCACCGCCAATGCCCAGCGGGCCTTGCCCCGGCTGGCCGCGCTGGCCGCACGGGTGGTGCATGCATGAGTGCATCCCCTCTGTTGCAAGGTCTGGCCCCGCTGGTCTCGGCGGGCACCCGGGTGCTGGTGCTGGGCAGCTTTCCGGGCGTCAAGTCTTTGCAGGCGCAGCAGTATTACGCGCACCCTCAAAACCAGTTCTGGCCCATCATGCAGGCGCTGTGGCCCGATGCCGGGTGGCCTGCAGAACGCGACTACGCCCGCCGCTGCCAATGCCTGCTTTTGCTGGGCGTGGGGGTGTGGGATGTGTACGCCGCCTGCGCGCGAGAGGGCAGTCTGGACAGCGCCATCCAGCAGGGCCAGCTCAATGATTTTCCGGGCCTGCTGGCGCAATGTCCGCAGCTGAGCACCATCGCCCACAACGGCGGCGAGAGTTTCCGGCATGCCAGAACGGTCAAAAAAGCGCTGGAAGAAACCGGTTTGGCCGGGCGGGTGACGATTCATCGCCTACCATCGACCAGTCCGGCCCATGCGTCCTGGACCTTTGAGAAAAAACTGGCCGCCTGGCGTGCCGTGATGACACCCCCCGATGCCGCCCCTGTCCTGCCCAACCTCAACACACCATGAGTCGAAAAAAAGCTGGCGACCCAGCCATTGAACTGCCCGAAGTCAACTTCTCCGAAGATGGCGAAATCCGTTACCTGCACCTGGGCACCGAGTGGATTCAGGGCTCCATGTTTCTGGATCGGCCCTATGACATCGAGCTGGAATATGTGCAGCGCATGTTTGGCTGGCTGCTGTTTTTTCCGCACGCAGACGTCAAGGGCGCACACGCCATGCAGCTGGGGCTGGGCGCGGGCACGATCACCAAGTTTTGCTACAAAAAACTCAAGATGACCTGCACCGCCATCGAACTCAACCCCGGCGTTTTGCATGCCTGCCGGGGCTGGTTTCGATTGCCGCCTGACGATGAGCGCCTGCGCGTGGTGCTGGCCGATGCCTTGCAGGAAATTCAAAAGGAAGAATGGCGCGGCACCGTGGATGCCTTGGCGGTCGATCTGTACGACGAAGAGGCCGCAGCGCCCGTGCTGGACACGCCCGACTTTTACCGCCATTGCCGGGACCTGCTGACCCCGCAAGGTGTCATGACGGTCAACCTGTTTGGCCGCTCGTCCAGCTACGGCGAAAGCGTGGAGAAAATCTGCGCTGCTTTTGGTGAAGACGCGGTCTGGGCTTTCAAGCCCACCCGCGAAGGCAACGCCATCGTGCTGGCGCAGCGCACCGCCTCGCGCCCCAAGCGTGATCAACTCATGGCCGCAGCCGAAAACATCCAGGAAAAATGGGACTTGCCCGCCCCCAAATGGTTGCGTGTGTTCAAGCCACTGACGACATGACCTCCAGCGCACGTTGCGACCAAATCAAACCGGAAAAAAACACCCGCGCATCAGGGTAAACCAGCGCTTTGTCACCCTCGGGATATAGGTGTAACCCACATCCGCCACAGGGGCATCTTCACGCAGAATCTCCCCAACTCAATCAGAGGAGATATCTCGTGAACATCAAGAGTCAAAAAGACTTTTTCGCCGGGCTGTTCTACACCGTAGCAGGTGCAGCCTTTGCCATTGGCGCGACCAATTACAACATCGGCATCGGTGCCCGCATGGGGCCGGGTTATTTCCCGTTGTTGCTGGGCATTTTGTTGGCTGTTATCGGTGCCTTTGTCATGTTCAAAGCATTGACGGTCGAAACCCAAGACGGTGAAAAAATTGGCAAATGGGCCTGGAAGCCTTTGTTCTTCATCATCGCCGGCAACTTGTTGTTTGGCCTTTTGTTGGGTGGCCTGCCCAGTGTGGGCGTGCCCGCCATGGGTTTGATCGTGGCCATCTTTGGCACCACCTTGGTGGTCAGCTTGGCGGGTGACACTTTCAAGCTCAAAGAGGTCTTGATTTTGGCCACCATCCTGTCCATTGGCAGCTACTGCGCTTTCGTGCTGCTGCTCAAGCTGCAGTTTCCGGTCTGGCCCACCTTCATCACCGGTTGAGGAGAATTAACTCATGGAACTGTTTGACAACCTTGCACTCGGTTTTGGGGTGGCGTTCACCTTTCAAAACCTGATTTACGCTTTTGTGGGTTGCCTCTTGGGCACCCTGATCGGTGTATTGCCCGGCGTGGGCCCAGTGGCCACGATTGCCATGCTCTTGCCCGCCACTTACGCGCTGCCCCCCGTGGCTGCGCTGATCATGTTGGCCGGTATTTACTACGGCGCGCAATACGGTGGCTCCACCACCGCCATTTTGGTCAATTTGCCAGGCGAAGCCTCGTCGGTGGTGACCATGATCGACGGCTACCAAATGGCCCGCAAAGGTCGCGCCGGCCCCGCTTTGGCCGCTGCCGGCATGGGTTCTTTCTTTGCCGGTTGCGTGGGCACCTTGATCTTGGCCGCTTTTGCAGCGCCCTTGACCGAAGTGGCCTTCAAGTTCGGCCCTGCTGAATACTTCTCGCTCATGGTCCTCGGTTTGATCGGTGCTGTGGTCTTGGCCTCTGGCTCCCTGATCAAAGCGGTCGGCATGATTGTGTTGGGTCTGTTGATGGGCCTGATCGGCACCGACGTGAACTCGGGTGTGGCCCGTTTCAGCTTCGACATTCCTGAGTTGACCGACGGCGTGGGCTTCATCGTGATCGCCATGGGCGTTTTCGGTTATGGCGAGATCATCTCCAACCTGTCCAAGCCCGACGAAGAGCGCGAAGTCTTCACGGCCAAAGTGACCGGTTTGATGCCCAGCGCTGAAGACTTCAAGAACATGGTGCCTGCTGTGTTGCGCGGCACCGCTTTGGGCTCGGCCCTGGGCATCTTGCCCGGTGGCGGTGCCTTGTTGGCAGCTTTTGCGGCTTACACCATCGAGAAGAAAACCAAACTCCGTCCAGGCGAAGTGCCTTTCGGCCAAGGCAACATCCGCGGTGTGGCGTCGCCTGAATCGGCCAATAACTCGGCTTCGCAAACTTCCTTCATCCCCTTGCTGACGCTGGGCATTCCGCCCAACGCCGTGATGGCTTTGATGGTGGGCGCGATGACCATCCACAACATCCAGCCCGGCCCTCAGGTCATGACCAGCAACCCCGAGTTGTTCTGGGGCCTGATCGCCTCGATGTGGATTGGCAACGCGATGTTGATCATCTTGAACCTGCCCCTGATCGGCATCTGGATCAAGTTGCTGTCGGTGCCTTATCGCTGGTTGTTCCCGGCCATCGTGCTGTTCTGCGCCATTGGCGTGTATTCGACCAACAACAACACCTGGGACATCTGGATGGTGGCCATGTTTGGCGTGATTGGTTACGTCTTCATCAAACTCGGCATGGAGCCAGCGCCTTTGCTCTTGGGTTTCATCCTGGGCCCGATGATGGAAGAAAACCTGCGACGCGCCATGCTCTTGTCGCGTGGTGACTGGAGCGTGTTTGTCACGCGCCCCTTGTCGGCGGGTTTGCTGGCTGCGGCCTTACTGCTTTTGATCATCGTGGCTTTACCCTCGATCAAATCCAAACGCGAAGAAGCCTTCGTCGAGGAATGACCTGCGCCTGAAGCACTTGTGCTGCACATCAAAACGGCCTCCTTGGAGGCCGTTTTTTTTTGATGGTTTGCGTTCGCTGATGAAGCCCAGCCAAATCAATAGCGGCAGGAATCACCCTCCCGGGGCGATGAATGGTGTCATGCGGCCTGTCGGTGCTTGCATTGCCAACGATGGTTGTGAAACCCCCTGGAAAACCATCGTCGGCAACACAAAAATTGCATAGCCGAAACAAATTCAAACATCTTGTGGCCTGACCCATAATATCGGTGCGACATTTTTTGAATGTCGGTTCAATGTATGGAAAAAAGCAAAATTAGATCGAAGAAATGCCCGTATTGAAGCTCTAAAAATTCAGTTGGTTTAAAAAAATCAATGTGATCCAGATTATTTGATGTATATTTCAGACTCGTTATTTTTAATCAGGAGTTAACATGACCCAAAGCTACAAAGAATTATTGGCACAGCGTGAAGCCTTGGAATTGGCCATTGCTCAAGCCCGCCAAAATGAAATTTCCAGCGCAGTCGCTAAAGTGCGCGAGTTGGTTGCCGAATATGGCCTGACTGCACAAGACATATTCCCTGGCCGCGCAGGCAAGCCAGCCAGCGCCAAAGCAGTCAGCAAAGTGGCGGCCAAATACCGTGACCCAGCAACTGGCCAAACCTGGACGGGTCGAGGCAAAGCACCCAAGTGGATCGAAGGTCAAGACCGCACGCCTTTCACGATCGCTTGAGTCTTATGAGTCATTCATTTTTTTCTACTACTCTGATCAATCCTTATTGATCGAAGCACCCTGTTTGGCGAGGAGCCCACCCATGAGGACGCTGATTCTGGTTCATCCAGAAATCCACTTCCGAAACCGGACCTCTGCACACGCAAGGTGGCTGTCAGCCTGAATCGCACAATGGAAGCCCCAAGCTGCATGGCATTGAATCAATAAATGAAAATTGATAAAATTAATTTTCATTTGAAAATTAGCTGAGTTGTTGAAAATGCTAAACCCCGCTTTGCGGGGTTTTGTTTTTCAATATTGATTTCAGCTGCAAAGCCAAAGTTAAAATCTACGTTAAACATTGTTCAATAACGACTTCGCGCATGCCCTTCATCCAAGAGACAACCAATCCCTTTTCTAGCGAAAACCCAGACGCAGGTCGTTGGTACTTGGCTTACACCAAACCCCGTCAAGAACAAATCGCGCATGTCAATCTGGAACAGCAGGCATTTGAATCATATTTGCCGCTTTACAAGAAATTCAAGAAAACAGAACAAGGCCCCGTGGCCTTGTTTGAGCCCATGTTCCCGCGCTATATCCTGTTTCGCCCGGGCAAACCCGAGCAAAGCATCTCAGCCGTGCGCAGCACCAAAGGCGTGGCCACCATCGTGCGTTTTGGTTTTGAGCCTGCACTTTTGCACGACGATTTGGTCCAGCGCATCCGCCAGCTCGAACAAGATCGCAACCACGCCACTTTGCAAGAGTTGAGCAACATCAAAGCCGGTCAAACCGTGAGACTCAAACACACAGCCCTCAAAGGCATCGAGGGGCTTGTGCAAAATGTGTCCAGCAAACGGGTGGCTGTTTTGCTGGAAATACTTGGACGCCCCACCTTGGTTCAACTCGAACACCATCAAGTCGAACTTACCCACGCCTGATTCAAGAGCGCATTCAAGCCACTAAAATCGTTACCCCCATTCAGCACCGGCCATCACTTGTCTTCCACCCCCTCCACCACACTTCCCGCCCACATTGCCATCATCATGGACGGCAACCGTCGCTGGGCCAAGAACCGCTTCATGCCCGCCGCCCTGGGGCATGCAGCTGGCGCCAAACGGGTGCGTGACATCGTTAAAGCCTGTTCGGCATTGGGCGTTTCGCAATTGAGCTTGTTTGCATTCAGCACCGAAAACTGGAAACGCCCCGAAGAAGAAGTCAGCAGCCTCATGAGCCTGTTCATGACGTACCTGCAAAAAGAGATCAACAACATGAACGCCAACGGCGTGCGGCTCAAAGTGGTGGGTGACACGGCGCGCTTTGGCCCCCTGCTGCAAGACCTCATCGCCAAAGCCGAAGCGCAAACCGCTGCCAACACGGCCATCACCGTCAACGTGTGCGCCAATTACGGGGGGCGCTGGGACATGATTCAGGCCGCCCAAGCCTGGCAAAAAGCCCATCCCCACCTGAGCTTGCAAGACATGACGGAAGAGGGCTTGTCGGCATACCTCAGTACTTCGTACGCCCCAGAAGTCGATCTGCTCATTCGCACAGGCGGCGAGTCACGCGTCAGCAACTTCATGCTCTGGCAAGCCGCCTATGCAGAAATGTTCTTCACGGACGACCTGTGGCCTGATTTCACACCAGAGCGGCTCAAGCAAGCCATTGAATGGTTTTCTAGGCGGGACCGCCGTTTTGGATCATCCGCGCCCTTGTGAGAAAAATGCCAATTTCATCAAGAAAATGATGATTTGATTTTTTAAATGAATCAATAGGCATGCATTATTTCAATTCCCCCATTGTTCTTAAGAATACAATGCTTGACCTTCTGAATACAGGGTTGGTGGGTGGACTTGCACTGCAATGGTGCATCTGATCTCTCTCTGAAGTCTGCAACGCCTGCGTTGCCGGACTGCGGTAGCCTGCATTGAACAATGCGGTAGCGCCTACAAAACAAACAAAACATGTCCAATCGCAAAGGCATCATCCTTGCCGGGGGCTCCGGCACGCGCCTGTACCCTGTGACGCAGGCCGTCAGCAAACAGCTCATGCCGGTCTATGACAAACCCATGGTGTATTACCCGCTGACCACACTCATGTTGGCGGGCATCCAAGACGTGCTGCTCATCAGCACGCCGCAAGATACACCTCGATTTAACGAATTACTGGGCGATGGCAGCCAGTGGGGCATGAACATTCAATATGCGGTGCAGCCCAGCCCCGATGGATTGGCCCAAGCCTTCATCATTGGCAAAGACTTTGTCGGCAACGACCCCAGTGCCTTGGTCTTGGGGGACAACATCTTTTACGGCCATGATTTGGTCAAACTGCTTGCCAGCGCCAACCAGCGCAACGCAGGCGCCAGCGTCTTTGCCTACCATGTGCACGATCCCGAGCGCTACGGTGTGGTCGACTTTGACGATCAGCAACGCGCGCTCAGCATTGAAGAAAAACCCAAGGTCCCCAAAAGCAATTACGCAGTCACCGGCTTGTATTTCTATGACAGCCAAGTCTGCGACATCGCAGCCGACATCCAGCCCTCGCACCGTGGCGAACTGGAAATCACGGATGTCAACAAACGCTACTTGGAGCTGGACCAACTCAATGTTGAAATCATGGGCCGAGGCTATGCCTGGCTCGATACCGGCACCCACGACAGCCTGCTCGAAGCCGCTGGCTTCATCGCCACCTTGCAAAAACGCCAAGGCCTCATGGTGGCCTGCCCCGAAGAAATCGCCTTCCATCAAAAGTGGATCAACGCCGAATCGCTGCAAAAACTCGCTCAGCCCTTGGCCAAAAACGGCTACGGTCATTACTTGTTGAACTTGCTGAAGTAAACACTGAATGGCCACGCTTGGCTCGCAATGACAAATCAGAAACCGTCATTGCGAGCAGCTAAGCGTCGTGGAAATCCAGAAAAAAATCCACAACACCCCAACATGCCTCTGACCCCTGTCCCAATCGACACCATCAAAAGCACCGCCCATGCCGTGCTGGCTCAGCGAGCCGGTTTGGCTTTTGCTGTGCTGGTGGGCAGCCGGGCAGCGGGTACCGCGCACGAAGGCAGTGATTGGGACATCGCCATCCAATGGGCCAGAAGTACGTCGGCCACCGAAAAATTGCTGGCCACAGAACTGTTGCGCCAGGATTTGCGCCATGCCCTGCAAGTGAGCGAAGACCAAGTTGACCTGATTGATCTGGCCGATGCCCGCCTGGCCATGCGCGCCTTGGCGGCAGAAGAGGGCGTTCCCCTGCACATTGCCGATGACTTGGGGTGGGTGCGATTTTTGCAAAACACCTGGGCGCAGCTCGAAGATAACCAATGGCGTAGCCAACATGCGGCTTGAGCTTTACCAACAAGAAACCGAGCGACTGGCACGCGACCTGCAGGCCATGCTCGATGACGTGAGCCAACGCCTGCACCAACATCAAGCCTTGTCTGCCCTCGAGCAAGCGGGTGTTCTGCATGCATTGCAGGTGCTGACAGAAAACGCTATCGGTAAAGCCAAATTGCTCATCAAGCAACGCCAGCAAACCGTGCCCGTCTCGGCCTACGATGCATTTGCGCAACTGCACAGAGACCACACCATTGACGACCAAGCCATGCGCCATTGGACGGCCGCCATTGGTTTGCGTAACCGCATCGTGCATGACTACCTCAATGTGGACATGACCGTCATCGAAACCCTGGTCAAAGAACGCCAATATCAGCTTCAAGTCCAATTTTTGTTGAAGCCGATTTTTTCTGCTTAAGCGGCCATGCGCCTGACCCCCTCCCAAATCCACACCATCAAAAGCACCGCCCACGCCGTGCTGGGTGAGGGCGTGCAGGTCACGCTGTTTGGCTCTCGGGTGGATGACACAGCCAAAGGCGGCGATGTGGACCTTTACGTTGAAGCCACGCAACCCGATTTGATGAAAAAAATCCGTTGCAAAGTCAGCCTTCAAGACCAACTGGACATGCCGGTGGACCTGATCGTCAAACCCTTTGGCGACCGCAGCCCCATCGCCTTGATAGCCAAACTAGAAGGCATTCGCCTGTGAGCGAACACATCGCCCTCATCTGGAAAAAGCTGGACCACCTTGGCCGCATGCGCGAATACCTGAGCTATTCCATTGCTCAAGTTGCTGCCCTGTTGCCCATCCAAAACTGGCAAGCGCTGCAGCCCGACCAGCACGAAACGCTGGCCGCCTTTCGCATCCGCTTCAGCGAATACCAAGAGCACATGGGCAAAACCATGAAAGCCGTGGCTGTGGAGGAAGAAAAACCCTCTGAGCCCTTCACGGCTGTTTTGCTCTACATGGAAAAACTCGGCTGCATCGACTCTGTGGACCGCTGGAAAGACATCCGCGAACTGCGCAACGCCGTCAACCACGAATACGAAGACGACCCAGCGGTTCTTCACGAGTTTTTTGGCCAAATGATCCAAGCCGCCCCAGAGCTCTTGCGCTGGCACGAGCAACTCATTGCCTTTTGTCAAACAACCTATTCCACCCATTGATACCTGTAGGAGCTTGCCCTGCAAGCGAATGCCAGCCAACCCAAAGCTTCAGCAAGAACCGCCCACATGCGCCTGACCCTCGCCCAAATCGACATCATCAAAAGCACCGCCACCGCCGTGCTGGGTGAGGGCGTACAGGTCACGCTGTTTGGGTCTCGGGTAGATGACGCGGCCAAAGGCGGTGATGTTGACCTGATGATCGAAGTGAGTCGGGCCTTGCCCGAGCCTGCCGTGGTCTCGGCCCGCATTGCCAGCAGGGTCTCGCGAGCCATGCATGGGCGCAAGGTGGATGTGCTCCTCAAAGCGCCCAACTTGCTGGAACACCCCATTCACCGCATCGCTGCGCAACAAGGGGTTGCTTTGTGATTCAGCAATGGATCGACGCAGGCGAGACGCAAACGCAGGAATTCAAGTCCTCGTTTGACAAAGCCTGCATCGAAACTCTGGTGGCATTTGCCAATGCCAAAGGTGGGCATGTGCTTGTCGGCGTCACAGACCAGGGAACCGTGCAAGGCACCACCCTGGGCAAAGAAAGCCTCAACGAATGGCTGGTGCAAATCAAATCGGCGACCAGCCCTAGCATCATTCCCGAGCTGGAGGCTTTCTCAGTCAATGGCAAAACCCTCGTGGTCATCAGCGTGGCGGAGTTTCCCGTCAAGCCAGTCAGTACCAAAGGGCGTTATTACAAACGGGTCAGCAACACCAACCAAGCACTCAACGCCAATGAAATCAGCGATCTGTATATGCAGTCGCTCCAGATCTCGTGGGATGCCTACCCCGCGCACAATGCCCATCTGCAAGACTTGTCCATGGTCAAAGTGGACCAATTCGTGCAACAAGTCAACGCGGGTGGCAGATTTGCACTGGGCACCACCGACAGCCTGACGGCCGTGCAAAAGCTCAACTACATCAGCCAGGGTCAACCCACTTGGGCCGCCATGCTGTTGTTTGCTAAAGAGCCATTGCGGCACAACATCCATATTGGCCGCTTCAAGACACCCAGCTTGATCATTGACGACCGGCAAATCACCGACACCCTGTTTGAGGCGGTCGATCAAGCCATGCGTTTTATCGTTTCTTATGTGCCCGTGGCATTTGAAATCACGGGCGCAGTGCACCGCAAAGAGCGGTTTGCATACCCCTTGGCTGCCCTGCGCGAAGCTTTGCTCAATGCGGTCGTCCATCGCGACTACAAAGACGGATCAGACATCCAGGTCAAGATTTTTGACAACAGCATCAGCATTTTCAGTTCCGGTACCTTTTATGGGGGCCTGACTGTGGCCGAAGTCCAAGTCGATAACTACCGCTCCAGCCTTCGCAACAAACTGGTCGCCGAAGCCTTCTACCTGACCACCGGCATTGAAAAATACGGCAGCGGCTTCATCCGCATCCGCAAAGCTTTGCAGGACTACCCGGAAGTACACTTCGACATTGCCGAAAAATTCGGTGGGGTGATGGCAACTTTTACAAAGTCGAAGTCGCAGGATGAGGGGGTAAGTGGCGGAGTAAGTGGCGGAGTAAGTGGCGGAGTAAGTGGCGGAGTAAAAAATACCGAAGACCTGAGCCGCCTCATTGCCACAAAGCCCGGCATGAACACAGCGGCGCTCATTGTGCAAAGCGGTGTGACTCAACGCACCATCGAACGCTGGCTCAAGCAACTCAAAGACCAAGGAAAAATCGAATTTCGTGGTGCCCCAAAGACAGGCGGCTACTTTCCTCTTTAACACCATGCCCTACACCGTCACCCCCACCCACATCCCCGACCTGCTCATCCTCGAGCCCAAGGTCTTTGGCGATGCGCGGGGCTTCTTTTTTGAAAGCTTCAACCAGCATGACTTCAACCAGGTCACTGGCCTGGATGTGAACTTTGTGCAAGACAACCACAGCCGCAGCGCTCAAGGCGTGCTGCGCGGCCTGCACTAACAGCTGCAACGAGCCCAAGGCTAACTGGTGGGCAAACCCAAAGTCGCTGAAGTCACCGCAGCCTTGGTGGCCGTCGATGCCCATTTGAAGCAGCTCAGAACTCACTGGAGCCAATTGCATGACTAAAGCCAACACACCCGAATGGATCAAGGCAGAAATGGCCCGTGTTGAGGAAGCGCAAGCCAGGGGGCAAGTTGAGCAAGCCTCGCGTCTACGCGCCTCTTCTGCACACTACGACACACGAAAAAAGCTGATTGTCATTGCGCTCGAAAACGGCTCATCTTTTTCTTTCCCGCCCCAACTGGCACAAGGGCTGGGTAATGCACAAGCTTCAGAGTTAACCGACATTGAAATCTCGCCACTAGGCACCGGACTGCACTGGCCCAAACTGGATGCCGACTTGACCGTCGAAGGCCTGCTGGCAGGACTTTTTGGTAGCCGCAGCTGGATGCGCACACATGCAGCCAAAGCAGGCCGCGTTAGATCAATAGCCAAAGCCCAAGCCGCCAAAGTCAATGGGGCCAAGGGCGGACGCCCACGCAAATCTGCGGCGGCCCCAGCTTGAAACGTGAATCCATGCCCTACACCGTCACCCCCCCCCACATCCCCGACCTGCTCATTGTTGAGTCCAGCTCAGCCGCCTAAATTTATTTGAATTTGTCCTTTTTAAAAGGATAATATTCAAAATATATGTTGTTTTCAGATAGTCAAATAGACTCGGTCTACACGGAAAAAATCGTGGATGCGCAAACGCGCTCCATGCCCGTCATGACCCGACGCGATGTCTGGCTGCCGCAAGTGCAGGGCAAAGCGCTGGCCGTGATTGGCATGCGCCGGGCCGGCAAAACCACGTTTTTGTGGCAGCTCATGGCCCAGCGCGTACAAGCTGGTACGCCGCGTGAAGGGCTGGTTTATTTCAGCTTTGAAGACGAACGACTCGCAGGCTTGCAAGCATCTGACCTCGACCGGCTGGTGCAAACCTACTACCGGCTTCATCCAGAGTGGCGCGACCAACGCCGAGCCGCTTTCTATCTAGACGAGATACAGCTTGTACCGGGCTGGGAAACCTTTGCCCGCCGCTTACTGGACTCCGAAAACATCGACCTCTACCTCTCGGGTTCTTCTGCACGCATGCTCTCTCGCGAAGTGGCCAGCAGCATGCGGGGCCGCGCCCTGGAGGCCACCGTCACACCCTTCAGCTTTCGAGAAATGCTGCGCCACATTGGGCATGAACCCACACAGGAATGGTACAAACTCACCAAAGCCAGCCATTCACAACTCGCGCACGACCTGGACCAGTACCTGGAGCAAGGCGGATTTCCAGAAGCGCAAGGCTTGGACACACGCAGCCGCCACGCCCTGCTGCGCAATTACGTAGACGTTTTGCTGTTGCGCGACGTGATAGAGCGCCACAACCTCAGTCAGCCCCAGGTGCTGCGATGGATGGTGCAACAACTCTTGGGCAACGCTGCAGGCAGCTTTAGCATCAACAAATTCCATGCCGACCTCAAGTCGCGAGGCGTTGCTGTGGGCAAAGACACGTTGCACCAGCTTCTGTCTTATTTAGAAGACGCGTTTTTACTCACCAGCATCAGCATCTGCAGCAGCTCGGTTCGACAAAAACAAGTCAACCCCCGCAAGGTCTACCCCGTCGATACCGGGCTGATCGCCTTGTTTGACCGATCCGGCAAAGCCAACACCGGCCATGCACTCGAATGTGCCGTCTTGCACCAACTGCTGCGCAACGGTGCCGAGGTGAGCTATGTTCACACGCCCGGCGGGTTTGAGGTGGATTTTCATGCCCGCTATCCCGATGGGCGCGAAGCACTGATTCAAGTCTGTGCAGACATCAGCTCACAGGACACCTTGACGCGAGAAATCCGTGCGTTGCAAGACGCCCGGAAGCAATTGACGCAAGCACATGCACAACTGATTGTGCTGATGCCGCCACCCAGTGACCTGAGCTGGCCGTCTGACATTGAACTCACCCTGGCCAGCGCCTGGCTGCTCAATGATCAAATGAGCCACAGCAATTGATCCAATCCATGCCCTACACCGTCACCCCCACCCACATCCCCGACCTGCTCATTCTCGAGCCCAAGGTCTTTGGCGATGCGCGGGGCTTCTTTTTTGAAAGCTTCAACCAGCAAGACTTCAACCAAGTCAGCGGCTTGGATGTGAACTTTGTGCAAGACAACCACAGCCGCAGCGCCCAAGGCGTGTTGCGTGGCCTGCACTACCAACTGCAACAACCACAAGGCAAACTGGTCCGCGTCGTTCGTGGCGCCGTGTTTGATGTGGCCGTGGACATCCGCAAAAGCTCCCCCACCTTTGGCCAATGGGCCGGGGTTGAGCTGACCGAAGACAACCACAAACAATTTTGGGTGCCGCCGGGCTTTGCGCACGGCTTTGTTGTCCTGACGGACACCGCAGACTTCTTGTACAAAACCACCGACTACTACGCCCCGGCACACGAGCGCTGCATAGCCTGGAACGACCCGGCCATCGGTATCACTTGGCCCCAAGGGCTGACGCCGCAACTATCTGCCAAAGACCAACTTGGCAAAGCTCTTGCACAAGCCGAACTCTTTGCCTGATCAATTTATGTTTCTCAAAGATCTAGCCCCCACAGTAGGTTTTGGCACCAGCGGCGTGCGCGCTTTGGTGGTTGATTTGACCGCGCCTGTTGTGGCCACGTATGTGCGGGTGTTCATTCAGCACCTGCGCCAAACAGGCCAGTTGCCCGCAGGAACCAGCCAATGCGTTGTGGGTTGGGACTTGCGCCCCAGCAGCCCATCCATCGCTGCCGCTGTCTGCGCAGGCCTTCAAGCCGAGGGTCTGCAAGCTGACTGGGCAGGCTGCCTGCCTACCCCCGCCCTGGCCCTACGCGCTTTGCAAACCGGCAACCCCGGCATCATGGTCACAGGCAGCCACATCCCGTTTGACCGCAACGGCATCAAGTTTTATACCGCCCAAGGCGAAATCCTCAAGGCCGACGAAGTGGCCATGCAAGCCATCTCGGTCGAAGCCTTGCTGCCTCAAGACGGCCAACTACCCAACTTGGCCGAATGCCTGGCGCAAGTGCATGCGCAGTCAGGCAGCAGCCCAGCACTGGCCGCCTATGTGGCCCGCTATACAAACCTCATGCCCGCACAAGCCCTGCAAGGCCTGCGCATTGGCGTGTACCAACACAGCGCCGTGGGCCGCGACATGCTGGCGCAACTGCTCAGCCAGCTGGGTGCTCAGGTCACCAGCCTGGGCCGCAGCGACCATTTTGTCCCCATCGACACCGAAGCCGTCTCTGCCGCCGACGAAGCCATGGCCGCCGCTTGGTGTGCGCAGCACCAACTCCACGCAGTGGTGTCTACCGACGGCGATGGCGACCGCCCCTGGGTGTGTGACGAACAAGGCCGCTTCATGCGCGGCGATGTGCTGGGCACACTGACCGCGCTGTGGCTAGGTGTGCAAACCGTGGTCACCCCCGTCAGTTCTAATACCGCACTTGAAAAGTCAGGCCACTTTGGCCACACGCAGCGCACCCGCATTGGCTCGCCGTATGTGATCGAGGCCATGCAAGCCCTGCAAGCCCAAGGCCACAACAGCGTGGCCGGTTTTGAGGCCAATGGCGGCTTCTTGCTGCAGACCGCGCAAAAAGGCCTGCAGCCCCTGCCCACGCGTGACAGCACTTTGCCCATCCTGGCCGTGTTGGCCATGGCCCAGCACAAGCAGCAGCCCGTGTCTGCATTGCCCAGTCTGCTGCCTGCACGCTTTACCCAGGCCGACCGCATCCAGAACCTGCCCACAGCCCAGAGCCAGCAACTGATCCAAAACCTGGCCCAAGACAAAACCGCGCTGCAAACATTTGTTCAGTTCACCGACAGCCAAGCTGTGCATACTGACCAGACCGATGGCCTGCGCATCACCCTGGCCGACGACAGCATCATCCACCTGCGCCCCTCGGGCAACGCCCCCGAACTTCGTTGCTACACCGAAGCCAGCACACCAGAGCACGCCCAGCAGTTGCTGACGGCAAGCCTGAACCAAATAAAAACAATCCTTAGCTAAACACCCATGAAACTGATCTCAGTCGTCCTCTCCGGCGGTGCCGGCACGCGCCTTTGGCCTGCATCCCGCCAAGCCTATCCCAAGCCCTTCATGAAGCTGGGCGGCAGCGCCCTTCTGGAGCAAGCAATTGCCCGTGGCCAAGCATGCGGCACCGACGACGTGCTCATCGTCACCAACCAAGACCACCTGTTCCTCACGCAAAACCTGGTGGCCGAAATGGCCCAGCCCCCCCGCGTGAGCTACTTGCTCGAGCCCAAAGGCCGCAACACCGCCCCCGCCATTGCCTTGGCCGCTCTGGCCGTGGCTCAGCAGCACGGGCGTGATGCCGTCATGCTGGTGCTGGCGGCAGACCATTTGATTCCTGATACCTCAGCCTTTGTGGCCAATGCCCTGCAAGCGGCCCGCCATGCCCAGCAAGGCCAGCTGGTGGTCTTTGGCATCCAGCCCACCGGCCCTGAGACCGGCTTTGGCTACATCGAAGTGGCCAAAGTGGGCGGCGAAGCTCAGCCCGTCATTCAATTTGTCGAAAAACCCAACCTGGCCACGGCCCAAGAGTATCTGGCCACAGGCCGCTACTACTGGAACAGCGGCATGTTCTGCTTTACGGCGGGTACGATGCTGGACGCCCTGGAACAGCACGCACCCCAAGTGCTGAGCGCCGCACAAAACGCCATGGCCAGCAGCCAAGCCCAAGCCGGGCAGGGCACCACAACCACAGTCGGTGCTACACAAAGCATCACCCGCTTTGAAGCCCACGCCTTTGGCCTGCAGCCCGACATCAGCATCGACTATGCCGTCATGGAACGCGCCACCAACGTCACCCTGGTGCCCGCCAAGTTTGGCTGGAGCGACGTAGGCGCCTGGCCCGCCGTGGCCGCAGCGCACACCGCAGACGGCAAGGGCAACACCATGGCCTGCGACGACCACATCGACTGGATCGACGTGGACACCAGCAACACCCACATCCACATCGACACCCAAGGCCACAAACAAGTGGTGGCCACCATCGGCATCCACAACGCCGTCATCGTGCACACACCCGATGCCCTTTTGATCGCAGACAAAGCCCAAGCCCAAGACGTCAAAAAAGTCGTGGACGCCTTGAAGCAACGCCACATCGACAGCGCCCAATACCAAAGCACGGTGCTGCCCTCATCGGTCAATCGACCCTGGGGCACCTACACCACGCTCAAAGAAGAGGGCGGCTACAAAGTCAAACGCATCACAGTGCGACCGGGCGAGAGCTTGAGTCTTCAATACCACCACCACCGCGCTGAGCACTGGACGGTGGTGCGTGGCCATGGCATCGTGCAAATTGGCGATGTTGAATACCCCACGGGCCCGGGCGAATACCGCTATATCCCCCTCAAAGAAACGCACCGCTTGACTAATACGGGCGAAGAAGAACTGGTGCTGATCGAAGTGCAGGTGGGCGACTACTTGGGCGAAGACGACATTGTGCGCCTGCAAGACAACTACGGACGCGCCTGATGAACTTGATCAAAGCCCTTTGGGCTTACCGCGGCTTCATTCTGGGCAGTGTTAAGCGCGAGTTCCAAAGCAAGTACCGCAATTCTTTGTTGGGTGCCGCCTGGACGGTCATCAACCCCTTGGCCATGATCGTTGTGTACACAGTCATTTTTTCTCAGGTCATGAGAGCCAAATTGCCTGGCATGGACAGCACTTTTGGCTACAGCATCTACCTGTGTGCAGGGTCCCTGACTTGGGGCCTGTTTGCTGAGATCGTGGGCCGGGGGCAAAACATCTTCATTGACAACGCCAACCTGCTCAAAAAGATCAGCTTCCCGCGCATGACGCTGCCCATCATTGCGGTACTCAACGCTTTGGTGAACTTTGCGATCATCTTTGGCTTGTTCTTGGCCTTTTTGGTGGCTGCTGGTTTTTGGCCTGGCTGGGTGTTTGTGGCGGCTGTGGCGGTGCTGGCGGTGCAGTTGCTCTTGGCCATTGGCCTGGGCATGGTGCTGGGCGTGCTGAATGTGTTTTTCAGAGACGTGGGCCAATTCTTTGGCATCTTTCTTCAGTTCTGGTTTTGGTTTACGCCGGTGGTGTATCCGGCGAGCATATTGCCCGAGCAAGTCAAACCCTTCATGGCCATGAACCCGATGTACCCCGTCATTGCCAGTTATCAAAGTATTTTTGTGAGCCAGCAATGGCCTGACTGGTCTGCGCTGGCTTACCCGTTGGTGCTGGGCCTGGTGTTGTGCGCTTTGGGTCTGCGCATGTACCGCCAGTATGTGGGCGAAATGGTGGACGAACTCTGATGGGCACGATTGTTGTTTCCAACTTGGGCAAAGCCTACAAGCAATACCCCAACCGCTGGTCGCGCTTGCTGGAGTGGATCACCCCTGGTCAATCCAAGCGACATCAGCTGAAGTGGGTGCTGCAGGGCATCAATTTCACCGTCAACGCAGGCGAGGCCGTGGGCATCATCGGCATCAACGGTGCAGGCAAAAGCACCTTGCTGAAACTGATCACCGGCACCACCCAACCCACTACCGGCAGCGTGCACATGACCGGCCGCGTGGCTGCAATGTTAGAGCTCGGCATGGGGTTTCACTCCGACTTTACGGGGCGGCAAAACGCTTTCATGGCAGGGCAGTTGTTGGGCATGAGCACCGAAGACATTGCACGTCTGATGCCCGAGATAGAAGCCTTTGCCGAGATTGGCGACTACATCGACCAGCCCGTGCGCGTGTACAGCAGCGGCATGCAAATGCGCTTGGCCTTCAGCTTGGCCACGGCCATGCGGCCAGATGTCTTGATCGTGGACGAAGCCCTGTCGGTGGGCGATGCGTATTTTCAGCACAAGAGCTTTGACCGCATCCGTGAGTTCCGCAAGCAGGGGACCACGCTGCTCATCGTGAGTCATGACAAAGGTGCCATCCAGGGCATCTGCGACCGAGCCATCTTGCTCAACGCGGGACACCTGGCTATGGAAGGGGAGCCCGAGGCAGTCATGGATTACTACAACGCCATGCTTGCCGACCATCAAAATCAAGAGGTCAAGCAAGAAGTGCGTGAAGATGGCAAGGTTCAAACCATTTCGGGCACGGGTGACGCGGTGGTCACTGCCATAACTTTGGTTGATAGCCAAGACAGACCTCTTGAAGTGGTTGACGTGGGTCAGCCTGTGCGCTTGCGCATTACCGTTCAGGCGAACAAAGCCATTGAAAGATTGGTGTTGGGCTACGGTATCAAAGACCGTTTGGGTCAAGTTATTTACGGCACCAACACACACCTGAAGGAGCAGCCTATAGTGGATGTCTCATCAGGTGATAAGTTCCATTTTGAAATTGCTTTTCCTGCAAATTTAGGCCCAGGCACCTACTCTGTACAAACTGCTTTAACTAGTACAGATACGCACTTGAATAACAACTACGAGTGGCGTGATCTAGCACTTGTATTCAATGTGATCAACATCAACAAGCCGCATTTTGCAGGTTGTGCCTGGATTGACCCTGTCATAGAAATCACACCCGCATGAGTTTTATTTCATACGCCCAGAACTATGAAGACGTGATGCTCTGGCGAGCACTTAAGCACGTTGAAAGTGGTTTTTACATCGATGTAGGCGCCGCTTGGCCAGACGAACATTCTGTGACCAAAGCCTTTTATGACAGAGGCTGGCGCGGCATCAACATTGAACCTAACCCAGTGCATCATGCTTCGCTTGTGAAGCAACGATCACGCGACATTAACCTTCAGTTGGCTATTGGCGAGTGTGCTGGTCAGTCGACGATGAATCTGGTTGGTGACACGGGCTTGTCAACGCTCGATGCAGGCATTGCAGACCAACACAAGGATGGTGGCTGGGGCGTTGTTGAACAAACCGTTAGCGTTGATACCTTGGCCTCTGTTTGCGCGCAGCATTTACCGACAGGGCAAGAGGTTCACTTTTTAAAAGTTGATGTTGAAGGCTTCGAAGAACACGCTTTAAGAAGTAGCAATTGGACCGACTTTCGGCCTTGGATTGTGTTGGTTGAGGCGACCTTGCCCATGACCCAGCAGGAATCTTATGAAAGCTGGGAACCGATTTTGCTGGGGGCAGATTATCTTTTTGCGTATGCTGATGGACTGAACCGCTATTACATTGCAAAAGAGCATGAAAATTTGGCATCAGAGTTTAAATACCCGCCTAATTTCTTTGATGACTTCCTTTTGATAGGCCAGCAAAAAGCCGAAGCCAAAGCCCAGCAAGCCGAAGCTAAAGCTCAGCAGGCCGAAGCTAAAGCCCAGCAAGCTGCTGCCAAAGCTCAGCAGGCAGAAGGCAAAGAGCAGCAAGCCGAAGCCAAAGCCCAGCAAGCTGCTGCCAAAGCTCAGCAGGCAGAAGGCAAAGTGCAGCAAGCCGAAGCCAAAGCCCAGCAAGCTGCTGCCAAAGCTCAGCAGGCCGAAGCCAAAGCCCAGCAGGCCGAAGGCAAAGCTCAGCAAGCTGAAGCCAAAGCGCAGCAAGCCGCTGCTACTTCACATGCCCATGTGTCGCAACTTCATGCGGTTTATAACAGCACTTCTTGGCGCATCACCGCGCCGCTTCGCTGGCCAGTGCACCAGCTGAGTTTGTTGCGCGCTCATGGTTTCAAACAAAGAGCAAAAGCGGCAGCTAAAAAAATATTTCGCAAAATCGTGATATGGATTGTCGCTAAGCCCAAGCTCAAAACTATTGCAATAAAAGTCGCAAATAAACTGGGTTTGGCAGTGCATCTAAAGCCTGTTGTAGTTACTTTGTTTCAACCTGCTAGCTCACCACCTAAGCTATTGAATAATTTGGGTTTAGAGATAAATCATGGAGGCATTTATCTAGACAAGCGTGCGGCACGCGTATTTGCCGACTTGCAAAATGTAGTTAATGGGACGTATGGGCAATGAGAGTACTAATTGATTTGCAAGGTGCACAAACAGAAAGTCGATTTCGTGGTATCGGTAGGTATTCTTTGTCGCTGGCGCAAGCGATGGCAAGAAATGCGGGAGATCATGAAATTTGGGTGGCAGTTAACAGCACATTCCCTTCTGGAATAAAAGAGATAGAGGCTGCGCTAGATGGATTAGTGCCAGCTCAGCAAATTCGTCATTTCAATACATTAAAAGAAATTGGTTGGCCAAATTCAGCCAATACTTGGCGCAGGCGTTCTTCTGAGTACATGTGGGAATCCTTCTTAGAGGGCGTTCAGCCCGATTTTATTCATGTCTCAAGTTTGTTCGAGGGCGCGGAAGCCGGGGCTGTCACTTCGGTTGGTAAGTTGCCCAAAGTAAGAGCTGCAAATGCAGTCACTCTGTACGACTTGATTCCTTTATTGAACCCCGATAATTACCTAGCATCAGATTGGGTTCGCAATTGGTATTTTGACAAAGTTGAATCACTCAAACGTGCTGATCTTTTATTATCAATTTCTCAATATGCGCGGGAGGAGGCCCTGCAAGCCTTGGATATAGACCCAGGTCGCATAGTGAACATGTCTTCTGCGATATCACCATACTTTAAGCCAGTGTCAATTGGCAGTGCAGAACGTGCGATGCTAAGGGATAAATTCGGAATTTTGGGTCGTTATGTCATGTACAGCGGCGCTATGGAACCTCGAAAAAATGCTGAAGGATTGCTAAAAGCTTTTTCTATGCTTGGAGTTGGTTTATTGGGTGAAACTCAATTGGTCATTGCAGGCAAGGTTGCAGAGCATGATCGAAACAGATTCGCTCACTTGGCAACCAAGCTAGGAATTGACAATAGAGTAATTTTTACGGGATTTATCAGCGATGAAGAACTGATTGCGCTTTATAGCGCAACTGCTGCATATGTTTTTCCATCACTTCACGAGGGGTTTGGGTTGCCAGCCTTGGAGGCAATGGCGTGTGGTGCCCCGACAATTGGATCGGCTACAACAAGCATTCCAGAAGTGATTGGCCGGGAAGATGCACTGTTCGATCCAACCGATCCTGCTGCAATTGCTGGGGCTATTCGGCGTGTGCTTGAAGATTCAGATTATGCAAATAGACTGCGTCTGCATGGGATAAATCAGTCGAAGCGATTTTCTTGGGATAACACGGCATGCGCTGCCTTGACTGCAATGGAGGCTACTCATGCAAAACGCCCGCATAGACAACGTGTTTGGCCTTCTTCACGCACAGAGATGAATGCTACTTATGTTCAGTTGATTCAATCTATAGGCAATATTGATGCTGTCCATAACGATACGGATCTTAAAGAAGCTGCCGCATTAATTGGCAACGGTATGGCAGCCAATGAAAGCTTGGCTCGTGCGGGTGTGTTGCCAAATTCAATCAGGTGGCGGGTGGAAGGCCCTTTTGACAGCAGCTATAGCCTTGCTTTGGTTAACCGTTCTTTAGCTGAAACCTTGGACCACCGTGGGCATCAGGTAGCTCTGCACTCCACCGAAGGCCCTGGTGATTTTGAACCATCGTCCAGTTTTCTGGATGCGAACCCTAAGCTGTGTGAACTGCACCGGGCAGCTGCATTACTTTCTGCGGACCAAGCCGATGTAACAAGCCGGTTACTTTATCCACCGCGCGTTTCAGATGTCGTTTCAAGAATCAACTTGTTGCATGCCTACGCGTGGGAGGAGAGTGGTTTTCCTCAGCAATGGGTAGCTGATTTCAATGACTCGTTACAAGGAATCTCATGTCTATCTGAGCACGTTAGAAAAATCATGATAGACAACGGTGTCGCTGTTCCATTGGGCGTTTGTTCGAGTGGCGTTGATCACTGGGATAAAGTTATCGCCGATTCGAGCTACCCGGTCCCTGGAAAAGGATTTCGCTTCCTGCATGTTTCATCATGTTTCCCGCGCAAAGGTGTAGATGTCATGTTGCGGGCTTATGGTCAAGCCTTTAACGCTGATGACAATGTCAGTTTAGTTATCAAAACTTTCCCTAACCCACACAATGAAGTCCATAAGTGGCTCGAAGAGGCGCGGCAAGGTAACCCCGCATACCCAGATGTTCACATCATTGAGGGGGACATTGGTGACAGCCAGATCAAGCATTTGTATGCCTCTTGCAATGCTTTGCTAGCACCCAGCAGAGCAGAGGGTTTCGGGTTGCCGATGGCGGAAGCCATGCTGATGGGGTTGCCTGTAGTGACCACAGCGTGGGGCGGACAACTTGACTTTTGTAACGAGCAAACGGCATGGCTGGTTGATTACAGCTTTGTTCGCGCTGAAACGCATTTCAATTTGTCAAACTCAGTCTGGGCGGAGCCAGATGTGGATCATTTGGCTCATACGATGCGCGAAGTACATGCAGCCGAGCCTGCCATCCTCAAAGATCGAGTCAACGCCGCTGAACATTTACTGCGGTCACGATTCAAATGGAGTGACACTGCTCAAAGACTCGAACATGACGTTCGTCGCTTTTCTGTGGATTCGAATGTCCCTGAAACTCGTACAGGTTGGATCACAACTTGGAATGCCCGATGTGGCGTGGCAACCTATGCCAGCAATTTGGTGGCCGGTTTCAATGCGGCGCCCATGATACTTGCTGCACAAGCAGATGACCGTACTTTTTTGGATGAATCAAATGTTGTTCGTTGTTGGCAGCAAGGTGAAGGTGACAATCTGGACCAACTGGAGGCGGAAGTTGAACGACTGAATCTGAACACCTTGATCGTTCAATTCCAATATTCATTCTTTGACTTTCCCCACTTTGCATCTTTTTTGAAGAGGCAAAAATTAGCTGGCCGTGTCGTTATAGTCATGATGCATGCCACAGTCGATGCGCCAGAGAACCCTCGAAAGCAGTTGCGCTTCATTGCAGAACAACTTGCCCTGTGTGATCGTGTGCTGGTTCACTCTATTCATGATCTCAATCGACTCAAAAAGATCGGAGTTGAGCGAAATACGGCATTGTTCCCGCATGGAATCATGGAGCCTTTAAAAGGTCATCAGACTTTTGACAATGAACTACTACATATTGCATCCTACGGTTTTTTCTTGCCTCATAAGGGCTTGCTAGAGCTTATTGAAGCAGTTGGATTGTTGGTCGACCATGGGGTTAATGTAAAGTTGACAATGGTCAATGCTGAATATCCAGTCGATATTTCTCGGAATTTAATAGATTCTGCTAAAACGCGAATTCATCAATTGGCTTTAGAGCATCGTGTAAAAATCGTTACGGATTTTTTACGTGATGATCAAAGTATGGCTGAGTTAGTACAAGCCAATATAGTGATTTTCCCTTATCAAGGTACAGGTGAATCTGCAAGTGGTGCTGTGCGTTACGGTTTGGCTTCGGGTAAGCCAGTCGTCGTCACACCATTGGCTATCTTTGATGATGTAGAAGATATTGTTCATCATCTACCAGGAACCAGCCCTGTTGATATCGCTAATGGTTTAAGAAAGTTGTTTAATGCATTGAGTTGTGAAGACCAGGAAGTTAAAAAAATTCAGCAAAGCGCCGAAAAATGGACAGCAGAGCATCGATATCCTGCATTGGCTCGAAGATTGGAATTAATGAGTCGGCAGTTGCTACGACAGCGAGTAGAAAAAAATGATTGTTAAATGGAAAATTTGAAAATGACAAAAACCACCATAATCACCGGCATCACAGGCCAAGACGGCGCTTATTTGGCGCAACTGCTGCTCGACAAGGGCTACACCGTCTACGGCACTTACCGCCGTACCAGCTCAGTCAACTTCTGGCGCATCGAAGAGCTGGGCATCCAAAACCACCCCAATTTGCATTTGGTCGAATACGACCTGACCGACTTGGGCTCCAGCATCGCCTTGGTGCAAAAAGTCCAGCCCGACGAAATCTACAACCTGGCCGCGCAAAGCTTTGTGGGTGTGTCTTTTGACCAACCCAGCACCACCGCGCAAATCACCGGCATTGGCTGCCTCAACCTGCTTGAAGCCATTCGCTTGGTCAATCCCAAGATCCGCTTTTACCAAGCCAGCACTTCCGAGATGTTTGGCAAAGTGCAAGCGATTCCGCAGATCGAAAGCACACCTTTCTACCCCCGCAGCCCTTATGGCGTAGCCAAGCTCTATGCGCACTGGATGACCGTCAACTACCGCGAGAGTTACAACATCTTTGGCTCCAGCGGCATTTTGTTCAATCACGAAAGCCCGCTGCGCGGACGCGAGTTTGTGACCCGCAAGATCACCGACAGCGTGGCCAAGATCAAGCTCGGCCAGCTGGACTGCCTGGAGCTGGGCAACCTGGACGCCAAGCGCGACTGGGGATTTGCCAAAGAGTATGTGGAAGGCATGTGGCGCATGCTGCAAGCCGACGAGCCCGACACCTTTGTGTTGGGAACGAATAGGACGGAGACGGTACGCGACTTTGTGCGCATGGCGTTCAAGGGGGCAGGTATTGCGGTTGACTTCAAGGGCAGCGAAGAAGATGAAACTGCCATTGACACCGCCACCGGCAAAACGGTGATGTGCATCAACCCCAGGTTTTACCGCCCCGCCGAGGTGGAGTTGCTGATTGGCGACCCGGCCAAGGCCAAAGCCAAGCTGGGCTGGGAGCCCAAGACAACGCTGGAGCAGCTGTGCCAGATGATGGTGGAGGCTGATTTGCGTCGCAATCAGGCGGGGTTCTCTTTCTAACGTTGGCCGTGGCACAGTCGGTATAACGGTATTGATATAAAATGCCTCGCTTGCTGGTTACCGATTCTTTTGAGTCTGATTTGGATGCGTTGGAGGCAACGGGCCTGCAGTCTGATCTGGATGCGGTTGATGCAGCAGATGTGCTCATGGATGAAGTTGCGGGTAACTTGGATGTGCTTGATGTTTTGTTCAAGCCGGGTTTGCGTGATGGCCACAATCCTCTTTTCGAAGTCAAACGCTTTGAAGAGGCTTGGCAAGGCGGCTACAACATCTTGATCCTGAAGTATTGGGATTTTTTGGGAGCCTTGGCCGATTACCGGATTTTTGTGGGCTATGACGCCCAAAAGGAAACCTACTATGTCTTGGCAATCACTCAACGTTCAATCGCCTACGACACTGGGCACGATGCCTACAACCGTTTATTGGTGCGATACCGCTCGTGCGACATTCCAGCATGGCGTTGATATGGGGTCAGTTGTCACCGGGGTGTTGTCGGTTCAGGTCACCATGCTAAGAGCTGATCAATGGGTTGCGATGGAAGTCCAGCATGCACCAGACGTGCATGGGCAAGATGCTTTTGCTTTTGTAGAGAGGCGAGCACGCGATCCGCAACGGGCTGCAAGGCTCAAAACCATGCGCCAACGCATGGGGCACGCCTTGGAGCAGCACAGCCAACCACTTGGTTTGGTCGGTCTGCGTTTGCGTGCGGGCTTGTCACAGCAGCAATTGGCGCACTTGATGGACACGCAGCAACCCAGTGTGGCTCGCTGGGAGCGTGAACCCACAAGCATGCGCGTGGGCACCATGTTGCGCTTGGCCAAGGTTTTGGGGGTGGATGAAGGCACCATGGCAGCAGCCATCAGCACTCAACAGTTAAATGAAGAGCTGTCGCATGCATGAGGGGGACAACATGGTTTTAACTTGCCTGTATTGCGATGATGTGCGTTTGGAGGCCGATGGGCGTTCATCCATCCTAGGCTGGTATGCGCAAGATGTGCTGGTGGCGCCACCCGGTGCCTTTCCGCTCGTATTGCACAGTCTTGCGGTGGTTCTGCTGTTGCGCTTGCCCGCTGGCAAGGCTGTTCCAGACTTGACGTTGAAGATGCTTGTCGGCGATGAAGTTCGCTATTCAGTGGCGGCTTCTGAGCAGGACTTGCAGGCCATGTTGGCGGATGCACAAAAGGCAATTGATGAGCATGGTGCGCAGACCATACGTGTGATCATGAAATTCCCCAATTTGACGATACCCAGCCCTGGGCCTCTGTGCTTTGAAGCCAAGTTGGGGGAATCTGAGGTCCGCAGCAATCCCTTGCATATTCAATTGCAACGTGAAGACTGAAAACCACAAACAAGGCTAACAAGCACTTGCTCACCAATATGGTTTGGGCGAGATTGTTGAGTTTGGGTCCATGGCCGCGGGTGACAGAGCAACTGTGCCAGATGATGGTACGGGCTAATCAGCGCCGCAATCAGGCGGGGTTCTCGTATTAATAAACCTAAGCTCTACGATTATTTCGGCATCGTGCTCAGGCGTTGGTGGAATCCCGTTCAGACGCTATAGTTGGCAAGTGGATTGATTTCTTTGTTTTGAACAAACTTGTTCAAGCAGAGTCCATTACACGGTGGATCAAATGAACACCCACAAGACCTTGAACATCACCGATGCCATATTGCTGGATGCTTACCGTGTGGCTTTGACGTTTGATGACCGCAAAGCCCAATCGGTTGATTTCAAACCCTTCTTGACATCGTCTCACCATCCATCTGTTCGGGCTTATTTGGACCCTGTCCGTTTTTCGCAATTTGAGTTGCACCATGGTGAACTGGTATGGGGCGACTATGATTTGTGTTTTCCGATCATGGATCTCTATAACAATACATTGCTCCACGATGGTGAGCATTTGGCTGCGGCATGAAGCAAAAAATTCTTCTCACAGGTGCGGCCGGTTTTACCGGCCTTTTTTTTAAGTCGGCCGCCGAGGCCGCTGGCCACCAGGTGGTGGTAGGTGAGCAGACTAGCCTCAACGAGAGACCTTGCGCCACTTTATGTGCTCGGCGCAATCAGGATAGGTTTTCTTTTTGAAGCACAAGATGTGCGGTTCGGTACAATCCAAAGTCTGCAAAGCAGATCTTAATGATCGGGCTTGGCATCAAGACACAAGGAGGTATTCATGTCTGAATTGATCTTGAAAGTATTAAGGCAGGCGGGTCGTGCTATTCATAACCCGTTTGCCATGAACAACGGCTATGTGTTACCTCGGAATGGTGATGCACGAATTGACGCAATCAAACTGTCGGGTGATATGCGTGTCGTTGGTCGCGACCTGAAAAAAACCGCTACCCAAGCGCTGCAGCGTCATGCCAAATAATCACACTCGCATGCAAGCTCGCCCTGGAGAGGTGGCGGTATCGCAGACCACAACGGATGCGCCCTTGCTTTGGTAGGCTTGGTTGCTACTTTTATTGGCGGACGCAAGTCTGCAGAGGTTAAAAAGTGAGCTTAAAAATTCTTCTCACAGGTGCGGCCGGTTTTACCGGCCTTTTTTTTAAGTCTGCCGCAGAGGCCGCTGGCCACCAGGTGCTGGCTTTACAGGCCGACCTGACGGACAAGGCCGCTGTGGCGGCAGAGGTCTTGCAAGCCGCGCCCGATGCGGTGGTGCATTTGGCCGCCATCAGCTTTGTGGGGCATGCAGACGACACGGCGTTTTATGGCGTCAATGTGGTGGGCACCATGAATTTGCTGGCGGGCTTGGCGGCTTTGCCGGTCAAGCCGAGCAAGGTCTTGCTGGCCAGCAGTGCCAATGTGTATGGCAATTGCGATGCGTCGCCCATCACAGAGGCGCAACCAGCGGCCCCGGTGAACCATTACGCCATGAGCAAACTGGCCATGGAGCACATGGCGCGCACCTATCTGGACCGTTTGCCGGTGGTGTTCAGCCGGCCTTTCAATTACACGGGGCCGGGTCAGGCGCCTAACTTTTTGATCCCCAAGCTGGTGAGCCATTTTGCCCAGCGTGCGCCAGCCATTGAGCTGGGCAATTTGCATGTGGAGCGGGAGTTCAACGATGTGCGCATGGTGTGCGACGCGTATTTGGCTTTGCTGGCCCATGGCGTGCCGGGCGAGGTCTACAACGTGTGCTCTGGGCAGCCTTACACCTTGCAGCATGTGATTGCTTTGCTGTCCGACATGACGGGCCACACCATGGATGTGCGGGTCAATCCGGCTTTTGTACGGGCCAATGAGGTGCACCGTTTGTGTGGCAGTGCTGACAAGTTGTTGGCATGCACAGGGCCATTCAAGCCGTATGCACTGGAGGACACTTTGGCCTGGATGTTGGAAAGTCAGAAATGAAGGTCGGTTTTGGTACGACGGTTTGGGGACGAGGGCTGGCCAATCACCAGTTGGATGGCATCGGGTATTACACGCAAGAGGTTTTCCGCAGGCTCGATCTTGACCACGTGCAGTTACGCCCGGTGGTGTTTGGCAATGCGGGAGCCGAGCAAATCGATGGGCATCAGACGATTCGCTTGGGTCGCTACAGCATATCTGCGGCTTTGGCCGCTGTGACGGATGTGCCATTTGCGGGTAGCAGTTTGCTGGCCAAACACGTGGATATTTTTCATGCCACGGATCACTACACGCCCAAGCTCAAGGGGGTGCCGGTGGTGGCGACTTTGATGGATGCGATTCCTCTGTCGCATCCGCAGTGGGTGAGCAGCCGTTTGCGTGGTTTAAAGAATTGGCTTTGGCGCACATCGGGGCACTGGGCAGACCAGGTGATCACGATTTCGGATTTCTCGCGCACCGAGGTGGCCAAGCATTTCCGGATTCCGGAGTCCCGCATCACGGTGACGCCCTTGGGGGTGGATGACCGGTATTTCGAGCGTTTGTCGGGTGATGCCGCCGAGGCTGTGCTGGGCAAGTATGGTGTGCCTGACCGCTTCTTTGTTTTTGTGGGCACTTTGCAGCCGCGCAAAAATGTGGAGCGCATTGTGCAGGCGCACGAGGCGTTGCCTGCAGCATTGCGTGCGCAATGTCCGCTCTTGATTGTGGGCCGCAATGGTTGGGGTTGTGACGATTTGGTGGCCAAGCTCAATGCGTGCACTGCGGACGGGCCTGTGCGCTGGTTGCAGAGCGTCAATGATTTCGAGAAGCGGGTTTTGATGCAACGTTCGACCGCCTTGGTGTTCCCGTCGCTGTTTGAGGGCTTTGGCTTGCCGGTGTTGGAGGGCTTTGCCAGTCAGACGCCGGTGATCACGTCCAACAGCACGTCTTTGCCCGAAGTGGCTGCCGACGCGGCCTGGATGCTGGACCCGTTGGATGTGCACGCGATGGCCGATGCGATGGCCACTTTGGCCACCGATCAGGCTTTGGCAAGGGACTTTGCGGCCAAGGGCTTGGCGCGTGCCCGTGCCTTCACATGGGATGCTTGCGCGGCACAGACCCTGAAGGTTTATGAGCGGGTGCTGAGCAGGGCTTGATGGGGTAAGGAATTATCCTTACAGTTGCGGCCTTGCAGGAGGATTCACATGACCACGCTTCACGAAGTTGCCACCATCACTTCCAAAGGCCAAATCACCTTGCCTAAGTCGATCCGCCAAGCGCTTGGCGTGGACTATGGTGGCAAGGTGGCGTTTGATTTGCAGGGCTCACAAATCATCGTGTCGCAAGCCGTGAGTGGTGTTCATGAAGACCCGGCCATCGGGTGTTTTTTGACATTGCTGGAGTCCGATATTCGAAACGGCCGCCATCTGTCTGGCTTGCCAGATGAGCTTGCGCAGGCCATGTTGGCGACTTTGGCCCAGTCTGATGATCTGGACTTTGACATCACTGGAGACGTTGCGCTTTGATGCAACGCCATGGCTGGAATCTGCTTTTTCACGAATGTTTGATCGAGCAGCTTCAAAGCTTGCATGCCGCTGCACAGCGGGCGCAAGCGCAAGATCCTCAGGGCTTTGAGTCGAATGGCAACGTCAGGTTGTTTGCTGCTGTCTCTAAATTGATTTTTGAGGCTGTGCCGAGTGATCCTAACCGTGAAGAATATCGGCAAGGCAACACGATGGGCGCTGATTATCGGCATTGGCGGCGTGCGAAGATTGGCCGAAGGTTCCGTCTTTTTTTCGGTTTGACTCCAAGTCCAGGATGATCATTTTTGCTTGGGTGAATGATGAAAATACCTTGCGATCTTCGGGCAGTAAAAGCGATCCCTGTGCTGTTTTCCAACGCATGCTGGAGCGCGGCCATCCACCGGATGACTGGGCTGCACTCTTGTCGCTGAGCCAAACCGATTGGAAGTAGCTGGGGCTCAAACCAGCTCCCTGAATTTCTTCGCGAGACATATTTGGCCGTCATCGCGAGGAGCTTGCGACGCGGCGATCCAGTGGCTTCGCTAGCAACGGTGATGCCCTGTTGGGCTAACGCTGGTTGAGCAAGGCTTGATAGAGCTGGATGTGCTGCTCGCCCATGGCCTGGAGTGAGTAGTTGCCCAGTGCGTGGGCTTGGGCTTGTTGCCCGAGTTGGGTACGCAGGGCTGCATTGCTAAGAGTGTTCATGGCTTGCGCCAGCGCAGGCGCGTCGTGTGTGGGCACGGTCAGCCCTGTCACGCCATGGGGATTGACGGCGTTGACACCGTTGTTGAGTTGCGTGCAGATGACGGGTTTGCCGCAGGCCATGGCTTCGAGTTGAACCAGGCCAAATGCTTCTGCCGTGGTGACGGACGGCAAGCAAAATACATCGCAGGCGTGGTAGTAAGCCGGCAGGTCTTCATCGCTGATGCGGCCTGTGAACTTCACTTTGTCGGTCAATCCCAGTGTGTGCACTTGCTGCCGCAGCTCGGGAGTCAGAGGACCGTCTCCCCCCAAAATCAAATACGCGTCGGTGTGCTGCATCGCTTCGATCAGCACGTGAAAGCCTTTGTAGCTCACGTGGCGGCCGAGCGTGAAGACAAGCAGTTGGCCTCGGGCTTGGCTGCGGATTTGTGCTGCTCGCTCGGCAATGCCGGGGGTGAGGCGCAGACCGTCGTAGTTCATGCCAAAGGGAATGATGTGGCAACGCTCGGCGGGGTAGTCTGCAGGGATCTGGGTGCTGCTGGTGTAGTGGGCCGCAGTGGGCGCGATCAAGGCTTTTGCACGCATGATTTCGCGGCGCTGGAATGGGCGGTACGGCTTGAGCAGATTTTTTTGTTTGACGATGTCGCTGTGCCAGGTGATCACGCGTGGAATGTGGGCGGGCATGCACATGGACACGAGGTGGCTCATGGGGTCCGGAAAGTGCAGGTGGATCAGGTCGAAGGGTTTTTCTTGGTGCAGTAGCCGCGCTTGCAGGACCATGGCTGGGCTGATGGCGGTGCTGAAGTACACGCCAAGACTTGCGGCTTCGACCATGCGGTAGCCGTCGACCGTTTGGTCGGTGCTTTGCAAGGTGGGCGCTGCAACCAGGTCGCACACTTCAACGCCTTGGGCGGTGAGCGTTTGGCACAGTGCTTGTGCGTGCATTTGCACACCACCAATGATTTTCCAGAAGCGACCGAGTTGGAGTATGCGCATGGGGTTGTGGGGCGGTCAGTCAGGCGGCGGGTTGGGCTTTGAGCATGAGTGCGCACAGGATCAAGGTCATCACGGTGTTGGCGATGGCCAGCAGGTGGATGTGGACGACAGGCCCTAGCGGCAAGCCCAACCAGGGTGTGGCGAGGATGGCTATGCCGATGAGCTGGGTGGTGATGCCCAGCTTAGAGAATTTGATGGCCAGGCCTTTGGCGAATGACAGGTGGCCAAAGGTGGCGGCCCAGCAGCCGCCCACGTGCCAGATGACCATGGGCAGCCAGTAGTCTGACAGGCCGTGCCAGCGTGTGGGCAGGATGCTCCAGTGCACCAAGCCATCGATGAGCAGGCCAAGACACACCACGATGCCGGAGCTGGCCATGGCCACCCACAGGCCGCTCATTTGCTTTTGTTCGGGGTTGGCCAATACAACTTGTTGCCAGGCGGTGTGCACCAGCGAGGGAATGAAGCCCATGAGCCGCATGAGTGTGAGCAGCCACCCAGCGTGTTCGGGGCCGTAGGCGTTTTGCCAGACGATGGCCAGGCCTGTGAAGAAGAGGCCGTCAATCAGGGTTTGGCTCAGGCGCAGCAGGGTACTGCGGTCGTCTTTTTGTGTGCTGGGTCTGGGTGGGGTGCTTGGGCTGGTCTGCGTTGCTGGGTGGGGGGTGAAGGCGCCTTTGAGCCAAATTGCTCCAACAGCAAAGCCGGCCAGGGCGGCCAGGAGGAGGACAGGGCCTTGCCATTGCAGCAACGCACCGATGCTGGCCAGCACTGCGGCAATGAGGGGGGGCAGAACCCTGGCCATGGCGCTTTGGCGTGCTGTGCCTGCCCGCAACAAATAGGCTTGGGCCAGGTACCATGTCATTTGACTGAGGGCGATGGCCAGAGCCCAGGCAAGGTAGGTCAGAGATGGTTGCAATTTGCTGAGCCAGATGGCAATACCTGCGCCCGGCAGCATGAGCAGCATGCGAAGCACGCTTTTGCCAAAGGCTTGGCGAGTGGCCAGGTGCAGGTCTGTGTGCCGGTTGGCCAGCAAGGTGGTGGTGCTTTGCGCCAGGGCCAATGCGTTCCAAAAGAAGGCAATTTGGCTGATGACGAAGTAGACCGCGACTTGCCCGGGTGAAAACAGGCCCAGCAGCAAGATGGCAAATAGGCCCTGAATGCCAAAGGCGCTTATGTTGGCCAAGGCCAAGGGCGCTGAGCTGCTGGGGATTTTGGCGAGCAAACGCTGTAGCCAATGCGCCATCAGCGGGCTCCGTGACCGGTGAGGATGGTTTGGATGGTCTTGACGACGATCAACAGGTCGAGAGCCAGCGAATAGTGGCTGACGTAGTAAAGGTCGTAGCTGAGTTTGACGGCGGTTTCTTCTTCAGAGGCGGCGTAGCCTTGCATGACTTGTGCCCAGCCTGTGATGCCGGGGCGCACCAGGTGCCGGTAGGGGTAGCTGGGGATGCTGATGGCGAATTCATTGACGAAGGTGTGTTGTTCGGGGCGCGGGCCGATCAGGCTCATGTGACCCATGACCACGTTGGCCAGTTGGGGTATTTCGTCCAGGCGGCTTTTGCGTAGAAAGTGCCCCAAGCGTGTGATGCGTATGTCGTTAGCTTGCGCAAATTGGGCGGTGGCATTTTTTTGCTCGACCATGGTGCGGAATTTCCAGATGCGAAATGGCCGTCCATGCAGGCCGGTGCGCATTTGGCTGTAGAGGGCAGAGCCTTTGGAGTCCAGTTTGATGGCGATGGCCACAAGCATGCCCAGTGGAATCCAAGCGGGGGCCAGTCCGATCACGATGATCAGGTCAACCAGGCGTTTGAAGCTGTCGTAGGCGGGGTTGCCGTCGGGTTGCCACAGAGGGTTGCTCAGGGTGAGTGTGCTTTTGCGCCCGGTCAGTGATTCGGCCACCGCCGCCACGCTGTACAAGCGGATGTGCTTGAGTTTGATGGTGGCCAGTTGTTGTTTCTGGCGATCGTTGAGTTGGTGCTCTTCGCTGACGAGGGCGCCATCGCTGGCGGGGGGCATGTCGTGGGCATCGTTCCAGTTGACCAAAGTGATGTGTTGGTCAAGCAGGGCACTGTCGTTGTCCAGGTGTTGCGTCAGCTCTTGGGGTGTGAGTTCGTCCAGGCAGATGAGTTGGAGTTTGTCTTGTTGTTGGAAGTAGCGCTCGACCAGCCAAAACCAGAAGGTGGTGAGCAAGGCGACAAGCAGAACGGCGCTTCGGGCATAGGGTTTTTGTAGCAGTGCAAAGGTCAGCACCATCAGCAAGTAGGGAGTGATGGTGTTGATCAACAGCAATGTGCGTTGCTCTGCTGCGGGCATGTGCACGGAACGGTAAAGTAGATGTGCGGCCAGTGAATAGGGAGCAATGCACCAGATGACCGTTTGTGCAAAAAGGGGGGTGACCCAGTTCCAACTTTCAAGTATCAGACCCATCAAATAGGCTGGAATGAGCAATGCAGATCCGCCCAATGCGCCTGCCAGATGCCTGTATTGACGCCTGGCATGTGATGAAGCTAAATTATTTTTATGTATACGTGTGTTCACATGCAGTTTCGATGCTGATGAGCGGTTGTTTATGCCTCAAGCGGCATGACGTCTGAGTTGTATCCAGAGCCATGCCGATGTGACAACCAGAAGTGCATTGGGTTTGTCGTAAACCAAGGCGGCACTGATGAGGCCTTCCATGAAATAGCTGCCCAGCAATGCAGCTGCCAGCAAAGCAGTTTCTGGCTGGGTTTTGAAGGGTTTGATGATCATGGCGCGTGTGCTGTAGCCCAGGCTGATCAACATGACGATCAATCCGACAAGGCCGCCTTCGACCAGTGTTTGCAGAAATTGTTGGTGGAAATGCCGGTGACCAAATACATCTTTAAGTGGGGCACCGTATTGCTGCAGTTCATAGGGGCGGACTGATGCACTCAGACCCAGCCAGGGGTGGTCGCAAAATGCAGCCCAGCCCACACGCCACATTTCCAGTCGTGCGCCGACCGAACTCAACACGGCTTTGGGGTCTTGGTGGCGCAACTCAAAGTAGTTGACGACCTCGTTGAACCCGAGGACAAATTTGTCCCATCGTATGGCCACAAGCAGGCCCAGCAGGCCCAAGATGATCAAGGCGCCCACGATCGCCTTCCAGATGGTGATGTGACGGCGCTGACGATAAGCCAATATGCCTGCCGCGAGTGCAATGAACTCCAGCAGTTCCTGGCGTCGGAAGCTGATGACCAGAATGATCAGTGTGCACAGCACGGCCAATCCCTGGATGGCTCGCCAACGGGGTGGGGTATCGTCAGGCCGGGTCAGGGCAAGCAGGTTCCAGGCGCCCATGGTCATGGCCAGTTGGGCCAAAAGGCCTGTGCCGCTGGCACCGGGGTTGATAGCATCCCAGCCGGTCAATGCATAGGTGCTGCGCCAAAGGGCCGTGAAGATCAAGCCCAGTGCAATGGCCTTGTCGGCCTGCGCCTGTGTGGTTTTGCAGCGGTTAAGCCCCAACAGTACCAGAGGCCAGAACAGAAAATACAGGTGCCAGCCAGCGTTGGATAAGGCCAGCATGGGTTTGTCGGACCATGCCACGCTCAGCAGTTTGAAAAACAGGATGGACATGAAGGACAGGGCAAGCCATTTGTCTTGCGTCGTCCAAACCCAATGGCTTTCTTTTTGTGGATGGCGCCATGCTTGCCAGGCGGCCCCCATGCCCATGAAGCTGAATACAAGCAAGCCAAGCACTGGGGCGCCAAACAGGGCGGCAAAGAAAAAGAACACGGGCAAGTAAGTCAGCATGGCAATACGGGCAAATAGGTAGATGGATGATAACAACTGCTGTGCCTGTTGCCTCATTCGGTATGCCCCTGGTCACTTGCCCCGTGTGTGACGGTCTGGACATGATGGAGCCCTGATCATTTCCAGGGGCTCTGAAAGCAGATCCCCTCAATACCCCTCAGGATTCTTCGATTGCCAGCGCCAGGCATCGGCACACATGCGGTCAACGTCGAGTTGTGCTTTCCAGCCCAGGGCGGTTTCGGCCAGTTGGGTGTCTGCAAAGCATGACGCCACATCGCCGGGGCGTCGTGCCACAAATTGATAGGGAATGGCCACGCCGGTCACGCGTGCAAAAGTGTCGGCCAGTTCCTGCACGCTCACGCCGCGTCCGGTGCCCAGGTTGACTGTGATGCTGGCTTGTTTGTCTTGCAGGTAGCGCAGCGCCGCCAGGTGGCCTTGGGCCAGGTCCACCACGTGGATGTAGTCGCGCACGCCGGTGCCGTCGGGTGTGGGGTAGTCCTTGCCGAAAATGCTCAGAAATTCACGCTTGCCCACAGCCACCTGGGTGATGAAGGGCATCAGGTTGTTGGGGATGCCGTTGGGGTGTTCACCGATGGTGCCGCTGATGTGGGCGCCCACCGGGTTGAAGTAGCGCAGGATGGCCACATGCCAGCGCGGGTCGGACACTTGCAGGTCACGCAGGATGTCTTCGCACATGAGCTTGGTGCGGCCGTAGGGGTTGGTCACTTGCAACTGGCTCGATTCAGTGATGGGCACTTGGCTGGGGTCGCCATAAACGGTGGCCGATGAGCTGAACACGATGCGCCGAACACCGGCGCGGTCCATGGCTTGCAACAGGGTGAGTGTGCTGCCAATGTTGTTGTCAAAGTAGCGCACGGGCTGGGCCACCGATTCGCCCACGGCTTTGAGGCCTGCGAAATGGATGACGCCGCTGATAGTGTGCTGGGCAAATACGGTGTCCAGCGCTGCGCCGTCGCGCACGTCGGCCTGGACAAAGCTGAATTTTTCGCCACAAAGGGCGTTGAGCCTTTCCAGCACCCGGATGCTGCTGTTGCAGAGGTTGTCCACGATGACCACGTCGTGGCCTGCCTGCATGAGTTCAACTGCGGTGTGCGAACCGATGTAACCGGCGCCGCCGGTGATGAGGATTTTGGATGACATTGGCAAATTGTAAGTGGGGGCCTGTATGTCGCTCCTTGCTGGCGCCCCGTCAAAGCCGTGCAGGCCGCTGCCCACAGTGATCGGTGCAAATGCCCACCGCACACGCCTTACTTGCCCATGCAAAAAACATCTGTGCGCAAACCCTCAGTGACCTTGAAATTGATTTTGCCCAGACGCTCTCAGGCCAAGTAGAGTTTGTTGCTTGGTGGTGGCCTGCTTCAAGCCTTCGGAGATTGTGATGTTCGGGGGGGGTGTTAGAGGTATTGCCGAACAAAGACAAATTAATTGGGATCTGACCCCAATTAAATTAATTGGGGTCAGATCCCAATTAAATCTTCCGCAGGGGCCGCAAGATGGGAGAAGGCAATGGGCAAAGTTGTTCATTTTGTGAGTCAAGTCATGGATTCAGGTATCAATGAAAAACGCACTTGTTGCCTTGTTTTGGGCCTTGCTGCTTGCCATGGCTCAGGCGCAGACGCAGCCTCAGAGGCCCATGGACATGGCGGCCAGCGTGCCTTACACGCCGTCTTGGACTGCAAGGCACCATTTGCAGTGGCTGGTTGATCATGCGGGTTTGCAGATCACCACCAGTCATTGGCCTTTGCCTGCAGCGGCGGTCGAGTTGTCTTTGGCGCAAATGGTGTTCAAGGGTGAAGGCCCAAAGGGTTCGTCGTGGGGGGATGGGGCATTGACGGATATCCAGGCCGCTGAATTGGCGCGGGCGTTTGTGTTGAAGGAGTTGCAGGCTTTGCGTTCAAGTGGGCGCATGCAGTTGCATGTGCGTTCTGAGTCTGAGGCCTTGAATGGGTATGGTGAAAACTACACGCCCGGTACCAGTGCGCAAATATCGACAGCCGAAGGTCGTCAGGCATGGGGTGATTTGTCCGTGGCCGGGCGATTGGGTGCACGTCTTGAGGCCAGCCCCAATTCATTGCAAACGCAGTTCAGAGGCATGGGAACAGAGGGGCGGTACGCCTTCAAACCTGAGGGTAGCGCCGCAGTGTTGGGTTTTGCAGGCTGGAACGTGCAGGCTTTTTCTCATCGGTTTTGGTGGGGGCCGGGTTGGCAAAGCAGTATGGTCAACGGGCACAACAACCCTGCATGGTCGGGCGTTGGTGTTCAGCGTGGCAGTGTGCTTCCCTCTGTGAGCCCGTGGTTGAGCTGGATGGGGCCTTGGAACTTGGATGTGTTTGTGGCCAAGGCTCAAGATCCCTTGGTGGTCGCAAACCAGCCGACTGGATTTTTGTTTTCAGGCATGCGTTTGACATTGAAGCCGCAGCCGTGGCTTGAAGTGGGGTTGAGCAGAGGTTTGCAAACTGGGGGTAAGGGGCGTCAGGGTGGGCTGAGTAACTTTGTGAAAGCCATGCTTGGTCAGCAGGTCAATGCCTCTGCCCAAGATTCTTTCGTTGACAGCAGCGGCCAGATTGCAGGCTTTGACGTCCGTTTGTCGTGTCCTCCATCCTGGGGCTTGTGGCTGGGCTCTTGCGCTGCTTACACGCAGTGGATGGGCGAGGATGCGGCCGGAAAAATTCCCTTGCCCTATAAGTTCATGACGCTTTGGGGCGTGGAGAGCACTGTGGGTCAGGGTCGGCATCGCGTGTTTGCCGAATGGGCCAATGCGAATGCGTACAGCTTGCCGTGGGACAAAAAACAAGCTTTTCCAGGGTATGTCAATGGGGTTTACGGCCAGGGCTATACGCAGGGTGCGCGCTGGGTGGGGCCTGCACAGGGCGCGGGCTCGAGGGTCGTGACGCTGGGCTGGATGGATGCCGACAGTCAACGGCAACTGAAAGTGCACAAAGGACGGATCAACACCAGTTTGGGGGCCTATGACCCCAGGGTGAATGCACCGCGTGGGGATGTGTGGGGTATCGGTGCCAGTCAAGTGTTGACCTGGAAGGGGATGACTTGGACGCCCGAGCTGGCCTACACCGAACTGTCTGAAGGCCTGGATCAGCGGGCCAGCAAACTCAAAAATTGGCGTGTGGGCTTGCAGATGTCCGTGCCGTTTTATTGATCCGGCCCTGTGAAGTCTGCAGGGTGACTTCAACCTTGCACCTTGTGGGAGCTAGCCCTGCTGGCGATTAGACGCGGGCAACACACGGCTCAGACTTCACAGGGCCGAATCAAGAGGCAGAACCAGGCTGGCATCACCGCCGCGATGACACCCAGATGCCCGCAATGATCAGCGCAAAGGCCAGTGCGTGGTAGGCGTGTGGAAGTTCGCCGAGAAAGGCTGCAGACAGGATGGCGGCAAACAGGGGGGTGAGGTTGGCAAAAAAACCGGCCATGGCCGGGCCGGCTTGCTGCACGCCTAGGCCCCAACAGCGGTAGGCCAGCACCGCTGGCCCCACAGCCACAAAGGCCAGTGTGGCGATCAAGGGCCAGCCCCAGGTGATGTGGGCATCGGTCAGGCCCCATTCGAGCCCGGCAAACAGGCTGGACCAGCCCAACCCAAACACCACTTGCGCGAGCAAGAAGGCCGCCCAGTCTTGGCGAATGGCTTCGGGCTCGTCTTTGCGGCTGAGCAGCCAGCTGTAGGCTGACCAACAGGCCGTGGCCAGCAGGATGAAAAAGTCCCCCACGACGAGGCGCACATTCAGCAGCTGCGCGGGGTCACCCCGTGACAACACAATGGTGACGCCCACAATGGAGAAGACGGCCCCCAGCGCTTGTGCTCGGCGCACCGGTGTCTGAAAAAACAGCGCCCCGATGGCCAGCGTCCAGACCGGGCCGCTGGCGGCCACCAGTGTCACGTTGAGCGGGGTGGAGGTTTGCAGTGCCAGGTATTGCAGCGCGTTGTAGCAGCCCACGCCCAGCAAGCTGAGCAGGCCAAAGCGCCGCCAATGCGACCACAGCCCGCTGCCAGAGCGCAGCACCCAGCTGGCCAGCGGCACCAAAATCACAAAGGCCAGTGCCCAGCGCAAAAAGTTCAGGGTTATGGGCGGCACCAGGGGGCTGACCATGCGGCCCACCACGGCATTGCCCGCCCACAAAAGCGGCGGAATGGTCAGCAACAGCGCGGTGACCGGAGAGAGTTTTTGAGACATGCGGCGACTGTATCGGTATTCGGGTTTTCCCCCTGTCGCGCAGCTGTCCTTGGGGGTCTGTCAAGGCCTGCAATTCGTGGCAAAGTCACGCATCGTTTGTTTACCCCTACAGGAGAACTCCATGAGCCTTGCAGTCCAGATCGACCAGAACGGCGGTCCCGAAGTCATGAAACTGGTCGATGTCACGGTGGGCGAGCCCGGCCCTGGCGAGATCCGCATCCGCCACAAAGCCATCGGCCTGAACTTCATTGACGTGTACCAGCGCGGTGGTTTGTACCCGCTGCCCATGCCTTTGAAATTGGGCATGGAAGGCTCGGGCGTGGTGGAAGCCGTGGGCGAAGGCGTGACGCACCTGAAGGTGGGCGACCGCGCAGCGTATGCCAGCCAGCCGCCCGGCAGCTACTGCGAAGTGCGCGTGATGCCCGCCAAGTGCGTGTGCAAGCTGCCCGATGCGATCTCGTTCGAGACCGGTGCGGCCATGATGCTCAAGGGCCTGACAGCGCAATATTTGCTCAAGCGCACGCTCCCACAGGGCGGCTTGAAAGCCGGTGACTTTGTGCTGTTCCATGCAGCCGCTGGCGGTGTGGGCTTGATCGCTTGCCAGTGGGCCAAGGCTTTGGGCCTGCGCCTGATCGGCACGGCGGGCAGCGATGCCAAGTGCGCACTGGCTTTGGACAATGGCGCCGAGTTTTGCATCAATTACTCCACCGAAGACTTCCAGGCCAAGGTCAAGGAAATCACCGGCGGCAAAGGTGTGAAAGTGGTGTACGACTCGGTGGGCAAAGACACTTGGGACAAGTCGCTGGACTGCCTGGCTCCGTTTGGTTTGATGGCCAGCTTTGGCAATGCCTCAGGGCCTGTGGCCCCGTTTGCGCCGGGCATCCTCGGCCCCAAGGGCTCGATCTATGTGACGCGCCAGACCTTGTTCAGCCACATCACCACTCGCGAAAACACCCAAGAGATGGCCGATGATTTGTTCGAGGCTGTGACCAGCGGCAAAGTGAAAATCCACATTGACCAGACCTTCCCACTGGCGCAAATTCAGGACGCCCACATCGCCCTGGAAGCCCGCAAAACCACGGGCTGCACGATCATCACCTTGTAACAGCCAGTTGATTGGGCTGATTTCGTAGGAGCCCACCCCTGTGGGCGATGGTTTTCAAGGGCGTGTCCCACGCCCATCGCCCACAGGGTGGGCTCCTACAAATACCTTCTTGATCCTGAACCCTCGCCTATGGGCGGACTCCTGATTTAAAAAACTTCTCAGGCCGCCAGTTTCTCGGCTTCTGCCGGTGCCACCGCATCCAAGGCGGTGCGCAGTTGCTGCAAAGTGCGTTGCACGTTGTGCCATTTTTCCAGGCCAAACAGGCCCATTCGGAAGGTGCGGAAATCGGCGGGTTCGTCGCATTGCAGCGGCACGCCGGCGGCGGTTTGCAGGCCTTCGGCCAGGAATTTCTTGCTGCTTTGGATGTCGGGGTCGGTGGTGTAGCTGACCACCACGCCAGGGGCTTCAAAACCCGGCGCGGCCACGCTGGGAAAGCCGCGCTCGGCCAGCAACTGGCGCACGGCTCGGCCCAGTGCCATTTGCTCCTCACGCACCTTGTCAAACCCATAAGCATCGGTTTCAACCATCGCATCACGCAGGCGCAGCAGGGCGTCGGTGGGCAAGGTGGTGTGGTACATGTGGCCACCGCCTTCATAGGTTTCCATGACCTGCAGCCACTTTTTCAGGTCCATCGCAAAGGTCGTGCTGGTGGTGCCGTCAATCGCCTGGCGGGCGCGTTCGCTCAGCATGACCATGGCGCAGCAAGGCGAGCTGCTCCAGCCTTTTTGTGGCGCGCTGATCAACACATCCACGCCCGTGGCCTTCATGTCGACCCACATGGCACCCGAGGCGATGCAGTCCAGCACCAGCAAACCGCCCACCGCGTGCACCGCGTCGGCCACGGCTTTCAGGTAGTTGTCGGGCAGCATCATGCCGGCGGCCGTCTCCACATGTGGGGCGAACACCAAAGCGGGTTTTTCGGCGGCAATGGCGGCAGTCACCTCGGCAATCGGGGCGGGTGTCCAGGCGGCTTGCGAGCCGTCGGCGATGCGTCGGGCCTTGAGCACGCTGTGGCTCTTGGGGATCTGGCCCATGTCAAAAATTTGGGTCCAGCGGAAGCTGAACCAGCCGTTGCGTATCACCATGACGTGCTGGTTGGTGGCAAATTGGCGTGCCACCGACTCCATGCCAAAGGTGCCGCTGCCCGGCACCAAGGCGACCGAGTGGGCCCCGTACACGGTTTTGAGCATGCGCGAGATGTCGGTCATTACGCCGCCAAAGCGCTTGGACATGTGGTTCAAGGCGCGGTCGGTGTACACCACCGAAAATTCGAGCAGACCATCGGGGTCAATGTGGGGCAGCAATCCGGGCATGGGGATCTCCGTGGTGAAAAAATCAGGTTGTCCAGCTTACATGAGATCTGGCCATTGTGGGTGTTGGCCATTGGGCGGTGCGAATGGCCTCATCAGTCGCTTCGCGCCAGGAAATCGGCCATCCGCACCGTCCAATGGCCAACTCGGTGGGCTTCAAGTGATTGCGATGTAACTTAACGCCCGCGCCGCACCCGCAAGATTTCGTCCAGGATCAACAGCGCAGCGCCCACGCTGATACCGGCATCGGCCACGTTGAAGGCCGGGAAGTGCCAGGTGCCCCAGTAGAAGTCCAGAAAGTCGACCACATAGCCGTGCAGCAGGCGGTCAATGACGTTGCCAATCGCCCCGCCCAAAATGAGCGAGATGGCCAGGCCAAAGAGTTTTTGGCCGGGGTGGGCCCGCAGCATCCAGACCATGAAGAGGGCCGCCGCCACGCCGATGCCCGTGAAAAACCAGCGCTGCCAGCCACCCGCACCTGCCAGAAACGAGAACGCTGCGCCGTGGTTGTGCACCCGCACCAGGTTGAAAAACGAGGTGATGGGCGTGCTGTCTCCGAGCTGGAAAGCGCCCAGCACCAGCACCTTGGTGAACTGGTCGAGCAGCAGCACCAAGAGGGCGATGCCCAGCCAGAGCGCCATGCCCGGGCTTTTGCTGGCGTAGCTTTTGCCGATTTTTTTGCTGCTGGCCATGGGTTTGCCTCGTGTGGTTGGTGCGTGAAGGTCAGGCCACGCTGCGGGTTTCGCCAGCGCCGTAGAGGTTGCTCACGCAGCGCCCGCAAATCGTGGGGTGATCCGCGTCGTGGCCCACGTCGTCGGCGTAGTGCCAGCAGCGCTCGCACTTGGTGGCCTGGCTGGCAGTGACCTGCACCGCCAATGCTTCGCCTGCCTGCAAAGTCACTTTGGAGGTGATGAACACGAACTTGATGTCCGTGCCCAAGCTGGCCAGCAAGGCATGGTCTGCGGCTGGCGCAGTGAGGGTGATCTCGGCTTGCAGCGACGCGCCCACCTGGCCTGCGGTGCGCAGGTTTTCGATGTCCTTGTTCACCAGGTCGCGGATTTCGCGGATGCGGGCCCACTTGGCGAGCAGAGCGATATGTTGAGGTGCATCGGCCGCGCCGAAGTCGCTGAAGGTTTCCAGGAAGATGGACTCCGATGTACCGAAAGTCTTCCAGGCTTCTTCGGCCGTGAACGACAGGAAAGGTGCCATCCAGCGCAGCATGCCGTGGGTGATGCGGTAGAGCGCCGTTTGTGCGCTGCGGCGGGCCAGGCTCTTGGGTGCTGTGGTGTACAGGCGGTCTTTCAGGACGTCCAGATAGAACGCGCCCAGGTCTTCCGAGCAGTAGATTTGCAGCTTGGAGACCACGGGGTGGAATTCGTAAGCGTCAAAGTGGGCACGGATGTCGGCTTGCAACTCGGCGGCGCGGGCCAGGGCAAAGCGGTCGATTTCCAGCAGCTGGTCGTCGGGCACCGTGTCAGTGGCCGGGTCGAAGTCGCTCACGTTGGCCAGCAAGAAGCGCAAGGTGTTGCGGATGCGGCGGTAGGCGTCGACCACGCGGGCGAGGATTTTGTCGTCGATGTTCAGGTCGCCCGAGTAGTCGGTGCTGGCCACCCACAGGCGCACGATTTCCGCGCCCATCTTGGAGTTGATGGTTTGTGGCTCGACGGTATTGCCCAAGCTCTTGCTCATCTTGCGGCCTTGGCCGTCGGTGGCAAAGCCGTGGGTCAACAGGCCTCGGTAAGGGGCGCGGTCGTACAAGGCGCAGCCCAGCAGCAGCGAGCTGTGGAACCAGCCGCGGTGTTGGTCGTGGCCTTCGAGGTACAGGTCCGCTTCAGGGCCTTCGGCATGGAAGGGCGCAACGCCATACGCGTCTTTGTGGCTGGTGCGCAGCACATGCTGGAAGGTGGAGCCGGAGTCAAACCAGACTTCCAGAATGTCGGTGCTCTTGGTGTAGCTGGGGGCGTCGGCTGCGCCCAGAATCTCTTCCACCGTCACGCGGCTCCAGGCTTCGATGCCGCCTTTTTCGACGATGTCAGCGGCTTGATCGAGGATTTCCATGGTGCGCGGGTGCAACTCGCCACTGTCCTTGTGCAAGAAGAAGGGCACGGGCACGCCCCATGAGCGCTGGCGCGAGATGCACCAGTCCGGGCGGTTGGCGATCATGTCGCGCAGGCGGGATTTGCCGTTTTCGGGGTAGAACTGGGTTTGTTCGATCGCGTCCAGTGCCAGCTGGCGCAGGGTCTTGGGCGCTTTGTCCTTCGTGAACACGCCCTCGCCTTCGTCCATGCGCACAAACCACTGGGCGGCCGCGCGGTAGATGACGGGCGTCTTGTGACGCCAGCAGTGCGGGTAGCTGTGGGTGATTTCCACGGTGGCCATCAGGCGGTCGCTCTGGCCCAGCACCTCGATCACGCGGGCGCAGGCTTTCCAGATGTGTTGGCCGCCAAAGAAGGGGAGCTCTTGCGCATACACACCGTTGCCTTGCACCGGGTTGAGGATGTCGTCGTAGGCCAGGCCGTTGGCCACGCAGGAGTTGAAGTCGTCCACACCATAGGCGGGCGACGAGTGCACGATGCCCGTGCCGTCGGTGGCGGTCACGTACTCGGCCAGGTACAGAGGGGACTTGCGGCGGTAGCTGTAGGGACCGCCTTCTTCGGCGGTCACGGTGTCGTGCAGCGGGTGGCGGAAGACGAGGCCACGCAGTTTTTCGCCCACGGCGGTGGCGACCACGGTGCCTTGCAGTTTGTAGCGTTCCAAACACTTCTCGACCAGGCTGGCGGCCAGCATCAGCACGCCGCGGGGCGTGTCCACCAGGGCGTATTCCAGCTCGGGGTGGGCGTTCAGGGCCTGGTTGGCAGGGATGGTCCAGGCGGTGGTTGTCCAGATGACGGCAAAGGCCTTCTTGCTGTTTTCACCGGGCAGCTTGGTCAAGCCAAAGGCAGCAGCCAGAGCGGCGTTGTTGTCGGCTTCAAAAGCCACGTCCAGCGTGTCACTCTTTTTGTCGGCGTATTCGATCTCGAACTCGGCCAAGGACGAGCCGCAGTCAAAGCACCAGTACACGGGTTTCAGGCCACGGTAGACAAAGCCGCGTTCGATCACGCGTTTGAAGGCGCGTATTTCACCGGCTTCGTTGGCCGGGTCCATGGTGCGGTAAGGGCGTTCCCAGTCGCCCAGCACGCCCAGGCGCTTGAAGTCTTCGCGCTGCTGGCCAATTTGCTCGGTGGCAAAGGCGCGGCTCTTGGCTTGCATGTCGTCGCGACTCAGGTTGCGGCCGTGCAGTTTCTCTATCGCGTTTTCGATCGGCAGGCCGTGGCAGTCCCAGCCGGGGATGTATTGCGCGTCAAAGCCAGCGAGTTGCTTGGACTTGACGATCATGTCTTTGAGCACTTTGTTGAGCGCGTGGCCGATGTGCAGTTTGCCGTTGGCGTAAGGCGGGCCGTCGTGCAGCACAAACAGCGGGGCGCCTTGCCGGGCGGCACGCAGTTTTTTGTACAAACCGCCATCGTTCCACTCGCTCACCCAGCCCGGCTCGCGCTTGGGCAAATCGCCGCGCATCGGGAAGGGGGTGTCCATCATGTTGATGCGGGTGTCGGGGTTCTGGGTTTTGTCGGTCATGGTGCGTCGGGTCGAGAGGGCTTCGACAAGCTCAGCCCGAGCGGCTGAGCCATTCGGAGAGATCAAGAGGGGGTGGGCCGTGGAGGTCGTTTGCCCTGAGCCTGTCGAAGGCGGCAAACGAGGGCCGGAGCGTCAAATTCGGTCGCGGGTGGTCTGGCGGCTGGTTTCACCATGGCGCGAAGCAAACCAGGCTTGTGCATCGTCGCAGTCTTTGGCGATGCCCCGTGTCAGGGCGTCCAGACCGTCGTATTTCAGTTCGTCGTGTAATTTATGCAGCAAGTCCACGCGGATGATTTTACCGTAGCCCCCCTCGGCCCCCAGCTGGGCGGGCCAGTCGAAGGCATGGGTCTCCAGCAGCACACGCCCGCCGTTCACGTCATTAGGGTCGAGTGAGGGGCGGATGCCTAAGTTGGCCACGCCCTTCAGGGCTTGATCGGTCAGGCCATGCACCTGAACCACAAAGATGCCACTGGCGGCGGGCTTCCAATGCGAAAAGCGCAAATTCAGCGTGCGAAAGCCGTCGCCCGCGCCTTCTGCGGTGGCGGCCAACTCGCGCCCGAGCTTGCGCCCATGCACCACATGGCCGCTGATGCTGTAAGGGCGGCCCAGCAGGGCCTGCACCGCTGGCAGGTCGCCTTTGGCCAGCGCATCGCGCACGGCCGAGCTGGACACGCGCAGGCCGCGCACCTCGTAGCTGTTCATGCGGGCCACGTCAAAGCCCAAGTTTTGCCCGGCCGCGTCGAGCATGGCGTAGTCGCCAGCGCGTTTCGCGCCAAAGCGGAAATCGTCGCCCACCAGCACATAGCGCACGCCCAGGCCCTGCACCAGTACCTGCTGGATGAAGTCTTCGGGCGACTGGCTGGCCAGGCGGGCGTCAAAGGGCACCACCACCACTTGGTCGACGCCGCAGCGCTCGAGTTCTTGCAGTTTGTCGCGCAGCGTGGCGATGCGGGCCGGGGCCAGATCGGGCTTGTTCAGGGCCTTGGCAAAGTAGTCGCGCGGGTGGGGCTCGAAGGTCATGACGCAGCTGGGCACGCCCCGGTGCGCGGCTTCGCTGCGCAAGAGGGCCAGCATGGCTTGGTGACCGCGGTGCACGCCGTCGAAGTTGCCAATGGTCAGGGCGCAAGCGGGGGCCAAGTCGGGGTGGTGGAAGCCTCGGAAAACCTTCATGTGCTGGAGCCGTTGTGGTGTGCTGGACTTGGGGCTTTTGGCCCTTGTCATGGTTTTGAGAAATTCAAAGGGTATATTGTGACTGAGCCCGCTCCGTTTAGACCCCGGCACCACGCCTGATCTGACCGGATCGAGACAGTCCCGTTTCCATGTCCGTGCTGTGCATCTGTGCCAAGGAGTCGTTTGTGAAGGTCTTGAAACTCTCAGCCCAAGGGCTGCCCCAGTCGTGGATTTCGCTGGAGCAAGCCGTCACCCATTACGCCGCCGACGAGGTGCGCTGGGAAGTGGGAGGGCAAGTGGCCGTGTTTCATGGAGGCCACAACGCCATCACGGGCGAGCAATCCATCATCACCGTCAACAGCATCATTGGCACCCAGGGTGTGCCCCGCATCAACCCGTTTGACATGCGCCCGGGCTTGACCAACTCCAAACTTTTTGTGCGCGACCGCAATGTGTGCGCCTATTGCGGCGGGGATTTTGATGAGGCAGACCTGACTCGCGAACACATCGTGCCCCTGTGCCAAAACGGCCCCGACCACTGGATGAACGTGGTCACGGCCTGCCGCTCGTGCAACCACCGCAAAAGCAGCCGCACCCCCGAGCAAGCCAAGATGCCTCTGCTGTACGCGCCCTATGTGCCCAGCCTGTGGGAAGACTTCATCTTGCGCAACCGCCGCATCCTGAGCGACCAGATGGAGTTTTTGATGGCGCATGTGCCCAAGAGTTCGCGTTTGATGGCCTGAGCGAGACGGCCAGGCGACGCGGCTTGCGCGGATGCGCAAAGCGTCGCATCATCACTTCCTGAAAACAAAAGACCCCGCGCCAGATTGCTTTTTTTAGGCAACTCTGGGTCTAGGGGTGCTCAGGGAGACCGACCATGCCCCATCCATCTTTGGCCTTTTTGCCGGACCTCGACCCGGCCCCACTCAAGGGCCGCGCTTCGCGCCAGCCTCAGGCACCCACTTCGGACCTGGGTCGACGCGCCAGCTTGTCTGCGCTGCTCTTGTCGCCTTGGCTGATGCCTAGCGTTTGGGCCCAGGCCTTGGGTCCGGTTCCGTCAGGGGCCGCGAGTGGCGTTCAGCTGGCCATGCCTTGGCCTCCGGGGCGTTCGCCACAAGAGTTTTCAGTCAGTGAAAAATTCGATGGCATTCGGGCCGTCTGGGATGGGCAGGTCTTGCGTTTTCGCAGCGGCCGGGTGATTGCGGCCCCGGCTTGGTTTTTGTCGGCGCTGCCACGGGTCGCGCTCGACGGCGAGTTGTGGATGGGGCGGGGGGCGTTTGACCGGCTCTCTGGCGTGGTGCGCCAGACCGAGCCTGACGACGAGGCTTGGCGGGCGGTGAAGTACCTGGTGTTTGACGCGCCGGGCCATGCTGCCCCGTTTGTCCAACGGGTGGCTTTTTTGCAATCCACACTGGCGCAAGCGCAGCAGCCTTGGTTGATGCCCGTGGCGCAGCGAGAGGTGAGCGACGCCCGCGCTTTGCAGGCCTTGTTGCAGGACACAGTGCGGCAAGGCGGCGAGGGGCTGATGCTGCACCGGGCCGATGCCCTCTGGCAGCCCGGCCGCACCGACGCGCTGTTCAAGCTCAAACCCGAGCTGGACGAGGAGGGACTCGTAGTGGGCCACCAGCAGGGCAAGGGACGTTTCCTAGGCATGACCGGGGCTTTGCTGGTGCACATGCCTTCAGGTCAGCGCTTTGCCTTGGGGTCTGGATTGAGCGATGCCCAGCGCCGCAACCCGCCGCCCGTGGGGGCCTGGGTGACTTACCGCTACCGCGAGCGAACGCCCTCGGGCTTGCCGCGTTTTGCGTCTTTTTTACGGGTGCGCGAGGCGGAGTGAGCCATCAAGGATATTCAGAACATCTAAAAACTTGCAATCTTTATTTAATGTGCATACAATAAAATGGTGAAGATTGGATTTGATCCAGCCAAAAACGCCACCAATAGAGCGAGCCGAGGTTTGCCGTTTGAGCTTGTCGAGCAGCTTGACTGGGCCCATGCGCTGATGGAGGAAGACACCCGCAAAGCCTATGGAGAGCGGCGATTTCAGGTGCTGGGGTTCATCGGGGGGCGGTTGCACGCCGTTGTTTTCACGCCGCGCGAAGGCAAGGTGCATGTCATCAGTCTGCGCAAGGCCAATTCGAGAGAGGTCAAGAGATATGCCAAAACGCCCAAACCCAGAGCTGATAGATGACGACAACCCGGAATGGACGGATGCAGACTTTGCCCGCGCCCGCCCTGCATCAGAGGTGTTGCCCGAGCTGTTCGGAACCCAGGCCGCACAGACGATGCTCAAGCCACGCGGGCGACCACGCTCTGAGGTCGTCAAAGAACGCATCACCATCCGCTTTGATGCAGATGTGTTGGAAGCTTTCCGGTCCACCGGCAAGGGTTGGCAGACCCGAATGAATGACGCCATGCGTGACTGGGTGCGAGCCCACTCCCCGGTGTAGTTCGCAGACAAACCCACTGGAAGTTCTGAGCAATGACAAAGGGCCCCTTGTGGGGCCCTTTGTCATTGGTATGTCAGATCGATGGCGAGTGATTGTTTGGCCACCAGGCGGGACGGCGGCGCTGGTCGGGCGATGTGGCAAAGCGAAGCGCCTCTGAGCTCGGCCAGCGCCGCCGTCCCGCTCTACCCGATTCAGGCAAACACGCCCGCCGTCTCCTGCATCCGGGCTGACACTTCGCCCAGCTGGTGCAGGGTGTCGCCAAAGCTCATGTCCAGTTGCGTCAATTTCTTGAAGTAGTGGCTCACGATGTACTCGTCCGTGACGGCAATGCCGCCGTGCAGCTGCACCGCTTGCTGGCCGATGAAGCGCATGGACACGCCCAGCTGGTACTTGGCACGGGCCAAGGCGCGGCGGCGCTCGTCAGCAGGCGCATGCAGTTTCAGGCTGGCGTAGTAGCTCATCGAGCGGCCCAACTCCAGCTGCATCTTCATGTCGGCCACGCGGTGACGCAGGGCCTGGAAGCTGGCGATGTTCACACCGAACTGCTTGCGCGTGTTCATGTAGTCCACGGTGATGGCCAAAGTCTTGTCCATCACGCCGACGGCTTCGGCGCAGGTGCAGGCGATGCCAATGTCCACCGCCTCTTCCAAAGCGGCCGGGCCGTTCAAGGTGATCAGTTGCGCGGGGGCTTGGTTCATCACCACTTCGGCGGCGCGTGAGCCGTCTTGTGTGCCGTAGGCCTGAGTGCTCACGCCGCTGGCGCTGCGCTCGACCAAAAACAAAGCGATTTGACCGTTGACGGCGGCGGGCACCACAAAAGCGTCGGCTTGGTCACCCACGGCGACCACGCTTTTGGTGCCGCTCACGGCCCATGCGCCGCCAGACTCGCTGGCCTGGGCGGTGCAGCGGTTCAGCTGATAACGGGCACCGCGCTCTTGCTGCGCCAGCACGACGATCGCTTCGCCTGCCGCCATGCGCGGCAACCAAGTGGCTTGCAGGGCTGCGGGGGCGTGGGTTTGCAGCGTGGCGCTGCAAATCAGCGTTTGGGTCAGGGGTTCGAGCACGATGCCGCGCCCGAGTTCTTCCATGGTGACCATGGCTTCTGTCGGGCCCATGCCCATGCCGCCGTGATCTTCGCTCACGTACAGGCCCGTCAGGCCCAGTTCGGCCATTTCGCCGTAAGCGGCACGGTCAAAACCGCCGGCTGCGACGATGGCGCGGCGGCGGTCAAAGTCATAGCCCTTGTCCACCCATTTGCGCACCGCGTCGCGCAGTTGTTGCTGGTCGTCAGAAAAATCGAAATCCATGTGTGTCTCCTTAACCCAGAACTGTCTGGGCGACGATGTTGCGTTGCACTTCGTTGCTGCCGCCGTAAATGGTGGTCTTGCGCATGTTGAAGTAGTTGGCGGCCAGTGGCGCATTGGCCAGCGTGCCGCCGGGGAAGTCGCCTTGCCAGCCGGCGTCCATGGCTTCGAAGATGAAGGGCAGGGCAAAGGGGCCCGCAGCCTGCATCATCAGCTCGGTGTAGCGTTGCTGGATCTCGCTGCCCTTGATCTTCAAAAGGCCTGCGATGTCGAGCGAGTTCTTGCCCGACTTTTCGGCGGACAGGACGCGCAGCACCAGCATTTCGAGTGCCACGATGTCGACTTCGAGCTTGGCGATTTCGTCGCGGAAGCGCATGTCGTCGTACACGCCTTCGGCTTTGGCGATGCGCTTCAATCGCTCGAGCTCGCGCTTGGCGCGGTTCACGTCGGCGATGTTGGTGCGCTCGTGGGCCAGCAGGTGCTTGGCGTAGTTCCAGCCCTTGTTTTCTTCGCCCACCAGGTTCTCGGCTGGCACTTCGACGTTGTCAAACCAGACCTCGTTGACTTCGCACTCGCCGTCGAGCAGTTTGATGGGGCGCACGGTGATGCCGGGCGACTTCATGTCGATCAACAAGAAGGAAATGCCGGTTTGGGGCTTGCCCTCGGTGCTGGTGCGCACCAGGCAGAAGATCCACTCGCCGTATTGGCCCAGCGTGGTCCAGGTTTTCTGGCCGTTGACGATGTATTTGTCGCCCACGCGCTCGGCGCGGGTTTTCAGCGACGCCAAGTCAGAGCCGGAGCCCGGCTCGCTGTAGCCCTGGCTCCACCAGACTTCGCCGCTGGCGATGCCGGGCAAAAAGCGCTGCTGCTGCTCGGCGTTGCCAAAAGCCATGATGACTGGGGCCACCATCACGGGGCCAAAAGGCACGACGCGGGGGGCGCCGGCCAGGGCGCATTCTTCTTCGAACAAATGCTTTTGCACGGCGGTCCAGCCCGGGCCGCCAAACTGCGTGGGCCAGCCATGGCCCAGCCAGCCTTTTTTGCCCAAAATCTTGGCCCAGCGCTGCATGTCCTCTCGGGTCAGGCGCATGGCGTTGTGCACTTTTTGTGAAATGTCAGCGGGCAAGTTTGCCTTGACCCAGGTGCGGATCTCGTCGCGGAACGCGAGCTCTTCGGGGGTGAATGCCAAATCCATGGGGGAATCTCTCCGTTGGGGGTGGGTGTTTTTGAGTGCAGTTCAAGCAAAATCAAACGACCGTGCTTTTTATCATGCGCAGACCGATTCGGCTTGTCCTTGGTGCGACAAAAGTCTTGTCAAGGCTTGAGGGCAGGGATAATCGCCCACTTCATGAAAAACATCGTTATTTTGATTTCAGGTTCGGGCTCCAACATGGGGGCCATCTTGCATGCGGCCGAGCAGGAACGTTGGGCTGAACGCTTGAATGTGCGGGTGGCCGCCGTGATCAGCAACAAGGCCGATGCCCAAGGTCTGGCCTTGGCCCAATCGCAGGGCGTTGCCACAGCTGTGTTGGACCACAGGGCGTTTGCCAGTCGCGAGGCGTTTGATGCGGCCTTGATGGTTCAGATTGACCAGTTCTCGCCCAGTCTTGTGGTGCTGGCCGGTTTCATGCGCATCCTGACACCGGGTTTTGTGGCGCACTATGCCGGGCGCTTGCTCAATATCCATCCTTCTTTGCTGCCAGCTTTTCCCGGGCTCAACACACACCAGAGGGCCATTGATGCGGGTTGCAAGTTCGCTGGGGCCACGGTGCATCAGGTCACAGCCGATCTGGACCATGGCCCCATCTTGGCGCAAGCGGTGGTGCCGGTGCTGGCGGGTGACACGGCCGCCATGCTGGCGGCGCGGGTGCTCACGCAAGAGCATTTGATTTATCCGCGTGCCGTGGCTCAATTTCTGTGGACCCAGAACACGTAGCTTGGTGGCTTCAGCTCCGACATGGGGCTGTGCCGGAGCCTGCAATGTCGAAGCTGAAGCTGCCGACCTGCGAAGAGTCCGTGTTGCAGCTTGGTGGTTTCAGCTCCTACATGGGCAAGCGCTGACCGTAACTGCATCAGACGTTCAATCCCCCACGCGCTCAAAGCGCGGCTGCAATTGGCCATTGAACTCGACCACTTCGGTAAACATGGCGGCGGGCCGCACCCAAAGGCCTTGTTCGCCATAGAGCGCCTGGTACAGCGTCATGGGTTGCAGGTCTTCGCTGTGGCGCACGGTACCCAACACGCGGTACTGCCCGCCTTTGTAATGATGGTAGAGGCCTTTGGGCGTTTCAATCAGGGGCGGCAAAGTTTCGGTCATGTGATTCCTGTGGGTTTTTGGGCAAAGGGCAGGAATGGGACAATACACCCCTATGCATCCAAAAGCCCTTTTAGACGCCTGCGCCGATCTGGTCAGGCTGGTCCTCCAATTTGAACATCCCGCCGACGCTGTCGTGTCGCGCTATTTCCGTGAACACCGCTCTTTGGGCCCCCGCGAACGCGCCACTTTGGCCGAAACCGCTTTTGCGGTGCTGCGCAAAAAACTGCTGTTCGAGCAGCTGGCCCGCTCGGGCTCCGGCCCCAAAGAGCGCAAGCTGGCGATTTTGGGTTTTTTTGGGCCGCGCGATTTTCTGGCCTCAGCGCTCAACGACACCGAGAAAAAATGGCTCGCGACCTGTGACGCGATTCCCGCCGACGCCCTGATGGCCCCGCACCGCCACAACCTGCCCGAGTGGATGGCCCAAGCCCTGCAAGCCCAATTGGGCGAGGATTTCTGGGACTTGGCCGAGCATTTGCAGCAGCCCGGCACGCTGGACCTGCGCGTGAACATGCTGCAAGCCAAACGCAGCGACATCCAAAAAGAGCTCGCGCAAGCGGGTATCGCTTCCGAGCCCACGCCTTACTCGCCTTGGGGCCTGCGCCTGCAAGGCAAACCCGCTTTGCAAAAAACCGACGCTTTCACCCGGGGCGCGATCGAGGTGCAGGACGAAGGCTCGCAGCTGCTGGCCTTGCTGGTGGACGCCCACCGGGGCGAGATGGTGGTGGACTTTTGCGCGGGCGCGGGCGGTAAAACGCTGGCGCTGGGCGCAGCCATGCGCAGCACGGGCCGTTTGTACGCGTTTGACGTGTCGGGCCACCGCCTCGATGCCCTCAAACCCCGCATGGCCCGCAGCGGCTTGTCGAATGTGCACCCGGCCGCCATTGCGCACGAGCGCGATGAACGCGTCAAGCGCCTGTCCGGCAAGATCGACCGTGTGCTGGTCGATGCGCCTTGCTCGGGGCTGGGCACCTTGCGGCGCAACCCCGACTTGAAGTGGCGGCAAAAACCCCAAGCTGTGCAAGAGTTGACCGAAAAGCAGCAAGCCATCTTGCAAAGCGCCTCGCGTCTGGTGAAGTCTGGCGGTCGTTTGGTGTATGCCACTTGCAGCGTGTTGCCCGAGGAAAACGAGCTGATTGCGCAAGCCTTCAGCGCCGCCAACCCGGATTTCATGCCCTTGAATGTGGCCCAGGAACTGGAGCGCCTCAAAGTGCCCGATGCAGCCCGCTTATGTACGCCAGAAATGGCCGACTCGGGGCAGATTCAGGCTTCGGGCATGTATTTGCGACTGTGGCCACACAGACACGGTACGGACGGATTTTTTGCCGCAGCGTGGGTTAAAAAGTAATATTTTTTCCGGTAAATGTCATTGAGACAGTTGAAAACACTGTCTTTTTTGTGCCGAAAAACTTAAAATCGACAAATTGCCTGAAATCAGGCGTTATGAGAAAGACAAAGACATGTTGTTGCCTGATTGGGCTTTTTTGGATGCGGTGGTGCAGTGGATGGGCCACGGCCTGTTTGATTTGTCCTGGTGGCAAATGGTGTTGATCACCTTGGGCCTGACCCACATCACCATTGCCAGCGTCACCATTTTCCTGCACCGTCACCAGGCCCACCGCGCCTTGGACCTGCACGCCATTCCCTCGCACTTCTTCCGTTTCTGGCTGTGGTTGACCACAGGCCAGGTGACCAAGGAGTGGGCGGCCATTCACCGCAAGCACCACGCCAAGTGCGAGCAAGCCGAAGATCCGCACAGCCCCCATGTGCATGGCATCAAAACCGTGTTGTTCACGGGCGCCGAGCTGTACCGCAAGGAATCCAAGAACTTGGACACCCTCAAGCGCTACGGTCACGGCACGCCTGATGACTGGATTGAGCGCAACCTGTATTCCAGATTTTCCTGGCAAGGCGTGGCCCTGATGTTGATCATCGACGTGGCCTTGTTCGGCTTTATTGGCTTGACAGTCTGGGCTGTGCAAATGGCATGGATCCCGATCACGGCGGCCGGCATCATCAACGGTGCAGCCCACTACTGGGGTTATCGCAACTTTGAGGCGCACGACGCCAGCACCAACATCTCGCCTTGGGGCATCCTGATCGGTGGTGAAGAGTTGCACAACAACCACCACACTTACCCCACATCGGCCAAGCTGTCGGTCAAGCCTTACGAGTTCGACATCGGCTGGCTGTATATCCGTGTGCTCGAAACCCTGGGCATGGCCACTGTCAAGAAAACACCTCCCCGCTTGGCTTATGGTGACATTCGTCCTGTGGCCGACGAAAAGACTCTGGAAGCCTTGATCGCCAACCGCTACGAAGTGATGGCGGGTTATGCCCGCAATGTGCGAGCTGTGATGCAGGAGGAAGCCGGCAAACTCAAGCTAGATGCAGATGTCTTGCAGACGGCCAAACGTTGGTTGCACCGCGACGCGGCCAAGGTGCCGGCTGATGCGCAAGTTCAGCTCACGCAGGCCCGTGCGGCCAGCCCGGTGCTCGACAAAATGCTGCAAATGCGTGAAGAACTCAGTCAGATCTGGCTGAACACCTCACACTCGCGTGAGCAGTTGGCGGCTGACCTGCAAGCCTGGTGCCGCCGCGCCGAAGAAAGCGGCATCGCTGCTTTGCGTGACTTCTCTGAAAAGCTGCGCGCCGTGCGTCAGACCGCCGCCTGATTTTCAAGCGAACACATCCAGACAGGGCCTTCGGGCCCTGTTTGTTTTGGGGAGGGTTTCCGGGTTGCGGCCCCCGTAGGTCGGTACTCGAAGAGTCCGACGTTGTTGGCGTCCCAAGGGTACATGCCAACATGGGCGTGGATGATGGGTAAGCATTTGTCGGGGTCTTCGACAGACGACCTGCAACCACCACTGTTTCGGACATAAAAAAACCCGCTGTGTGAACAGCGGGTTTTTTGTTGCAAGGCTCAGGCTGAATTACTTCAGCTTGATTTCCTTGTATTCAACGTGCTTGCGAGCTTTGGGGTCGAACTTCATGATCGACATTTTCTCGGGCATGGTTTTCTTGTTTTTGCTGGTCGTGTAGAAGTGACCAGTGCCAGCTGTGGATTCCAGCTTGATTTTTTCGCGTCCGCCTTTGGTTGCCATGGTGTATGACTCCTAATGTTCTGGGTTTAGGCTTGACCGCGTGCGCGCAGGTCTGCGAGCACGGCATCGATGCCGTTTTTGTCGATCAGGCGCAGAGCAGCGCTGGAGACGCGCAGACGCACCCAACGGTTTTCTGTTTCAACCCAGAAACGACGGTATTGCAGGTTCGGCAGGAACCGGCGCTTGGTTTTGTTGTTGGCGTGGGAAACGTTGTTTCCCGTCATTGGGCCTTTGCCCGTTACGTCGCAAACGCGTGCCATGTGGACACTCCGATACTTTTTAAACAGCCGGTGCCGATGGGTCTCGTGCAGATTTGCACGGGGCCTGGCGCTCCAGCCTCACCTCGCCAAGATGGGTGGCGGTATCCCAGATCGCTGGCTCCGTGATCCCGAATGACATTCCGGGCAGTTCCAGCAAAGCCTCAGATTATAGCCAGAAAGCAGGGGCTGGGACTCCTTGGTCGGTCTTTTGTGACCCATTCAGGGTGGTTCGAGCCTTGGTGGGGAGTCGTTGCGGGTGCCTGCCGGGGTTCAGAGGCGCTTCGCTTTGCCACATCACCCCGGCAGGCACCCCCTGCACCCATTCGCTGTTCGTTGGCAGTCAACTTCTGGATCGCAGGGCTCAGGTTTCCTTTCGAGTGCGATCGCGGCAGTGATTTAACCGTTGTTCTGTTCCAGAAAACGCTGCGCATCGAGCGCGGCCATGCAGCCCGTGCCCGCGCTGGTGATGGCCTGGCGGTACACATGGTCTTGCACGTCACCCGCAGCGAACACACCGGGCACCGAAGTTTGGGTGGCGAAGCCCTTCAAGCCGCTTTGGGTCACGATGTAACCGTTTTCCAGTGTCAGTTGGCCCTGGAAGATGTCGGTGTTGGGGGCGTGGCCAATGGCGATGAAGCAGCCCTTGAGCTCGACATCGTGCAGGCTATCGTCTTTGGTGCTTTTCAGGCGCACGCCGGTCACGCCCGAGGCGTCGCCCAGCACTTCTTCCAGGGTCTGGAAGGTTTTCAGTTCGATCTTGCCTGCGGCGACCTTGTCCATGAGCTTGTCGACCAGGATGGGCTCGGCCTTGAACTTGTCGCGGCGGTGGATCAAATAGACTTTGCTGGCGATGTTGGACAGGTACAGGGCTTCTTCAACGGCGGTGTTGCCGCCGCCCACCACGCAGCAGACCTGGTCGCGGTAGAAGAAGCCGTCGCAGGTGGCGCAGCCGCTCACGCCGCGGCCCATGAAAGCGGTTTCGGACGGCAGGCCCAGGTATTTGGCCGATGCGCCTGTGGCGATGATCAGGCTGTCGCAGGTGTAGGTGCCGCTGTCGCCGATCAGGGTGAAGGGGCGCTGCTCCAGCTTGACGGTGTGGATGTGGTCAAACACGATCTGGGTGTTGAAGCGCTCGGCGTGCTCCTGAAAGCGTTGCATCAGGTCCGGGCCTTGCACGCCATGCACGTCGGCGGGCCAGTTGTCCACCTCGGTGGTGGTCATGAGCTGGCCGCCTTGCGCCATGCCGGTGATCAACAGGGGTTTGAGGTTGGCGCGGGCGGCATACACGGCGGCGGTGTAACCGGCGGGGCCGGAGCCGAGGATCAGGACTTGGGCGTGTTGGGTGCTTGTGGACATGAGGTGTGGTTTTTGAATATTCAGAGGAATGGCGTGCGGGATGCGCTGCATCCGGTGACGCCATTGTAAGAAACTGCCAAAAGCAGAGGGGTGTTGAGGGATTCGCGTGGGGCTGGGCGCGCCAAACGCGGGAGACTGATCGGGTAAGCTTGTGCCTGATTTATGACTTATTCACTGCACACCTTGACCAACCCGACGGCCCGCGCCGCGCCCACTGGCGAACCCAAGATGTTCTGGGCGCGTTTTGCTCAGGAAATTGCGCTGCTGATCGGTGGCGTCTTGCTCCTTTTGTGTCTGCTGGCCCTGTGGAGCTATCACCCCGCAGATGCGGCTTGGTCGACTTCGGGATCGGGGCTGATCGTGCGCAACTGGATGGGGCGCGCTGGCGCATGGGGCGCCGATTTGTCATATTTTTTGCTGGGCTACTCTGCCTGGTGGTGTCTGGCTGTTGCCGCAAGGGCTTGGTGGGGGGGCTTTGTGGCCTGGATAAGAGGGGCCGCGGCGCAGGAGAATATGCCTGCGCAGTCGCGTTGGCAGCGCAGTTACCTTGTTTTTTGGGTCGGACTTGCGCTTTTGCTGTCAGCCAGTGCCAGCATGGAATGGTCCCGTTTGTACCGTCTGGAGACCCATTTGCCAGGTCACAGTGGTGGCGTCTTGGGCTATCTTGTGGGGTCGCTGGGTGTGCGCTGGTTGGGCTTTACCGGCGCTGCTTTGGTGAACATTGCCGCCATAGTGGTCGGGGTGGCAGTGGTGTTTCGCTTTTCCTGGGGCAAGCTGGCCGAAGGCATTGGTGCCCGCATCGACGCCCTGATCCAGGCGCGCCACGAAAAACGTGAAATTCTGGAAGATTTGGCATTGGGCCAGCAGGCCTTGCGTGAGCGCGAACAAGCTGTGCCGCCACAGGCCATTGAGCCTCGGTGGGACATGGACGATGCGCCGCAGGCACAAGCGTCCAATGCCAAATTTGTGCCTCGAAGTGCAGACACAGACACCAACACCGCTGCTCCAAACGGGGGGCTTTTGGCTACCCCGGCATTGGCGCCGGTCATCGTGCAAACACCCCCTGCACCCCGGGTGATTGAGCCGCCTGTGATGGAGGTTCCGCGCAGCGATCGGGTGGTCAAGGAGCGTCAGAAACCCTTGTTTTCTGAATTGCCTGACAGCAAGCTGCCGCAGGTCGATTTGCTCGATGCGCTGACGTCCAAGCAAGAAACCGTGTCGCACGAGACGCTGGAGATGACCAGCCGACTGATTGAGAAAAAACTCTCGGACTTCGGTGTCAAGGTGCGGGTGGTGGCGGCTGCGCCCGGGCCGGTGATCACGCGCTATGAGATCGAGCCAGACATTGGCGTGAAGGGCTCACAGGTCGTGAACCTGGCCAAAGACCTGGCGCGTTCGCTCAGTCTGGTGTCGATTCGGGTGATCGAGACGATTCCGGGCAAGAACTTCATGGCATTGGAGTTGCCCAACGCCAAGCGCCAGTCGATCAAGCTCAGCGAAATCCTGGGGTCGCAGGTCTACAACGAAGCCAAATCCATGCTGACCATGGGCTTGGGCAAGGACATCATTGGTAACCCGGTGGTGGCCGATCTGGCCAAGATGCCGCATGTGCTGGTGGCTGGCACCACCGGCTCGGGCAAGTCGGTCGGTATCAACGCCATGATCTTGTCACTGCTCTACAAAGCCGAAGCGCGCGATGTGCGCCTCTTGATGATCGACCCCAAGATGCTGGAGATGTCGGTTTATGAAGGCATCCCTCACCTGCTGGCCCCGGTGGTCACTGACATGCGCCAGGCTGCCCACGGTTTGAACTGGTGCGTGGCCGAGATGGAAAAACGCTACAAACTCATGAGCAAGATGGGCGTGCGCAACCTGGCCGGTTACAACCAGAAAATTGACGAAGCCACGGCCCGCGAAGAGTTCATCTACAACCCCTTCAGCCTGACGCCCGACGATCCCGAGCCGCTCAAGCGTTTGCCGCACATCGTGGTGGTGATTGATGAGCTAGCTGATTTGATGATGGTGGTGGGCAAGAAGATCGAAGAGCTGATTGCGCGTTTGGCCCAGAAGGCCCGTGCGGCCGGTATCCACTTGATTTTGGCCACCCAGCGCCCCAGCGTGGACGTGATCACGGGCCTGATCAAGGCCAACATCCCGACACGCATTGCGTTTTCTGTGGGCTCCAAAATCGACAGCCGCACCATCCTGGACCAAATGGGCGCTGAGGCCTTATTGGGCATGGGTGACATGCTGTACATGGCCAGTGGCACGGGCTTCCCGATTCGGGTGCACGGCGCCTTTGTGAGCGACGAGGAAGTCCACCGCGTGGTGAGTTACCTGAAAACCCAGGGTGAGCCCGATTACATTGAGGGCGTGCTGGAAGGTGGTACGGTGGACGAGGATGGCGGCATGCTGGGCGAGGGTGACAATGGCGAGAAAGACCCAATGTACGACCAGGCCGTAGAAGTGGTGTTGAAAAACCGCAAGGCCAGCATTTCGCTGGTGCAGCGCCACCTCAAAATCGGCTACAACCGTGCCGCCCGTCTGGTGGAAGACATGGAAAAAGCAGGACTGGTCAGCGCCATGAGTGGCAGTGGTCAGCGTGAAATTTTGGTGCCTGCGCGCACCGAGTGAGTCTTATGAACATTTTTCGTCGTGATTGGATCGGTGTTTGGTGTCTGGGTGTGGCCATGCTGGCCAGCCCTTGGGTGCACGCCGATGGCCTGGAAGCCCTGTCGCAATTCATGAAGCAGGCCCGCAGTGGCCGTGCACAGTTCACGCAGGTGGTCACATCGCCCGCCAAAGCCGGGCAGCCGCCGCGTGTCAAAACCTCCAGCGGCAGCTTCGAGTTCCAACGGCCTGGCAAGTTCCGGTTTGACTACCGCAAGCCCTTTGTGCAAACCCTGGTGGCCGACGGCCAGACCTTGTGGCTGCACGATCTGGATCTCAATCAGGTGACGGCGCGCCCCCAAGCCCAGATGCTGGGCGCCACGCCTGCTGCCTTGCTCACGGCGGCCTCCGATCTGGAGGCCCTGAAAGCCGATTTCCAGTTCAAGTCCGAGCCCGACAAGGACGGTTTGCAGTGGGTGCGTGCCACGCCCAAAAGGTCGGAAGGCCAAATCCAGACTGTGCTCGTGGGCTTGCGCAGCACCGATCAAGGGGTGGTCTTGTCGGTGCTTGATGTGCAAGACAGCCTGGGCCAGCGCTCAGTGCTGAGCTTTTCAGTCTTTGAACTCAACCCCGCTTTGCCTACACAGACCTTTGCCTTTCGGGTGCCTGCCGGGGTGGATGTGATCCGTCCTTGAAGCCTTTTTGAACGCCATGCCTGCAGCCCCACCCCATGCGCCACTGGCTGAGCGCCTGCGTCCCCGTCACTTGGGTGAGGTGATTGGTCAGCAGCATTTGTTGGGCGAAGGCATGGCTTTGCGACTGGCTTTCGAGTCAGGCCAGCCGCACAGCTGCATTTTGTGGGGGCCGCCGGGCGTGGGCAAAACCACCATTGCCCGTTTGATGGCCGATGCCTTTGATGCCCAGTTCCTGAGCATCAGCGCGGTGCTGGGGGGTGTCAAGGACATCCGCGAAGCGGTGGAAAAAGCAGAACTGGCCCGCAGCGGCCTGCACCCGCAGCGCACCATCATGTTTGTCGATGAGGTGCACCGCTTCAACAAAAGCCAGCAAGACGCGTTTTTGCCGCATGTGGAAAGCGGGCTGTTCACCTTCATCGGGGCCACCACGGAAAACCCCTCGTTTGAGGTGAATTCGGCCTTGCTCTCTCGGGCGGCGGTGTACGTCTTGCAGCCGCTCAATGAAGACGATCTGAACAACATTGTGTTGCGCGCGCAATCCATACAAGCTGTGCCGCCCATTGAGCCCCAGGCCCTGAGCCGTTTGCTGGCCTATGCCGATGGCGATGCCCGGCGCTTGCTCAACACACTGGAAACCTTGTCGATGGCGGCCAAGCAGCAAGGCGTTGACCCTGTGACCGACGAGTGGCTGCTGCGCGTGCTGGGCGAACGCATGCGCCGCTATGACAAGGGTGGCGAGCAGTTTTACGACACCATCAGCGCCCTGCACAAATCCGTGCGTGGTTCGGACCCTGACGCAGCACTGTATTGGTTTGTGCGCATGCTCGATGGCGGTGCCGATCCGCGTTACATGGCCAGGCGATTGATCCGCATGGCCAGTGAAGACGTGGGCCTGGCCGATCCCCGGGCCTTGCGCATGGCGCTCGATGCCTGTGAGGTGTATGAGCGCCTGGGCAGCCCGGAAGGGGAGTTGACCCTGGCCCAATGCGTGATTTATCTGGCCATGGCGCCCAAGTCGAACGCCGCCTACAAGGCCTACAACGAAGCCCGCGCCTTTGTCAAAAAAGACGGCACACGCCCCGTGCCCATGCACTTGCGCAACGCGCCCACAAAGCTGATGAAAGACCTCGATTACGGCAAAGGTTACCGCTACGCTCACGACGAGGAAGATGGCTTTGCAGCGGGTGAGCATTACCTGCCCGATGGCATGGCCGATCCAGGTTTTTACAGGCCCGTGCGCCGGGGTTTGGAGATCAAAATCGCTGACAAACTGGAAGAACTGCGAAAGAAGAATTTGGCGGCAGGGTAATTCCGTAGGGAATTGAATACTGATGCCATGTTTTCTTTCACTACAATCCCGCCACCCCGCCAGGCCTTGCATCGATCTGGCGGGGTTTTTGCTAGTTGTCAGGGCTCACCCAAAAGGTGTTTCTTGACTTCATTACAACAACCGAAGCGTGGTCTGCTAAGCGCAGGTCAAAACACGGAGAAATGAAATATGGACGTCTTCCTGCAACAGGTCATCAATGGCCTGGTCATGGGCAGCATGTACGCTTTGGTGGCCTTGGGCTACACCATGGTGTACGGCATCATCAACCTGATCAATTTTGCGCACGGTGAAGTGCTGATGGTGGGCGCTTTGACGAGCTGGTCCGCCATCGGCATGATGCAGAGTGCCATGCCGGGCACCCCGGGCTGGATCATTTTGATCTTGGCCACCCTGATTGCCTGCGTGGTGGCTGTCGTGCTGAACTTCACGATTGAAAAAGTCGCCTACCGCCCGCTGCGCAACAGCCCCAAATTGGCCCCCCTGATCACGGCCATTGGCATGAGCATCTTGTTGCAGACCGTGGCCATGATCATTTGGAAGCCCAACTACAAAGCTTATCCCACCTTGCTGTCCAGCACACCGATCAATCTCGGTGGTGCGGTCATCACCCCCACGCAAATCATGATTTTGGGCGTGACAGCGGTGTCTTTGGCGGTCCTGATGTGGCTGGTCAATTACACCCGTTTGGGTCGCGCCATGCGCGCCACGGCTGAAAACCCCCGCGTGGCCGGTTTGATGGGCGTCAAGCCCGACATGGTGATTTCGGCCACCTTTGTGATCGGCGCGATTTTGGCGGCCATTGCAGGCGTGATGTACGCCTCCAACTACGGCACGGCGCAGCACGCCATGGGCTTTTTGCCCGGACTCAAAGCCTTCACGGCTGCCGTGTTTGGTGGCATTGGCAACTTGTCGGGCGCGGTGGTGGGCGGCATCTTGCTGGGCCTGATTGAGGCCATCGGCTCGGGCTACATTGGCCAGCTGACAGGCGGCGTGTTGGGCAGCCACTACACCGACATCTTTGCGTTCATTGTGTTGATCTTTGTGCTGACCCTGCGCCCTTCGGGCCTGATGGGTGAACGCGTGGCCGACCGGGCTTGATGGAAGGGACCCCTGTCATGAAAATCAACAAAACACTTCAATACATCCTGATTGGCGTGGCGCTCATCGTGCTGCCCCTGATTCTTCAGGGCTTTGGCAACGCCTGGGTGCGCATTGCCGACATGGCCTTGCTTTACATCTTGTTGGCCGTTGGCCTGAACATCGTGGTGGGTTATGCCGGCTTGCTCGATTTGGGCTATGTGGCTTTCTTCGCAGTGGGGGCCTACATGTATGGCCTGCTGTCGTCGCCCCACCTGTTCAACACCTTCGCGTGGATCGCGGCAGCCTTTCCGGAGGGCATGCACATGCCCATCTGGCTGATCGTGCCCGTGGGTGCGGCTTTGGCGGGCATTTTTGGCATGCTGCTGGGGGCGCCCACGCTCAAGTTGCGAGGGGACTACCTGGCCATCGTCACTTTGGGTTTTGGCGAAATCATCCGCGTGTTCATGAACAACCTGGACCACCCCGTCAACATCACCAACGGCCCCAAAGGGCTCGATCAGATCGACCCGATTTCCATTTTTGGCATCAACCTGGGCAAGAAACTGATGATCGGTGACTTCGAAATTTCCTCGGTGTCGCTCTACTACTACCTGTTCCTGAGCCTGGTGCTGCTGGCCATTTTGATCTCGCACCGTCTGGAGTTTTCGCGCATTGGCCGCGCCTGGATGGCCATTCGTGAAGACGAAATCGCGGCCAAGGCCATGGGCCTGAACACCCGCAACCTGAAGTTGTTGGCATTTGGCATGGGCGCCACATTTGGTGGTGTGTCGGGGGCCATGTTTGCAGGCTTTCAAGGCTTCATCTCGCCCGAATCCTTCAGCCTGATGGAGTCGGTGATGATCGTGGCCATGGTGGTGTTGGGGGGGCTGGGTTATTTGCCGGGCGTGATTTTGGGCGCGATTTTGTTGTCGGCATTGCCCGAAGTGTTGCGCTACGTGGCCGGTCCTTTGCAAGAGATGACCGGCGGCCGATTGGACGCGTCCATCATGCGCCAGCTGTTGGTGGCTTTGGCCATGATCGTGATCATGTTGATGCGTCCTCGTGGCTTGTGGCCATCGCCCGAACACGGCAAATCGCTCAAGACGAAATGAAAGACCTGCACATGACACAAGATACCGTTCTCCAAGTTGCAGGCATTTCCAAACGTTTTGGCGGTCTGCAAGCCCTGACTGATGTGGGCATGACCATCCAGCGCGGCCAGGTTTATGGCCTGATCGGCCCCAACGGCGCGGGCAAGACCACATTCTTCAACGTGATCACTGGCCTGTACACACCCGATACCGGCTCGTTTGAGCTGGCAGGCAAGCCTTACCAGCCCACTGCCGTGCACGAAGTGGCCAAGGCGGGCATTGCCCGCACGTTCCAGAACATCCGCTTGTTCGCCGAAATGACCGCCCTCGAAAACGTGATGGTGGGCCGCCATGTGCGCAGCCACTCCGGTTTGCTCGGGGCCATTTTTCGCACACCCGGCTTCAAGGCCGAGGAAGCCGCCATTGCCAAACGGGCGCACGAACTGCTGGACTATGTGGGCATCGGCAAATACGCCGACTACAAAGCCCGCACCTTGTCCTATGGTGACCAGCGTCGCCTGGAAATTGCCCGCGCTTTGGCCACCGATCCACAACTGATTGCCCTGGACGAACCAGCGGCCGGCATGAACGCGACCGAAAAGGTGCAATTGCGCGAGTTGATCGACCAGATCCGCAAGGACAACCGCACCATTTTGCTGATTGAACATGACGTGAAGCTGGTCATGGGCTTGTGTGACCGTGTGACGGTGCTCGACTACGGCAAGCAAATTGCCGAAGGCACGCCTGCAGATGTGCAGAAGAATGAAAAAGTGATTGAGGCCTATCTGGGCACGGGAGGGCACTGAGATGGCCAATGTTCTTTTGAAAGTCAAAGACCTGCAAGTCGGCTACGGCGGCATTCAGGCGGTCAAGGGCGTGAGCCTGGAGGTGCGCGAGGGCGAACTGGTGTCGCTGATCGGCTCCAACGGTGCGGGCAAAACCACCACCATGAAGGCCATCACGGGCACCTTGCCTTTGCAGGTGGGGGACATCGAATACCTGGGCAAGAGCATCAAGGGTCAAGGCCCTTGGGATCTGGTCAAGCAAGGCCTGGCCATGGTGCCCGAAGGCCGTGGCGTGTTCACCCGCATGACCATCACCGAAAACCTGCAAATGGGCGCGTACATCCGTTCGGACACAAAAGGCATCGCCGACGACATTGAGAAGATGTTCACCATCTTCCCGCGTCTGCGCGAGCGCAAGGACCAGCTGGCCGGCACCATGTCCGGCGGCGAGCAGCAAATGCTGGCCATGGGCCGCGCCCTGATGAGCCGCCCCAAGGTCTTGCTGCTGGATGAGCCGTCCATGGGCTTGTCACCCATCATGGTCGACAAGATCTTCGAGGTGGTGCGCGATGTTTACGCTCAGGGCGTCACGGTGCTGCTGGTGGAGCAAAACGCCAGCCGTGCCTTGGCCATTGCCGACCGGGGTTATGTGATGGACTCCGGTCTCATCACCATGACGGGCGTGGGCAAGGACATGCTCGAAGACCCCAAAGTCAGGGCCGCCTACCTGGGCGAGTGATCGCTTCAGGCGCTGAGATGCCAAAGGGCCGGTGCACCGGCCCTTTGGCTTTTTGGGGATGTACCCATGACCCATGCACTGCGGGTTGGCAGTCATCTGTCGGAGTCTTCGACCACCGACCTACGGCAGCGCGGTCCCCGTAGGTCGGCACTCGCAGAGTCGGACGACGCTTGGCGCCTATGACAGGCGATTTCTTGATCTGCATCAGGTGAGCATGTTCAGGCCTTGAACACAATGAATCTGATCTGCGCGGCGGTTTGGGCTGCCGGACGTGATTCATTGGGGAGTGGATGTTGGCTTTGACCTGGGTTCGCGCATACCGCTGGCATTTGCTGGTGGGCTGTGCCTTGTTTCTGGTGGCGGCGCTGGGATGGCACTGGTGGATGGGGCCGCAAGTGGTGGCGCAGTCCATCCAGCGCCGCGATTTGGTGCAGACCGTGGTGGCCACGGGGCGGGTGCAGACGCCGCACCGTGTGGACATGGGCGCTCAAATCACCGGAACGGTGGCCCGTGTGTCAGCGGTGGAGGGGCAGACGGTGCGTCAGGGCGAGGTGTTGATCGAGCTGGTGTCTGCGGAGTTGAATGCCTTGCAGCGGCAAGCCGAAATGGCCGTGGTGCAGGCCCGAGGGCGCTTGCGGCAGCTGCAAGACTTGCAAGCCCCTGTGGCGCAGCAAACCTTGCATCAGGCGCTGGCCCAGGCCAATCTGGCCCGATCTAACTGGCAGCGTCAAAAAGAGTTGTTTGACCAAGGCTTTGTCGGGCAAGCAGCCCTGGATGAATCGCGCAAAGCGCTGGCGCTGGCCGATGCACAGGCGCTGTCTGCCCGCAAGCAACTGGAATCGGCCAATCCATCGGGCAGTGAGCATGCGCTGGCTTTGGGGGCGGTGGCCGAGGCCCAGGCCAATGCCCAGACCGCCCGTGCACGCGCCCGCTATGCAAGGATTGAGGCCCCTGTGGCAGGACAAGTCATCACGCGCCATGTGGAAGCTGGTGATGTGGTGCAGGCGGGCAAGGTCTTGATGACGCTGTCGCCCGAAGGGCGCACGCAGCTGGTGGTTCAGATTGATGAGAAAAACCTGCACCTCATTTCACTGGGTCAACAGGCGCTGGCTTCGGCCGATGCCTATGCCCAGCAGCATTTCAAGGCGGTGGTGGCCTTCATCCATCCAGGCGTCAATGCACAAACCGGCGCGGTGGAGGTGCGCCTGGATGTGCCCGAGAAGCCCGAGTTCCTCAAGCAGGACATGACGGTGTCGGTGGACATGGAAGTGGCGCGGCGCGACAAAGCCCTGGCCTTGCCCCTGAATGCGGTGCATGACATCTCGAGCGGCGCGCCCTGGGTGTGGCGGGTGGTGGCGGGGCATGCCGAGCACACACCGGTGCAATTGGGCTTGCGCGGCGGGGACTGGGTTGAGGTGCTGCAGGGCTTGCGCGAAGGCGATGCGGTGCTGGAGGCGCCCGTCAATTTGCGTGTGGGTCAGCGCGTGCGCTTGCAGTCCGTCTCAGTCCCCTGATTGCAGGCCATGTACAAGACCTGGATACCGTTCGAATGGATTGTGGCCATCCGCTTTTTGCGCGAGGGGCGTTTGCAGACCGTGTTCATCCTGACCGGTGTGGCCATTGGCGTGGGCGTGATTGTGTTCATGTCAGCGTTGCTGGCGGGTTTGCAAAGCAATTTCATTCAGCGGGTCTTGTCGGCGCAAGCGCACATTCAGTTGCTGCCCCCAAAAGAAGTGACGCGATCACTGCGCGAAGACAGTGTCAATGCCGCCATTGTTCAGCCGCCCTTGCAGCGGCTCAAATCGATTGACCAATGGCAGGCCCTGCAACGCCAGATTGGCAGCATGCCGGGGGTGTTGGTGGTGGCGCCGGTGGTCAGTGGTTCTGCGCTGGCGGTGCGCGGCAGTGCCAGTCGGGCGATTTCGCTCACGGGAGTGGAGCCCGAGGCGTATTTTCAGATCGTCAAGCTGCCCGAAAAAATCGTGTTTGGCGAGCCCCGCTTGACGGGTCAGGACATCTTGATTGGCCTGGAGTTGGGCAGCGATCTGGGCGTGGGCGTGGGCGACAAATTGCGTGTGACCAACGCGTCAGGGGAGGCCTTCACCCTCACGGTGTCGGGCGTGTTTGACTTGGGGAGCAAAGGCGCCAACCAGCGCAGCACCTTTGTGGCACTGCGCACAGCCCAAAGCCTGTTGGGCTTGCCCGGCGGTGTCACCAGTATGGAAGTCACGGTGCGCGATGTGTATGCCGCAGAAATCATCGCCCAGCGCATCAGCTCTGCCCTGGGGGTGCAGGCCGACAGCTGGATCAAGAGCAGTGCACAGTTTTTTGCGGCTGTCAGTGCACAGACCACCGCCAACACGGCCATCCGCTTTTTTGTGGGCCTGTCGGTGGCGTTTGGCATTGCCAGTGTGTTGGTCGTGTCGGTGGTGCAAAAGTCGCGCGAGATCGGCATTTTGCGGGCCATGGGCATTTCCCGGGGGCAAATCCTGCGGGTGTTCTTGTTGCAAGGTGGGGTGCTGGGTTTCGGGGGCGCGGTGCTGGGTTGTCTGGTGGGGGCCGGTGGTTTGGTGCTGTGGCAACGCCTGGCGCTCAATGCCGATGGCACGCCCTTGTTTCCTCTGGTGCTGGACCCGAATTTGTTTGCGCTCGCCTTGGGCCTGGCTTCGATGACGGGCTTGCTGGCCGCCTTTGCCCCGGCCCTGCGGGCGGCCAGGCTCAACCCTGTGGAGGCAATCCGTGGCTGATGTGGTGGTTCAATTGCAAGGCGTGCGCAAGGCCTTCAACGTGGGCACGGGCATCGAGACCGAGGTCTTGCATGGCATTGACTTGAGGCTTTGGCGCGGTGATTTCTGTGCGGTGATGGGACCCTCGGGCTCGGGCAAAAGCACCTTGCTCAACATCATCGGCCTGCTCGACCGCCCCACCTCGGGCAGCTTGCAGCTGATGGGCGAAGAAACCACCACCCTGGGGGAAGCAGACCTGACCCGCTTGCGCGGTCACAGCATAGGTTTTGTTTTTCAATACCACCACCTGATCACGGCCTTCACGGCGCTTGAAAACGTGATGATGCCCATGCTGGGCGCCTCGGGTTTTCCGAATGCGGCCATGCGCGAACGGGCTGAGCAATTGCTGGAAAGCGTGGGCCTGACACCTTGGCAAAACAACCTGGCGGGCAATATGAGCGGTGGCCAGCAGCAGCGTGTGGCGCTGGCCCGTGCGCTGGCCATGAACCCCGCCTTGCTGCTGGCAGACGAGCCCACCGGCAACCTCGACACCAAAAGTGCCGATGCGGTGTTTGATCTTCTGCGGCGCATCAACCAGGCGCAGGGCACCACGGTGCTGCTGGTGACCCACAACACGGCGCTGGCCCTGCGCTGTGACAAGACCATCCAGGTGGTGGATGGTCTGATTCAGGCCTGATTCAGGGCTTCAGTGGGTCTGGAAGTGCGCGTAAATGGCCTGTGTTTGCGCCGTGCTCAGGCGGTTGCCGTGCTGACCGACCACGGCTGCAGCCGCACGGTTGGCCAGCGCCGCCGATTCTTCGGGGTTGTGGCCGTGGGTGATGCCAAACAAGAAGGCCCCGGCAAACATGTCGCCTGCACCATTGGTGTCCACCGCCTGGGTGGGTACGGCCGGGATGTCGGTGCGCTGCGCACCTTGCACCACGATGCTGCCCTTGGGGCCACGCGTCAGGCACACCGTGCGGGCCAGCTGCGACAACTGGCCGATGATGACCTCCAGGTCGGTGGTGCCGCACCAGGTTTGCGCTTCCTCTTCGTTGGCAAACAGATAGTCCAGGCCGTCTCCGATCATGGCCTCCAGCCCGGTGCGGCAGAAATTGATCATGCTCACATCGCTGAGCGTGAGCGCGGTTTGCACTTGGTGTTGCGTGGCGATCTGGCGACCTTGCACAGCCGCTTGCAGCCCTGTGGGCGAGGCGGCCAGGTAGCCTTCCATGTAGTAAATGCGTGATTTGGCAATGTCGTGCGGGTGCAAGGCGCTGGCGTCCAGCTCAGAGGTGGCACCCAAAAATGTGCACATGCTGCGCTCTGCGTCGGGCGTGACCAGCACCATGCAGCTGCCGGTTTGTCCGGGCTGTGGCCGGGTGTGGGTCAGGTTGGTGGCCACGCCGTTGGCTTGCAAATCCTGGCTGTAAAAAGCCCCCAGTTCGTCATCGGCCACGCGGCAAGAGTAAAACGCCTTGCCCCCCAGTTGGGCCAAGGCCACCACGGTGTTGCCCGCCGAGCCTCCTCCGGTGCGGCGGGCGTGCAAGCCCTGCACATGGCGCAGCAGTTCGGCGCGCTGCGGGGTGTCGATGAGGGTCATGTGGCGTTTGCTCACGCCCATGGTCTGCAGCAGTGCGTCAGAGACTTCGTATTCGGTATCGACCAAGGCATTGCCGATGGCGTAGAGGTGGTAATGAGACATGGTCAGCAGGGCAATGAAAAGCAGCGAGTTTACCGGTGCACCATGGGGGGCCTGGAATGGCATGTATGGCCAGTCAAACACGCATTGGTCGGTGCTGAAGCCGCCGACCTTCGGAAAACACGGTCCCCGTAGGTCATAGCTTAAGCTACGACATAGCTGGCTCTGGCGCAGGCCCCATGTCGGGGCTGAAGCCGCTGACCTGCAAATGACGCCCCATGTCGGCAAATTCCGACATGGGTGCACTTCGGTTCACATCAAACCCTGCTCTGCCATGGACAGGGCCTGTCCCTGGCCCACGATGATGTGGTCGAGCACGCGCACGTCGACCAGGGCCAACGAGGCTTTGAGCGATTGGGTCAGGGCTTCATCGGCGCGGCTGGGCTGGACCGAGCCACTGGGGTGGTTGTGTGAGAGGACTACGGCGGCGGCCTGGTGGTGCAGGGCGCGCATGACGACTTCGCGGGGGTAGACGCTCGTCTGGCTGAGCGTGCCTCGAAACAGCTCTTCCCAGGCCAGCAACCGGTTTTGGCTGTCCATGAACAGCACGGCGAACACTTCGTGGTTTTTATGGCCCAGCTGCAACTGCAGGTATTGCTTGACGGCATCGGGCGTGTGAAAGGCCTGGCGCTCTTGCAGCCGCTGGCTCAGCGCCCTGCGGGCGATTTCAAACACGGCCAGCAATTCTGCTTTTTTGGCCGGACCTAGGCCTTTGACGGTTTTGAGCGAGGCGGGGCTGGCTTGCAGCAAACCGGCAATGCCGCCCATGTCCAGCAGCTCCTGGGCCAGCTGGAAGACGTTTTTGCCCGCCATGCCGGTGCGCAGCAAAATGGCCAACAGTTCGACATCGCTCAGGGCCTGTGGGCCTCGGGCCAGCAATTTTTCACGGGGCCGCGCATCGGCTGGCAAGTCCTTGATGCTCATGTGAATGCCCCTCCCTGGAGCCGCCTGGTGCCTGACTTGCCCCTGTGCTGGAGCGGGTCGGCCCGGCTTTTTACAATAGTGGCTTCTTTATGCCTGTTCCGCCGCGATTGCGGCATTCCAGAAAACCCTTATGTCCACTGTTCAACCCGGTTCCTTTTTGACGCTCCACTACCGCCTGGCCGGTCCGCAGGGGGACATCATCAACACCTTCCTCGAGAAACCGGCGACCTTGTCGCTGGGTTCGGGTGAGTTGACACCTGCCATGGAGCAGCGCCTGATGGGCCTGCAAGAAGGCACCCGCACCGTCATGGAGCTGCCCGCTGGCGAGGCGTTTGGGGACCACAACCCCGACATGCAGCAGTGGGTGGCGCGCAAGCTGCTCAATGAGCTGGGTGATCCGATGGAAAAGTACGCCGCTGGCGATGTGGTGCAGTTTCCGACACCCGATGGCCTGGGCGCCTATGCGGGCACCGTTTTGCAAGTGGGCGAAGAGGGCGCGGTGCTGTTTGACTTCAACCACCCCTTGGCCGGGCAGCCGGTGACCTTTGAAGTGCAGTTGATAGGAGTCTTGTGATGACCACTGAAGTTTTGCTGGCCGAACCCCGTGGCTTTTGTGCGGGTGTGGATCGCGCGATTGATATTGTTGAGCACGCACTGGCCAAGTTTGGTCGGCCGATTTATGTGCGCCATGAAATCGTACACAACACCTATGTGGTCAACGACCTCAAGGCCAAGGGGGCGATTTTCATTGAGGAATTGTCCGAAGTCCCACCCGGTGCGACCTTGATTTTCAGCGCCCATGGCGTGAGCCTGGCGGTACAGCAAGAGGCCGAGCGGCGCGGTTTTCGCATCTTTGACGCCACCTGCCCCTTGGTCACCAAGGTGCATGTGGAGCTGGCCAAGTTGCACAAAGAGGGCTACGAATTCCTCATGATCGGCCACAAGGGCCACCCTGAAGTGGAAGGCACCATGGGCCAGCTCGACAGCGGCATCCATCTGGTGGAAGACGTGGCCGATGTGGCCAAGGTGCAACCCGCTCAAACCGAGAAGCTCGCCGTCGTCACCCAGACCACCTTGAGCGTGGACGATGCCGCCGAGATCGTGGCGGCCGTGAAGGCGCGGTTTCCGCAGGTGCGCGAACCCAAGCAGCAGGATATCTGCTACGCCACCCAAAACCGGCAGGACGCGGTGAAACTGCTCAGCCCCCAAGTGGATGTGGTCATCGTCGTGGGCAGTCCCACCAGCTCCAACAGCAACCGCTTGCGTGAGCTGGCCGATCGCCTGGGGACACCCGCTTACATGGTGGACAGTGCAGCAGAACTGCAGCCCCATTGGCTGGACAAGGCCCAAAAAGTGGGGCTCACGGCCGGGGCATCAGCGCCGGATGTGCTGGTGCAAGAGGTGATTGCGCGGCTGCGCGAGTTGGGCGTGGTGTCGGTGCGCACCTTGGACGGCATCCAAGAACACATCAAGTTCCCTTTGCCCAAAGGCCTCAAGCTGGATTGACGCAATGGTTTTCCACGCTTCGCTCGCCATGACGGTGTGAAGTGCGCTCGCCACGACGTAAGGATGGCGTGCTTTTAGTCATTGCGAGGAGCTTGTGACGCGGCAATTCAGTTGGGGCAGTCGCAAAGGGTATCAGCGCCAGCTGGGGCGCTTACAAATGCTGAGACAGCGTGGGTCACTACAATGCGCTCATGCTTGATATTGTTCTACTCCGCAAAGATCTGGACGCAGCTGTGGCGCGTTTGCAGGCCCGTAAAAACCCCCAGCCTTTTCTGAACGTTGAGGCCTTCCGCGCTTTGGAGGGGGAACGCAAAACCCTGCAAACCCGCACCGAAGAGCTGCAAAGCCAGCGCAACAGCCTGTCCAAGCAAATTGGCATGCTCAAGGGCAAAGGTCAGCATGCCGAGGCCGATGCGGTCATGGCCCAGGTGGGCGCCATCAAGGACGAGCTGGAGGCTTCGGCCCAACGCCTGGAAGTAATCCAGACCGAATTGCAGACCCTGCTGCTGGCAGTGCCCAATTTGCCGCACGAGTCGGTGCCTTTGGGCGAGGGCGAAGAAGGCAACGTCGAAGTGCGCCGCTGGGGCACGGTGCGTGCCTTTAATTTCGAGGTCAAGGACCATGTGGACATCGGCGAAAAGCTGGGCCTGGATTTTGAAACCGGCACCAAGTTGTCGGGTTCGCGCTTTACCTTCATGCGTGGCCCCATGGCCCAGTTGCACCGGGCTTTGGCCCAGTTCATGCTCGACACCCAGACCCGCGAGCACGGCTACACTGAGTGTTACACCCCCTACATCGTGAACGCCGACACGCTGCGCGGCACGGGCCAGCTGCCCAAGTTTGAAGCCGACTTGTTTGCCGCCAACAAGGGTGGCCAAGACGGCAGTGAAGACAACCAGGCCCTGTACCTGATTCCCACCTCTGAAGTGACGCTCACCAACGTCGTGCGCGACGAGGTGTTGGCCGAATCCGAATTGCCGATCAAGCTGACCGCGCACACCCCGTGCTTCCGGTCCGAAGCGGGCAGCGGTGGCCGCGATGTGCGCGGCCTGATCCGCCAGCACCAGTTTGACAAAGTCGAGATGGTGCAGATCGTGCACCCCGACAAAAGCTATGAAGCGCTGGAGGACATGACCAGCCACGCCGAAGCCATTTTGCAAAAACTGGGTTTGCCCTACCGCGTGATGAGCCTGTGCACCGGCGACATGGGCTTTGGCGCCAGCAAGACCTATGACCTGGAAGTCTGGGTGCCCGCTCAAAACACCTACCGCGAGATCAGTTCGGTGTCCAACTGCGAGGCCTTCCAGGCGCGTCGCTTGCAGGCGCGCTTCAAAAATGCCCAAGGCAAAAACGAGTTGGTGCATACCCTGAACGGCTCCGGCCTGGCTGTGGGCCGGGCCTTGGTGGCTGTGCTGGAGAATTACCAAAACGCCGACGGCTCGGTCACGGTGCCCGAAGTGTTGCGACCTTATATGGGCGGCCTGGCGCTGCTGAGCGCATGATGGCGCCCGTGGTTTCATCCCTGCCCAGGTCATTGCGGTCGGCATGTCTGGCCGCTTTGCTGGCCTGCGGCTTGCTCGGTTGTGCCAGCCAGGGAAGCACAACCCTGGCTGCTGGCGACCCCAACAGCCAAGTGCAAAACCCGACCCAATTGCTGGGCCAATTGCCTTTGCCCGCGGGCAGCCTCATTCGCGCTGACCAGTCACTGATCATTGGCGCAGGTGACAACTGGGTGGGCCGTGTGGTGTTGGATGTGGGGCGTGACTTTGACGCCGCTTTCCGCTTCTTTTTGGACACCTATCCCGCCCAGGGCTGGACCGTGGTGTCGGTGATTCGGGGTAAAACCAGCTTCATGGTCATGACCCGACAAGAGCGCACCGCCACCTTTGAAATGGTGGACGGCGGTGTGATGAGCAGCAGCTTGGTGAGTTTGACCATGGCACCACGCAATGCCGCGGTCATGGTGCCCAAGAAGCCCTGACGGCTCTGTTAGAATCACGGCTTCGACAAGAAACTCAGGAGCGATGGCAGAGTGGTCGAATGCGCCGGACTCGAAATCCGGTATACGGTTATACCGTATCGAGGGTTCGAATCCCTCTTGCTCCGCCAACGAATCAAACCCCGCTGCGTCGGGGTTTTTTTCTGTCCCCGTTGCGCATCATGGATGCGCTTTGTGGGGCTTTCATACGGGACTGTTCATGATCAAAATTCTGCGCTGTGTTTTTTCCGTCTTGGCCATGTCTGTATTGCTGCAAGCTTGCACGGTCTTGGCCATTGCCGACGCGGCAGGGTCTGCGGTGGTGTACGGTGTCAAGACCACGGTGAACGTGCTGGATGCCGTGACACCCGACATCGTCAACAAGAAAAAATAATCCCAGCAAAAAGGGCCTTCAGTGAAGGCCCTTTTTTGTGGTGCGCCCAGCATGGGCGCACACCTGCGGGTGCAAGTCCCGCTGCGAGCTGGTCACAATGAGCTTGAGTGTTGCGCAACTGCGTGAGGGCGACCGAGCGTGGGAAGGAAGCGTGGAGCGTAAATCGCGAGCCGATGAACAAGAACTGCATAGAAGGCGCAGCCAAGCAGGGCGAGTGGGCCTCAGACCACGAAGCTCTTGTGACCAAGGCTTGGGCGGCGTAGATGCGGCGGTTGTGCGATGAAGGTGTGTGACCCTTACCTGGGGAGATCTCGCCTTGTGCCTGAAAGGGCGACGGCTTGTGCCGGAGCGAGAAGTCAGCAGAGGTCGTAGTAGTTGGAGCCGGGGCCGCTGAGGCCACAAGGCAAGAGCGAAGGACCGAAGTCAGATGCCGGGCCAACCCGGGCGGGCAAGCGTAGCAAGCGGTGAAGCCGTGAGCGATCTTGCCAGCGACGAAGCCTGCGGTCCGCCTCTTGAGCACCCGCGCACAGGGTTGGCAAAGCCGACAACGGGCACTGGCGGCCTGCTGGAGGCGGCGCTGACGAGACAGAACCTGCAAGCGGCGTGGAAGCGGGTCAAGGCCAACAAAGGTGCAGCCGGTGTGGACGGGCTCGATATCGAGCAAACCGCCCGGATGTTGCAAACGAGCTGGCCGGACATTCGCCAAGCGCTGCTGGCAGGCAGCTACCGGCCCAGTCCGGTACGCAAGGTGTTGATTCCCAAGCCGGACGGCAGCCAGCGCGAGCTGGGCATCCCGACGGCGACAGATCGATTGATCCAGCAAGCCCTTTTGCAAGTGCTGCAACCATTGATTGATCCCACCTTCAGCGAACACAGCCACGGGTTTCGACCGGGCAGGCGTGCGCACGATGCGGTCAAGGCCGCGCGTGCATACGTCCAATCGGGCAAACGTGTGGTGGTGGACGTGGACTTGGCCAAATTCTTTGACCGGGTCAATGACGACATCCTGATCGACAGACGCAGAAAGCGCATCGACGATGCCGGAGTGATCCGACTGATACGGGCGTACCTGAACGCCGGGATCATGGATGGCGGGGTGGTGGTTGATCGCCATCTGGGCACGCCGCAAGGCGGGCCGCTCAGCCCGCTGCTGGCCAACGTGCTGCTGGACGAGGTGGACAAGGCGTTGGAGGCGCGAGGCTACAGCTTTGCGCGCTACGCCGACGACTGCTTGCGTGACGTATGCAGCAAGAAGGCTGGCGAACGGGTGATGACGTACCTGCGGAAACTGTACACAGGCTTGAAGCTTCAGATCAATGAAGCCAAGAGTGCGGTGGCCAACGCCTTGGGGCGCAAGTTTCTGGGGTATGCGCTGTGGGTGGCCAAGGGCCGGGAAGTCAAATGCAAGGTGGCTCAAAAGCCGCTGTAAAACTTCAAGGCCCGGATACGGCAACTCACGCGCCGCTCGGGCGGGCGCAGCATGGCGCAGGTGGTGGAGGAACTCAGGCCCTACGTGCTGGGCTGGAAGGCGTACTTTGGGATGGCGCAAACGCCGGGGGTCTGGCGAGAGCTGGACGAATGGCTGCGTCACCGATTGAGGGCCATCCAGCTCAAGCACTGGAAGAGGTCAAAGACGATCTACCGGGAACTGAAGGTGTTGGGGGCATCGCAAGATGTGGCCAAGCAGGTGGCGGGCAACTGCCACCGGTGGTGGCGCAACAGCGCGATGCTGCTCAACAGTGCCTTGCCTATTGCGTACTTTGACCAGCTGGGGGTACCCAGGCTGTCCTGACCTCAAGCTCTCGAACCGCCCGGTGCGGACCCGCACGCCGGGTGGTGTGGCAGGGGCGCCTCCTACAATGGAGGCCCCCTATGCCGATCGTTCAAGCGGGTGATCAGATACCCAGCCACCCGTTGGTGCGTGCAAAGTGCAGCGCCTGTGTGCGGCTGTTGACGCCCAATCGGCGGAACAGGCGCCAAAAGTGGACCTTGACCGTGTGTTCGCTGATGTCGAGTTTTTCAGCGATGTCGCGGTTGGACAGGCCTTGGTCGAGCATCAGGATCAGCTGTTTTTGCCGCTTGGACAGCTTGGTGGGCCCGGCCGTGGTGGTTTCTTCATCTGAAGGCTCCTCCTCAGTCACCAACAAGGTGCGCAGGGCTGCAATGATTTGATTGGGACTGCTCGATTTTTCGATGAAAGCATCGGCCCCCGCTTCAAGGCAGCGGTCTTCATATTCGCTGGCGCTGGAACTGGTGACCACAGCCAAGGGCACGTCCGGAAATTTGGACTTGAGTACCTGGACACCGGACATGCCCAAGGTGTCGGGCAGTTGCAAATCCAGGCAAAAAAGTTCCGCAGGTCCATTCTTCTCGACCGTGGATTCAACCACGTTCAATTTAGGGACGGGAATGATTTTGAGACCAGGTTTGACGCGGTGAACCAGCATGGTCAGCGCGTCGCGCATCAGGGGGTGGTCGTCGATGACGTAAACAGTCATGATTTGAATCTCGGCGTTAATCTGAAAGTATGAGGATATCAGACTTTTGTTGCTGTTTGCAAGTTTTTTGTTGAAAACAACAAAATCATTTTGGCGCAAAAGTCATAGAAGGTCGAGATTTTCGCAGACAAGGCGGTGTTTTTCGGGGGTCATCGGCTCGAAAACGGGCGCCAGTTCACTTAAGGCGGTGCTTTTTTCTTTTTGCAGGCGGGCAATGGTTTGACCGGCTTCTTGTGGTGACACAAAGGCCAGGCTTTGCAGGAGCACTTGGCCCTGTGCATCGACGAATTTGAAATAGAACTGTCCATCGTTCTCGCGGTATTGCTTGAAGCTGGGCAGGGACAATTTGTCGTCTTTGACTGCACGGGTCGAGGTACCCGAGGCCAGGGCACGCAGGCCCACGGCATGGCGCAATTCGCGCATGAAAGGCGTGGCCAATTGGCGTGCTTTGTCGGCGCCCGCCAGCAAAATCTTGTCGAGCTGGGCGGGGTTGTTGATCAGGCTTTGGTACTGCTCGCGCATGGGGGCCACTTCGCGGTCGATGCGCTCAAACAGCAGCTGCTTGGCATCGCCCCAGCCAATGCCATCGGCATAGGCTTTGGCCAGCGTGGCGGTTTCTTCGGCGCTGGCAAAGGCCTGGTAGATCTGGAACAGGGCTGAGCCTTCCGTGGCCTTGGGCTCGCCCGGTGCCTTGGAGTCGGTCACGATGGCGGCGATCTGTTTGCGCATCTGTGCAGCCGGGGCAAACAGCGGGATGGTGTTGTCGTAGCTCTTGCTCATCTTGCGGCCGTCCAGGCCGGGCAGCAGAGCCACGGACTCTTCGATCACCGCTTCGGGCAGCACGAAGTGTTCCCCATACAGGTGGTTGAAACTCGACGCCATGTCGCGCGCCATCTCGATGTGCTGGATCTGGTCGCGGCCCACCGGCACCTTGTGCGCCTTGAACATCAAAATGTCAGCACCCATCAGCACCGGGTACATGAACAGTCCTGCGCTCACATCGGTATCGGTGTCCTTGCCTGCTTCGTGGTTCTTGTCCATGGCCGCCTTGTAGGCGTGGGCGCGGTTGAGCAGGCCTTTGCCTGTGACACAGGTCAGCAACCAGGTGAGTTCGGGAATTTCGGGGATGTCGGACTGGCGATAGAAGGTGACCTTGTCGGTGTCCAGGCCCGAGGCGATCCAACTGGCGGCGATCTCCAGCGTGGAGCGCTGAATGCGTGCGGGCTCATCACATTTGATGAGCGCGTGGTAGTCGGCCAGAAAATAAAAACCGTCGTTGTGGGCGTTGCGGCTGGCTTGCACCGTGGGTCGGATGGCGCCCACATAGTTGCCCAGGTGCGGGGTGCCGGTGGTGGTGATGCCGGTGAGAACGCGTGTGCGGGGCTGGGAAGTCATGTGAATCGAGTGGGCGAAAGGTAAATCAAAAAAGCACTGGTTCAAGGGACCAGGAATGACAAGGGGCTGAGGACCATCTTGATCAGATCAAAGGTCACACCCATCAGGGGCTGCATCCACAAACTGCTGACCACGCCGGTGATGACCAGGGCCATCACGATGAAAAACCCCCAGGGTTCCATGCGGGAAAACATCAGCGCCTGGCGCATCGGCAGCAGGCCGACCACAATGCGGCCCCCATCAAGGGGTGGCAGCGGAAACAGGTTGAAAGCGAACATGACCACATTGGTGAGCATGCCGGCCTTGCACATCTCCAGAAAAAAGCGCTCGGTGACGCCGCTGCCCACCAGTACATAGAGCAGCACGCCCCACAACAAGGCTTGCAGCAAATTGGACGCTGGCCCGGCCAAGGCCACCCAGACCATGTCGCGTTTGGGGTGATGCAGGCGGTCAAAGCGCACCGGCACGGGTTTGGCATAGCCAAACAGGAAAGCGCCGCCAGTGCTGAAATACAGCAGCAGCGGCATCAAGATGGTGCCTATAGGGTCAATGTGGGGCAGGGGGTTGAGCGTGACGCGGCCCAGCATGGCGGCGGTCGAGTCGCCCAGGCGCTGCGCCACAAAGCCATGCGCCGCCTCATGTAGGGTGATCGCAAAGATCACCGGCAGGGCGTAGATCAGGACGGTTTGAATGAGTTCAGAGATATTCACCCCCCGATTGTCTCAGACCTCGGAGGGCACTTGCCTGATCCAGTCCCGCAGGTCTGGCCGCCACAGGGGCCAGACCTGCCCTTCACGCTGCGACTGGCAAGAAGCGCTCCACCAGCAAGGACCAGTAGGCCGAGCCTACGGCCACGTTCTTGTCGTTGAAGTCGTAGCCCGGGTTGTGCACCATGCAAGCGCCATGGCCGTCGCCCGAGCCATCGCCATTGCCAATCAACAAGTAGCTGCCTGGCACCTCTTCGAGCATGAAGGCGAAGTCTTCGCTGCCGTTCAGGGCGCGGCCCTGGCGCACCACTTTGTCGGCGCCCACCAACTCTTCGGCCACATCGCGGGCAAAATCGGTTTCAGCCAGGTGATTGACCAAGACCGGGTAGCCGCGTTGGTAGTCGATGTCTGCCGTGACACCATAGCTTTGGGCTTGGGCATGGACCAGTTCGGTGATGCGCTTTTCGAGCAGGATGCGCACATCGCGGTCCAGCGAGCGCACGCTCAGTTTGAGCGTGGCGGTTTGCGGAATCACGTTGTTGGCCACCCCGGCGTTGAACGCGCCCACCGTGATGATGGCCATTTGCTGCGGGTCGACATTGCGGGCCACGATGCTTTGCAGCCCCATGACGATGGCCGATCCGGCCACCACCGGGTCGGCGGCCACATGCGGCATGGCACCGTGCCCGCCCTTGCCATGCAAGGTGATGGTGACGTTGTCAGAGGACGCCATGGCCGAGCCGTCACGCAAGACCAGGTGGCCTTGCGGGTGGCTGGGCATGTTGTGCATGGCAAAAATGGCGTCACACGGGAACTGCTTGAACAGACCGTCTTCCATCATCTTCTTGGCGCCGCCCAAGCCTTCTTCGGCGGGCTGGAAAATCAGGTTCACAGTGCCCGAGAACGCGCCTTTTTGCGCGATGTGCTTGGCCGCTGCCAGCAGCATGGCGGTGTGCCCGTCGTGACCACAGGCGTGCATGATGCCCACGTTGCAGCTGGCATAAGGCAGGCCGGTGGCTTCGTCGATGGGCAGGGCATCCATGTCGGCGCGGATACCGATGCTTTTGCTGCCCGTGCCCTTTTTGATCTGGCCGACCAGGCCCGTGCCGCCCAGACCGCGCGTGACCTGGTAGCCCCAGGCGCTCAATTGCTCAGCCACCAGATCGCTGGTGCGGTACTCCTTGTAGCCCATCTCCGGGTGCTGGTGGATGTCGCGGCGCACCGCGATGAATTCATCCGCCTGGGCATGCAGGGCGTGCAGTTTGTCGTGCAGAAAAGCTTCGCTGGGTGCGTTCATGGAGGGCCTCTTGGGGGGGGATTACTGAGCTTGCAGATTAATCGATTTGGCAATGGCACGGTAGCGCTCGATGTCTCCAAGGTAAATGCGGGCCAGCTCGGCGGGCGTGCGCGAAGGCAACACCACGTTCCCGCTGCCTTCCAGGGCCTTGCGGGTTTCGGGCACTTCAACCGCCGCATAGAAGGCCTTGTTCAGGGTGTTGACCACAGCGTCCGGGGTGTTTTTGTGCACCTGCACACCGGCCCAGAGGTCAAAGTCCATGCCTTCCAGTCCCTTCATGGTGGCCATGGCCGGGAACTGCTTGAACAGCGCGTGCGGGGTTTTGGCGGTCACGGCCAGGCCCTGGACCTTTCCGTCGATGAGGGTTTGCGGAATCGATCCGGCCATGGGCAGGAAAGCCATGTCAATCTGGCCCCCCATCAGGTCGGTCAAGAGTGGTGCTATGCCTTTGTAGGGGACGTGTAGCATCTGGACTTTGGTGAGCTGGGAGAATTTTTCACCCACCAGGTGGTACAGCGAGCCGGGGCCCACGCTGCCGTAGCTCAGGGGTTTGTCGGCATTCTTGCGGGCCAATGCCAGCAGTTCATCCACGGTTTTGACGTTGAGCGAGTTGCGCACGGCCAGGATGGTCGTGGTGGTAGCGAATTGCGCCACCAGCTTGAAGTCTTCGGATTTGTACTTCACGCCCTGAATGGCCATGGGGGCCAGCACAAGCTCCATCGGGCTGCCCAGGCTCAGGGTGTAGCCGTCGGCGGGTGCGTTGACCAGTTTGCTCATGCCGATCGCACCACCGGCACCGCCAATGTTCTCGATGATCATGGGCTGGCCGAGTTTGGCCGCTGCGTCGGGCTGCACTTTGCGGGCAAAAAAGTCCGAGGGCCCACCAGCGGGGTAGGGCACGATCAGGCTGATGGGTTTGGCAGGGTAGGTTTGCGCCCAGGCAGCGCCCCAAGCGCTGGAGGCCACAACCAGGCTGCACAAGAGGGTTTTGATGTTCATGGTGTCTCCGATTGAATGTTTGAATGGGTGGGTGGTTCAAAAGCCACAAGCGGATCGTAGGAAGCCCAAATCCATGTGTCCAATGACTTATTTTTCTAATTTTCATTCTTAAAATGAATGCATGAACCTCAAACACCTGTCCCACTGGCTGGCTTTGGCCGAAACCGGGTCCTTCAGCCGCGCCGCTGAAAAGCTGCACATCACGCAGTCGGCCCTGAGCCGCAGCATCCAGGTGCTTGAAGACGAGCTGGGCGGACCTTTGGTGGACCGCATCGGCAAAAAAAACGAACTCACGCCCTTGGGCCTCACCGTGCTGGAGCGGGCGCGGCGCATCGTGCACGAAGCGGCCGAACTCAAGCAGGGGGCTGCCTTGCTGCAACAAGGGGGGCTGGGCAGCCTCAGGGTGGGGCTGGGCTCAGGGCCGGGCGCATTGCTCATGACCCCTTGGCTGCGCCATGTGGCTGTGCACCACCCCGGCGTGCAGGTGTCCATCGGGCGCGGCGCCACCGAATTGCAGCTGCAGCAATTGCGAGAGCGTGAACTCGATGCGCTGGTGGTGGATGTGCGCCGTGTGGCGCCTGCCGCCGATTTGCAGATCGAGGTCATGGCCGATTTGCGCGCCGGATTTGTCTGTCGCAAGGGGCATCCGCTGCTGCGTAACTTGAGTGAAGCCGCGCAGCACGGCGATACGGGGGCCATGAGCCAGACCATCACATTCGAAGCCTTGCTGGCTTACCCCATTGCCTCCACCCCCTTGTCGGACGAAGTGGCGCGCATTCTTGTGGCCCATTACGGGGCGGCCGCCGACCCGCAGCGCATGACCACGCTGCGCTGCGAGGAGATTGCCAGCCTGATGGACACCGTGCGCCACACCGATGCCGTTTACCTGGGCATCATCGCGGCGGCGCAACACGGCTTGAAAAGTGGCGAACTGGTCGAAATGCAACTGAGCCCGGCCTTTGTTGGTGCTGCTCGCCTGGCCCTGGTGACCCTGGCCGGTCGCACCGAGGCACCCATGATGGCCGTGTTCCGACGGTTTGTGGCCCAGCAGATGCAAGAAGCCCAAGCTGCTCTGGAAGACCGTGAGCCACCTGTTCTCCGGTAGACAGCCCTGCAGGCGATGGCTGGGGTGGTGGTGTGCGAGAGATTGCTGACAGGGCAAACCCCTACCAAAACACCCCACAGTCCTGCTCGGGATTTTGTGGAAAAGACAGCCCTGAGCCCACCGGTCTCAGCGCTGTGCCGCAGCGCGATAAACCACGTTGCGGTCTCGTTTGCCCATCGCGATCACCACCACCAGAACTTGTTGGTCGCGCACTTCGTAGACCAGACGGTATCCGACGCTACGCAGTTTGATTTTGTAGCGGTCGGGGTGGCCGCTGAGTTGGGATGCGGGTACGCGAGGCGCTTGCAGGCGTTCAGCCAGTTTCTTTTTCAGTTGTGTCCGAATGGCGCCGTCCAAGCGTTGCCATTCGGCCAGTGCCTCTTCCAGAAAGGCCAGCTCAAAGCTCATCGAGTTTGACCTTCACCACTTTTTGGCCTTTACGTGCCTCGGAGATGGCGTTGAGCTCCATGTCTTCCAGCTGCGCCATCATGCTTTCGAACCAAGCCGCCGGTACGCAATAAAAGGCAGGCTCATTGCGGTTGAGGATGGCCACAGGAAAGCCATCCCCGGCAGCCACTGTGCCCATGGGGTTGCGCTTGAGTTCCGAAATGCTGGCCACGGTTTCGGACAGGATTTGATGTGTCATGAGCTGATCCGAGTGCTTTTAAAGGTGCTCATGGTAGCACTCGAATCCGGTCCCAACAAGACTATTGTTCCGGCCCTGTGAAGTCTTCAAGGGTTCACGATGACGTAGGTTGGTGGCTACAGCCCCGAAAAGTGCCCGAGCCCAAGCAATGAGCCGTCATCATTTCCACCCCAAAAGGAGCGCCACGAACATGGATACAGAACGCATTGACAACGCCGTTTTGGCACTGTTGCAGCTGGGCCTGCACGAGGGCAACCGTGCCTGGAAAAGCTTTGACTGGGACGTGATGGAACGCTTGCACGCCAAGAGTTACATCCTCAAGCCCGTGGGCCAGCCCAAATCGGTGGTCTGCACAGAAGTAGGTTTGCAAGCGTCGGGTCGGCAGTTTGAGGGTGCTTTTCGGCACAACAAACCCTTAGCGTTTGGGTGTTCCAGTTGGCTGGGCTGCTTGCGGTTTTTTGTGCATGCGCGCTTTGCATGCGGCGGCTTTGGCTTCGGCCTCTTGTGCGTCACCCGCATCCACCAAGGGCAGCACAGACGTCAGCGGGTTCATCAGTCCCAGCAGCAGCGCTAAACCCAGCTTCATGCCCAGAGGGCCATTTTCCACGGTCACCAGCGGATGTGAAAAACTGCCCTGGATGAGCACAGGCGCGCGCAGCGTCAACACACTGAAATCCTTGGGCGCCACCATGGCACGCAAGTCCAGCTTTTCTGTGGCAAGGGATAGGCTGCCATCTGCCCAGAGTGTCGAGTCAGTGGTGTCAAGCACCCATAAACGCGGGCGCAGAGTGCCAGCCGACACACTCAGGTCTGCCAGAGCGCAGGCCAGTTTCAAGGCCTTATCGCCTTGGAAATACACGCCCAGAGATTCGGCCACATCCAGTCCCCCCATCTCCACCAGCAGATGCGACACCGTGCCATTGACCACGCTGGCATGGATATCACCCTCTAGCGTGGCCAGGATTTCAGCGGTGGAACGTCCTTGGCCTTGCACCTTGGCGTGACCCTCTAACAGACCAGACACATAAGGTGGCCGACCTGCGGGGCGCTTTTGATGAATCCAGCGCTGCAGTTGCACGCCGTCCCAATTCAGGGCAGCCACCCAGTTCGCAGTGTTTCGTTGGCCGTTGAGCGACAGGGTGCCAGCCAGATGGCCCTGGGCCGTTCGGGCCTCGATGCTGGACAGCGTGAGCACGCCGTTGATCAGCGTCAAATGCGCCTTGAAAGGACGCAGGGGCTCAAGCCACTGGGTGTGGGTGTCGACTTGCTGGAAGGCGATGTGCAGATCGGCATCCATGGCGCGTAAAGAGGCCAGATCAAAGGGCCGGGAAGGCAGGACCTTGGCTCGAGATGCGCTGGCGTTGGATGCCTGGGGCGCGCCTACGGCCGGTCCCAGATCCACCAGTTTCAAGCGTGTGCCGTTCAGCTGTCCGCTCAGCCGAGGCGGTGTGCTTGCTTTATCGAACACAAAGTCACCGCTGAATTGGCTGCTGCCCACGCGGGCTTTGTGCAAAGCCACGGTCCAATTTGCGCCGCTGCGCTGCACCTGACCATTGGCGTTGAAAGCCGGTGTGGTGGGCAGCGTCACGCCCAAGGGCTCACCGATGACTGCCAGTGACGGACCTTTCACGATGAACGTGCCGTCCAGGCCATTGAGGTGAAGAAAGTCGCGTGCAAGGCCTTCAAAATTCAGGCTGGCTTGGCCCAAGCTGGCCGCCAGCTTGACAGCCACCGGCGTGCCCTGACCCGCGTCCACTTCCCAAGGCAGTGCGCCGGTGGATTGCAAGGTGATTTGGAATGCGTTTTGCTGGTAGTGACCACGGGCGGTACTGCGTAAAACGCGGTTTTGTGAGACCAGCGGGGCGGAGGACGAGCGTGCAGGGCTGCTCAGGTTCAGTTGGGCTTCAAAGTTCAAGGCCAGGGGCACATCGGCGTAATGCACTGTGCCAGCGGGCAGATCGACGTTTTGAATGCGTGGCGGCTTGGGCGCAGCGCCACTCTTGGCCATTTGCCAGCTGGCTTGACCATCGGCCGTACGCTCCAGATAAACCGTGAGCTGCCGGGCAGCCAGGCTCTGCACAAGCAGTTGCTGCCCCTGCCATGCACGCCACACATCGCTGTAGCGCAGGTGCAAATCAACGTCTTGCGCCGACAGAAAATACGGCGCACGACTCCAGGCCGGTGCGCCGATTTCCAGGAAGCGACTTTGCAAACGGATGCCGCCCCAAAATTGCAGTGACACCAAGGCCTGGCCATTGTCTTTGGTCGCACTCAGGCGCACATCGCGCCCGAGCTTTTGTTGCAACTGACTTTGCAATGGCCCCGCCAGAAAAGGCCAGCCCATCGACTCACCCACGGCCAGGCCCACGCCCAAGATCAGCACCAAAGCCGCAGGAACCCAATGCCAAGGCTTGATCAAGCCAAAACCCCATGTTGCGCGACAAGAAGGCCGTGCGAAACACAGCACAAAACCTCAATCTTGTCAGGGTTCAATGGCTTGGACATGGCGGTTTCACAAAATTAAAAATCTCACTTTGCAACAGAGATATTTTTTATTCAGCGCGGCAACGAACTGACGTACTCCCGCAAAAATGGATTGTTTTCTCATTGAGTGAACCATGTGCAATTTCAGGAGGGGCCATCGTTTCATATTCATTTCCTTTGGCACGCGATAGCAAAACATGCGCCACAGAAAGGAAACGGTGTTCATTGCTGCGGGTATTTCAGCGCACCGTCATGGCTGTACTTTGCTGACACAGTGGCAACAATACCGTCAGCTTGAATGGCTGGCTTGTCTGGTGGCTTCATCCTCTTCACGGTGCCTTGCACCCCAGTCTTTAGCGGGAGATCACTGTGATGCGTTCTGCGAAAGACTTGAAAAATTTTGCCATCCTCACCACCGATAGCGGGTTCGGCCCCGCCGCAGGCCGGGCGGAAGATCAGCCATTTGGCTGGGTCGCCTTGAACCGCGATGTCACCAAAACCGCGTCAGTGTTGCTGTCCTGGCTCAGTGGAGTGGCATCAGCCTTGGGTGTGATGGCCGCACTGCTGCTGACGGCCTGCGGCGATGTGGCCAAGTTACCCGTATCGGCAGGCACAGGCCTCACGCCGATGCTGCCGCCACCCGTTTCCACGCTGATTCCTACCGTGCACATTGCACCGGCCGTGGGCTGGGCCAGCGGTGCCAAGCCAACGGCCGCACCCGGTACCCAGGTTGTGGCTTTTGCAAGGAACCTGAATCACCCGCGCTGGATGCTGGTGCTGCCCAATGGCGATGTGTTGGTGGCCGAGACCAATGCCCCACCCAAACCAGACGATGGCCGCGGCATCAAGGGCTGGGTGATGAGTTTTGTCATGAAGCGCGCCGGTGCGGCAGTTCCCAGCGCGAACCGCATCACCCTGCTGCGCGATACGGATGGAGACGGTGTGTCCGATGTGCGCACGGTGTTGCTGGACGGTCTGAATTCCCCATTCGGGATGGCGCTGGTGGGTGACAAGCTGTTTGTGGCCAATACGGATGCGGTGTTGCGATTTCCCTACTCACCCGGTGACACGCACATTCAGGCGGCCGGAGAGCCGCTGGTGACATTGCCAGGAGGGGCCATCAATCACCATTGGACCAAAAATCTGATCGCCAGTGCCGACGGACGCAGCTTGTATGTGGCGGTCGGCTCCAACAGCAATGTGGCTGAGCGGGGGATGGCTGTGGAAGCTGAGCGTGCAGCCATCTGGCAGGTGGATGTGGGCAGCGGCAGCCACCGCACATTTGCCTCTGGCATGCGCAATCCGGTGGGCCTGGCCTGGGAGCCGCACAGCGGCATGCTGTGGGCGGTCGTCAATGAGCGTGATGAACTGGGCAGTGATTTGGTGCCGGATTACCTGACAGCGGTGCACGATGGCGACTTCTATGGATGGCCTTACAGCTATTACGGCACGCATGTGGATGCACGCGTCAGCCCACAACGCCCCGATCTGTTGGCACGAGCCAAGGTGCCGGACTATGCCCTGGGTGCGCATGTTGCACCCTTGGGGCTGGCCTCTTCAGTGGGGACCACTTTACCTGCTGCATTTGCCAACGGCATGTTTGTCGGCCAGCACGGCTCGTGGAACCGCAAGCCTCACAGCGGCTACAAGGTGGTCTTTGTGCCGTTTGCGAATGGCCGACCGCAAAACCAGGCCCCCATTGATGTGCTGACCGGCTTTCTCACCGCCGACGGCCAGGCGCAGGGCCGTCCAGTCGGCTTGGCCCTGGATCGACAGGGCGCCCTTCTGGTGGCCGACGATGTGGGCAATACGATCTGGCGCGTGACAGCACTGCCGAACAAGCCGCCGAGTTAAGGCATCAATGGCTTGGATGCTCTTGACGCCTCAACCCGTGTTGCGCAACCCCGCCGCAATCCCGTTGATCGAGATGTGAATGCCGCGTTGCACGCGCTCGTCGGCCAAGCCTGCGCGGTAGCGTCGGATCAGCTCGACTTGCAAGTGGTGCAGCGGGTCGATGTAGGGGAAACGGTGGCGGATCGAGCGGGCCAGGGCGGGGTTGCTTTCCAGCCGATTTTTCTCGCCGGTGATTTGCGTGAGCGCATCGGCGGTGCGGTGCCATTCGGCCTCGATGGCGGAGAAGATTTTTTTGCGCAGGCGGGCGTCGCCCACCAGTTCGGCATAGCGCGAGGCCAGGGCCAGGTCGCTCTTGGCCAGCACCATGTCCATGTTGGACAGCAGGGTGCGGAAAAACGGCCACTGGCGGTACATCTTTTGCAGCAGGGCCAGCGCCGCTTTGCGCTCGGCCGCGTCGGGCTTGTCCAAAAAGGCCGCCACCGCCGAGCCAAAGCCCAGCCAGCCGGGCAAGGTCAGGCGGCATTGGCCCCAGCTGAAGCCCCAGGGGATGGCCCGCAGGTCTTCAATCTTCTCCAGCGCTTTGCGCGACGCTGGGCGCGAGCCGATGTTGAGCTGCGCCAATTCCTTGAGCGGGGTGGCGCCAAAAAAGTAGTCGGTGAAGCCGGGGGTTTCGTAGACCAGGGCGCGGTAAGCGTCCATGCTCGCTTCAGACAATTCGGCGGCAGCGTCCAAAAACGCCCGTGTGGCGGGTTTGGTGGGCTGCAGCAAGGTGGCCTCCAAAGTGGCGGCGACCAGGGTTTCGAGGTTGCGTCGGCCGATTTCGGGGTTGGCGAATTTGGCGCCAATGACTTCGCCTTGCTCGGTCAGGCGGATCTGGCCGCGCACGGTGCCGGGTGGCTGCGCCAGGATGGCCTGGTAGCTGGGGCCGCCGCCCCGGCCCACGGTGCCGCCTCGGCCGTGGAACATGCGCAAGGTGATGCCGTGGCTGCGTTCGAGTTTGTCAAACAGCTCGACCAGCGCGATTTCGGCGCGGTACAGCTCCCAGTTGCTGGTGAAGATGCCGCCGTCCTTGTTGCTGTCGGAGTAACCCAGCATGATGTCTTGCTCGCCACCCGAACGCTGGATCAGCGCGGCCACGCCAGGCAGGGCGTAAAAGTCGCGCATGATGGGCGCGGCGTTGCGCAGGTCTTCGATGGTCTCGAACAGCGGCACCACGATCAGGTCGTTGATCGCCTCGCTGTCGAGCGTGCCACGCAGCAGACCTGTTTCTTTTTGCAGCAGCAGCACTTCGAGCAAGTCGCTCACGGTTTCGGTGTGGCTGATGATGTAGTGGCGAATGGCCTGCCTGCCAAAGGTGCTGAGCATGCGCTTGGCGGTTTCAAAAATCGCCAGCTCCGACACGCTGTGTTCGCTGTAGTCCGCACCGGGCACGCGCAGTGGGCGGGCGTCGTTCAGCAGGCCCAGCAGCAGGGCTTGTTTGGCGTGCTCGTCCAGCTGGCTGTAATGCTTTTCCACGCGGGCGGTGGTCAGCAGCTCGGCCACCACGTCTTCGTGCTTGTCCGAGCTTTGGCGCAGGTCCACCGTGGCCAGATGGAAGCCAAACACCTCCACCGCACGGATCAGCGGGTGCAGGCGCTGGGCAGCCAGGGCTTCGGCGTGGTGGCTGCACAAAGACGCTTCAATCACCCGCAGGTCGGCCAAAAAGGCTTCAGCGCTGGCATAGGGGTTTTGCGGGGCCACCGCGTGGCGGGCGGCGTCACCACCGGTCAGATTTTTCAGGGTGGCGGCCAGGCGTGCATAAATGCCCGTGAGCGCCCGGCGGTAGGGTTCGTCCTGGCGGTGTTCGTTGGTGTCGGGTGAGCGCTCGGCCAGTGCCAGCATCTCGGGGCCAAACGGCACCAGCATGGCCGACAGCGACAACTCGCTGCCTAAAAAATGCACCTCGGTCAGGTAGTGGCGCAGGGCCACATCGCTTTGGCGGGTCAGGGCGTGTGCCAGCGTGGGGGCGGTCACATTGGGGTTGCCGTCGCGGTCGCCGCCAATCCACTGGCCCATGCGCAAAAAGCTGGCAATGGGCTGGCCGGGCAGGGCGTGTTCGAGTTCGGCGTAGAGCTTGGGGATTTCGCGCAAAAAGGTGGCTTCGTAGTAACTCAGCGCGTTTTCGATCTCGTCGGCCACGGTGAGTTTGGTAAAGCGCAGCAAACGCGTTTGCCACAGCTGCATCACGCGGGCGCGCATTTGCAGCTCGTTGGCAGCCAGCTCTTTGGGCGTCAGGGCGTCTTTGGCGGCGTTGACCACGGCGGCCCGGGCCTTGATGGCATCGCGTTCGGTCAGCAGGTGGGCGATGTCGCGCTCGGCGTCCAGGATGCTTTTGCGCTGCACTTCGGTGGGGTGGGCCGTGAGCACGGGCGAGACATAACTGGTGGCCAGCATGTCCGAGATGCTGCGCGGCGTGATGCCCGCCCAGCGCAGGCGCTGCAGCGCCACGTCGATGCTGCCTTCTTGCGTGTGGCCCGCCCGCTCATGGATGGCGCGGCGGCGGATGTGGTGGCGGTCTTCGGCCAGGTTGGCCAGGTGACTGAAGTAGGTGAAGGCGCGGATCACGCTCACGGCGCGTTCGCCGCTCAGGCTTTTGAGCAGTTTTTTCAGGGCCTTGTCGGCCTCGTGGTCGGCATCGCGCCTGAAAGCCACCGACAGCTTGCGGATCTGCTCGACCAGTTCAAAAGCCTCGGGGCCTTCTTGCACCCGGATCACATCGCCCAGAATGCGGCCCAGCAAGCGAATGTCTTCGACCAGGGGGCGTTCGCTGTCGCGTTTTTCGCTTTTGTTGGGGGCGCTGGCGCTGCTTTTGACGGGCGGGGTGGTTTTAGGGAGGGCCTGTTTCATGGGGTGCTGCGCAAAAAGGGGATATGGATCGGTGGGCAAATACTTTGGCAAGGGGGGCTGCGGCCGGTGTCAATCAGCCTTGACGTCATGCTAGCATCGCCAAGAGAGACAAAATTACCAATTGATTTCATTTTGATGGGATCAAAATTATTTTCAGGAACCCTACCGTGACCGAGACCACCCAACCCTCCATCGTCATCGCCACCCGTGAGAGCCGATTGGCTTTGTGGCAAGCCGAGCATGTCAAATCTTTGCTGGAGGGACTTGGCTGCTCGGTCAAGTTGCTGGGCATGACGACTCAGGGTGACCAGATCCTGGACCGCAGCTTGTCCAAAGTGGGCGGCAAGGGCTTGTTCGTCAAGGAGCTGGAGGTGGCGCTGCAAGAGGGCCACGCCGACATCGCCGTGCATTCGCTCAAAGATGTGCCCATGGATATGCCCGAAGGCTTCGAGCTGGCCTGCGTGATGGAGCGCGAGGACCCCCGCGATGCTTGGGTCTCGCCGCAATACGCCAGCCTGGAGGATTTGCCACAAGGCGCGGTGGTGGGCACATCGAGCCTGCGCCGTACGGTGTTGCTGCGGGCGCTGCGCCCCGATTTGAAAATCGAGCCCCTGCGCGGCAACCTGGACACGCGCCTGCGCAAGCTGGACGAAGGGATGTACGCAGGCATTGTGCTGGCGGCAGCGGGCCTCAAGCGCCTGGGCTTGTCTGAGCGCATTCGCCATATCTTTGAAACCACCGAGATGCTGCCTGCTGCAGGGCAGGGCGCACTGGGCATCGAAATTTGCAGCAACCGGCCCGATTTACGCGCCTTGCTGGCACCGCTGGCCGACAGCGTGAGCTGGCAGCGTGTAGCCGCCGAGCGTGCCGTCAGCCGCGCCATGGGCGGCAGCTGCTCCATGCCTTTGGCCGCGCACGCCACCATTGAGGGCGGTGTGCTGAAGCTGCAAGCGGCCTGGGGTGATCCGGAAGGGGCGGCCACGCTGGTGACCGCCGCCGAGGGTGTGCCCGCCCAAGACCTGGCCGGGGCCGAGGCTTTGGGTCTGCGTGTCGCGCAAGCCCTGCAACGCGACGGGGCGCATTGACGGGGTGGCTTGACATGGCCATGTCAGACCCAGGCCCTGCGGTCATCGTCACTCGGCCAGAGCGCGAAGCACTGCCCTGGGCCAAGGCTTTGCAAGCCGAGGGCCTGAAGGCCGAAATCTTTCCCCTCATCGAGATCGCCCCTTTGCCCGACGTTTCGGGTGTGCAAGCAGCCTGGGCGCAAGTGCCCGAGTGCCTGGCGGTGATGTTTGTCAGCGCCAATGCGGTGCGGTTTTTCATGGAGGCGCGGCCCCCAACACATGGCCAGCTGTGCCGGGCCTGGTCCACCGGGCCGGGCACACAGGCTGCCTTGTTGGAGGCAGGCTGGCCGCCGGAGCAAGTTGACTCGCCCCACGCGCAGTCTGAGCAATACGACTCGGAAGCCCTGTGGGCCGTGGTGGCCGACCAGGTGCGGGCCGCCGTGTCGAGGCCAAACCAAGAACAAGGGCCCAGCGCGGCGCCCAAGGTCTTGATCGTGCGCGGCGCCGATGCGCAAGGCCAGTTGGCGGGGCGCGACTGGCTGGCGCTGCAACTGGAGGCGGCGGGCGCGCAGGTCTTGCAAGCCGTGGCCTATGTGCGCCAGGCCCCCGAACTCAACCCGGCCATGCAGCAGCGTGCCCGTCAGGCCATGACCGATGGCAGCTGCTGGCTGTTCAGCAGCTCTGAGGCGGCGCAGCACTTGCTTGCCGCTTGTCCTGGGCTGGAATTGGGGCGTGCCCGCGCCCTGGCCACGCACCCGCGCATTGCGCAGCGTTTGCAGCAAGCAGGCTGGGGCCGCGTCGATCTGGTGCCAGCGGGCCTTGGCGCACAGGCGGTGTCTATAAAATCGCTGGCATGACTTCTTCGCCCGAAACTGTTCAACCCCATGCAGCGCCTTTGCCCGTGGCCTCACCCCCGTCGCGTCCTTGGGGCTTGTGGTTGGCCGGGGTGCTGGGGGCCTTGGCTTTGCTGGTGTCTGTTTTGCTTTGGCAAAAACTCTCGCGCATTCAGGAGCAACTGGCCCGCCAAAGTGCCGACGCCGGGCAGCAGTCGCTCGAAGCCAAAGCCTGGGCCAAGCAGGCACAGGAAACCGTGCAGGACAGCTCCGCCCGGCTGGCCTTGGTAGAGGCCCGGCTGGGCGAGGTGGCGCTGCAACGCAGCCAGCTCGAGGAGCTGATGCAGAGCCTGTCACGCTCACGCGATGAAAATTTGGTGGTGGACATTGAAGCGGCATTGCGCATGGCGCAGCAGCAGGCGCAATTGACGGGCAGCATCGAGCCTTTGCTGGCCGCACTCAAATCGGCCCAGCTGCGGGTGCAGCGTGCGGCGCAACCCCGTTTGGCGCCCTTGCAGCGCGCCCTCGAAAAAGACCTGGAACGCATGAACGCAGCGCAGGTGTTTGATTTGCCCGGCTTGCTGATCAAGCTCGATGAGGGCGTGGCCCTGGTCGATGGGCTGCCATTGGCGAACCAGCAACTGGCTGCAATTGGCGCGCCGCGTAACCCCTCCGAACAGGGGCAGGGCCCCTCACCAGCCCCTTGGTGGATGACCGGATTGGCGCAGTGGGGCGAGCAACTCAAGGGCTTGGTGCGTGTGAGCCGTATTGATTCGCCCGAGGCGGCTTTGCTCTCGCCGGAACAAGCGTTTTTCTTGCGCGAAAACCTCAAGCTCAAGCTGCTCAATGCGCGCTTGGGTTTGCTGGCCCGCCAAAAAGACGCAGCCCGTGCCGACTTGGCTTCTGCCGCGGTCATTGTGCGCCGCTATGCCGACGCCAGTTCCCGCAAAACTACACAGTTGTTGCAGATGCTGGAGCAGTCCGGCCAGCAGATGAAGGCCGGTGACATGCCGCGCCTGGAGGCGTCTTTGACCGCGCTGGCCACCGCCGCCGCTGGCCGCTGAGGAGGCCATATGCGCGCAGCACTTTGGCTTTTGAGTTTGTTTGCCCTGGCCGTGGCGGGGGCCTGGTTGGCCGGTCATAACAATGGAACGGTGGCATTTTTCCTGTCCCCTTATCGGGTAGATGTGTCGCTCAACCTGGTGCTGCTGGTGCTGGGTGGTGTGGTGTTGGTTGTGGTGCTGGCGCAGCAGGCCTTGTCGGCCCTGTTGTCTTTGCCCAAGCAGGCTCAGCGCTGGCGTGTGCAGCAAAAAGAACGCGCAGCCCATGCGGCTTTGCTGGAGGCGATCAGCCATTTCATGGCCGGGCGTTTTTTGCGCGCCCGCAAGGCTGCGCAAACCGTGCTGGACAAAGAAGCGCTGCTCAGTGAAGCGGGCATGAACCTCGACCATGCCGTTTCTTTGCGCACGGTGGCTCACATCCTGGCCGCGGAATCGGCCCATGCCTTGCAAGACACAGGGCTGCGTCAACAGCATCTGGACCAGGCCTTGTTGCAAGCCAATCAGGCAGATGCCGCTGACCGGCAGACGCTCACGGAAGGCGCTCATTTGCGAGCAGCGCGCTGGCTTCTTGATGACCGGGATGCGCAAGCCAGCCTGGCGCAATTGAAAGCGCTGTCGCCTGCTGTCGGGCGGCGCATGGTGGCCATGCGATTGCAGCTCACGGCAGCACGCCTGGCCGGTCAACCCGCCCAAGCGCTGGATACTGCTGCATTGCTGGCCAAGCACCGGGCCTTCACCCCGGAGGCGGCCGACAGCCTGGTGCGCGGTTTGATCATGGAATGGTTGACGCATGTGCATGATCCCGAGGCGACCCAAGGCGTGTGGAATGCCTTGAGCCCGGCGCAGCGCAGCATGCCCGATGTGGCGGCCGAAGTGGTTTTGCGCTTCATGGCGCAAGGCGGTTCGGCCTCTGTGGCGCGCCAGTGGTTGCTGCCTTTGTGGCCTCAGTTGCTCGCCGTTCCTGTCAAATGGACAGCCGATCAGCGCGTTCGCTTTGTGCGCGCCCTGGAAGCCAGCCTGGCCGATGTGGAGGCGGTAGATGCCCGTCAATGGCTGGCGCGCGTGGAGACGGCCCAGCAGGCCCAACCGCGAGACGCTCTTTTGCAGTACCTGTCGGGCATGGCCTGTTTGCGGCACCAACTGTGGGGCAAATCACACAACCTGCTAACCCAGGCCGTCAAGGGATTGCAAGACGCCGAACTGCGCCGACGTGCCTGGTGCGCCTTGGCTGAGCTGGCCGAACAACGCCAGGACTCTATTGCGGCCACCCAAGCCTGGAAGCAAGCGGCGCAAGTTTGAACCTATCAATCCGCACGCTGAAGTTTGAAAAGGGTGAAAAAGGTCATCTCGCAGGTCGCCACTCGCAGAGTCCGACATGATGGGTTTCGGCACAGGCCCATGTCGGGGCTGAAGCCGCCGACCTGCATCTTTGCGCTTTGAAAACTTCACAGGGCTGAATCAACAGCTTGAAGAGACAAAAAAAACCGGACCCTCAGGTCCGGTTTGTCTGATCCAGGCTGACGCGAGGTCAGCGCAGGCTTCAGAACGGCACGTTCAGGTCTTTCAGGTCTTTGCGTGTTTCCACCAGAACCAAGGGCCCTTCGTTGAGCACGACTGCGGGCGGACGCTCACGCGGCACGCGCACGGGCTGGGGTTCGGCGGCAATGGCGGCTTGCACGCTGGCGATTTTGTCTGCATCCGAGTTCACCCAAACCAGACCGGAGTCCTGAGCCACTTGCTGCAGGCTTTCAATGGGCAGCTTGTACGCGGTGACTGCCGGCAGGCCAGCTTGAGCGGGCGCTGGCTGGGACACCGAGGCAGCGGCGACAGGTGCCGCCGCAGGCTCTGGGGTGGGGGCTGCTGTAGGGGCAGCCGAGGGCGCGGCCACAGCCATCGCAACAGGTGCAGCCTCTGGACTGGGCGCTGGCGCAAGCGGTGCGCTGGCCAGCGTGCTCTCAGGCGCTGGAGCCTCGGCAGGTGCTGAAGTTTGTGCAGATTCGGGCACGCTTGGCGCCAGGTTTTCAGCGGCCAATGGGGCAGGCGTCACTGCGGCAGACGCTTGTTGTGCGCGTTGCTCAAAGTAAGAGCGTGCGGCCGGCCGGTCTTCACCCGTCGCGTTCTGGGCTGCGGGCGCTGCGTTGGACTCAGCCTGGCTATCGACATCGGCAGCGTTGTCTTGACGATCTGTACGAGGCTCACCAGCGCGTTCGCGACGGTCGCGGCCATAGCGGTCGCGTGAGCGGCGTTCGCGGCGTTCACCGTTGTTTTCAAACCCTGGGCCTGCTTCAGGCGAGGTTTGCGCATCTTGACCTTCGGTCACTGGGGCGGCATCTGCCTGGTTGAACTCGCTCGGGGCGCGTTCTTCGTTGCGGCGCTCGCCACGCTCGCCACGCTCGCCACGCTCGCGGCGACCTTCGCCGCGTTCGCCACGTTCACGGCGGCCTTGACCTTCACCACGTTCAGCGCGAGGGGCGCGTTCGGTACGGGCTTCGCTGCCTTCGCCGTTCAACTCAGCCGGGGTCTCGTTGCGCAGCTCTTGGCGCTGCTCTCCACGCTCGTTGCGACGGCCTTCGCGAGGGGGGCGTTCACCTGCTGGGCGCTCGGCACGTTCGCCGCGTGGGGGACGGGCTTCGCCTTCACGCAGTTCGTTGCGTCCTTCGCGGCCTTCACCTCTGCGCCCGCCTTCGCGGGGTGCGCGGACTTCAGCGGGGGCGCCTTCACCGCGGCCTTCGTTGCGGCGGCCACCACGGCGACCGTCTCGGCTGCCTTCGCGGCCAGTTTCACGGCGCTCGCCGTCACGGCGGCCTTCGCGGGATTTTTCTTCTTTCTTGTCAGCGACAGCAGGCGTTGCTGCGGTAGCGCCGCCGAACAGGCTCTTGATCCAGCCGAAGAAGCCACCAGCAGCTTGCGGGGCAGCTGCCGCAGCAGGCCTTGCTTTGGTTGCAGGCTTGGCAGCCACAGGGGCCGGGGCTTCGGCTTTGACCGGGGCCACAGGCGCTGGGGCATCGGGCAGCACGCCCTTGATGACCGGGGTTTGCTTGTTGGTGGGTTCTTGCGAACGGCGCGTCACGGTGGTCGCATCTTCGATTTCTTCGGCCATTTTGTAGCTGGCTTCGATGCGGTCCAGACGTGGGTCGTCGTGCTTCAAGCGCTCGAGCTTGTAATGCGGCGTTTCCAGCGACTTGTTGGGCACCAGCAGCACGTTGATGCGTTGCTGCAGTTCGATCTTGGCAATCTCGGAACGCTTTTCATTGAGCAGGAAAGACGCGACTTCGACGGGCACTTGGGCGTGCACGGCGGCGCTGTTGTCCTTCATGGACTCTTCCTGGATGATCCGCAGGATCTGCAGTGCCGAGCTTTCGGTGTCACGGATGTGGCCAGCGCCGCCGCAACGTGGGCAGGGGATGGACGCACCTTCGGACAGCGCAGGCTTCAAGCGCTGACGGCTCATTTCCATGAGGCCGAACTTGCTGATGGTGCCGAACTGCACGCGGGCGCGGTCCTGGCGCAGTGCGTCACGAAGTCGGTTTTCCACATCGCGGCGGTTTTTCGACTCGTCCATGTCGATGAAGTCGATGACGATCAGGCCGCCCAGATCGCGCAGGCGCATCTGGCGGGCCACTTCGTCGGCGGCTTCCAGGTTGGTGCGGGTGGCGGTTTCTTCGATATCACCGCCTTTGATGGCCCGGGCCGAGTTCACGTCCACCGACACCAGGGCTTCGGTGTGGTCGATCACAATGGCGCCGCCAGACGGCAACTGCACCGTGCGGGCATAGGCCGATTCGATCTGGTGTTCGATCTGGAAGCGGCTGAACAGCGGTGCGTCGTCGCGGTAGCGCTTCACGCGCGGGGCGAACTCGGGCATGACGTGGCTCATGAATTGCTGAGCCTGGTCGTAGATGTCATCGGTGTCGATCAGGATGTCGCCGATGTCGTTGTTGAAATAGTCACGAATCGCGCGGATGACCAGCGAGGATTCTTGATAGATCAGGAAAGCGCCTTTGCCCTTGGTGGCGCCGTCAATCGCGGTCCACAGCTTGAGCAAATAGTTCAAGTCCCACTGCAGTTCGGGCGCTGAGCGGCCGATGCCTGCGGTGCGGGCAATGATGGACATGCCTTTGGGGTACTCCAACTGGTCCATCGCTTCTTTGAGCTCGGCCCGGTCGTCGCCCTCAATGCGGCGGCTGACGCCACCACCACGGGGGTTATTGGGCATGAGCACCACGTAGCGGCCTGCCAGGCTGACGAAGGTGGTCAGAGCAGCCCCCTTGTTGCCGCGCTCTTCTTTTTCGACTTGCACCAGCAGGGACTGGCCCTCTTTGATGACGTCTTGGATGCGGGCCTGGCTGACGGACACGCCTTCGGCAAAGTATTGGCGCGAGATTTCCTTGAAGGGCAAAAAGCCGTGGCGGTCTTCGCCATAGTCCACAAAGCAGGCTTCGAGCGAGGGCTCGACGCGGGTCACGATGGCTTTGTAGATGTTGCCCTTGCGTTGCTCGCGGCCTTCGATTTCGATTTCGTAGTCGAGGAGTTTTTGTCCGTCGACGATGGCCAGGCGGCGCTCTTCAGCTTGCGTGGCGTTGATCAGCATCCGTTTCATGATGCGTTCCTTCTTTAATCAGTGTCGGCCGGGCGGTGCTGTTGGATTGCACGCGCACGACCGGTTTACGTTCTGACCCTTGAGGGGTCCACGTTGCCGCAGCTGACGCCTGAAACGAAGGGAATTGCCGAAGATGATCGACCACTCAGCTGCGCGTGAGCGCAGGAATGGGGATCGTGGCGCGTGGATGGGGCGAGGACAAAGGTGTGCAGAGATTCGTCCACTTCCGGGGGCTTCCCCCGGTGTCCAAGACAAACTGCCGGGCACAAGGCGTGACGACAGAGCCGGGCTTCGTGAGCCACTCCATCCACATCAGCATCGTTCCGAACAACACAACCATCTCGCTTTGATCCGTCCAGCAACTCTTCAAAGATGCTGGACTTGGGGAATTCCGTATCTGGGTTTCTGGGCGTCGACCTGACCTCCGGGGCGTTTTGCCACTGTTGGCGTTGGCCTTCAGTTTGCAAATCGAGCCGGGGGTGGCATCGACCATCTGGTTTGGCGCGGTGGTGGTGGACTAAACTCCTGTCCTCAGGAATTCATTTCCATTTGAATCAACCACTTACAGCCAATAGCCAGTGAATCACATTATAGGGGGCCAAACCGTGGCCACGGCACCTGCCGTGAAATGGTTGTTGGTGGACGAAGAATCTGCCGGTCAGCGATTGGACAATTTTTTGATGCGTCACCTCAAAGGGGTGCCCAAAACCCACGTTTACCGCATCATCCGCAGCGGCGAGGTGCGCATTAACAAAGGCCGCGCCAGCGCAGAGACCCGGGTCGAAACCGGTGATGAAGTGCGACTGCCCCCGGTACGAATTTCCGAAAAAGTCGGCGAAAAGGCCGCGCATCCGGCGCCGGGACGGGAATTTCCTACTCTTTTTGAAGACGACAGCCTCATGGCCATCGACAAACCAGCTGGGGTGGCGGTGCATGGCGGCTCGGGTGTGAGCTTTGGCGTGATCGAGCAGTTGCGTCAGGCCCGGCCCCAGGCCAAGTTGCTGGAGTTGGTGCACCGGCTGGACCGGGAAACCAGCGGTATTTTGCTGGTGGCCAAAAAGCGCAGCGCCTTGAAACACCTGCAAGACCAGTTCCGCGAGCGCGAGACGGGCAAGACCTATCTGGCGCTGGTCAAGGGTGAATGGCCCGCCAAGCTCAAGGTGATTGACCAGCCTTTGCACAAATTTTTGCTGCCCGACGGCGAGCGGCGCGTGAAGGTGACCACGATGGAAGACCCGGACGGCATGCGTTCCATCACGCTGGTCAAGGTGGCCGAGCGCCTGCCGGGCGCCACGCTCTTGGAGGTGACGATCAAAACCGGGCGCACCCACCAGATTCGGGTGCACCTGGCCTCGCAGGGGTATCCAATTGCTGGAGACGATAAATACGGTGATTTTGAGTGGAATCGCCAGATTCAAAAGCAGGGCGCCCGACCCGCACTAAAGCGCATGTTTTTGCATGCCTGGCGCTTGCAGTTCAACCACCCCGTGACCGCCGAGCGTGTGGCCCTGCAAGCCGATTTACCACCTGAATTGAAAGACTTCATCACACATGCCCGCCCAACGTCCTCGCCAGTTTGACCTGATCGCTTTCGATTGGGATGGCACTTTGTTTGATTCCACGGCCATCATCACCCGCTGCATTCAGCGGGCAGTGGTCGATGTGGGGGGGGCCGAGCCCAGCCGGGAAGCCGCTTCTTATGTGATCGGCATGTCTCTTTTGCCCGCGCTGGCCCATGCTGCGCCCGATGTGCCCCAAGACAAGTACCCGGCCTTGGGGGAGCGCTACCGCCACCATTACCTGGTGCATCAAAACGACATCAGCCTGTTTGAGGGTGTCTTGCCCTTGCTGGCCGATCTGAAATCGCGTCACCACTGGGTGACCGTGGCCACAGGCAAAAGCCGTCATGGGTTGAACGAAGCCTTGCAGGCGGTGGAATTGCGCCATGTGTTCGATGGCTCACGCACAGCCGATGAGACGGCGGGCAAGCCCAGCCCCTTGATGTTGCATGAGTTGATGCGCGAGTTTGGCGTGGAGCCCGAGCGCACCTTGATGATTGGGGACACCACACACGATTTGCAAATGGCGCTGAACGCGGGTTGCGCCAGTGTGGGTGTGAGTTATGGGGCGCATGAGCCCGAGGCCTTTCATGCCTTGAAGCCGCGCCATGTGGCGCACAGTGTGCGTGATTTGCACGACTGGCTGCTGCAACACGCTTGAGTGTGGAGATCCCCATGGAGCCGATGATCCCTTTGTGCAACAGTTCCGATTTGCTCAATGGCGGGCGGGCTGTTCCCTTTGACATTGTGTATGCCGGACAGACCTGCCGCGCTTTTGCCATCCGTTACCAGGGGCAGGTGCACGCCTACCTGAATCGTTGCACCCATGTGGCCATGGAGATGGACTACCAGCCAGACCGTTTTTTTGACGACACCGGGCGTTGGTTGATGTGCGCCACGCATGGCGCCACCTACCAACCCGAAACCGGCGCCTGCACGGGCGGGCCGTGCCGTGGCGGGCTGGTGAAAATAGACCTTTCAGAACGGGACGGTGTGGTTCACTGGCATACTGCCTACAACTTGAAACCCCTTGAATTTTGACCATGCAAGACCCTCTGGACAACGTGTCCGCAGTCCCTCCGGCTGATCCTGTTTCTTCTCCTGTTACAGCTGCGCAGACCGCATCGGCCTCAGGCTGGGAGCGCAAGGTGCTGGAACAGTTGGCCTTTGCCACGCTGCGTGAACAGCAAACAGCCCGGCGTTGGAAGGTCGGTTTGCGTCTGGCCTGGCTGGTCTTGCTGGCAGTGGTCTTTTGGCAGGCCTTCAGCTACACCACACCCACCATTAATCCCAGCTTGCCGCATACCGCGATGGTCTCCATTCGCGGCGAAATTGGCTCGGAGGGCGAAGGCAGCGCTGAAAATGTCATGGCGTCCATGCGCAATGCGCTGGAAGACTCCGGCTCGCAGGCTTTGGTGCTCTTGATCAATTCGCCTGGCGGCAGCCCTGTGCAGGCGGGCTTGATCAACGATGAAATTCACCGCCTCAAGGTGCTGCACAAAAAGCCGATCTATGCGGTGGTGGAAGAGTCTTGTGCATCGGCGGCGTATTACATTGCGGCGGCGACTGACAAGATTTATGTGGACAAGGCCAGCATCGTGGGCAGCATTGGTGTGCTGATGGATGGTTTTGGTTTTACCGGACTCATGGACAAGCTGGGCATCGAGCGGCGCTTGATGACAGCTGGGGCCAACAAGGGCTTTCTTGATCCCTTCAGCCCCCAAACCGAGGCGCAGCGCAAGCATGCACAGGCCATGTTGGACCAAATCCATGCCCAGTTCATCGACGTGGTCCGCAAAGGACGCGGCGAGCGCCTGAAGGAAACGCCGGAGATGTTCAGCGGCCTGTTCTGGAGCGGCCAGCAAGCCGTGGACATGGGGCTGGCCGATGCCTTGGGCAGCCTGGACGGCGTGGCCCGCGATGTGGTCAAAGCCCCTGAAGTGGTGGATTATTCGCGCCACGAAAACGTGGCCGAGCGGTTGGCCAAACGCTTTGGCGCGGCCGTGGGCGAAGGCGCTGTCCACGCCTTGCGCCTGGGCGCCACTGTTCGTTGATCTTTTGCGCTGAGCGGTTCAACGTCGCGATTTCGACGACCTGTTCTTGTAGGTCGGCACTCGCAGAGTCCGAAATTCTCAGCGTCAACCCTCTATGCAAGGGTTGTCTCAAGGCCCAATCGCATACACCGCCGGGGTGTGCGCATCGGGGCCTTTGAGGCCCTTTTTCCATTGGGCCACGCTGTGACTCTGGATGCGTGCCGAGGGCAGCGTGAGGCCGCTGGCTATGGCCAGGCGTGTGACGCCCTGAAGGCTTTGCAGCAAAGCGCTCAGCATGGCGGCGTTGCGGTAGGGCGTTTCAATCCACAGCTGGGTCTGACCTGTTTTGTGGGCCAGTGATTCCAGTTGTTTGAGCCGCGCACCCCGTTCGTTGGCGTCTTGTGGCAGGTAGCCGACAAAGGCGAAGTTTTGACCGTTGAGGCCACTGGCCGCCAAGGCCAGCAGCAAGGACACGGGGCCCACGAGGGGCACCACGCTCAGGCCCAGGTCGTGCGCTGCGCGCACCACCGAGCTGCCGGGGTCGGCCACCGCAGGCATGCCTGCTTCGCTGATCAAGCCCATGTCGTGGCCTTGCAAGGCGGCGGCCAGCAGCGGTTTGCCGTCAAAGCCGGACTGGTGATCGCCTTTTTTATGCACATGACGCGGCAATTCGGTGATCTGCTGTTCGGCCAGTGGCGCACACAGCGGGTGGGTTGCGCCCACGCGTTTGAGGAATGCCCGGGTTGTTTTGGCGTTTTCGCAGACCCAGTGCTGCAGGCCAGCGGCGGCGGCCAGTGTCGTGCTGGGTAAAACATCGGTGATGGGGGCTTGCTCTGTGCAGCCAAAATCCAGCGGCGTCGGAACCAGAAAAAGTCGGCCTGGGGTCATGGCGTGGCTCGCAACAGTTGGATTCCAGCCTGACGCAGCATGCGTGCGGTGCGGATCAGCGGCAAGCCGATCAAAGCGGTCGGGTCGTCGTTGTCAATGGATTCCAGCAAGGCGATGCCCAAACCCTCGCTTTTGGCGCTGCCCGCGCAGTCATAGGGTTTTTCAGCCTGTAAATAAGCTTCGATCTCTGCATCGCTCAGGTCGCGAAACACCACCCGCACAGCCGCCAAATCGACCGCTTCAAAGCCGGTGGCCAGACACACCACGGCGAGCGCGGTCTGAAAAATCACGGTCTGGCCACGCATTTGCCGCAGTTGTTGCACGGCGCGGGCATGTTCGCCGGGCTTGCCCAGCGGCTGACCAGCCAGGTCGGCGACTTGATCGGAGCCAATCACCACCGATTCGGGGTGTTTGGCGGCCACCGCTTGGGCTTTGGCCAGAGCCAGGCGCCGGGCCAGGTCGCTTGGGGATTCGCCTACAGCGGGTGTTTCATCCACGTCGGGAGCCGCGACGGTGAAGGGAATGCGCAGGCGTTCCAGGAGTTCGCGGCGATAGCGCGAGGTCGAACCCAGGACCACTGTGCGGCTGACCTGGCTGGAGGGAATGGGGGAATGGGGTGCCATGGAAGAAATGCTCATGGGGGTGATTCTCTTACACTGCGCACATGGAAAAAAAGTTTGATCCCCAACACTTGGATGTTGTGGCGTTTGCCCGCGATGAGGCCGTTTTGGAAGGGCAAGGTGCTTTGCAGGCCATGTCCCGTTTGTGTCAAGAGCAGGTCGATGGGGATGTGCTGGCCGGGCCCGTGGTCTGGCACCTGGAGGGGCGGCTGGAGCCCCAATCGGGTGGGGCTGACCATGTCTGGCTCGATTTGGAAGCTTCGGTGGCTTTGCCTATGCAGTGCCAACGTTGCTTGACGCCTGTTTTGGAGACAGTTCAGGCCCAGCGGTCTTTTCGTTTTGTGGCCGACGAGGCCACGGCTGCGGCGCTGGATGACGAGGCGGAAGAAGATATTTTGGTGGTCAGCCGCGACTTCGACGCCTTGGCGCTGGTCGAAGATGAGCTGATTTTGTCCTTGCCCCTTGTCCCTTTGCATGAGGTTTGCCCCGAGGCCTTGCCCATGTCTGCCGTAGACCCGGAGTTTGAGCAGGCCGCTGAGCGTCCCAATCCCTTCGGCGTGCTGGCGGGGTTGAAAAAGTCGTCATCTTGATCTCTTGGACTGAGCAATTGGGGAAAGTGTTCCGGCTTGGGCTATAATCAATGGCTTCGCCCAGTTTGACTGGGGGACACTGTCATCAACCAGAAGCTGCGTTGTATTTGCGCGGCCTCCACAAGCTTCCAAGGAGCCATCATGGCTGTTCAGCAAAACAAAAAATCGCCTTCCAAGCGCGGCATGCACCGTTCACACAACGCACTGAATGTGCCTGGTATCGCTGTGGAACCCACCACCGGTGAAACACACCTGCGTCACCACATCAGCCCCAACGGTTTTTACCGTGGTCGTCAGGTGTTGAAAAACAAATCTGAAGCCTGATCGGCGTCAGCCCTCAAGCCGCCAGAGGCCCGGCGCTACTTTTTAAGTAGCATCGGGCTTTTGTTTTTGTAGGTTTTGTTTTGTACTTTTCGTTTTTGAGCCCAAGGATTCCATGACCTCGCCCACTCCAATCACCGTGGCTGTCGATTGCATGGGTGGTGACCATGGTCCCCGCGTCACGCTGGCGGCCTGCCGCCGCTTTTTGTTGACCCATCCCGATGCACGCCTTTTGCTGGTGGGCCGTTCAGAAGCATTGGCCGGTTTTGTCGATCTTCGCGCCGAAGTGGTGGCTGCTACTGAAGTGGTCGAAATGGACGATCCGCTCGAAGTGGCGTTGCGCAAGAAAAAAGACTCGTCCATGCGCGTGGCCATCGAGCAGGTGCGTGACGGCAAAGCCGGTGCTGCGGTGTCTGCGGGCAACACGGGCGCGCTCATGGCGATTGCCCGCTATGTGCTCAAAACCATGGACGGCATTGACCGCCCGGCCATTGCAGGGCAGATGCCCAACTTCAAGGGCGGCGGCACCACCATGCTCGACCTGGGTGCCAATGTAGACTGCACGCCCGAACATTTGCTTCAGTTTGCCGTCATGGGATCGGCACTGGTCTCCGTCTTGCAAAACAAGCAAAACCCCACAGTGGGCTTGCTCAACATTGGCGAAGAGGCCATCAAGGGCAATGAGATCATCAAAAAAACCGGTGAATTGCTGCGCTCTGCGGGCAGTTCGGGTGATTTGAATTTTCATGGCAACGTCGAAGGCAATGACATTTTCAAAGGCACCGTGGACATTGTGGTGTGCGATGGTTTCGTGGGCAACGTGGCTTTGAAGGCCAGCGAAGGTCTGGCAACCATGATTGGCGGCTTCTTGAAAACTGAGTTTTCACGCAACATCTTCACGAAAATTGCAGCACTTTTAGCTTATCCGGTTCTATCTGCATTTAAAAATCGTGTAGACCACCGCCGCTACAACGGTGCGGCCTTGTTGGGGCTGCGCGGTCTGGTGTTCAAGAGCCATGGCTCGGCCGATGAGGTGGCTTTCGAGACGGCGCTGAACCGGGCTTATGATGCAGCCCGAAACCAATTGCTGGATCGCGTTCGTGAACGCATCGCGCATGCAGCTCCCTTGTTGATGGGGGCGCAAGCCGAGCGCTCAGAAGCGGTCACCACACCATGAGAATTTATTCCCGCATTCTGGGCACCGGCAGCTACCTGCCGGAAAAACGCCTGACCAATGCCGACCTAGCGGCCGAACTGGCGCAACAAGGCGTCGAAACTTCCGACGACTGGATCGTTGATCGCACCGGTATCCGTGCCCGTCACTTTGCGGCCGACCATCAGGGCAGCAGCGATCTGGCGACCGAAGCTGCACGCCAGGCGCTGGCTGCTGCAGGCATTTCGGCCCACGACCTGGACCTGATCATCGTCGCCACATCGACTCCCGATATGGTGTTTCCCTCGGTGGCGACCATGGTGCAGCACAAGCTGGGCACCGCAGGTTGCCCGGCGTTTGACGTGCAGGCCGTGTGCAGTGGCTTCATTTACGCGCTGACCATTGCCGACTCGATGATCCAGTCCGGCTCGGCAAAACGTGCTTTGGTGATCGGCTCGGAGGTGTTCAGCCGTATCCTCGACTTCAAGGACCGCACGACCTGCGTGTTGTTTGGCGATGGCGCAGGCGCGGTCGTGCTCGAAGCCTCGGATCAGCCCGGCATTTTGGCCACCGATTTGCACGCCGACGGCAAGTACAAGGACATCTTGTGCGTGCCCGGCCATGTCAACCGTGGCGGCATTTTGGGCGATCCGGTGCTCAAGATGGACGGTCAGGCGGTCTTTAAATTGGCGGTGGGTGTGCTCGAAGACACGGCCCGCGCCAGCTTGGCCAAGGCCAACTTGACCGATGCCGACATCGACTGGTTGATCCCGCATCAGGCCAACATCCGCATCATGCAAAGCACAGCGCGCAAGCTCAAGCTGGGCGCTGACAAGGTGGTCGTGACGGTGGACCAGCATGGCAACACCTCGGCCGCCTCGATCCCGCTGGCGCTGGACACAGCCGTGCGCGACGGGCGCATCCAGCGTGGCCAGACCCTCATGCTCGAAGGCGTGGGCGGGGGCTTCACTTGGGGCTCGGTGCTGTTGCGTTATTGACCCGCTCTTGATTTGACAGGCCCGGGGCGGCGATGCAGGGCACGCCCCATGTCACTTTCACGGATTCTTTCCTGATTAAAAAAATTTGCACATGACCACATTTGCTTTTGTTTTTCCCGGCCAGGGCTCCCAATCGGTGGGCATGCTGGACGCCTGGGGTGACCACCCCGTGGTGCTCCAAACCCTGAAAGAAGCCTCGGACGCCCTCGGCGAAGACGTGGCCCAACTCATACACGAAGGCCCTAAAGAAGCGCTGGCGATGACCACCAACACCCAGCCCGTGATGCTGGTGTCGGCTGTGGCCGCTTACCGCGCTTGGCTCGCCGAAGGCGGGGCCAAGCCGTCCGTCGTGGCCGGTCACTCGCTGGGTGAATACAGTGCCCTGGTGGCTTCGGGTGTGTTGACGCTCGCGCAAGCCGCCCCACTGGTGCGTCTGCGTGCGGCTGCCATGCAGGAAGCCGTGCCCGTGGGCGTGGGCGCCATGGCCGCCATTTTGGGCTTGGCCTCAGACAAAGTGATCGAAGGCTGCCAGGCAGCCCAAGCCACTTTTGCAGCGGGCAGCGCCGAAGTGGTTGAAGCCGTGAACTTCAACGACGCCGCGCAAACCGTGATCGCGGGCAGCAAAGCGGCGGTGGACAAAGCTTGCGAAGTGCTCAAGGGCATGGGTGCCAAGCGTGCGCTGCTCTTGCCCGTGTCGGCGCCTTTCCATTCGAGCCTGATGAAGCCTGCCGCTGAAAAGCTGCGCGAGAAACTGGCCACACTGACTCTGGGCGCGCCGCAGATCCCGGTGCTGAACAACATCGACGTGGCCATCGAAACCGACGGCGACCGCATCCGAGACGCGCTCTACCGTCAGGCCTTTGGCCCGGTGCGCTGGGTCGAGTGTGTGCAGGCCATCAAGGCCCGAGGCGTGACAACCCTGGTCGAGTGCGGCCCCGGTAAAGTGCTGGCAGGCATGACCAAGCGCATCGATGCCGAATTGACTGGCGTGGCGCTGTATGACCCCGCCACCCTGGCTGAAGTGAAAGGACTCCTCGCATGAGCGACACCCCAAAACAAGTGGCCTTGGTCACTGGCGCATCCCGAGGCATTGGCGCTGCCATTGCTTTGCACTTGGCCCAAGCGGGTTATGTGGTCATTGGCACCGCCACCAGCGACGACGGTGCCGCCAAAATCAGCCAAGCGCTGTCAGCCTTCCCCGGTAGCCGAGGTGCCAACCTGAACGTCAACGATGCGGCCGCAGGCGAAGCCCTGATCGACGCCATCGTCAAGGAGCACGGCGGCCTGCAGGTGCTGGTCAACAACGCGGGCATCACCCGCGACACTTTGGCCATGCGCATGAAAGACGACGACTGGGATGCGGTGCTCGACACCAACCTCAAGGCGGTGTTCCGCATGAGCCGCGCGGTGATCCGCCCCATGATGAAGCAGCGTTATGGCCGCATCATCAGCATCACCAGTGTGGTGGGCGCATCCGGCAACCCCGGCCAGGCCAACTACGCCGCCGCCAAGGCGGGTGTGGCCGGTATGACCCGTGCTCTGGCTCGCGAGCTGGGCAGCCGCAACATCACCGTCAACTGTGTGGCCCCCGGTTTCATTGCCACCGACATGACCGCCAGCCTGCCCGAAGAACAACACAAAGCCTTGTTGGGCCAGATTCCTCTGGGCCATCTGGGGCAACCCGATGACATCGCCCACGCCGTGGCGTATCTGGCTGGACCAGGCGCTGGCTATGTCACCGGACAGGAATTGCATGTCAATGGTGGCATGTTCATGGCCTGATTTCCGGAACGCCCTTCCGGACAGGTAAAATCTTCTTTTTTCACAACCCTCAGAGGGACCCCATGAGCGATATCGAAGCACGTGTCAAAAAAATCATTGCCGAACAACTCGGCGTTGAAGAGTCACAAGTCACCAACGAAAAAGCCTTCGTGGCCGATCTGGGTGCCGACTCCCTGGACACTGTGGAACTGGTGATGGCACTCGAAGACGAGTTCGGCATCGAGATTCCTGACGAAGACGCAGAAAAAATCACCACGGTGCAAGCTGCGATCGACTACGCCCAAAGCAAGAAGGCCTGATCGACGATGACCCGGCGCCGCGTTGTTGTCACGGGTTTGGGATGCGTCAGCCCCGTGGGCAACACGGTGGCTGAGGCATGGTCCAACCTGATTGCCGGTCAGTCCGGCATTGGTCCTATCACACGTTTTGATGCTTCAGCCATGTCCTGCAGGATCGTGGGTGAAGTCAAGAATTTTGACCTTGAGTCCTACATCAGCGCCAAAGAGGCGCGTACGATGGACCGCTTCATTCATTACGGCATTGCTGCTGCTTCTCAGGCCATTCAGGACTCCGGGCTGCCCACAGGCGATGCACTGAGTGAAGAAGAGGCATGCCGCATCGGTGTGGTCATTGGTTCGGGCATTGGCGGCTTGCCGCTGATCGAAGAAACCCACATTGAGTACACCGCACGCGGCGCGCGTCGTATTTCCCCATTTTTTGTGCCGGCCTCGATCATCAACATGATCTCAGGCCATGTCTCGATGCGCAGTGGCTTCAAAGGCCCCAACCTGGCCGTCGTAACCGCTTGCACCACAGGCTTGCACAGCATTGGCGAAGCTGGTCGTCTGATCGAATACGGCGACGCGGATGTGATGATTGCTGGTGGCTCCGAAGGCACGGTGTCGCCACTGGGCGTGGGTGGTTTTGCCGCCATGCGCGCTTTGTCGACCCGCAACGATGACCCCACAGCGGCTTCTCGCCCCTGGGACAAGGACCGTGATGGCTTTGTGCTGGGTGAAGGCGCGGGCGTCATGGTGCTAGAAGAGTACGAACACGCCAAAGCCCGTGGCGCCAAAATTTACGCCGAGCTGGGTGGTTACGGCATGAGTGCTGACGCCGGTCACATGACCGCGCCGAGCATGGACGGCCCCCGCCGCGCCATGCTCAGCGCCATGCGCAATGCCGGCGTCAATGTTGACCAGATCGACTACCTCAATGCCCACGGCACCTCCACGCCGCTGGGTGACATCAACGAAACCAATGCCATCAAGGTGGCTTTGGGTGATCACGCGTACAAGACCGTGATCAGTTCAACCAAGTCCATGACCGGTCACCTTCTGGGTGGTGCGGGCGGCATTGAGAGCGTGTTCACTGTGCTGGCGCTGCATCACCAAAAGGTGCCGCCGACCATCAACCTGGTCAACCCTGACCCCGAGTGCGATCTGGACTACTGTGCCAATACGGCACGCGATGTGAAAATCGATGTGGCCCTGAAAAACAACTTTGGTTTTGGCGGCACCAACGGTTCGCTGGTATTCAAGCGCATCTGACGCGAGACGCCCCCATGCAAAATGCCCCACCTGTGGTTTACCCGGTGGGGCATTTTGTTTGGAGTTGGGGCCTGGGTCTGCTGTGGGCTTTTCTTGGCGCATGGGGACTGATTCAATGGCAGTCTGCGAGTTCAGCCAGCCCGGCAGCGGTCATTACGGCATGGCTGGTTTGGTGTCTTTGTCTGACCCTGGCCACTGTGTGCTGGAGGCGTGAACTCACAAGCGACGATCAATTGGTCTGGAGTGGTGAGCAGTGGTTGTGGCGGGATTCTAAGGGTGTTGAGACAGCGCAGGATTTAAAGCCCGTGTGGGATGTTGGAGACGCTATGGTGTTGTGCATGCGTCCATCAGGGGCCTCAGTCGGGCATTTGTCTCACATTGTGTGGATGCACCGTCACTCGATGCCCCACGACTGGCATGGCTTTCGATGCGCTGTATATTCGCGCCCACCATTGCCGTATCCGCCCGCCCAATTTGTTCAAGGTTTGTAAAGTCATCTTGAACTTGTGAGGCAAGCCACAAACTTCAGAATGTTTTCTCGCAATGACATACACAAGGAGAGATGTGTGATCAAAAAATATAGGTTCAAAGCCAGATTGGCCAGTGTGTTGTTTATCGGCATGTTCAGCAGTGCGTGGATGTTGTCGCCAATGACTGCTGCGGCACAAAGTTCGGGTGTTGCGATTCGCGGATTGCCTGACTTCACGGAGTTGGTTGAACAAGTAGGTCCATCCGTCGTCAATATACGCACCCTTGAAAAAGTTCGTGTCGGAACCCCGGCGCCGGGCTCGCCTGATGATGAAATGCAGGAGTTGTTTCGCCGATTTTTCGGTGTGCCCATGCCCAGTGTTCCCAATGCGCCCAGGCAAGCGCCACGTCAAAATCGGCCTCAGGAAGAAGCCCAACCCCGTGGCGTGGGATCCGGCTTCATTTTGAGTGCGGACGGTTTCATCATGACCAACGCCCATGTGGTGGACGGTGCAGATGAGGTGCTGGTCACCCTGACGGATAAACGAGAGTTCAAGGCTCGCATCGTCGGGGCTGACAAGCGCACCGATGTGGCCGTTGTGAAAATTCAGGCCACGGGTCTGCCTGCCGTGCGCGTAGGGGATGTCAGCCGCCTCAAAGTGGGTGAATGGGTCATGGCGATTGGCTCGCCTTTTGGATTGGAAAACAGCGTGACAGCGGGCATTGTGAGCGCCAAGCAACGCGACACTGGTGAGTATTTGCCCTTTATCCAGACCGATGTCGCCATCAATCCAGGTAATTCCGGTGGACCGCTGATCAATATGCGTGGTGAAGTGGTTGGGATCAACAGTCAAATTTATTCACGTTCGGGTGGTTTCATGGGGATTTCCTTTGCGATTCCCATGGATGAAGCCATGCGGGTGAGCGAGCAATTGCGCAGCAATGGCCGTGTGAGCCGTGGACGCATTGGCGTGCAAATTGCGCCTGTCACCAAAGAAGTGGCCGAATCCATTGGTCTCGAAAAAGCGCAAGGGGTGCTGGTGCGCGGCGTTGAGGAGGGTTCACCCGCTGAAAAAGCCGGTATAGAAGCGGGTGACATCATCACCCGGTTTGAAGGCAAAGTCATTGATAAACCTGCTGATTTGCCCCGTGCTGTGGGTAACACCAAACCCGGAAGCCGGGCAACCATCACGGTATTTCGGCGAGGAAAATCACAGGAACTGAATGTGATGGTGGCCGAGATTGAAGCTGAAAAGCCGATCGCCGCAGCGCCCGATAAAAAAGCTCAAACTGCTGCGGTTCAGCATTTGGGTTTGAGCGTGAGCGACTTGACGGAGGCTCTGAAAAAGGAGTTTCGCGTACGTGGCGGTGTGCGCGTGGATGCTGCGGTAGATGCTGCGGCTCGCGCGGGTATCCGAGAGGGCGATTTGGTCTTGGCCATTGCGAACACGGAGATCACATCCGTGAAGGAATTTGATGCCCTGATGTCCCGAATTGACAAAAACCGGCCCGTCAGTGTTTTGATCCGCCGTGGTGATGGTGCACAGTACGTTCTGATTCGTCCCGGAAAGTGAGTGGCAGGCCATTCAAATGCCCTTCGTACCTTGCAGGGCATAGGTACGATTGGGTATGCATTTTGCGAATTTCGATGCAAAAAAATCTGCCGATGTGAAAAAGTTCAAAAGTTTGTGTTTGCTGACTTTTTGCATCGCTCATGACTAAACTGGATAAAATCATGTGTCTTGACCAAGGATTGATGGCATAAATCGCAGGGCTGGATTCACCATGTGGGATTCCTCACAAGAGTCCACAGATGACCCACAAGTTATTCAAGCGAAGACTTCGAGGGTTGTGAATAAGTTGTGGATAGAGTTCATGTTGCAAAGCAGCAACGACCTGTAAAACGTGATGTTGGGGCTGTGCGAATGGGGCAATTTGCCTACAATGAAATCCCAACTATCGCAGTTGCCATAGATTGTTGGTTCAGGGCGCGTCACCACCAGACGCGCCCTTTTTTCTTTTCCGGATCATTGATCCACAAACACTTGCAGAACTTCCTTGATGAATCACATCAGAAATTTTTCGATCATTGCCCACATCGACCATGGCAAGTCCACGCTGGCCGATCGCTTGATTCAACGCTGTGGTGGTTTGGAAGCGCGTGACATGGAAGCGCAGGTGCTGGACTCGATGGACATCGAGAAAGAGCGCGGCATCACCATCAAGGCGCAAACCGCTGCGCTGCAATACAAGGCCAAAGACGGGCAGGTCTACAACCTCAACCTGATCGACACGCCCGGCCATGTGGACTTCTCTTACGAAGTCTCGCGTTCGCTGTCGGCCTGCGAAGGCGCTTTGCTGGTGGTCGATGCCAGCCAAGGTGTGGAAGCGCAGACCGTGGCCAATTGCTACACCGCGCTCGATCTGGGCGTGGAAGTGGTGCCGGTGCTCAACAAAATGGATTTGCCCAACGCCGATCCGGACAATGCCCGCGCCGAAGTGGAAGACGTGATCGGCATCGACGCGACCGATGCGATTCCCTGCTCGGCCAAGACCGGCATGGGCATCGAAGAAATACTCGAAGCGGTGGTGGCGCGCATTCCACCGCCCAAAGGCAATCCCGACGCGCCGCTGCGCGCCATGATCATCGACAGCTGGTTTGACACCTATGTGGGCGTGGTCATGCTGGTGCGCGTGGTCGATGGCCAACTGCTCAAAAACGAGCGCATCCGCATGATGGCCAGCAACGCGGTGTACGAAGCGGGCAGCTTGGGCGTGTTCACCCCTGCCAACCAGCCGCGCGAATCGCTCAAAGCGGGCGAGGTGGGTTACATCATCGCGGGCATCAAGGAGTTGCAGGCGGCCAAAGTGGGCGACACCGTCACTTTGGAAAAGAAGCTGCCCAACAACCTGGGCCCGGCCACCGAGGCCTTGCCTGGCTTCAAGGAAATCCAGCCGCAGGTCTTTGCCGGTTTGTACCCAACCGAAGCCAACCAGTACGACGGCCTGCGCGACGCGCTGGAAAAGCTCAAGCTCAACGACGCTTCGCTGCATTACGAGCCCGAAGTCTCGCAGGCGCTGGGCTTTGGCTTTCGCTGCGGCTTTCTGGGTTTGTTGCACATGGAAATCGTGCAAGAACGCCTGGAGCGCGAGTTTGACCAGGACCTGATCACCACCGCGCCCAGCGTGGTCTACCAAGTGGTCCAGCCCGGTGGTGAAGTCGTCATGGTCGAGAACCCCTCCAAGATGCCCGACCAAGGCAAACTGCAAGAGATTCGCGAGCCCATCGTCACGGTGCACCTGTACATGCCGCAAGACTATGTCGGCCCCGTGATGACACTGGCCAACCAAAAGCGCGGCGTGCAGCTGAACATGGCCTACCACGGCCGTCAGGTCATGCTGACTTATGAAATGCCGCTGGGCGAGATCGTGCTGGACTTTTTTGACAAGCTCAAATCGGTCAGCCGTGGCTACGCCTCGATGGATTACGAGTTCAAGGAATACCGGGCCTCCGACGTGGTCAAGGTCGACATCATGCTCAACGGCGAGAAGGTCGATGCGCTGTCCATCATCGTGCACCGAACGCAAGCCCAGTATCGAGGTCGCGCCGTGGCAGCCAAGATGCGCGAGATCATCAGCCGTCAGATGTTCGATGTGGCCATCCAGGCCGCCATTGGGGCCAACATCATTGCCCGTGAAACCATCAAGGCCTTGCGCAAAAACGTGCTGGCCAAGTGCTACGGTGGTGACATCACCCGCAAGCGCAAACTGCTCGAAAAGCAAAAGGCGGGTAAAAAGCGCATGAAACAAATTGGCTCGGTCGAGGTGCCCCAAGAGGCGTTCTTGGCCATTTTGCAGGTGGAAGATTGATGCAGTTTTTAACGTCTTTGGTGCTGGCCGCATTTGTCGGCTATGCCGGTGCCTGGTATCTGGGCTTCATTGAGGGCAACTTTGCGCTGCTCTTGCTTTTGGCTACCGTGGTCACGGGCATTTATTGGCTGGCCGAGCGCTTCGTGTTCTTGCCGCGCCGTCGGCAAGCGGTGGCCCAGCTCGAAGCTGAAACAGCCCGACGCCGTGCCGAGTTGGCCCAAATGGGCATCGAGAAGGTCGACACCGATATTCGCGAATCCCGTGAAAAATTGATCATGCAACCCTGGTGGCTTGATTGGACCGCAGGCCTGTTTCCGGTCATCGTCGTGGTCTTTCTGTTGCGCTCCTTCTTGTTCGAGCCTTTCAAAATTCCTTCGGGCTCCATGATCCCGACGTTGCACATCGGCGACCTGATTTTGGTCAACAAATTTCACTACGGGATTCGGCTGCCCGTGGCGAACATCAAAATCACGCAAGGCACGCCTGTGCAGCGTGGCGATGTGATGGTGTTCCGTTATCCCCCGAAGCCCACAGTCGACTACATCAAGCGCGTGGTGGGGCTGCCGGGCGACGAAGTGGCCTATCTGAACAAGAAGCTCACCATCAATGGCAAAGAACTGCCCACCCAGGCGCTGCCTGACTTTTTTGACGAGTCCACCATGCGGTATTTCAAGCACCGCAGTGAGTCCCTGGGGGCCAAGCCGCACCAGACCATTCAGGATGATGAGCGTCCGGCGTTCATCCCCGGTGCTGATCAGTTTGCGGGCCGCGAAAACTGCAACTACACCGTCGAAGGCGTGACCTGCAAAGTGCCAGCGGGCCATTACTTCATGATGGGTGACAACCGGGACAACTCGCTGGATTCGCGTTATTTCGGTTTTGTACCGGACGGCAACATCGTGGGCAAAGCCTTCTTTGTCTGGATGAACTTCGGCAACCTCCAGCGCATTGGCGCTTTTGATTGAGGTGAGCGTGGCTACCACCACCGTTGTTTCATCGGGTTTGCCTGAACTGCAAATCCGTCTGGGGTATGCCTTTCGCCAAGTGGGTTTGCTGCAACAGGCGCTGACGCACCGCAGTTTCAGCGCCGACCACTACGAACGCCTGGAGTTTTTGGGCGACTCGGTGCTCAATTTGGCGGTCTCGCACATGCTGTATGTCCAATTGGTTAACATGCCCGAGGGTGATTTGTCCCGGGTGCGGGCCAATTTGGTCAAGCAAGACACGCTGCACCAATTGGCCAAAACGCTGGATGTTTCTGCGGTCATGCGTCTGGGTGAAGGTGAGATGCGTTCCGGTGGGCAGGGCAGGCCATCCATCCTGGCGGACATGGTCGAAGCCATCATTGGCGCGGTGTACCTGGATGGCGGCTACCCAGCTGCCCAAGCGCTGGTCGAGCGCCTGTTTGCCAAAGTGGACATCAAGCCCGACATGCAGGCCGTGGGCAAAGACCCCAAGACCGAATTGCAAGAGTGGCTGCAGGGGCGCAAGCTCGCGCTGCCCAAATACACCGTTGTCGGCACCTCCGGCGCGGCGCACCGCCAGCAGTTCGAGGTCTCTTGCGAAGTGACCGAATTGCGCCAAACCCAACAAGGCTCGGGCGCATCGCGTCGCGCTGCCGAACAAGCAGCGGCCGCCGCCATGCTGCTCACTTTGAAATCCGAAAGCGCCGCATGAGCACCGATAAAAAAACGCCTGAAACTGAACGCACGCCACAAGAGCAAACCATGCGCCGCCCCGTGCAAATCGCGGGCGTGACCATCCAGCCACGCGATGCGTCGGAAGACGCCGCCTTGCCGCCCGTCGCTGCTGCCCCCGCGCCCGTGCCGGTGGAAGGTCAGCGCTGCGGCCTGGTGGCGATTGTGGGCAAGCCCAACGTGGGCAAGTCGACTTTGCTCAACGCCTTGGTGGGTCAAAAAATCAGCATCACCTCGCGCAAAGCGCAAACCACGCGCCACCGCATCACCGGCATCCGCACCCAGGGCGCTGCCCAGTATGTGTTTGTCGACACGCCGGGTTTCCAGACCATCCACGGCACCGCGCTCAACAAGTCGCTGAACAAAACCGTGGTCGGTGCGGTGAGCGATGTGGACTTGGTCTTGTTCGTGGTCGAGGCGGGCAGCTTCACCACCGCCGACGCCAAAGTGCTGGCGCTGCTCAAGCCCGGTATCCCGGTCTTGCTGGTGGCCAACAAACTCGACAACGTTCACCGCCGTGGCGACATTGCGCCCTGGCTGCAAAGCATGCAAGAACGCCACGCTTTCACCGAGTTCGTGCCCATGTCGGCCAAGCAGCCCAAGGACATTGAGCGCCTGCTGGGTATTTGCGAAAAATACCTGCCCGAGCAACCCTGGTGGCATGCCGAGGATGAACTCACCGACCGCAGCGAGAAGTTCCTTGCCAGCGAAATGGTGCGCGAAAAACTCTTTCGCCTGACTGGTGATGAGCTGCCTTACACCTCGACGGTGGTGATCGACAAGTTCGAAGAAGAAGCGGGCCGCACGTCCAAACGCATGCTGCGGATTGCCGCCACCATCGTGGTCGAGCGCGAAGGGCACAAGGCCATGGTGATCGGTGACAAGGGCGAAAAGCTCAAACGCATCGGCACCGAAACCCGCGTGGAGCTGGAAAAGCTGCTGGACGCCAAGGTGTTCATCGAGCTGTGGGTCAAGGTGCGTTCGGGCTGGGCCGACGACGAAGCCCGCGTGCGCAGCTTCGGTTACGAGTAATTCCACTGCCAATGGCCTCCAAGCGGATCGCAGACGAGCCAGCCTATGTGCTGCACCGCTACGACTGGAGCGAAACCAGCCTGATTCTGGAGGTCTTCACCCGCCACCACGGCCGGGTGGCTTTGGTGGCCAAAGGGGCCAAACGGCCCACCTCCAGTTTCCGCCCCGTACTTTTGCCCTTGCAGCCTTTGTCGCTGGCCTTTGGGGGCGACGGTGACATCCGCACCCTCAAATCGGCCGAATGGGTGGGCGGCCATGTCATGCCCACGGGCGAGGCGCTGCTGTCGGGCTACTACCTCAATGAATTGCTGATGCGCCTGACCGCGCGCGACGATCCGCATCCGCAGCTGTTCGAGGTCTATGCCGCCGCCGTGCGCCTGTTGGCCAGTGGCGACCCGGACGCCTTGCAATGGGCCTTGCGCGGCTTTGAGCTGCTGCTGCTGCGCGAAATGGGCCTGTTGCCCGCTCTGAACCAACAAACCCTGACCCTCAAGCCTTTGTCGCCCACGGACAGTTATGCGCTTGTGCCCGAGGCGGGCCTGCAATGGGTGAACGATGACCCGCGCCACGCCTTGCGTGGTGAGCAGTGGCTGGCACTGCACGCGGCGCTGGCTTCACCCAGCCCCTTGGCGTCTTTGCTGCGCGAGTGTGCCGACTTGCTGGTGCAACTGCAGCGCCCCTTGCGCCTCTTGCTCAACTACCATTGTGGTGTGGGCGCTTTGCGCACCCGTCAAATGATGCTGGACTTGCAAACCTTATGAACACCTCCATGACGACTTCTTCCCAACGTGTGGCCCTGTCGGTCAATGTCAACAAGGTCGCATTGCTGCGCAACTCGCGCCACCTGGGCATTCCCAGCGTCAGGCGTGCAGCCGAGCTGTGCCTGCAAGCGGGCGCGAACGGCATCACCATCCACCCCCGCCCGGACGAGCGCCACATCCGCGCGAGCGACGTGCCCGAGCTGCACGCCCTGATGCAGGCCTGGCCCGAGCGCGAGTTCAACATCGAAGGCAACCCCTTCCACAACCTGATGGACCATGTTCGGGCCGTGCGCCCGCACCAGGTGACCTTTGTGCCCGACAGCGAAGGCCAGTTCACCAGCGACCACGGCTGGACCTTCCCGCAGGACGCCGAGCGCTTGAAGCCCTTGATCGACGAGTGCAAGGCGCTGGGCGTGCGCGTGAGCCTGTTCATGGACCCGATCCCAGAGCAAATGGCCGCAGCCCGCGCCGTGGGCGCCGACCGGGTGGAGCTCTACACCGAGCCCTATGCCGCCGCCTTTGGCACGCCAGCGCAAGCCATGCAGCTGCAGCGCTACGCCGATGCCGCTGTGGCCGCCACACAAGCGGGCCTGGGCCTGAACGCGGGCCATGATCTGAACCGCGACAACCTGCCCGCCTTTGTGGCGGCGGTGAAGGGCCTGCAAGAAGTCTCGATTGGCCACGCCTTCATGGCCGATGCGTTGGAGATGGGCTATACCGCGACCGTGCAAGCCTATATGGCGCTATTGGGTTGAGCGTTCAGCGTTCAGCGTTCAGCGTGAACAGAGCAACGCCTAAAGTCCAACGCCCAACGCCCAACGCCCAACGCCCAACGCCCAACGCCCAACGCTCAACGCCCAACGCTCAACGCCCAATGCTCAACGCCCAACGCTCAACGCTCAACGCTCAACGCTCAAACACATGATCTACGGCATCGGTACCGACATCTGCGATATACGCCGCATCCGGGCCAGCCTGGATCGGCACGGCGAGCGCTTTGCCGCCAAGGTGTTGTCGGATGCCGAGATGGCCACCTGGAAAGCCCGCAGCGCCCGCTGGCCTGAGCGCGGTGTGCGTTACTTGGCCACCCGTTTTTCGGCCAAAGAGGCCTTCAGCAAAGCCATTGGCCTGGGCATGCGCATGCCCATGACCTGGCGGCTGTGCGAGATCGGCAAGTTGCCCAGCGGCCAGCCTGTGGTCGTGCTGCACGGCGGCCTGAAAGACTGGTTCGAAGCCAAGGGCCTGAGCGCCCACATCACCGTGACCGACGAGTCCGAGTACGCGGCCAGCTTTTGTGTGGTCGAGACCCACGCACCTGCAGCGGCTGCAGACATGGCCGGCCCTTGATTTGGACACGATCACCCTGAACTGTTGAGATACCCATGAGCATCCACGCCCCCCTGATCCTGGACATTGAAGGCCACAGCCTCACGGCGGCGGACCGCCGCCGACTGGCGAACCCGCTGACCGGCGGCATGATTTTGTTTGGCCGCAATTGGCAAAGCCGGGCGCAACTGAGCGATTTGTGCGCCGAGATCAAAAGCATCCGGTCGGACCTTTTGATCGCGGTGGACCACGAAGGCGGGCGGGTGCAGCGCTTTCGTACCGATGGCTTCACCCACTTGCCCAGCATGCGGGCCATTGGCGAGCTTTGGGGCCAGGACAACAAGGGTCAACCCGGCTCGGGCGTGCTCAAGGCCTGCGAGGCGGCGACTTCGGCGGGCTTTGTGCTGGCCAGTGAATTGCGGGCTTGCGGCGTGGACTTCAGTTTCACGCCCGTGCTCGATCTGGACCATGGCGAGAGCGGCGTCATTGGCGACCGTGCATTTGCCCGCGACCCGCGTGTGGTGAGCCTCTTGGCCCGCAGCCTGATGCAAGGCCTGCTGCAGGCGGGTATGGGCAATTGCGGCAAGCACTTCCCTGGCCACGGCGCGGTCAAGGCCGATTCGCACACCGACATCCCAGTCGACAAGCGCAGCCTCAAGGCCATCTTGGCCGACGATGCCGCGCCTTACCCGTGGTTGGGCAGCGTGCTCACCGCCGTGATGCCTGCGCACGTCATTTACAGCCGGGTCGACGCCCGGCCCGCTGGCTTTTCCAAGCGCTGGCTGCAAGACATTTTGCGCGGCCAGATGGGTTTTCAGGGCGCGATTTTCAGCGACGATTTGTCCATGGCGGGTGCCCGTCAGGTGCAGGGCCAAAGCCTGAGCTACACCGAAGCGGTGCGGGCCGCACTGGATGCGGGCTGCGACCTGGCCTTGCTGTGCAACCGCTCGGTGGGTGGCGGGGCCGAGCTGGACCAGGTGCTTGATGAATTGGCCGAGGCCGCCGTCAAAGGCCAATGGCAACCCAACGAGGTGAGCGAGCAGCGCCGCCTGGCGCTGTTGCCCAGCGCCACTGCCCGAGATTGGGAGTCCTTGGTGCGTTCGGCCGATTACATGCGGGCGCTGGATTTGTTACCGTGACCTCTTTGAACTCCTACATACGCAAGTGAACACCATGGGCAGGCTGCTTTTTCAATTGTTTTTGGTTTTCTTCGGGCTGGTTTTTATGTTGGGCCTAGTGGCTGCACTGGGCATTTACATCGTTTGGGCAATGCTGCGCTGGCTGCTTACGGGACATAAGCCACAAGTGGCTGTGGTTTGGCAGCAGTTCAGCGCCATGCGCAAAAATTTCAGACAAAGTGAGTTTCGTGGGCCATCGAAATCGGGCCCGCAGGGAGCTTGGACGCATAGATCAACCCATTCAGCCAACGAACAGGTGGTAGATGTCGAGGTGCGCGAGGTGGTGGATGGTGCGCCACGTTTGCCGCCGACCTGAATCCGTGACCCAACTTTGAATCCCGATCCTGCATCGGTAGTGTCCGGTTAAAAGTGAACAAATTTAAATGCTTAGCGCAATCAGGCGCATCCAATGTGTAGGCGTCGGTCTGTAGGACGCATGAAATAAGGGTTTTCTGGAAAACGAGGCTGACAAAATCTGTAGAAAAGTGTGATTCGATGCCTTCAATTGCAACTTCTTTTTGAAGACATTGAGCACGTAGGTGGCACAGCGCACCAGATTTGCGTCCTGACTGCGTTCTCGCTGGCACCCACGAATTTTTTGATGCGCAGGTGTTGCTGGAGCCACTGGACAAACAGCTCCACCTGCCAGTTGTTCATGTGTAGATACCGCTTGCGGGCTTTTCGAATCCACAGGCTTGCCAAGTTGTCCGCCCAAATCCGCAAATCTTGCGATTCGTTGGCATCGGCCAAGGTGGAGCGGTCAGGCACATGCCGAAAGCCCATGGCGAAGATCCTGCTGGTACTGACTCCCAGAGTCGGCTTCATGTCGCGCAAAGACGCTTGTCAAGTCAATTGACCGAAAGTCATGAGGGTTGCCACGACACGCAGGCCGTGCAATAGCACCATACAGCTTCTGGCCTGAGCCATGGCAAGCAAGTGAGCGTTCAGCGCAGTCAGGGCGTAGGAGTCGAGTTTGTTGCTTGCTTGGACAAAAGCGCGATCACTGACCACACGCTCAAGACCTGAATGGCGGGGTAAGTTGGAAAAAAGTCAAGCATCAATTGCTGAAATTGAGATCGCTGGCTGAGCATAAAACTCACCAGACAAGACCGGGAGAGATTGCGATGACGAACACAGGTGCTGGATTAGGAGCCCCAAAAACAGGCGCGCTTCCAACTTTTAAATGATTGATTTAGGCTTCATTTATCCGTAAAAATTATTCTTAATCTTTAAAATTTGACTATTTGAGATATATTAAAGCTTTTATACACCTTGTAGGAGTCTGTGTGAGAAAGCTCAAATATGATGTCGAATGGACCAAATATGCAAATAAATTATCAATTTCATTTGTATTGATGATTTTTTCGGGGTCACAAGCTGTGGCACAAGGCACTGGCAGCCCCGAGCCCGATTCTCCAGTACTCAATTCGACAATAATTGATGCATTTGGTGCTAAGTATGCTTCGCTTGCATCGGCACCAATTGAGCAGGCCCGAGTGCTGGTTTACAGACCAGGGCCTAAGGCAAAGGCAGAGCCCGTCAATATTTACTTGAACGGGCGCTACCACACCTCCTTATTACGAGGTGGCTACACCGAGTTTTGTGCTGCAGCGGGCACCGTTGCTTTTCATGCTGTTCTGGCCGATGCCAAAAAATTGCACACGGGCAGGCTGGGTGTGGCGCAAACTTGGTCGTTTCAGCCTGGGAAAACATTGCTTCTCAAAGTGCAAGAGCCGGGACGTTTGACAGAGATTTCTTCCGAGCAGGCGCAAGGCGAGCTATCGGGTACTGCCAAACAAATTCACACCATTTCCCGCTCACCGCTTGTTCAGGATTGCCAAGAGCCTGCACCCGTTGTGGCGAAAGTTCCAACACCGGCAGCCACTCCCATTGCAGCCAATCCGCCAGCCCCCAAGCCTGCCGTTCCACGTCTGTATGCGCTTGAGTCAGATGCGCTGTTCGAATTTGGTAAGGCTGAGCTTCGGGCATCCAGTTACAACGCCATTGAAATCATGGCACAAAGATTGAAGCAGGATTTCAACAGCGTTGAAAGAATTCGCGTGGTGGGTCATACCGATGCGATTGGCAAGCCCAAAACCAACGCCAAGCTGTCCATGGATCGTGCCAAAGCGGTGGCAGCTCAGCTACAGGACCGAGGGCTCAAACCCAGCAAAGGATTCAAGATTGAGGGAGAGGGGGCCGCGCACTTGGTGAAGTTGCGATGTGGCAACCAACCAACGCCTGAAAACAAAATTTGCCACGCCCCCAACCGTCGCGTGGAAATTGTGGTGACAGGCGCAAGACGCTGATTTCTAGGTCAAACCTCTACTGCGGACGTATCAATTATGAAAAACTCCTACAAAGTCATTGTCAAAACCAATCAGGGCGCCGAAAAGTCCACCACTCATGATGTGCCTGAGCCAGGATCTCGTTGGGTGGGGGGGCTCAAGATCAAGGCTGTACCCGGTGGAAGCTACCAGCTCATTGACAACGCGACAGGGCAAGGTCCTGACAACATTCGTGCCAAGCGTGTCGGCAAAGACCTACACCTCAGTTTTGAAGGCCGTGAAAACGATGACTTGGTTATTTCGAATTATTTCGATAAAACCGAGACTGGTTTTGGTGCAGTCATTGGTGAAGCCAGCCCAGGTATTTATCACGAATACATTCCGGAGTCCGGCGAAACCTCCTCCTTCATGGCTAACTTGCCAGATGGCGCTACCAATGTTGGCATGGCGCTTGGCGGGTATCAGGTTGGTGCTTCGGGGGCTGCGGTCGGGGCGCTGGTTGCAGCGGCTGGTTTCAATCCTTTGTGGGCACTGCCACTGGCATTATTGGGCGCTGGTGGAGGGGGGGGCAGTGCCGCTGCGGCTGTCATTGCTGGCCCCAAGATTACTCAAGCCAAGCTGCATCAAGAGGACGATACCGGCATCAGCAATACCGACAGCATCACGGGTGACAACACGCCACGGATCTTGGTGGATGCCGATCCCGGTGCCACCGTCACCGTCAAAATCAATGGCAAAGAATATGCCGGCAAAGAAGTTTCTGCAGGGCGTTATGAAGTGCCCGTGACAGATGCCCTGCCAGATGGACTGAGGACTTTTGACGTTGTTGTTAAAAATACTGCGGGCGGCACCAGCACATTTGCGGGCACACCATTTGTCATTGATACATCCAGTGCCAATAATTATGTGCCCCCCGATCAAACAAAACCAACGACAGATCCCAATAACGGGATTGTTGTGACGATTAAATCGATCACGACAGATACAGGTTCAAGCGAAAGCGATTTTTATACCAGTGACAACACCCTGGATTTCACGGGCACAGTGGGCAGTTTCACCAACAATGGGGACATGGTCGAACTGTTTTTGCGTGATGCGTCTGCCAAAGTTATCGCGTCTGAATATGTTTTGCCAGCTGATGGCCAATGGAATTGGAAACTTACCACATCCATGCCAGCACTGGTGCTTGCTGATGGTAAATACACCATCACGGCGAAAGTGGTGGATAAAGCGGGTAATGCTGTCAGCCAGTCAGACTCGGAAGTTGTCATCATCGACACCGACGGCGGTAAAAACCAGCCCGACGGTTCAGTCAACCCCAATACCAGCGCCAAGGTCGACATCACAGCTATCACCACAGACAGTGGTATCAGTGCCAGTGACTTCATCACAAACGATCAAACACTGACATATAGTGGCACGGTCACGGATTTCACTGCCAATGGTGACAAGGTGATGCTCGAATTGCTGGACAGCGGCAGCAAAGTGATTGCTTCTAATTATGTGGATGCCACAGTCAGCGGTAAAACTGGCAGCTGGAATTGGGCTTATGAGACGGAGCAAGCCGATGGTCAATACACCGTTCGCGCGACCGTTGTGGATAAAGCCGGTAATCGTGTCAATGCAAATAGCGCTCAAGACACGCAAGTACTGACTATCAAGTCAGTGGCAGATGGAAATAATCCGAATAAAAATGCGACTGTGGATGTCACGGGCATCACCACAGACAGCGGTTTCAGTGCTAATGATTTCATCACCAAGGATAAAACGCTGACTTACAGTGGCAAGGTGACAGGTTTCCTTGCCAATAATGGTGACAACGTGATGGTGGAGTTGTTGAAAGTCAATGGGCCGAAAGAAGAGAGTGTTGCGACAAGTTATGTGATGCCTGGAGCAAACGGTGAATGGACTTGGGCATACCAGCAGACACAGAGTGACGGCATTTATAACGTTCGTGCAACCATTGTGGATAAATCTGGAAATCGGGTGAATTTGAAAGATTCAGTTGCTGGAACGGGTGGCGGTCAGGATGTACAAGAGGTAAAAATAGATAATACACCGGCAAATAACTCGAATATGAAGTTTGGTATTGCCATCACCTCGATCGATCAAGACTCGGGTTCTTCAAATAGCGATTTTTTGACCAATGTTCAAAAATTGTCATTTAAAGGAAAAATAGATAATTATGAAACTGACTTTAATTCTAATGTTCTTGTTCAAATCCTTGACGTTAGCGGAAAAGTTTTGTCTATTGGGACCACGACTGTGAATTCAAGCGGTGTTTGGGCATTTGATAATACATCGAAAAGTTTAGGGGGGGATGGCCTTGTCACTCAGTATATTTTGAAGGCATCCATGATGGATGCTGCAGGTAATATTTTGAAATCAACGGATCATTCATTTGTTATTGATCTCGAAAAGCCGAGATTTACCTTATCAGGTAATTTAAGTCAAAATATTTTTCTTGGTTTGAAATTCACAGCATCTGAAGGTGGTAATTTTGTTTTGAATAATATTCCTCAAGATGTTGGGGCAAAATCTTTAACACTTTCGCAGTCAAAGAATTATGCTATTGGTGAATTTAATCTGAAATTTATGGATTTGGCGGGAAATGGATCTGTGCCAAATGATCAATTACCTGACGGTAAAAATGCCAGCCCATGGGACTTAAGGAATGGTGTGGAACTTGATTACGTGCCCGTGTCAGGCCCTTCAACTTTTTCTGGAAATGAAGTTGTCGGTTCAATAGGCAAATATGTGCTTGCGGCCGATGTTCCTGTTTACGATTTGGCTGGATTGCATGCCAATATACCAAAAGTCGATGATTTGTCTGTTCATAATCATATTGGCTTGTCTGGTTCGGAAGTTATTCCAGATGCAGCTCATACTTTGAATTTAACGACGAGTGACGTGTTGGCATTGGGTGTAAAAAATAGTTTTTCAACGAATGGCAGCAGCACCTCCGATGGGCGAATTCAGATGCGTATTGATGGAGGTGACAGGGATACCGTGAATTTGGATGACGTCATTGGAGATAAAAATTATGTTTGGACACCTCAGTCTGATGTCAAAATTGGCACAAACACCTATGATGCTTATGTTAATTTTGATTTGAATTTGGAAGTTTTTATTCAAAAAGAAATCAATCTTTATTTGGTTTGAGGTTGATCAGCTGAACATAAAAAATGCCCGCAACTGCGGGCATTTTTTATTTGAATTTGCAGATTATTCTTGTACGTGCCTCAGAGCCGGGAACAGGATCACATCACGGATGCTGGCGCTGTCGGTCAGTAGCATCATCAGGCGGTCAATGCCAATGCCGCAGCCGCCCGCAGGCGGCATGCCGTATTCGAGGGCGCGCACAAAGTCGTGGTCGTAGTACATGGCTTCGTCGTCACCGTCGTCTTTGGCGGCCACTTGGGCGTGGAAGCGTGCGGCCTGGTCTTCGGCGTCGTTCAGCTCGCTGAAACCATTGCCGAACTCGCGGCCGGTGATGTAAAGCTCAAAGCGCTCGGTCACTTCGGGGCGGGTGTCGTTGGCGCGGGCCAGCGGGCTGATCTCGGTCGGGTGCTCCATGATGAAGGTGGGCTCCCAGAGCTTGTCTTCCACGGTTTCCTCAAAATAGAACACCTGCAGGCTGGCCAAGCTGCGCGTGGACAGTTTGTCCTTGGCTTCACTCATGCCCAGCTTTTTCAGGGCGTTGATCAGCCACTCGGCGTTGTCCACGTTGTCACCGGCTTCGGTGTGCTTGACGATGGCTTCGCGGATGGTCATGCGGGCGAAAGGCTTGTTCAGGTCAACGGGCTTGCCGTTGTAGGTCAAGTCCAAGGTACCTGCAGCGGTCATCGCCGCGTCGCGGATCAGGCTTTCGGTGAAGCCCATCAGGTCCTGGTAGTTCCAGTATGCCGCGTAGAACTCCATCATGGTGAACTCGGGGTTGTGACGCACCGAGATGCCTTCGTTGCGGAAGTTGCGGTTGATCTCGAACACGCGCTCAAAACCACCCACCAGCAATCGCTTGAGGTAGAGCTCGGGCGCGATGCGCAAGAACATCTCTTGGTCCAGCGCGTTGTGGTGCGTCACAAAGGGTTTGGCATTGGCGCCACCGGGAATGGGGTGCAGCATGGGCGTTTCGACTTCGAGAAAGCCGTGTTGGACCATGAACTCGCGGATGCCGCTCACGGCCTTGCTGCGGGCCGCAAAGCGCTTGCGGGCGGCCTCGTCGGTCATCAGATCGACATAGCGCTGGCGGTATTTGACTTCCTGGTCGGCCACGCCATGGAACTTGTCGGGCATGGGGCGCAGGCTCTTGGTGAGCATGCGGATGCTTGTCGCGTGGATCGACAATTCGCCCGTGCGGGTTTTGAAAAGGTGGCCTTCCACGCCCACGATGTCACCCAGGTCCCAGTGTTTGAACAGGGCGTACAGGTCTTCACCCACATCGTCGCGGGTCACATAGACCTGGATGCGGCCCGTGGCGTCTTGCAGCGTGGCAAAGCTGGCTTTGCCCATCACGCGCTTGAGCATCATGCGGCCTGCAACCTTGGCCATGGTTTTGGCCATGCCTTCGCCGTTCAGGGCTTCGGCGTCTTTGTCGCCGTGCGCCTGGTGCAGGTTGGCGGCGTGGTGCTCGGGCTTGAAGTCGTTGGGAAAGGCCACGCCCTTGCCCTCGGCTTGCGCCTGGCGCATGGCTTTGAGTTTTTCGCGGCGCTCGGCGATCAGCTGGTTTTCATCTTGTGGGGCTGGCGTGGGCGCGGCTGCGGTGGCTTGGGTATCGGACATGTGTGGCAGGTGGTTGGGGTCGGGGCGCGGAGAGTGCCTGAACCTGGATGACGGCAAAGGAAGGAAAGCAAGGCTGCGCCAAGGCGCAAAGCCCGTTATTTTAAGAGTTTGCGGGGGGCTTTTGGCCGGGGCTGCCTGGCGGCGTGGTCGAAGGCTGAGGAGAGCGCTCAGAGTGCGTCACCATGTCGCCGATCAACTCCAGCCGCATCAGGGGCTCTTGCAGGGCAAACAGCCGGTATTTCATCTGCAGGGGCAGGGGCAGCAACTCGCCCCAGCGGTTGGACAGCCAGCTGCAGTCCTGCAGCTGCCAGGCCTCGGCCCAGTGGGGCACCACGTTGGCTTGTTCGCTCAGTTGGGCCAGGATGTCGTGCATGTGCGCTGACAGGTGTTGCAGGTCTTCGGGTACCTGCACGGCGGGCTCGGGTGGCAGGGCTTGTACTTGGCCAGTCCACAAGCCGTCGCTGCGCTGCTGCGTGGCCTGGATGCTGAATTTTTCCACACCCCGACACCAGACCATGACCAATCCGGGCTGGGGCCGTTCGATGCGCTCGATCTGTACCCGGGTGCCCATGGGCTCAAACTGCTCGGCAGGCGTCCCAGGGCGGTGCACTTCGCGCCCTTGGGTGAGCGTCACCACGCCAAAGCCGCTGCCTTGGCGTTCGCATTCGCCAATCATGTGCAAATATCGCAGCTCAAAGAGTTGCAGGGGCAACAAAGCGCCGGGAAACAGCACGGTACCCAGGGGAAACAGAGGCAATTCCGTCGATGAGGCGGGGGATGGGATAGGCGCGGAATTCATCTGGGTATCATCGCACGAGCAGGAGAAAAGCAATGTGGTTTCAGATGGTCAGTATGGTGTTGGAAGTGGTCGCGGGCTTGGTGGCGGGCACCTGTTTGCTGCGTTTTTTGATGCAGTGGCAGCGCGTTTCTTTCAATCAACCCTTGGGGCGTTTTGTGTTTGCGATGACGGATTGGCTGATTCTGCCGCTGCGCAAAGTCATTCCCTCCGTTTCGGCTTGGGATTTGTCGAGTCTGGTAGCCGCTTGGCTGGTCAAGTTGGTGCAGTTTTTGCTGCTTTGGCTGGTGGCGGGTGGACAAGGCGCTTTGGGCCTGTTGCCTTTGGTCGGCCTGATCGGGCTGGCGCAGTTGCTGGTCTCTGCCCTGAGCGCCCTGGTCCTGGTGCTGGCCATCACGTCCTGGGTCAACCCGGGTTCGCCTGTGCATGTGCTGGCCATGCGTTTGTGTGAGCCGTTCCTGCGCCCTTTTCAGCGTGTCGTGCCCCTGATGGGCGGCATCGATTTGTCGCCCATAGCGCTGTTGCTGGTGTTGCAGTTGCTGGGGATGCTGCTGTCAGGCCTGCAGATGAGCCTGATGCGCTGATGCGCGGCCGCGATATTTCTCCTATTGATCCGGCCCTGTGAAGTTTGCAGGGTGACTTCAACCTTGGACCTTGTGGGTGCTAGCCCTGCTGGCGATCAGACGCTTGTGGACCACAGGCTTTTCGCTTGGCTGGAAGCTCCCAAAAACTCCTCCCAACGGGCAATACGCGGCTCAGACTTCATCGGGCCGAATCTATAGGTCGGCACTCGAAGAGTCCGACGTGCTTGGTGCGCCGCTACGGTCAGCTGGGTTGTTGCGATTCATTGACCCATCCTCCAATGACAAAGGCCCTCAAATGAGGGCCTTTGTCATGTGTGCGCAACTGTTCAACTCACGGCATCTGCCGGTTGGCGTTGCAGCATGGCCAGGGTGCTGGCAATGGTTTTGCGCAGTTCACGGCGGTCGCAGATGAAGTCCACCGCGCCTTTGGTTTGCAGGAACTCCGCACGCTGGAAGCCTTCGGGCAAGGTCACGCGCACGGTGCTTTCGATCACGCGGGGACCGGCAAAGCCGATCAGGGCTTTGGGCTCGGCAATGACCACATCACCCAAGAAGGCAAAACCGGCCGACACGCCGCCCATGGTGGGGTCGGTCAGCACGCTGATGTAGGGCAGGCCTTTTTTGGCCAGCCGGGTCAGGGCGGCGTTGGTTTTGGCCATTTGCATGAGCGAGAGCAGACCTTCTTGCATGCGGGCGCCGCCCGTGGCGGTGAAGCACACAAAAGGCACTTTTTGCGCGATGGCGGTTTCCACGCCGCGCACAAAGCGCTCGCCCACCACCGAGCCCATGGAGCCGCCCATGAAGTCGAACTCGAAACAAGCCACCACCAACTCAATGCTGTGCACGGCACCACCCATGACCACCAAGGCATCGGTTTCACCGGTGTTGTCCATGGCTTCTTTCAGGCGCTCAGGGTATTTGCGGCTGTCTTTGAACTTGATCGGGTCAACCGGCACCACTTCCTGGCCGATTTCGTAGCGGCCTTCGCCGTCCAGGAAACCGTTCAGGCGCGCACGGGCGCCAATGCGCAGGTGGTGCGAGCAGCTGGGGCAGACGTTCTGGTTTTCTTCGAGGTCGGTCTTGTAGAGCACGGTCTCGCAGCTGGGGCATTTGACCCACAAGCCTTCGGGCACTTGACGGCGATCGGCCGGGTCGGTGTGCTGGATTTTGGGGGGGAGCAGTTTTTCTAGCCAACTCATGAGGATTCTCCTTCAGGGGCGGATTATCGTTGAAACGCTTTTGGTACTTTTGATGACTTGAGGTCGCAGGACAGTTCAGGCATCAAGTGCCTGGCGGATACCGCTCAGGAACTCGGCGGCCACGGCGTTGACCTGATCGGCCGGTGCCGCGTCGATCAGCTGGATCAGACGCGACCCGATGACCACCGCATCGGCCACTCGGCTGATCGCTTTGGCCGTCTGAGCGTCGCGGATGCCAAAGCCCACGCCGACCGGAATGCTGACCTGCTGGCGAATGCGCGGCAGCATGGCTTCCACCGCGTCGGTGTCCAGCGTGCCAGAGCCTGTGACGCCCTTGAGCGACACGTAGTACACATAGCCACTGGCCACTTGCGCCACTTGCTGCATGCGTTCATCGGTGCTGGTCGGCGCCAGCAAAAAGATCAGGTCCATGTTGTGGGCGCGCAGTTTGGCGGCAAATTCCACACATTCTTCGGGCGGGTAATCCACGATCAGCACGCCATCCACACCGGCAGCCGAGGCGTCGCGGATAAAGCTGTCAGCGCCGTGTTTTTGATCGTAGCGCTCCACCGGGTTGGCGTAGCCCATCAGCACCACCGGGGTGGTGGTGTTGGTTTGGCGGAATTCCCGCACCATGGCCAGCACCTGCACGGTGCCAATGCCCAGTGCCAGGGCTTTGTCGCCCGCTTTTTGGATCACCGGGCCGTCGGCAGACGGGTCAGAAAACGGCACCCCCAGCTCGATGATGTCGGCTCCGGCCTCTGCCATGGCATGCATCAGGGGGACGGTCGTGGTTTTCTGGGGAAAGCCTGCCGTGACATACGGAATCAGGGCTTTGCGGCCCTGGGCTTTCAGGGCGGAGAGGGTGGCGTCGATGCGGCTCATGATTGGTTAGGCGTTAAGCGTTAAGCGTTAAGCGTTGGGCGTTGGGCGTTGGGCGTTGGGCGTTGATGTGGGGGGGCTTGGCAAGGCGCAAAACGCTTCACGCCGAACGCTGAACGAAGATGCCTTTGACCGATTGGCCTTGGCAGCTGGGGCGGCAATAGAAATCGGCGTTTGACAGGTCAGCCACGGTGCCGATGTCCTTGTCGCCACGGCCTGACAGGTTGACCAGAATGCTTTGGTCAGTGCGCATGGTTTTGGCCAGTTTCATGGCGTAGGCTACCGCGTGGCTCGATTCGAGCGCGGGGATGATGCCCTCGGTGCGGCACAGGTAGTGGAAGGCTTCGAGCGCCTCTTTGTCGGTGATGCCCACGTACTCGGCGCGGCCAATGTCCTTCAGGAACGCATGCTCGGGGCCCACGCCGGGGTAGTCCAAACCGGCACTCACACTGTGCGTCTCGGTGATCTGGCCGTTTTCGTCTTGCAAGATGTAGGTGCGGTTGCCGTGCAGCACGCCGGGCGTGCCCAGTTGCAGCGAGGCGGAGTGCTTGCCCGTGTCCAGACCTTCGCCTGCGGCTTCCACGCCGATCAATCGGGTTTTGTCGTGCGGGATGTAGGGGTAGAAGATGCCCATGGCGTTGCTGCCACCGCCCACGCAGGCGATCACGGCGTCAGGTTGCTGCTCTGCCATTTGGAGCGTTTTGAACATCTCGGGCATTTGCGTCAGGCACTCTTCGCCGATCACGCTTTGGAAGTCGCGCACCATCATGGGGTAGGGGTGGGGCCCTGCCACGGTGCCGATGATGTAGAAGGTGTTGTCCACATTGGCCACCCAGTCGCGCATGGCTTCGTTCAGGGCGTCTTTGAGGGTTTTGCTGCCGGACTCGACGGGCACCACGGTGGCGCCCAGCAGTTTCATGCGGTAGACATTGGGGCTTTGGCGTTTGACGTCTTCAGCGCCCATGTAGACCACGCATTCCAGGCCGTAACGGGCGCAGATGGTGGCCGTGGCCACGCCGTGCTGACCCGCGCCCGTCTCGGCGATGATGCGCGGTTTGCCCATGCGCTTGGCCAGCATGGCCTGACCGATGGTGTTGTTGATCTTGTGGGCGCCTGTGTGGTTCAGGTCCTCGCGCTTCAAGAAGATCTGCGCGCCGCCCATTTCACGGCTCATGCGGGCAGCGTGGTAGACGGGCGAGGGGCGGCCCACAAAGTGCGCCAATTCCGACTTGAATTCGGCCATGAAGGCCGGGTCGTTCTGGTACTGGGCGTAGGCGGCTTTGAGCTCGTTGATGGCGTGGGTCAGGGTTTCGCTGACGAAGCTGCCGCCATAAATGCCGAAATGGCCTTTGAGGTCGGGTTGTTGGTAATCGAACATGGTGATGGCCTTGGTGGGGGTCGGGGGTGCTCGGCGCTTGCAGTGCTGAACGCTGCAAAGGGAGCCGAGGCCAGCCCGGGGAATGCTTTAAAGGGAGAGTGCGTTGTCTGCGGAGCGCACCGCCTGGACAAACTGCCGCATTTTGTCGGCATCTTTGAGGCCCTTGCCTGCTTCGATGCCAGAGCTCACGTCAACGGCCAGAGACAGGCCGTGCGTGCGCAGTGCCCGAATGCCATCGCCCACGTTTGCAGGTGTGAGTCCACCAGACAAAACGAGGTGAGCATTGACGTTTGGTGGCAGGAGTGACCAATGGAATGTTTTTCCGCCGCCGCCGTATCCGTCGACATGGGCGTCGAGCAAGAGGGCTTGGGCTGCGTGATGAATGTAGGCAAATTCTAGCAAGTCGAAGTCATGGACCTCGGACAGGGGGATTCGGGCGGCTTTGAGGTGGGGGCGGCCTGTGCGCTGCGATATGTCTTGGCAGAAGTCGGCCGATTCCTCGCCATGAAACTGCAGTAAAGCGCCGGGCACGGCTGCGCAAGCCGCCTCGATCCGCTCGGGCGTCTCATTGACGAACAGCAGCACGGGCGTCACAAAAGCGGGCAGCAGGCGGGCCAGCTCGGCCGCGCGCTCGATGCTCACGCTGCGCGGGCTGGGCGGGTACAGCACAAACCCGATGGCGTCGGCACCCACGGCGCAGGCGGCCAAGACATCGGCCTCTCGGGTGAAGCCACACATCTTGATGCGCGTGCGTTGCTGCGGGGCAGGGCTGGTGGATGCGTGGGTGGCTGTGTTGCTGGGGCTCATGGCAACCAATCAAAAGCAGGGGTGGTGTAGGGCAAGCCCCATTCGGGGCTGTAGATGGGCCCGGCAAAGTACAAACCATCCGGAGAAAACGTGGGCGCTGCCGCGTCTCGGCTTCGTGCCTGCAGCACCTCGCGCATCCAGTCGGGGGACTGGTTGCCCTGGCCGATGGTCACCAGGCAGCCCATGATGTTGCGGATCATGTGGTGCAAAAAGGCGTTGCCTTCAAACTCAAAGCGCCAATAAGCGCCGTGCCGGGAAATGCGGATGTGGCGCAGCGTTTTGACCGGCGAGAGCGCCTGGCAGCTGCTGGCCCGAAACGATGAAAAATCGTGCTCGCCCAGTAAATGCTGGCTGGCTTCGCGCATGGGTGCTTCGGCCAGAGGGCGGTACACCCAGCCCACGCGGCCCGCCTCCAGGCTGGGGCGCACGATCGAGTCGAGCACCACATAGATGTAGCGCCTGCCTGTGGCGCTTGCGCGGCAATGGAAGCTGTCTGGGACATATTGCGCCCACTGCACTGCAATGTCAGCGGGCAGATACCGGTTGGTGCCACGCACCCAGGAGTAGGGGGAACGTTCAAGTTCCGTGTCAAGGTGAACCACCTGCATGAGGCCGTGCACCCCGGCATCGGTGCGCCCTGCGCACAGGGTGCTCACACGGGGCACATCGCAAAACTGGGCGAGGGCTTTTTCGAGCTTGTCCTGAATGGTTTGGCCAGAGGACTGGCTTTGCCACCCTTGGTAGGCCGTGCCTGAGTAGCAGACGCCCAGCGCCAGTCTCACCGGATTTGACCGAGCAATTGCAAGGCGCGTGCCTTGAGATCACCCGTGGCAGAAGACGCCACCGACAGGATCAGGGCGCGGGCCAGGTCTTGATCACCCTTGGCCAGCAATTGGCTGGCCAGGTTCAGTTTGGAAATTTCAGTGTCTTCGGGACTTGGGGCTGGACGCTGTGCTGGCGTAGGAGTAGCAGAAGGAGTAAGAGCAGGCGCGGACGCTTGTACCACTGGCACGGGCTGAGGAGGCGGCGTCATGATGGCTTGAGGCATCGCCTGGAAAGGCGGCTGCATGGGCTGAGCTTGTGCAGTCGTTCCAGGCGACGATGGCATGGGCATGATGTTGACGGCCCCATATTGGGGCGATGCTGCAGGGCCTTGTGCCATGTTGGTTGCTGGCCCCAGATTCAGGTCCAGCGAAGACATTTGTGGCGGAATGTCCTGGTGGCGCATGGTGGAGTTGCTGGATGTCTGAAAGGCATGTGGCGGCACATCATCATAAGAGGGTGCAAACACTTCTTCGTTAGCCGATGATTTGCGACGGATCCAGAAAATAAAGACCAATAGCACAAATATCAGTCCAGCAGTCCATGCCCACATGGACTTGTTTTGAGCAAACTCATCAAGCACCGAGGCCCCCAGTTTGGCCAGGCTTGACTCGCTGTCGGCGCCGTCCGCTGTAGCTTGTGCGCCAGGCAGACTGGACCCGTTACCTTTTGACAGGGCTTCGAGCTCCTGCATGTTTTTGTTGAGTGCGGCCAATTGGTCGGCGGTATCTTTGGCTTCGCGCTCGGCTGCCAATGTGGCTTCAGGACTGGTGGTGCTGATTTGCGATTTTGACAAGGTCAGCTTGTCTTGCTGCGGTGTTTTGTCTTCTTTGTTTTTGAGATCGGTGCTCACCTTGCCGGACATTTCACGGCCTTGAGCACTGCCCACAAACAATGGCGATTGTGCCAAGCGCCGGGCGTAAGTGGCAAAGTCACGGGTTTGGGCGATCACGGTTTGCCGGGCTTCGGCCCGGGGAATCAGTGCCGCTTCTTCGGGCTCAGGCATGCGCAAAACGGCGCCTGCTCGGACCAGGTTCACGTTCCCCTCAATGAAGGCATCTGGATTGGCCTTGACCATGGCCAATAACATTTGGTCAAGGGATACATGCGAAGGCAGGCTTCTCAAGGCTAACTTAGAGGCTGTGTCACCTGGGTGAACGGTCAATGTTTCAGCTGTGCTTTCACCAGCTCTGGGGTTAGTCGGTTTGGTGCCCAAGACGGCAGGGGCATCAGCCGCAATCCCAGTGGAATTGGCAATAGTTTGGTTGTCAACAGGAGCAAAGCGATAGACCGGAATATTCTGAGCGTTGAGTTCAACGCTCATCGGTGGCACAGCAGAGACAACGGCAGATCCTGATGGTGCAGCAGCAGGCGCAGCTTGAACGGCTGAAGTAGCGGGTGTAACAGGCAAATAACTTGTGGAAGCCCTTGGTTCTGGTGTGACTCGAGGTACTTGTCTGTCGCCACTGGCTGCCGTCAACAAGACCGCATAGTTTTTGACCAATCGACCGGTGGCCCATTGTGTTTCCAGGATCAGATCAACAAAAGTGTCCTGCAAGGGCACATTCCCCTTCAAGGAAATGTAGGGCTTGCCATTGCTACGCGTCTCCACCGTAGTGGCCACGCTGTAAAGCGCACTGTTGAACTCCATACCCGCTTGCTGAAAGCTGGCCGGAGAAGCGAGCTGAGCGCGTAGACCACGCAACTCTTCCGGGGTGTATTGGGCAATGTCAACCTCGGCATGCAATGGCTCGCCGATGGCTGATAGCACCTGAAACCGTCCCAAATCGAGGGCATGGGCAGAGAAACACCAAGAACAGATGACCAAACCACTGATGGCTTTTAACTTCCAGTCTTTTGCTGTCAAGCTTTGCGTTTTACCCATGTTTTCCCCGAATCCTTATATCGAAAGCAGCGGCGGTCAGACGTCCAACAATATCCGAAGCATTCGCCGCAGTGGCTCTGCAGCCCCCCACAGCAACTGATCACCAATGGTGAATGCACCCACATACTCCGGGCCCATGGTCAATTTGCGGATACGTCCCACCGGAATGGTCATCGTGCCGGTCACTGCCACGGGCGTCAAATCCTTGATGGTCGCTTCCCGCGTATTAGGCACCACTTTAACCCATTGATTATCTGCGGCGATCATGGCTTCCAGATCGGCCACGGGTACATCTTTTTTGAGTTTGAAGGTCAGGGCTTGGCTGTGGCAGCGCATGGCGCCCACACGCACGCAAAAACCGTCGACCGGAATGGCTTCAGAGCCAAAAGCCTCGCCCATGCCCAAAATCTTGTTGGTTTCGGCCATGCCTTTCCACTCTTCCTTGGACATGCCGTTGCCCAAATCCTTGTCGATCCAGGGGATCAGCGAGCCGCCCAGCGGCACGCCAAAGTTGGCGGTCTCGTTGGCGGTCAGGGCACGTTGTTTGGCCACCACCAAGCGGTCGATTTCCAAAATGGCGCTCTTGGGGTCGTCCAGCAGGGCTTTGACCTCGGCGTTCAGCGTGCCGTATTGGGTCAGCAGTTCGCGCATGTGTTGTGCACCGCCGCCCGAAGCCGCTTGGTAAGTCTGGGTGCTCATCCACTCCACCAAACCGGCTTTGTACAAGGCACCCACGCCCATCAGCATGCAGGACACAGTGCAGTTGCCGCCCACCCAGTTTTTGCCGCCGTGCACCAGCGCGTTTTGGATCACGGGCATGTTGACCGGGTCCAAGATGATGACCGCGTCTTTATCCATGCGCAGGGTCGAGGCTGCGTCGATCCAGTGGCCATTCCAGCCCGCTGCGCGCAGCTTGGGGAAGACTTCGGAGGTGTAGTCGCCGCCTTGGGCGGTGATGATGATCTCGCAGCGCTTGAGCTGTTCGATGTCGAAAGCGTCTTGCAGCGTGGTTTCGTTCTTGGCCATCGAGGGGGCTTGGCCACCCGAGTTGGACGTGGAGAAGAACAGCGGCTCGATCAGGTCAAAGTCTTTTTCCTGAACCATGCGGTCCATCAATACCGAGCCGACCATGCCGCGCCAGCCCACCAAACCTACTAACTTGCTCATTTCAACGCCCTTTCAGTTTTTAAAACAGTGTCAGACCAGACTGTTTGCCCGGCTCGTCTGGCCGGGAGGGGCGCACGACGAACCAGGCCGGATCAGCCCTTAATGGTCGTGGTTTTTGTGGAAGTTGCACGCGCGCCAGCCCCTGCCGTGGCGGCAAAAGCAAAGTTCAGGTTGAACAGGCAGGCGTGAAACATGGCCGAAATTGTAATGGATGCGGCCCGGGCAATCCGGGCAGCATCCGTGATGGCTTTAAGCCAGCGCTTTGACCACCGCATCGCCCATTTGCGCGGTGCCCACCTTGGTGGTGCCTTCGCTGTAAATGTCGCCGGTACGCAGGCCCTGGGCCAGCACTTTTTGCACAGCCGATTCGAGGCGTTGGGCGGCTTCAGGCTGGTTCAAGCTGAAGCGCAGCATCATGGCGGCTGACAAGATGGTGGCCAGCGGATTGGCCACGCCTTTGCCTGCGATGTCTGGGGCGCTGCCGTGGCTGGGCTCGTACAGGCCTTGGTTTTTGGTGTTCAGGCTGGCCGAGGGCAGCATGCCGATGGAGCCTGTCAGCATGGAGGCTTCGTCGCTCAGGATGTCGCCGAACATGTTGCCCGTGACCACCACGTCAAAACGCTTGGGCTCTTTGACCAGCTGCATCGCGGCGTTGTCCACGTACATGTGGTCCAGAGCGATGTCGGGGTACTCTTTGCCCACTTCGGTGACCACGTCTTTCCAGAACTGGAAGGTCTCGAGCACGTTGGCTTTGTCCACGCTGGTCACGCGGCCCTCGGTGCCTGCGGCCTTGCGCTTGCGGGCGGCCTGGAAGGCCACATGCGCGATGCGCTCGATCTCGGGCTTGGAGTAACGCATGGTGTCGAAGGCTTCTTCCGAGCCGGGGAAGTGACCATCGGTGGCGATGCGGCGCCCGCGTGGCTGGCCAAAGTAGATGTCGCCCGTCAACTCGCGGATGATGAGGATGTCCAGACCCGAAATCAGCTCGGGCTTGAGGCTCGATGCACCGACCAACTGCTCGTAGCAGATGGCAGGGCGGAAGTTGGCGAACAGGCCCATGTTTTTGCGCAGGCCCAAAATCGCCTGCTCGGGGCGCAGAGGGCGGTCGAGCTTGTCGTATTTCCAGTCGCCCACCGCGCCAAACAGCACGGCATCACTGTCCATGGCCAGTTTGAGTGTGGCTTCGGGCAGAGGGTGGCCAAACGCGTCGTAAGCTGCGCCGCCGACCAAGGCGGTTTCCATCTCGAACTTCAGGTCGAGCGTGTTCAGGACTTTGACGGCTTCAGCGACGATTTCGGTGCCGATGCCATCACCGGGGAGGACTGCGATTTTCATGGGGGTTCTCGTGTTCTTTTAGGCGTTGACGGCGGTGTGGGCCAACCAAGGCTTGGTGGCCAGACGCTCGGCTTCATAGGCTTTGATCTTGTCGGCGTGGCGCAGGGTCAGGCCAATGTCGTCCAAGCCGTTGAGCAGGCAGTACTTGCGGAAGGCTTGCACCTCAAATGGGATTTCCTGGCCTTGGAGGCGCACCACCACTTGGCGCTCGAGATCGACGGTGAGTTCGTAGCCGGGGAAGGCTGCGACGTCGTCGAACAGTTGGGCCACCACCGCTTCGGGCAGCACGATGGGCAGCAGGCCGTTTTTGAAGCAGTTGTTGAAAAAGATGTCGGCAAAGCTGGGCGCGATCACGCAGCGAAAGCCGTATTGGTCAATGGCCCAAGGCGCGTGTTCACGCGATGACCCGCAGCCAAAGTTCTTGCGGGCCAACAAGATGCTGGCGCCCTGATAGCGCGGCTGGTTCAGCACGAAGTCAGGGTTGGGCTTGCGGCTGGCTGGGTCCTGGCCGGGGTAGCCTACATCCAGGTAGCGCCATTCGTCGAACAGGTTGGGGCCAAAACCGGTTTTGCGGATCGACTTGAGGAATTGCTTGGGGATGATGGCGTCGGTGTCCACGTTGGCGCGGTCCATCGGGGCCACCAGGCCTTTGAGGAGGGTGAATTTCTGCATGCTGGGTTTCCTCGAACGCTTCAGGCGAATTTGCGGATGTCAACAAAGTGGCCGTGCACGGCCGCAGCAGCGGCCATGGCGGGGCTGACCAAATGGGTGCGGCCACCCGCGCCTTGACGGCCTTCGAAGTTGCGGTTGCTGGTCGAGGCGCAGCGCTCGCCGGGCTCCAGGCGGTCGGCGTTCATGGCCAGGCACATCGAGCAGCCGGGCTCACGCCACTCAAAGCCAGCGGCCTTGAAGATCTCGTGCAGGCCTTCGCGCTCGGCTTGTTCTTTGACCAGACCTGAGCCGGGCACGACCATGGCCAGCTTGACGTTCTTGGCTACTTTTTGGCCGAGCTTCTTGACGATGGCGGCGGCTTCACGCATGTCTTCGATGCGGCTGTTGGTGCAAGAGCCAATGAAGACTTTGTCGATCGTGATGTCGGCCAAGGCCTTGCCGGGCTGCAGGCCCATATAAGTCAGTGCGCGCTCAATGGCGTCACGCTTGACGTCGTCTTTTTCCTTGTCGGGGTCGGGCGTGTGGCCGTCAATGCCCAACACCATTTCGGGCGAGGTACCCCAGGTGACTTGCGGCACGATGGCGCTGGCGTCCAGCTCGACCACGGCGTCAAAGTGCGCACCGGGGTCAGACTGCAGGGTCTTCCAATAGGCCACGGCGTGGTCCCACTCGACGCCCGTGGGCGAGAGCAAACGGCCTTTGACGTACTCGATGGTTTTCTCGTCTACCGCCACCAGGCCAGCGCGTGCGCCGCCTTCGATGGCCATGTTGCAGACCGTCATGCGGCCTTCCATGCTGAGTGCCCGGATGGCTGAGCCTGCGAATTCGATGGTGTAGCCGGTGCCGCCTGCGGTGCCGATCTTGCCGATGATGGCCAGCACGATGTCTTTGCCCGTGAGGCCTTTGGCCAGCGTGCCCTCGACCTTGATCAGCATGTTCTTGGCCTTTTTGGCCAGCAGGGTTTGCGTGGCCATGACGTGCTCGACCTCGGAGGTGCCGATGCCGTGGGCCAGTGCGCCAAAAGCGCCGTGGGTGGACGTGTGCGAGTCGCCGCAGACCACCGTCATGCCGGGCAGGGTGGCACCGTTTTCAGGGCCAATGACGTGCACGATGCCCTGGCGCTTGGACAGGAAGGGGAAGAAGGCGGCAGAGCCCGATTCCTTCATGTTCGCATCCAGCGTGGTGATTTGTTCTTTGCTGATCGGGTCGGTGATGCCGTCGTAGCCCAATTCCCAGCCGGTGGTGGGGGTGTTGTGGTCGGCGGTGGCCACGATGGAGCTGACGCGCCAGACCTTGCGACCGGCTTGGCGCAGGCCTTCAAAGGCCTGGGGGCTGGTGACTTCGTGCACCAGATGGCGGTCGATGTAGAGGACGGAGGTGCCGTCTTCTTCGGTGTGGACGACGTGTTCGTCCCAGATCTTGTCGTAAAGCGTGCGTGCCATGGAGCTTCCTTGCTGTGCAACCGCACATTTTATGCGTGGAAAGGTGCCACCCCCTGCCCTCAGGCTTTCGCGCCCCAAGGTGTCCATTTGACCGCTGCAGCAGTGACCAGGCCATAAAGCACCATCGCGATGGCGATCAATTCATAAAAACGATCTGCAGTGCCTTGGTGCTGTGACAGCCAATAGCCCGCCCCCGCCACCAGCACCAATCGCACCGTGCCCGCCAGCACGGGGCCGATGACCTGCCCAGCGCCTTGAGAAGCGAAATACAAGGTCAGGCCCAGGCCAAAGAAGGGAAAGGCCGGGCCTGCGGTCACCAGATATTGCCGGGCATAGCCGAGCACGGCTTCGTTGCTGGTGAACAGGCGTGCCCAGAGGTCGGGCGCGAGGGTGACCACGGCCCCGATCAGGGCCAGGTTGAAGGCCGACACGCCCCCTGCGACCCAGGCCACACGCCTGGCCCGGGCCACATCGCCAGCCCCCATGGCCATGCCGACCATGGGCACCGAGGCCACGCCAATGCCAAAGGCAATCGGGATCAGTAAAAATTCAAGCCGCTGGCCAATGCCGTAGCCCGCCAGCGCTTCGGTGCCCAGTTGCGCCAGCATGCCTGTGAAGATCAAAATTGCCAGCACCGACTGCACGGGCGACAGGCAGGCGGTGGCACCCACTTTGAGGATGTCGGCAAACAAACTGGCCTGCATCTCAAAGCCTTGCCAGCGCAGCGTCAGACGTCCCTGGCCGCTGACCAGATACCAGAAAAAATACCCCACGCCTGCCGCTGTGGCGATGATGTGCCCCAGTGCCACGCCCACCATGCCCATGGCGGGCGCCGGTCCCGCCCCCAAAGACAACACGCCGCCCAGAACGATTTGCAGCAGTGCCGTCGCCACCAGGCCCACCGAGGGCACACGCATATTGCCCGTGCCGCGAATGATGGATGCCAGCGTGTTGAGCAGCCAGACCAGCAGGGCGCCCGAAAACAACACGCTGGCGTAGCGCACTGCTTCACTCAAAACAGCATCCTTGCCGCCCAGCAAGCGGTAAAAGCCCGGTCCCCAGATCAGGAAGATGGCGCTGTAGAGGATGCCAGCGCCCAGGCCAATCACCAAGGCGTGTTGCAGCAGGGTTTGGGCACGCGGCACATCTGAAGCCCCCAGCGCCCGGCTGATGGCGGCCGACACCCCGCCGCCCATGGCACCTGCCGACATCATCTGCGTGAGCATGGCAAAGGGAAACACCAGCGCCATGGCCGCCAGCGGGGCCGTGCCCAGACGGCCCACGTAATAGGTCTCGGCAATGCCCACCAGCACCGTCATGACCATGGCCAGCACATTGGGGGCTGCCAGGCGCAAGAGGGTGGACAGGATCGGGCCGTGCAGCATGCTCTGCAAATCGTGCTGGGGTGTGCTCATGCGCAGATATTGGCAGTTGGCGCCGCCCAGGCGGTTGACTTGGGCGACAGGTCTGCTGCCAGCCTTGTCCGTCGGAGCTTCAGCGCCGACAAACGCAAGCTCAAGCTCAAGCAGCAGGGTCTTCGGGCGGCGTGCTTTGCAGCAGTGAGGCCATCGGCCAATTCAGCAGCTCGGCCAGGCGGCACACCACCCAGCGGGCCTCCACGGGCGAGACCACCGAGGGCTCGGCCAGCAGGCCCTGTTCGCACTGCTCAAGCACCACTTCTTCGGTGATGCCCAGCGTGAACTGCATATTGGCCGCTTGCTCGGTCAGCAAGTTGGCCAGGTCTTCGCACAGCTCATAACGTTCGGCCATTTCGTGGTGACCGATGCTGGGCTTGATCTTGCCGGGCGGCACATACAGCGCCGTGAAGCTCTCTGGCAAGTAGATCTGGTTGTCGTCGCTCATGCCTGCATCAGGCTTTTTTGACGAATTCGGTTTTCAGCTGCATGGGGCCAAAACCGTCGATCTTGCAGTCGATGTCGTGGTCGCCGTCAATCAGGCGGATGTTCTTGACCTTGGTGCCCACCTTGACCACCGACGAGGAGCCCTTGATCTTCAAGTCTTTGACCAAGCTGACGGTGTCACCGTCTTGCAGCACATTGCCATGGGCGTCTTTCCAGATTTTGGCCACGTCAGCAGCCGCAGCTTCGGCCGGATTCCATTCGTGGCCGCAGCTGGGGCAAATCAACAAATTGCCATCTTCGTAGGTGTATTCATCGTGGCATTGAGGGCATGGGGGCAGGGTGCTCATGGGGTTCCTTATCGGGCTGGAGGATACTCCATGCAGCACAAACTTCAGTCGTGCGGCGTGGCCTTGACGAACGCACCGCCTTGGTAAATGGCGGCCGGGTCTTGTCGGTCGATGTGTTGCTGGCGGGCCTCGACCGCCGGGCGGAACACGTCCGATGAATCCTGCGGCCGGTAGCCAATATGCTGGGCGTGGGTGTTGTCCCACCAGGTGGTTTGGTTGTCCGACATGCCGTAGATGATGCTGTGGCCCACGATGGGGGCGGTGAGCGCGGCCACCACCAGACGCTCCAGATCGTCGTAGCTCAAGTAAGTGGCCAGCATGCGGCGGTCCTTGGGCTCGGCGAAAGAAGAGCCAATGCGCAGGCTCACCGTCTCGATGCCCCAGCGGTCCCAATACATCTGGGCCAGGTCTTCGCCAAAGGCTTTGGACAGGCCATAAAAGCCGTCGGGCTTGGGCGGCATGCGGGTGTTGACCACTTCATCCTGGCGGTAAAAACCCGTCACATGGTTGGAGCTGGCAAACACGATGCGCTGAACGCCCTTCAGGCGTGCGGCTTCGTACAGGTTGACCATGCCCACGATGTTGCCCGCCAAAATCGGCGCCCAGGGCTGTTCGGTTGAGACGCCGCCCATGTGCACCACGGCGTTCACGCCATCCAGCAAAGCCAGCATTTGATCGGCGTCTTCGAGCGAGGCGGTGTGCACCTCTTCGCCTTTTGCTGCGGGGCCCAAATCGCGGCGGTGGCTCACGCGCAGCACATCGCAATAGGCTTTCAGGCGGGGGCGCAACACTTGCCCCAGGTTGCCACCCGCGCCCGTGAGCAGCAAGCGGGGAAATCGGATGGTCGAGGCGGGGGTGTTCAGCATGTCTTGTCCCCTGTTCAGGATTTGAATCGGCCGGCCAAAGCGGTGGCGCTGTCGCGCAGCACGTTCTGGTCGGCACCTACGGCCACAAACAGGCAGCCTTGGTCCACATAGTGTTTGGCCAGGGCTTCGTCTCCCGTCAGGATGCCGGCCGCTTTGCCGCAGGCGCGGATGCGGGCAATTGCCTCGTCAATGGCCTTGAGCACCTCGGGGTGCTTGGGATTGCCCAAGTGGCCCAGTGCCGCCGACAAATCGCCAGGGCCGATGAACACACCGTCCACGCCGTCCACGTTGGCGATGGCTTCGATGTTTTGCAGGCCTAGCACGGTTTCAACCTGCAGCAAGACGCAAATTTCTTCGCTGCTGTGCTGGGCGTAGCCTTTCACGCGGCCATAGTAGCTGGCGCGTGGAGCCCCCGCATAACCGCGTACGCCGTGGGGCGGATAACGAGTGTAGGACACCGCTTGTTGGGCTTCCGCTTCGGTCTGAATGTAAGGCACCAACAGGGTTTGCACGCCGACATCGAGCAAGCGCTTGAAGGTCACCATGTCGTTCCACGGTGGGCGCACTATTGGCGTGGTGGGGCTGCCCTTCATGGCTTGCAATTGCGCCACGATTTCGGGTAAGTCGTTGGGTGAGTGCTCCATGTCCAGCAGCAGCCAGTCAAAGCCGCAGTGCGCCAGGATTTCGGTGCTGATGTTGCTGCACAGGTGTGACCACAGGCCGATCTGCTTTTGACCGGATTGGATCGCGTGTTTGAAATGGTTGATGGGCATGTCCATGGTGTGATTCCTCAAGGGGGTGGTGTGTGTGGTGGCGATGTTTTCAGCGCACCATGCAAGGCATTTTGTTGTTGAACTTCCAGCCGGGGATCAGGTACTGCATGGCGATGGCATCGTCGCGAGCGCCCAGGCCGTGTTGCTGGTAAAGCTGGTGGGCTTTCATCACCGCGCCCATGTCCAGCTCGATGCCCAAGCCGGGTTTGGCGGGCACCTCCACATAGCCGTCCTTGATTTGCAGCGGCTCTTGGGTGAGGAACTGGCCGTCTTGCCAAATCCAGTGCGTGTCGATGGCGGTGACTTTGCCGGGTGCGGCTGCCGCGCATTGGGTGAACATGGCCAGTGAAATGTCAAAGTGGTTGTTGGAGTGAGAGCCCCAGGTCAGGTCGTACATCTGGCACAGCTGCGCCACGCGCACCGAGCCTTGCAGCGTCCAGAAGTGCGGGTCGGCCAGCGGAATATCGACCGACTGCAGCTGAATGCTGTGCGCCATTTCGCGCCAATCTGTGGCCACCATGTTGGTGGCGGTGAGCAAGCCCGTGGCGCGGCGGAACTCGGCCATCACCTCGCGGCCCGAGAACACGCCTTCTGCGCCGCAGGGGTCTTCGGCATAGGCCATGGTGCTGCGGTGGTCGCGCAAGAGGCGAATGGCGTCTTTGAGCAGCCAGCCGCCATTGGGGTCGAGCGTGATGCGCGCCTTGGGAAAACGCTCGTGCAGCGCCACCACGGCTTCAACCTCTTCCTCGCCGCGCAGCACACCGCCTTTGAGCTTGAAGTCTTGAAAGCCATAGCGCGCTTGGGCCGCTTCGGCCAGCCGCACCACCGCCTCGGCCGTCATGGCTTTTTCGTGGCGCAGGCGAAGCCAGTCGTCTGTCTGATCGGGCTCGCTGCGGTAGGCCAGATCGGTTTGCTGGCGGTCGCCCACATAAAAGAGATAGCCCAACATCTGCACCCGCTGGCGCTGCTGTCCATCGCCCAAAAGGGCGCAGACTGGCACGTTCAGGTGCTGGCCCAGCAAATCCAGCAAAGCAGACTCGACCGCCGTGACAGCGTGGATGGTGGTGCGCAGGTCAAAAGTCTGCTGGCCCCGACCGCCGCTGTCGCGGTCGGCAAACTGCTGGCGCATGGCGTTGAGCACGGCGTTGTAGTGACCAATCGGCTGGCCTTCAACGAGTGGCCGGGCGTCTTCCAGGGTTTGGCGGATTTTTTCGCCGCCGGGCACTTCGCCCAGACCGGTGTGCCCGGACGAGTCGTTCAGGATGACGATGTTGCGCGTGAAAAAAGGGCCGTGCGCGCCGCTGAGGTTGAGCAACATGCCGTCGTGACCGGCCACAGGAATCACCTGCATGCGGGTGATCACGGGGGTGGGGGAAGGCTTGGACATGGGAAGATGGCTGTTTATTGAACAGACATCGTACAACCAAGACCGAATTGGGCGATGCGTGTTAACCCTCAACGCTGCGTTCAGTGGTGGCTGGATGCGCCTTTTTTATGCCGATCGCGGCTGTTGGACAAATGGGTCCGCATGGCCGCACGCGCCGATTCTGCATCTTGCTGCGCGATGGCGTTCAGGATGTTTTCGTGCTCCTGGTGCACACGCCTGAGGTAAGCCAGTCGGGTGGCGTCAAGCGTGGGTGTGGTCTCCAGGCGGGCTCGTGGAATGGACTGCGCACCCAGCGAATTCATCATGTCTGCAAAGTGCTTGTTTTGGGTGGCGCGGGCAATTTCATGGTGAAACTGGAAGTCGGCGGCAATCGCATCGCGGCCTGCTTCGATGGCCGTTGAAAACGCCAGCATGGCTTCTTGCATGATACGCAGATTGCCCTCGGTGCGCCGAACAGCGGCCAGGGCGGCGGCCTCGGTTTCGATGCTGATGCGCAACTCCAGCAAGGCGATCACATCGTGCAAGGTGCTCAGTTGGTTCGGGTTAACCCGGAAGGAGGGGGGGTCTGTTTGGGTCAGAACGAAGGTACCGATGCCGTGCCGTGTCTCCACCAGGCCGCCTGCTTGCAGCTTTGAAATCGCTTCCCTGACCACGGTGCGACTGACGCCAAAACGCGCCATGATGGCTGCTTCGGTCGGCAGTTTTTCGCCGCTGCTCAGGTCGCCTTTTTGAATCTCGGCGCTGAGCTGATCGACCAGTTCAGCGGTCAGGCTGCGCGTCTTGCGCTTTTCGGCGGGGGCTGCTGGGCTGTTCATCGGGTAAGTACGCATTCCGGTTCGGGCTTGAGTTTGCATAATGAACTTGTACGACAACAGATCACATCGTGCTCACAGTGGCAATGTATCAGAACACTGCAGCCGATGGCCTTTTCTTCATGAACCCCTATCAAACCATTGCTGATGTGCCGGACCTTGTGGGCGAATCCCCCGTGTGGGATGTCCGTGCCAAGTGTTTGTGGTGGGGGGACATCGAAGGGGCATTCATTCACCGCTGCCAGCCTGGGGGGGCCGCACCCCTTGAGTCTTGGCACATGCCTGAGCGTGTGGGCTGCATCGCCTTGACTGAGAAATCAGGCCAATTGATCGCTGCGATGGAAACCGGCATCGCCAGCGTCACTCTGCGCGATGGTGGTCAGCTGGATTGGCAGTGGCTTGCCCGCATCACACACCCGGCACCCGGCATGCGCTTCAACGATGGCCGTTGCGATGCCAGCGGTCGCTTTTGGGTGGGCACCATGGTGATGGACATGTCGCTGGCCTCGGCGCAAGGCGGTTTGTATTGCCTGGACGAGAGGGGTCTCACCGGCCCGCACGTCACGGGCTTGCTCACGCCCAATGGCTTGGGGCTCAGCCCGGACGGGCGCACCCTGTATCTGTCCGACTCTCACCCGCAAGTGCAAAAAATTTGGGCCTTTGACCTCGATTTACCCACAGGGGCTTTGAGCCACCAAAGGGTGTTTGTGGACATGAACGAATGGCCCGGTCGCCCCGATGGCGCGGCGGTCGATGCGGATGGCCGTTATTGGATTTGCGGCAACGACGCGGGGCAAATTCACGCCTTCGATGCGCAAGGCCAGTGGACACAGTCGCTGACCGTGCCCATGCCCAAGCCCTCCATGTGCGCCTTTGGTGGGGCCGATCTGGATCAGTTGTTTGTGACTTCGATCATCCCCGCGCAGACCACCGATGCCATGCGCGGCAGCAGTGGGGCTGTGATTGCCCTGCAGCCCGGAGTGCGGGGTTTGCCAGAGCCGGTGTTCTCTCGCTTTCCTGCACCGGCTTGAAGGGTTTTTTCGCAAGTGTGTGACGGTTTTTTTCAATTTTTTAACCAGGAGACTCCCATGATGAAACTCAAACAATCCCTGATCGCCATTGCCGCAGGTCTGGCCTTGTCGGCGCAAGCGGTCGAGTTCCGCTCGGCCGACATCCACAACGCCGACGACTACCCCACGGTGGTGGCGGTCAAGCACATGAGCACGGTGCTCGACAAACTCTCGGGTGGCAAACACAAGATCAAGGTCTTCAACAAAGGCGCTTTGGGTTCTGAAAAAGAAACCATCGACCAAGTCAAGATCGGTGCGCTGGATCTGGTGCGCGTGAACGTGGCCCCCATGAACGGTGTTTGCCCCATGACCATGGTGCCCACCATGCCGTTTTTGTTCCGCTCGGTGGACCACATGCGCAAATCGCTCGATGGTCCCGTGGGCGCAGAAATCCTCAAGAGTTGTGAATCGGTAGGGTTTGTGGGGCTGGCCTTTTACGACAGCGGCGCCCGTTCCATCTACGCCAAAAAAGCGATCAAAAACGTGGCCGATGCCAAGGGCTTGAAGATCCGGGTGCAGCAGTCTGACCTGTGGGTGGCCTTGGTCGGTGCCATGGGTGCCAATGCCACGCCCATGCCTTATGGCGAGGTCTACACCGGCCTGAAAACCGGTCTGATCGACGCGGCAGAAAACAACATCCCTTCGTTTGACACCGCCAAACACGTCGAGGCCGTGAAGGTCTACTCCAAAACCGAACACTCCATGGCGCCTGAGATTTTGGTGATGTCCAAAGTGGTGTGGGACAAGCTGCCCGCCAACGAGCAAGCCATGGTCCGCCAAGCGGCCAAAGAGTCGGTGGTGGTTCAGCGCAAAGCCTGGGATGAAGCCGAAGGCAAATCGCTGGCCAATGTGAAAGCCGCCGGTGCCGAGATCGTCGAAGTGGACAAGCGTTCCTTCCAGGCTGTGATGGGCCCGGTGTATGACAAGTTCATGACCACGCCGGAGATGAAGCGGGCCATCAAAGCCATTCAAGACACCCAGTAATGGGCTTTTCCACATGCCCCTGGCACCAGCCGGGGGCAGGAGTTTTTCATGTTCACCAAACTGTGTGCCACCGTGTCCAAGATCTGCCTGGTCTTGGCCGTGCTTGGCTTGATCGCCGTGATCCTGTGTGTGCAGTGGCAGGTCATTGGTCGCTATGTGCTCAATGACACGCCCACTTGGGCCGAAGCTTTGGCCATGCTGATCGTGTTGTTCGTCACTGCTTTTGGCTTGGCTGTGGGCGTGCGCGATGCCGGGCACATTGGTTTGGAGTCATTGGTGGTTTTGTTGCCCGAAAAATGGCAGCACCGCATCGAAGTGTTGATCCACGCCTTGGTCGCTTTGTTTGGCTTTTTGATGGTGCAAGGCGGCTGGCTGTGGGCCAGTGCCAAATGGGGCGAAAAAAAACCCATGCTGCCCGTGCCCGACGGCATCGACTATGTGCCGGTCATCATTGCAGGCGCTTTGATTGTCTTGTTCTCTGTTGAGCACATGGTGGCGCTGCTGCGTGGTGAAGTCGTGAAGCCCGTTTGGGAATGAATATGAGCCCCCACATTCGTCACTTCGTGTACTTCATTGCCCCCCGAGGGGGCGCTTGCCCTCCTTGGGGCGGCCCTGCGGAGGTCAATTGACATGGAACTCACCGTCCTCGCCCTCAGCTTCACGCTGCTCTTGATCTTGGGCGTGCCTGTGGCCTTTGCCATTGGCCTGTCCTCGGTGGCCACCATCATCGCAGCTGGTTTGCCGGTGGCCATGGTGTTTCAGAAAATGGTCGGGGGCATGCAGGTATTCTCCTTCCTGGCCATTCCGTTTTTTGTCTTCGCAGGCGAGTTGATGCTGTACGGCGGCATTGCCGACCGCATTGTGCGTTTTGCCAACAGCCTGGTCGGCCATGTTCGCGGCGGCCTGGGCATGAGCAACGTGGTGGGCTGCACTATTTTTGGCGGCGTGGCGGGCTCGCCTTTGGCCGATGTGTCGGCCATCGGCTCGGTCATGATTCCGCTCATGAAGAAGGAAGGCTACGACGCCGACTACGCGGTGAACGTGACCACGCACGCCTCCTTGGTGGGGGCCATCATGCCCACATCGCACAACATGATCATCTTCACGCTGGCCGCATCAGGCCTGGCTTCAGTCAGTGTGCTGGGTTTGATCTTGGCGGGCCTGGTGCCAGCGATCATTTTGACGTTGTGTAATTTGGGCGCGGCTTACTGGGTGGCGGTGCGCAGGGGCTACCCGGTCCACGGCAATTTTCCGGGTTGGCTGGAGGTGACCAAGGCCTTTGGCGCAGCGATGCCGGGTCTGTTTGTCGTCGTCATCATCTTGGGCGGTATCTTGTCGGGGGCGTTTACCGCGACCGAGTCCGCCTCGATTGCGGTGGCTTGGGCCTTGTTTGTCACCACGGTGGTTTACCGCAGTTTGACGTTTCAAAACTTCTTGAAGGCTTGCGCCAAGGCCTGCAAAACCACCGGCGTGGTCCTGCTCTTGATTGGCATTTCCAACGCCTTCGGCTATTTCATGGCGCTGTATGAGGTGCCGCAGATAACCGGTGCGCTGATGCAAAAAATCAGCACCGAGCCTTGGGTCATCTTTTTGATGATCAACATCTTGCTGTTCATCTTGGGCACCTTTTTGGACATGGCGGCCACCATCCTCATTTGCACCCCGATCTTCTTGCCGATCGCCATGCACTTTGGCATGGACCCGATGCAGTTCGGCATCATGCTGCTGATCAACTGCGCCCTGGGCCTGAACACGCCGCCCGTGGGCTCGGTGCAGTTTGTGGGTTGTGCCATCGGGGGAATTTCGGTGGGGCAGGTCATGCGCACCATCGCGCCTTTTTATGGGGCGCTGACAGTGGCCGTGCTTTTGGTGACCTATGTGCCCGTGTTCACCTTGTGGCTGCCCAACTTGTTGAAGTGATCGGCTGAGAACATGAGCACTTCACGCCCGCCTTTGGCGATCCGCATGCATGCGGCGGACAACGTGGCCATCATCGCCAACGATGGCGGGCTGCCCGCGGGCACCGTCATGCCCGAGGGGGTGGCCGCAGGCTTGGTGCTGCGCGACAAAGTGCCGCAAGGCCACAAGCTGGCCTTGGTAGATGTGGCCCAAGGCCAAGCCGTCATGCGCTACAACGTGCCTGTGGGATATGCGCGGCAAGACATTCCGGCAGGCAGCTGGGTGCATGAACGCTTGCTCGACATTCCGCCTGCGCGTGGACTGCAGGACTTGCCAATGGCCACAGTGCAGCCCACGCCGCAAGCCCCGCTGGAAGGCTATACCTTTGAGGGTTATGTGAATGCCGATGGCTCGGTGGGCACACGCAATCTGCTGGCCATCACCACCACGGTGCAATGCGTGGCGGGCGTGGTCAAGATTGCAGTGGAGCGCATCGAACGTGAGTTGTTGCCGCTGTTTCCGCATGTCGATGGCGTGGTGGGCCTGGAGCACAGCTACGGCTGCGGTGTGGCGATTGACGCACCCGGTGCCGAGATCCCGATCCGCACACTGCGCCACATCAGCCTGAACCCCAACTTTGGTGGTGAGGTGATGGTGGTCAGCTTGGGCTGCGAAAAGCTGCAGCCTGATCGCTTGTTGCCTGTGGGCAGTTTCCCGATCCTGGATGAACGTGAAGCAGGGCAGGGGCCAGACCTCGTGTGCCTGCAAGACGATGCGCATGTGGGCTTCATGTCCATGATCGAGCACATCGTGCAAAGTGCCCGCCCGCATCTGGAGCGGCTGAACGAACGCCGCCGCCAAACCGTGCCCGCCAGCGCCTTGGTGGTGGGCGTGCAATGCGGCGGCAGCGATGCGTTTTCGGGCGTGACCGCCAACCCGGCGGTGGGTTACATGGCCGACCTGGTTGTGCGGGCAGGCGGCACCGTGATGTTTTCAGAAAACACCGAAGTGCGCGATGCGGTGGAGCAGCTCACCAGCCGCGCTGCCACGCCCCAAGTGGCCCAAGACATCGTGCGTGAGCTGGGCTGGTACGACCAGTACCTCGACCGTGGCCGTGTGGACCGCACCGCCAACACCACGCCGGGCAACAAGGCGGGCGGCTTGTCCAACATCGCCGAAAAAGCCATGGGCTCCATCATCAAGAGCGGCAGCTCGGCCATCTCCAGCGTGCTGTCGCCAGGCAACAAACTCCAAGCCGACCAAAAGGGCTTGGTCTTCGCCGCCACGCCCGCCAGCGATTTCATCTGCGGCACCTTGCAGCTGGCTGCGGGTATGAACCTGCATGTGTTCACCACCGGGCGCGGCACACCCTATGGCCTGCAGGCCTGTCCCGTGGTCAAGGTGGCCACGCGCACCGACCTGGCCCGCCGCTGGCACGACCTGATGGACATGAACGCCGGGCGCATTGCCGATGGCGAGATCAGCATCGAAGAAGCCGGGTGGGAGCTGTTTCGCATGATGCTGGACGTGGCCAGTGGCCGCAAAACCTGGGCCGAGCACTGGAAGCTGTACAACGCCTTGGTGCTGTTCAACCCTGCCCCCATCACCTGAAAAACCTGACTACAGCGAGGAGACATCTCATGACACAACGCCGTCAATTCATCCAGACCGCCGCCGCGTGCGCCGCTGCCGCCATGGCTCCGGCTGCCTTCAGTCAGGCAGCGCCTTGGCCCTCCAAACCGATCAACTACTTGGTCGCCTTTCCGGCGGGTGGCACCACCGACATCTTGGCCCGTGTGGTCTCGCAAAAACTGGGCACCGCGCTGGGCACCACCCTGGTCATCGAAAACAAAGCCGGCGCGGGCGGCAGCGTGGGCTCCGAGATCGCAGCCCGTGCCCCGGCCGATGGCTACAACCTGCTGGGCGGCACGATCAGCTCACACGCCATCAACGTGAGCCTGTACCCCAAGCTGGGCTATGACCCGATCAAGTCCTTCACGCCCGTGTACCTGTATGGCACCAACCCGGTGGTGCTGGTGGTGGCGGCCAACAGCCCCTACAAAACACTCAAAGACCTGCTGACGGCGGCCAAAGCCAATCCCGGCAAACTGTCGGGTGCATCGGCGGGCAACGGCACATCTCAACACCTGGCGCAAGAGTTGCTGGCCTTCAAAGGGGACGTCAAATTCACCCATGTGCCCTACAAAGGCAGTGCCCCCGCCATTCAAGACGTGATGAGCGGCCAGGTGGATTTCATGTTCGACACCACCGTGGTGGCCGGTGCCCACATCCAAAGCGGCAAGCTGCGCGCATTGGCCGTGACCTCGGCCAAGCGCTTGACCGATGCGCTGACCGACGTGCCCACCGTGGCCGAATCTGGCTGGCCGGGCACTGCCGGGTTTGAAGTCGTGTCTTGGCAAGCGCTCTTTGCGCCTGCTGGCACACCCAAGCCCATCGTGGACAAACTGCATGCCGAGATTTTGAAAATCATGCAAACGCCCGATATGCAAGATCGCATCAAAGGGCTGGGCATGCAGCCTTCCACCCTGTCACCCGAACAGGTTCAGGCTTTTCAGAAAGCCGAAATCGAGAAGTGGGCTCAGGTCATCAAGGCGGCGAACATCAAACTCGAATGAGGACCATCGCCATGTTCAAAATTGTGACATCCACCCTTGCGGCGCTGACTTTGTGCACGGCTGTGCAAGCCCAGACTACGGGGTCTTACCCCGCCAAGCCCATCAAGATCGTGGTGCCTTTTCCAGCGGGCGGCACGTCGGACGTCCTGGCCCGCATGCTGGGCCAGAAGATGACCGAGAGCTGGGGGCAACCCGTGGTGATCGAGAACAAACCCGGCTCCAGTGGCAACTTGGGCGCCGATGCGGTGGCCAAGTCCGCGCCCGATGGCCACACGTTGGTGCTGATGGACGTGGGCAATCTGGTCATCAGCCCGGCCTTGTTCAAACTGCCTTTCACGGTTGAAAAAGATTTTGCGCCAGTGGCCATGGTGGCGTATTCGCCGCACCTGCTGGCCGTGAGCAGCAAGGTGCCTGCCAACACCCCGGCCGAGTTGGTCGCCTATGCCAAAGCGCAAAAGGGCAAGCTCAACTACGCGGTGGCGGCAGGCATGGGCAGCGCCTCGCACCTGGCGGGCGTCATGTACGCACAGCGCAACGGCATCGAGTGGGGGTATGTGCCCTACAAGGGCGGCGCACAAGCCATCACCGACTTGATCGGCGGCCAGGTGGACGTCATGTTCAACGGCATGGTCGCCACCTACCCGCATGTGAAGGCGGGCAAGATCAAATTGATCGCGATATCGAGCACCAAACGCAATGCGCAAATGCCCGACACCCCCACCGTGGCCGAAAGCCTGCCCGGCTTTTTGACCGGCAGTTTTCAGGGCCTGCTGGCCCCGGCCGGCACGCCCAAAGCAGTGATCGACAAACTGCACGCCCAAGTGCAACGCATCGACGCCATGCCCGAAGTGCGCGAACGCCTGACCACGCTGGGCGCCGAGCCTTCAGCCATGAGCCCAGCCGAGTTCGGCAACTGGCTCAAAGCCGAAATCCCGGCCATGGCGAAGATCGTGAAGGACGAGAAGATCACGGTGGAGTGAGGGGGCGCGTTTTGTTCCCCGCATGGGGTGCTTCTAATGTTTGCTCATACCCCGATCTTTATGCAGGAAGCATGTCACTGTCATGAATGGTCCATGGTCATTCGTGGTTGTATTTTTTTCACGACGTGCAACTGCTTGATTCGGTCAATACGGCCTATTGCGAACACGCAAAAAATGGTCAAAAAATACAAGGCCAAAAGGCGTTGACCAACTATCAGAGACTGTATCTGGCTAGCGGCAGCTTTGTTTTGCCAGGTGCTGCACAGCACGTCCCGATCAACAGGTGTGAGACCTTCTTGAGCCTTGAAGGGTTCCGCAGTGCATTGCTCAGATGTGAGCGTTTCTGTGCCTGCGAACACGATAGCCCAGTTGTACTGGCTAGCGTAGGCCGCTCGTTCATCAATCCAATACCAATTGTCTGTGGCGTTGACCCTGATGTTGGCACGATGCTCCGTGCTGATCATCAAAAAAATCAAGCCGAAAGCAGTAGCCAAGACAGCTGCAATGAAATTCATACGCAAATACCAAGCGGAACTGGCCACTCTTTTAATGCAGCGTCCAGGGATGTCGAAAAAATGGTGAATTCTTGAAAGCTCCGAAAGATTGATACCTCTGTGCGTGGCCCATGTTTCAAGTTGGTGCAGCTCTTGCAATGAGGACACCTGCAAATGCGAGAACAAGCGAAACGCCATCAGGTTCGACTGTTGCTCAACAAAAGTCTTCACAGTGGGATCGGTGATCCGATCATGGCCAAAAATCCATTGCCAAAGCCGAATCTTCACTATGTGGAGGGACTGAGTTTTGATGGACACATACAGCAACACGACAACAATGCAACCCAGCAGCAAATAGTATTTCAGGCTTGAGTAATCCATGTTCATCCTCTTTCGTTTCAGTCATTACCTTTGAATACCGTTCGGAATTTGCTCAGGCCCAATTGGTTGCCACCAAAGGATCTGAACTCGTCCACACCCATGTCGATGAAGCCCGCCAGCGAATCGTGCAGGTGATAGGCAAACAAGCGCTCCATGTTGTCGGTCAGGGCCTGTGGGCGAATGCGTTCGGCCACATCGCACCATTTGCTTTCGCGGGCGCTCAGGCGATAGCCGGTTTTGGCTGCCAATTGGCGGTACAGAGTTGCCGCTGCAGCCGGATCAAAGTGCGGGTTGGTCCAAGGGTTTTTTTGCCGGTCGCTGATGCGCGGCAAAATGCTTGCAGGTGAAGCAGGGGCCGCAGTCAATGTGCGCGGCTGTGCCAAAAACTGTGATGACGACACCAATGGCGGTGGTAACAAACGGGAGGCCCCTTGGGCGTTGGCATCGCCGCCGCCCAACGCATGCAGACAATCGATGAAGTCTTTTTGTGTGCTGCGCAAAAACCGCGCATGCTGCTCGTTGGCCTGGCGCAGGGTGGGCACCGACTCAAAACGCGCATGCCACTTGAAGCGAAAGCTGTGGTACAGCGACATGTGCTGGCGCAGCATGTCCTCCACCGGCCCCGGGGCTACGGCAGCCTCACGCAGATAGGCGTTGTAGAGCTGAGTCAGGCTGTCGGATGGTGTCAGCGACAGGAACAAGTCTGGGTTTTGCTCCTTCAAGCTGGCAAACACGGGCAAGGGCACCCCCGCATTGCGCGCTGCCTCGTACATGTCGCGCCCCGGCAAGATGCTCATATTGTCCTGGGGCTTGAGCATCACGCCCAGGCTGCCCGGTGCATAGCCCCCACCCACATCCGAGTGGGCACCTGGGTACACCACTTCTTTCACATTGGCCGGGTAGCTGCCCTGGACCCGCGCAGAGTCCAGCGGAAAGCAAGCCCGCAACTCGTGCCCGGCCACCATGTGCACGCACTGGCGCACAGCCGGGTGCACCTGCAGGGTGTTGTCTGCCCAGCCCTGGTGCCCGGCAAAGGTGCCATCGTCCAGCAAATTGGCCAGGCCGACCGAGGCCACCGTGTCAAACAAGCCTAAAAACTGCAGGTTCAGCGCCATGCCAGCAAACCGCCAGCTGCCGTTTGTGTATTCACATGCTTCCAGCAGCCAGTTCACAAAGGCCCGCGCCTCGGCAGCGCCCCGGCTAAAACCAAAGACACTGAGGTTGATCTGCGTGATGCGCGGCAAGTTGGCGTTCAGCGCTTGCACGAGTTTCTTTTGCCAATGTTGCAAAGCGGCGCGGCGCTGCGGGGCCGATGTCGGGTTGACGCTGCTGGCCAGCGTGTCGCAAATGGTTTTGGCCTGTTCGTTGGGAATCAGGGGGTTGTCAACGCCACGCACATAACGGTGTGGCGCGTTCAGCAGCTGCAGCAGCGCCCACAAAATGCGGTGTTCGCCCATCTCGGCGACCGCCGAGCCAAGGTTGGGCAGCCAGCTTTTTTTCAAAGAGGTGTTGGTGTCGCCCACCTCGGGGAACGGTGTGCCTACGCCCGGGAGGTAGATGCGAAGGTAACCGCGCTCAGGCTTTCGCGGGAAAGCCTGGTAAAGCTTGACGACATTGGTGTGTTTACGCCTTTCGGGTGGGAGTGCCGTGCGACCTTGTCCTTCGGTACTGGAGCCATCGCCTCCGAAGTAATCAATGTCCATGTTGTTGCCGGTGCCATCAAAGAAGAGGCCGACAAACACTTGCCCCTCGCATGACGGTTTGGCCGATGGCGCAGTGGTCAAGCAGGCATGCGCCTGCATACGCTCATAGAGTTCCTGTGCACTGAGCTTGCGCTGTCCTTCTGTCGGGAATGGATTGGGGCTTTGGGCTGTCATGGTTTCTTGATCCTGTTTCCAAATTTCAAGTCGTCATCGGTCGGTGCCCACCAAGCCTTCCACTCCGGGCTGCTGGTCAAGGCTGCCCGCACGTCGTCACCGGGGTAGAAAAAGACATAAAAGTCGCCCACCTCGCCTTGGCCGTAACGAGGGATAGGTACGGTGCGGGATTTCCAGGGGGCCTCAATCAAGACAGGCACACCATCGTCAAGCACTTCACGGCCCTGGTCGTCTTTCTTGAACGTGCCGTTCTCTCGCCACTGGATGGTGACCGTGAGGCCGGGGTGCCATTGCCGGGGGACAACGACGCAGCACATCCCAGCATTGCCAGCCTCGTATTTGCCGCTGTTTTCCGCGCCTCCTTTCCCATTGATGACGATGGAGGCGATGCCGATGTCGGTGTGGTTGACCGCGCCGTAGGGCACGGCAATGGTGCTGTCTTGCGGCTGGCAGGCAGACAAGAGCCAGGCGCAGGCCAGAGTCAGCGGGGCGAGAAAGCGGACTGGTTTGCGCAGGCCAGCAAACCGCCAGCTGCCGTTTGTGTATTCACATGCTTCCAGCAGCCAGTTCACAAAGGCCCGCGCCTCGGCAGCGCCCCGGCTAAAACCAAAGACACTGAGGTTGATCTGCGTGATGCGCGGCAAGTTGGCGTTCAGCGCTTGCACGAGTTTCTTTTGCCAATGTTGCAAAGCGGCGCGGCGCTGCGGGGCCGATGTCGGGTTGACGCTGCTGGCCAGCGTGTCGCAAATGGTTTTGGCCTGTTCGTTGGGAATCAGGGGGTTGTCAACGCCACGCACATAACGGTGTGGCGCGTTCAGCAGCTGCAGCAGCGCCCACAAAATGCGGTGTTCGCCCATCTCGGCGACCGCCGAACCGAGGTTGGGCAACCAGCTTTTTTTCAAAGAGGTGTTGGTATCGCCCACCTCAGGGAATGGCGTGCCTACGCCGGGCAAGTAGATGCCCAGATAACCCTTTTGTGGTTGATATGGGTAAGCTTGATACAGCTTGACGATATTCGTGTGTTTACGCTTTTCGGGTGGGAGTGCCGAGCGACCTTGTCCCAGTGTCTTGCTGCCATCGCCTCCGAAGTAATCGATGTCCATGTTGTTGCCGGTGCCATCAAAAAAGAGGCCGACAAACACTTGCCCCTCGCATGACGGTTTGGCCGACGGTGCCGTGGCCAGGCAGGCATGCGCCTGCATGCGTTCATACAGCTCCTGGGCGCTGAGCTTGCGTTGTCCGTCTGTGGTGAATGGGTTGGGGGTTTGGGCTGTCATCGTGATCTTTTTCCAAAACGTCGATCTTGTTCAGCGATGTCTTCAACTGAGGATGCGTACCAAGCCTTCCACTCCGGGCTGCTGGTCAAGGCTGCCCGCACGTCGTCACCGGGGTAGAAAAAGACAAAGAAACGGCCATCGCCTTCGTAACGAGGGATGGGAACGGTGCGGGATTTCCAGGGAGCCTCAATCAAGACAGGCACACCATCGTCAAGCACTTCACGGCCCTGGTCGTCTTTCTTGAACGTGCCGTTCTCTCGCCACTGGATGGTGACCGTGAGGCCGGGGTGCCATTGCCGGGGGACAACGACGCAGCAGACGCCACCAGCTTGACCGTGTTTCGGAGGTGCGAGGATGCCCCCTTGCCCATTGATGACGATGGAGGCGATGCCGATGTTGGTGTGGTTGACCGCGCCGTAGGGCACGGCAATGGTGCTGTCTTGCGGCTGGCAGGCAGACAAGAGCCAGGCGCAGGCCAGAGTCAGCGGGGCGAGAAAGCGGGCAGGCGCGCGCAGACCGACAAACACCCGTCCTTCGCATGACGGTTTGGCCGACGGTGCAGTGGTCAAGCAGGCATGCGCCTGCATGCGCTCATAGATTTCTTGCGTGTTGAGCTTGCGCTGGCCGTCTGCGGGAAATGGATTGGGGGTTTGGGCTGTCATGAGTCGGGTTTCCTCAATGGCTGGCGTCGTAAGCCAGGTCTTCTGGCGTGGGTTTGTCCCAAGCCTTCCACTCCGGGCTGCTGGTCAAGGCTGCCCGCACGTCGTCACCGGGGAAGAAAAAAACATAAAAGTCGCCCACCTCACCTTGGCCGTAACGAGGGATGGGAACGGTGCGGGATTTCCAGGGAGCCTCAATCAAGACAGGCACACCATCGTCAAGCACTTCACGGCCCTGGTCGTCTTTCTTGAACGTGCCGTTCTCTCGCCACTGGATGGTGACCGTGAGGCCGGGGTGCCATTGCCGGGGGACTACGACGCAGCAGATGCCAGCATTGCCGCTGCCATGCTTCGAGGAGTTCAATACGCCCCCTTGCCCATTGATGACGATGGAGGCGATGCCGATGTCGGTGTGGTTGACCGCGCCGTAAGGCACGGCAATGGTGCTGTCCTGGGGCTGGCAGGCCGACAAGAGCCAGGCGCAGGCAAGGGTCAGCGGGGGCAACATGCGCAGGGGTTTCATATGAGCCCCTTTTCACGCAAGGTCTGGTGCAATTGGCCTGGCGTGTAATGGGCATGTGCAAAGATTTTTTCAAATCGCGGGTCGTTCATCACGGCACCTCGCGTGTGACATGCCGCCAGCAAAAGATTCAGTTTGTCGGTCCATGGCTGGATGCCTTTTTCTTCGGCTGTGGCGAGGACCCAGGCTGTGTAGGCGTGCATCTTGGAGGGCAAGACCTGATCCGGGAGTTGATCGGGCATGTGCGTGCACACGTAGTGCAACAGTGCATCTGGTTCAGCCGTGGTGGCCATGGCTTGCAGTTGCGCTTCGTCGAACACCATGGACTCAGGCAGTGCAGGGGTATTGTCGATAGGAGGTGTTTGCAGGCCTGTAGGTAGGCTCTTGACCGAGCCTTGGCGGTCGATGTAGAGCCAGCTGTGCAGAGGTCGGGTCAGCGCCTGCCATTGCTCTGGGCGCAGGTGGGCGTGCAAGCTGCACATGCTGCGTGTGTCGGCCAGCCGCAGCAATAAGGTTTGCTGCTCCGGCGTTTGTGCCCAACTCCAATGACGGATGTGCTGGGCCAGGTCGTTTTCCGTGTGGTCACTGGCCCACAAACTCAGCATGGGCCGACCGCTTGCATGCGCCAGCCAGGGGTGCAGCCGTTGCTTGACGGTGGCCTGGTCGTCGCCAGGGCGGTAGGCGATCAGGATGTGGGGGGCCATGTGTTGCAGGTCACGCATATTGTCCACCTGGTAAACGTTCAGCCCAGCCGGTTCGGGGGCTTGGCTGCGTTCGTCGGCCACATCAAAGGCTTTGTCGATCCACATGTACCAATGGGTTTTGAGTTGTTGGCCGATCTGGCTCAATAGCTCGGTGGTCACGGCGTCCAGCGCCAAGGGGTCTGTGCCGTATTTCATGGCTGTGGCTTTGCAAAGGGCATGGCACCGCTCAGGGCTTTGAGCATGCATTCGGGGCAATCGGCATAGGGCAGCACAGGCATATGGATGGGCAAGCTTTTGGAGCCGTCCATGCTGTGGCTGGCCGCATGCGCAACCCAATTGCCGCTGGTGCCGTTTTCAATGCCACTGGCATTCCAGCGGGTGTAGCTGCCGCCGCCGTTGATCACGACTTCTTCCTGCGCGCTGAGCGTGATGCGGTTGGCCGTTTCGGTGATCTCCAGCTTGGCCAACATGTGGATGCTGGTTTTGAGCGCTTGAATGTCGAGATCTTCTTTCGCTGACGAGAAGCGTATGCCAGCCTTGTAGGCAAATAGCCGGATCGCCTCTTTGGCGCTGACGAGCAAGCTCTTGCCCGCGCTCACACTGGTGTGCCCGCCGCTGGTGATGGCGTGGTGCTGGCCGCTGTGCTGGTGCGTGCTTTGCGGTGTGGTGCTCTCGATGCCCGCAGGGCTGGACAGGATCAGGTGGGGTTCTTGTAGCTCGGGGAATTTGCCTTCTGTTTTGCCGTCCCCTGCAATGGCCTTGTTCTGCGCTTCAATGGCTTGGGCTACGTCGCCTTGGTCGCTGGCTTCCTGCGCTTGGTGTTGCAACGCCAAGTCGCCCAAACTGTCGTGCTGGCTTTGCCCTTGGGCCAGCCGCGCTGCGGTCTCGCTCAGGTCGGTGATGTGCCCGCTGGCGTTGGGCCTGCCTTCGGTGCTGATGAGCAGGCCGTCTTTGGCCCTGACTGCGCCGTGTCCGTCGGTGCGCAGCTCGAAGCCTTCGCCACGGTGGTCTTTGCGGCCCGCGTTGTCTTCGATGCGCGTGATGTGCCCCAGGCTCAGCTGGCTGTGCTGGTGGTCGCTCTTGATTTGTGCCTGGATCTTTTGTTCGGTGTCGTCCAGCACCAAGTGGTTGGACCTGCCCGCTGCGCTGTTGCCTCCGCCGGGTTTGAGCTCGCGGCTTCTGAAGCCGCTTATGGCTTGCTGCGCGGGCAGCGCCCAAGGCGGCGTGTTCATCTGGTTGTAAACCCGGCCGGTGCAAATCGGCTGGTCCGGGTCTCCGCCCAGAAAGTCCACGATCACTTCTTGCCCGATGCGCGGCACGTGCATGGCGCCCAGCTGGTTGCCCGCCCAAGCCGCTGACACGCGCAACCAGCAGCTGCTGTTGTGGTTCTTGGCGCCATAGCGGTCCCAAGGAAACTGCACTTTGATGCGGCCCAAGGGGTCGGTGTAGATGTCGCTTTGGGCGGTGTCGGCCTCTGGCCCGCAGACCAGAGCCGTCTCAGGGCCGTGGGTGTGGGGTTTGGGCTGAATGCCTTCGGGGCGCAGCAGCTCGGTGGTGGGCTGCACTTCAAAGCGCACCTCGATGCGCCACTGGCCTGTCAGGCGCTGGGCGTCGGACAGGGCTTGCGGAATCGGTGCGTGGCCGATGTTGTTCTTGCTGCTGTTGTGATCCCGCGCCGTGTCTTCGCTGACGTTTTCGATGACGGTGTGGGTGGACAGCGTGAGGTATTCGATGTTGGCCGCGTCTTGCGGGTGTTTGTGCAGGGCAAAGGTGTGGCCCGTGGCGATGCCGCGCACATGGCCTGCGCCGCTGGCGCGTTGGCCTGCCTGGCGCAGCGCTTGCATGCGCAGGCGTGCCAAGTGTTGGCCTTGGGCCTCGGTTTGGTTGGCCTGGGCGGTGTCAGAACCTTTATTCTCTTGCGCGTAGTCGCTGCCGGGCAAGCTGCCGCTGGCGGTGCTGCCGATGCCGCTGTCCGGGCTGGTGCGCACTTTGCCCCCGCGCCACAGGTACACCTCTTGGTTGGCCTGGCCGGTGGGCCGGGGCTGGGCTTGGCTTGCGCCCAGTGCCACTTTGGGGCGGGTGTAGTCGTATTCGCGGCTGGCGTATTGGCCTGCTGTGAGACGCTCGGTGGGGGTGAAGGCGTGGATGTATTCCTCGTCCACCTTGTGGCCCGGTGGGTAGTAGGCAATGCGGTGGTAAGCACTGTCGCTCTGGTCCTTTTGCAGGGGACTGAAGGCGCCGTTGTGGTCGCTCAAGATCAGGCGGTGCACACCACCCGAGTGCTCAAAGTGGTAGTTGATGCCCCACTCTTGCATGAGGCGGGTGATGAATTCAAAGTCGGTTTCGTTGTACTGCACGCAGTAGTCGCGCACCGGATACGTTTCGATCAGGCGCACTTCGGTGGCAAAGGCGTAGTCAGAGAGGACTGCGCGGATGACTTCAACCGGGGTTTGGTCTTGAAACACTTTGCAGTCAGCCGTCAGCGTGGCCAGGTGCAGCCAGGGGCGCAGGGTGAGCGCGTACAGGGCGTGGCGGCTGTCCGTGCCCAGGTGCCGGGCGGCGGTGATGAGGCCAGACAGTTCACGAACGCCTGCGCCTTGGTTGGCTGCGCCCAAGTTGCCCGCCAGGCCCGCCACAAAGCTGCCGTGGCCGTCCAGGGCGATGGCGCAAGTGATCTCGCGCCCGACCATGTCGTGCAGGGGGAAGTTGCTGGCGTCGTTGGCGGCAAACTGCAAGGCGTCGGGGCTTTGCAGGATGAGGGTGTACTCAAAGAGGGTGTTGACGGCCTCATGGCCCGAGAGCTTCAGGGGCACCAAGGCGGCAGCGCCTGCCACTTGGGGGATGGCCGGGCTGGTGACGGTGAGGACTTTGGGGGATGGGTTGAAATTGGGCATATCGAATCTGCAAACCTGAACGGAATTCGAGATTAGATACCAAAGTAAACACAAAAAACAGAGAAAGATTTAAAGCATCAGGATACGGGGGGTGAAGTACTGGGAAATGAACCTTTGAAGCAATTTCAGCTTGTTAGAGCGTGATTAAAGACCGTCAAAGTTGGTCAAACGTACATGGCACAAGTAGGCAAGTTGCTTTCGCAGTTTGATGCTCGGATTGATAAGTTGGCTATCACCTTGGGTGATGACATTCCTTTCTGAAAGGGTTGTTTACCTGACTAACTTTGATTCATTACAACCAGTTCTTCACCCAGCATGTCAATGATCTTGACGGCTACGGTGCTGCCAGCTGGCGGTGCCGACAATTCGTAGCGTCCAGCAACCAAATCTTGCTTGCGTGCTGGCACGTCGGACAGGGTAACGTTGAACACTTTGCCGTCATGTTGTGTGTCGATCAAGATGCAGTCGACCACCGCACGCCAGTCGGTGATCTGTGCTCGGAAAACACCTTGTTCCAGATTGAGTCGCTGAACGATGGTGGGGGAGAGCACGTCCTCGATAGTGATGACCAGCTTGTCATTTTTGTGCTCGATCTTCACTTGCGCTGACAGTGGTTCATGACGGATAAAGCCGCCCACCTTGCGGTCGCTGCGCAGTTCGGTAACGTGCAGCTTGTTGATGGGACGTCGGGCGTTGTATTGCTCAACCCAAGCGCGAGCATCGTGTTGCCAGCCCAGACACACTACCAGCACATCACGCTCTTCTTGCGGACGGTTTTTTAGTTCCGTTTGCACGGACTCCAGGTCCATAGGTGTGAGCGGGTGGTTGAAGGGCACGATCTTGACCAGCCTGCCGCCTTGCGTGCCGTCAAAGAACGCATCAGTCCGAGTACGCGTGATGCCAAGGTGCTCGCAGGCCAAGGCCACAGCTTCGTTGTGCTGGATTTGGAGGTCGTAGTCATTCACGCGGTGCGTGGAAAAGTCGAGTTGACACGGGCCAAGCACTGGCTCTTCGGCCTCCACCAGTTCGCCCTGTGCGGGGCGCTTGGCTTGTCGACGTTGTTCTTGCATACATGCCTGTAGGCGTTTGGCCGTAGTCTGGATTGCACCTTTGTTAATGTCGCAACCGACCCAACGACGGCCTAGTTTTTGAGCTGCTTCGGCCGTTGTTCCAGATCCGATGAAGCAATCAAGGATCAGATCGCCAGGATTGCTGCAACAAGAAATAATCCTCTCAAGAAGTTCAATTGGTTTTTGAGTTGGGTATCCAGTTCTTTCACCTTTGAATCCTGCAATGATTGAAAGCTCCCATACGTCACGTGTGGGCATGCCTTTTGTTTCGTCTTCGGATGTGATTTTTCGAGTGCCCGTTTCTTCGTCAAGAATTTGCGTTTTACCGCCAAATCGCTTCATGTAGCTTTCAGATGCATCTTCGTAGGTTTTGTGAAATGCGTGAGAGTTGTCATTGCTTTTCGAGTACCAGAAAATACTGTCATGCATTTGCTGGAAATTCTGTGAATTGGATGGCCATCTACGATATGACCAAATAATTTCATTTCGAAAATTCTTGTCTTGTCCGAAAACTTCATCAAGAAGACATCTCAGTAGATGGCCTTTGGATGAATCACAGTGCAAAAAGATACTTCCTGAGTCAGCTAATAGTTCTCTCAACATCAACAGCCGTTCGTACATGAACTGCAGGTAGTTGTCATTGGCCCAGATGTCGCTGTATTGCACCTGCTCGCCCAGTGTGTATTCCTCGCCGTCAATTTTTACCGTGCCTTTGGCACCTCGTAACTGAACCTTGCGCACGTAGTCGGCGCCGCTGTCAAAAGGGGGGTCGATGTAGATCAGCTTGACCTTGCCGCGAAAGCCGTTGGCTAACAGATGGGCCAGCACGTCTTTGTTGTCACCGTGGTAGAGCAGGCCCCCTTGGGGTAGGTCTTTGGGCCAGTCGCTCCAGTCGGCGGTTTGCAGCGTTGCAGACTCTGCGCCTGCAGCTTGAAAGCGCTCAATCTCTTGCGCTGGAAAAGCCTTGATGCGGGCCAGTGGCTTTTTGCCCACCCAGGTGAGCATGGGGCGGCCTTTGGCCTTGGCCACGGTCACTTCTTTGGCCTTGGCGGTTTTGCTGGTGGCGGTGGTGTCGTTCATGGTGCGTCTATGGTGTGTTTTGTGTGCGGCTGGGCGTGGTGCCTGATCAATGGCCGCGAATGAAGTTCAGTACGGTGGGGTAGCCTTCTGGCAGCAATTCAGTATCGGCAAACATAACGTGGTAAGCCAGTTTGTCGGGGTTGAGTTGCTCCCAACGCTTGAGTGCAACGGCTTTTCGACCTTCGAGTGACTGTGCTGCTTCGCCCTTGTGCAGCCGTTGCAGGTCGGCTTTGATATCAGGGCTGTGCAAATCTTTTTTGATTTCGACGACCAGGTGCTTGCCGTCTGCACGACGCATCACAAAGTCGGGCGTGTAACGATGCCAGCGGCCATCATCACCCAGGTATTCGGCATGCAGGTCGGTTTTACCAGGGTCGGTCAGACCGCCTGTGAACCAGACGCCTTCGATGTCGTGCTTTTCACTTTTGAGTTGTGTCAATGCCCAGCGCAGAAATTCTGCTTCGGGGCTGGAGTCGAAGTTGTAGCCTTCGTAGTGAAAGCTGGCATTCAATGCGTGTTGGCTGTTGGCCGTGTCTTTGGCTGTGAGGTAAAGCGGCTCGCGGTCTTTGGCAAAGCTGATGCGGGCGGTGTAAACCGCTTGACCATTTTTTTCAATCTTTTGGAATCCATCAGGCTTGACCAAGGCCAGTGCCACATCGATGGTTTCATGGTGTGCTTCGTAGTCAGCACGTTGCAGTTCGATTTGCAGGCCTAAAGCAGGCAAGTGGTATTCGGGTACTTCAGCATCTGGGCCGTAGGCCAGCCGCAAGGCGGTTAAGACTTGAGTGCTTGGCAGGTGGTAATTGGCTCCCAACTCAGCTGCAGCGGTGTACAAGTCCAGCAAAGGTGGTGCAGTGGGCAGTGTTTCGTCTCCAGCATCTATACGCTGCAAGCGTGTGGTGCCGGACTCGGTTTCAATCACTGTCAGTGTTTGCATATTGGCAGCTACGGGTGCGGCCACAACAGGTATCTGCAGTTGAAGCGGGGTTTGAGCTGCTGTGTCTGATTTACGGCGGTAACGCAGCACATGCTGTTGTATGAGAAGGGGGGGCAGCAGAGGCTTGTGCAGCACGATGTCACGTTCTACGCGTTCGGCTTGCTGAGCAAAAAGCTCTTGTAGCGATGTGCCGTAAGTCTCCGTCAATTGGTCTTCAAGCGACTTGCGATTGCTGCGTGTGAGGTAAACGCGTGCGGGGTGTTTGTTGCCTGGCACTTGGCGTAAGCATCGGGTGGCCGCTTGCAACACAAAGTTGTTGCTGTTGGCCAGTTTGCGGATGAGGGCAGTGGCAAATAGGCTGGGGCAGTTCCAGCCTTCGGTGCCCATGTTGACGAGCAGCAGCACGCGCTCAGGTGCGCTGGGGTCGCGGGCCACGGCCTCAAATTGACGTCGTGTCGCCTCGCTGCTTTTGCCGTCCACTGCCAAAATGGTGTCGGTGCCAATGCCGTGCATGGCCAGCGTGGATTCGACCGAGCCGCGCAGTTCGTCGCGGGTTTCGATGTTGGGGAAGTAAAGCGCAATACGAGCCGGTGCACCATTGGGGAGGCTGACAGTCCAATAGTCGCGCACAAAGTCGTTGACGATTTGAGCAGTCAGTTCGTCTGCTTGCGTATCGTCGAGTTCCAATACTTTGATGTTGCGAGCCAGCTCTTTGAGGACGCCATCGCGGATGCCTTCGCCCAGGCCGTACCAGATCACCACATCGCGCAGGGGCTGTTTTTCAAAGTACGGCGTGCCAGTGGCGTTTACCACCACGATCAGGTTGGTTTCTTGTGCCAAGTAGTCGATGGTGCGGCGCACTTTCTTGATGCCATCGTCCTTGAAGACCAGTTCGCCCGTCTCTTTATCTTTTTCCCACTTGCCCAGCAGCTTTTGGCCATAGGTATGGTGGGCCTCGTCAGAGAAGACTGCCAGATGCGGTAGCGAGGCGATGGCTTGCAGTCGCAGGTTGGCCAGTTCTTCGTTTTCTTCTTGTTTGTTGCCAGCGAACAGCTTGAACTGTTGCCCATTGCCTCGGGTGTTGGGCTTTTGGATGCGGATTTTTTCGGTGTTGGTGACGATGACGTTGAAGTTGCTGCCCCAAACGATGGGGATCTGTTTGTCACCGTCACGCGTGAAGGTGAGCTTGAGACTGGCCGCAAACGATTTGTGCATGCGTGGCGGTAACAGCCGTTCATACGGCACATCGGCCAGTTCGCGCAAAGCACTGAGAATAGTTTTGCCTGGCGCGAAGATCAACGCGTTTTGTACAAACGGTCCGTCTGGGTATTCCATGGCCATGGCGAATTCGGTAGCCACGATGGAGCCCATGAGGATGGTTTTGCCAGCGCCCATAGCCAATGCAAGGATGTAGCTGGCGTAGTCCAGTGACAGGGTTTCGCGCAGGCTTTCAAGTTTGTTGTCGCGAACAAACTGGTTGTCTTCTTGAACGCGTTTGATCAGCGCCGTGTAGTTGTATTTGGCTTCTTTGAACAGCTTTTCGTTGACGCCCATGGCATCCAGACGGTCGGGCAGGTCTTCAAAAAGTATTTCATACAGCTCGGGCGTCTTGGGTGTGCCCAGTACCAATCGCAAATACCAATAGGTTTCGAGTGCCCGCAACTGGGCACGACGCAAGAAGCGCAATTGACCTGTCTGTGTATCTTCGGTGGCGTATTCGAGAATTTCTCGAATAGCTGGATAGTCATCGCAGGGATAGTTCTCTTGCCGCCACGCGTCCACGCGTTCCGAGAGAGTTTGGTAGAGAAAAGACATGGCGCTTATTGTTTTTGAGATGAAGGCCCGGACGACCACAGCAAAGCGAAGTCGAAGGTGAGTTGGCGATGGTGCCGAATCGACAGCAGATACACGATTTCCGGGTCTTTGGTGACGGTGTAGAGGATCAGGTAGTCGCTGTGCAGGTATTCACGCAAAGCATCGGGTGCGCCCGCAGGCAGCGCTGCCAGCTGGGTCAAGGCTTCGGCGGACTGCGGTGCTTGGTCTAGATATGGGCGGCCAATGCGCGGAAAGCGTTGCAGATTAGGGATGACCGTGCTGCGCAGTTCCTGTATCAGTCGGTCGAATGCAAAGCTTGCGTCTGCTTGTTCCAAAAAGGCTTCGATGTCGTCCAGTCGGGCATTGAAACTGTCGGTCAGTTCAACCGGCAGTAGCTTTTCAGTCACGTGCAACTCGCTTCGCTGCACGTTGGCTCTGCCGTGCGGCGAGAGCGGCGTCTGCATCTTGTGTGCGACCTGCGCGAATGTCTTCCAGACCACGCCGGGCATCATCGATCAGCAGCAGGTGAATGCGCTCGCGTTCCAGCCGGTGGTAGTAGTCGAGTCTGTCGGAATCAATCAGGGCCACGTAGCTTTCACCGTTTTTGGTGATGATTTTTTCGGCGCCGTGTTTGGCTTGATCGGCCAGCACAGACAAGCTGGCGCGGGCTTGCGTGAAGGGCACCACATCATTGACAGAAATTCCCATGCTTAGCTCCCAGGGTTGCAGAATTCTGTGCATTTTAGCGGTGTTCATTGATCTCACCTGCAAGACTCATTCAAGCCCCCAGATTCAACCAAGTCAGCACGCCCCACGCCACCACATACAGAACAGACCCAGCGCTCAAAGCTTGTGAGGCGTAACTGCCCAAGCACCGTTCAGCGATCAGGCCCCACAGGGGGATGAGTTGTTGGGCGTGCACACCCAAGAAATGCGATGGGCGAATGTCTTGGTGCAGGTGCCAGCCGACCCAGGCCCCCCGTGCCAGAATGAACTGCTACACCTTCCCCTGTTAGTTTAGAGAGCAACGATGTAGGTATGAAGATCATCAAACAACCCAAGGCACAGATGCATGCAACCGTAGATTCAGTTGAAGCAGACGCATCGCAAGCAGCCAGTAGGCACACTGTAGGCGCGCCTGTATCGGCATTGCCACTGTCACCTGGCAACAATTCTGAAGTTGTGGCCACTGCCAAACGTCGGCTCATTGCCAATGCTGACAAGCGCCGCATTGTGCTCGCCGCCGCCGCGTGCACCAAGCCCGGTGAAATTGGCGCACTGATGCGCCGCGAGGGCGTGTACTCATCTGCACTGGCCACATGGCGACGCCAATATGCGGCAGGTGAGTTGAGCGACGCGACATCCAAAAAACGTGGCCCCAAAGCCGACTCTGCCCGAGCCGAGCTCAAGCAATTGGCGCTGGTCACGCGTGAGCGCGACAAGTTGCGGGTGCAGCTGAGCAATGCTCAACTTGTCATCGAGGTCCAAAAAAAAGTTGCCGCGTTGCTGGAGCAGCTCGATCCACTGCAGAAGTTCGCGAGTCCTTGATGGCTGCAACCCTTGAACTCACCCCAGCGCTGGGCAGTGCTGCAGCATGCCGCGCCATGGGATTTTTTGCCCGTCAGATCGCCCAAGGCGAGGAACATGCCGGTCGACTCGATCATCACCACGATCATCACCAAGGTCATGGTCAGGATCAGGATCGGATCAAAGACGGGTGTGGCGATTTCGA
>NZ_CXOO01000009.1 GCF_001269385.1 Limnohabitans sp. DM1 | reverse complement strand
TTGACGGCGGTTATGGCACCGACTCGAGCAACGATGACGAAGGCAATGACATCATTGATGGTGGCGAAGGCGCCGACACCATTGACGGCGGTAATGGCAACGACTCTATCAACGGCGGTGAAGGCAACGACATCGTCAATGGTGGCGAAGGCGACGACCTCATTGACGGTGGTAATGGTGCCGACTCCATTGACGGCGGTAATGGCGACGACTCGATCAATGGCGGCGAAGGTAACGACATCGTTGAYGGTGGCGATGGCGCAGACACCATTGACGGCGGAAATGGTGCAGACRCCATTGACGGCGGTAATGGCGACGACTCGATCAACGGCGGCGAAGGCAACGACATCGTTGATGGTGGCGATGGCGCAGACACCATTGACGGCGGTAATGGAGACGACTCGATCAACGGCGGCGAAGGYAACGACATCGTTGAMGGTGGCGATGGCGCAGACACCATTGACGGCGGTAATGGCGACGACTCGATCAACGGKGGCGAAGGTAACGACATCGTTGATGGTGGCGATGGCGCAGACACCATTGACGGCGGTAATGGAGACGACTCGATCAACGGCGGCGAAGGTAACGACATCGTTGATGGTGGCGATGGCGCAGACACCATTGACGGCGGTAATGGCGACGACTCGATCAACGGCGGCGAAGGYAACGACATCGTTGATGGTGGCGATGGCGCAGACACCATTGACGGCGGTAATGGCAACGACTCGATCAACGGCGGCGAAGGCAACGACATCGTTGAYGGTGGCGATGGCGCAGACTCCATTGACGGCGGTAATGGAGACGACTCGATCAACGGAGGCGAAGGCAACGACATCGTTGATGGCGGTAATGGCAACGACTCGATCAGCGGCGGCGAAGGTAATGACATCGTYGATGGTGGCGATGGCGCAGACACCATTGACGGYGGTAATGGCGACGACTCGATCAACGGCGGCGAAGGCAACGACATCGTTGAAGGTGGCGATGGCGCAGACACCATTGACGGCGGTAATGGCAACGACTCGATCAACGGCGGCGAAGGYAACGACATCGTTGATGGTGGCGATGGCGCAGACACCATTGACGGCGGTAATGGCGACGACTCGATCAACGGCGGCGAAGGCAACGACATCGTTGATGGTGGCGATGGCGCAGACACCATTGACGGCGGTAATGGCAACGACTCGATCAACGGCGGCGAAGGTAACGACATCGTTGATGGTGGCGATGGTGCAGACACCATTGACGGCGGTAATGGCAACGACTCGATCAACGGCGGCGAAGGTAACGACATCGTTGATGGTGGCGATGGYGCAGACACCATTGACGGCGGTAATGGCAACGACTCGATCAACGGCGGYGAAGGCAACGACATCGTTGACGGTGGNGGACGGTGCCGACTCCATTGACGGCGGTAATGGAGACGACTCGATCAATGGCGGCGAAGGCAACGACATCGTTGGCGGTGGCGACGGCAATGACAGCTTAGACGGCGGTAATGGCGACGACTCGATCAACGGCGGCGAAGGTAACGACATCGTTGACGGTGGGGATGGCAATGACAGCTTAGACGGTGGTAATGGCGACGACTCCATTGACGGCGGTAATGGCGACGACTCGATCAACGGTGGCGAAGGTAACGACATCGTTGATGGTGGCGATGGCGCAGACACCATTGACGGCGGAAATGGTGCAGACACCATTGACGGCGGTAATGGCAACGACTCGATCAACGGCGGCGAAGGTAACGACATCGTTGACGGTGGCGATGGCGCCGACACCATTGACGGTGGTAATGGCGACGACTCGATCAATGGCGGCGAAGGTAACGACATCGTTGACGGTGGGGACGGTGCCGACTCCATTGACGGCGGTAATGGAGACGACTCGATCAATGGCGGCGAAGGTAACGACATCGTTGATGGTGGCGATGGCGCAGACACCATTGACGGCGGAAATGGTGCAGACACCATTGACGGCGGTAATGGAGACGACTCGATCAACGGCGGCGAAGGCAACGACATCGTTGAAGGTGGCGATGGCGCAGACACCATTGACGGCGGTAATGGAGACGACTCGATCAACGGCGGCGAAGGCAACGACATCGTTGATGGTGGCGATGGCGCAGACACCATTGACGGCGGTAATGGCGACGACTCGATCAACGGCGGCGAAGGTAACGACATCGTTGACGGTGGGGACGGTGCCGACTCCATTGACGGCGGTAATGGAGACGACTCGATCAATGGCGGCGAAGGTAACGACATCGTTGATGGTGGCGATGGCGCAGACACCATTGACGGCGGAAATGGTGCAGACTCCATTGACGGCGGTAATGGCAACGACTCGATCAACGGCGGCGAAGGTAACGACATCGTTGACGGTGGGGATGGCAATGACAGCTTAGACGGTGGTAATGGCGACGACTCCATTGACGGCGGTGAAGGTAACGACATCGTTGACGGTGGCGATGGCGCAGACACCATTGACGGCGGTAACGGCGACGACTCGATCAACGGCGGCGAAGGTAACGACATCGTTGATGGTGGGGATGGCAATGACAGCTTAGACGGTGGTAATGGCGACGACTCGATCAGCGGCGGCGAAGGTAACGACATCGTTGACGGTGGGGACGGCAATGACAGCTTAGACGGTGGTAATGGCGACGACTCGATCAATGGCGGCGAAGGCAACGACATCGTTGACGGTGGGGACGGTTCCGACTCCATTGACGGCGGTAATGGCGACGACTCGATCAATGGCGGCGAAGGTAACGACATCGTTGACGGCGGTAATGGTGCAGACTCCATTGACGGCGGTAATGGAGACGACTCGATCAATGGCGGCGAAGGTAACGACATCGTTGATGGTGGCGATGGCGCCGACTCCATTGACGGCGGTAATGGCGACGACTCGATCAACGGCGGCGAAGGTAACGACATCGTTGATGGTGGSGACGGTGCCGACTCCATTGACGGCGGTAATGGCGACGACTCGATCAATGGCGGCGAAGGTAACGACATCGTTGACGGTGGCGATGGCAATGACGCCATTGACGGCGGAAATGGCGCAGACTCCATTGACGGCGGTAATGGCGACGACTCGATCAACGGCGGCGAAGGTAACGACATCGTTGACGGTGGCGACGGCAATGACAGCTTAGACGGCGGTAATGGCGACGACTCGATCAACGGGGGCGAAGGTAACGACATCGTTGAAGGCGGTAATGGCAACGACTCGATCAGCGGCGGCGAAGGCAACGACATCGAGATCGGAAGGAGCACACGTCT
>NZ_CXOO01000008.1 GCF_001269385.1 Limnohabitans sp. DM1 | reverse complement strand
CGGTGGCGATGGCAATGACAGCATAGACGGCGGTAAAGGCGACGACTCGATTGACGGTGGCGAAGGTAWCGACATCGTTGAAGGCGGTAATGGCAACGACTCGATCARCGGCGGCGAAGGYAACGACATCGTTGAWGGTGGCGATGGCGCAGACACCATTGACGGCGGAAATGGCAACGACTCGATCAACGGCGGCGAAGGTAATGACATCGTTGATGGTGGCGATGGCGCAGACWCCATTGACGGCGGTAATGGCGACGACTCGATCAACGGCGGCGAAGGTAATGACATCGTTGACGGTGGCGATGGCGCAGACACCATTGACGGCGGTAATGGCAACGACTCGATCAACGGCGGCGAAGGTAATGACATCGTTGATGGTGGCGATGGCGCAGACTCCATTGACGGCGGTAATGGCAACGACTCGATCAACGGCGGCGAAGGTAACGACATCGTTGATGGTGGCGATGGTGCAGACACCATTGACGGTGGTAATGGTGCCGACTCCATTGACGGCGGTAATGGCGACGACTCGATCAATGGCGGCGAAGGTAACGACATCGTTGACGGTGGCGATGGCGCAGACACCATTGACGGCGGTAATGGCGACGACTCGATCAACGGYGGCGAAGGTAACGACATCGTTGATGGTGGCGATGGCGCAGACACCATTGACGGCGGTAATGGCGACGACTCGATCAACGGCGGCGAAGGYAACGACATCGTTGATGGTGGCGATGGCGCAGACACCATTGACGGCGGTAATGGCAACGACTCGATCAACGGCGGCGAAGGTAACGACATCGTTGATGGTGGCGATGGTGCAGACACCATTGACGGTGGTAATGGTGCCGACTCCATTGACGGCGGTAATGGCGACGACTCGATCAATGGCGGCGAAGGTAACGACATCGTTGACGGTGGCGATGGCGCAGACACCATTGACGGCGGTAATGGCAACGACTCGATCAACGGCGGCGAAGGCAACGACATCGTTGACGGTGGGGACGGTGCCGACACCATTGACGGCGGTAATGGAGACGACTCGATCAACGGCGGYGAAGGCAACGACATCGTTGACGGTGGCGACGGCAATGACAGCTTAGACGGCGGTAATGGCGACGACTCGATCAACGGCGGCGAAGGTAACGACATCGTTGATGGTGGCGATGGCGCAGACACCATTGACGGCGGTAATGGCGACGACTCGATCAACGGCGGCGAAGGCAACGACATCGTTGACGGTGGCGACGGCAATGACAGCTTAGACGGCGGTAATGGCGACGACTCGATCAACGGGGGCGAAGGTAACGACATCGTTGAAGGCGGTAATGGCAACGACTCGATCAGCGGCGGCGAAGGCAACGACATCGTTGAAGGTGGCGATGGCGCAGACACCATTGACGGCGGAAATGGCAACGACTCGATCAACGGCGGCGAAGGTAATGACATCGTTGATGGTGGCGATGGCGCAGACACCATTGACGGCGGAAATGGCAACGACTCGATCAACGGCGGCGAAGGTAACGACATCGTTGATGGTGGCGATGGTGCAGACACCATTGACGGCGGTAATGGCAACGACTCGATCAACGGCGGTGAAGGCAACGACATCGTTGACGGTGGCGATGGCGCAGACACCATTGACGGYGGTAATGGCAACGACTCTATCAACGGCGGTGAAGGCAACGACATCGTTGATGGTGGCGATGGCGCAGACACCATTGACGGCGGTAATGGCAACGACTCGATCAACGGCGGCGAAGGCAACGACATCGTTGACGGTGGGGACGGTGCCGACTCCATTGACGGCGGTAATGGAGACGACTCGATCAATGGCGGCGAAGGCAACGACATCGTTGGCGGTGGCGATGGTGCAGACACCATTGACGGCGGTAATGGCAACGACTCGATCAACGGCGGCGAAGGTAACGACATCGTTGACGGTGGCGATGGYGCAGACACCATTGACGGYGGTAATGGCRACGACTCGATCAACGGCGGYGAAGGYAACGACATCGTTGACGGTGGCGATGGCRMWGACWSCWTAGACGGCGGTAATGGMGACGACTCGATCAACGGCGGCGAAGGTAACGACATCGTTGACGGTGGCGA
>NZ_CXOO01000007.1 GCF_001269385.1 Limnohabitans sp. DM1 | reverse complement strand
ATGCTGGATCACTGGTGCACATGCGTGATGCGCTCCAAGGTCGAACCGATGAAGGACGTTGCCAAGATGATCCGCGCTCATATGGAAGGCATCGTGGCCTGGGCGCAGACACGCCAGACCAACGGATTCCTCGAAGCCATCAACGGTTTGTTCCAGGCATCCAAGCGTCGTGCGCGTGGGTTTACGCGAATCACAACGATCAAGACTGTCATCTTCTTGATCGCCGGGAGACTCGACTTCCACGCTATCAATCCTCATGCTGGGCAACCCACTTGAAATTCATCAGAGCCGAAATAAAAATCTGTCGGCTGCGGGACTTCAGAACGCTCTCAAACACATCCACCAAACTGGCTGCATCCACCGCTTGGGTCTGCCCCAAGTGGTAGTGATAACCCAAGCCGCGTGTGGTCGTTTTGGGGCTGAGGCGGTCAATGCGGTTGCTGTCGATCCAACGCGCAAAAGCGGGCAACTGCCGCCCCTCATTGACCAATGCGAAATAAACAAATGCAGTAAGCACACCATGACATGCTAAATCACGCAAGGCCTGCCCACAGCTGGCGCTGTAATAGCCATTGACCGCAATCAACGCAGAGCGAACACAATCAATCTCGCCCTGCAAAACAGTGACGTCATCGTTGGTCGCAACCGCCTGCTTGGCCGTCAAAAACTGCGCCAGTCCCAGTGCAAGGCTGTGCTTGCTCTCAAAGTGTTTGGCAAGGCCGCCCAAAAAGGCTTCATTGAACTGTGGCAGCAAGTAACGCGCAAGCCAATAAGCACGGCCAAAGCTTGGTTTGGTCAACAAGTCTTCATCACTGAACAAAGCGCCTGCGCCTGTTTGAAGGATGAGCCGCAAATTTTCTTCGGATGTGAGCGGGATTTGCTTGGCGTTGATGTTGTGGAACACCACCTTCTCGAAGCGCTCTTTTTTTGCCGGATCATCGTGCAGTACCACACAAAAAGGTGTGGGCAAATTGCTGGTCTTGGCGTTGGCTGCGCTCAGGCGATGGTTGCCGTCAATCCTAAACAGACGCAGGCCGTTTTCGTCCGATAGTTCATGCTCAGGCATGGCCAGAAAAGCCAAGTCAGGCGCGGAATTGCCCCCGACAATTTCGAGGCCTTTTGGTAACTTGGTCTTCACAATGCGAACCGAAAGACCATCCACGTTCGACGTGAAACCCTTGCCTGCGAACAAATCGCCCAATGGGGCCACTTGTTTGCCGCGTGCCTTGGCGTAGTCAAACTTGAGCGAAGCCGACAAGACCACCTCAGGAAAAAACAAATCCTGTTGGTCGTCCAAGAACTGTTCAATTTCACTGCGATGGGTTTCAATCAAATTACGCTGATACGCTGGATCGAAACGCGTGCAACGCGCCAATTCCCCCAGCGGGGCAACACCACGAATCACCGTGAACCCACCCAATGAGTGGTGCAAGATACCCGAGAGAATCATGCGCCCTCTCCCTTCAATAGTTGTTGTTCAAAGCGTTTGCGGGCATGTTCCCAAGTTTGGCGGGCACGCGCTTCAAGAACATCAGCTTCTGCGCTTCGACGTGTCGCTTCGTCAATAATCAACTGTTGTATTTCAAGACTTGGCAAGGGAACAAGAACATTTCCCAATTCCTCTTGCGTGATTGCGGGGTAGTTGCCGCCACTGGCACGTCGGAGCATCTGCTGCAAAGAACTGCTCAGACGCAGAACCACCCATATGAAACTCTTGGATGTGGTATTGGCCACATTGCGAATAACCGAAAAACCCGTGGATGCCACGCAACCCTTGTGCTCATCTCCGAGTAAAGCGATTGACCCATGGTGGGGACGGGTCAAACTCACAATCAGATCATCGGGTTTAACAGCCAAGCGAGCTCTGCTGGGTGCATCTGCAACTGTGATGGTGTTGGCAACCGCCTTGCCACGTCTTCTGTCCACACCGCTGATTTCGATGTAGCGAAATGTGGATTCGGCATGCTTGGATGGGCTCCATGTATCGTCAGAAAATACAACCAAGTCCCCTAACCGCGCATGCGGCGCAGACGTGATGGCTCGTTCAATCTCGATGAACTCTGGCAGATAGTGAAAAGGGTCAAGTCGGCCTTTGGTTCGACCAATACGTATGGCAAAGGTATTTCTCCGAACAGGTTGCGAGGGTTTAATGCCCATCGTCTTTAATGCCCAAGGTTCAAACCCATGAATAAGCTCATCAGCCGTCTCAATTGCACGATCCCGCTCGGCGCGAGCGGCGTCAAGTTCGGTTATGAGGCGTCGCTGGAAATCAAGAGAAATGTCGGGCACCTCAAGCGCGAGCACCTCATTCGCATTGATGTGTGGCTGAGCAGCACGATTTTTAACTACATCTATCTGTGCTCGACCAAAACTTGTGTACAAACAGGCGCAAAGATATTCAGAGATTGTCCGAATATTCGGTACCGCTATTAAGTCGTATGCCGCATACGCGCCATTTAATTCAGACGGAACGACAGCACAGTCTCCAGTATTCACACCACTACGAACGATGATGAGTTCGCCGCCGCTTAAGCGACATTTCTCCATGGATTTTGGTTGTTCGGCTGCGACGTGTGGCAGTGCATCCATCAAGATCCGCCCGTCTTTTATGTCAGTGGCGCGGACGAAGGGCACAGATTTTTCCGAGATCTGAACACGAGGAGGCGGACTTCCCGTGCCATACCTGACGCTATCTAAAAGATTACCAAGCGAGATAGGGCACACGCGATCTTCCGCCACAGCATCACGCCATTGGTGCAACGCCAACGAAAAGCTACCGACATCCCAACGCCCCGCCGTATCCCCCCGTCTCACCGCAAAGCAAATAGCTTGCCCTGCAGGGACGGGGGTCAGACGAAAAAATCTTCGGGCTGCTGTTTGAAAGCGTTGTACTGACCGAGCAGGCCGCTGTCCTCGATCACCTTGCGGTGGTGTTCGCTCCAGTGGCCAGGTTTTTTGCCTTCACCGGGCACCCAGTCCAGTTCCACGCGCCAGTCGAACAAATCGCAGCGCTGGCGCTCTGTGCGGTGCTGCTCGGGCGTTTCGCTCAACACCTCCACTTGGTAGGTGTTGCGGCCAGTGGCGTCGTAGCCAATGTTCTCGGCCATGGCCATGAAGATGGCTTCGTCATCGCTGGCATTTTGGTTGGGCCAGCGCTTTTCCAGAAACACCACGCTGGATTTCACGCCTGCACCAAAGTGAGCAAAGGCAAACTGGGGCAGGCTGACCACGGCCAGCACCTTGAAGCGCTCCAGCAGCCAATCGCGCACGCCTTGCAAGCTGGCGTTGGTCAACAAACCATCGGGAAGTACCACGGCTGCTTGTCCACCGGGCTTGAGCAATTGCCAAATGCGTTCACAGTACACAACTTCCGTCTTGACGCTGGCACGTTGCTTGATGGATTTTTTGCCTGCTTTGTGGTCAGCGGTGTCGTCTTCGGGGTCGTCTTCGTCTTTGCCCCCTTTGCCGATGTAACGCGACAGCTCATAGGTCTTGAGATAGCTGTGCAGTTCTTCTTTGATGACTGCACCAAAGGGTGGGTTGGTTGGAATCTTAGAAAAGCCTTTTTTCTCGTCGCGTCTAACGACTTCTTCCATCTTGCCTGTTTCGATGTTGAACTCGGGCTCGCGGTAAATGCCCATGACCTTGGCAAATGCATCGTTTTTGAACGCAATCGTGCTCAAGGGTTCCAGCGCGTCGTTGCCGATAACGTTGGTGTGTCCATCGTCGTGCACGATCATGTTCATCTTGGCAACACGGGCAATCTCTTCATTGATCTCAATGCCGAAGAGGTGCTTTTCTGCAAAGCTGTGCCAATACTTGTGATGGCGGGCACTCTCTTCTTGTCCATCGCCCCCTCCTTCACCGGGGTAGCGCTGATCGGCTAACTTGCGCACATGGTCCAGTGCATGCAACAAAAAACCACCCGAACCACAAGCGGGGTCGATCACATCGTCCTCGGCTTTAATGTCCAAAATTTGAATGGCAAAGGCGATGATGTTGCGCGGTGTGAAGTACTGCCCAAAATCGCCTTTGAAAAACCCATCCATGAATTGCTCAAAGGCCACGCCTTTGGTATCCAAATCGGTGGCTGTGAGGTTCACACTTTCCAAGTGCAGCACCACATTTTTGAGTGTGGTTTCATCGATCTTGATGTCTTCATTGAAAACATCAGGTTCGTTTTGACGTTCAATGTCGTACAGCGCTTTGATGCGTGCCGCCAGACTTTTATTAGTGGCGGATTCAAGTACGAGGTGCAACAAAGATGAACCCGGTGATGGGTGGCTGAGGATGTCAAGGCATCATGGCCACTCAAACCGCCAAGTCCAAGTTGCCAGATGTACAAGCACCTCAGCCGAGAAGAACGATATCAAATTCACAGCCTCTTGAAAGCCAAACAGACCATCACCGAGATCGCCCGATCATTGGGCAGGAGCCGCAGCACCATCAGCCGCGAACTCAGCCGTGGTCGTGGCCAGCGTGGCTATCGCGCCGAACAAGCCTGCGCCAAGGCGACTGAGCGGGCACAGCAAAGCCGTAATGCCCGCCGTGTAGATTCCAAAGTCTGGTCCGATGTGGATTTCTVCCTGGGCATTCAATGGAGCCCCGAGCAGATTGCAGGCAAGGTGGCTGTCAGCCATGAGAGCGTCTATTTGCGTGTGTATGCCAACAAGGCCGCTGGCGGTGGTTTACCCAAAAACCTGCGGAGCCAAAAGCCACGGCGCAATCGCCACG
>NZ_CXOO01000006.1 GCF_001269385.1 Limnohabitans sp. DM1 | reverse complement strand
TCTCACGCAACTGCTCTTTGTAGGACCACGCCCTGGCCGTGCGTTTGACGGTCATCTTGGCCATCAACGCATCCAGTTCAGCTGCCGCCTCCGGTTTGAGCTTGGCTGTGTCTTTGAGCAAAGTCCAGCGCATGCCCTTGAGAGACTTGTCGGTCTTCTGCTCGATCCGGCGCATCTTGTCCACTGCAGTGCTTGCGTGACCGATGATGTGAAACTTGTCAAACGTGATCCGGGCGTTGGGCAAATGCTGGGTAACCCCCGAGATGAAGGCGGGCGACATGTCGATGCTGGTCTGGATGATGTTTTCGCACGGGCAGCCATGGTCTTCCAGGTAGGACGCCAGTTCCTTGATGGTTTTAGCATCGCGCCCTTCGGTTACAAACAACACGCGCCTGGCAACGGCATCAGCGGCCAGCGTGACGTAGCTGTGTCCCCTGGCACGCGAAGTCTCATCAATCGCCAGTGCCGTGACATCCGAGYGATCTGCCAAGCCACAGGCCATCTCAACATACTTTTCGCACACGGCCAGAACCTTGTGCGGCGACTCCCCGACAAGACGCGAGACGGCGGCAAATGGCATCTGGCCAGACAGCATCAGAATGAAGGCTTCAAACAGCAAGGTGAAGCCATTAAGTCGCCCGGCAAAATCAGGCTCGACCAACCGCACCGAACCGTTGGGAAGTTTCACGCGAGGCGTGCGAACTTGCAGATGGCACTCGTGTTGAAAGAAGTTCAGGTGCCGATACGTCTTGGCCACCGTGTCGTGCACACCATGCAGCCCATCGTGACCCGAGACTGCAAAGCGACTGCCGACTTTGAAGTCAATCAATATCGTCAAGGTCTTGGCACCTTCGTCGAACTCAACCGAGGCAACGCACCACGGGTCAGTGATGCCCAGGGCAGATTCAAACAGCTTGGCAGTCATCAATTCACGCTCAAAAGTTGATCAATATGGCAGAAGCTTACCCACTCAAATTTCAAGAGAACCGTAATAAGTGGGGCCAATCTCTTTGAGGTCGATGGTCACGGTGGCCGAGGACTCTGGGCAATTGACCACATAACCGCACACCAGCCACTGCGCGTAGCTGAAGATGTTCTGACCGATCCAGGCGGGTGGCATGTAGGCCAGCACGTCTTCGGCGCTGGTCAGCTTGTCAAACTCGGCGCCCGCTTCAGCGCGGTCGATCAAGGAGCTGTGCGTGTGCACCACACCCTTGGGGTTGCCCGTGGTGCCCGAGGTGAAGAACATCGCCGCCACATCGGTGTAGGCTGCTTTTTCAACTTCTTCTTTGAAGAACTGTGGATGCTGCTGGGCAAACACCCCGCCTGCAGCAATCAGCTCTTCGAGCGAGCCCAAGCCGTCTTCGGTGTACTTGCGCAAGCCGCGTGGATCGTCGTAATAAATGTGCGTCAGCTGCGGGCACTGCTCGCGCACTTCCAGCATCTTGTCGACCTGCTCCTGGTCTTCCACCACGGCAAAGCGCACTTCGGCGTTGGTGATGGGGAACACGCATTCGGCAGCGGCCGCGTCCTGGTACAGCGGCACAGGAATCGCACCCAGCGACTGCGCGGCCAGCATGGTGGCATAAAGACGCGGGCGGTTGGAGCCGACCACGATCAGGTGCTCGCCGCGCTGCAAGCCTGCCTGGTGCAAACCGCAGGCCACGGACTGGACCAAGCGGGCCAGATCCGACCAGCTGGTGGTTTGCCAAATGCCATATTCCTTCTCGCGCAGTGCGGGCGCCGTGGGGCGCTCGGCAGCATGCTTGAGCATCAAACGGGGAAACGTTGTTTGCATGACCTGACCTGTCTCCAAAAACGGTGCATTGAATGCAATGCGACTGAACTGGGCCGGATGTTAGGCATTCATTTGACGTCAAGTTGTCGTTTGAACGACAATTTAGGGAAGACCCCTAGCACAACTGACCCGAGTCTGACGGCTTGTTCACCAAATGCTTACAAACCCCACCGTTTACCAGCGCAGACGCGCACCCACCGCAGCGGAGCAGCAGGATATTCCCTGGTTGAGCTTGCTCACAGCGCAAGAGCGCTCAGAAATCGTGCCGCAACTGGTGGTCAGCGATCCGCAGGCCGGCGATTATGTGTGCCGAGTGGGGCGTCCGGTCACCTACTGGTTTGGCGTCATTTCCGGTCTGCTCAAGATGAGCAGCGACACCGCAAGCGGTCAAACCATGACTTTCACCGGCGTGCCGCCGGGCGGCTGGTTTGGCGAGGGCACCGCCCTCAAGCGAGAGGTCTACCGCTACAACATCCAGGCCCTGCGCGCCAGTGTGGTGGCGGGCTTGCCGGTGGACACGTTCCACTGGTTGGTCGACCACTCGCTGGGCTTCAACCGCTTCATCATGAACCAACTCAACGAGCGTCTGGGCCAGTTCATCGCCGCCCGCGAACTGGACCGCATGAACAACCCCGAACTGCGCCTGGCCCGCCACTTGGCGGCACTGTTTAACCCGGTGCTGTTTTCTGGTGTGGGCGAGGTGTTGCGCATCACCCAGCAAGAGCTGGCCTATCTGGTCGGTCTGTCGCGCCAGCGTGTGAACGAAGCCCTGCGCGTGCTGGAAGCGCGTCAGCTCATCCGCGTGGAATACGGCGGCCTGCGCATCCTGGACCTGAACGGGCTGCGCACGGCCCAGTTCTGAGTTGTAAAAGAGGGACAATTGGCCTCCGGCCGATTTGGCCCATTCCTGCCCCTTTTGATACCTCACATGACCCAGCCCCCCGCTTTCAAACGCGCCCCCCGCCCCGAAGGCAAAGGCCAAACCGCCGCGCCCAGCAGCACCTCGCGCCTGAACAAACGCATGGCCGAGCTGCGCATGTGCTCGCGCCGCGAAGCCGATGCCTGGATCGAACAAGGCTGGGTGATGGTCAACGGCCAGCCCGCGACCATGGGCCAGCAGGTCACGCTGTCGGACCGCATCACCATCGACAAAGCCGCCGAGCAACAGCAAGATCGGCAAGTCACCATCTTGCTGCACAAGCCCATGGGCTATGTGAGCGGCCAGGCCGAAGACGGGCACGAGCCCGCCATCACCCTGATCAACCCGCGCAGCCACTGGGGCGGCGACCCGTCCAAGCTGCGCTTCACCCCGCCGCACTTGCGCGGCTTGGCCCCGGCCGGACGCCTGGACATCGACTCCACGGGCCTTTTGGTGTTGACACAAGACGGCCGCGTGGCGCGTCAGCTGATCGGTGAAGACTCGGAGATAGAAAAGGAATATTTGGTGCGCGTGGCCTACACCGGCCACGAAAACACCGCTGCCGCCACCGCCGCGTCGGCCACCTATGGCGGCAAGGCCAACCAACTCACCGTGATTGGCGACTTCGACCGCGTGAGTGCCAACGTGCAAGCCGTCTTCCCCAAGGCGCTGCTGGAGCGCCTGCGCCACGGCCTGAGCCTGGACGGCAAACCCCTCAAGCCCGCCAAGGTGGACTGGCAAAACCCCGAGCAATTGCGCTTTGTGCTGACCGAAGGCAAAAAGCGCCAGATCCGCCGCATGTGCGAACAAGTGGGCCTGAAAGTCGTGGGCCTCAAACGCATCCGCATGGGCGGTGTGCAGTTGGGGCAGATGCCTGCGGGAACCTGGCGGTATTTGGGGCCGAACGAGTCTTTTTGAATGGCACTGACGAAGAGAATGACAAGGCGTAGAATTTTGATTCTTACCAAAACAAGATCGATGGAGCCCGCGCATGTCAGCCATCACCACCCTGTCCAGTAAATTCCAGATCTCGATTCCCAAAGGGGTTCGAGAAGAACAATCTTGGGTGGCGGGCCAGAAATTTGTGTTCATTCCCAAAGGCAAGGGCATGCTGCTCATGCCCATGCCTGAACTCAAGGACTTGGCAGGCCTGGCGAAGAACGCCAAATCCAAAGAGCACCGCGACCGCAAGGATCGGGTGTGATGCCTTCAGCACCTTCGCCCCGTTGGAGTGTGGTGGACACCTCCGCGTGGATCGAATTTCTGATGCTCACGCCACTTGGCAAAAGAATGGAGCCTCACTTTCCCCCACAAGATCAATGCATCGTTCCCACACTGGTTCAATTGGAATTGTCCAAATGGATGCTGCGCGAAATGGGCGATGACGAAGCGGATCAGGTGATTGCCTACACGCTGGAATGTGTCGTTACCCCGCTGGACACAACGATTGCCCTGCTGGCCGCCCAATTGAACAAAGACCACAAACTGGCAGCAGCCGATGCGATTGTTTACGCAACTGCCCTGAACAAAGGCGCGAAACTGCTCACCTGCGACGCCCATTTCGAGCACCTGCCCCATGTGGTGTATCTGTCCAAAAAAACCATCCATTGAGTATCCAAATCGCTTCCTCTTGAAACCTCGTCAAACGACCCCATGTTTGGGGCGTTTTGGTTTTTTGATCTTTTGTTTTTTACCTGTTGAATTGATATGAGCAAACAAACCCATGCCTTTCAGGCCGAAGTCGCGCAACTGCTGCACCTGGTCACCCACTCGCTGTATTCCAACCAGGAAATCTTTTTGCGCGAGCTGATCTCCAACGCCTCGGACGCTTGCGACAAGCTGCGCTTTGAAGCGCTGAACAACACCGCCCTGTACGAAGACGCGCCCGATTTGCAAGTGCGTTTGGCTTTCGACAAAACCGCCAAGACGCTGACCATCACCGACAACGGCATCGGCATGACAGCGCAAGAAGCCATTGACCACCTGGGCACGATTGCCAAGAGCGGCACCAAGGACTTCATGAGCAAGCTGAGCGGCGACCAAAAATCAGACGCGCAGCTGATTGGCCAGTTCGGTGTGGGCTTTTATTCGGGCTTCATCGTGGCCGACAAGATCACCGTGGAGACCCGCCGCGCAGGCGCAGCAGCGGCCGAAGGCGTGCGCTGGATCAGCGGCGGCACGGGTGACTTTGAGGTCGAGACCATCACCCGCGCCGAGCGCGGCACCAGCGTGATCTTGCACCTGCGCGAAGAAGCGCTGGAGTACGCCAACACCTGGAAGCTCAAGGAAATCGTCGGCAAATACTCCGACCACATCAGCCTGCCCATCTTGATGGAAAAGGAAGAGTGGAAAGACGGCGAGCTGATCGACCCGAGCAACGAAGAAGCTGGCCGCAAACCCGGCGGCATGGTCAAGACCGGCGAGTGGGAAACCATCAACAAGGCCAGTGCCTTGTGGACCCGCCCCAAGAAAGACATCACCGACGAGCAGTACGCCGACTTCTACAAACAGATCAGCCGTGACTTTGAGGCCCCGCTGACCTGGACGCACAACCGCGTGGAAGGCAGCACCGAATACACCCAGCTGCTCTACATCCCCGGCAAAGCCCCGCAAGACCTGTGGAACCGCGACAAGAAGGCAGGCATCAAGCTGTATGTGAAGCGCGTGTTCATCATGGACGAAGCCGAAGCGCTGATGCCCAGCTACCTGCGCTTTGTGAAAGGTGTGGTGGACTCGGCCGACCTGCCGCTGAACGTGAGCCGCGAGCTGCTGCAAGAAAGCCGCGACGTCAAAGCCATCCGCGAAGGCTGCACCAAGCGCGTGCTGTCGATGCTGGAAGATTTGGCCAAACACGACAAAGCGCCCGAGGCTTCTGCCGATGTCACGGATGTTTTGAGCGACGAAGACAAAGCCAAACTGGGCCAGTATTCCAAGTTCTACGCCGAGTTCGGCGCGGTGCTCAAAGAAGGCCTGGGCGAAGACTTTGGCAACAAAGACCGCTTGTCCAAACTGCTGCGATTTGCATCCACCACCAGTGACACCGTGAGTGTGAGCTTTGCAGATTACAAAGCCCGCATGAAGGAAGGCCAGGACGCGATTTACTACATCACCGCCGACACCCTGGCCGCAGCCAAGAACAGCCCGCAGCTCGAAGTCTTCAAGAAAAAAGGCATCGAAGTCTTGCTGATGACCGACCGCGTGGACGAGTGGGCGCTCAACTTTGTGCACGAGTTCGACGGCACCCCGCTGCAAAGCGTGGCCAAAGGCGCGTTTGACCTGGGCAAGCTGCAAGACGAAGAAGAGAAGAAAGCCGCCGAAGACGCCGCCGAAACCTTCAAGCCCGTGCTGGCCAAGCTCAAAGAAGCGCTCAAAGACAAAGCCGAAGACGTGCGCGTGACCAGCCGCCTGGTCGACAGCCCCGCCTGCCTGGTGGTGACCGACGACGGCATGAGCATGCAACTGGCCCGCATGCTCAAGCAAGCCGGTCAACAAGCCCCTGAAGTCAAACCCGTGCTCGAAGTCAACCCCGAGCACGCGCTGGTCAAAAAGCTCGACGGCTCCGTCCACTTCCACGACCTGGCCCACATCCTGTTCGACCAGGCCCTGCTGGCCGAAGGCGGCTTGCCAGCAGACCCTGCGGCTTATGTGAAGCGGGTGAATGCGCTGCTGAGCTGATCGGCATCTCCTCCAACCAGAAGCCCCGCCTGATCTGCATCTGGCGGGGCTTTTTTGCGTCTGATGCCCTGCAAACCCTTTGCTGGCTTGGGTTCTTACAAATCGAAGTTTCAAACTTAGATTTGTAAGAACTTCTCGCAACACTGAATACACTACATCTGTAGTCAGGAATAGATCTAAATCCGCTGTCAACCAATTGCGAGCATCGTTCTACATGTCACATATGTTGATCAATCAGCGAATGATCTGCGTCCAGATCGGTTTATCTGGCATTCCGAGTCGAATCCATTCCTCATACTGCAGCAATAGATTGAAATGCTCAGCCCACGCAATCACACCAACCAACAAGACTGATACAACAAACGACAACACACGCACCACACCATGATTCAACCAAGCCGAGACGATGGAAAAAACCGCTGCGCTCATGAGCAGGCGTGGTTCAAGCCCAATGTGATTCTCCGGAACCATAAATATCCGGAAAAAAACCCATAAGAGCACACCCAAGGGCGGAAGAAGTGACGAAATAATTACTAGTTTTTTCATGGGCGGATTCAAGTACGAGGTGCAACAAAGATGAACCCGGTGATGGGTGGCTGAGGATGTCAAGGCATCATGGCCACTCAAACCGCCAAGTCCAAGTTGCCAGATGTACAAGCACCTCAGCCGAGAAGAACGATATCAAATTCACAGCCTCTTGAAAGCCAAACAGACCATCACCGAGATCGCCCGATCATTGGGCAGGAGCCGCAGCACCATCAGCCGCGAACTCAGCCGTGGTCGTGGCCAGCGTGGCTATCGCGCCGAACAAGCCTGCGCCAAGGCGACTGAGCGGGCACAGCAAAGCCGTAATGCCCGCCGTGTA
>NZ_CXOO01000005.1 GCF_001269385.1 Limnohabitans sp. DM1 | reverse complement strand
GACAAGTCTCTCAAGGGCATGCGCTGGACTTTGCTCAAAGACACAGCCAAGCTCAAACCGGAGGCGGCAGCTGAACTGGATGCGTTGATGGCCAAGATGACCGTCAAACGCACGGCCAGGGCGTGGTCCTACAAAGAGCAGTTGCGTGAGATCCTTGATCGAAAGCAGATCAACGTTGTGCGAACCATGCTGGATCACTGGTGCACATGCGTGATGCGCTCCAAGGTCGAACCGATGAAGGACGTTGCCAAGATGATCCGCGCTCATATGGAAGGCATCGTGGCCTGGGCGCAGACACGCCAGACCAACGGATTCCTCGAAGCCATCAACGGTTTGTTCCAGGCATCCAAGCGTCGTGCGCGTGGGTTTACGCGAATCACAACGATCAAGACTGTCATCTTCTTGATCGCCGGGAGACTCGACTTCCACGCTATCAATCCTCATGCTGGGCAACCCACTTGAAATTCATCAGAGCCCTTATTACTTTGCGCCACCCCGTGTGTTCGAGGGCATGCTCACCAGCGTGATGATCCGCATGGAAGACGCGGGCAGCCTCAAGCGCAAGCTGTTCCACCACTTCATGGGTGTGGCCAAAAAAGTCGGCCCCGCCTTGATGGACGGCCAATCGGTCGGCTTCATGGACCGTTTGGTGTACGGCTTGGGCAACCTCATGGTGTATGGCCCCTTGCGCAACAACATGGGTTTCAGCCGCGTGCGTGTGGCTTACACCGCGGGTGAGGCGATTGGCCCTGATCTGTTCACCTTTTTCCGCTCGATCGGCGTGAACATCAAGCAGCTGTATGGCTCGACCGAAACCGCCGTGTTCGTGTGCCTGCAGCCCGACAACGAAGCGCGTGCCGACACCGTGGGTGTGCCGTGCAAGGGCGTGGAAATCAAGGTCGCCGACAACGGCGAGATCATGGTCAAGTCGCCCGGCTTGCTCAAGGGCTATTACAAAAACCAGAAGGCCACCGACGAAGTGTTGACGTCCGACGGCTGGTACCACACCAGCGATGCGGGCTTCATCGACAGCCATGGCCACCTGAAGATCATCGACCGCGTCAAAGACGTGGGTCGCATTCAGGGCGGTGCCAACGACGGCGCCATGTTTGCGCCCAAGTACGTCGAGAACAAGCTCAAGTTCTTCCCGCACATCAAAGAGGTGGTGGCCTATGGCGACCAGCGCGAAAAAGTGTGCGTGATGATCAACATCGACTTTGACGCCGTGGGCAACTGGGCCGAGCGCCGCAACCTGCCTTATGCAGGTTACACCGATTTGGCGCAAAAGCCCGAGGTGTACCAGCTCATCCAGGAGTGTGTGGAAAAGGTCAACGCTGATCTGGCCGAAGACGCCATGCTGGCGGGCAGCCAGGTCTCGCGCTTCTTGATTCTGCACAAAGAGCTGGACGCCGACGATGGCGAGTTGACCCGCACCAACAAGGTCCGTCGTGGCTTCATCGCCGACAAATACAAACCGCTGGTCGATGGCCTGTATGAGGGCAAAGCCGAGCAGTTCATCGACACTGTGGTGAAGTTTGAAGACGGCCGCACCGGCAGCGTCAGCGCGACACTCAAAATTTCCGACGCCAAAACATTCACACCCGTGAAGGCAGCAGCATGACCAAGAAAATCGGCGACGTCATTCTGGACGTCAACAACATCAGTTTGCGCTTCGGCGGCGTGAAGGCGCTGACCGACATCTCGTTCAACGTGCGCGAGCACGAAGTGCGCGCCATCATTGGCCCCAATGGCGCGGGCAAAAGCTCGATGCTCAACTGCATCAACGGGGTCTACACCCCCCAAGAGGGCAGCATCACCTTCCGTGGCCAAAAGTTTGACCACATGAACAGCCGCCAAGTGGCTGAGATGGGCATTGCCCGTACTTTCCAGAACTTGGCTTTGTTCAAGGGCATGAGCGTGATCGACAACATCATGACCGGCCGCAACCTGCACATCAAAAGCAATTTGTTCATGCAGGCTTTGCGCATCGGTCCCGCGCAGCGCGAAGAAGAAAAGCACCGCGAATTTGTTGAGCACATCATCGACTTTCTGGAGATCCAGGCCTTCCGCAAAACGCCCGTGGGTCAGCTGCCTTATGGCCTGCAAAAGCGGGTGGACTTGGGTCGCGCCCTGGCCATGGAGCCTAAGGTGCTCTTGCTCGACGAGCCCATGGCTGGCATGAACATGGAAGAAAAGCAGGACATGTGCCGCTTCATTCTGGATGTGAACGACGAGTTCGGCACCACCATCGTGTTGATCGAGCACGACATGGGTGTGGTGATGGACATCTCGGACCGCGTGGTGGTGCTCGATTACGGCAAAAAAATCGGCGACGGGACTCCCGAAGAAGTGCGCAACAACGAAGACGTGATCAGTGCCTATCTGGGCACCAGCCACTGAGGAGAACAAGACATGGCATTTTTCCTGGAAGCTCTTTTTGGCGGTCTCATGGCCGGCATGCTCTATGCGCTGGTGGCGCTGGGCTTTGTGCTGATTTTCAAGGCCTCGGGCGTGTTCAACTTCGCGCAAGGCGCGATGGTGTTGTTCGCGGCTTTGGCCATGGCGCGTTTTTCCGAATGGGTTCCGGGTTGGCTGGGCATCCAAGACAAGTTCCTGGGCAACCTGATCGCCTTTGTGCTGGCGGCTGCCATCATGTTCATGCTGGCCTGGCTGATCGAGCGCCTGGTGCTGCGCCACTTGGTCAACCAGGAAGGCGTGACCTTGCTGATGGCCACCTTGGGCATCACCTATTTCCTGGATGGTTTGGGTCAGACCATCTTTGGCAGCGACATCTACAAGATCGACGTGGGCATGCCCAAAGACCCGGTGTTCCTGTTCGACTCGGTGTTCCCCGGCGGCGTGCTCGTCAACCTCGAAGACGTGTATGCGGCTTGCATTGCGGCTTTGCTGGTGGTGGTGTTGTCGCTCTTCTTCCAAAAGACCAGCACCGGACGCGCCCTGCGTGCGGTGGCCGATGACCACCAAGCGGCGCAGTCGATTGGCATCCCGCTCAACCGCATCTGGGTGATTGTTTGGTTCGTGGCCGGTATCACCGCCTTGGTCGCCGGCATCATCTGGGGCTCCAAGATGGGCGTGCAGTTCTCGCTGACCACCGTGGCTTTGCGTGCTTTGCCAGTCATCATTTTGGGTGGCCTGACTTCGGTGCCCGGCGCCATCATCGGCGGCCTGATCATCGGTGTGGGTGAGAAGCTGTCCGAGGTGTACCTGGGCCCCTTTGTGGGCGGCGGCATCGAAATCTGGTTTGCTTATGTGCTGGCGCTGGTGTTCTTGCTGTTCCGTCCGCAAGGCCTGTTCGGCGAAAAAATCATCGACCGCGTGTAAGGAGAGAAAACATGTTTTACAGAGAAAACGGTCAGTACAAGACTTCTTACCGCAGCGACCAGCAGATCTTTGCCATTGCGCAAGACCGCTGGGCCATCCTGGCGCTGATTGCCTTCGCCTTCATCGGTGTGCCCTTCCTCGCCGATGAGTACATGTTCCGTGCCATCCTGATCCCCTTCCTCATCCTGTCGCTGGCGGCTTTGGGGGTGAACATCCTGGTCGGTTATTGCGGTCAGATTTCGCTGGGTTCGGGCGCGTTCATGGCGGTGGGGGCCTACATGGCCTACAACACCTACATCCGCATCGAGGGCATGCCCTTGATCGTGGCGCTGCTGGCCGGGGGCTTTTTTGCGACCTTGGTGGGCATGTTCTTTGGCATCCCCAGCTTGCGCGTCAAAGGCCTGTATTTGGCCGTGGCCACGCTGGCGGCGCAGTTCTTTTGTGATTGGGCCTTCTTGCGCGTGGGCTGGTTCACCAACAACAATGCCTCGGGCTCGGTTTCGGTGTCCAACCTGAATGTGTTCGGCTGGGCCATCGACACCCCGCTGCAAAAGTACCTGTTCTGCCTGGTCTTTTTGGTCGTGTTTGGTTTGCTGGCCAAAAACCTGGTGCGCTCGGCCATTGGCCGTGAGTGGATGGCCATCCGCGACATGGACGTGGCCGCGGCCGTGATTGGCATTCGCCCCATGTACGCCAAGCTCAGCGCTTTTGCTGTGAGCTCGTTCATCGTCGGCGTGGCCGGCGGCCTTTGGGGCTTTGTGCATCTGGGTTCTTGGGAGCCAGCGGCCTTCTCGATTGACCGCTCTTTCCAGCTCTTGTTCATGGTCATCATCGGCGGCATGGGCTCCATCATGGGCAGCTTCTTTGGTGCGGCCTTCATCGTGATCTTGCCAATTTTCCTGAACCAGTTCTTGCCCGCGATGGGTGATCTGTTGGGCGTGAGCATCTCGACTGCGGCCGTGTCTCACACCGAATTCATGATCTTTGGTGCCCTGATTGTGTGGTTCCTGATCGTGGAGCCGCATGGTCTGGCCAAGCTGTGGTCGGTGGCCAAGCAAAAACTGCGTCTGTGGCCCTTCCCGCACTGATGTGCAGCGTTTTTTTTCGAGTGTTTTTACCCCCAGTGCTTCCCTTTTTTAACAGGAGACAAACCATGAAGCTTCGTCAACTCGTTCTGGCCACCACGGTGGCGGCTGCCGGTCTTGCCAGTGCGCTGGTCAGCACCGTGGCCACGGCCCAAACCAAAGAGCAATTTTTCCCCGTGCTGGTTTACCGCACCGGTGCTTACGCCCCCAACGGCGTGCCCTTTGCCAACGGCTATGTCGATTACCTCAAGCTGGTCAATGCGCGCGGCGGCATCAACGGCGTCAAGGTCAGCTTTGAAGAATGCGAAACCGGCTACGCCACCGACCGCGGCGTGGAATGCTACGAGCGCCTGAAGGGCAAGAACGGCGGCGCGACCGTGTTCCAGCCCCTGTCCACCGGCATCACCTTTGCCCTGACCGAAAAAGCCCCTGGCGACAAGATTCCTTTGATCACTGCAGGTTACGGCCGCAGCGAATCGGCTGATGGTGGCGTGTTCAAGTGGAACTTCCCACTCGCAGGCACCTATTGGGTGGCCGGTGACGTCATCGTCCAGGACATCGGCAAGAAGGCCGGTGGTCTCGACAAGCTCAAGGGCAAGCACATCGCTTTGGTGTACCACGACAGCCCATTCGGCAAAGAAGCCATCCCGATCCTGCAAGAGCGTGCCGCCATGCACGGCTTCAAGCTGAGCCTGTTGCCTGTCACCCACCCTGGCGTGGAGCAAAAATCAACCTGGCTGCAAATTCGCCGCGACCGCCCTGATTACGTGGTCAACTGGGGCTGGGGCGTGATGAACTCCACCTTGCTCAAGGAAGCACAAGCCACCGGCTACCCCCGAGAAAACATCTGGGGCGTGTGGTGGGCAGGTGCCGAGCCTGACGTCAAGGACATCGGCATGGGCGCCAAGGGCTACAACGCCATCACCATGCAGCACGGTACCGAAAAGGGTTCTGCGATTGTGAAGGAAGTGCTGAACAAGTTGCACGCCAAAGGCCAGGGCACTGGACCCAAGGACGAAGTGGGCGAAGTGCTGTACATGCGCGGTTTGTTCAGCGCCATGTTTGCGGTGGAAGGTGTGCGTCAAGCCCAAGAGAAGTACGGCAAGGGCAAAGTCGTGACCGGCGAGCAAGCGCGCTGGGGTTATGAAAACCTGAACCTGACCCAACCCAAGCTCGATGCCCTGGGCTTCAAGGGTGTGTTGCGTCCGATCTCCACGTCTTGCGCTGACCACATGGGTGCCAACTGGGCCCGTATCCACACATGGGACGGCACCAAGTGGCAATTCAGCAGCGACTGGATGCAGGCCGATGAGCAGATCATCAAGCCCATGGTAAAGGCCGCTGCCGACAAGTACGCCGCCGAGAAGAAGATCACACGCCGCACCCCTGCGGATTGCCAGTCCTGATCGGTGAACAGCCCGCTGCGCAAGCGGCGGGCTGCAGCTGCACGGTGGTTTGCGCCATCGGCAGCTGCCAAATGAAACCCTTGCTTGCAGCGGTTTCATTTGGCTTGAACCCCAGAGTAAAGAAAAGGCACAGTCCATGAGCGACAAAAACATTGTTCTGAACGTCAACGGCATCGAGGTCATTTACAACCACGTCATCCTGGTGCTCAAGGGCGTGTCCCTGCAGGTGCCCGAGCAAGGCATTGTGGCTTTGCTGGGCGGCAACGGCGCGGGCAAGACCACCACGCTGCGGGCCATCTCCAACTTGCTGCAAGGCGAGCGCGGCGAGGTGACCAAGGGTTCGATCGAGCTGCGTGGCGAGCGCATCGAAAACCTGTCGCCTGCCGACCTGGTGAATCGGGGCGTGGTGCAGGTCATGGAAGGCCGCCACTGCTTTGCCCACCTGACCATCGAAGAAAACTTGATGACCGGCAGCTACACCCGCACCGACAAGGGCGAGATCGCGGCCAATCTGGACAAGGTCTACACCTATTTCCCACGCCTGAAGACCCGCCGCACCTCGCAAGCGGCCTACACCTCGGGCGGTGAGCAGCAAATGTGTGCCATTGGCCGCGCCCTGATGACCAACCCCAATATGGTGCTTTTGGACGAGCCCTCCATGGGCCTGGCCCCGCAGATCGTGGAAGAGGTGTTCAACATCGTCAAGGACCTGAACGAGAAGGAAAAAGTCACCTTCCTGATCGCTGAGCAGAACACCAACATGGCCCTGAAATACGCCGATTACGGCTACATCATGGAGTCGGGCCGCATCGTGATGGACGGCGCTGCCGAAGACCTGCGCACCAACGAAGATGTGAAAGAGTTTTATTTGGGCATGGGCGGTGGTGAACGCAAGAGCTTCAAGGACGTGAAGAGCTACAAGCGCCGCAAGCGCTGGTTGGCTTGAGTCTTTGCCCGCCCCGTTTTCCTCAGCAGTACCCCCGGAAAGTCCCCATGAGCCAGCACTTTGACGCCCTGGAAACCCGCAGCCCTCAAGCGCGTGAAGCCGCCCTGATGGCCACCTTGCCCGCGCAAGTCGCACACGCCAAGGCCCATGCCCCCGCCTTTGCCGACTTGCTGCGCGATGTCGATGCCGCCAGCGTCAACAGCCGGGCCGCTTTGGCAGCCTTGCCGGTGATCCGCAAATACGAATTGCTGGAGCGTCAAAAAGCTGCGCGTGCCGAAGGTGGCAACGTGTTCGGCGGTTTCAGCACCTTGGGTTTTGGCCCAAGCATGACCCGCGTGTTTGCCAGCCCCGGCGCGATTTACGAGCCCGAAGGCACCCGCTCCGATTACTGGCGCATGGCCCGCACCATGTTTGCAGCCGGCTTTCGCCCAGGCGAGTTGATCCACAACTGCTTCAGCTACCACTTCACGCCTGCGGGCTCCATGATGGAAACCGGTGCCCATGCCTTGGGCTGCACCGTGTTCCCGGGCGGCATTGGCCAGACCGAGCAGCAAGTGGGCGCCATGGCCGAGCTGCAGCCTGCGGGCTACATTGGCACGCCCAGTTTTCTGAAAATCATCCTCGAAAAAGCCGCCGAAATGGGTGTGGCCCTGCCCAGCCTGCGCAAGGCACTGGTCTCGGGCGAGGCCTTTCCGCCCAGCCTGCGTGACTGGATGACGGCGCACGGCGTGGACGCCTACCAGTGCTATGCCACGGCCGATGTGGGTCTGATCGCTTACGAAACCGCCTCGCGTGAAGGCCTGGTGCTGGATGAAGGCGTGATCGTCGAGATCGTGCGCCCTGGCACCGGTGACCCGGTGCCCGAGGGCGAGGTGGGCGAGCTGGTCATCACCACGCTCAACCCCGACTACCCGCTGATCCGTTTTGGCACGGGCGACTTGTCGGCCATCCTGCCCGGCACTTGCCCTACCGGCCGCACCGGACAGCGCATCAAGGGCTGGATGGGCCGGGCCGACCAGACCACCAAGATCCGGGGCATGTTTGTGCACCCCGGCCAGGTGGCCGAAATCGTCAAGCGCTTCCCCGAAGTCAACAAAGCGCGTTTGGTGGTCAGTGGCGAGATGGCCAATGACCAAATGGCGCTGCTCGTCGAAACCACCGCCTTGTCCGACGAGTCCTTGAAGGCCCGAGTGTCTGAAGCCGTGCGCGACGTGACCAAGTTGCGTGGCGAGGTGCACTTGGTGGCCGCGGGCAGCCTGGCCAATGATGGCAAGGTGATCGAGGACGCCCGCAGTTACCAGTAAGTCCCCTGTTCAGGCGCCGCAAGTGTGTGGAGTTGGCCGGTGCAATTCCTTAGTGAAATCAAGGTCATCCAAGGGTTGGTTGCTAAGTAGTTTCCGTGATTTCATGACACTCTTGAGGTTTTAAACTGTTAAGTCAATTTCAGGAGTGTTAGATGAAGCAATGGATAGCTCTGGCCACCTTGGCCGCTGTTTCCGCAGGGGCACAAGCCCAAACGTACCCCGGCAACAAGCCCGTGTCCATCGTGGTGCCGTTCACCGCAGGTGGCCCAACAGACCGCGTCGCACGCGACTTGGCTGAAGCCATGCGCAAGCAAATTCCGGGCAGCAATTTTGTGGTCGAAAACGCTGCTGGCGCGGGTGGCACCATTGGTGCCACCAAAGTGGCCAAAGCCGCACCCGATGGTCACACCGTGTTGTTGCACCACATTGGCATGGCTGCGACCCCCGCGCTTTACCGCAAGCTCGGTTACAAAACGCTGGAAGACTTCGAGTTCCTGGGCATGATCAACGACGTGCCTATGACCCTGATTGGCAAGCCCCAGTTGCCCGCCAACACTTACCGCGACTTTGAAAACTACATCCGCGCCAACGCGGGCAAGCTGAACATTGCCCACGCTGGTTTGGGGTCCGCCTCACACATTTGCGGCCTGCTGTGGCAATCTAACCTGCAGTCCAAAGAAGCGATGACCACCATCCCGTTTGGCGGCACAGCCCCCGCCATGACCGCCCTGATCGGCGGCCAGGTCGATGTGATGTGTGACCAGACCACCAACACCACTGGCCAGATTGAAGGCGGTCGTGTCAAGGCTTTTGCAGTCACCACTGCCAAGCCCTTGGCCACTCACCCTGTGCTCAAGTATTACCCCAGCTTGCAAGAGATGGGCATGAAGAACTTCGATCTGACCATTTGGCACGGTTTGTACGCCCCCAAAGGCACGCCCGCAGCGATCACCAAAACGCTGAACGATGCCCTGAAAAAAGCCCTGAAAGATCCTGAATTCATCAAGAAGAACGAAAGCCTAGGCGCTTTGGTGGTGACGGACAAGCGTTCCGACCCCGCTGAGCACAAGAAGTTTGTGGCCGCCGAGATGATCAAGATCAAGGCTGCGGTGGACGCAGCGGGTAAATACGCCGACTGATCTTTGGTCAATTTGCAACCCACAAAAAAGCCGCTTCATGCGGCTTTTTTGTTGTGCGTGGATTGTGCCTGTCAGTTCGCAAACTGCTCAGACCCAACGATTCCCAGCTTGGTCAGCCCGATGCGCTGTGCGTTGGCCATCACTGCGGCAGTTGCTTCGTATTTCGCCTTGGCGTGTGAGCGGATGTGCAGCTCCGGTTGAGGTTGCTGCGCGGCTGCTTCAGTCAACTTGGCTTGCAGTTCTGCACGACTGGTCAAAGGTTTTCCGTTCCAGTGGATCACGCTGCCTGCGTCTACATCGATCTTGATCACCACTGGGTCGGCCTTCTTGGGCGCATTCGTGGGCACCGGCATGTCGAGATTCACCGAGTGCAGCTGCGCCGGGATGGTGATGATCAGCATGATCAGCAGCACCAGCATCACGTCAATCAGCGGCGTGGTGTTCATGTCGATCATGACTTCCGGCTCGTCGCTGGAACTCGTTCCTACCTTTATTGCCATGTCTTGCTCCTGTCAATGGCCAGACGGCTCGGTGATGAAGCCCACCTTGGTGATGCCTGCGCGTTGCACCGCATACATCACACGGCCCACCGACTCAAAATCACTTTGTCCATCGCCACGGATCTGCACCTCGGGTTGAGGCTTCATGGCCGAGAACTTCTTCATGCGTTCGAGCAAGTCCCTGCTGTTCTTGATCTTGGTGTCATACAGGTAGATCCCCCCTGCCTTGTCCACCGAGATGATCACGTTCTCGGGCTTGGACTCGCGCACTACGTTCTTTTCTTTGGGCAAGTCCACCTTGATCGAGGTGGTCACCACAGGGATCGTGATCAAAAAGATGATGAGCAGCACCAACATCACGTCCACCAGTGGGGTGGTGTTGATGGTGCCGATGATCTCGTCATCGGCTTCTCCTACGTTCATGGCCATGTTGGCTTCTCCTGAGATCGCTTTGGCGGTGCTGCCACCGCCAAAGCGATGGGAATTACTTCTTGGCCGAGCCGAGCAGCACAGCGTGCAAGTCAGCGCCAAAGGCGTTGACTTGCTCCATCACGGCTTTGTTGCGACGCACCAGCCAGTTGTAGCCCAGCACCGCAGGCACCGCCACCGCCAGGCCAATGGCCGTCATGATCAGCGCCTCGCCCACGGGGCCAGCGACCTTGTCAATGGACGCCTGACCGGACATGCCGATCTTGACCAAGGCATGGTAGATGCCCCACACGGTGCCAAACAAACCCACAAACGGGGCCGTGGAGCCCACGGTGGCCAGCACGGCCAGACCGTCTTGCATGCGGCTTTGCACGTTGGCCATGGCGCGCTGGATGCTCATGGTGACCCACTCATTGAAGTCCACAGCGCCCAGCAAACCGGTGTGCTTGGAGGCGCCTTCCAGGCCCTTTTCTGCAATGAAGCGAAACGCCGAGTCTGCTGCCAGGGTGTCTTTGCCCTGGGCCACGGTGTTTGCGCTCCAGAAGGTTTCTTTGGCGGCAGCGGCTTGTTTGTTGAGTTTGGATTGCTCAGCCAGTTTGGTGAAGATGACGTACCAAGAGGCCATGCTCATGAGCACCAGGATCAGCAGTGTGCCTTTGGCCACAAAGTCGCCCTGAGCCCACAAGGCGGCCAGGCCGTAGGGGTTTTCTTCGGTCACGTATTCCGTTGGGGTGATGGGCGGCACGGTAGAGGCCGAAGTCGCAGCCATTTCGGGCTGTGCTGTGCTTGCAGCCGGGGTGGCAGCAGGTGCCTCTTGGGGTTTGGCGGCCAGGCTCAGATCGGCCGTCAGCACACTGGACAAGAGGCCAGCGCACCAGAGAAATTGTTTGAGTCGTTTGAACATGTTGCGTTGCTCCTCGGGAATATGTATGGACAAGTGATAGGGCTGGGACCTTGGGGGACGGGTCACTCCAGCCGCCAGGTGTATTTCATGCTGGCCCAGGCCTGCTCGGGCTTGCCGTCCACGGTGGCTGGTTTGAAAGCGCACTTGGACAAGCCTGCACGCGCAGCTTCATCCAGGCGCTTGAAGCCCGAAGATTTTTCAATTTCCGATTGCACCACTTTGCCGTCGACCCCCACCAGAAAGCGCAGGCTCACAGTGCCTTCTTCTTCCATGCGGCGCGAGGCGCTGGGGTAATCGGGCTTTTCGCAGTTGGCCGCATTGACCACAGCCGACGTGCGCACAGCTTCTGCCTTGACGGCGGGCGCACTCGGTGCCGGTGGTGCTGGCGGCTGGGGTGTGGCCGACACGGCGGCAATCGCGTTGGCCGCAGGCGCGGCATTGACCAGGGGCACATCTACAGGCGGCACATAGGCCTGCGGTGTAGGCGGGGGCAAATTTTTGGGCGGCGCTGCCGGTGCAGGCGTTGGTGGGGGCGGCGGTGGCGGAGGAAGGTCCGGCTTGGTTTCTTCCAGCAAAATGGCTTGTACAGGCGCTTTGATTGTCTTCACAAATGACTGGGCCAAGCCTGAATTGATGGCCCAAAACAGCAACAAGTGCAGCACCAACACCAGTCCCAGACCCAGCAGGTGCTTGGTGGGCTGTCTTTGCCGACTGGCGTAATCGTCCATGGTCAGGGGTCTCCGGGGGGCATCTGCAAGCGCCAATGGCGCGGAAAACAAAATTGTAGTGATACGCGCATGCCCACTTTCCGGTTGCAAGGCGCTCAAGCTGCGTGCAACTGGGAGATGGTGCTGTTTTCAACGCGGCTGGTTGCGCCGCATGACAAAAGGTGTGGTTTGGCCTTGTGCCGTTTGGCGTTGACCGGACAGGCTCTGGCCGCAGCTGCCTGCATGGACCGTGCCCAGCCAGGTGGCCGAGATGTGCTGGCCGTCCTGTGATTCTTCGAGGGTGAAGTCGCCATCGTCCAGATCGGCCACCACGGGCAAGCGTTGGCTGCCGGTGTTGATTTCGCCGCGCAAGCTGCCTGTGTGTTCAGGGTGTGGCCCCAACTGCAAAAACCAGATGCGCGGCTGCCCTGTGACCTGAGCCGTCCATTGCCCGTGCAGTTGCTCGGCTTGCAGGGCGCGTGGTTCGGGGCAAGGGGGTGCCGCCAGGCTGGTGCCTGCGCAAAAAAGTGCCCCCAGGATGGCGCTGAATTTGAGGGTCTGGAACAGGGTCATGGCTTGGCTTCGGCGGCCGCATCGGCGGCCCGTTTGGCAAATTCGGCGCGCAGGGCCTTGAGCTTTTCACGGGGGTCTTCGCGCACGGTGTTTTCATCGAGCCGCATTTCGGCAATGAAGCGGCTGGGCAGGGCGGCCACCATTTCCCGGCCTTTTTTGCGCCGCTTGGTCCAGCTCACGGCCAGGCTGCGCTGGGCGCGGGTGATGCCCACGTACATCAGGCGGCGCTCTTCCTGCAGGCGCAGCAAGATGCCCTCTTGGCTGGCCCCATCGGTGGTGTCGTCGTCGCCCAGCTTAAAAGGCAGCAGGCCCTCGTTCACGCCCACCAGCGTCACATGCGGCCATTCCAGGCCTTTGGAAGCGTGCAGGGTCGAGAGCGTGACCACGTTCTGGTCTTTCTCGCGTTCGCTCAGGGTGGAAATCAGTGAGATGGTCTGCGCCACCTCCAGCAGATTTTTGGTTTCGGTGGCGTCAGTCCCTGTGGCGTCTTCGATCTCGCCGCCGCAACGCCCGGCCATCCAGTCGCAAAACTCCAGTACGTTGGTCCAGCGGGCCGAGGCCACTTTTTCGTTCTCTTCGCCGTCGTACAGGTGCTGCTCGTAACCGATTTCTTTGAGCCACTCCAGCAAAAATGCCAGAGCATCCGTTTTGCCCAAAGTGTGGCGGGCGCGGTGCTCCAGGTCGTTGATGTAGCGGCCAAACTCGTGCAAACCGTCCAGCGCGCGGGCATTCACCGCGCTGGGCAGGCTGCCTGCAAATAGGGCCTCAAACAAGCTCAGTTTGTATTGCGTGGCAAAAGTGCCCAGTTGGCCCAGCGTCTGGTGGCCAATGCCGCGCTTGGGGCTGGTGATGGAACGCAAAAACGCCGGATCGTCGTCGTTGTTGATCCACAGGCGAAACCAGGCGCACAGGTCCTTGATCTCGGCTTTGTCAAAAAAGCTCTGCCCGCCCGACACCTTGTAAGGAATGTTGGCGCGGCGCAGCGCTTGCTCAAACGGCCGGGCCATGTGGTTGGCGCGGTAGAGGATGGCAAAGTCCTTGAACTCGCGGTGCTTGGACGGGTTGACCTGGCCGCCGCGAATCGACTGGATGCGGGCAATGGCCCGGTCGGCTTCGTGTTCTTCGTTCACCGCATCGATCAGGCGCACGGGCTCGCCCTCACCCAACTCCGAAAACAGGGTTTTGGGGAACAGCTTGGGGTTGGGCTGGATCACGTTGTTGGCGGCGCGCAAGATGGCGCTGGTGGAGCGGTAGTTCTGCTCCAGCTTGATGACTTTCAGATTCGGAAAGTCCACGGGCAGGCGTTTGAGGTTGTCGAGCGTCGCGCCGCGCCAGCCGTAGATCGACTGGTCGTCGTCGCCCACCGCCGTGAAACGGGCCCGCTCGCCCACCAGGTGTTTCAGCACCTCGTACTGCGTGGCGTTGGTGTCTTGGTATTCGTCCACCAGCACATGGCCCATCTTGGCCTGCCAGCGCTCCCGCACTTCGGGGTAGTCGGCCAGCAACTTGAGGGGCATGCCGATCAGGTCGTCAAAGTCCACGCTTTGGTAAGCGGTCAACCGCTCTTCGTACAGCGCCATGATGCGAGCGATCACCCGGGCGTTGTCGTCAGGCGCTTGAGCTGCGGCCTGCTCGGCGTTCAGCCCCATGTTTTTCCAGAGGCTGATGGTCCACTGCCACTGCCGTGCGGTGGCCGCGTCGGTGGTGCCGCCGCAGTCTTTGAGGATGCTGGTCACATCGTCCGCATCCATGATGCTGAACTGCGGTTTCAGGCCCAGCACATGGCCGTCTTCGCGCATGATGCGCACGCCCAGGGCGTGGAAAGTGCAGACCGTCACGTCTTTGGCCGGGCGACCAATCAGCTCCTTGGCCCGCTCGCGCATCTCGGCAGCGGCCTTGTTGGTGAAGGTGATGGCGGCAATGCGCTTGGGCTCCAGCCCGGCTTCGATCAGGCGACCGATCTTGTGCGTGATCACCCGCGTCTTGCCCGAACCCGCCCCGGCCAGCACCAGGCAAGGGCCAGAGACGTAGTTCACGGCTTCGAGTTGGGCTTTGTTGAGTCCGGCAGACATGGGGTGGTGGGTGTTCGGGGCAAAGCGGGCCATCATAGCGGGCTTGAGCTGGGCTATCGTCTTGGATGAGCCATGACCGGATGCCGATGGCCTGTGTGGTTTGCGCTGGCCCAGCTTGTCCGCGCTGCGACTGCGGGTGTCCAGGCTGCCTACTGGTTTACCCCGACAATCGGGGCATGCTTGAAATATTGCGCGTCACCTTCCCCTTTTTCGCCCTGGTCTTGTGCGGCTACGCGGCGGCCCGGCTGCGGCTCTTGCCCCTGGAGGCCATTCCTGGCCTGAATGGCTTTGTGCTGTTTTTTGCACTGCCTTGCATGTTGTTCCGCTTTGGGGCCGACACGCCGATTGCCCAGTTGCTCGATGCCGGGGTGTTTTTCACGTATTTGTTGTGCGCCTTGGTGATCGTGGCGTTCAGCATTGCCATCAGCTTGAATGCACGCATTCGCTGGAACGACGCGTCTTTGGGGGCCTTGGTGGCGGCCTTTCCCAATACCGGCTTCATGGGCGTGCCCTTGTTGGTGGCATTGCTCGGGGCGCAGGCGGTGGGTCCGGCCATTGTGACCATCGTGGTGGACCTGGTGATCACTTCGTCGCTGTGCGTGGCTTTGTCGCGTATGGATGCAGCAGGTGAGCATGGTGCGGCGGTGGCCGCCCGCAAGGCGCTGACCGGGGTGCTGCGCAACCCCATGCCCTGGGCCATCAGCCTGGGCGCGGCGTTTTCATTCTGGAACCTGGAATTGATCGGTCCGGTGAACAAAACCGTGAGCCTGCTGGCCGATGCAGCCTCGCCCGTGGCGCTGTTCACCATCGGTGCGGTGCTGGCCCGATCGCAAATGCTGGCGCACGAGCGCCCGGATGGCACTTTGCGCATGGCCGATTACCTGCCGGTTGCCCTGATCAAGCTGGTGTTGCACCCGGTGCTGGTGTTGCTGGTGGGCTTGACGGCCATTCAGTGGGGCGTGCCGATCGAGCCCTTTGCCCTGCAGGTGATGGTGTTGGTGGCCGCGCTGCCCAGCGCCAGCAATGTGTCGCTGCTGGCCGAGCGCCTGGGAGCTGACAACGGGCGCATCGCCCGCATCATTTTGGTCACCACAGCGGTGGCTTTCTTGACCTTTTCAGGCGCGGTGGCTTTGCTCAGGCCTTGAGGGCCCCGTGAATGATGTCGGACTCTAGCGAGTGCCGACCTACGGGATGAGGCGCTTGTGTAGGTCGTTACTCGCAGAGTCCGACGTTGTGAGCGCCCGAAAACGACCGTTTGCTCGCATCAAATCGCCTGCGGGTCCACGTCCACCAGCCAGCGGATCACGCCCTTGTGTTCAGGGTCGCTGCGCAACTGGTGCAGCACGCCGTGCAGGTGCAAGAGCACTTTTTGCAGGGCCATGCGGTGGGGGCTTTCGAGCAGCATCTGGGCGCGTTCCACATCGGCCACGCGCTGCATGCTCATGGGCACGGCGGGGTACAGGCTCACTTGCATCACCAGCTCGGCCGTGGCGGGGTCGGCGCTGAGTTGGGCTTCCAGGGTTTCGCGCGCGGCGTTCAGCAGGCCTTGGGCCACGTCCTGGCTGCGGGCGTCGGCGCGCAGCAGCGCCTGGTGGCTGATGGGGGGCAGGTCGGCGGCGATGCGCTCGGTCAGCTCGCTTTGCGCAAAGGCGGGGTAATCGTGCTTTTTGAGGGCTTCAAACAGCGGATGCGTGGGGTGAAAGGTTTGCACCCACATTTCGCTGCTGGCGCTTTGGCGGGCGTCGCGTCCGGCCCGGCCTGCGGCCTGCATGAGCAGGGCAAACAGCCGTTCCGGCGCCCGAAAGTCGCTGGAAAACAGCGCCGTGTCCGGATTGATGGCGGCCACCAGCGTGATGCGCCTGAAATCGTGCCCCTTGGCAATCATTTGCGTGCCGACCAAGATGTCCACCTCGCCCGAATGCACCTGGGCCAGCTGGCTTTCGAGTGCGCCCTTGAGGCGCGTGGTGTCGGCGTCGATGCGGGCAATGCGGATGGGCGTGCCGTCAGGTCGCACAACGTGCGCCAGCAGCTCACCCAAATGTTCTTCAAGCTGTTCAGTGCCGCGGCCAATCGGGGCGATGTCGGCATTGCCGCATGCCGGGCAGGCCCGGGGCACGCGTTCGGTCATGCCGCAGTGGTGGCAGCGCAGCGTGCGGTCAATTTTGTGGAACACACGAAAGGCGCTGCAATGTTTGCACTCGCTTTTCCAGCCGCAATCGGCGCAGTGCAGCACCGGGGCGTAGCCGCGCCGGTTGAGCAGCAGCATGCATTGCTCGCCGCGCTCCACGCGTTCTTGCAGGGCAGCTAACAGCGGGGCTGAGAGCACGGCTTTTTTGGCCTGGTGGTTCATGTCCACGCGGCGCACCTTGGGCAGAAGGCCGGTGCCAATGCGCGAGGGCATGTGCAGGCGCAGGTAGCGCCCACCCTCTGCTGCGGGGCGGCTGTGGTGCCAGCTTTCCAGTGACGGTGTGGCCGAGGCCAGCAGCACCTGGGCGTTTTGCAGCTTGCCCCGGTACACCGCCAGATCGCGGGCCGAATAGCGGGCACCTTCTTGTTGCTTGTAGCTGGGGTCGTGTTCTTCGTCCACCACGATGAGCCTCAGATGCGGCATGGACGCAAAAATGGCCATGCGCGTGCCCAACACGATGCGGGCGTGGCCTGCATGCGCGGCCAGCCAGCCCTTGAGGCGCTGGGCGGGCGTCATGCCGCTGTGCATGGAGACCACGGCCTCGGCGCCAAAGCGTGCTTGCACACGCTCTTCAAGCTGGGGCGTGAGGTTGATCTCGGGCACCATGAGCAGTGCCTGGGCTTGCGGGTCGGCTTGCAGCATGCGCGCCACGGCCTGCAAATACACCTCGGTCTTGCCGCTGCCAGTGCTGCCAAACAGCAAAAAGGGGCCGGGTGCCGACGTCATTTGGGCCAAAACCGCCTGCTGTTCCTCAGACAGGGCGGGGCCGGTTTGGGTAAGGACCGTGCGGTCGCTCTTTTGTTTTTTCAGGCGTCGGGCCAGTTGCTCGGAACTCAGCTCACGCAGCTGGGGGGGCAGGGCGGACAAAGCCACTTCGCCCAGCGAGCGCTGGTAATACTGGGCCGAAAACTGCACCAATTGCCGCCAGGCGCTGTCCAGTGGGGGCAGGCCTTCGAGCGTGCCTGTGACATCGCGCACCGATTTGGCAGGCATGTCGGCTGGGGCGCTGTCTGAGACGGCCCAGACCACGCCAAGCACCTCGCGCTGGCCCAGGGGCACGCGCACCAGTTGACCGGCTTGCACCTCAAAGAGGCAACGGTAACTCAGCAGCCCTGCTATCTGGCTGTGTGCCGGGGTCTGGATGGCGACGTCGATCCAGTAGTGCTTGCTCACATCCATGTCAGGGTTTTCAGTCAATCGGGGTGTATATCGGTCAGAAAAATTCTGGGAAACGGGTGTAAGTCCTTGATTTCAAAGTGCTTTGACAATGATCCAGAAAATCTGTGGATAACTTTGTTGAAAACTCCCCCGAGATGGCCGCAAAGCCTTAGAAATCAAGCCTTTCGCTACATTGCCCATCTCTTGGGCAGTTAAAAAAACATCAATGAAATCAATGGCTTACGAAATATGAGGTGTAGAGCCCAGGTGAAATATGGATAGGGATTGTCATTCTGGCGGTTTATTCAATTTGTGCATAAGTCAAGCGCTGGCGAGCCATTATTTTCTTGAAATCGCAGCCAGAACGCTTGTTTTGTATGCTAGTTGCAGCTTGATTTCAGCTTCGGGTTCGCAAATGTCTTGAATGGCTGTGCACCGCCTCCACCAGCGCCGTCACATGCTCGGGCGGGGTGTATTGGCTGATGCCGTGGCCCAGGTTGAAGATGTGGGTGGGGCCGGTGGTGCTGCGGTCGGTGTGCGGCGTGCCAAAGCTGTCCAGTACCCGGTGCACCTCGGTCGCGATCTGTGCAGGCGGCGCAAACAGGATGTTCGGGTCGATGTTGCCTTGCAGCGCCTTGCCGGGGCCGCCCACTTGGCCGCCCACGAGGGCCCGGGCGCGACCCAGGTTCATGGTCCAGTCCAGGCCCAGCACGTCGCAGTTGAGGTCCGCCATCTCGGGCAGCCACAGGCCCCCGCCTTTGGTGAAGACGATGCTGGGGATGCGTTGGCCGTTGTGCTCGGTCTTCAATTGTGAGAGGACACGTGCCGTGTAGGCCAGGCTGAACTGCTGGAACGCGCCATCGGCCAGCACGCCGCCCCAACTGTCAAACACCATGACGGCTTGGGCACCGGCTTCGATTTGCGTGTTCAGGTACAGGGCCACGGCATCGGCGTTGATTTCCAGAATGCGGTGCATCAAATCCGGGCGGCTGTACATCAGGGTCTTCACATGGCGGTAGTCGTCAGAGCCCGCGCCTTCCACCATGTAGCACGCCAGCGTCCAGGGGCTGCCGGAAAAGCCGATCAAAGGCACGCGGCCATTGAGCGCTTTGCGGATGGATGTGACGGCATCGAACACATAGCGCAGCTTGTTCATGTCGGGCACGGCCAACTCGGCCACGGCGGCTTCGTCGCGCACATTCTTGGCAAAGCGCGGGCCTTCGCCCTGAGCAAACGACAAGCCCAGGCCCATGGCGTCAGGCACCGTGAGGATGTCGCTGAACAAGATGGAGGCGTCGAGCGGGTAACGCTCCAGCGGCTGGAGCGTGACTTCGGTGGCGTAGTCGACGTTGGTGGCCAGGCCCATGAAGCTGCCGGCCTTGGCGCGGGTGGCGCAGTACTCGGGCAAATAGCGCCCGGCCTGGCGCATGAGCCAGACGGGGGTGTGGTCGGTGGCTTGGCGCAGGCAGGCGCGCAAGAAGCTGTCGTTTTGGAGGGGGGCAAATGAGCTCATGCCCTGATTGTCGCAGCCAGTCAGGGGCTGCTTGGAGCCCGAGGTGACCTTCTGGTGCGGACCTCATGGTGGTTGATAGGGTTCCGGCCCTGTGAAGTTTGCAGGGTGACTTCAATCTTGTACTTTGTGGGCGCTAGCCCTGCTGGCGATCAGCATCTTGTGGACCGCAGGCTTTTCGCTTGGCTGGCAAGCTCCCACAAAATCCTCCCAACGGGCAACACACGGCTCAGACTCGTAGGTCGGTGGCAACAGAGCCGACATGGGGTCTGTGCCAGTGCCCTAGGGCTGAGAGGAGAAAAATTCTCCCTTTTACAGAGAAGACAGGGCCGCTTGAACCTCAGCCACAGAGGGTAGCTCCGACAAGAGCACGGGCGCACGTCCCGGCGCGTACAAGGCATAAACCGGCACGCCGCTGCGGCCCAGTGCCGTGAGCGCCTGCGTGATGGCCCGGTCGCGCCGTGTCCAGTCGGCCCGCATCAGCACCACTTGCCTCGCCGCAAAGTCGGCCAATACGCGGCCATCGGCCAGCGTGGTTTTCTTGTTGTATTGGCAGGTCACGCACCATGCGGCGGTGAAATCCACAAACACCGGGCGGCCTGCGGCCAGTTGGGCTTGAACGGCAGCTTCAGACCAAGGCTGCCAAGTGGAAGCGTTGGCCCTGGACAAGGTGCCGGGTGCGGTTTGGCTGGTGCCTAGGGGGCTGGCGCTGGCCATCGGCTCAGCAGGCGCTTCACGCAAAGCCAGTGGCAACCAACTGCTGCCCAGCCACAGCAAGGCGGCCAGGGCCAGGCCACTCAAAACCCAACGCGTGCGGCCGCTCAAGCTCAGAGCCCACACCAGCCAAGCGACCGTGAGCAGCAAGGTCAGCAGGCCGCTCGCCCCGTCGATGCCGGTTTGTTGGCCCAGCACCCACAACAACCAAATGACGGTGGCAAACATCGGAAATGCCATGGCTTGGCGGAAAGTTGCCATCCAGGCCCCGGGGCGCGGCAGGGCGCGTGCGATGCCCGGCCACCAGCTGGCCGCCAGATAAGGCAAAGCCATGCCCACGCCCATGGCGGCAAACACCAGCAGCGCTTGCCACACGGGCAGCGCAATGGCCAGGCCCAAAGATGCCCCCATGAAGGGTGCGGTGCAGGGCGAGGCCACAGCCACGGCCAGCACGCCCGACAAACCGGCGTTCACCGTGGGGTGGCGGCTTTGCAGCGTGGCCAGGCTGCTGGGCAGCATCTGCCCAAATTCAAAAACGCCCGCCAAGTTCAGGCCCAGCAAGGTGAACAAGAGCGCCAGACCCGCCACCACCGGGGGCGACTGCAATTGAAAACCCCAGCCCAATTGCTCGCCCGCAGCCCGCAAGGCCAGCATCAGGCCGCCCAGCAACATGAACGACAGCACCACGCCCACGGTGTAGGCCATGCCCGCCGCGCGGTGTTGGGCTTGCGAGGTGTCGGCTTGCGCAAAACCCATGACTTTGATCGCCAGCACCGGGAACACGCAGGGCATGAGGTTGAGCAAAAAACCGCCGACCAAGGCCCCCAAAACAGCCAGTGTCAGGCCCAGAGCGGTGGTGCTGGAGGCTGTTGGTTTTTGTGCGGCGCTGGCGTTCTCGGCCAGCGCCTTGGCCAATGCGGGCGAAATCTCAGCGGGCGCGGTTTGGGCCAGCGCGGACCAAGTGCCTTGCACAGGCGTATCGATTTCAAAAGCAGGCGCTTTCGGTGCGGACTCCGGCCCGGCTGCGATCACCCAGCGCATCGTTGTCGGGCTGTCGCCACGTTCTTCAGACACCGGAATCTGGGCGCTCCAGACCGCGCCTTGCCAGTTTTGCGTCCAGTCTTGGCCCTGCACGGCCGCGTTGTGCACCACGTTGGGGGTGACCGGGAAGGCGCTCAAGGTCTGGCCACGCCAGGCCGCAGGCAGGCCATGTACGCGCAGACTGATCTGCTTGGCGTCAGCGGACAAGGTGGCTTGGCCGCCCGTGATCCAGGTGCCGCCTTGTTGCAGCTGTGCCATGGGCTTGGGACTGAGCTTTTGGGCCGATTCAAACGCAGCCGCGTCGGTTTTTTGTGGCGCGGCAGAGCTCAGCTTCAAGCTGAAGCGGCCTTCTTGCGGGATGCATTCCTGGCGGCACACCAACCATTCGGCTTGCAAGCCAAGGGTCAATGGCCCACCGTCTGGAAAGCGGAAGTCAGCCCCCACCGTCACGGGCACGGTCAGCATTAAGCGGTTTTCGTAACCATAGTTGGCAAGGGTGCCGATGGGGATTTTTTTGGGCAGCGGCCAGGCGATGTCCCCCGCTTGCAAGCCGGCAGGCAACTGCCATTGCAGTCGCGTGGGTAGGCCCGAGTCGCCGGGGTTTTGCCAATAGGTGTGCCAATGCGGCTGGTGCTCGATCTGCAGGCCCAACCAAAATGTTTGCCCGGCGCGAATGCCCTCGGGGGCGTGCACCAGCAATTCGGCCCGCACTTGGTCGGTCTTGACCACGTTGGCAGCGCTTGCCAGTAAGGCGCTGGTGGCGGGCAAGTTGGAAGGGGCATTTTTGCTGGAAAAGAGCGAGCCCGTTTGTGCCCCGCTGGGCAGGGGCCACGCAGCCAATAGGCACACCAAGGCGATCAAAGCGACCCAGCCCTGCACCTTCCATTTGGGCAAAGCGGTGGCCTGGCCACGAAAAAACACGGAAACTTGCACGCCAATCCTTCGTTTGACCCCTGATCGATCGGGCGGGGTGCCCCGGCATCACAGTGCGAAAGGCACTGTACACGCCCGGGCTCCATTAAGATGCCCCACATGCAAAACCCTTCGCGTTTTTGGGCCGACTGGACCACCCTCGATTTTCAGGCCTTAAAGCCAGGCCGGGCCATCGATCGGGCCATCGCCATCTTGCCCGTGGCGGCGACCGAACAACATGGCCCGCACCTGCCGCTGTCAGTAGACACCGATTTGGTCAACGGCGTGGTGGCAGCTTGCCTGCCGCACTTGCCTGCCGACTTGCCCGCTTTGTTTTTGCCCACCCAAACGGTGGGTCTGAGCCCTGAGCATGCGCGTTTTGCGGGCACCCTGACGCTCAAGGCCGAGACCGTGATCCGCCTGTGGACAGACGTTGGCGAGTCGGTGGCAGCCAGTGGCGTGAAGAAGCTGGTGCTGCTCAACGCCCATGGTGGGCAGGTCAGTGTGATGGACATCGTGGCGCGGGATTTGCGGGCCCGGCTGGGCATGCTGGTCTACAGCGTGAGCTGGTTCAATTTGCCGCTGCGCGACGCGCAAGGCGGGGACGTGAATGCGCTGTTCCCGCCCGAAGAGCACCGCTTTGGTGTGCATGCGGGTGACACCGAAACCTCGATGATGCTGGCGCTGCGCCCCGAGCGCGTGCGCATGGATTTGGCGCAAAATTTCCGCTCCACCTCGCAAGACCGCGCTGAGCGGTTTGAAATTCTGGGCAACGGCAAAAGCGCCAAGCTGGGCTGGCAAATGCAGGACTACAACCGCCACGGCGCGGCGGGCAATGCATTGGCCGCCACCGCCGAGAAAGGCCACGCTTTGCTGGACGCTTCTGGCCGGGCACTGGCGCAGTTGTTGGGTGAAATTGACCGTTTACCGCTCGACACCCTGAGCGACTCGGTGGGCTGAAACCGTCCGGTTTAGAAGCTGGGCAGCACCAACTCGCAGTGCCCGCGGCTCACGCTTTTGGGGTATTCGCGGGTGGTGTCGATGCAGCCGCCTTCGGCATAAACGCCTTGCGGGTCGCGCATGCGCAGCATGCGGTCGAGCACTTGTGCTCGGGTTTCTGGGTGAGCTTGGGTTTGGGCGACCAGCGCTTCAACCACCGTTTCGTCCATTTGCAACTTGCCTTGTGCGTCGGTGTAAGCGCCGTCTTTCCAGTGAAAGATCTCGATGGCCTTGGACTCGAGCGTGTAGGGAGTGTCGCGCTTCCAGAAGTTGCTGAACAAGCCGCCGCCCATATAGAGGACCCAAGAGCCTTCGTAGCCAGTGACGTCGGAGGAGCGCTCATCCGGGTTGCGAAACCACAAACGGTCGCCCGGCACATAAAAGCGCCCCGGTAAGGGTGCTTCCATGCTGCCGTATTCGACCAGATAGACATCATGGAATTGGCCCGATCGCACCGCGTGGACTTGGTTGAGGCTTTGCAACTGGGCCAGCAGTTCGGGGTTTTCGGATTGGAGCTCTTGCGCGATGCCCAACAAAATCACGTACTCGGTCGCCCGGTAACAAGAAAAGTCGTAGAGCTTGCCCGTGGCATCGGGTTGGGTGGCCGCGGTCAGCGCCTCGACCAGGCAGCGACCCGGCTGCAAAATGAAACCCGCGTCGTCGCCCCCGTCTTGCCAAAAGGCTTGTGGGCGCTCGGCCGCATCGGTTTTGAAGGCCAAGGCGGTTTTTCGGGCGTCCAAGGCCATATTGCGCCGCACCCGGATGTGCGAGGTCAGCGAGTCGAGGCTGGCAAACTGAAAGCGGTGGGGGGAACCCAGCAAGGCCACCCAGATTTCGCGCTCCAAGGCCCAAGCTTCGTCCGTTTGAGAGGTGTGGCCCAGTTTGTCGTGCAAGGCCAAGGTGTCGTGGCCCGGCATGCACCGTGCTCTGAAGTCGGGCCGCAGCGTGCAGATCAGGGCCACTTGTGTGTCTTGCAAGGGCAGGGTCAAGGTTTGAACCGCTGAGGCCAGTGCCCACTCATCCAACAAAGTCGTCAACTCGCGGGCAAGCCGGTCGGCATCGGCGGCTTGCAGGGTGGTGAGCTGGATGCCGCCCTCAGATGACTTGAGGGCCAACCAAGCGGTTGAACTGTTCATGGTTCAATTTTGCCCTTAAATCGAAAGGGTTTTGCCTAGGGAATGTACCTGTGCGGCTTGAACGTGTCCTCGACATTGGCTGGGGCATCAGGGTCCAGGCCAAGCCTTCGTTTCAGGCGAAGGTGACCCAGTCCTTGTGCGCGTCGCTGTCCAGGTGGGGCAGGGTGTTGTAGGTCAGCAGCATGTGGCGCTTGGGGGTGAACACGAATTCGGTGAGCGCCGTGTTGCGGATGCGCAGGTTCAGCTCGATGGAGGTCTCGGGCGGGGTGCCCAACACGCGACCCACGGCAGTCGAGATGGGGCCGCCGCTCGAGACAATCATCACGTCTCCGGTGTGTGACTGCCGCACATGGTCGAGGGCTGCTTCGATGCCGCCCACAAATTCGGCATAACTGGGCATGTCACGCGGCTGGGTGCGTCCGGCCATCCAGGCCTGCAAGGCGTCGCGCAGCAGGCGAAAGTGGTGGCGGTACAGCTCGGGCGTGTCGGGCTTGGCCAGCGGCTCAGGGTGGATGGACTCGATCAGCGCGTGGCTGTCGTATTCGTTCAGGCCTGGCCACACCGCAGGGGTGTGGGGCAGGCCCGCGCCTTCGGCAATGCCTTCCCAAGTTTGGCGGTGGCGCTTCAGGCTGCCCATCATCACGGCCTCGATGGGTTTGTCCTGCAGTTTCGGCCGCAGGTATTCACCCAAGCGCACGGCCTGCTGGCGGCCCAACGGGCTGAGTTGATCGTAGTCATCGGCCCCGAAAGAGGCTTGTCCGTGGCGGACCAGATAGAGGGTTCCCATGGGCTGCGATTGTGCGCAGCTTGCGAGTTTTCGCCTGTCGCTGGGGTGATCAGAGGGTGACGGTGCCCTGGATGCAGCCGACCACATCGCCGCCCACCCAGACCTGGCCTTGTGCGTCTTTGGAGAGGAACACTTGGCCCGCACGGCCGAGCGCCGTGCCTTGGCGGGCGCTGTAGCGGCCCGGCATGTGGCCCTCGGCCATCAGCCACTGGGCCAGCGACGCGTTCAAGCTGCCGGTGACCGGGTCTTCGGCGATGCCCACCGGGGCGGCAAAGGCGCGCACTTCCAGATCGGTCGGGTCGTTGGTCATGCGGGTAGACGGCGCAAAGGCGCGGGCCTCGCGGTTGGCGCGGCGGATCAGGCTGCCTGCCAAGCTGTTGGCGTTGGCCTCGCGTTTGGCCGCCACGCCAACCTTGGTGTTCAGGCGTTTGAGCGCCGCGTGGTCAGGTTCCAGCGCGAGCAGGCCGTCCACCGAGTCGATCAAAATGCCCAGCCAGTGCGGGCCGTTGTTCAGGTCTTGCGAGGCCAGCACTTCATCAGCCTGCAGGCCCAAAGCTGCCAGCACATCGGCCAGCAGCGCTGGCGCTGGGGTCTGGCGCTGCAAGGGCGGCGCAGCAAAAGCCCAGCGGCCGTCGACCGATTTCAGGCTGACCAGACCGACGCCACATTCCTGCACCAGTTGGCCACTTTGACGGGGCTGGCCACCGGCCTTCAACCAAGCGTGGGCGGTGCCCAACGTCGGGTGGCCCGCAAACGGCAGCTCAGCGCCGGGCGTGAAGATGCGCACCCGGTAATCGGCGCCGCCCGCAGCCCCTTCGGGTGTGGGCGGTAGCACAAAGGTGGTCTCACTCAGCTGTGTCCAGCGGGCGAAGGCCTGCATTTGCGCGTCACTCAGGCCCTCGCCGTCGAGCACCACGGCCAGCGGGTTGCCCAGAAAGGCCGTGTCGGTGAAGACGTCGACTTGTTGGAAGGCGCGGTTTTTCATGGCAGAAAAGTCTTTCAGGACAAAGGTAAATCCAATACACCCAATGCGCCCGGATGCTGGCGCATCTGTGCGTACCAGCGTTCCAAATGTGGCCAATGGGGACGGCTTTGCGGCAGGCCCCACCAGCGGTGCACTTCGCACGCGATGGGCAGGTCGGCCATGCTCATCTGCTCGCCTGCAATGAAAGCTTGCTTTTGAAGCTGTTGATTGAGCAAATCCAACAAGGGTTCTGTGGCCGCGACCGATTGGGCAATCAGGTCATGATTGCGTTGGGATTCGGGCGTTCGAATCCATTGCACGAAGGCAGGCCCGCTGGCGCGATTGAGGCTGGTCTGCTGCCAGTCCATCCATTGCTCTGCCGTGCAGCGGGTCTGCAAGTTCGAAGGGTAGAGCTGGTTTTCCCGTGCGCACAGGTAGCGCACGATCACGTTGGACTCCCACAGTGTGTAGGCACCATCTTGGATGGTGGGCACCATGGCATTGGGGTTGAGCCTCAAATAGTCTGGTGTGTGGACCACACCAAAACTCAAACCGGCGTCAACACGCTGAAACGGGATGTTCAGCATTTGTGCGCAAAGCACAACTTTTCGCACATTGATCGAGCTGATGCGCCCCCAAATTTTGAGCATGCTTATTGGCCGGACAAGGATTCCCGAATGGCTGCTGCCAATGCGCTCATGCCGGTGTTGATTTGGTCCACCGTGGCGGTCACAAAGGACAGGCGCAGGGTACTTTCATCGGCATCTCCGGCGTAAAAAGCCGAGCCGGGGACAAAGGCCACGCCTTTTTCGATCGCCTTGGCCAACAACGGAATCGCTTTGAGTCCCTTGGGCAGCTGCACCCACAAGAACATGCCGCCTACCGGGCGGTTCCAGCTCAGACCCAGGCCCGCCATTTCGCGGTCGAGTGCGGCCAGCATGGCTTCACACTGCTGTTTGTACAGGGCGCGGATGGTGGGCACATGGCGCTCGATGAAGCCATCTTTGAGCACTTCAGCGACCACGCGCTGGTTGAAGCTGGGCGTGTGCAGGTCGGCCGCTTGCTTGGCTTGCAGCAGTTTGGGGTAGAGCGCTGGGGGCGCGACCAAATAACCCAAACGCAGGCCAGGGGCCAGGATTTTGGAGAACGAGCCCAGGTACACGCTGCCTTCGGGATGGCGCGAACTGAGGGACGGCGCGGGCGGCGTGTCAAACCAGAGGTCGCCATAAGGGTTGTCTTCGATGATCGGCAAGCCGGTGTCGATGGCCACCTGCGCCACGGCGGCGCGGCGCTCTTCGGTCATGGTGCGGCCGGTGGGGTTCTGAAAGTTGGGCAGCAGGTACACAAAGCGGGCTTTGTCAGCGCCCGTGCCCACTTTGGCGCGCAGGTCTGCTGCGTCCACACCATGGTCGTCGCTGTCCACACCCACGGCCACAGGCTCCATCGGAGTGAAGGCCTGCAGTGCGCCCAGGTAGGTGGGGGTCTCGACCAAGATGCGGCTGCCCGCGTCGATCAGTATCTTGGCCACCAGGTCCAGGCCTTGCTGGCTGCCGGTGGTGATCAGCACCTGGTCGGGGCTGACTTTCATGCCCTGCTTGAGCAGGTCTTGCGCCACCCATTCGCGCAGCGGCGCATAGCCTTCACTGGCGGCGTATTGCAAGGCGGCTTTGCCGTCATCCCGCAGCACGCGCTCGCTGGCTTCGCGCATGGCGTCGATCGGGAAGGTCAGCGGCGAGGGCAAGCCGCCCGCAAAGCTGATGATGCCGGGTTTTTCGGTGACCTTGAGGATCTCGCGGATCACCGAGGGGTTCATTTTTTCGGCGCGTTGGGCCATTTGCCATTGCATGTTTTGCTCCTCAATTTTTTGTTCAGTTGGATTGTCAATTGGTTATTCAATTGGCTTTGGGGGTGTTGGCCATGCGCCGCCCCATGAAAACCGTGGCCACCACCAGCAGGGCAAAACCCAGGGTCATGGCATCCAGTGATTCTCCCAGCAAAGGCACGGCCGCCAGAATGGTGATGAAAGGTTGCAGCAATTGCAGCTGACTCACGCGCAGAGGGCCGCCCAGCGACAGGCCGCGAAACCAGGCAAAAAACCCCGCCCACATGGAGAACACGCCCACATACAGCAGGGCCAGCCACGAGAGAGGCGCTATGGTTTGCTCGGGCCAGGTGAGCCAGGCTCCGGGCAGCGTGATGGGCAAGGCCATGACACACACCCAGCTGATGACTTTCTCTGCCCCCAGGCTGGCCGTGACTTTGGCCCCGGCGACATAACCCAGCGAGCCGGCCACCACCGCACCCACCAACAGGGTGTCGGCCCAGGTCAGGCCAAAGCCCTGCGCCACATCATTGGCCATTTGTGCTGCGCGCAGCAGGCTGTAGACCGCCACCAAGGCGCTGCCTAAAGCGGCAAACACCCAAAACCCCAAGCGTGCGCGTTGGTGCATGAGCCAGGCGGCGGCTGCCGCCGTGGCCAGCGGCATCAGCGAGGTGATGACCGCCGCATGACTGGCCGTGACGTGGCGCAGCGCCCAGCCCAGCAGCAAGGGGTAACCGATCACGTTGCCCGCCAGCGACAAATACAAAGGCCCGCGCTGCTCAGCCAAAGGCCATGGCGCCCGCACGGCCAACAGGTAAATGGCCGACAGCCCGCCTGCCAGCGCGGCCCGCGCCCAAGTCACAAACCAGGGCGACATTTGCGGCGCGTCCACCGTGCCTGTGGCCAGGCGCGTCATGGGCAAGGTGAGCGCAAAAACGAACACGCCCAAAAGCCCCAGCCAAAGGCCCAGGTTCTCGCGGTGTTGAGGGGTGTTGTTCATGTGGGCATCAAGCTGCGCTTTGGCGCAAGCCGTTCAGAATCCACAAGGCTGTGGCCACCAGCGCCAACGACATGCAGCGGTTGAACATCAGCAAGCGGCGGCCGTGCGCCAGCCAATGCCGGAGCATCGAGCCGGCCACCGCGTAGGTCAGGTTGCTGAAAAAGCCATAGGCCACCATGATGGGCAGCAGCACCAGCGTGCGGGCCGTGGCGTCTTCGCGCCCGGCCACCCAGCCTGCCACGATGGCGAGCGCCAGCATCCAGGCCTTGATGTTGAGGAACTGCAGGCCCACGCCTTGTACAAAGCCCACCTGCAGCTTGGCGCTGTCGGCCTGCTGCAAACTGCCGCTTTGCCACAAACGCGAGGCCAGCCACAGCAAATAACCGGTGCCCAGCGTCACGATGCCCCAGCGCAAGGGCGGAAAAGCCACCACCAAACCGCCCAAGCCCGTGGCGCACAGCACGAACAAAATGCCCCAGCCCACCGGCACCGCACACACAAAGCGCATGGCCCGGCGCAGGCCGTGGTTGGCGGCCATGGCTGTCGATAGCGTGGTGTTGGGCCCGGGTGTGAAGCTGCTCACGGTGGCAAGCACCAGCAGGGCGCTGAGTTCTGAAGGGGTCATGGGTATGAATGTAGGGCTGAAATGAGTACAGTATCGGTACAGTTTAAAGGTTCATTTAGTGAACTGTACTGCCCAATCGGGCGACACACTTTTCCCATTCATTTGACGCCATCAGCCCATGTCCTTGCTCAGCCGCGCTTCCAGCCAACCCCTGACTGACCAGCTTGCGCAGCGCTTTGTGACGCGCATGCGGGACCAGTTGCTGGTCTCTGGTGCGCGTTTGCCTTCGGTGCGGCAATGCGCGCAGATGCATGGCGTGAGTGCGTCCACCGTGGTGGCCGCTTACGACTGGCTGGTGGCACAAGGCTGGGTCGAGGCGCGCCCCAATCGGGGTTTTTTTGTGCGCGATCGGGTGCAACGCACGGCCGTCCCCGCTGCTGGGCGTGCATTACCCAGCCCGCCGCCCGTGAATGCCGCGAGCTTGATCCGGGGCATGTTCCATCAGCCCAGTGCCGTGCCACAGCCTGGCATGGGTGTTTTTCCGCCCGAATGGCTGGACGCCGACTTTTTGTCAGCGGCTTTGCGCAAGGTGGTGGCCAGCCCGGCTTTGCGCGAGTCGTCTTTGCGCTATGGCGAGCCGCAAGGAGACACCGGATTGCGGGACATCTTGTCGTCCAAGCTGGACAGTATCGGCTTGCAAGCGGCGCCGGAGCAATTGATCACCACGGTGGGGGCTACCCATGCGCTGGACATCATCAGCCGGACCTTGCTGCGACCGGGCGATTGCGTGATGGTGGAAGAGCCGGGCTGGGCCATCGAGTTTGCGCGCTTGCAAAACCTGGGCGTTCGCATCCTGCCTGTGCCGCGTCTGGAAACGGGTCCTGATTTGGAGGTGGTGGAGTGGTATGCCCAAATGCATGCGCCCAAGATGATGGTCAGCGTGTCTGTCTTGCACAACCCCACAGGTTATGGCTTGTCGTTGCCCGTAGCGCACCAGCTGGTGAATTTGGCACACCGTTACAACTTCCATGTGGTCGAAGACGACACCTATGGGCACATGGCCCCGGCACATGCGGTGCGCTTGTCGGTCCTCGATGGCTTGCGAAAAACCATTTACGTCAGCGGTTACGCCAAAATTCTCGCGCCGAGCTGGCGGGTGGGTTACCTGGCCGCTCCGGTGGATTTGAAGGACGCATTTTTGGACACCAAGCTCCTGTCCACGCTGACGACGCCGGTGCTGTTTGAAAAGGCGCTGGCGCTTTGCCTGGAACAAGGTGCTATTCGGCGGCATACCGATCGCTTGTCACAACTGTTGGACGCCGCCCGCAGCCGCAGTGTGAAGCTGGCGCTGGCGCACGCTTGCCAATTTGTGGCACCGCCGCAGGGTCTGTTTGGCTGGGTCGATGTGGGCGTAGACACCGATGCGCTGGCGCTGCGTATGCACGACGCCGGGTACCTGTTGGCGCCCGGGTCGTTGTTCCATGCCGATCGCCGCCCCGGCTCGTTCATGCGGGTGAACTTTGCCAGCACGCAAGATGAACTGTTTTGGCGGATCTTGGCCAAGACCCGCGCCGACATGTTGTGAGGGCAGGGGTCAGCGGGCCGACAGCACTTCCCAGCGCTCCATGGCGGCCAACAGCACGTCGTCAATCTCGGCATCCCGCTTGAACAGTTGCTGAGCCAAGCCCGGGTCGCGTTGGTAAATGCTGCCGTCCGCCAGTTGCGCACGGGCTGCGGCTTGCTCTTTTTCCAGCGCTTCGATTTTGGCGGGCAGCTCGGCCAGCTCGCGCTGCTCTTTGTAGCTGAGCTTGCTGCGGGCAGCGGCGGCCGGAGCGGCAGCCGTTGTGTCAGGCGCTACCGTGACCGCTGGCGTTGAGCCACTGCGCTGAGCGGCCTGGGCCCGAATGGCCTGAGCGCGTTGTGATTGCACCAGCCAGTCCTGGACCGAACCCTCGTATTCACGCCACAGGCCCGGTTGGTCCGGGGCGCTTTCGCAGGCGATGATGCCGGTGACCACGTTGTCCATGAAGGCGCGGTCGTGGCTGACCAGGAACACCGTGCCTTCATAAGTCTGCAGCAGCTCTTCCAGCAACTCCAGGGTTTCGATGTCCAGGTCGTTGGTGGGTTCGTCCAGCACCAATACGTTGGCGGGGCGGGCAAACAACCGCGCCAGCAGCAAGCGGTTGCGCTCGCCCCCTGACAGGGAGCGCACGGGCGAGGTACCGCGTGCGGGCGAGAACAAAAAGTCGCCGAGGTAGCTTTTGACGTGCTGGCGCTTGTTGCCAATCTCGATCCATTCGCTGCCGGGGCTGATGAAGTCTTCCAGCGTCGCGTCCAGGTCCAGTGCGTCGCGCATCTGGTCAAAGTAGGCCACTTCCATCTTGGTGCCGCGACGCACTTCGCCGCTGTCGGCTTCGAGCTCGCCCAGAATCAGTTTGAGCAAGGTGGTCTTTCCCGCGCCGTTGGGGCCCAGCAGGCCGATTTTGTCGCCGCGCAGCAAGGTGCCGGTGAATTTCTGGATGATGGTGCGCACCGAGCCGTCTGGCTGGGGGAAGCTCTTGCTCACGTCCGTCAACTCGGCTACCAGCTTGCCGCTGGGCACGCCCGAGGCGACTTCCATTTTCACGTTGCCTACTTTTTCACGGCGGGCGGCGCGTTCACTGCGCAGGTTTTGCAGGCGCGTGATGCGGCTTTGGCTGCGGGTGCGACGCGCTTCCACACCTTTGCGAATCCACACCTCCTCTTGAGCGAGCAGCTTGTCGGCTTTGGCCTGAATCACGGCTTCTTGCGCGAGCTGCTCTTCCTTTTGAACCTGGTAAGCGGCATAGTTGCCCGGATAAGGACGCAGCTTGCCCCGATCCAGCTCGACAATCCGCGTGGCGATGCGGTCCAGAAACGCCCGGTCGTGCGTGATGGCGATCACGCTGCCCTTGAAGTCAATTAGCAGGTCCTCCAGCCAGGTGATGGCGTTCAGGTCTAGGTGGTTGGTGGGTTCATCTAATAAGAGCACATCAGGACGGGTCACCAAAGCCTGGGCCAAGGCCACCCGCTTGCGCATACCGCCAGACAGCGATTGCACAATGGCGTTCGGGTCCAGCTTCAGGCGTTGCAGGGTTTCCTCCAGGCGTTGCTCCCAGCCCCAGCCGTCGCGCGATTCGATCAGCCCTTGCAGGGTGTCCAGATCTCCCCGGCTGTGGGTGTAGTCGTCGATCCACTGCACCACTTCGGCCAGGCCTTCACGAACCGACTCAAAAATGGTGTGCTCGGGGACCAACACGGGTTCTTGCGCCACGTAGGCGATGCGAACGCCTTGTTGTATGTGCAGCGCGCCGTCATCTGGGCGTTCCATCCCGGCCAAAATTTTGAGCAGAGACGATTTGCCTGTGCCGTTGCGACCGATCAAGCCGATGCGCTCAGATGTCTCCAGGGAGAAGTCTGCGTGATCGAGGAGTGCCACATGGCCAAAAGCCAGAGAAGCGTTCAATAGAGTGAGTAAAGCCATGGGCCCATTATCCGGGTGGGACCAGCAAAAAATGCTCTACGAAGACAAAAAACCCACCAGGGTGGAAAAATCTGTGCCATAATTGAGGGCTTCGCTGCACACAAGTGAGGTTTTCGAAAGAAGCCAAACAAGAACAGCGAGGAGGTTTGCGAAACGATCTTGTTGATCAAGAAAATTTTCAAAAACTTGATGCGGCGATAAAAGCTGTGTCATAATACAAGGCTTCGCTGATCGAAGCGAGGTAAACGAAGTGGCTCTAAGCTGCTTGGGTTCTTTAAAAATATACAGCCGATAAGCGTGGGCGTTTGATGGTGATTGCCAAGTTCTTCGGAACTTAGCTTTAATTAGCTAACAAACGCTCATGAAGTAAAAAAGATGTGGATATCAGAGATGATGTTCGCGTCGATTCCAATTTATGAGTTGGTCGAAAGACCGAAAAAAATCAAGATCGAACTATAGAGTTTGATCCTGGCTCAGATTGACCGCTGGCGGAATAGAGCGGAAGAGCACGTCAAAACTCAAGCCCAACAGTT
>NZ_CXOO01000004.1 GCF_001269385.1 Limnohabitans sp. DM1 | reverse complement strand
GTTTCGCGATGATATCTGCCGGCGCCTTGACCCCCCTAATGGGTCGTTCAAGACCAGGACGTTGCTAGGCAGGGCGTGGAAGCGCAGTAATGCGTTAAGCTMACCTGYACTAATTGCTCGTGCGSCTTGACCCTATMACTTTGATCACGCATCGCAAGGCGTGCATTGGTCAAGGCGCTTATGCCAAGTTGACGCATTCAAACATGGCTGAAAGGCCGGGTGAGTAGCCCGGTTGACAAGCTCAAAATCTGATTCGAAACTCTATGAATTCGTTGTCTTGACTTGGTCAAGATGACAACAAGTTATGCCTGATGACCATAGCAAGTTGGTCCCACTCCTTCCCATCTCGAACAGGACAGTGAAACGACTTAGCGCCGATGATAGTGCGGGTTCCCGTGTGAAAGTAGGACATCGTCAGGCTTCTAACAGCGCAAAACGCCTCACCGTTCGGTGGGGCGTTTTTTTTATGTGTTGTGCATAACTCCATCTTTAACTACTATTGCACCGCTGCGTTGGAGCTCAGCCAACATCATGTCGATCCACGCATTGATCGTGTGCCCATTACCAAATCGAAGATGCAGTTCGTTCAAATACGGTACCTGATTTGACCATTGGTCAAACTCTTGCCGGTTGATGCTGCCCCATTCAAGCAGCTTGAATTTCAGCAGCACTTTGATGGCGTAACTGGCGTGTCGATCTGGATTCTTTGCAAAGACATCAAGTTTTTTGCGTGCCAATGAAAGGGCTAAGGCTAAATCTGAAAAAACTGCACCATGCCCAGGAATGATGATGGCGGGATTCAATTGCTCAATCAGGTCAAGCGTTGCGCTGACTTCATCAAACGCATTTATCCCTTCAAGTTCAGGAAAGACAACCCCAAATCCGTTTTCCCATAAAGCATCAGCAGACACCAGTAAGCGGTGCTCTGGGGCAAATAAAATAATCGAGTGTGGATCATGGCCTGGAGCGGCATGCACTTCCCAGTCCATCTCAGCCCAATGATGTACTCCGCCGGGTTCCAGAAGCGCATTGAATTTGAATCGTTCGCAGTTTTGTCCAGTGGGTTTGTAGCTCAGTTCATCTTCATGCCAGCACTCCACTGCAGTGGCTAAACCCGGTGGTATCCAGGTTTGTAGTTCGGGATAATGAGTTTGCAAAGCATGGTTCCCCCCGCAGTGGTCACTGTGCAGGTGCGTGTTGATGAGCAGGTCCAGAGAGCGAACTGGCAAGCTTTGCTCAAGCAGCGCCAAAGTTTGCGATTGATGTGTTGTGTAACCGCTGTCAATCAGTGTGACTTGCTCTTCGTCGCAAAGCAAAATGTTGTTGGCAGAAAGCCAGCCGCGTTCGAATACCGTCACGCCAGCGGGCAGGTCAATGATTTTTCTCATGGGTGCTGATCAAACTTAGGCATGGGCACGAAGTTCACGACGCAAAATCTTTCCTACATTTGTTTTGGGTAATTCCTCACGGAATTCAATGTACTTGGGGCGTTTGTACCCAGTCAGTGTCGCTTGACAAAAACGAGTCACCATTTCTTCGGTGAGCAGCGGATCGTTGCGTACAACGAACACTTTGATGGCCTCTCCCTGCATATCATCAGGGATGCCCACTGCAGCACATTCGACTATGCCGGGGCAGGTAGAAATGACGTTTTCCAGTTCATTTGGAAAGACATTGAATCCACTGACTATGTTCATGTCTTTTTTGCGATCGACGATACGAGTAAAACCCTGCTCGTCCATGGTACCGACGTCACCCGTGCGCATGAAGCCATCGGAAGTAAAAGTCTTGGCCGTTTCTTCGAATTGTTGGTAATACCCGGTCATCACATTGGGACCGCGAATGCATATTTCGCCTGTACTGCCCAGTGACAAACTATTGCCGGCTTCGTCTTTGATGGCGATGTCGATGCCAGGTAAGGGCAGGCCGATGTTGCCGCTGAAATGTGTTTGCGTGACGAGGTTGTTGGTGCCGATAGCGCAAGTCTCGCTCATGCCCCAGCCCTCAATCATGGCGCTGCCGGTGGCAGCATGCCAGTGGCGCGCAGTGCCTTCTGATGCGGCCATGCCACCCGCCTGGGTGAGTTTGAGGGAAGAAAAATCGATGGTTTTGAACATAGGATGCTGCATCAAGGCGTTGAACAAGGTGTTCACGCCGGGCAAGATGTGAAATGGGCGCTGCTTGAGCACTTCGATGAACTTGTCAAAATCACGCGGGTTAGGCACGAGCGTGACGTGCGAGCCTTGGCGGATGGCTAGCAGGCACAAGGTCAAGGCAAAGATGTGATAGAGCGGTAAAGCCGCAATGCTGTTGACCTTGCGCAGATCACCGATGTCGGCAAGCGCCGGAGAAAACCAGGCTTCAGCTTGCAAAATCGATGCTACAACATTTCTGTGGGTGAGTATGGCTCCTTTGGACAGGCCAGTGGTGCCCCCTGTGTACTGAAGGAAGGCAATGTCGTCCATGGTTTGTTTGGTGGACTTGAGAGACAGACTACGTCCCAAGGAGATGGCCTTCTTGAACGATGAAACGGTGCGGCCGTTCGTCAAGGGCAACTCGAATTCATGTACCAATTTAGCCAAATGGCGGACTCCAAATGTCACCCAACGGCCATACCAAGGACCCAGTAGATCACCTATAGAAGCCAGGATCACATGCTGAATCGTCGTGTGTTCGATCACCTCTTGCAATGTGACGGCAAAATTTTCGAGGATGACGATGGCTGTCGCACCAGAATCCTTGAGCTGATGAGACAGTTCGCGGGCTGTGTAAAGAGGGTTGACGTTCACACAGGTGTAGCCAGCGCGCAAAACAGCGGCCATGGTCACCGCAAATTGCGGCACATTTGGCAACATGATGGCGATGCGGCTGCCTTGGGGCAGGCCCTGACCCTGCAAGAAGGCGCCCAAAGCTGTCGAGAGCTGGTCAAGCTCGCGGTATGACATCCAACGATTCATGCAGACCGAAAAAGGGCTGTTGCCATGCAGCTGAAAAGCCTTTTGAAGCAAATCAGTCAGGCTGGTGTACTGATCGGCCTCAACGTCGTGAGGCACGCCTGCGGGGTAATTCTTCAACCAAATGCGATCCATGTTTATCTCCGTGAAAAGGCATTGTCGACATGTCTTGGGGTGAGTGTCAGGGGGCAATCCCCAAGTGACTAAGGAACAAGGTCTCTCAGGCGACAACACACGATAAAGACTGGGCGAAGTCGTGAACTTTGAAAACCAGAGAATGCATGCACAATGCGTGAAAACCCTTCATCTGTTATGACTGCCCCCAACACAAACCACCCCGGATTCTTGTTTCGCTTGTGGCAGCGTTGCGTTGGCGGCGTGGATGCAGAGGCTACAGGACAGCACACCACGTCGTCACAGGGGCTGCACTGGCTGCCGATCCGTTCCTTGTCACCTAGACACAAGCCGCGCATCCAAAAACATTTGATAGCACTGGCGCCCCAAGACCGTTATTTGCGCTTTGGCTATCCGGCGACAGACGAGCAAATCGCGCGCTATGTGACAGGCATGAATTTTGATCGAGATGAAATTTTTGGCGTGTTCAATCGGCGCCTGGAATTGGTGGCCATGGCGCATCTGGCCTATTCCGTGGACCCGCAATGGGCCTCCTGCGCCGAATTTGGGGTGTCTGTGGCCGCACATCAGCGCGGCAGGGGCATAGGCGTCAAGCTGTTCCACCATGCCACCACCCACGCCCGCAACCAGGGTGTGAGCATGCTGTTTATTCACGCATTGAGCGAAAACGTTGCCATGCTCAAGATCGCACGGCATGCGGGGGCAAGGGTGGAAAGAGATGGCAGCGAAAGCGAGGCCTACCTGAGCTTGCCAAGTGCCAACCTGGACAGCCAGTTCAGCGGCATGCTTCAAGAGCAAATGGCTGAAATTGACTATCAACTGAAAAACCAGGCGCACCAATTCCGAAAATGGCTTTCAACCCTGCAAGAAATTCGGCAAGGTGTGCGTGATGCAAGGCATGTCCACGGAAAACGCTGACTAAAAACGGGCATGGCCGTAATGTCATCTGAATCCGCTATCCTAGAGCCCCGCCACAACAGCATGTCCTGCCCTTTTTGACTGTGTCAGATCCTCACCCTGCGCGCACTGCCGAGCGCGAAGATAAGCGCAGTTTTTTGCAAAAACTGGCTGAATTCATCCATCCTGGCCCCGACTCTGCAGACGAGTTGATTGAAACCTTGGCCGAGGCTGAAGGCAACCACATCATCAATGCCGAAAGCCGCCTGATGCTCGAAGGTGTGATCCGCATGGCCGAAATGACGGCCGGGGATGTCATGGTGGCTTCACCTCGCATGGACCTGCTCTGCATTGATGACCCGTTTGACGAACTGCTTCACCAGGTCATTGAAACAGCGCACTCACGTTTCCCGGTCTATGAAGGCGAGAAAGAGAACGTCATCGGCATCCTGCTGGCCAAGGACCTGCTCAAGTTGCAGCGGGCTCCGGAATTGAACATCCGAACGCTGTTACGGCCCGCCGTATTTGTCCCTGAAAGTAAGGGGCTCAACGACTTGCTGCGCCAGTTCCGAGATAACCGCAACCACCTGGCCATCGTGATCGATGAATTCGGTAGAACTGCGGGGTTGATCACCATCGAAGACGTGCTGGAGCAAATCGTGGGCGAGATCGAAGACGAATTCGATATCGCTGACGATGAAGGTGATATTTTTGGCTTGCCAGATCGCAGCTTTCGCGTGAGCGGTGACACATCACTGGAGCGTGTGGGTGAGGCCTTTGGCGTCAACCTGCAAGAAGCCCGGGAGGATACGGACGGGCCTGATTTTGACACCATTGGCGGTTTGATCGCCCATGAAATGGGTCATGTGCCGCGCCGAGGTGAAAAGCATCTGCTGGCCGGACTGCAGTTTGTGGTCTTGCACACTCGGGCAGGCGCCGTGCGCTGGTTCAAGGTGTCACAAGCCACAGCACCAGCGTCTTCCCATCCATCGGCTGCATGAGCGGGCGACAGGCATTGCCACGGCAAACAGTTTGGCCCGCTTTAGCGGGTGTCGCGCAGGCTGCATCCATGGCCATGCCCGGCAGCGGTCATGCGCAGGGCTGGTTGCAAATCCTGAGCCTGTTGTGGCTTGCCCGAGGGCTGGTGCAAATCACACAGACGCAAGGGCTTCGTCTCAAGCCAATCATGCGGCTGGCCGCCTGGCAAAGCGGTGTGTTCGCGACAGCCTGGCTAGCGGGCTCGTTTTGGTGGCTCTATGTGTCGATGCACGATGTGGGGGGGCTGCCCAGCGTGCTGGCCGTGCTCGCCGTGCTGGCCCTGGCCGCTGCGCTGGCCTTGTATTACGCTTTTGCAGCGGCCGTCTGGGCGGGGCTTTCGAGCGGGATGGGGCGCCAAGTCCTTTCTCCATGGCAGCGCAGTGCGCTGTTTGCTGCGCTTTGGACACTGGCTGAGTTGATGCGTGGCCAGTGGCTGACGGGTTTTCCTTGGGGCGCAGGCGGTTATGCACATGTGGACGGCATGTTGTCGGTGTGGGCACCCTGGGTGGGTGTGTACGGCATCGGCGCACTGGCTGCGGGCCTAGCCATGAGGCTGGCCTTGGCGGGGTGGGGTTGGCGTGCAGTCCCGCCCTTGGCGTTGGTGTGGGGCCTGTGTTGGGGGATGAAAGCTTGGTCTCCCGCATTCACGGCCACGACGGGCACCGCGCAGGTCGAGTTGCTGCAAGCGAACATCACGCAAAACGCCAAGTTTGATGTAAAAAGCGGCATCCGGGATGCCCTGCAGTGGTACGACGCGCGTTTGCGCAGCAGCACCCAGGCGCTGGTGGTGGCGCCCGAAACGGCCATTCCGGTGCTGCCGCGCCAATTGCCACCTTCGTATTGGGCCGATTTGCAACAGCACTTTGGCGAGTCAGGGCGTCCTTTGGCGCTGGTGGGCGTGCCCTTGGGCTCAACCGGCGCGGGTTACACCAACTCCCTGGTGGCCTTGGGGCCGCAGGGCACAGCCGCTTACCAATACGACAAACACCATTTGGTGCCGTTTGGCGAGTTCATCCCGCCCGGCTTTGTCTGGTTTGTGCGTCAGATGCAGATTCCATTGGGCGATTTCCGCTCGGGTGGGCTGCATCAGGCCCCCATTCACTGGCAAGGCCAGCGACTGGCGCCCAATATTTGCTATGAGGACTTGTTTGGCGAAGAACTCGCCGCCCGGTTCAAAGACCCACAGCAAGCGCCTACGGCCTTTGTGAATGTCAGCAACATCGCCTGGTTTGGCGACACCCTGGCGGTGGACCAGCACCTGAACATCTCGCGCATGCGCGCCATGGAATTGAGCAGACCCATGCTGCGCGCCACCAACACCGGAGCCACCGCCATCATTGACCACCAAGGTCGCGTGACGCAACAGCTGCCGCGTTTCACGCGTGGCACCTTGATCGGCAGCTACGAAGGCCGAACCGGCTTGACGCCCTATGCGCGTTGGGCCTCTGCCTGGGGTCTGAAGCCCTTGTGGGCGGCCTGCGCCATGGTACTGCTGCTGGCCGCCTGGCGACGCCGAACGGCGCCTTGACACCATAAGTGCCCAAGCCGATCGGTCCTGAGGCCGTGGTCTGAGGGAGATTGACCTCAGCAAAGGCCGTAAAATCAAGGGTTTGCGCAAAGCCTGCGCCCATTCACCCTTGCCAGCTCGCTGCTGGCAACGCTTCGGCCATGTTGACCTTCCAGCAAATCATTCTCAAATTGCAGCAGTACTGGGACGCCCAGGGCTGCGCCTTGCTCCAGCCCTACGACATGGAAGTCGGCGCGGGCACCAGCCACACGGCCACGTTTTTGCGCGCCATCGGCCCCGAGCCGTGGAAAGCCGCCTATGTGCAGCCCAGCCGCCGCCCCAAAGACGGCCGCTACGGCGAGAACCCCAACCGCCTGCAGCACTACTACCAGTTTCAGGTCGTCTTGAAGCCCGCACCCAGCAACATCCTGGAGCTGTATTTGGGCAGTCTGGAAGCGCTGGGCTTTGACCTGAAGAAAAACGACATCCGCTTCGTTGAAGACGATTGGGAAAACCCAACCTTGGGTGCTTGGGGTCTGGGCTGGGAGGTGTGGTTGAACGGCATGGAAGTCACGCAGTTCACCTACTTCCAGCAAGTGGGCGGCATTGACTGCAAGCCGATCACCGGCGAGATCACCTACGGCCTGGAGCGTCTGGCCATGTATTTGCAGGGCGTGGACAACGTCTACAACCTACAGTGGACCGATGGACTGACCTACGGCGACGTGTACAAACAAAACGAGGTCGAGCAATCGACCTACAACTTCGAGCACAGCGATGCCGAGTTTTTGTTCACTGCTTTTGGCGCGCACGAAAAGCAGGCCCAGCACCTCATGGGTGCACAGCTGGCACTGCCTGCGTATGAGCAAGTGCTCAAGGCCGCGCACACCTTCAACCTGCTGGACGCGCGTGGCGCGATCAGCGTGACCGAGCGCGCCGCCTACATCGGCCGCATCCGCAACCTGGCCCGCAGCGTGGCCCAGAGCTATTACGAAAGCCGCGAACGTCTGGATTTCCCGATGGCCCCGCGTGAATGGGTTGCCCAAATGCCCAAGAAAGCCGCGTGAGGGAGAACAACATGACGACACAAAATCTGCTGGTAGAACTGTTTGTGGAAGAGCTGCCGCCCAAGGCGCTCAACAAGTTGGGTGCGGCGTTTTCGGGCGTGCTGGCCGAACAACTCAAGGCCCAGGGCCTGGCCGCGGCCAACGCTGCTGTGACTGCTTTTGCCTCGCCCCGCCGCTTGGCCGCTCATGTGACGGGCGTGGCCGCACAAGCCGCCGACAAGGCCGTGCAGCAAAAGCTGATGCCCGTGGCCGTGGGCCTGGACGCAGCGGGCAACGCCACCCCCGCCTTGCTGAAAAAACTGCAAGCCCTTGGGGCCGACGTGATCGACCCGGCAGCCGCTGTGGCAGCGCTCAAGCGCGCACCCGACGGCAAAGCCGAAGCCTTGTTTTATGACAGCCTGTTGAAAGGTGCATCGCTGCAAGCCGGGCTGCAAAAAGCTTTGGAAGAAGCGCTGGCCAAGCTGCCTATTCCCAAGGTCATGCAGTACCAGCTGGAAACCGATTGCGAGCTGCCAGGCTGGAGCAGCGTGAACTTTGTTCGCCCAGCACACAGCCTGATCGCCTTGCATGGTTCCACAGTGGTGCCGGTCAAGGCGCTCGGCCTGACGGCTGGCAACAGCACCCAAGGCCACCGCTTTGAGGCCCAAGTCTCGCCCGTGGTCTTGCCGCACGCTGACCAATACGACGACGTGCTCAAACGCGATGGCTCGGTCATTGCCAGCTTTGCCGAGCGCCGCGCCGAGATCGTGCGCCAGCTGCAAGCGGCGGCCGCCAAGGTGGGTGGTGGTTGCCAACCGATTGAGGATGACGCGCTGCTGGACGAAGTGACTGCGCTGGTTGAGCGCCCGAACGTGCTGACCTGCCAGTTCGAGACCGAGTTCTTGGGTGTGCCGCAAGAGTGCCTGATCCTCACGATGAAGGCCAACCAGAAATACTTCCCGTTGATCGATGCATCGGGCAAGCTGACGAACCGCTTCTTGGTGGTGAGCAACATCAGCCCCGACGACGCGTCGTTCGTGATCGGCGGCAACGAGCGCGTGGTGCGCCCGCGCCTGGCCGATGCCAAATTCTTCTTCGACCAGGACCGCAAAAAAACGCTCGAATCGCGCGTCGAAGGCCTGTCCAAAGTGGTCTACCACAACAAGCTGGGCACACAAGGCGAGCGCATGGCGCGGGTTTGCGCCATCGCCAAAGCCATTGGCCAGCAAGTGGGCGGCGATGCGCTGGCGCAGCAAGCCGAGCAGGCGGCACGCCTGGCCAAGACCGACTTGCTGACCGACATGGTGGGCGAATTCCCTGAGTTGCAGGGCATCATGGGCGGCTACTACGCCCGCCACGATGGCCTGTCGACCGAAGTGGCCGAGGCCATCGAAGACCACTACAAACCGCGCTTTGCGGGCGACGACTTGCCGCGCAACCACGTCGGCTTGGTGGTGGCTTTGGCCGACAAGCTCGAAACCCTGGTAGGCATGTTCGGCATTGGCAACGTGCCCACGGGCGACAAAGACCCGTTTGCGCTGCGTCGCCACGCTTTGGGCGTGATCCGCATGCTGATCGAAAAAGACGTGGCGCTGGGCTTGCCTGAATTGTTGGCCCTCTCCACGCCCGTGTTTGGCGACAAGATTTCGGGCAACGCGGATGCGCTGATCGATTTCATCTACGACCGTCTGTCTGGCAGCCTGCGTGAGCAAGGCTTCAGCGCGCAAGAGGTCGATGCCGTCATGGCTTTGCGTCCGGCCCGCTTGGGTCAGGTCAACCAGTTCCTGTCAGCCGTGCGCGCCTTTGCTGCGCTGCCCGAAAGCCCCGCTTTGGCGGCCGCCAACAAGCGCATCGGCAACATCCTGAAAAAAGCCGGCGAGGTGGATGCTCACGTCAACCCCGCGCTGTTGCAAGAAGACGCTGAGAAAAACCTGCACGCCGTGATGCAAAGGCTGCTGCCCGAATCCGAGGCGCAGTTCAAGGCCGGTGACTACACCGCCAGCCTGCAAACCCTGGCCGCGCTGCGCGCCCCAGTGGACGCTTTCTTCGACGACGTGATGGTCAACGCCGAAGAAATGGACCTGCGCCTGAACCGCCAGGGCCTGCTGAAAAGTCTGCATGTGGCCATGAACCGCGTGGCCGATTTGTCGCGTCTGGCGGCCTGATCGACCGACCCGAGACCGGCCCCCCACCGAGCGCGCATGAACACCCATTTGAAACTCGTCATCCTCGACCGCGACGGCACCATCAACCGCACGGGTGACGAGTTCGTCAAATCGCCGGACGAGTGGCAGCCCTTGCCCGGGGCGCTGGAGGCGATCAGCCGCCTGAACCATGCGGGTTTTCATGTGGTGTTGGTGACCAACGAGCCGGGTCTGGGTCGGGGCCTGTTTGACATGGCTGCCTTCAATGCCGTGCACAGCCACCTGATCAAGAAACTGGCGGCCGTGGGTGGGCGCATCGATGCCTTCTTCTATTGCCCGCATGCGGCCGATGAGGGCTGCGGTTGCCGCAAGCCCTGGCCGGGTCTTTTCTCGCAAATTGCCGAGCGCTATGGCGTGGACCTGACCGGTGTGCCCTGCATTGGCAACAGTCTGAGTGACATGCAGGTGGCTGAGGTGGTTGGCTGCGTGCCGCACATGGTGCTGAGCGGGCGGCACCCCGAATGGCAGGGGCAGACCTTGCCGCCAGGTTTTCCGGCTGGTACACAGGTGCATGCCGATTTGGCAGCCTGTGTTGATCATTTACTGGCCTCTGAAACGGGCTTGCGCTTACCTTTGACAACGACGCCAACATGAACTTCATCCGATCTCTGATCCATGTGTTGTGGATGACCATCACCGTGGTGCCCTGGGCGCTGTTTGTCGTGCTGATTTCTTACTTCATCAGCAGCACACGCCTGTACTGGATTTGCGCCGCCTGGTTGCGCTTGGCGGTGAACAGTGGCACCTGGATTTTGGGCATCGAAAACCGCATTCAAGGCATGGAAAACTTGCCCCAAGGCACCAAGGCCCCAGCCGTCTTGCTGGTCAAACACCAGTCCACCTGGGAGACCTTTGTCATGCCCGCGATCATGCCGCACCCCTTGGCCTATGTGTTCAAGAAAGAGCTGCTGCATGTGCCCTTTTTTGGCTGGGCCATGGCGCGCATGGACATGATCCACATCGACCGCAAACAACGTTCGCGCGCCTTTGCCAAAGTGGTGCAGCAAGGCCGCCGCCTCATGCAAGAGGGCGTCTGGGTCATCATGTTTCCCGAGGGCACACGCATTCCCCGTGGCCAAAAAGGCGAGTACAAAACCGGAGGTGCACGTTTGGCCATTGCGGCCGGGGTGCCTGTGATCCCGATTGCCGTGACGTCGGCGCGCTGCTGGCCCACCAAGGCCTTCATCAAAACCCCCGGTGTGGTGGACATTTCCATCGGTAAGCCCATTCCCAGCGAAGGACGCCAAGCTGAAGAGCTGATGCTGGAAGTCGAACGCTGGATCGAAGCCGAAATGCACCGACTCGACCCTGAGGCCTACCCTCCGGCTGATGCCGCAAGCCCCCCGCACTGAACACGGCCAGGCCCGCAGCATGCGCATGCCCATGCAATTTGTGTTCGACTTCTTCACCGAAGGTGTCCCTGTGCCGCCTCGGGTGCCCAAGGCCAAAAAGCGCAAGTTGCCCACACCGCAGCCCAAGCCCCCTGTTCCCCAGGCCCCTGTGACACCTCGGGTGGTCCCCGACCCGGCTGACCTGCAACCCGCAGAGCCAGTGCTCAAGGCCTTGCCCGAACCCGCCACGGCGCCTGCGGGCTTTACCCATCCGGCGTCCACGCGCCACGCGGTCTTGCAAGGCGTGCCGGTGAGTTATCGCTTTGAGCGCTCACGTCGGCGCAGCATCGGGTTTCTGGTGGGGCCCGATGGTCTGGTGGTGCGCGCCCCGACTTGGGTGCCCATGCGCGAGGTGGATGCCGCCGTGCAGGAAAAAAGCACTTGGATCGTGGCCAAATTGCAGCAGGCCAGGCAGCGGCAAACCGAGCAGTTCCAGTCGGCCATTGAATGGGCACACGGCGCGGCTGTGCCTTATCTGGGGCGCACGGTGCAGCTGTGCGTGCTGCGCCGGGGAGAATTGCCCAGCCATGTGCAGTCGCCAGACGACACTTTGCCCGTGAGTCTGTCGCCCGATGCCGGGCCGACCCAGGTGCGCGAAGCCGCCCAGGCCTGGCTCAAAAAGAAGGCACTTGTGCTGTTTGAAGCGCGTTTGCAGCACTTTGCGCCGCTCTTGGGCGTGCGCTGGAAAAAGCTCAGCCTCTCCAGCGCCAGCACCCGTTGGGGCAGCGCCCGCAGCGACGGGCACATTCGGCTGAACTGGCGCCTCATCCACCTGCCCATCAGCCAGATCGACTACGTGGTGGTGCACGAGCTGGCCCATTTGCGCGAGATGAACCACAGCCCCCGCTTTTGGGACACCGTGGGCGAAGTCATGCCCGATTACGCCGAACGCCGCCAGGCCTTGAAGCAGTCACCCATGGGCCTTCATCAGGACTGAGACGCGCGAAAACGGTAGATGCCATCGTCATCGCGGTGGCGCACCAGCTGCCCGGCCAGCCAGAGCATGTTCAGGTGGGCCACCGATTCGCCCATGGCGAACGTGGTCTGGTGCACATCCAGTGGGCGTTTGAACAAGACCGGCAGCGCATCGTGCGCGCTGTGTGGTCGCTCGGTGCAGGCGGCCAGCAACTCGTCCAGGCGGTCCTGGTGGTGCTGGCGCAGCTGGGCCAGGCGCGTGGCCACGCCTTTGAACGGGCGCCCATGAGAGGGCAGCACCAGCGTTTCAGGCGCCAAGTCCTCGAACCGGGCGATCGAATCCAGAAACAGCTGCAGGGGGTTGCTGTCCGGCTCCATGGCGTACACGCTGACATTGGTGGAAATCGAGGGCAGCAGCATGTCCCCGCTGATCAGAATCTGTCCCTGGTCTGTGTACAGCGCCATGTGCTCGGGGGAATGGCCATAGCCGCTGATGCAGCGCCAATCCCGCTCCCCGATCCTGACCGTGTCACCGGCCATCAGGCGCACAAAAGCGCCGGGAATCTTGGGCACCATGCCGGGGTAATAAGTCACCCGCGAGCGCACCTGCGCTAAATCTTCAGGGCGGGTCCAGCCGTGGGCCGCGAAAAACTGCACTGTGGGGTCGCCGCCAAAGTTGGACAGGCCGGAACACGCCAGCATGGCCGACTGGAATTCGCCCGTGCTGATCCACAAAGGGGCTTTCCAGCGCTCGCACAGCCAGTGGGCCAGGCCCATGTGGTCGGGGTGCATGTGCGTCACCAGCACGCGCAAGACGGGCAGGTTTTGCAAAACCTGGCTTTCCACCTGCAGCCAGGCCTCGCGGGTGGCCGGGTTGTCAATGCCGCAGTCCACAATGGTCCAGCCGTCGCGCAGCACGCCCGCTTGCTCGGGGTGGGGCATGCGGTCGCGCAGCAGCCACAGGTTGATGTGGTCCAGTGAAAAAGGCAGGGCCATGCGCAGCCACATCACGCCGGGGGCCACTTCGATGGCGCTGCCCCGTTCGGGCAATTGCTTGTCCAGGGGGTATTGCAGGGGCGGGGCTGACAAAGAAGCGGCGGGCAAAGGGGGCATGGGTCAGCTCGTATGGGTTAGCATTCGCACCTTTGACGTTAACGTTAACGTCAAACATAAAAAGCATTCTAGGCGGCTCACCTTGACGGGGGCTGTCCCCGGTGCGCAAGGACGGTGAGGACCCCGCCATGGCAAGCACGTACACGATCAGCGATCTGGCCCAGGAATTTGACCTGACCACCCGGGCCATCCGTTTTTACGAAGACATGGGCCTGCTCGAACCCGAGCGCTCCGGCCCCGGCGGGCGCAACCGCGTTTATTCCTCGCGCGATCGCACCCGCCTCAAACTCACCTTGCGTGCCAAACGCCTGGGCTTGTCGCTCAACGAGGCCAAAGACCTGATCGACATGTACGACAGCCCCCGCGACACGGTGCCGCAGCTCAAAAAATTCCTCGTGGTGCTGGCCGAACACCGCCAGCAACTGGAGTCGCAGCTGGCCGACCTGGAGGCCACCCTGGACGAAGTCAAAACCCACGAAAAAGAAACCCGCAGCCTGCTGACCAAGGCCAACAAGACGGGTGTTGGCGCCTGACAGTGTGGCGTGGCGGGGGGGCAGGTAAGGCCCCGGTTTTGGTTGACGTTGACGTAAACGTCAATTAAAGTCCGGGTTTGATGTCAAGCACTGGATGCGATGTGAGCACTGCCCCTTCTTCAGACCCCTCAAGTCTTGCTGCCGCTGCGCACCCAGACCGTGCAGCCCATGAGCGCGTGGCGCTGAGTCTGGCCCGTCAGGGCATGATGAACCACTTGGGTGTGCGATTGCTGTCGGCCACGGTTGGGCAGGTCGAACTGGCGGTGCCCTACAGCGACAAAGTCACACAGCAGCAAGGTGGTTTTCATGGCGGTGCCATTGGCGCACTGGCGGACATCGCCGCCGGTTACGCGGCACTGACCGTGTCCCCAGAAGGCATGGAAGTCACCACCGTGGAATACAAGATCAACTTCCTCTCCAACTTTCAAGGCGGCGAGATTCGCGCCAGCGGTCGTGTCACCAAGGCGGGCAACCGCATCATCGTGACCAGCGCCGAAGTGGTGCACATCGACGACAGCGGCAAACGCTCGGACTGTGCCGTGATGCAGTCGACGCTGGTGCCTGTGCCTAAAACTTATTAGTGTGTTCTGCGTTGGGCGTTCAGCGTTCAGCGTGAAAACCACCGCAACTGCACAAACAACCAACGCTCAACGCTCAACGCTCAACGCTCAACGGAGAAACCATGAACAACCTGCCCGGCCTGAACTTCCAACTCGGTGAAGACATCGACGCTCTGCGCGACGCGGTGCGCGACTTTGCCCAAGCCGAAATCGCCCCCCGCGCCGCCGAGATCGACCGCAATGACCAGTTCCCCATGGACCTGTGGCGCAAGATGGGAGACTTGGGCGTGCTGGGCATCACCGTGGGCGAGGAATACGGTGGTGCGAACATGGGCTACTTGGCGCACATGATCGCCATGGAAGAAATCTCCCGTGCCAGCGCCTCTGTGGGCCTGAGCTACGGTGCGCACTCCAACCTGTGTGTCAACCAGATCAAGCGCAACGGCACGCCCGAGCAGCGCGCCAAATACTTGCCCAAGCTCATCAGTGGTGAGCACGTCGGTGCCTTGGCCATGTCGGAGCCCGGTGCGGGCTCGGACGTGCTGAGCATGAAGCTCAAGGCCGAAGACAAAGGTGGTTACTACCTGCTCAACGGCTCCAAGATGTGGATCACCAACGGCCCCGACGCTGACACCCTGGTGGTCTACGCCAAGAGCGAGCCCGAGTTGGGTGCGCGCGGTGTGACGGCCTTTTTGATCGAGAAGGGCATGAAGGGTTTCAGCATCGCGCAAAAGCTCGACAAGCTGGGTATGCGCGGCAGCCATACGGGCGAGCTGGTGTTCAACAATGTGGAAGTGCCTGCTGAAAACATTCTGGGTGGCCTGAACAACGGCGCCAAGGTGCTGATGAGTGGCCTGGACTACGAACGCGCTGTGCTCACCGGCGGCCCGCTGGGCATCATGCAGGCCGTCATGGACAACGTGATCCCCTACATCCACGACCGCAAGCAGTTTGGCCAAAGCATTGGCGAGTTCCAGTTGATTCAGGGCAAAGTCGCTGACATGTACACCGTGCTGCAGGCTGGACGCTCGTTCGCTTACACCGTGGCCAAGAACCTTGACTTGTTGGGTGCCGAGCATGTGCGCCAGGTGCGCAAGGATTGCGCCTCGGTCATCTTGTGGACCGCTGAAAAAGCCACCTGGATGGCGGGCGAGGGTGTGCAGATTTTTGGTGGCAATGGCTACATCAACGAATACCCGCTGGGCCGTTTGTGGCGCGATGCCAAGCTGTACGAGATCGGCGCGGGCACCAGCGAGATTCGCCGCATGTTGATTGGCCGCGAACTTTTTGCCGAAACCTGCTGAGACTCGCACCATGCAAACACTGCTTGCCAACAACCGCGAATGGGCAGCGCGCATGAAGCGCGAAGACCCCGAATTTTTTACACGATTGGCCAACCAGCAAAATCCGAAATTCTTGTGGATTGGCTGCTCCGACAGCCGGGTGCCCGCCAACCAGATCACTGGCCTGGACCCGGGTGAGGTGTTCGTACACCGCAATGTGGCCAATCTGGTGGTGCACTCCGACCTCAATGCCTTGTCCGTCATTCAGTACGCGGTGGATGTCCTCAAGGTCGAGCAGATCATGGTGGTGGGCCATTACGGCTGTGGCGGTGTGCTGGCCACTTTGCGCGGTTTGCGTGTGGGCCTGGTCGACAACTGGTTGCGGCATGTGCATGACGTGAAAGTGCGGCACCGTCGTCGCCTCGATCACCTGAGCATTCCCGAGCAGGAAGACACCTTGTGCGAAATGAATGTGATCGAACAGGTGGGCAACGTGGCATTGACCAACGTGGTGCAGGACGCCTGGGCACGCGGTCAGAAAATCAGCGTGCACGGTTGGTGTTACGGCATCAAGGACGGCCTGGCCAAAGACCTGGGGGTGAGCATGAGCCATCCCGGTGAGGTGCTGGGCGTGTTTCGCAGTGCGCTCAAGCGCTATCCGAGAGGCGGCTGAGCGCCGTGTACCCATGAGCTTGGCAGAACTTCTGGAGTTGGGCAGTTATGCGGTGACCGTGTTCGGTCTGCCCTATGCCGTCTGGGTGTTCTGGCTGGAGCAGCGCAAGGAGCGCGAAAACGAAGAAGAAGAGGCCTACCAGCACCTCTCCGACGCTTACAACGATTTCCTGAAGGTGGTGCTCGATCACGCCGATCTGCAGCTGCGCACCACGCAGGCCCTGCGCGATCCCACGCCCGAGCAGCGAGAACGCATGATGACGATTTTCGACATGCTGATCGCCCTGTTCGAGCGGGCCTATCTCATTGCGTATCGCGCGGAAATGAGCGCCACCGAACAGCGGCGCTGGAACTCCTGGGACGACTATATGCGCGAGTGGTGCAGGCGCGATGATTTCCGTTTGGCCTTGCCACTTTTGCTGCGCGGCGAAGACCCCGACTTCGTGGCCTACATCCGCCGCATCGCTGAAGAAGAAACCGGCGAACACCTCATCATTGCCGACATCCACAAAGACACACACCCTTGAAAGGCTTCAACATGTCACACGACCCCATCGTCATCGTCAGCGCTGCCCGCACCCCCATGGGCAGCTTCCAGGGCGACTTCTCTCCACTGGCCGCCCACGACCTGGGTGGTGCCGCCATCAAAGCCGCCGTCGAACGCGCAGGCATCAGCCCTGAGCTGGTCACCGAAGTGCTGTTTGGCAACTGCCTGATGGCAGGCCAGGGCCAGGCGCCAGCGCGTCAAGCGGGCTTCAAGGGCGGTTTGCCCAAGAGCGCGGGCGCCGTTACGCTGTCCAAGATGTGCGGCTCGGGCATGCGCGCGGCCATGTTCGCGCACGACATGCTGGTGGCCGGCACACACGATGTGTTGGTGGCCGGTGGCATGGAAAGCATGACCAATGCACCCTATCTTTTGCTCAAGGGCCGTGGCGGCTACCGCATGGGCCATGACCGCATCTTTGACCACATGATGCTCGACGGTCTGGAAGACGCTTACGAGCCCGGCCGCAGCATGGGCACCTTTGGCGAAGACTGCGCGGCCAAATACAGCTTCACACGCGCCGAGCAAGACCACTTCGCCACCACCAGCGTGCAGCGCGCCAAGGCCGCCACCGAGTCGGGTGCCTTTGCCACCGAAATCACCCCTGTGACGGTGAAAGACCGCAGTGGCGAACGTGTGGTGTCCATCGACGAAGGCCCGGGCAAAGTCAAGCTCGACAAAATCACCAGCCTCAAGCCCGCCTTCAAGAAAGACGGCACCATCACCGCTGCCAGCAGCTCGTCCATCAACGACGGCGCAGCCGCCATGGTGCTGATGCGCGAAAGCACTGCGGCCAAGCTCGGCTGCAAACCGCTGGCCCGCATCGTGAGCCACGCCACCCACGCCCAAGAGCCCGAGTGGTTTGCCACTGCCCCCGTGGGCGCGACCCAAAAGGCGCTGGCCAAAGCGGGCTGGAAAGTCGAAGACGTGGACCTGTGGGAAGTCAACGAAGCCTTTGCCGTGGTGCCCATGGCGCTCATGAAAGAGCTGAACGTGTCTCACGACAAGGTCAATGTGAACGGCGGCGCTTGCGCCCTGGGACACCCGATTGGCGCGTCCGGTGCGCGCATCATGGTCACGCTGATCCATGCGCTGAAGGCCCGTGGCCTGAAAAAAGGCTTGGCCACGCTGTGCATTGGCGGTGGCGAAGGCACGGCGGTGGCGCTGGAATTGGCGTAATTTCACGGTAGGAGCGGCCTCTGGCCGCGATATCGCAAGCCCATTTTTCGCGGCCAGAGGCCGCTCCTACAAAAACACCTATGAAAACCATCCTCCTCATCGGCGCATCGCGCGGCATCGGGTTTGAACTGGCCAGCCAGTACATCGCAGACGGCTGGCGTGTGATCGCGACAGCCCGAAGCGATGAGGGGCTTGAACGCCTAAAGGCCTTGGGCGCGCAGACCCTGCGCCTGGACGTAGCCAACCCGGCCAGCAACTCTGGGCTGTCTTGGCAGCTTGACGGCGAAAAAATCGACCTGGCCATTTATGTGGCGGGCGTGGTGGATCGAGAGACCACCGCTTCGCCGCCGACACGTGAAAAATTCGACCTCTTGATGCACACCAACGCCATGGGACCGATGATGGTGTTGCCGCAGATCGCGCCCATGTTGTTGGATAAAAAGGGCGTATTTGCCGTCATCAGCAGCCACTTTGGCAGCCTGACACTGACGCAAACCAGCATGGCGGTGCTGTATCGAATGAGCAAGGTGGCATTGAACATGTACATCCGATGCGCGCAGCACGATTTCCCTGAAATTTCTTGCGTGGCCTTGCACCCCGGTTGGGTGCAGACCGACATGGGCGGCGCATCCGCCCCGCTCACGCCCGAACAAAGCGTCAGCAGTATGCGCAAGACGCTCGAACGCATCCGCACACAACCGCGCCCTGAGGACCGAGGCGCATTTTTGAACCATGACGGCAGCACGCTGCCCTGGTGACCCAACAAAGAAAGACCGACATGCTGCTGACCCCCGACCAGGAAATGATCCGCGACGCCGTGCGCGACTTTGCCCAGCGCGAGCTGTGGCCCCATGCCGCCGAGTGGGACAAGAAACACCACTTTCCAAAAGAAGCGCACAAGGGCCTGGCCGAGCTGGGGGCGTACGGCATTTGTGTGCCCGAGGAGTTGGGTGGCGCGGGTTTGGACTATGTGACGCTGGCGCTGGTGCTCGAAGAAATCGCAGCCGGTGACGGCGGCGTCAGCACCACCATCAGCGTGACCAACTGCCCCGTGAATGCCATCTTGATGATGTACGGCAACGCCGCGCAAAAAGAGCATTGGCTGCGACCGCTGGCGCAAGGCCAGATGCTGGGTGCGTTTTGCCTGACCGAGCCGCATGTGGGCTCGGACGCATCGGCCCTGCGCACCACGGCCGTCAAAGACGGCGACGAGTACGTGATCAACGGCGTCAAGCAGTTCATCACCAGCGGCCAACACGGCGATGTGGCGGTGGTGATTGCCGTGACCGACAAGGGCGCGGGCAAAAAAGGCATGAGCGCTTTTCTCGTGCCCACCAGCGCCCCGGGTTATGTGGTGGCGCGCCTCGAAGACAAGCTGGGCCAGCACAGCAGCGACACCGCGCAGATCAATTTCGACAACTGCCGCATCCCGGCTGAGAACTTGATCGGCCAAGAGGGCGAGGGCTACAAGATCGCCCTGTCGTCTTTGGAAGGCGGGCGCATCGGCATTGCCGCGCAGAGTCTGGGCATGGCCCGCAGTGCGCTCGATGTGGCGATTGACTACGCCAAGCAGCGCGAGAGCTTTGGCACCGCCATCTTCAACCACCAGGCCGTCGGTTTCCGTTTGGCGGACTGCGCCACACAACTCGAAGCGGCACGCCAGCTGATTTGGCACGCGGCCAGTTTGCGCGATGCGGGTCGCCCCTGCCTCAAAGAAGCGGCCATGGCCAAGCTGTTTGCCAGCGAAGTGGCCGAAAAAATCTGCTCTGCCGCCATCCAGACCCTGGGCGGCTACGGCTATGTGAGCGACTTTCCGGTGGAGCGCATCTACCGCGATGTGCGCGTTTGCCAGATTTACGAAGGTACCAGCGACGTGCAGAAAATCATCATCCAGCGCGCACTTTGAGCGCCTGAATGGCCGGTTGGCGCCGGCCCTTCACGTATCATCGCGGCCCATGAACATCATCATCCTGGGTGCGGGCCGTGTGGGCGAAAGCGTCGCGGAAAGCCTGGTTTCCGAGCAAAACGACATCACCGTCATCGACCAGGACCCGGCACGCCTGCGGCTGCTTGAAGAGCGTCTGGACCTGCGCGGCGTGGTGGGCAACGGCATTCAGCCTTCGGTGTTGCGGGAAGCAGGGGCCCAGGACGCGGACATGTTGATTGCCTGCGCGGCGGCCGACGAGTCGAATCTGGTGGTCTGCAAGATCGCCCACGATGTCTTCAACGTGCCCACCACCATCGCCCGCCTGCGGTCGCCCGAGTTCAACGAGGGTGACGAGTTGCTGGGCAAGTCCGGTTTCGCGGTGGACCATGTGATCTGCCCCGAAGAGTCGGTGATGCGCTACATCGAGCAGCTGATCCAGTACCCCGAGGCGCTGCAGGTGCTTGAGTTTGCCGAGGGCCGCGTCAGCCTGATCGTGGTGCGCGCAGCGGCCGACAGCCTGCTGGTGAACCACACCATTGCCGAGTTTCGCGACCGTTTGCCCGATGCCGAGATGCGTGTGGTGGCCCTGTACCGGCAGGACGCGCTGGTGGACGCCTTGCCCGAGACCCGCATCCTGCCCGGCGACGAGGTTTTTGTGTTGGCCGACACCCGCCAGATCCCCATCGTGCTAGGTGGCATCCACAAGACCGACAAACCCGTGCAGCGCCTGATGCTGGCCGGTGGCGGCAAGGTGGGCTTGCGCCTGGCGCGCAACTTGGCCAGCACCTACGACGTGAAGTTGATCGAGCGTGACAAAAAACGCTGCGAATACCTGGCCAGCCAGTTGCCGTCGAGCATGCTCATCTTGAACGGCGATGGTGCCGATGAAGACCTGCTGCACGAAGAGAACGTGGGTGAAATGGACCTGTTTCTGGCCCTGACCAGTGACGACGAGGACAACATCATGTCGGCCATGCTGGCCAAGCGCATGGGTGCGCGCCGCGTCATGGCCCTGATCAACCGCCGCGCCTATGCCGACATGATGCAAGGCAGCACCATCGACATCGCGATCTCGCCTGCGCAAACCGTGATCGGTGAGTTGCTGGCGCACCTGCGCCGGGGCGATGTAGCGGCGGTGCACAGCCTGCGCCGAGGTGCAGCAGAAGCCCTGGAGGGCATTGCGCGCGGCGACATCAAGACCTCCAAGCTGGTGGGCCGACGTGTCGAGGAAATCAAGCTGCCCCAAGGCGTGAGCATGGGCGCCATTGTGCGCGGTGAGGGCAAAAAATCCGAAGTGCTGATGCCGCACCACGACACCCTGATCGAGGCCGATGACCACATCATCTTGTTCATTCCCAACAAGCGCGATGTGCGTGCGGTGGAAAAACTCTTTCAGGTCAGCGCGACCTTCTTTGGTTGATGTTTACCTTCTTCGCTCCCGTGTTGTCCTTGATGGCGCGCATCTTGATCGCGTTTTCGGTCGCGTTTTTGGTGCCCGGCATCTGGGCCTGGTTTGAAGACCACCGTGACTTGCAGTGGATCTGGCTGGCGGGCTTTGGTTTGACGGCTGTCAGTGGCTTGGTGCTTGCGGCCATCACCCAGCAGCATCGGCAGGAATTGAAGACCAAAGACGGTTTCTTGCTGGTCAACATGGTGTGGCTGGTGCTGCCCGCTTACTCGGCCTTGCCGCTCATGTTTTTGGTGCCCGAGATCACCTGGTTCAAGGCCTATTTTGAGGCCATGAGTGCCTTGACCGCCACCGGGGCCACGGCCTTGTCTGGGCTCGACCATTTGCCGGTCTCGGTCAACATCTGGCGTTGCTTTTTGCAGCTGATCGGTGGCCTGGGCATCATGCTGCTGGTGGTGGCGGTTTTGCCCATGCTGGGCCTGGGTGGCATGCAGCTCTATAAAACCGAAACGCCCGGCCCCATGAAAGACACCAAGTTCACCCCCCGCATTGCCGAGACGGCGCGGGGCTTGTGGGGCGTGTACTTCTTGTTTTCGGGCGCGTGCCTGCTGGCTTACCGCTGGGCCGGCATGAGCTGGGCCGATGCCTTCATGCACATGTGCACCACCATGGGCCTGGGCGGTTTTTCGTCGTACGACGCCAGCTTTGGGCACTTCAACTCGCCCGTGATCGAGTGGGTCGCCATCGTGTTCATGACCCTGGCGGGCATCAGCTTTGTGCGCTACTTTGTGGTCTTGCGCAGCCGCTCCCTGTTGCCCATCACCAATGATCGCGAGATCCGCACATACCTGGGTGTCTTGTTGGCCTCCACCTTGTTGGTCATGGCTTTGCTGCTGGTCCATGGTGTTTATGCAGACGGGCTGGAGGCCTTGCGCATCAGCGCTTTTCATGTGGTGTCTTTGGCCACCACCACCGGTTATGCCGCCACCGATTACGCGCAGTGGCCGGTGTTTGCCCCCATCTTGTTGATGTTTCTGGGCTGCTTTGCATCGTGCGCAGGCTCCACGGGCGGCGGCATCAAGATGGTCCGCATGGTTTTGCTGGTTAAACAAGCGCGACGTGAGCTGGTGCGCATCATCCACCCCCGAGTCATCAACCCGGTCACGCTGGGCGGCGCCGTGATCCCCATGTCGGTCATGACAGCGGTGCTGGGCTTCATGCTCATTTATGGGGGTGCCACCATGGGTCTGAGCATGCTGCTCTTGCTCAGCGGCATGGACATCGTGACCGCCATTTCGGCAGTGATCGCCACCGTCAACAACATCGGACCTGGCCTGGGTGAAGTGGGTCCTTCGGGTAACTTCGGTGGCCTGAACCCTTTTCAGTTGAGTGTTTTGAGCTTTGCCATGCTGCTGGGCCGACTGGAGCTGCTGTCGGTGCTGGTCTTGTTCAGCTCGCATTTCTGGCGCAAATAATGCTGGCACTTTTGTCGTGACAACAAGGAGAGATACATGCCCATTACCAAAGGATTTCAAGCCCTCGTCGACGAGGCCATGGCCCAGGTCACCACGCACAGCGTGGCCGAGGTGCAAGCGCGATTGGCCGACCCCGCCGTACAAATCGTCGACATCCGCGACCCGCGTGAGCTGGAGCGCGAAGGCACCGTGCCCGGCGCTTTGCTCGCGCCCCGGGGCATGCTCGAATTCTGGGTGGACCCGGCCTCGCCCTACTTCAAGCCGGTGTTCGCAGACGAGGGCAAACAGTTCATCCTGTTTTGCGGCGCAGGTTGGCGCAGCGCCCTGGCCACCAAAACCCTGCAAGACATGGGCATGACCAATGTGGCCCACATCGACGGCGGCTTTGCGGCCTGGAAAAAAGCAGCTGCGCCCATGGTCACCATGGAACAGCACAAAGCCGAAAGCGCGGCGCGCAAAGGCGCTTGATGGCGGCGTCGTGCCCCTGCGGTCGCACCACCCCCAAAGGCCAGGCACTGAGCCTGGCTGACTGCTGCGGCCCGTTGCACGCAGGCCAGCCAGCCCCTGATACCGAGCGCCTCATGCGCTCGCGCTACAGCGCCTTTGTGTTGGGCGACGTGCCGTATCTGCTGGCCACTTGGCACAGCAGCCAGCGCCCTGCCGAATTGAAGCTCGAAACAGGTGGCAAGTGGTTGGGCTTGGAGATCAAGCAGCACCGGTTGACAGGCGCTGACACCGCCGAGGTCGAATTTGTCACGCGCTTTCGGGTGGGCGGCAAAGCGGTGCGCCAGCACGAACGCAGCCGCTTTGTGCGCGAAGATGGGTGCTGGTTTTATGTGGATGGCGATGAGTTGTGAGCCGTTACCGCATACAACTCTAACTGGGGCGTGCAAAAACACAAAGCGCTGGCCGGCCGGTGTACTCTTTGGTGCGTATGTATTCAACGGCGATGTCCGGGGCGCTCAGATCCGTTCTCCATGTGCTCATGTCTGACACCGAAAACGCCAAATGGTGCAGGTCTTGTGCTTCGGGGTAGCTCAGGTGTAGCGACGCTTCGTTCAAAAAAAAGACAGGTCCGCGATCGTTTTGGGTCCAATGCTGCGTCCATGAATCGCCCGCCAAGTGGTAATTTTCTGCCAGAACTTTCGAGCCCAGAATCAGTGCTTCATGAACCTTTGTAAACAAATTTAATGTATGTGGTGAAATTTAAAAATTGTGGAGGTTCAGATATCGCACTAGAGAAGAGGGCATCTGAGAAGCTGGCAAGAGCTGATTGTTCAGGAATATACCTATCAAGTTGCCCCCGACTGGCATTTGCCGTTGACTGAGCGGTTCCCTATGTCTTTGCATTGCGGCGCCAACACGAACGCCCTCCTTCACGATGCACGGCTAAGATCACTTTGAAAATAATATAGAAAACTTTATAAGTTGTTTAAATATGCAGTTAATACTTTATATATAATTAAAGCGAAGGGCAGGAGAGCAGATCGCGACTTCGCAGACTTGCGCGGGTGAATACATCATTTCTTTGTTGGTTGATGCATTGACCCGAGTCAACTCGTTTTGTTAGTGAAAAGAAGTCTATGCAAATACCAAGAAGAGCATTGTTTGGCAAGCTCAACACGCCCTTGTTCAGTGCGATTGAGGCAGCAACAGCGTTCGCCAAGCTGAAAGGGCATGCCTATGTGGAATTGCTGCACTGGCTGTACCAGATATGGCAGATCCCGAACGGGGATATGCGTTTGGTGCTGTTGGCGCATGGCACGCATGAGGCCCAACTGGACCAGGATTTCATTCAAGCCATTCAAAAACTCAATCAGCAAGACGGCGGGCTGCATGATTTCAGTGTGCAAATCGAGCGCGTGATTGAAAAGGCCTGGAGTTTTGCAACCCTCTGCTGTGGTGACCACAAAATTCGAGGCGCTTGGCTCTTGTCGGCCATGCTTGCAGATCCACAAGCGAGAGTGACACTGCAGGCGATATCGCCACAGTTGCTGAAATGGCCGCACAACGTGGATGCAGACAGTCTGAGGAGTGAACTGAAAGCATCAAGTGAAGATCAGGCGAAAGCCTTTGATCAAGGTTCGTCAGGTGAATTGAATACACCATCAAACAGCAACCACGAATTCACGCCGCAGAGCGCCGAACAAAGTGCCCTTAAGCGGTACTGCACGGATTTGACAAGTCTGGCAGATCGGGGTGACATTGATCCCGTGATGGGGCGTGAACACGAAGTGCGCACGCTGGTTGACATCCTTTTGCGACGTCGACAAAACAACCCGCTGCTCACGGGCTCCGCTGGTGTGGGTAAAACAGCCGTTGTTGAGGGGTTGGCGCTGTCCATAGTTCAGGGAAAAGTGCCTCCTGCATTGCAACAGGTCCGGCTTTTGTCGTTGGATGTTGGATCGTTGCTGGCTGGTGCCAGCATGAGGGGTGAGTTTGAGTCGCGATTGAAACAATTGCTGAAAGAAGCCTGCGAGAGTGCGACCCCGGTGATTCTGTTCATTGATGAGGTGCATACCCTCGTGGGAGCCGGTGGTCAAAGCGGCACCGCAGATGCGGCCAATTTATTGAAGCCCGCGCTCGCTAGGGGCGGCTTGCGGTGCATCGGAGCCACAACATGGAGTGAGTACAAAAAATACATTGAAAAAGACCCGGCATTGACCCGTCGATTTCAAGTGTTGCAGGTTCCAGAGCCCGAAGAAGACCAAGCCATCACGATGGTGCGGAGTTTGGTGCCCGCATTCGTCCAGCACCACAAAGTCGTTGTGTTGGACGAGGCGATTCGTGCTGCAGTGACGCTGTCACACAGATACATACCTGCCAGGCAATTGCCAGACAAAGCGGTCAGTTTGCTGGACACCGCCTGCGCCAGAGTGGCGATGTCTTTGCATGCACCACCGCGTGCGTTACAAGAATGTGATGCCCAAATTCAAGACCAACAAGCGCAACTCGAAATGCTCCGGCACGAAGCCACCGCAGGCCTTCAACATGACACGGCAATCCGCGCAGTAGAACAGAGCTTGCGCGAATTGAAGCAAAAACAAGCCCAAATACAAGACAGATGGACGAAAGAAAAAAGCGCCGTTGAAGCCATGGTGTCACTGTGGCACCCAGCAGAGCAACAGGATTCGGATGAAACCCTGGAATCGCTGGCAGCGCTGCAGGCCAAATTGCAGATCATCCAAGAAGATCGGCCTGAAATTCATCCAGTTGTCAGTGCTGCAGTGGTCGCAAGCATCGTGTCGGATTGGACCGGTATTCCGGTCGGTCGCATGTTGCGCAATGAGCTCAAAGCGATTGAAGATCTGCAGACAACGCTTGAAAAACGCGTGATCGGTCAAAGTGCTGCATTGGCACAAATTGTAGAGCGCGTCCGCATTGCCAAGGCTGGTTTGACCGATCCAGGCAAACCCATGGGCGTGTTCATGTTGGTCGGACCTTCTGGTGTGGGAAAAACCGAAACAGCACTTGCTTTGGCTGAGAGCATTTATGGCGGTGAACACAACCTGATCACCATCAACATGAGCGAGTACCAGGAGTCTCATACGGTCTCGAGCCTCAAGGGTGCACCCCCAGGCTACGTCGGATATGGGGAAGGCGGTGTCCTCACAGAGGCCGTACGGCGCCGTCCTTACAGTGTGATCTTGCTGGACGAAGTTGAAAAAGCACATCCCGATGTGCATGAATTGTTTTATCAAGTCTTTGACAAAGGCTGGATGGAAGATGGGGAGGGGCAAGTCATAGACTTCAAAAACACACTGATTTTGTTGACCAGCAACACAGGATCGGATTTGACCCTGCAACTTTGTGAAGACCCAGCCGTAGAGCCAGATTCACAGACCTTGGCACAGGCCCTGGAGCCAGAACTCAGAAAGGTATTTCCAGCCGCATTTTTGGGACGTATCTCGGTGGTGCCTTATTACCCGCTTTCGACATCGGTTCTGTCGGAGTTGGCGCAACTGCAATTGCAAAAAATCGTTCATCGCATGTACCAACAACACGGCATCGAACTGGCCTACACCCCCGCTTTGGTTGACCAGATCGTCGCTGCCTGCGGAATGCATGAAACAGGTGGACGACGCATCGCACAGCACATTGAACGCCTGATATTGCCCATGCTGGCCAACGTTTGGCTCAATGCCATGCGAGAAAACATTCCGGCGCAAAAGCTGAAGCTTGATCTAGACGAGAAAACTGCCTATGTCGTTCGTGTCCGAGATGGGGTGCCAGACGGACATGACACCAAGAGTCAATCGACCACTGTCATTGAAAACATCTGAAGCAAAGTTTCAGACCAACCATTCGCCATTATTTGAAGGGAGTCCACATGAGTGCAAACAACAGCAGTCAAAAATTCATCGCACGAAACCGTGCGCCAAGAGTGCAAATTGAGTACGACGTTGAAATCTACGGCAGTGAGAAAAAAATTGAATTGCCTTTCGTCATGGGCGTTCTAGCCGATCTTTCCGGCAAACCCGTAGAGGCGTTGCCAGACGTCACGGAACGCAAATTTCTCGAAATCGATATCGATAACTTCGACGAAAGAATGAAAGCCATCGCGCCACGCGTGGCATTCAGCGTACCCAACACTTTGACGGGTGAAGGACATGTGATGGTCGACATCACCTTCGAAAGCATGGATGACTTTTCTCCTGCAGCCGTTGCCACCAAGGTCGATGCACTCAAACAACTGCTCGATGCCCGCACACAACTGGCCAACTTGCAGACATACATGGATGGCAAGTCCGGGGCAGAGGACTTGGTACGCAAACTGCTGTCCGATCAAGGACTGATGAAAACCCTGGCCGCAGCGCCCAAAGAGGCAGTGCCCAACGCCTGATTTCAAAAAACAAACACTTCACAGGAAAAAATCATGGCCAAAACATCGGCTGAAAAAGCCCCAACCCAATACGCTGACCCCAGTGTTTTTTCGCAATTGCTGGACAAGGAGTTCAAGCCAAAAGGTGACGAACAACGTGAAGCTGTTGAAGCAGCGGTCCGTACGCTGGCTGAACAAGCTTTGAGCAACACGGTCACGATGAGTGACGATGCCTACGCCAGCATCGAAGCCATCATTGCTGAAATTGACCGCAAACTCAGCGGCCAAATCAACCTCATCTTGCACCATGAAGATTTCCAAAGTCTGGAATCCGCATGGCGTGGACTGGACCATCTCGTCTCCAATACCGAAACAGACGAAATGCTCAAAATCCGTTTCATGGACATCAGCAAAACAGAGCTTCGTCGCAACATGCGACGCTACAAAGGTGTGGCTTGGGATCAAAGCCCACTCTTCAAGCGACTGTATGAAGAGGAATACGGCCAACTGGGCGGAGAGCCCTACGGCTGCCTGGTGGCTGACTACTATTTTGACCACACACCGCCAGACGTTGAGTTGCTCGGTGCAATGGCCAAAATCGCCGCCGCATCACATGCCCCATTCATTGCTGGTGCTGCCCCATCCAACTTGCAAATGGATTCGTGGCAAGAGCTCGCCAATCCACGTGATTTGGCCAAAATCACGGGCAACCTGGAGCATGCGGCCTGGAACTCCCTGCGTGAAACCGAAGACGCACGCTACATTGGGCTGGCCATGCCCCGCTTTTTGGCACGCTTGCCCTACGGCGCCAAAACCAATCCGGTTGACGAGTTCAACTTTGAGGAAGACACCCAGGGCGCTGACCACAGAAACTACGTCTGGAACAACGCGGCCTACGCTATGGCGGTCAACATCAACCGCAGCTTCAAGCTCTACGGTTGGTGCACCATGATCCGCGGTGTGGAGTCTGGCGGCACGGTTGAAAACCTGCCATGCCACACCTTCCCCACCGATGACGGCGGCTTCGACATGAAGTGCCCCACCGAAATCGCGATTTCTGATCGGCGTGAAGCCGAATTGGCCAAAGCGGGTTTTGTTCCACTGGTGCACCGTAAAGGCACAGACCATGCCACCTTCATCGGTGCGCAGTCCTTGCAAAAGCCACAGGAATACATGGACCCGGATGCAACAGCCAATGCCAACTTGTCTGCGCGCTTGCCCTACCTGTTTGCCAGCACACGCTTTGCCCATTACCTCAAGTCCATCGTGCGCGACAAGATTGGCGCCTTCAAAGAGCGCGAAGACATGCAGCGCTGGCTCAACGAATGGATCATGAATTACGTGGATGCTGATCCCGCCAACTCCAGCCAGGAAACCAAAGCCCGACGCCCACTCGCTGCAGCAGAAGTTGTGGTCGAAGAAATTGAAGGCAATCCCGGCTATTACGGCGCCAAGTTTTTCTTGCGTCCGCACTTCCAGCTCGAAGGTTTGACGGTCAGCTTGCGCCTGGTGGCCAAGTTGCCCTCGGTCAAGGCCGCAGCCTGATCTCAAAAAAACATAAATCAAGTCTGTCACACACATCAAGGAGCCCAACATGGCACAAGACATTTTTCTGAAAATCAACGGCATTGACGGCGAGAGCATGGACTCTGCGCACAAAAACGAAATCGAAGTCCTGAACTGGGACTGGCAAATTTTCCAGGACTCCAACATGCACATGGGCTCTGGTGGCGGCTCCGGCAAAGCCACCGTCAAGGACCTGAATTTTGTGCATTACGTCGATCGTTCCAGCCCAAACCTGATGAAATTCTGTCTCACAGGCAAGCACATCCCCGAAGCCAAGCTGGTTGTTCGCAAAGCGGGTGGTAGTCCATTGGAGTACCTCAAGATCACCATGACGGATGTCGTCATCACCAACGTGCAACCTGCAGGCTCTAGCAGCGAAGAGCGCATCAAGGAAAAAATCAGCCTGTCCTTTGCCAAGGTCAAACAGGAATACACCGTGCAAAACCAGCAAGGCGGCTCAGGCGGCGCTGTGACTGCCGGCTACGACATCAAGTTGAACAAAGAAGCTTGATGAAGTCCCCGTCAAAAGACGGGGAATCTTTTGCATAGCCTGCCGGTTCGCTCCAGCAGGCTGCATCGTTTTAACGTGTTCCTGCGAGTCCCATGCGCTATTCCAAGTCATTTGCTATACGGCATCTGGTGTGGCTTTTTCTGTCTATTGGCTGCGGCATGGCTGTGGCACAAGAGACCAAGGAGCCCACCAAACTGCTGCTCAAAATTGAAGCGCCAGCCACCACCAATCCCGATGACAGTGGTCGCCCTTCGCCGATCAAGGTGCGACTGTATGAACTCAAAGACAGCAACACCTTTGGCGAGGCTGACTACTTTGGCCTGAACAGCACGGACAAAAGCATTTTGGGCGCAGACATGCTGGCCAAAGACGAATTCATTCTTCGTCCGGGTGAGACTCGAAAAATTGAGCGCAACAGTCACAACCAAACCACTGCATTGGGCATCCTGGCGGGCTACCGCGACCTGGTCAACACCACCTGGCGCGTCATCCACCCGCTCAAGGAGGCGCCCACCGCAGCCTGGTATCGCGCAGTGTTGCCCAGCAACAAACTCAACATGACCATCCAGCTCCAACCGCAAGGCATCGTGCTGATCCCCGCTCCCTGAACGCCGTTAAACACCATGACCTGGACCAACAAAGTCACCTGGAGCGAAGGACTTTTTCTTCGCCCGCAACTTTTTCAGCAACAAGAACGTTATCTGGAAACCTTTGCGCACAAGCGCAGCCTGCCCTTGTCCCCCTTTTTTTGGGGCTTCAGCGATCTGCGGATTGATCCGGAATCCCTGACGCTGGGCAAGCTTGTCGTTGCACAAGCTTCAGGCGTTTGTGCCGATGGCACGCCGTTCGACATTCCAGGGCAGACACCGCCACCCGCACCGCTGACCCTCAAACCAGAACACCTTGGGCAAACCATCCATTTGGCATTGGCCATTCGGGTGCCCAACAGCGAAGAGACAACTTTCGAAAATGCACCCGGCAGCAGTGCAAGGTACAGCGTCTTCGACACCGAATTGACCGACTCCAATTCCATCGGGCAAGGCCCCAAGAGCGTTCAGCTGAGTCACTTGCGCATGGCGCTTGTGCCTGAAAAAGAGCTCACCGGTGCATGGATGGGGCTGCCCATCGCCAAGATCACCGCTTTGCGATCCGATGGCAGCGTGGAGCTCGAATCCGCCATCATCCCACCGGTCAACCGCTATGGTGCCAGTGAGTTGCTCAACCAATGGATATCGCAATTACATGGCACGACCCGGCAACGGGCAGAGCAATTGGCCGAACGGCTCAGCGGTAGTGGCAGCAATGGTGCCACCCAGGCCGCCGAAGTCAGTGACTTCTTGCTGCTGCAAATACTCAACCGCTTCGAACCCCTGCTTGATCACATGCTGCGTGTGAAGGAAACACCGCCTGAACACGCCTACACACTGCTGCGCAGCATGGCCGGGGAACTGTCCACCTTTATCCGTGTGCAAACGCGCAGGCCTAACCCCGTGCCCGCCTACCAGCATCTGGACCCTTACAACACCTTCAAACCACTGGTTGAAGACACCCGAGAACTGCTCAACAACGTACTCGTTCGCAGCGCGCAGTCCATTCCACTCGAGGCCAAGCAACACGGCATGTACCTTGCCAGTCTTGATCCTGCAGAGATCCGGGGCTTCAGCCACATCGTTCTGGCTGTTGCTGCCAACGTCCCAACAGACCAACTTGCACTGCAATTCGCTGCACACGGCAAAGTGGCACCGTCCGACCGCTTGCCTGAACTGGTGCGCTTGCACCTGCCCGGCATCGGGCTGCGTTCGCTGCCGGTGCCACCTCGGCAAATTCCCTTCAACGCCGGCTACGTCTACTTCCAGCTCGAAGCCAGCGGCCCGCACTGGGAACACATGCAAAGCCACGGCGGCATAGGGCTGCACATCGCCAAAAGCTTTGCCGGTTTGCAAATGGAACTGTGGGGTGTGCGCTGATGGGCAGAAAAATCATCGTTGTCGGCGACCCGACCGATCACGGCGGACGGGTCATCAGCGGCTCGCCCACACAACAGATCAACGGCAAAGCCATCGCACGCCTGGGTGATCAAGTCGACTGCCCCAAAAAAGGGCACGGCGTTAACGCCATTGTCGAAGGCGAACCCAGCATGCTCATCAACGGCATCCCGGTGGCATTGGAAGGGCACAAAACGGCATGTGGTTGCACATTGTTGGGCACCAGCGCTGCCGAGCACGGCTGACATTGACATCTTGTTGATCCAAAGAAACAAATGACGTCCTTATTGCCATCCCCCCGAGTCCTCACCGTCACAAGCCCCGCCATCCCCCAAGTGGCAGGCGCTGCCGCCTTGGTTCCCCTGAAGCTCTCGGGCCATGAGGCCGTCAACACCCTCTTTGAGTACACCCTCATCCTGCAAAGCCCAGACGCCTTGCAGTTTGCCGCCAACGACGCCAGCAACTTCCCCCTGCACGACATGGTTGGGCGCGAGCTCACTTGTGCCATCGCTCTGGACGGCCACGGCAGCTTTGTGGCCGGTCTGGCGGGCAACTTGGGCGCAGCCAACCAAGGCGCAGGCGTTCGCGAACTGTCTGGCCTCATCACCGCCGCCCGGCACTTGGGCACCGACAGCCGCCACGCCCTGTACGCGCTCACCCTGCGCCCCTGGCTGCACCTGGCCACGCTGACCAGTGACTGCAAAGTCTTTCAGGACCAAACCCCGGTTGACGTCATCCGCGCAGTCCTCTCTGACTACGCCTTTGCCACCGAAGTGCGTCTGATCGAGACGTATCCGACGCGTGACTACTGCGCGCAGTACAACGAAACCGACTTTGAATTCATCACCCGCCTCATGCAAGAGTGGGGCATCAACTACCACTTTGAGCACTCGGGCGGTGTGCACCGCCTGATCTTGAGCGACCACAACGGCGCCTTCAGCCCCCTGCAAAAGGACCAGCGCGACAGCGCCTACCACCGCATTGCTTATTACCCACCGGGCCACAAGGTGGACGAGGAATACATCCACGCCTTCACACCCACCGATCGGCTCACAGCAGGTCAATACGCCAGCCGCGAATACGACTACACCCGCCCCAAAGTGGCCCTGGGTGCAAGCCAAGCCCAGCCCCGCGCTACTGGCCAGGCCAACCAAGAGGTGTACTTGTGGCGCGGGGGCAAAGTGCGCACAGGCCAAGCACCTGGGAATGAGAGCGGCATCGGCAGCACCGCCAGCGGCAGCCTGCCCGGCAGCGACTACGCCCAAGAAAACAAAGGCGCTGACACTGCCCAAGCCAACCAGACCGAGCCCCAAGGCCAGCACTTGGCGCGCCTGCGCATGCAAGCGCTGCGCCAGGCAGGCCAGCGCGCCAGCGGCGCAGGCCATGTGCGCGGCATCGTCACGGGCCACACCTTTGCCCTGCACAAACACCCGCAAGACGCGGCCAACATCGAATACCTCACCCTGTCCACCTACACCGTCATCGAAAACGTCAGCGAAGACACGGCTCGGCCCATCACAGACCGCCATTCGATTCCGCAAGCCCTCCCCACGGCACTCTCCGACGCCCAACGCCTGTCCGGCCAATGGCGCATCGACGTGCGCTTTGAAGTGCAGCCCACCACCGAACTGCTGCGCCCCGAAGGCATACAGCCCAAACCCCACACCCACGGCCCCGAGACCGCTCTGGTCTGCGGGCCAGAGGCCGACACCGCCCAAAGCGACATCTACACCGATCCTTTAGGGCGCATCAAAGTGCAGTTCCCCTGGGACCGCTATGGCGCCAAGAACCACAACAGCAGCTGCTGGGTGCGCGTGTCAGCGGCTTGGGCGGGCAACCAGTTGGGTGCCATGCACGTGCCGCGTATCGGGCAAGAGGTGATCGTGGTCTTTCTGGGGGGCGACCCAGACCAGCCGATTTGCACCGGCCGGGTTTACAACCAGATGAACACGCCGCCCTGGGCCTTGCCCGCGCAGCAAGCCTTAAGCGGCTTCAGAAGCCGAGAGCTCAAGCCCGGCGGAGGCAACAGCGCAGCGGGCAGGTCCAACCACTTGGTGCTGGACGACACCGAACAAAAGATTCAGGCGCAAATCAAAAGCGACCACCAGCACAGCCAGCTGAGCTTGGGGCACATCACGCGCATCGAAGACAACGCTGGCCGCAAAGACCACCGTGGCGAAGGCTTCGAACTCAGAACCGACGGACACGGCGCAATTAGAGCCAAAGACGGCTTGCTAATCAGCACCGAAGGCCGGCCCAACGCCAGCGGGCACATCACCGACCTGAGCGAGACCGCAGCCCGCTTGACGCAAGGGCAAAGCCAGCACGACAGTCTGGGCGACTTGGCGCTGCAACACCAAGCGCAGGAAGCCAGCGACCAAGGCGACGTAGCCCAAGCTATTGCAGACCAGAACAAGGCCATTGCAGGGGGCGGAAAAAGCACAGGCACAAGCACCAACACAGGTGAAGGCCAAGCGAAATTTCCCGAACTGCAAGAGCCCCACCTGATCCTGTCCAGCCCAGCGGGCATCGAGAGCACCACACCCCAGAGCACCCACCAGCACAGCGGCCAGCACCACGCCATCACCAGCGGCGGGCACACCAGCGTGAGCGCGGGCAAAAGCCTGCTCGTCAGCGCCAAAGAAGCGATCCGGCTGTTTGCCTACAAAGCGGGCATGAAACTCATCGCCGCTGGGGCCGATGTAGAAATCAAATCACTCAGCCAAAACATCCATTTGCTGGCCAAGCTGGACATCGCCCATACGGCCAACCGCATTGAGATCACCGCCAAAGAAGAAGTGTTGATGAACGGCGGCGGCAGCTACCGCCGCTGGAGCGCCAGCGGCATCGAAGAAGGCACCAGCGGCAGCTGGGTGGCGCATGCGGCCAACCACAGCATGCTGGGTGCAAAGAGCGTGGGCGTGAATGTGAATGGTCTGCCCCATGTGGATGCTCACGACGAGACATTCCTGTTCAAACTGCCTTCGGGCAAATCGGCTCCTTTGCTTCCTCATGGCGTTGCAGGCTCAGCCACTGGCTACCTGGCGCAGAGCCCAGACAGCGGAGCGACCGCTGCAACGCACACTCGGAATGCTGAACCTTTGAAGGCGCAGTTCATTCCTGCGGCCGTTGATGTTTCACCCGATGCCTCAAAAGACATGGCTTTTACTCCCAACTACTCGACACCTGGAGAACGGTATGGCGCTTGAAGGCTCAGGCACCACCAACACACAGGCCGGCAGCTGCGTGGCCATTCAGATGACCTGCTCTGACATGTGGTCCGTCGCGCAGGATTTCGCGCACAAACGCTTGTCTCAGTTGCTGAAGGCACACACCCCCGGTGTTGACATCGGTTCCTGGCGCTTTGAGGTCAAGTTCCTGGCGAACTACAACGTGCGCGCCCGGCGCATTGCCGCCACCTATGCGCGGCTGTACCTGGAAACCGAAGACCACGGCGACCTCACCAAAAAAGGCCGCTACTACTGGATGGCGCTGGGTGCCTTTGCCAGCAAGACGGTGGCGTGCGCCATGGAGCACCCCGCCTTGAAGTACGGTACGCCCGACTACGGCAAAGTCATGAACTCGTTGGCCAAGGGCAACCTGTGGTTGTTCTACGACATTGCGCCCTGGCACTGGGCCTACAGCATGGACGCCGATTCGTTCTGGATGTGCAAGGCCAGTCGTAACGCGCAGGACGCGGCCATGGAGCCCACCGTGCAGCGCAGCATGAAGGCCATGCCCTGGGCTGCCGAGGCCTTGCCTGTCATGGGGCAGTTCAAGAAGAACCAGCACATCGACGCTGGGTTCAAGGCGGTCAGGGAGATTGAGGCGTTGCCGGTTACAGATGTGGAAAAACGACCTAACAAGCAACTGCTAAACCTTCTGGCCATCGCCCGGCATGAGCAGGGCTCTGTGCTGCAGCCGCTGATTTACGAAGACGACGTGTTTGCGTTCTTCGTGAAGGTGCAGCGCATGCCCATTGCCAACCGCATCGCACCGCCGCTGGAGTTGGTGTTTGCTGCGGCGTGTGAAACGCACGACCCTGAGTTGAAGTCGGTCGCGCCGGAGGGAACCAAGATGGAGGATTACAAGAGTCGAATGGACTGGATTAGAGAGGCAGCCCTCACGTTCCACGGCCTGATGCAGACCCGACAAGCCTACATGGAAAGCGAACTCAAGACCATCGCCGGCTGGGTCAACCAGACATGAACCGTCGCCGCCTCATATTGGCCGTCAGCACCGTGCTGGTAGCCGCTGTGGTGTTGCTCATCGCATTGAAGATCTGGCCCACCATATTTGAACGAAAGAAAACCATGACCTCTTCACCCGTCTCCCTTCAGCTTGGCATGCTGGCCGATGACTTTGACCGCGCCCTGGGCCTGGAGCAGCGCATTGACAGGCAACCCGCCGGTTTGAATTTCCACAAAAGGCGCTGGCCCGCCCGGCTACCGGGAACCGTGCGCTTGCTACATGGCGGCTACAGTTTTGACATGGATGCCGTGCTGTCGGTCATGGGTACTGAGGATGTGGAACGTACAGCCTTCGGCATTGAGAGGCTCTCTATCGGGCGCGGCGTGACCGCTGATGACGTCATCCCCCACGACGAAGCCCGGCTCAAGACCATGGCCTTCATCCGTCAGCTGTTGCAAATCGGCTGGCGGCCTTATTACCACCGCAGTGAGGCCCGACTCAATGGCAAAAGCTCATGGGCCGACAGCGATGACCGCGATCCGCGCTACACCCCCAGCTTTGACGAATGGATGCGGGACAACGATCACCACTGGAAATTCGAGGTCGATGGCGTGTACCTGCGCCTGTCTGTGAGCCGCTCCTATGAAACCCCCGACCCCCTCAAGCCCGGGGCCTACCTGATGTCGCTGGACCTGGAGACCGAGCTGCACAAGGTGCGCCTGTGGTTTCCTGAGGAAAAGCGCAACAACTGGAAAGAGCATTGGGCTGAACTCATGCAATACGCCGTGGGTCAGCGCGCCAAAGAAGAAGCGAAAGCCCGCGCCCAAGGCCTGGAGATTGACACGGCCTATCAGGACCCGCGCATCCTTGCCGTGGAAGGGCCTGTCATCACTGCCCGAGTCGGCGAACCCTGCCCGAAATCCGGTCTTTGGGAAGCCAGCCTGCCGGCGGTTCACCCCAGCGCGCCGCATCTGGCCGGCACCCCCAGCCGTTGGCGCCAGCTCCAAGCCGGCGAGCCCATGCCCGGCTTCGGCCAAAGCCTGTTACCTGATGCACAGGCCATCAACGCCGCCATTGTGTGGACTTGGCACAAAGCACCATGACAGCCCTCTTCTCCGCCGCCACCTATGCGCGGCTGTACCTGGAAACCGAAGACCACGGCGACCTCACCAAAAAAGGCCGCTACTACTGGATGGCGCTGGGTGCCTTTGCCAGCAAGACGGTGGCGTGTGCCATGGAGCACCCCGCCTTGAAGTACGGTACGCCCGACTACGGCAAGGTCATGACTTCACTGGCCAAGGGCAACCTGTGGTTGTTCTACGACATTGCGCCCTGGCACTGGGCCTACAGCATGGACGCCGATTCGTTCTGGATGTGCAAGGCCAGTCGTAACGCGCAGGACGAGGCCATGGAGCCCACCGTGCAGCGCAGCATGAAGGCCATGCCCTGGGCTGCCGAGGCCTTGCCTGTCATGGGGCAGTTCAAGAAGAACCAGCACATCGACGCTGGGTTCAAGGCGGTTCAGGAGATTGAAGAGCTGCCAGTCACCGACATTCTGAAAAGACCCAAGAAGCAACTGGAGAACCTCATGTCAATCGCCAAGCACGAGCAAGGCTCGGTGCTGCAGCCGCTGATTTATGAAGACGATGTGTTTGCGTTCTTCGTGAAGGTGCAGCGCATGCCCATTGCCAACCGCATCGCACCGCCGCTGGAGTTGGTGTTTGCCGCTGCGTGTGAAACGCACGACCCAGAGTTGAAGTCTGTGGCGCCTGAGGGAACCAAGATGGAGAACTATGAGAGTCGGATGAAATGGATTGGTGAAGCGGCCAAGGATTTCCACAAGCTGATGCAAACCCGGCAGTCTTATATGGAAGCCGAGTTGAAAACCATTGCCAGCTGGGTAAGCAATGCATGAAACCAAACCCCTCGCTCACCTCGTGGACCGTTTGCGCAATCGCAGTCCTATGCCTGTCGACTGCTGCGCTTTACTGGTTGAGGCCCTTTGAACGAAAGCAACCCATGGCGTCCTCTTCTGTCTCGTTACAACTCGGCATGCTGGCCGATGATTTTTCCCGCGCTTTGGGCCACGACCGGCGCGTCAACAAACAGCCTGCGGGAATGAATTTCCACAAGAAAGATTGGTCTCCGCGTGCGCCCGGACAAGTCGAGTTTGTTCACGGTCTCTACACATTCAATATTGATGGAGTGCTGGGTGTCTCGGGTACCGAAGACGTTGAGCGTCCAACTTTTGGCATCGAATCACTGGATGTCTATGTAGGCATGTCGGCACCCGCCTCAACCATCCCCCACGACGAAGCCCGGCTCAAGACCATGGCCTTCATCCGCCATCTGTTGCAGATCGGCTGGCGGCCTTACTACTTACCCAGTGAAGCCCGTCTCAAAGGCCGGAGTTCGTGGGTTGGCACAGACGACCGAGACCCACGCTACACCCCCAGCTTTGAAGAGTGGATGCGGGACAGCGATCACCATTGGCAATTCGAGGTCGATGGCGTGTACCTGCGCCTGACCGTGAGCCGCTCCTATGAAACCCCCGACCCCCTCAAGCCGGGGGCCTACCTGATGTCGCTGGACCTGGAGACCGAGCTGCACAAGGTGCGCCTGTGGTTTCCTGAGGAAAAGCGCCACAACTGGAAAGAGCATTGGGCTGAACTCATGCAATACGCCGTGGGGCAGCGCGCCAAAGAAGAAGCGAAAGCCCGTGCCCAAGACCTGGAGATTGACACCGCCTACCGCGACCCGCGCATCCTGGCCGTGGAAGGGCCTGTCATCACTGCCCGAGTCGGCGAACCCTGCCCGAAAACCGGTCTTTGGGAAGCCAGTCTGCCGGCGGGTCACCCCAGCGCGCCGCATCTGGCCGGTACTCCTAGCCGCTGGCGCCAACTGAAAGCTGGCGAGCTCATGCCCGGTTTCGGTCAAAGCTTGTTACCTGATGCACAGGCCATCAACGCCGCCATTGTGTGGACTTGGCACAAAGCAACATGAAATCTCTTTTCTCAGCCCCCCGAGTCCTCACCGTCACCAGCCCCGCCATCCCGCAGGTGGCAGGCGCTGCCGCCTTGGTGCCCCTGAAGCTCTCGGGCCATGAGGCCGTCAACACCCTCTTTGAATACACCCTCATCCTGCAAAGCCCCGACGCCTTGCAGTTTGCCGCCAACGACGCCAGCAACTTTCCCCTGCACGACATGGTCGGGCGCGAGCTCACTTGCGCCATCGCGCTGGACGGCCACGGCAGCTTTGTAGCGGGCCTGGCGGGCAACTTGGGCGCCAGCAACCAAGGCGCAGGCGTGCGTGAACTGTCTGGTCTCATCACCGCTGCCCGACACCTGGGCACCGACAGCCGCCACGCCCTGTACGCGCTCACCCTGCGCCCCTGGCTGCACTTGGCCACGCTGACCAGTGATTGCAAAGTCTTCCAGGACCAAACCCCGGTCGAAGTCATCCGCGCCGTCTTGGCTGACTACGCCTTTGCCACAGAAGTGCGGCTGATCGAAACGTATCCGGCCCGCGACTACTGCGTGCAGTACAACGAAACCGACTTTGAATTCATCACTCGCCTCATGCAAGAGTGGGGCATCAACTACCACTTTGAGCACTCGGGCGGCGTGCACCGCCTCATCCTGTCTGACCACAACGGCGCCTTCAGTCCCCTGCAAAAGGGCCAGAGTGACAGCGCTTACCACCGCATTGCCTACTACCCACCGGGCCACAAGGTGGACGAGGAATACATCCACGCCTTCACCCCCACCGAGCGGCTCACAGCAGGCCAATACGCCAGCCGCGAATACGACTACACCCGCCCCAAAGTGGCCCTTAGCGCAAGCCAAGCCCAGCCCCGACCCACCGGCCAGGCCAACCAAGAGGTGTACCTGTGGCGCGGGGGCAAAGTGCGCACAGGCCCGGACAGCGGCATCGGCAGCACCGCCAGCGGCAGCTTGCCCGGCAGCGACTACGCCCAAGAGAACAAAGGGGCCAGCAAAGGCTCCGACACCGCCCAAGCCAACCAAACCGAGCCCCAAGGCCAACACCTGGCACGCCTGCGCATGCAAGCGCTGCGCCAAGCCGGCCAACGCGCCAGCGGCGCAGGCCATGTGCGCGGCATCGCCACGGGCCACACCTTTGCCCTGCACAAACACCCGCAAGACGCGGCCAACATCGAATACCTGACCCTGTCCACCCAAACCGTCATCGAAAACGTCAGCGAAGACACGGCGCGGGATCACAACAGCAGCAAGAACAACATCGGCCAAGCACTGATCCCGCAAGCCCTCTCCGACGCCCAACGCCTCTCCGGCCAATGGCGCATCGACGTGCGCTTTGAAGTGCAGCCCACCACCGAGCTGCTGCGCCCCGAAGGCCTTCAGCCCAAACCCCACACCCACGGCCCCGAGACGGCTCTCGTCTGCGGGCCAGACGCCGACACCGCACAAAGCGACATCTACACCGATCCTTTAGGGCGCATCAAAGTGCAGTTCCCCTGGGACCGCTACGGCACCAAGAACCACAACAGCAGCTGCTGGGTGCGCGTGTCTGCCGCCTGGGCGGGCAACCAGCTGGGCGCCATGCACGTGCCGCGCATTGGGCAAGAAGTGATCGTGGACTTTCTGGGCGGAGACCCGGACCAGCCCATCTGCACCGGGCGGGTGTACAACCAGATGAACACGCCGCCTTGGGCACTGCCTGCGCAGCAAGCCTTAAGCGGCTTCAGAAGCCGAGAGCTCAAACCCGGCGGAGGCAACAGCGCAGCGGGCCGAAGCAACCACTTGGTGCTGGACGACACAGAGCAAAAGATCCAGGCGCAAATCAAGAGCGACCACCAGCACAGCCAGCTGAGCCTGGGGCACATCACGCGCATCGAAGACAACCAAGGAAGGAAAGACCACCGAGGCGAAGGCTTCGAACTCAGAACCGACGGACACGGCGCAGTCAGGGCCAAAGACGGCCTGCTCATCAGCACCGAAAGCCGGCCCAACGCCAGCGGCCATATCACCGACCTGAGCGAGACCGCAGCGCGGCTGGCCCAAGGGCAAAGCCAGCACGACAGTCTGGGCGACTTGGCGCTGCAACACCAAGCGCAGGAAGCCAGCGACCAAGGCGACGTAGCCCAAGCCATTGCAGATCAAAACAAGGCCATTGCTGGGGACGAAAAAAGCACAGGCACAAGCACCAACACAGGTGAAAGCCAAGCGAAATTCCCCGAACTGCAAGAACCGCACCTGACCCTGGCCAGCCCTGCGGGCATCGAGAGCACCACACCGCAAAGCACCCACCAGCACAGCGGCCAGCACCACGCCATCACCAGCGGAGGGCACACCAGCATCAGCAGTGGCAAGAGCTTGTTGATCAGCGCCAAAGAAGCGATCCGGCTGTTTGCCTACAAGGCTGGCATGAAGCTCATCTCGGCGCAGGCCGATATTGAAGTGCAGGCGCTGCAAAAAAACATCCACATGCTGGCCAAGCTCGACATCACCCACACCGCCAACCGCATCGACTTGAGTGCGCAGAACGAAGTGCTGATCAATGGCGGCGGCAGCTACACCCGCTGGAGCGCCAGCGGTATTGAAAGCGGCACCAGCGGCAGCTGGGTGGCCCATGCGGCCTCGCACAGCATGAGTGGCCCTAAGACGCAAGCAGTCATCATGCCGCCCTTGCCCAGCTGCACTCAGCAACTCGGCGCAAACGCCAGTGCCGGGTTTTCAGGATCAGGCTCATGAGCCAGCTTCAGACAAGTCAACAATGGCAGATAGAGCCATGGGGTCTGCTGTTGCAGCAAGAGCATGTCGCTCAGGTGCGCCAGTTGGCCAAGGACCTTGAAGAGGCTCGCCTGAGTGACGCGAAGGCACAAGCCTGGCTCGTGCTGGACGGCTGGCAAGACAACCCGGCCGCTGCATGGCTGCAAGAGCAGCAGCCCGATTGGGTCAAGACTCGTCAATTCGTGCCTGACCCTGCGTTCAGCGGAATGGAGGCTCTGGCACCTTGCCTGCTTCCCTTGCACGAACTGAACCAGGCATCAGGGCAAGTCTTGTATTTGTGGCACACACTGATCAGCCTGATGTGGCTCGACACCCAGCGTCGGCTGGTCAGCCACAGCGTTTGCGGCGTCCTGTTCACAAATGCACCCGTGGACGATGTGCTCGACCATTGGCTCATGCTGGCCCATCAAGTCACACCCGAAGGTGCGCGACGGCCATTGCGTCACCATGATCCACGCATATTGCAACGACTCTGGCCCAGCCTTTCTGCGGATCAAAGACAAGCCTGGTTGGGGCCGGTGCACAGCTACTGGCAACTCCAACAGCCATGGGGGCCCTGTGCGCCCGAGCGTGAGCGCCGAGCCGAACGAGAACTGATGGGTGCGCTCGTACGCTGGCACAAAGCCGCCCGTGCACCCGGTACAAACGCTGCCCAAACGTCAACGCTGCCTGTCCACAGGCTGCTTACCCGCCTGCAGCACTTGGCCATCGCCGACAGTGCTGCGGTCAACAACGCCTGGAAAGCGATGGCCAACGCCCAGGTCAGCGAAGCGCTTCAACCCACGACCAGTGACATGCACCACATGTGCCTGCAGATGAACGAATGGCGATCCAGCCACCAGCCCCCTTGGACAGATACACATGCCCGCCAATGGCTGTGGTGTACCTGGTTTAACCAAAACAGTGCAACGCCCCACAAAGCCACCCCCAAGACGCCCATCGATTGGCGGCAAAGCCCCTGGATCGATCTGAGCGACGAACTGGTGCGTCGATTGCGCGAAGAGCCCGACGCTGACTTTCGCACGCATTTTGAAGAGTTGATGTCTGAACTTTCGGCCCAGACAAGCCCAGCGCAGCCCTGAGGAGCACACCATGAGTTGCACCCATTGCGAAAAATCCTGCCTGTCCTTTTTGCCGCTGCGCCCAAGCCCAGTCGCCAAAGAGGATGCACTGGCCTGGCGTGGCAGCGACAACATGACCGCCAGCGCAGCAGCCAAAGCGGTCTGCCAAGGACTTGAGCTCAAACACCACCATCTCGCTCTACGTCTGCTGCGCCGAGGCTACCTGCACATCTACATGCCGCAAGCTGCCGTTGGCGAAGCCCAGTGGCGCGTGTACCACGTGGACGACGAGGCCAACCTGCGGCTGGTAGGGCCCGCGTTCAAAGCGCCCGCCAACGATCAAAAAATCCCCCCCTGCCAAACCGCAGGGCACGACCCTTACGGGCAAAAGCTCTTCACCATCCCCAATGCCAGCCGCATGAGCACCGTGTGGCTGGCCTTCAGCGCCAACCTCTGGAGCGACAAGCTCAAGCAACAAAACGCAGCCAACCCCAAGGCCATGGTCATGTTCAAGCCCATGGCTGCAGGCCACAACAGCTTCAAGCCCACGCACCAAGCCCTCAAAAGCCAGGTGCTGGAATGTGCCATGGATGCGTTGCGCCTCAATGGCCCCCAAGGCCAAACGCTGATGGCCGTGGAGCCCAGTTACCCATTTGCCACGCTGCTGGGCGCGGCCAAGGGACAGCACCACAACCCCAATGACGACAGCCGCGTGCAGCGCCTGGCCGCTGCGCTGCAAAAGGCCGCTGCAGCGTCGCCCAAGACAGCAGGCAAAGAGCTGGCCGTGGTCTTGCCCGACCCCATTGCCCTCAAGCGCGAGCTCAGCGATCTGCGCCTGCTCAAGCAACGTGCGCTGCAGGTGCTCAGCCCGGCCGATGCGCTCAAGCTGCACAGCCACTACACCCTGCAGGGCCTGGCCGACAACATTGCAGATGCGAGGGCACTGGCCAACGTGGTGCCGCTGCTGAGCAAGGCAGGCTTTGATGCCTGGCAAAAGCACAGCCCAGCTGCAGCCAAAGACGCCTTCTGGGTCCCACTCGACCCTCAAAAATTTGGCGCAGCCGACCCGGGCCGCGTCTGGACACCTGAGCGCACCCGCCTGGTGGAGGCGCAAGCCCCCCGCTTTGAAGGCATCGCCCGTGACCAGTTGCACAAAGGCTACGACACCCAGGCCAGTGCCGCCTGGATCGACGCCCACCTGCAAAAGGTGGCCGCCGCCCTTAAACCCTACGAGCAAGACTGGCTGCAAGCACGCCAGCACGCCAGCGTGGGCCAATACTTTGCACTGCACTTTGACGAGACCGAGGCCAACAAACCCACCCCGCTGCCCACACACAGCGCGGGTGAGGCCTATTGCAGCGAAGCCCACGACGAGCCACCGCCGACCAGCGCTGCAGACCTGAATGAGCAGTACCTGAAGGAATACCAAAAAGACCTCAGCGACCCCACCGCTTACGTCTGGCGCATGTACGTGGGCAACCAGAAAGAGCTGATCACCGTCTTCAAAAATCTCACAGGCGACCCCAACAGCGAAGTGGGCATGCGCGACAAGACGGTGGACCTGCTCAAAGGCCTGGTGGACAAAGATGTGTTGGGCGACAAACTGGCCACGGTGCTCAAGGGCAAGTTCAACCACAACTGGCTCAGCGGCAAAGTGCTCAACTTTGCGCACGGCCAAAGCCTGGTGCTGGCCCAGGCGCTGGCCCAAGTCATGACGCAAGCCGGGCCGGGGGCCACACAGGCCGTGGGCACAGCGCTGCTGCACACCGCGCAATATGCCAAAGCTTGGCTGGCGGTGCTGGAGCAAGCGCTCAACGCTCGGCTGGGCCTGGCCGTCAAGCGCCCAATGCTGGTGACCGGGTTTGTGCGCGCCGACCGCGTGCAGCGCCTGGCCTACGGCCCGCAGCGGCGCGGCAGCAAACCCTGGAGCAGCAAGCGGCAGGTGCAGGTCACCGTGCTCACCGACACCGACGCGGTGATCGCCGCCAAAGGGCGGCTGCAGCAACTCATGGCCCAAGCCCAGCCGGGCCAGACCCTGGTGGCAGGCGCTGTAGCCACCGCCGCCTTGCACAAGCAACACGCGGGCACGCCCACTGCGCTGGTGGGCACGCCGCAAACCAGCACAGAAATTCTGTTTGCCGACATGGCCGAAAAGAGCAAAAAACTGGGCACACATCACTTGGCCGCAGGCGCCGGGCGCGAGCTGCTCCGCAGCACGGACGGGCGCCTGGCGCTGGCCGGGGTGCTGGTCAACGCCATCGGGCTGATGCGTGGTCTGGCCGCAGAAAAAGCCGCCGCAGAACAACTGCGCACCACCACCGACGCCGAGGCCCGAGAAGAACTGGAGCAAAAGATTCGCGATGCGCAACTGGGCTGGTACGACAGTCTGGGCGGCCTCACCGGTGCCAGCCTGGACAGCGTGCGCATCGGCGCGCAGTTCATGCAGCTGCGCACGCTGGGCAGCACGGCCACTTTGTCTGTCACCGCTTTGCAGTTTGGGGCGGCGCTGGCGGGGACGTTTGGGGGGGTCTTGAATGCGTATGTGTCGTTTAAGAAATTTACAGGCGCACAACAACACCGCCACACACTGGCAGCCAATTTGCATTTGACAGCAACTTTGGCATACGTTGGCATGAGCGCAATCGGCGCAGTCAGCACAGTCGCCTACGGCTCCAACCTGCTGGTAATGCGAGGCATTGGCGGTCAGGCGGTCCGGACTGTGGCTACCCGCACCGGGGCCGTGGCTGCTGCCCAAGTTCTCGGCCTGAGCGTGCCCGTCATCGGTTGGGGATTGCTGGGCATAGGAGTTGGGGCCACCGTCTGGGCCGCAGTTGTAGACCCGTCAGAGTTGGAAGCCTGGGCACGTCAAACTCCTTTCGGCGAGGGACCCGAGAAAGATAAATTCAAAAGCATCGAGACCATGCACAGCGGCCTGCAACAGGCCCTGGGCCGAGCCAGCGAAGCGGGCAACGAGAGTCCGGCATCTTCCAGTCAGAAGGTGTCCGCATGAAAAAGATCGATACAACCCACGCCACCTTCGAGCATAAACGCGGTACATCATCGATTGCCACCACGGGTGGCTGGGTACGTGGCGTGTATGTCAATGCCATCGAGTACACAACCACTGACAAAAGCGTACGAGGTGTAGCGTTTTTATTTGGTGGATTGTTTGGTGGCGGTATTGCACTTTGGGGCGCATCGCTGGGAGTAGATGCTATTGCTGTCAGCAGCCATTGGAGCACGTCATTAATTGCCATAGCAGGAGTTGCAGTATTTGCACCACTCGGCCTCGGCATGCTCATCTGGTACAGCCGCAAAGAATTCTTCCGCCCCCTAGACCTTCCCATCCTGTTTGACCGCAAGCACCGCCAGGTGATCTGGATGGACCGCTGGCCGCCCGGCGGTTTGTTGGGCATGTTCAAGCCCTGGCCGGTGCGCATCAGCCGCTGCGATTGGGACCGGATAGTGCCCGAGCACCATGTGGTGACCTACACCACCGGCAGCACCGCCCGCCAGCAGCACACCCTGGCGCTGATGGTGCCGCACGAGAGTGCACAGGCCGCTGCCGAGTCCATCACGCCCTATGCCGATGGCCTGCTGCTGGGCGAGCCCATGACACTGACCGAGCAGACCGTGCCCGCCGTGTGGGAACACGTGCGCCGCTACATGAACGCAAAAGGCCCAGCCCTGCCGCCGGGTGAGCGGGTGTGCGACAGCACCCGCCCCCTTGGCTGGTGGCAGAGCTTTGGCGCAGTCAGCATGTTTGGCCCCGGCTATGTGCAGCGCTGGCACGAGACGCCTTACATGATGGGCTTCATGCACCTGATCGCGCCGCTGATGCTGCCGCTGGGCCTGGCCATGGCCACGGCCAACTGGCTGAGCTACCTCACGGCCTACGACGTGCCCTGGCCACAAGACGTGCTGGACCAGGTGGGGTCGCGTGTGGATGGGGGTGCGGGTTCGGACGGGCCTACCGATGAAGGAGCGCGGACATGAACGGCATCGGTCAGGTCACTCGTCTTAGCGCTTTAAAGGCCGTTTGCACTGCGACCTCTGCGCGCCAGTGCGTTGGGGCACAGCGCCTGGCCTACGGCCCGCAGCGGCGCGGCAGCAAACCCTGGAGCAGCAAGCGGCAGGTGCAGGTCACCGTGCTCACCGACACCGACGCGGTGATCGCCGCCCAAGGGCGGCTGCAGCAACTCATGGCCCAAGCCCAGCCGGGCCAGACCCTGGTGGCAGGCGCTGGTGCCACCGCCGCCTTGCACAAGCAACATGCGGGCACGCCCATTGCGCTGGTGGGCACGCCGCAAACCAGCACAGAAATTCTGTTTGCCGACATGGCCGAAAAGAGCAAAAAACTGGGCACACATCACTTGGCCGCAGGCGCCGGGCGCGAGCTGCTCCGCAGCACGGACGGGCGCCTGGCGCTGGCCGGGGTGCTGGTCAACGCCATCGGGCTGATGCGTGGTCTGGCCGCAGAAAACGCCGCCGCAGAACAACTGCGCACCACCACCGACGCCGAGGCCCGCGAAGAACTGGAGCAAAAAATCCGCGATGCGCAACTGGGCTGGTACGACAGCCTGGGCGGCCTCACCGGTGCCAGCTTGGACAGCGTGCGCGTGGGCGCGCAGTTCATGCAGCTGCGCACCCTGGGCAGCACGGCCACTTTGTCTGTCACCGCTTTGCAGTTTGGGGCGGCGCTGGCGGGGACGTTTGGGGGGGTCTTGAATGCGTATGTGTCGTTTAAGAAAGCGAAAGATGCTGACGATAAAGGGCTTGCACCGATCTTCGCCCTACATACAACAGCAGCTTTGACATCTCTGGGCCTCGGATTCATTGGTGGTGTCAGCACCGTGGCCTACGGTTCCAATCTACTGGTGATGCGAGGTATCGGTGGACAAGCGGTAAGGACGGTGGCCACACGCGCTGGGGCTATTGCCGCCGCTCAAGTGCTTGGCCTGAGCGTTCCTGTCATCGGCTGGGGCCTGCTAGCCCTTGGAGTAGGCACAACCGTCTGGGCAGCTGTGCTTGATCCGTCCGAGCTGGAAGCCTGGGCTCGCCAAACCCCCTACGGCGAAGGACCAGACCAAGACAAATTTAAAAGCACCGCGGCCATGCACAGCCGCCTGCAACAGGCACTGGGCCTGGCCAGCGAAGGAAGCAATGAAATACCAACTACCACCAATCAGAAGGTGCCGGTATGAACAAAATCGGTACGCCCCGCACCACGTTTGAGCACAAACGCGCTGCCTCAGCCCTGGCCACCACCGGGGGCTGGGTACGGGGGGTGTATGCGAATGCCCTCGAATACACCACAGCCGACAAGAGTGTGAGAGGGGTGGCTTTTTTGTTTGGCGGGCTAGGGTCTGGGGGGATAGCGCTTTGGGGTGCGTGGATGCTGTCGGATTTCCTAGATTTGAAGCCTCACAGGTTCTGGACGACGCTGGCACTTGTGTGGCCTGGGACTATTTTTTTCACATTGCTGGGCCTGGGCGCTCTCATCTGGTACAGCCGCAAAGAGTTCTTTCGCCCGCTGGACCTTCCCATCCTGTTCGACCGCAAGCACCGCCAGGTGATCTGGATGGACCGCTGGCCGCCCGGCGGTTTGTTGGGCATGTTCAAACCCTGGCCTGTGCGCATCAGCCGCTGCGATTGGGACCGGATAGTGCCCGAGCACCATGTGGTGACCTACACCACCGGCAGCACCGCCCGCCAGCAGCACACCCTGGCGCTGATGGTGCCACACGCCAATGCACAGGCCGCTGCCGAGTCCATCACGCCCTATGCCGACGGCCTGCTGCTGGGCGAGCCCATGACACTGACCGAGCAGACCGTGCCTGCCGTGTGGGAACACGTGCGCCGCTACATGAACGCAAAAGGCCCAGCCCTGCCGCCGGGCGAGCGGGTGTGCGACAGCGCCCGCCCCCTGGGCTGGTGGCAGAGCTTTGGCGCAGTCAGCATGTTCGGCCCCGGCTACGTCAAGCGCTGGCACGAGACGCCTTACATGATGGGCTTCATGCACCTGATCGCACCGCTGATGCTGCCGCTGGGCCTGGCCATGGCCACGGCCAACTGGCTGAGCTACCTCACGGCCTACGACGTGCCCTGGCCACAAGACGTGCTGGACCAGGTGGGGCCAGCGCTTGAGGTCGGTCAAGTGTCTGGTACTGCATCTACGGCCCCACAGCGAAGCGCCCGCTTTGAGCGGAACAGATCTTCATGAGCGAACGTAAACAAATTTTGTATAAATATTTAGCGATAGGGACATAGATGAAAGATGCATTTGAGTTGGCTTCTGATAACCAAGATGCCTGGCAGGACCAGCAAGCAGCGGGTGACCCCCTCAGCGTGCGGGATGCAGCCCGTGAGCGTCAGGCCATTTTCCCCAACGGCCCCAACCACGACGAACGCCTGGCCGAAGTCCGGCTCGCCCAGACGCAGGGGCGCAATGCCTTGTTGGTGGCTGCTCGCGAGTTGTTGCGGGCGCTGGCCGAAATGCCGCACGACATCCAGCCCGAGCAGGCCAGGGCTTTGCGCGATTTGCTGGCGCAAGAGCTGAACAGCTTCACGCGTTTGTGCGAGCAGGCCAACATCCGCCGCGAGCACCTGTTGGCTGTGCGGTATGTGTTGTGCACGGCGCTGGACGAGGCGGCCAGTTTGACCCCCTGGAACGGCACGAGCACCGCCGAGAGCGCGGGGCCGTGGTCGTCGATGGCTTTGTTGCCCGAGTTCCATGGTGAAGGGCAGGGTGGTGAGGTGGTCTTCTTGCTGGTGGGGCGTCTGGCCAGCTCGCCCGATGAGCACATGTCTGTGCTCGAGGTGGTGCACCACGTGCTGAGCCTGGGCTTCATGGGCGACTACCGGGTGAAGCCCGATGGGCATCGCTTGCTGGAGACGATTCGACACCGTTTGCATGCGCTGGTTTTGGGCAGCCGTGAGCCGGTGGCTCGCGAGCTGTCGCCTCGCTGGAAAGGGGTGGCACAGGGCAAGTTCCAGCTGCTGCGGTCGGTGCCGGTGTGGGTGTCTGCCAGTGTGTTGGGCTTGGTGTTGTTGGGGCAGTTTGGCTGGTCCAAATACCAGTTGCTCAGCACGGCAGGCGATGTGCAAAAGCGCATCGAGGACTTGCAGCGTTTGCAGCCGCCTCCGGTGTCGGTCAAAGCACCTTTGCGTCTGGCAGAACTGTTGGCCGCTGAGGTGGCGCAGGGCCGCGTGCAAGTGAGCGATGAGCCAGGCCGCTCGGTGGTCTTGTTCAAAGGCGATGGCATGTTCTCGGGTGGCCTGGCGCAGCTCAGCCCGACGGCGCGCCAGACCATTGAGAAGGTGGCCGATGCGATCAACGATGTCACCGGGCAAGTGGTGGTGACAGGCCACACCGACAACCAGCCATTGAAGAGTAGCCATGCTGGCTTTGCAGACAACCAGGCCTTGTCGCTCAAGCGTGCGCAAGAGGTGGTGGCCGCGCTCAAGGCGCGGGGTGTTGACCAGCAGCGCATCGAGGTGGTGGGCAAGGGCGAGACCGAACCTTTGGCAGCCAACGACACCCCGGCCGGTCGGGCACAAAACCGCCGTGTGCAGATTGAAGTGAAAACGTCCGCCAAACCGTGAACAGGGAATAAAAACAATGAAAGATTTTTTCAAAGGCCCGGTGTTCCGGGCGTTGCTGGGTTTTCTGGCGTTTGTGCTGGTGGGCTTGATGGTGTGGTTCCTCGGGCCGTTTTTGGCGTTGGGGGACTTGCGCCCCTTGGCGTCGGTGGGCATGCGGGTCACGGTGTTGGTGTTGGTGTTTGCCTTGATGTTGTCGTGGCTGCTGGAGATCACTTTTGCTTTGGTGGGTGTGGCATCGCTGTGCGTGCTGGTGTGGCATGCCGGGCCTTTGTTGGGTTTGGCCTCCATGCGTCCTTTGGCCCCGGTCTGGGTGCGTGTGCTGTGCATTGGTTTGATCTTGCTGGTCTTTTTGATTTGGGGCCTTTACAAGCTGTACAAGCTGCTCCAAAACGATGAGAAGTTTTTGCAGCGCTGGTTGCGTCCTGACAAAGCGGCTGCGCCGCTGGCCAAAGATCGAATTCGCGCTTTGTCGGACATGGCCCGCCGTGCCGTGGGGCAGCTGCGGCAAATGCACATGACGGTCGCCGGTGGCACCGGATCGGTGTGGGCGGGCTTGCGCCGTTTGGTAGAAGGAAAACGGTACCTGTACGAGTTGCCCTGGTATGTGGTGATCGGGCAACCGGGGGCGGGCAAATCGTCTGTGGTGCTCAATTCCGGGCTTCGCTTCCCATTGGCCGATCAGATGGGGGCGGCCAGCGCACGGTTGACGCTGTCACATGCGACCGGTACGCGCCAGTGCGATTGGTGGCTGACCAACGAGGCGGTACTGCTGGACACGGCAGGCCGCTACACCGAGCAAGACGCGCAGGGTGTGTTGGACGCGCCGGTGGCCCAAGTGGCACCGTCAGCCGTGTCAAGCGACGCAGCGCCAACCGATGCTGCAACGGTTGCCAACCCGCTGGAGACCTTGCGCCAGACCAATGAAGCGGAGTGGCATGGGTTTTTGGGGGTGCTGCGGCAAGTGCGCCCTCGCGCGCCGGTCAACGGGGCTTTGGTGGTGGTGGATGTGGCGCAGTTGCTCCAGGACAATGCCGCGCAGCGCATGGCCCATGCAGCGCGTTTGCGTGCCCGTTTGGCCGAGTTGCGGACACACTTGGGCATCCGGTTTCCGGTGTATGTGGTCTTGACCAAGGCCGATGTGTTGCGCGGCTTCTCGCCTTATTTCAACAGCCTCACCTCCGAGGCGAGGGCTCAGGTCTGGGGATTTACCTTGCCTTGGAATGAGTCAAACGGCGGCTTGGTTAAAGGATTGGCCCAGGGCTTGACCCAGGGCTTGGGGCGTCGTGCGCGCGGCACCAGTGCGGTGGGCGCGCCAACGAACAACGCGGCAGCGCAAGCGGATGGACCCCTGATCGAGCAAGTGCGCCATGAGTTTGATGCCTTGGTGCAGCGTGTCAGCGATGGCGTGGCGACTCGCTTGCAAGAAGAGTTTTCGCTGGACCAGCGCCAGTCTTTGTACGTGTTGCCTTATGAGTTGTCGGCGCTCAAAGAGCCATTGGCGGCATTGCTGGATGCGACTTTTGCCGATTCGCGCTATGACACCACGCAGCTGCACCACATGTTGCGCGGCGTGTATTTGACCAGCGCCATGCAGTCGGGCGATGGGGCGGTGGTGGCCGAACGCAGTGCTTTGGTGCAGCGTTTGCGAGCAGGCCTGACGCAGTGGGGGCAGACTTTGGGTCTGGTTTCCAAGCCAGAGCAGGCAGGGGCAACGCAGCGGCGAAGCTACTTTGTGACCGATGCCCTGTTGCGTGTTGTTTTTGCAGAGGCGCATCTGGTCAAGCCGAACCTCAAGTGGGAAGCCCGTATGCGTTTGCTGCGCTGGCTGGGCCATGCCGCCGTGGTGATGACGTTCTTCTGGCTGTCGGGGGCTCTGACCTTGAGTTACCACAAAAACCAGCAGTACTTGCAGGACGTGGATAACAAAGCGCAGGCCTTGACTGAGCAAATGCAAAAGTGGCTGTCAGACCAGAGCATGGCGCAGACCGAAAAAGTGCTTGGACTGGCGCAAGTGTTGCCCACCCATGCGGGGCTCGATCTGGCGCAGCCTTCGGCTTCATTTTTGTATGGCTTGTACACGGCAGAGCCCATTGCGCAAGCCAGCGAGCATGCATACGGCCAGCTGCTCGATCGGCTGGTTTTGCCTGTCGTCATCGAGCGCATGGAGCAAGTCATGCGTGAGGCCTTGACCGAGGAGGATTCGCGACTCGCCTACCAAACCTTGCGTGTTTACCTGATGCTGCACGATGCCCAGAAATTCAGTCAAACCACGGATGCTGCTCAGGCAGTGCGCGAGTGGGTGACTGCGGATTGGCAAAACGCCTCGGAAAACAGCACCTCCCAGGGCTTGGCCAAGCGCTTGGGCAACAGCACGGCCATGGTGGGGCATTTGGAATGGCTGTTTTCCGGCAAGCGCGTGGTGCAGTCTGCTGCGGCGCGCAACGAAGCCTTGGTGGGGCAGGTGCGCAAGTTTTTGGACAAAAACTCCAGCAGCGAGCGCTTGTATGAGCGCATGAAGTCCAGTTTGAGCAGCCAGGCGCCACAGGACTTCAACTTGGTGCGTGCACTGGGGCCACAGGCGGGCACCTTGTTCAGCCGCGCGTCGGGGCAAACGCTCGAAAAAGGTGTGCCGGGTTTGTTCACTTACGACGGTTACCACGATGTGTTTGCCAAGCGCTTGCCCGACATGCTGGCCTTGGCGCAGCAAGATGATGCATGGGTCATGGGCCGGCAAGATGGCGCTGCATCGGCCAAGGCGGCCCCACTCACTGCCGCTGAAAAGCAGGCCTTGCTGGACGATATTCGCAGGCAGTACCTGGTTCAGTATGCGCAAGTCTGGACAGATTTTTTGGGCGACATCCGACTGGTCAAGGGTGACAAATCGGGCACCTTGTCTTTTGAGCTCAATGTCTTGCGGCAGTTGGCTGCGGCGGACTCGCCTTTGGTTCGGCTGAGCCGTCTGGCCGCGCGTGAGACGACCTTGTCCCGTCCATTGCAAGGTGACAAGGCCGAGCAGTCCATTTTTGAAAAAGCCGCAGACCAGGTTGACCAACAATCGAACAAGGTCAGCAAGGGCTTGGGCTTGCGCCCTGAGCAACGTGCAGAGCGTCAGTGGGTCGATGAGCGGTTTTCGGCCTTGCGCGAGGTCGTGACCGGACAATCTGATGGGGCTGCTGCTGGGCCTGGCGGCAAGGCGGGCCTGGACACGGTGAGCAATGCCCTCAATGAGTTTTACACCGTGCTGGTCGTTGCCGATACGGCGATCACTGCGGGCAGTTTGCCACCCGCAGGGGCGGAAGCTGCGACCAAGCTGCGCATTGAGGCAGGCAAGTTGCCATCCCCTTTGCGCGAGGTGCTCATGGATGTGAGCAACAGCGGCACCGACAAAGTCGGTCAGGGGGCTGCCAATATTTTGCGTGTGCAGGCGCAGGTTCAGATGGACCGCCTGGTGGGCATGATGGCCTTCATGGTCAGCGAGCCTTGCCAGCGTGATATCGCAGGGCGTTATCCGTTTTCGGTCAGCGGGCAGGAAGTCAGTGTGGATGATTTCAATGCCTTGTTTGCCTCGGGCGGTGCTGCAGACGAGTATTTCAAAAAATACCTGTCACCTTTGGTGGACACCAGCGTCAGACCTTGGCGCTACAAAAACCCAGCCAGTGCGAATGCAATCGGGGGTGCAGACGGTCAGGCACAAGGGCTGCCCTTGGCTGTTGCTACGGCCGGGCCGACCTTGACGGGGGAGTTGTTGAAGTTGCTGGCCCAAGGCGGACCGAATCCGGATGTGTTTGCGCAGATCGCGCAGATCCGCGAGATGTTTTTTCGTGACCCCGGGGCCAAGCGTTTGAGCTGGCGAGGTGAATACAAGGTGGTCTCGCTGGACCCCTCGGTGACGGAGTTGGTGATTGACGTGGACGGTCAGACGCAGCGCTATTCGCATGGCCCCGTTCAAACAGTGGCACTGCAGTGGCCCGGACCTCGTTCGGGCACGATGGCCGAATTGCATGCCCATCCCCGCATCAAACCCGACACGTCCAGCGTGCAGTTGCGCGGGCCTTGGGCCTGGTTGCGGTTGGTTGAGCGAGGCAAAGTCACGAGCAGTGCGCAAGCAGGACGCATTGCGGTGGAGTATTTGCTGGACAACCGCCGTGCCGTCCTCGAATTCAGCAGCGCAGGCCCCAGCCCATTCAACAGTGCCTTGCTGCGCAACTTCACTTGTCCTGGGCGTACCACTTGATGCGGCACATTCCTTTGAAGGGTCTTTGCCAGACATTGACCCACCGCACGCTGGCGCAGCCGCCTTCGGTCTGGGGCAAGTTGCCGGCCTATGGCGATTTTGTTCACCACAACGTCAGCCTGTCCGCGCAAGAGGCGTGGCATGAATGGGTGCAGACTTATTGGCACCGCCGCCCCGTCAGGGGCAGTGCAGGCACCACCCGAGGGCGTGCAGGTGCCGACGGGTGGATGCACGTGACGCAAGCGCCTGCCAGGGCTGATTTGTCCGATGTGCCCGTGGCCTTTGTTTTGCCGCCAGGGCATTTGCCCAATATGGGCGATGTGTTTGTGCAAGGCGTGATGGTGCCCTCCGAAGACAAAGTGGGGCGCGCGTGTCCGCTCATCATTTACCAGACCGTGCATCGCCCTTGGATGCAGCGCACCTGGGCCTCTGCTTTGGGGAATGACCTGCATGCGCCAGCGCGCCAAGACCGCAGCCATGGTCGTCATTTGTTGTACTGGTGGGCTCGGCTGGCAGCGCATGCGCGCCTGCATCCCGGGCTCTTTGCGGCTTTGGTGGAAGCGGTGGAGCAGGTCTGGCTTTTGCATGAGCCCGGTTGGCGCGACCTTCTGGGCGGGCGAGCACGGCCTGCGTCGTCAGTGGCTTTGGAGGTGTTGATCCAGCAGTTTGGCATTCGTGCAGGGCAAGACGCGGCAGCCGCATTGCGCGGCGTTTCGCATTTGCCCTGGGCCGACTGGCCAAGTCGGACGCTGCGGGTGTCCGTGCCGTTTGCTGCATTCTGGATGCAAGACGCTCAAGGGGGTTATGTGCAGGCCAGTGACAAGCTGCTCCAACTGTGGGGCGTGCGCTCATGACGGATCAAGCGCTTTCAACCGGCTTGCGTCTGCGCATCACCCATAGCCGCGGTGTGGCTGTGGATGCTGTGTGGGCTTGGCCTGCGGGACGACAGCAAGTGCCACTGCAAGAAGTGCTGGCAGTTTTGGGTGAGTCCTCGCAGCCTTGGCTGCAAGAGGCGCACAAGATTGTTGTGGAAAAAGAGGGCGAAGACATTTGGCGTCTGTCGCAAGCGAGTGATCTCTTGCTGTGCAGCTGCAATGGTGTGCCATTGCGCAGAGGCCAAACGGTGCTTTTGCAACACCTCGATGCCCTGGAGCTGGCGCTGTGCCATTTGCAAGTGCTGACCGAGCCTGAGCGCCGGCATGGCCAGAACACGGCATGGGTCGACGATTTTGAATGGGGCCAATTGCTTGCGCGGCATGGTGCAGGTCGAGCGCCCACGGTCCCCGGCGCAGCACCCGCAGATGCCGTGATGGACCTCCTGCCCGATGCGCTCGATGCCGAGAGGCCGCCGCTTGCGCCCAAAATCACGCGGCTGGCGTCAGAGGTGAGTGCGGCAGTGCCTTTGGACGCGACGCCGCAGCAGACCGAGTTGTCCGAAGCTGAGCAGGCTTTTCAGGGGCTGCATGCGCAGTATCTGCAGCGTTTGATGGACCCATTGAGCCCCATGGGCCTGCCTTCTTGGCAAGCCATGGCCACGCACCCGACGGGCCAAGCCAGTGATGCTTTTCAAGACATCCTTGATCAGGCCGAGCAGGGCCCGACCATGACGCAGCTCTTGGGGCAAAGCGTGCAAATCCAAAGTGTGATGAGCCAATTGGACACTTTGGCTGGGGGCGACATCCTTGAGCCTGATGCACATGTCAGCGTGCTGCATCTGTTTGCGCCCGAAGGGCTGCGTGATCCGCTCACGCATCAGGTGCCCAGCCTCAATCGGCAAGAACACCACGGCATGGCGCTGGACAGTGCGATGGCTGCAACAGCCTCCCCCAAGCTCACGCCTCGCAAAGTATTGAATGACTGGAAACCTCATGACTGATTTGACGCTGTTGTCGCGCGCACAAGAGGGGGCACCCATCTCCTTGCAAGAGCACTTGCAACAGGCAGAAGCCCGAATTCGCCGCGAACCCACGGCCCCTGAACACCGCTGGGCCTTGGCGGAGGTGCTGTGTGTTCTGGGTCATTGGGATCGGGCCTTGTCTCAACTGCAAGCTTGGGCGAAATGGATGCCGCAATCACAAGCGCAAGCGCATTGGCTGCGCGGACTCATTCGCGCCGAAGCCCAGCGCACTGAAGTTTTCTCTGGCGTCTTGGCGCCAGCGCCGGTGACCGATATGCCCGACTGGATGCGCGATCTGGCCCAAGCCCTGGCGCACAACGCACGCGCTGAAAACGTGGAGGCCGATGCTGTGCGCTCGCGTGCATTGGCGCAGGCGCCGCAGCGGGCGGGGGGGTGTGCCTGGCAACGTGAAAAAAATGGCGAGCAGACCATGCAGGAGCAGGCCTATGAATGGATGGCCGACAGCGACACCCGCTTGGGGCCAGTCTGCGAGGTCATGGTTGCTGGGGCATACCGCTGGTTGGCGTTCGCCGATGTGGCCCATTTGAGCTTGCAAGCGCCACAGCGCTTGCTCGATCTGGTCTGGATGCCCGCCAAGCTGCAGTTGCACAGCGCCACAGGTTTGACCCCTGCTGCCACAGGGCGCGTGCTGCACGTCTTTTTGCCCACCCGCTACCCAATGGCAGCAAATGCCAGTGAGTCAAGCGCCACCCAAGATGCCTTGTTGATGTCGCGTTTGACCCGTTGGCGCGAGGTGGGGGAAACGGGTGTTTTCGCGCAAGGGCAAAAGACCTGGATGAGCGAGGGCATCGATTGGCCCTTGCTGGATGTTCGTGAGTTGCGCGCATGACCGAGCATGTCACCGATGTGAAGGAAACGGCAATGCCAGGCGCATTGCATCCTGCGGCCCGGGCATTGCCTTCAGCGCACGGGCTTGTCCAGCGGCAAGGCGAGCAGGTTTTTATGCCTACCTTGCTCGATCGCTTGTGTGACGACGCCCCGCACGAAAGCAGCGAAGCCCCCCAGGCCTACACTTTCAACCGTGGCCGCATGCGCGAGACCGTCTTGCGCGATCTGTCTTTGCTCCTCAATACCACCGATCAAAGCGATTTGATCGATGCGGCCCAATACCCTGCTGCAGCCAACTCAACCCTCAACTACGGTGTGCCTGCATTGGCCGGTGGGTATTTGTCTGAAAAAAAATGGGCCGACATTGAACGCATGATCCGCCGCGCCATCACGCAGTTTGAGCCCCGACTGGTGCCGCAAACGCTGCGGGTCAAGCCTTTGCTCAAAGACCAGGCCAGCGCGAACTACAACGTCCTGACGTTTGAGATCTCCGGTCACATTCAGATCAGCCCCTATCCGATCGAGTTCACCGTGCAAAGCGCCGTGGACCTGGAAAACAGCCGCATTGAACTGCGGCCCCGTTGATCGATCTTTTGCACGAACGGACATCCTCCCATGCACCCACAATTGCTCCAGTACTACAACGAAGAGCTGACCTTCATGCGCGAGAGCGCAGGCGACTTCGCCGCACAACACCCCAAGATCGCTCGGCGACTGGGCATGCAAGGCCAGGATGTGGCCGACCCGTATGTGGAGCGCTTGATCGAATCGTTTTGCTACATGTCTGCGCGCATGCGCATCAAGCTCGACGCCGAGTTCCCCCGCTTGACGCAGCGGCTGCTCGAGGTGGTCTACCCCAATTACGTCAGCCCAACGCCCTCCATGGCCGTTGCACAGCTGCACCCCAAGGCCACCGAAGGCGATTTCAGCCAGGGTTTTGTGGTGCCGCGAGGCACCAGCTTTTATGCCAAGGTGCCGCCCGGTGAGGTCACCTCCTGCCAGTTTCGCTCCAGCCAGGACGTCACTTTGTGGCCCCTGCAAATCGAGAGCGCCAAACTCACGGGGGTGCCACCCGATATCCCCTCGCCCGAGCGGTATTTGCCCGCACATGTCCAGGTGCAAGGCAGCTTGCGCCTGCGTTTGAAGCTTCAGGGCGAGTTGCGGTTTTGTGATCTCAAAGGGCTGGACCGCTTGCCCATTTATTTGTGCGGCCAAGAGCAGGTGGCCTCGCACCTGTTTGAGCTGCTGCATGCGGGCGCCGTGGCCAGCCTGGTGGGTGTGCCCGGTCATATGGGTGAGCAGCCGCACATCGTGGCGCAAAACGCGCTGGTGCACGAAGGCCTGGCACCTCAGCAAAGCTTGCTGCCCTTGAACTGGAACACCTGGCATGGGCACAACCTGTTGCACGAATACTTTGCCTGCCCGGCGCGGTTTTATTTCTTTGCGCTGCAAGGCCTGGCCGCAGGGCTGTCCCGCATTGACGGCCAAGAGGCCGAAATCGTCGTCTTGCTCAACCGCATGCCGGGCGCTTTGACCGCTTTGGTGGATGCGCAGCAATTTGCCTTGCACTGCACGCCGGTGATCAACCTGTTTGAGCACCGCACCGACCGCATTGAGGTGCCCGCCACGGCACCTGAAATGCACCTGGTGCCTGACCGCTCGCGTCCTCTGGACTTCGAGGTGTTTTCGGTCACCGAGTTGCAGGGCCAAAAAGCCGACACCACCGAGGTCATGCCATTTCGGCCCATGTACCAGACGCTCAATCAGGACGAGGGCAACCATGGACGCTACTTTTCGGTGCGTCGTGAGCCCCGCCTGAGCTCGGACAGCACCCGCAAATACGGCACGCGCACCTCGTATGTGGGCACCGAAGTGTTTGTCAGCCTGGTCGACCAGCACGAAGCCCCCTACAGCGAAAAACTCCGATACCTCTCGGTGCAGGCCATGGTCACCAACCGCGATTTGCCCAGACTGGTGCCCCGCAACGGCACCGATGACCTCAGCGTCAGCGTGTCCTTGCCGCTGCAATCCATCGGGCTGATCAGGGCGCCGTCTGCACCCCAAGCGCCGTTTGCAGATGGCGAGCTGGCCTGGCGTTTGATCCGACAGCTGGGCTTCAATTATTTGCCCTTGCACGACATGGACGAACGCGAAGGCGCACAGGCCTTGCGCGACATGCTGCGCCTGTTTGTCCACAGCGACGATGTGGTCGCCAACCAGCAAATCGCCAGCCTGATCGGCAGCCAGATCACGCCCGTGACCCGCCGCCTGCCGGGCAGTGGCCCCCTGGTCTATGGCCGGGGGGTGGCGTGCACCCTGACCGTCGACGAAGACGGCTTCAGTGGCGTCAGTCCTTACCTGCTCGGCCTGGTGCTGGAGCACTATCTGTCGCGGCACGTCTCGATCAACACCTTCACCCAGACACGCTTGCATGCCATGCAACGTGGCGAAGTGGCCAGCTGGCCCGTGCGCATGGGCAATCGGGGGGGCGTGTGATGCGCCGCACTGATTCGGCCCAAGGCATGCCCGATACCGCATCTGGCGGACAAGAGGCATGGCCGTCTGCCATGCAGGACGCGACGCAAACGCCATGGCGACACACCTTCACGGGACTCATGCGCAGCCTGGCCGCGCAGCGCCAGCCCAATGGCGAGCCTGCCATGCCCCCGGTAGGGCAGGCCAAGCGGCCTCAGCAAGAGCGGTTCAAGCTCGGGCAACAAGCCAGTTTGGCATTTGCGCCCCGCGAAATCGCGCAAGTCGAGCTGCCGGGCGATCAGGCCCATATCCGACTCATGGGTCTGGGCATGTTGGGGCCCAATGGCCCATTGCCCATTCATGTCACCGAGCTGGCGCGAGAGCGCAGCGAGTCGCGTCGGGACCATACCCTGCGTGATTTTCTGGACCTCTTTCATCACCGCTACTTCACGCACATGTACCGCGCATGGGCGCAAAGCCAAGCGGCAGCCGGATTGGACCGCGCAGAGGAAGAAACCTTCACCAATTACGTGGCGCGCTTGGCGGGTGACGAGCCTTCGCAAGTGCAAAGCAGTTCCTTGCCCGCACACGCACGCTGGGCCAGCGCCGCGCACCGTGTGCGCAGCGCCCGCGACCCCGATGGCCTGGTCAGTACCTTGCAGCGGTTTTTTGGCATACCGGTTCGGCTCCTCGAATACCAGCTGCACTGGGTGCCTTTGGCGAATGAAGACCTGTGCCAACTCGGTCGCCCCCTGAGCTCAGGCATGTTGGGCCAAGGCGCCATGGCCGGTGAAAAAGTGCCCGATCGTCAGACGCGATTTCGCCTGGTGATGGGGCCGCTCGATTTGAAAGGCTATTTGCGATTGACCCCCCAAGGCCACACCAGCGGCCAGGACTTGCCTGCGCTGGTCGAGATGGTGCGCAGTTTTATTGGCTTTGAATACGAGTGGGAGGTTGAGCTCCTGATTTCCGCCAAAGCCGCACCTGCATGCCAGCTGGGCGACAGCGCCCAGCTCGGCTGGTCCACCTGGGCCGGGCAATTGCACTCAAGCAGCGACCACATCACCGGCATGGTGTTGGAGCCCGAGCGCTATGTCTCGTCCACTGCCGCCTCGTCCACTTCCAGCAGGTCATGCCCATGAAACCCTTGCAAAACTTGATCAACGCTGTCGCCAGTGCCTTGGGGCCGGAGCCCTTGAAGGTGGACATCCCCCCCGAGTGGCTGACGCCCATCAGCGCCGATCAGCCCAGCGGCCCCAATCTGGAGTACGACCCGGAATACGCCGTGCTGGCCGCGCGTTTGCAACCCAAGGCCGATGTGCAATACGGCGACTTTTCTGCACAAGCGCCCGAGCCCGACTGGAAAGACATCGAGCGCGACTGCCGCCGACTGCTCTTGCGCAGCAAAGACATGGGCATGCTCATCTGGTTTGTCCGCAGCCGCACCCGGCAGGCGGGTGCGCAAGGCTTGCTGCAAGGCCTGAGCGCTTTGCAGCAGGTGTGCGAACGCTTTGCCGCCAGCATTCACCCACAATTGCTCATCGATGGGGAGTCCGACCCCCTGGTGCAAGCCAACACCCTGGCGGGCTTGTGCGACAGCCAAGGCTTGCTGGAGGATGTGCGCGATGTGATCGTCTCTGGCAGCACCGCATTTCGCCTGAGCGTGCGCGACATCGAGCGCAGCCTGTCGGTGCCGCGCCCGCCTTATGCCCCCGAGCCCGAAGCCGTGCAGCGCCAACTGGCCGATTTGCACCAACGCCGCGACCCTCACCTGCTGGCCTTGCAAGGCTGCGCTGTGTGCGTGCAGCACCTGCAGACCTGGAGCCAGCAGCAGCTGGGCGAAGAAGCCCCAGACCTGCAGCCCTTGTTCAAGTTGCTGGCCCCCACAGGGCGTCCGGGCCATGCACTGCCCACCGACAGCCGCATGCCCATGAAGACGCCACTTGAATACATCGAAGTCGATGCCTTGAGCCCCGCTCCTGAGCCTCAACCGCTGAACGCCGTGGTCAGTGCGCCCCTCATCGTGCCCACGCCACTTCATGCGCGGCAAACCCATGTGACCGATCAACGCGAGCAGCTGCGGCAATCGCTGGTTCAGGTGCGGCAATGGGTCGAATTGCACGAGCCCAGCAGCCCCGTGGCCGTGTTGCTCAAGCAAGCCGAGCGCATGTGGGGCAAACGCTTTTCTGAGGTGGCCCACATCATCCCCCCCGAACTCTTGCAAGCCTGGGATCAAGACCAATGAACACCCTGCTCCAATCCCCCAAAGTCCTCACCGTCACCAGCCCCGCCATCCCGCAGGTGGCAGGCGCTGCCGCCTTGGTGCCTCTCAAGCTCTCGGGCCATGAGGCCGTCAACACCCTCTTTGAATACACCCTCATCCTGCAAAGCCCCGACGCATTGCAGTTTGCCGCCAACGACGCCAGCAACTTCCCCCTGCACGACATGGTCGGGCGCGAGCTCACTTGCGCCATCGCCCTGGACGGCCACGGCAGCTTTGTAGCGGGCCTGGCAGGCAACTTGGGCGCAGCCAACCAAGGCGCAGGCGTGCGCGAGATCTCGGGCCTCATCACCGCCGCCCGTCACTTGGGCACCGACAGCCGCCACGCCCTGTACGCGCTCACCCTGCGCCCCTGGCTGCACCTGGCCACGCTGACCAGTGACTGCAAAGTCTTCCAGGACCAAACCCCGGTCGAAGTCATCCGCGCCGTATTGGCCGACTACGCTTTTGCTACCGAAGTGCGCCTGATCGAAACGTATCCGGCCCGCGACTACTGCGTGCAGTACAACGAAACTGACTTTGAATTCATCACCCGCCTCATGCAAGAGTGGGGCATCAACTACCACTTTGAGCACTCGGGCGGCGTGCACCGCCTCATCTTGAGTGACCACAGCGGCGCCTTCAGCCCCCTGCAAAAGGGCCAAAGCGACAGTGCTTACCACCGCATTGCCTACTACCCACCGGGCCACAAGGTGGACGAGGAATACATCCACGCCTTCACCCCCACCGAGCGGCTCACAGCAGGCCAATACGCCAGCCGGGAATATGACTACACCCGCCCCAAGGTTGCTCTGGGCGCAAGCCAAGCCCAGCCCCGACCTACTGGCCAGGCTAACCAAGAGGTCTACCTGTGGCGCGGCGGCAAAGTGCGCACAGGCCAAGCATCTGGGAATGACAGCGGCATCGGCAGCACCGCCAGCGGCAGCCTGCCGGGCAGCGACTACGCGCAAGAAAACAAAGGCTCTGACACCGCCCAAGCCAATCAAACCGAGCCCCAAGGCCAACACCTGGCACGCCTGCGCATGCAAGCGCTGCGCCAAGCCGGCCAACGCGCCAGCGGCGCAGGCCATGTGCGCGGCATCGCCACAGGCCACACCTTTGCCCTGCACAAACACCCGCAAGACGCGGCCAACATCGAATACCTCACGCTGTCCACCCACACCGTCATCGAAAACGTCAGCGAAGACACGGCGCGGGATCACAACAGCAGCAAGAACAGCAACAAAAACAGCGCAAGCCCCTCACTCATCCCGCAAGCCCTGTCCGACGCCCAACGCCTCTCCGGCCAGTGGCGCATCGAGGTGCGCTTTGAAGTGCAGCCCACCACCGAACTGCTGCGCCCCGAAGGCATTCAGCCCAAACCCCACACCCATGGCCCCGAGACCGCCCTGGTCTGCGGGCCAGACGCTGACACCGCACAAAGCGACATCTACACCGATCCTTTAGGGCGCATCAAAGTGCAGTTCCCCTGGGACCGCTATGGCGCCAAGAACCACAACAGCAGCTGCTGGGTGCGGGTGTCTGCCGCGTGGGCGGGTAACCAACTGGGTGCCATGCACGTGCCGCGCATCGGGCAAGAAGTGATCGTGGACTTTCTGGGTGGAGACCCAGACCAGCCCATCTGCACCGGCCGGGTCTACAACCAGATGAACACGCCGCCCTGGGCCTTGCCTGCACAGCAAGCCTTAAGCGGCTTCAGAAGCCGAGAGCTCAAACCCGGCGGGGGCAACAGCGCAGCGGGCAGGTCCAACCACTTGGTGCTGGACGACACCGAACAAAAGATCCAGGCGCAAATCAAGAGCGACCACCAGCACAGCCAGCTGAGCCTGGGACACATCACGCGCATCGAAGACAACGCTGGCCGCAAAGACCACCGTGGCGAAGGTTTTGAGCTCAGAACCGACGGACACGGCGCAGTCAGGGCCAAAGACGGCCTGCTCATCAGCACCGAGGGCCGACCCAACGCCAATGGCCACATCACCGACCTGAGCGAGACCACAGCCCGACTACAAAACGCCCACAGCCAGCACGACAGTTTGGGCGACTTGGCGCTGCAACACCAGGCGCATGAAGCCAGCGACCAAGGCGACGTAGCCCAAGCCATTGAAGACCAGAACAAAGCCATTGCAGGGGAGGACAAAACAGAAGGCAAATTTCCTGAACTGCAAGAGCCCCACCTGATCCTGTCCAGCCCAGCAGGCATTGAAAGCACCACACCGCAAAGCACACACCAGCACAGCGGCCAACACCACGCCATCACCAGCGGCGGGCACACCAGTGTGAGCGCGGGCAAGAGCTTGCTGGTCAGTGCAGAACAAGCCCTGCGCCTTTTCGCTTACAAAGCCGGCATCAAGATCGTCAGCGCCATGGCCAACGTGGACATGCAAGCGCTGGACAAATCCATCCGCTTCCTGGCCAAAGTGAAGATCACGCAAACGGCCAACCGGATCACCTTCACCGCCAAAGAAGAGATCGTGATCAACGGCGGGGGGAGCTACACAGTGTTCAAGGCTTCGGGCATTGAAGACGGCACCAGCGGCAGCTGGGCGGTGCATGCGCCCAGTCACCGTATGCCGAGGGCCAAGAGTATGGGGGTGGACATGGCTGGTCTGCCGAGCGTGGCTGCTTTCGATGAGCAAATTTCACTTCGCAACCCAACAGGAAAAGCCATGCCCAAGGTGTCGTTCCTGGTCAAGGGAGCGGTTCAAGAATTTACAGCCCGAACACAAGAAGACGGCACTACACCCAGGGTGCACTCACCCCAACCAGAGGACTTGAAATTTTCTTTGTCTTGGGCCGAAGTAGAAGTTGGGCCCGAGGCTTCACGCAACGGCGCTGCAGCAACCACCAACAACAACAGGAGCGCATGATGACAACCGGTTCCGATTTTGTAACCGTCACCACCAACGACATTGAAAACAGTTGCTTCAAAGTGCAGTGCAACTGCGCTGAGTGGTGGCAAATTTACCAACAACGGGCGTATGTGCGCCTGTCCAACCCCAGCGGCAAAGCACCCGCCCCTGGCTCCATCACCACTCAGTACCGATTGGAAGACTTCTACGAGCACCGGGCTAAACGAATTGCGGCCACCTATGCCCAGATTTATCTGGAACAAGAGGGCGGCGACCCCAAAAAGAGAGGGCGGTTTTATTGGATGGGCCTGGGTGCGTTTGCCTCCAAGACTGTGGCTGGCATTTTTTCAAATTGGGGGGTAACGGTGGGTCACAACTTACCCGCGTTTCGCTTCAAGAGCGCGCATGTATTGGCCAAAGGCAATTTGTGGCTGTTCATGGATATCGCGCCCTGGCACTGGGGTTATGCCAACGACCCCGATTCGTTCAATAAATGCAAGGGCGAGCGGAGCAGTGACAAATTCACCGTTCCTGCTGTCAAAAAAACCATGATGGCCTTGCCCTGGGCCGACGAAGCGCTGGGGCCCATGGGCAAGCTCAAGCTCACAAAAGAGGTAGAGGATGCGTTTGCCTTGGTGCCGACTATTGAAGCGGCGACGAGACCTCCAGCCAAACAAAAAGACCAGTTCACTCACCTCATGGCAATCGCCAAGCAAGAGCAAAAAAACGTGTTGCAAGAAATTTGCTGGAACGATCCGGTGCTGCGCGAAGAGACAGCCAGCATGCGCCGCTTAGAAAAGGCCGATCCCTCATGGATCAACCTGATTCCTGACACCAAGCTGGTGTTTCATCACGGCATGGATGAAGACAAGATCCCGCAAAAACTGCTGGACACACACGACCTGCGCCGCGATGAAGTGGTGTCTTATGCCCAAGCCGGGGTACTTGTTGAGAACTACGACAGCCGCATGGAGTGGATCGTTGAAGCAGCCAGAAAATACCACGCGTTGATGATCAAAAAATTGACCTATATGGAAGATGAATTGCGTGTGATTGCAGGCTGGGCCAACAGCCGGGGCTATGGCCGGGTCACCAGTGACTCCAATGACCCTAAATAAATCCGCCTCGCTCACAGCGCTGCGCCGCTGGGCCAAGCGCCTGGCCATCTTGATTGGCGTGCTGCTGGGCATGGCCGTGCTGATGTATGCGCTCCAAGGCTTCGATACCAATGCATCCAACGAAAGAAACACCGATATGAACTCCCAATCGACCCCGCCCGAGCTGACCATTTGGATGGGCATGCAAGGCATTGACATGGTCCGCGCGCACGGCGGCAAAGAAGACAAACAACCCGCCGGGGCGCTGTTTCATACGGTGAGGTGGTCCAAGCCGCCCTTTGGCACCCTCACCCTTCGTAATGATCAGTACAGCTTCAGTTTGCCTACGGTGCTGTACATCTTGTCCTTTACCGACAACCTGTTTGCAGATGGAGGGGTGGATACATTTGACATCACCGCAGGCGTGAGCCCCGAAGAATTTGTGAGCCACGCCGAAGCCCACCGCTCAGTGTTCGCCTTCATCGACAGCCTGCTGGCCAAAGGTTGGGTGCCGTATCTGGACCCTGCTGGCGCCATGCTGCGCGGCCCCGATGCTTTGCGTTACCACATGGAAGAAAGGGGCTGGCTCACTGACGCCCGGGTTCGGCCCAGTTTTGAGCAATGGATGAAGGCGGATTCATCTACTCCTCTCAACACCTACTTGTACGCCAATGGGGTGGTGCTGGACATCACCATCCGCCGTGACAACGACAAGATGGAGCTGACCAAGCCAGGTCAGTATGTGCTGAGCCTGGCCATCAAATCGGCCGTTGGTGAGATGCGTACCTATGTGGGGGCGGGCAATTTTTCACGAGAAAAAGCGCCCACCTGGACGCAGTACTGGCCCGCCAAGCTCAAAGAATTGGAGGCCATCAAAGTCCAAGAGACCGCCAAGCTCCAAGCCAAGGGCTACAAGGTGGACACCCGCTATCAACATCCAGACTGGTCGATGTATTTGAAATGAGCCAGCGTGAATTTGCCTGGAGTTGTCAGTAACACGAACTACAGCGGTATCAACGGTTTTGACTCTCGTTGTTCAGCCTACGGGGTATTGCTGGCGATGCTTACTGAAACTTATTTTTCAGATGCACAAGGGAGTCGAGGACTGCAATTTCCTGAGGGATATGAGCGACGTAAGCAAGAGGTGAAATAAATGAAAAAAATTTATATTTTTTTGCTGTTGATTGGAGTTGGATTTGGTTGTTCTGCACAGCTCACCAAAATTCAGGTGGATAAGCTTGTTCAAGCGCAAGTGGCAGACAGCTGCAATATTTCAGCAAGAGTGCCTAGAGAGCAAAATTTACCGAACGGTGCAGTCTCTCAGCTCAATCGAAAAGGCTTTTTTGTAGGAGATCCTTTGCCTAAAGAATGGGGATCAGGATTTAACGAATTGAGCATTGCATTCTCTTGCAACCCAGCAGAAGAACTTGATCGACCTCAAACTTGGGGCATCTTGGATGCAAAGTCGCAACGTTGGATTAAAAATCCAGAATCCATGCGCAAGGAGTTGAAGGCAAGTACGAATGCATAGGCGGATTCAAGTACGAGGTGCAACAAAGATGAACCCGGTGATGGGTGGCTGAGGATGTCAAGGCATCATGGCCACTCAAACCGCCAAGTCCAAGTTGCCAGATGTACAAGCACCTCAGCCGAGAAGAACGATATCAAATTCACAGCCTCTTGAAAGCCAAACAGACCATCACCGAGATCGCCCGATCATTGGGCAGGAGCCGCAGCACCATCAGCCGCGAACTCAGCCGTGGTCGTGGCCAGCGTGGCTATCGCGCCGAACAAGCCTGCGCCAAGGCGACTGAGCGGGCACAGCAAAGCCGTAATGCCCGCCGTGTAGATTCCAAAGTCTGGTCCGATGTGGATTTCTACCTGGGCATTCAATGGAGCCCCGACATGCAGCCTGCGCCGAAGCATGCAATGTCGGGGCTAAAGCCACCGACCTACGAGAAGAATTGCGCACACGTTTCAAACTTCAACATGCCACAGAAAAGGATTCCCCATG
>NZ_CXOO01000003.1 GCF_001269385.1 Limnohabitans sp. DM1 | reverse complement strand
AACACGCGCCTGGCAACGGCATCAGCGGCCAGCGTGACGTAGCTGTGTCCCCTGGCACGCGAAGTCTCATCAATCGCCAGTGCCGTGACATCCGAGTGATCTGCCAAGCCACAGGCCATCTCAACATACTTTTCGCACACGGCCAGAACCTTGTGCGGCGACTCCCCGACAAGACGCGAGACGGCGGCAAATGGCATCTGGCCAGACAGCATCAGAAKGAAGGCTTCAAACAGCAAGGTGAAGCCATTAAGTCGCCCGGCAAAATCAGGCTCGACCAACCGCACCGAACCGTTGGGAAGTTTCACGCGAGGCGTGCGAACTTGCAGATGGCACTCGTGTTGAAAGAAGTTCAGGTGCCGATACGTCTTGGCCACCGTGTCGTGCACACCATGCAGCCCATCGTGACCCGAGACTGCAAAGCGACTGCCGACTTTGAAGTCAATCAATATCGTCAAGGTCTTGGCACCTTCGTCGAACTCAACCGAGGCAACGCACCACGGGTCAGTGATGCCCAGGGCAGATTCAAACAGCTTGGCAGTCATCAATTCACGCTCAAAAGTTGATCAATATGGCAGAAGCTTACCCACTCAAATTTCAAGAGAACCACTTTTTTGCAGGCCGCATTTTCAGCGGCCACGAGATGCCTCGCAGCAAGCCGCACCCCGACGTGTACCTGGCCGCTGCTGCGCATTTGCAAGTGGACCCGGCGCGCTGTCTGGTGGTCGAAGACACCACGGTGGGCATCACGGCCGGTGTGGCCGCTGGGGCTACGGTGTGGGCCTATGCCGCGCCGCCGGCCGAGCATGCGCCTCTGGTGCAGGCCGGTGCCAAGCGGGTGTTCACCGGTATGCACGAATTGAGATGGGGCACCTGATGCTCTGGCAGACCGCCTGAAGACGGCTGTCAATTCTTGGCCCAAAGCTTGGCCTGTTGCACCAAATGTGTCTGGAAGATTTGCGCAATGGGCGAAATTTGTTTGGCCTTGGGATAGACCAGGTGCCATTGCGACCGGATGGGCGAGCCGCTGACCGGCAACACACAAAGCTCTTGTGCCAGTTCGACCTCCTTGAGTGCGTGCTTTGAAATCACCGCCACGCCCAAGTGGCCTGCAACGGCCTCTTTGATGGCTTCATTGCTGCCCAGTTCCAGGCGTGAGCTGGGTTCAAATTGTTCAGACGCGAAGAAACGATCGGTCGCCAGACGTGTGCCCGATCCGGTCTCGCGCAGCAAAAAGCGTTCGTCCTGCAGTGCAGACAGCGGCAGACGTTTGCGTCCAGACAGCGGGTGGTTTTTGGCGGCAATGAGCAACAGGGGGTTGGCCAAAAAAACCTGATCTTCCAGGTCCATGTCACCCGGTGGTGTGGTCATCACGTACAGATCGTCCCGGTTGTCGCGCAGGCGCTGCACGACGCCATCGCGGTTGAGCACTTCCAGTGAAATGTCGATGTCAGGGTGCAGTTCACAAAAACTGCCCAGCAAGCGCGGGACGAAGTATTTGGCCGTGCTCACCACGGCCACCCGCAAGCGGCCCTGGGTCAGGCCTTGCATGGCGTGGATGCCTTGTTCAAAACTTTCCCATTCACCCACAATGGCCCGCGCCGTGCGTGCCAGCTGTTGCCCTGCATCGGTCAGGTAAAGCTTGCGGCCGATGATGTCGTACAGGGGCATGCCCACCGATTCGGTGATTTCGCGCAGCTGCATGGATGCGGTGGGTTGCGTCACGTGCATGGCTCTTGCTGCGGAGGTCACGCTGCCAGTCTCAGCGGTGGCCAGAAAAAGACGCAACTGCCGGAATGTGATGTTCATAGACTTTTACTGATGAAAATTTAATAAAAAATAGATTTTAACGAATGATATTGCGCAGACTCAATCGATCTCCATTGTTCAATGAGGTGATGGCATAAGTCCGTTGGTGGAGCCTGAGATTTTTTTGTGTTGGGTGTTTTTGCGGGCCTGGTGAAGTCCAATCTGGAGATTCCGCCTGCGATTTCCCGATTCCTTTCCTTGTAGCTGCTGATGGCCTTGGGCCTCTAAGGCGGCTTTGCACTGCGCAGTCGGGCCTGACAGTGCAGGTGGCTGCGAGTTTGTCCCTGGCGGTATTTCTCGCCATGCTGGTGCCCTGGCTGAATGACCAATGGCTGCTCAGGTTTCTGGGTGGCTTTGACGCTGCAGCGCTGGCAGCCTGCTAGTGCTCAGTCAGTGCAGTCACATTCATCACCGCCAAGGCCCACCTCTAAACCACGGCCAGGCCTATGGGGGAGCATGGCTGCGGCCATGGCCTTGGTGGAGTCACCGGCCATCATCTTTGTCGTGCTAATGGCCAAGCGTTTGCGCAGCCAAGCTTGCGGGTCAGGCACATCGCACCAGCGCGTGTCGACGGGCAAGGTGTTGCATGAATACCTCACCGACGGTGCCCAGCTTTTGTTGTTGGGGGCGATGCTGATCGGCATGGTCAGCGGCGAAGCAGGGCGCCAGGCCATGCAGCCTTTTTCGGGCGATTTGTTCAAGGGCGTGCTGGCATGGCGCTGGGCTTGTGCTTGATGCTGGGCGTGCCCCAAGGCGATGCGGTCTTGCTGATGGTGCTGTCCGCCAGTGCGTCCTACATCGCCGTACCTGCGGTGTTGCGCTATGCCTTGCCCGAGGCGAATCCGTCTTTGTGCGTGGGTTTGTCCTTGGGACTCACGTTCCCGTTCAACATCCTGCTGGGCATACCGCTGTATGTCAAGGCAGCCGCGATGCTGTTGTCCTGATGCGTGAACCTCAGCCCGTGCGGTGCTTTTGGGCTGCCAGCTTGATCTGAGTCAGTTGCTCAGGCGTCAGCCTGTTCAGATTCCTGAGTTGCATGCCCATGCGCGGGTTCTTTTCCAGCAAGCTTTGATGGCGTCTTAAAAAATCCCAATACAGGGTGGTGTACGGGCAGGCCTTGGGGCCGGTGGATTGGCCGGGGTCGAATTGGCAGCCCTGGCAGTGGTTGCTCATGCGCTGGATGTACTTGCCGCTGGCCACATAAGGCTTGCTGGCCAGCAGGCCACCGTCGCCAAACTGCGACATGCCCAACGTGTTGGGCAGCTCCACCCACTCCACCGCGTCCACATACACGCTCAAAAACCATTCGTGCATGTGCCGTGGATGCACGCCGCGCAGCAAGCCATACAGGCCCAGCACCATCAGGCGCTGGATGTGGTGCGCATAGCCGTGTCGCAGCGTTTGCTGCAGCGCGTCGCGCAGGCAGGCCATGTCGGTGTCACCGGTCCAGAAGAAACCGGGCAGGTCTTCTTGTGCGTCCAGTGCATTGAGGCCTATGTAGCCCGGCATCTGCGTCCAATAAATGCCGCGCACAAATTCGCGCCAGCCCAAAATTTGCCGTACAAACCCCTCCACGGCAGCCAGTGGGGCATGGCCTTGTTGCCAGGCCTCCTGTGCGGCCTGCACCACTTCTTGCGCCGACAGCAGCTTCAGGTTCAGGCACACCGACAGTTGCGAGTGGTAGAGCCAGGGCTCGCCTGCCCACATCGCGTCTTCGTATTGGCCGAATAACGGCAAGCGAATGGCGATGAAGTCTTGCAAGGCCAGCAATGCTTGTGCTCGCGTGACGGGCCAGCCAAAGTCGGTCAGCTCTCCCGGTTGCTCGACAAACGCCTGCTCGACCAAGGCCATCACCTGCTGCGTGACAGGATCTGGCGCAAAGCGTTGCGGCGCAGTCAGGTTCTGGGGACCTTTTTTTCCGAAAGATTCCCGGTTGTCGGCATCGAAATTCCATTGGCCGCCCACGGGTTGCTGGCCTTCCATCAGGATGCCAAAGCGCTGGCGCAGTTCCCGGTACCAATACTCCATGCGCAGTTGCTTGCGGCCTTTGGCGTGCGCTGCAAAGTCCCGTACGGTGGTGAAAAAGTGGGTGTCGTCACGCAGTGTCAGCACACGCTGGTGCGCCTTGGCCGTAGCCTGCAGGGATTGCAATATGCGCCAGTCGCCGGGGGCCGTCATGACCAGCTGAGCAGGCTGCCAGCAGTCGATGGCGCGTGCCAATTCGCCTGGCAGCGTGCCGGTGTGGCCGGGCTGGTCGAGCTCGGTGTAGTCAACCCGCCAATGCTTGTCTCGCAGCGTTTGCGCAAAGTGCCGCATGGCGCTCAGGAACACAGCGATGCGTTGTTTAGACGAGGGCACATGCGTTGACTCCTGCATGGCTTCGGCCATCCACACCACGTCCTGGGTCGGATCAAAGTCGACCAATGCGCTGGCGTCTTCGCTGAGTTGATCGCCCAGCACAATGACCAGGTGCCGGATGGGTGCTTGTGGTGTGTTCATCTCAAAAATCCCATTCGGCCTGAATGGCTTGCGTTGGTTCAGCGCTGGGGCGGCGTTTGCTGAAAGGTTTGCCCCGTCGTGACGCATGCTGCTCGATCACCGCCTGTTTGCCTTCGCGCACTTGAGGCGTTTGGCGACGCTTGTGCAGCAGGGCTTTGGCCTGGCGTGTGGCGGCTGGCAGGTCCACGGGTGGTTCGGGCCAATCGGTGCCCACCACCACGCCGCATTGCTCCTGCACAGAGGGCGGCATCTTCCAGGGCTCGAACAACCAGGTGTCCGGCACGCGCCGCAGCACGGGCAGCCAGCGGCGCACAAAAATGCCTTGCGGGTCGTGGTCCTGGGCCTGTTTGATCGGGTTGTACACGCGTGTGGTGTTGATGCCGGTGGTGCCCGATTGCATTTGCATCTGGCTCCAGTGGATGCCGGGTTCGTAGTCCACAAACTGACCAGCCAACCATTGCCCAACGTCTTTCCAGTGCAGCCAAAGGGGGTAGGCGGCCACCGAAACCAGCATGGCCCGCATCCGGAAATTGAGCCAGCCGGTGTGATGCAGCATGGTCACGCAGGCATCGACCAGTGGCCAGCCGGTGCGTGCTGTGCGCAGGCGCTCAAAGTGCTCAGAGTTCGAGTCGTTTTCGCGCAGGCCGTCGTAGCCCCGGTGCATGTTGCGGTGTTCGATGGCGGGTTCGCTCTCGAGCTTCTGCATGAAATGGCAATGCCAGTGCAGTCGGCTGGTGAAGGCCACCAGACCCTTTCGGGTCCAGCTGTCCAGACCCGGTTGGCGCAGGACGTTCTCGGTGGCCTGCACGACTTCGCGCATGCTGATGCACCCCCAGCTGAGGTAGGGTGACACTCTGGAGCAGGCACTGGCAGCGCTCAGGGGAGAAGAAATGCCGCCGCGGTATTGTCCGCTGCGCTCCTGCAGAAAACTTTGCAGTGTCTGCAAGGCTTGAGCCCGCCCACCTGTCTGCCGATGTGGCGCAACATCTGGCGGCAAGCCCCAGGACTCCCAATCGGGCCAGCTTTGTGCAGGCCAGGGCCAAGCCGCAGGCGTGAGGGTGGGCATGTTCAGCTGGACTTGCTGCATTCTCTGCGTCCAGATGTCGCTCCAGACGTCGCGACTGGGCAACTTGCGGACCACGCCGTTTTGACAATGCTCTTGCCACTGCACGCCCTGTGCCGCACACCAGTGGGCCACGGCTTTGTCGCGCAGGTAGGTCATGCCGTTGCCGGTTTCCTGGTGCGAGTGCAGGTGGCTGAAGCTTTGCGCCTGGTGCAGGCGTTCCAGCACGTCGGTCACCTCGCCGCTCACCACCTGCAGCTGCACACCGCAAGCCTTGAGTTGCCGGTAGAGGTCGCGCAGACACTCGCGCAAGAAATCAAACTGCCTTTGCGAGGCATCGGGGCAGCGCCAGTAAGACGGCTCCACGATGTAGACGCACATGACCGGCCCCAGTGTGGCAGCGCAGGTCAGTGCCGCGTTGTCATACGTGCGCAAATCGCGTTTGAACCAGACCAGTTGTGTGCCCATTTTCGTGTGCCCCGTTTCAATTCGTTGGGCGCTGTGGAGAGGGCATGGTCGACTCTGTGGGGTCAAAGCAGGCCAGCAAGTGCCCGGGCGCAGCAGGCATTTGGCGTTCTAGGTAGTCGCGGATGAGGGGCGCAGCCATCCAGGGGTGGGTCTGGCCACTCCAGATGCCTTGCGGCGCAATGGCCCAGCGAGTGTCCACCCGCGTCATCAGCACCACTGCGGGCAGCAAGTCGTCAAACGCTGCTTCGACGAGCAGCCACTGGTCTGTTGCCCATGCGGCAGACACGCGTGCCGTGTGCGAAGCCGGTGGGCTGTAAGCCTTGAGCACCACCAGCGCCGATGTCAGACGCTCATCCTGAGGCTGCAAGCGCGTCACCCGAGCGCAATCACGGCGCAGGCGGTTGAGCCGGTCGCTCAGCCAACCTTGCACATCCAAGGGGCGGCCATCCACCACCAGCAAGTGGCCGTTGTCGAACTTTTGCCATTCGAAATGGCTCAGAGTGACCCACACAGCCGTGACCAAGAGTGCCGCGATGGCCACGCGTGGCTTCATGCCCCGGTGCCCGCCACTGAGAGTGTGGCGGGGAGCGGAATGTTCTCATGCTGGGCCACCATCTCCAGCGCTTTTTCAAACAAGGCACGTGCCGACCCCGAGACGGAGCTGAGGTAGGCGTGCAGGTGGGCGTCTTCTGCACTTTTGCTGAGGCACTCCTGGCTGTACTGCTCAAAGCTGGCCAATTGCGAGATCAACTCCGCCACATGCCGGGGGCATTCGCACAGCATGTCGCTGGAAATGTTGGCCACCCGGTTGAGGGTTTCATCGCTGTACTTGCGTGGGGGCACCAGGACGCTGTGTTGCACATCGCTGACCTCCTGGGCGTGGTCCATCCACAAAACGGAGTTGATCAGCTCGCCCAATTCGGCGTTTGATAAGGGTTCCCTGCGGACCTTGATGCCTGCAAGTTTCAATGCCGCAACGACCTGCTCCTGTCCGAAGTTGTACAGCACGATCGCTTGTTGAAAACGGTGCGCCTGCACCAAGCGCTGTATCTCTGCACCCGCGAGCACATGCAGCGAGTTCAAACGCACCAAGAGCACCTGCGGGTGAGCGGTCAGCGTCGCCTGAGACGCTGCATCCATGTCTTCCAGGATGTCGGTGATCTGTAACGACTGACCTGACAAGCCCAGCGAAGTACGCCAGGACTCCACGCGTGCAGCCATGCCCACACCGACCACCGCCATCGTGACCGACGTTGATGGCGCCCGGGCCGGACGGTGCAGCCGGTGCGCGTTCTGCTGCTGCACCAGGAGGTCGTTGAGCTGTGTCACCGAGCGTTGGGCAATCGTGCTGATGCTGTGCCCGGCTTCGGTCAATTGCTTGATCAGCGAAGCGCGCAGAACGTCTTCGTCCGAATACAAGCGGTGGCGGCCTTCCGATTTGGCCGGCGCGAACGCGTTGTGCCGTGTCTCCCATACCCGCAAGGTCGATACGGGCACGCCGCTCAGGGCTGAAACGGCACCGATGCGGTGTTGGTAACCGGTTTGATGCATGGTCACGCTTGATTGAGTAGATATTGAGTTAAATTATAGGAATATTTTTGATTTTGAGTAGATTTAATTTTATTGAGTGATAGATTAAATGCATCAACTGCAGGGTCAACCTCAATGCTCGGAAAAAAATCTGTTCATGCCACCCATGCCCTGATCGTCATGGCTTCACAACCCTTGGGGCGCACCATCACCACAGCCCAGCTGGCCAGCCATATGGGCATGTCGGTTTCTTACCTGGAGAGCCTGCTCAAAGTGTTGCGGGCAAACGCGCTTGTTCGCTCGGTGAGGGGACCTGTTGGCGGTTACGAGTTGGATGGGCGTGTGGGCTGAGGCCAAACTCTTCCCTGGCACCCCCTTGGCTGCCTGGGGAACCCAACTCGGTGTTCCAGCTTTCTGAGTTCATGAGCCAAACTGCCCCCCGCATGGGCCGCGTGATGGTGCGCCCCTGGGTTGCACATTGACTGCTTCAGGCGGGCGGGTTAGGTCTTGCAGATCGGGGTCGAGGACAATGCGTACCGACTCTGGACAGTTTGGCCGGCTGCGTTGTCTGCGCGCCAGGCGGTTCATCCCCGGCAGATTTTCCAGTGAATTTCGAGGTCGACACGCTCCCATGAAGAAACCGTTCAAAGGCAACAAGTCTTTCTTGCCCAGCAAAATCTGTGAACACTGCCAGCGCGAAATGAGCTGGCGCAAGTCCTGGGCCAAAAACTGGGACGAGGTCAAATACTGCTCTCAGGCATGCCGTGCGGCAGGCCCGGGCACCCCACGCCGCGCCGCCTGACCATGCTCGGCAAAATCAAACGCAGGCAATCACTCGGCAAAGCTGCCGCGCCGAAGGTGCAGGCTTTGCCCATCTGCCCTCTGTGCATGAGGGAAATTCCGGTTTCCGAACAAGACGCCCACCACTTTGTTCCCAAGTCCAAAGGGGGGCGCGAAACCCGACTGCTGCACCGCATTTGCCATCGTCAGATCCATGCCTTGTACACCGAGTCTGAGCTGGCACGTCGCCTCAACACAGCCGAAGCACTGTTGGCCGAGGCGCAGATACAGACGTTTGTGGCTTGGGTGCAGCGAAAGCCGAACCATTTTTACGAAAAGAGCCGCAAAAGCGCCCTGCGACGCAGCTGAAGGTGCATCAGGCATGGCGTGGCTTGTTGGCGCCAGCGCAGTAGCATTGGGGCCATGAACCAGACATCCGATCCCCCCTTGCCCCAGCTGCCAACGGGCATCTGGGTCTTGGGCTTTGTCAGCCTCCTGATGGACATTTCTTCGGAGATGGTCCACAGCCTTTTGCCCTTGTTCATGGTGGGCGTGCTGGGCGCCAGCGCCTTGACGGTCGGCCTGATCGAGGGCATTGCCGAGTCCACCGCCTTGATCGTCAAGGTGTTTTCTGGCGTGGTCAGCGACTACCTGGGCAAGCGCAAAGCCCTGGCCGTGGTGGGCTACGCCATGGGGGCTTTGAGCAAACCCTTGTTTGCCTTGGCGCCCAGCATAGGCTGGGTGCTGACGGCGCGGTTTGTGGACCGCATCGGCAAAGGCGTGCGCGGCGCGCCGCGTGATGCCCTGGTGGCCGACATCGCTCCACCCGAGGTGCGTGGTGCGGCCTTTGGTTTGCGGCAATCGCTGGACACGGTGGGGGCATTTCTGGGTCCCTTGCTGGGTGTGGGCTTGATGCTGTTGTGGGCCAATGATTTCCGGGCGGTTTTCTGGGTGGCGGTGGTGCCGGGTGTGCTGGCGGTGCTGCTGCTCGTGGTGGGCGTGCGTGAGCCTGATGTGCATGTGGGCGAGGGCAAAGTCAATCCGATTCGCCGTGAAAACATCCGGCGTTTGGGCGGGGCTTATGCCTGGGTTGTGGCTGTGGGCGCGGTGTTCACACTGGCGCGTTTCAGTGAGGCTTTTTTGGTGCTGCGTGCGCATCAGGGCGGCATGGCGGCGGCGTGGGTGCCCCTGGTCATGGTAGCGATGAACCTGGTCTATGCCGCCAGTGCTTATCCCTTTGGGCAACTGTCGGACCGCATGAGCCACCGCGCGCTGCTCGCCTGGGGCCTGGTGGCGCTGATCGCCGCCGACTTGGTGCTGGCCAGCGACGCGCACTGGACGCGTGTCTTGCTGGGGGTTGTTTTGTGGGGTGTGCACATGGGCATGACCCAGGGCCTGCTGGCCACCATGGTGGCCGACACCGCGCCGCCCGATTTGCGCGGTACGGCTTTTGGGGTTTTCAATCTGGTCAGCGGCGTGTCGATGTTGGTGGCCAGTGTTCTTGCGGGTTTTCTGTGGGACCGGTGGGGGGCCTCGTTCACTTTTTACGCGGGCGCCATTTTTTGCGTGATCGCCTTGCTGGGCTTGCTGCGCCAAGCGCCCTTCACGGGTTCGACCTCTCGCGTCCAGTGACCGCCGCGCACCTCAAGGGCCAGATCTGAACTCGTCTGGCGTTTGGCCTGTCCAGCCCTTAAACGCCCGCATGAAACTCTTTTCGTTTTGAAAGCCGACTTCAGCGGCAATCTGTTTGATCGGACGTGTGGTGCGCATCAGCCATTCGGTGGCCATGTCACGGCGCACCGCGTCCTTGAGCTGCTGCAGGCTGGCGCCTTCTTCTTTCAGTTGCCGGTGCAGCGTGCGCGCAGACAGGTTCAGCCAGGCAGCCAGGTCGTCCGCGTTGCGGCTGTGCTCGGGGTGTTCGGCCAGGGTCTGGCGCACTTTTTCCATCAGCAGGCGGTCGCGCCGGTAGGGGCGCACCGTCAACAACAAGGCGCGTTGCAGCATGCGTTGCAGCGCGGCTTCGTCGCGGCGCAGGGGCAGTTGCAGGTAGCCAGCGTCAAAGCTCAGGCGGCTGTGTGGCGCGTTGAATTGGCAGGGGCCGTCAAACAGCACGCGGTAGCTGTCTGCGTGTGGGGGCGGCGCAAAGTGCAGCTGGGTCGCCGCCAGCGGGATGCGCGAGTCGGTCAGCCAGCAAGCCACGCCCAGCGCGTTGCGCAGCACCGAGACGGTGCAAAACTCTCGCAGGTCTTTCAGGTCGTGCGCTTCATGCAGCTCGATGTGGGCCAGCCCATCCGAGGTGCTCAGGGTCAGCCGGATGTCTTCAGTCAGCAGGTTATGGTGGCGGCACCAGCGCGCCAGCGCCACGCCCAAGTTGGGGGCGGTCAGCGAGGCGCGCACCAACATGCCGTAGCTGCCCCAGGGCAGGCGGCGGCTGAACCAGCCCAGGGCCTCATCGTCCAGCTCGCGCATGGCACTGGCCGAGAGCCATTCCATTTGCAAAGCGGTGATGCGCGCATCGGGTTGATGCAGCAAGTCTGGCGCAATTTGTGCCGCCTGCAGGGCGGGCAAGGGGTCGAGGCCGCGCAAGGCAAAAGCGCTGGCAATGGCGCGCACAAAAGCCATGGGTGTTTCGGCGCGCACGGAGAGGGCGGGTTGGTTCGCCAATGAATGGCCAGGGTTGGAGTGGGTGCTGGCAGCGTCTTTCATGGTGGCGCAAATTGTGGCACGATTTGCAACCCATTTGACAGCCCAAAGCGGGGCTGCAGCCTTTAAGCTGGCAGGCATTGCACGTTCGATGCGCCCGGGGCCATGCCCTGTGGCCCCAGCCCCTAGGAAGCACCATGACCGTTTTGCACTCCCAACTGAACCCGCGTTCCGCCGATTTTCAGCACAACGCTGCTGCCATGCGTGCCCTGGTCGATGACCTGCGTGCCCATTTGGAGCGTGTGGCCCAAGGCGGCGGCGATGCGCCCCGCGCCAAGCACACCGCCCGGGGCAAGCTGCTGCCGCGCGACCGCGTGCAGATGCTGCTCGACCCCGGCACGCCCTTCCTCGAAGTCGCGCCCTTGGCGGCGCTGAATATGTACAACAACGACGCCCCCAGCTCGGGCGTGATCGTGGGCATTGGCCGCGTGAGTGGGGTGGACTGCATGATCGTGTGCAACGACGCCACGGTGAAGGGTGGCACCTATTACCCAATGACGGTGAAAAAGCATTTGCGCGCGCAAGAGATCGCACAGCAAAACCACCTGCCTTGTATCTATCTGGTGGACTCGGGCGGTGCCAACTTGCCCAACCAGGACGAAGTCTTCCCCGACCGCGACCACTTTGGCCGCATCTTCTTCAACCAGGCCAACATGAGCGCGCAAGGCATCGCGCAGATCGCGGTCGTCATGGGCTCGTGCACAGCGGGCGGCGCGTATGTGCCCGCCATGAGCGACGAGACCATCATCGTCAAGAACCAGGGCACCATCTTTTTGGGCGGCCCGCCGCTGGTCAAAGCCGCCACCGGCGAGGTGGTGAGCGCCGAAGACTTGGGCGGTGGCGATGTGCACACGCGCTTGAGTGGCGTGGCCGACCACTTGGCGCAAAACGATGTGCACGCGCTGGCGCTGGCGCGTCAGGCCGTGAAAAACCTGAACGCACAAAAGGCCCCCAACATCGCCACGCACGCGCCCGTGCCGCCCAAGTTTGATGCGCAAGAGCTGTATGGCGTGATCCCCACGGACACGCGCAAGCCTTTCGACGTGCGCGAAATCATCGCCCGCATCGTCGACGGCTCCGAGTTCGACGAATTCAAATCGCGCTTTGGCACCACCTTGATTTGCGGCTTCGCCCGCATCGAAGGCATGCCGGTGGGCATCATTGCCAACAACGGCATTTTGTTCAGCGAGTCCGCGCTCAAAGGTGCGCACTTCATCGAGCTGTGCTGCCAGCGCAAGATCCCGCTGGTCTTTTTGCAGAACATCACCGGCTTCATGGTGGGCCGCAAATACGAAAACGAAGGCATCGCCCGCAACGGCGCGAAGATGGTCACGGCCGTGGCCACCGCTGCGGTGCCCAAATTCACCATCATCATCGGTGGCAGCTTTGGCGCGGGCAACTACGGCATGTGCGGCCGCGCTTACAGCCCTCGCTTCTTGTGGATGTGGCCCAACGCCCGCATCAGTGTCATGGGCGGCGAGCAAGCCGCAAGCGTCTTGGCCACCGTCAAGCGCGACGGCATCGAAGGCAAGGGCGGCCAGTGGAGCATGGAAGAAGAAGAAGCCTTCAAAGCCCCGATCAAGCAGCAATACGAAGACCAAGGCCACCCCTATTACGCCACCGCCCGCATTTGGGACGACGGCATCATCGACCCGGCCGATACACGCCGCGTGCTGGCGCTGGGTTTGAGCGCATCGCTGAACGCCCCGATTCCCGAGACGAAATTTGGACTTTTCCGCATGTGATGTGTATGATTTTGTAAATTCATGCACATTCAGGAGGTTTCCAAATGCGCACCAACATCGTGATCGACGACAAGCTCATGGCCGACGTCATGGCTTATGGCGACTTCAAGACCAAGCGAGAGGCTGTGGAAGAGGGCTTGCGCATGCTCAAGCGGCGCAAAGTCTATGACGGCTTGCTGGCCTTGCAAGGACAGCTTCAGTGGGACGACTCTGACGAAGGATGGGCCCGCTGGCGGGCGCAGCAGCAGGCTTTGAAGGCCGCAGGCGAACCGTACGACCGCGCCATTGACGCGTCAGAGAAGGTCTACGCAGGCGTTCAGCCTTTGGTGCTTCAAGAGCCCGAGTCGCCCACACGGATCGCACAAACCCGGAAGAAGCCATGATTCTGGTGGACTCCAGCGTCTGGATTGACTTCTTCAATCAAGCGCCGACACCGCAACGTCTGCAACTGGTGCGCTGGCTGGAAGGTGGAGACGTGTCGATTGGCACAGCCGATCTGGTGGTGTTCGAAGTGCTGCGCGGATTTCGCAACGACACAGCCCGTCGCACGGCAGAAAGCCTGCTGTTGGATTTGCCCGTGATGGACATTGGCGGGGCGGCCAATGCGCTCAGCGCGGCAGCGCTGTACCGCCGCCTGCGTGCACAGGGCCGCACCGTGCGCAGCCCCATCGACGTGCTATTGGCCAGCTATTGCATGACACACGGCCACACGCTGCTGCACCGCGATGCGGATTTTGAATCACTCAAAACTTTAGGAGGACTGGACACATGGCCACACTGAGCACATCCACCTGGCATAGCCACTTCAACATGCAAGCGCGTTACCACGTCTGGGCCACGCACCGCCTGCTCGAAGCGGTCTCGCGCGTTTCCGCCGAAGACTACCAACGCGACGTGGGCCTGTTCTTCAAAAGCATCCACGGCACGCTGAACCACATGCTGGTGGCCGAGCACCTGCTGTGGTACGCGCGTTTTGCCAAAGGCGCATCGCCTGTGCTGGCGCTGGATGCCGAAATCGAGCCCGAGCGTGAACGCCTGGCGCAGGCGCTCAAGGGCGGATCGGCCAACTGGACGCCACTGATCGCCAGCTGGAGCGCCGAGCGTTTTGACAGCCACCTGGACTACCAAACCAGCAAAGGCGTTCCCCAGTCCTTGCCGTTTGCGGCCACCTTGGCGCATGTGTTCAACCACGCCACCCACCACCGTGGCCAGATCACGGCGGCACTGACCGCCTTGGGGCAGCCTTGCCCGGAGCTGGACATGGTGTATTGCTTGCAAGAGGAGTCGAGGAAATGAGATTGACTTTGACCATATCGGTGCCGAACCGTGGTGTTCGGGGTCGAGATGAAATACCCACTTGATCAAGCGTTGTCCAATGGCCCGCTGAATGTGTGCTGGCTCTGGACATGAGCGCACCGCTGAACCTGTCTTGAAGTATTAAAAGAACACCCATGTACCAAACCCTCGAAATCGAACACCACAAGCGCGTTGCCACCGTCTGGATGAACCGCCCCGATGTGCACAACGCCTTTGACGAAACCTTGATCGCCGAGCTGACCGCAGCGTGTGAAGCGCTCGATGCCGACGACAACGTGCGCGTGGTCGTGTTGGCTGGGCGCGGCAAGAGCTTTTCGGCTGGGGCCGACCTCAACTGGATGAAGCGCGCCGCGCAAAACGGCGTGGACGATAACCTGCGTGATGCGCGTGCCTTGGCCCGTATGCTGCGCGTGTTGGCCGAGATGAAAAAGCCCACCATCGCCCGCGTGCAAGGTGCGGCGCTGGGTGGTGGCACCGGCCTCACTGCCGCGTGTGACATCGCAGTCGCTTCCACCAAAGCGGTGTTCGCCACTTCCGAAGTCAAGTTCGGCATCATTCCCGCCGCCATCAGCCCCTATGTGGTGCGGGCCATCGGTGCGCGCCAGAGTTACCGCTACTTTCAGTCGGCCGAGCGCATTGATGCGCTGCGTGCGCGCGAACTGGGCCTGGTGCATGAAGCGGTCGAGCCCGAGCAACTGGACGCCAAGGTGCAGGAGATCGTGGATGCGCTGATCCAGGGCGGCCCGCTCTCGCAAGCCGCTGCCAAGGACCTGATCCGTGCCGTGGACAACAAACCGATCAACGATGCCGTGGTGGAAGATACCGCCCAGCGCATTGCCGGGTTGCGTGCCACACCCGAAGCGCAGGATGGTCTGTCTGCCTTCCTCAACAAACGTCAGCCGGGCTGGTTGCCATAATCGGTTAATACCAACCCGAGTACAGTGATTCGAGTTGTAAGGAGAGTTGATGTGCTGACAACGATTGAACTTGAAAATTTCAAGGGTTTCAAGAAAACCAAAATAGAGCCTTTACGCAAGGTGAACTTGCTGATCGGAGGGCAGAACGTAGGCAAAACCTCGGTGCTTGAGGCTGTATATGCGGTGACAAAACCTGACGCAACAGCAGGCATGGCACGCGCATTCCGGCCCGCAGAGGAGAACGATGAGGTTCGCTACGTACAAACTGTTTTCTCCAGTGAATTTCAAAAAATTTCCGTGATCTCTGATGGCGTGCGATTTTTATTAGCCCCAGAAAACGGTGCAGGAACTCAAGGTTTCCCGAACACTAGATATGGGTATGCGAACAACTTAACGCTCTTCACGTCCAATCCCAATGTGAGCCCAACATTAAATCCGATGGTTTTTCCGATTCATTTGCCTAGTCAAAATGCGTTAAACAACACTTTTGGTCGGCTTGTGATGATGCGAAAGAAAAAAGATTTACTGAAAACATTGAAAGAAGTAGAGCCGCGTTTAGAAGACTTGAATGACTTATCGCCTGACGGGTATCACCGCATCTATGCAGAACTAGAAGGGGTTAATGTCGCATTGCCTTTGCCACAGCTTGGGCACGGTTTCTCACGTTTGCTGAGTTTGTTTTCCGAGCTTTACGTGAATGACTCCAAGCTGGCACTCATCGATGAAATTGAAAACGGCATCCACTACAGCGCGCTGCCCACTTTGTTCAAAGGAATCAAAGCAGTGGCTCAAGAACAAGATGTTCAATCCATCATCACCACACATAGCATGGACTGCATCCGCGCAGCTTGCCAGGTCTTTGAAGACAGTCCAAATGATTTTCAAGTCATTCGTCTGGTGCGAGGAGTGGGTGATGTTGAGGTGGACATTATTCCTGCGGATGCAGTGAGTGCGGTGCTTGATAGTGACGGGGAGATTCGTTGATGAACTCACCAATTCAAGCTGTGTTGATCGTCGAAGGTGCGGACGAGAGTGACGTGATTGGACATTTGCAAGACCTGCACGGTATCACTGGTGTACATGTGGTGCAGTTGTCTGGACGAGCCGACTTGATGAACAAAGTGAAGATGGTGGCATTTGACTCTACGCTGAGAGATGTGCAAAAGGTCGGTATTGTTTTTGATAGCGAAGATGACCCGAAAGCCGCTCAAGAGGCATTGCAAGAAGCATCAAATTACCTGTCCCAACTACAACCCCATCCTAAGACTGTTCGTGTTCTGCAGTTGCCGGATGAAAGTCAAGTTGGCAGTTTTGAAGCGTTGTGCTTGCAAGCAATCGATGCCGAAGACGATGTATTCCAATGCTGCAACCAGTTCTTGGCTTGTCTAGAGGGCAAAAAACACAGGCTCACGACACAGGCGCGCAAGGATAAAGCGCGTCTGCTGACATGGTACGCCGCTAAAAACGGCAAACACATCAGTCGTATCGGGCGAGACGCGTATCAAGGAGATCGTGTCTTTAATTACGAGCACGCGGCCTTTCGTCCCTTGGTGACATTCCTTCAATCTTTGGTTGTCTAAACATGTTTAAAAAAATCCTGATCGCCAACCGTGGCGAAATCGCCTGCCGCGTTGCAGCCACTGCCCGCCGTATGGGCATCCAAACTGTGGCCGTTTATTCAGACGCCGACGCCAGCGCCAAGCATGTGCAAGCTTGCGATGAAGCGGTGCATGTGGGCGGCAGCGCGCCCAAAGACAGCTACTTGCGCTGGGAGCGCATTTTGCAAGCGGCCAAAGACACGGGTGCGCAAGCGGTTCACCCCGGCTACGGCTTTTTGAGTGAGAACGAAGACTTTGCCAAGGCCTGCGCCGCTGCCGGTCTGGTGTTCATCGGCCCGCCTGCCTCGGCGATTTTGGCGATGGGCCTCAAGGCCGAGTCCAAGCGCTTGATGGAAGCAGCCGGTGTGCCGCTGGTGCCCGGTTACCACGGCGCGGACCAGGACCCGGCGCTGCTGCAGCGCGAAGCCGACCGCATCGGTTATCCCGCGCTCATCAAAGCCAGCGCGGGCGGTGGCGGCAAAGGCATGCGCGTGGTCGAAAAGTCCGAAGACTTTGCTGCAGCCCTGGCCAGCTGCCAGCGCGAAGCCATCAACAGCTTTGGCAGCGATGCGGTGCTGATTGAAAAGTATGTGCAGCGCCCACGCCACATCGAGATTCAGGTGTTTGGCGACACGCAAGGTAACTGTGTGTACCTGTTTGAGCGCGACTGCTCGGTGCAGCGCCGCCACCAAAAGGTGCTCGAAGAAGCCCCGGCCCCCGGCATGACCGAGGCCCTGCGTGCGCAAATGGGCGCAGCCGCTGTGGCCGCCGCCAAAGCGGTGAACTATGTGGGCGCGGGCACGGTGGAATTCATCGTCGAACAAACCGCCTATGACCAACCCGAGTCGATGAAGTTTTTCTTCATGGAAATGAACACCCGCTTGCAGGTGGAGCACCCGGTGACCGAGGCCATCACCGGTTTGGACCTGGTGGAGTGGCAACTGCGCGTGGCCAGTGGCGAGGCGCTGCCTTTGCGCCAGGACCAGTTGCGCATCCGGGGCCACGCCATTGAAGCGCGCATCTGCGCCGAGAACCCCGACAACAACTTCCTGCCTGCCACCGGCACTTTGCAGGTCTATCGCAAGCCGCAGGCCACCAGCTTTGAGCGAAGCACGGTGCGCGTGGACGACGGCGTGCGCGAGGGTGACACCATCAGCCCGTTTTACGACTCGATGGTGGCCAAGCTCATCGTGCATGGCGACACCCGCGAGCAAGCGCTGGCCCGGCTGGACACCGCTTTGGCGCAAACCCACATCGTGGGTCTGAACACCAACGTGCAGTTCTTGCGCCATGTGGTGCGCAGCGAGGCGTTTGCCACCGCCAAGCTCGACACCGCGCTCATCCAGCGCGAAGCCGCTGTGCTGTTCAAACAAGAAACCGTGGGCTTAGCCGCAGCCGTGGCGGCGGTGGTGGCCCACACCTTGCACGCCGAAAAAGCCCTGCAAGGCGCAGACCCCTTTAGCCGCCGCGATGGCTGGCAGTCGCACGGCTTGGCGCAGCGCCGCTTTGAATTTGTGTGGCAAGACCAGCCCCGCTCGGCCCGTCTGAACTATTTGCATGACGGCGCTGTGAGCCTGTCGCTGGAAGGCGATGACGCTGCATCTGGCGTGCTGAGCTTTGCCGCACATGGCGCAGGCCTGTGGGTGCAGTGGGGCAACGCCCCGCGATGCTTCACCCAGCTCGACTGGCAAGGCGAGACCGCGCACCTCTTCGCGCCCCAGGGCGCGACCCGCATCACCGTGCTCGACCCACTGGCGCACGCGGGCGAAGCCGCGCAAGAAGGCGGCCGCCTCACCGCCCCCATGCCCGGCAAGGTGGTGTCGTTTGCGGTCAAAGCGGGTGACAAGGTCAAAGCCGGTCAGCCTTTGGCGGTGATGGAAGCCATGAAGATGGAGCACACCATCAGTGCGCCCAAAGACGGCACCGTGGCCGAGTTGCTGTACGCGCCGGGTGATCAAGTCGCCGACGGGGCAGAGTTGCTCAAGCTGGGCTGACAAAATCGGCCCATGAACATCACCATCTGCTTTGACAAGCTCGACCCTGCGCCTTGGGTGCAGGGCCTGCAAAAGGCTTTCCCTGAGGCCACCGTCTCTGCTTGGGCGCCTGGCGCACCCCCCGCCCAGCATGCCATCGTCTGGGCCCCGCCCCAGCAGTTCATCGACGAGCAGCCGGGTCTGCAAACGCTGTTCAACATCGGTGCAGGTGTGGATGCCTTGATGCAGCTGAAACTGCCGCCAGCGCTCAAGGTGGTTCGTCTGGACGACGCGGGCATGTCGGTGCAAATGGCCGAATACGTGTGCCATGCGGTGATCCGGCATTTTCGCGAGTTCGATGGCTACGACGCCGACACCCAATTGGCTAAATGGTCGTATCGCAAACCCCGCAGCCGGGCCGACTTTGCAGTCGGCGTGATGGGCTTGGGTGTGCTGGGTGAGCGGGTGGCCAAGGCGCTGCAGGTGTTTGATTTCCCGGTCAACGGCTTCAGCCGCAGCCCCAAAGACCTGCCTGGCATCCGCTGCTTCAGCGGGGCGCAGAGCTTGCCCGAATTCCTGCAGGCCACGCGCGTGCTGGTCAATCTGATGCCGCTCACCGCCGAGACCGAAAACATCCTGAACAAAGACACACTTTCGCAACTGCAAAAAGGCGGCTATGTGATCAACGTGGCCCGTGGCAAACACCTGGTGGACGAAGACCTCTTGGCCTTCATCGACAGCGGTCACCTGGCCGGGGCAACGCTGGACGTGTTCCGTACCGAGCCATTGCCCGCCGACCATGTGTTCTGGCAACACCCGAAAATCACGGTCACGCCGCACACCTCGGCCCGCACCCTGCGGGAAGAAAGCATCGCGCAGATCGTGGGCAAAATGCAGGCGCTGCAGCGTGGCGAGCCCATCCGTGGCGTGGTTGATCACCAGCGCGGTTATTGACTCGCGTCCTTTTTGAACAGCAGTTTTGGGGGTGACTAAAATCATTCAAACTATGGAAGCCCAACGCATCACATTTGCATTGACCGACACGTCGGCAGGCTTTGAAGCCACGCCGGAGCGCGTGCGCTTGGGCGATTTGGCCAGCTTCTCCTCGGATGTGGCCACTTTCCTGCGCGGTGAAGACAAAGAGGTGGACACCAACGCGCTGGAAGTGGCGGTTCGGAAAGGCTCTTTGGCCATTGAAACTGCGCCTTTGCTGATCGCGCCTAATTTGTACCGAGACTTGCGAGCCTTGCTGGGTGGCGAGTTATTGGACAGTCTGGATGCCAAGCGACGCGAAGTGATGGAGCGTTGGCAAAAAACGTCCCGCTCATCGAAGCAGGTTTCTTACAGAATTTCTGCGCCCTTCTTGGGGCAATCCATCGAAGTCAATGCGCAAACCGACTTCCACGCCGACGATGCTGACCAGTGGGTTCAGGTTGAGCGTTACGTGCGTGGAGAAATCCAAGACTTGGGCGGTGCCACAAAGTCCAATGCGCACATCAAGCTTCCAGATGGCCGCACGTTGAAAGTCACCACTGAGCGTGATGTTTTGCGCAATGACACGGTCAACCGTTTGTACAAGTTGGCGATGCTGCGCATCAAGGCCGAATACAACGTGCTGACCCGGGAGTTGCGAAACGCCCAATTGGTGGAGTTTGTGGAGCACGCTTCAACGGTGGACGAAGAGGCCTTGTCTCGATTGACGCGCAGAGGAGCCGCTGCTTGGAAAGATGTGCCGAACGCCACGGCATGGGTGGATGAGTTGCGCGGAGACAAACCGTGAACAGTGTTCTCTTGGACACCAGTTTTTTGATCAGTTTGAGTGATCCGACGCGCCCGCACCATGCTGCTGCGGTCTTGTATTACAGAGAGTGCGCCCGCAGACAGGTGGCCATGTACTTGTCCACGGTCGTGGTTTCAGAGTTTCAAGTCAAACAAGCCATCAACGACCTGCCACTGCGCAATTTCGTGATGCTCCCATTCAATGTGGATCATGCGATGCGCTGTGGATTGATGATTCGACAAATGCCACGGGACGCAGGTGATGACCGAGTGCGGGTGAAAGATGATTTCAAGTTGCTGGCGCAGTGTGACTGTGAAGCCATCACCCACTTGATCAGTGAAGATGCCAGCACGTTGGCCAAATATTTGGACCGAGCCCGTGAAACGGGTTTGGCATCAACCCGTACTGTTTTGCTGCGCGATGGCTTTGATGAGGCCTGGTTTGAGAACGGCCAGACACGGCTGTTGCCTTAGCCCCGACGCTGTCCAAAAAAGAACCCCCAAGCAACGAGGCTGCCGAAGCAGTTGAATTGAAGGGGGCCGTGTTTTTGTCATGTTAGCCTGAAATAACGATGAATTTAGCCAATTTTCCCAAACGCGTTCAACTCATCGACGTCGGCCCTCGCGACGGTTTGCAAAACGAAAAGCAGCCGGTTCCGGCCGAGGTCAAAATCGGTCTGGTGCACCGCCTGCAGGCTGCGGGCCTCACCGAGATCGAGGTCACCAGTTTTGTGTCCCCGAAGTGGGTGCCGCAGATGGCCGACAACGCGGTTGTCATGGCGGGCATTGCGCGCCAAGCAGGCGTGCGCTATTCGGTGCTTACGCCCAATATGGTGGGTTACCAAGCGGCGGTGGCTTCGAAGCCCGACGAGATCGTGGTTTTTGGTGCCGCCAGCCAGGCCTTCAGCCAGAAAAACATCAACTGCTCGATCGAAGAAAGCATGGAACGTTTTGCACCCGTGGTGCAGGCGGCGCTGGCGTCAGGCATCGCGGTGCGCGGGGCCATGAGCTGCACCGTGGGCTGCCCTTACGAAGGCGAAGTCTCGCCGGCCAGCGTAGGCCACCTGGCGGGTTTGATGAAACAGATCGGCGTGCAGCGCGTTGACGTGGCCGACACCATTGGTACAGGCACACCGCTCAAGGTGCAAAAAGCCATCGAGGCCACACTGCAGCACTTCGACATCGACCACATCTGCGGCCACTTCCACGACACCTATGGCCAGGCGCTGGCCAACACGCTGGCGGCGTTGCAAATGGGGGTGTGGAACTTTCAGTCGTCAGTGGCAGGTCTGGGCGGTTGCCCTTATGCCAAGGGCGCCACGGGCAACGTGGCCACCGAAGACGTTGTGTACATGCTGCACGGCATGGGCATTGAGACGGGCATTGACCTGGACAAACTGGTGGATGCTGGGGCGTTCATCAGCGACTTTTTGGGCCGCCAACCCAACTCGAACGTGGCCAAGGCCTTGTTGACCAAGCGGGCGGGCTGAGCCATGTGTGGCGCTGAACTCCATACTTTGCCTGAGGGCGTGCAACGTGTGGCGCGGGTTTTGCAAGACGCAAACCACCCCCATGATCCCATCATGCTCGATGGCGCGGCCCGCACCGCACAAGAGGCCGCTGACAGCTTGGGTGTGCAGCTCGGTCAGATCGCCAAGAGCGTGATCTTCAAACGTAAGGAAGATGGCGTGGCTGTGCTGGTGGTGGCTTCGGGTGACCGCCGCGTGGACGAGAAAAAAGTCTCGGCCCTGGTGGGCAAGATCGGTCGTGCCGATGCCGACTTCGTGAAGGCGCAGACCGGCTTCACCATTGGTGGCGTCTCGCCCGTGGCGCATCTGAACCCGCCTGTCACGCTGCTCGACCAGGACCTGTGGCGCTTTGCCGACATCTGGGCCGCAGCCGGGCACCCGCATGGCGTGTTCCAGTTGCGGCCCGAAGATCTGAAACGTTTGACCGGCGCGCCCGTGGCCGATGTGGCGCTGACAAGTCAAGAGGGGCAGACATGAACATCCGCTGGAAAAAGCTGGCAGACCGCGCCGCGCAGGTGTTGGCCGAACCGCAACCCTTGGCGCCACACTCGATGCCCTCGCCGTGTGTCTCGGTGTGTGTGATGCACCCGCAAACCGCTTGGTGTGAAGGCTGCATGCGCACCCTGCAAGAAATTGGTGACTGGAGCCGCATGAACGATGCCGCCAAGCGCCAGGTCTGGCTGCAAATTCCTGGGCGCTTGTTGCAACGGCAGGCCATGGTTTCTTGATGGGGTGAGCAGCATGAAAACCATTCACTTTTATCTGGATTTCATCTCCCCCTATGCCTGGCTTGGCTTTGATACCCTGCCCCGGGCCTTGCAAGGCATCAGCCACCGTGTGGTGCACAAGCCGGTGCTGTTTGCCGCCATGCTCAAACACCATGGGCAGTTGGGGCCTGCCGAGATTCCCGCCAAGCGCGATTGGACATACCGGCAGGTACTGTGGTTGGCCCGTCAGCAAGGCACGCCCTTGCAGCTGCCGGCCATGCACCCCTTCAATCCGCTGGGCTTGTTGCGTCTGGCCACGGCGTGCGACGCCGACGGCACGCCCAGTCGCTATGTGTGCGAGAAAATTTTTCGGCATGTTTGGTGCACGGGGCAGGATGCGGCTGACCCCCAGCGCCTGGCCACCCTGACGAGAGAGCTGGCACCGGCACAAGACCCTGGCAGCGCCCAGGTCAAGCAGACTTTGCAAACGCACGCCCAAGAGGCGATTGAGCGGGGGGTGTTTGGTGTGCCCAGCTGGGTGGTCGATGGCCGCGTTTTTTGGGGGCAAGATGCGTTGCCCATGCTGCGGGCCTACTTGCAGGGCGATGCCTGGTTTGACGGCCCTGACTGGCAAGCGCCAGCCTTGTGTGGGGTGGGTGTGAGGCGCTCATGAACTGAGCTGTTGCCCCAAAGAGAAAACCCGATCGCATGACACGATCGGGTTTTTTGTTGGAAGGGTTCAAGTTGGCAAGACAGGGCTTGCCAACATCGGCCTTTTAGTGAGCGGCAGAACCTTGTGAGGTGGTGCCGTCAAAGCTCGGGAAACGGACGTTCTCCACCAACTCCTGAACTTCTTTCGCAGGTTCTTTGGTCAGCAGCGACACGATGATGATCACCGCAAAGCCGACTGGCACACCAAAGATACCGGCCGAGATGGGGGCGATGTCCCACCAGGTGTTGGCCTTCAGGATTTCAGGTGTCAGCGAACCCTCATGGAACAAGCCGTACATCCAGGGATGTGTCTTGACCATGTAGTAGAACGAGATGCCCAAACCAGCCAACATGCCCAGCGAAGCGCCCCACTTGTTGGCACGCTTCCAGAAGATGCCCAGCGTCAACGCAGGGAAGAAGGCAGCGGCTGCAAACGAGAAGGCCGCAGACACGAGGAACAAAATGTCTGCCATGCGCAGCGATGCGACATAAGCAGCTGCCAAAGCCACGAACACCAAAATGGTTTTGGAGATCGCGACACGGCGGTTGGCCGAAGCGTTCGGGTCAATCACTTTGTAGTACACGTCGTGCGACAAGGCGTTGGCAATGGTGAGCAACAAGCCATCGGCTGTGGACAAGGCCGCAGCCAAACCACCGGCTGCCACCAGACCCGAAATCACGAACGGCAAGCCGCCGATTTCAGGTGTGGCCAAGACCACAATGTCACCGCCCAAGCGGATTTCTGCCAACTGCAAGATGCCATCTTTGTTGATGTCAGCCACCGCCATCAGCGTGGGGTCAACCACGTTCCAGCGTGCAATCCATCCCGGCAACTGGTCCATCGGCGTGCCGACCAAGAGCGTGTAGATGTCGAACTTGACCAGCACCGCCAAAGCAGGCGCTGTGAAGTACAGCAAAGAGATGAAGAACAGCGACCAAGCCACCGACTCACGCGCTTCACGCACCGAAGGGACGGTGTAAAAGCGCATCAGGATGTGTGGCAGCGCAGCCGTACCGATCATCAAGCAGAAGACCAGAGCCAAGAAGTTCTTGCGGGCGACATCTCGGGCAGCGTCGTCCTTGCCTGGGAAGGGCTCAGCATGGCGCAGGGGTGGTGCTGCACGTGCCGTGTTGGTGGTGCGTGCGGCGGTGTAAGCCGCCTTGGCTGCTGCCTCATCTTTGGGCAGAGCAGCAACAGCAGCTTCAGCGGCCTTGATGTCTGCTGCTGGCGCATTGGCGGCCTTCAGCTCTTCCAGCTTTTTGGTGGCTGCTTCTTTGTCAGCGGCCATGGCTGCTGGCACATCTTTCAGCTTTTCAGCGGCTGCATCGGCGCGTGCTTTGAAGATACCGCGAACTTCGAGTTCTTTGGGGTCTTTCAGCAGTTGCTCTTCTTTGGCCGTCACTTTTTCAAGCAAGTAGCCATAAGAGATCTGCGGCACAGGCATGCTGGTGTGTTTCACCGACAGCCAAACCACGGGGATCATGTAGGCCACGATCAGGATCAGGTACTGCGCCACCTGGGTCCAGGTCACAGCACGCATACCACCCAAGAACGAGCAAACCAAGATACCGGCCAAGCCGACATACACGCCCACGTCGAACGACAGACCGGTCAAGCGGGCGGTGATCAAGCCCACGCCGAAGATCTGTGCCACCACGTAAACGAAGGACACCAAGATGGCTGCAAACACGCCAATCAGACGCGCCATGTTGCCGCCGTAGCGAGCGCCCAGGAAGTCAGGGATGGTGAACTGGCCAAACTTGCGCAGGTAAGGCGCCAGGAACAAAGCCACCAAACAGTAACCGCCAGTCCAGCCCAAAATGAAGGCCAAACCGCCGTAACCTGTCAGGTAAAGCGTACCGGCCATACCGATGAAGGAAGCGGCCGACATCCAGTCAGAGCCGGTGGCCATGCCGTTGTAAATGGCGGGCACACGACGGCCCGCCACATAGTATTCGGCCGCGTCGTTGGTGCGACTCATCACACCAATGCCGCCGTACAAGAGCACGGTGGCCGCCAGGAAGGCGTAACCGATGTACTCTTTGGGCATGCCCATTTGCTCAAGGACAGCGAGCACGATGACGAAGGCTGCGAAGCCACCGCCGTAGAACAAGAAAACTTTGTTCAGAGATTTCTGAAACTGGCTTTGGGTTTGGCCTTCTCCGCCGAAAACGCTCATGATTCTTCTCCTTCAGAAACGCCATATTCCTTGTCAAGGTTGTTCATATAGCGAGCGTAGTACCAAATGATCAGGCAGTACACAATCAGTGCGCCCTGGGCGGCGACCCAAAACGAAAATGGCCAGCCAAAAAAGCTGAACGTCAAATCACGTGAAAAGTACAAAACCACAAACGTGACAAAGAACCACAGGGCCAGCAATAGCCCCGTGATTCTTAAGTTTTTGCCCCAGTATTCCTGGTGCCTTGCAGTGAGCTGCATCGTCATCTCCTTCTTGTTAAAAAAATCAAACTACCGACTGTCACACTTCAATTTCTCAACCAACACCTATGGGTGTCGTGTTCACACAGGCCTGTCTAATTTGAGACCTGTTTCTCGTTCCAATTGGGCGGCCACCTTGGGCTCGAAACCATTCAAATGGCGCATCACATCCAGCGCTTTTTCGGGCTCATGCATCTCCATGTGAACTCGAGCCATTTGGTACCAGGCGTAGGGGCTCATGGACTGCAACTCGGTGTTGCGCTTGAAAGCGACCAAGGATTCTTCAAACCGTTGCTGACGCACCAGCACCAGACCCAGGCCATACCAGGCACGGTCCATTTTTTCGTCGATCTGAATGGCGGCCCTGAAGGCGTGTTCGGCTTCCTGGCTGCGTCCTAACTCTTCGCACACAAAACCCACGTTGAAGTGGGCATTGGCGTTGGCTGGTGTGAGCACCAAAGCCCGTTCAAAAAATCCCAACGCCTGGACCCAACGCTTATCGTTCAGTTCCTTAAAGCCCACGCTGTTCAAGGCCAAGACGTCCTCCGGGTTGATCTGGAGGATTTCTTGAAACACCTCATGGGCTTTGTTGCGAAAGCCCAAGACCAAAAGAGCCTTGGCTTGGAGATGCAGCCAAAAACACCTGCCTCGGCTTGCGGTGTTCAAGTGGGCGGACGAGATATGGGTTTTCACTGACATGCCGCGATGCCCATCTCGAGGCAAAGTTCAATTTTCAATTGCACCACCACGACCCAGGCAATCAAAAGCCAGCTGCTGGTGGCCAGCGGGATGTGTTGGTCCAGGATCAGTTTGGGGCTGATTTTGCGAGTGATCCAAAGCGCAGGCTTGGAGGCCACATCCAGCAATTGCCAAAAAACATTGTTGTCACGCTTGGACCCAGCCAGCAATCCCAGCAAGAATCGCCCGACGATGAACATGAGCGAAAGTTCAATCAAACTTTTGGCGATGACGATGGCAAGCAACATAGGACTTTATTGATGAAGATCAAGACGATTTTTTGAATTCTATGAATTGGCTTGTTGTCTACCTAATTGCCATTAATCCCTTTTGAAAAATAAGTAAATAAAAATTTCTGGCAATCATTCAGATGCTTCATTGGGAGAAGTGGTTTTTTCTGACGGTGGCCTTACATTCCTTGCCAAGTCGTCTGGATCTCCGAGGTCTAAATTCAAGGGAAAACACCGATAAATTTTTGTTGAATTCATGACGAATTGACACAATATCGAGGGTAAATTTGGCAGAAATGTGAAATGCGCTTTCAGCCAGCTTGTTCATGCGACCCACGCCAGACAAATCATGCTGGGCTTCAGAGCCGAAACCTTGCAGCAATACCCCAGAGCCAATGCCCGTAAGCTGCTCCACTTGTGCAGATCAGATGCTGTCTGCACTCGTGAAAACGCGTCCAGCACGTCCCAGCGCAATCGTTGTTTTGGGATGCGCCATTTGCCGCCCGTCTTGCGTCCATGCAAGGCATGCAGTTAGACACTTTTGCGTAAATCGGTGGAGGCGAGCAGTTCAGACCTGGCCCTTTTGGCCCCGTGAGAAAGTCGTTGGCGCCTTTGTCATGGTTGAAGTGGGGCAAAGTTATAGATTCGGCCCGATGAAGTCTGAGCCGTGTGTTGCCCGATGGGAGGATTTTGTGGGAGCTTGCCAGCCAAGCGAAAAGCCTGTGGTCCACAAGCGTCTGATCGCCAGCAGGGCTAGCGCCCACAAGGTGCAAGATTGAAGTCCCCCTGCAAACTACACAGGGCCGGATCAACAGGTCCCCGCGTCGCATGTCGTAGCCAGTGCTTAGGGGTCGGTTGGCAGGGCATGACATTGATTCCGTTTTGCTGGCATCGACACTCTGGCCTTTGGCCCGCAGTCATTGGCGACGGATTTCGGGCTTCAAATAGAACCGGGGGATTACCCTTGATATTCGGGCATTTCCCGCAATGTGGAATAAGTTTCAAGGGTTAGTACCCGGTATGTAAGCCCGTGTTGGTTGCCTGTCAGACAGGGGCAAGTGCCAGCATCAAGAATCGGCGCAAGTTCTCGTGTTGGGGACTCTTTTTTGGAGACAGCTTTATGGCTACAACCGCACCCCGCCCGATGTCGGCGGAAGAGAAGAAGGTAATTTTTGCCTCTTCTCTGGGTACCGTTTTCGAATGGTATGACTTTTACTTGTACGGCTCATTGGCCGCCATCATCGCCAAGCAATTCTTCAGCGGTCTGGACGAAGGCTCTGCCTTCATCTTCGCGCTTTTGGCGTTTGCTGCCGGTTTCATCGTGCGTCCATTCGGCGCGCTGGTGTTCGGCCGTTTGGGCGACATGATCGGCCGCAAGTACACCTTCCTGGTCACCATCCTGATCATGGGTGTTTCGACCTTCATCGTGGGCATCTTGCCCAACTACGCCAGCATTGGCGTGGCCGCTCCCGTCATCCTGATCTGCTTGCGCTTGCTGCAAGGTTTGGCTTTGGGTGGTGAGTACGGTGGTGCTGCCACTTATGTGGCCGAGCACGCCCCAGCGGGCCAGCGTGGTGCTTACACCGCCTGGATCCAGACCACTGCGACTTTGGGCTTGTTCCTGTCGCTGATGGTGATCCTGGGCACACGAACCATCATCGGCGAAGAAGCCTTCGCTGATTGGGGCTGGCGCGTTCCGTTCCTGGTCTCGGTGATCATGCTGATCATCTCGGTCTACATCCGTTTGAGCATGAACGAATCGCCTGCTTTCGTGAAAATGAAAGCCGAAGGCAAGACTTCCAAAGCCCCACTGTCCGAATCTTTCGGCCAGTGGAAAAACCTGAAGATCGTGCTCCTGGCCTTGTTTGGTCTGGTGATGGGTCAAGCCGTGGTTTGGTATTCCGGTCAGTTCTACGCTTTGTTCTTCTTGACACAAGCCTTGAAAGTGGACGGCGCCACAGCCAACATCATGGTCGCGATCTCCTTGATCATCGGCACACCGTTCTTCGTGATCTTCGGCACGCTGTCGGACAAAATCGGTCGTAAACCACTGATCTTGGCCGGTTGCTTGTTGGCTGTTGTCACTTACTTCCCCGTGTTCAAGGCTTTGACCAAAGCGGCCAACCCAGACCTGTACGCTGCTCAGCAGTCGGCTCAGGTGACGGTGACTGCCGACCCAGCCGAGTGTTCGTTCCAGTTCAACCCCACAGGCACCAAGAAGTTCACCTCTTCTTGCGACATCGCTAAACAGCGTTTGGCTGGCGCTTCTGTGTCTTACGAAAACATTGCAGCGCCTGCGGGCACCCCTGCAGTGATCAAAGTCGGCGAGACGGTTGTGAACGTCAAGTACTCCGCTGAAGACATTGCAGCTGCCAAGGCCAAGGCCGAGGAAAAGCTGGCGGCTCTGAACGCAGCTGAACCCAAAGATGCCAAGGCCATCGAAGCTGCCACCAAGTCTGTCAAAGACCTGAGCAACGAGAAGACCGCAGGAGCCACTTTGTTGGGCACCAACCTGAACGCCGCCCTGAAGGCCGCTGGCTATCCTGCCAAAGCCGACATGGCCAAGTTCGACAAGGTCACTGTCATCATCATCCTCACTTACCTGGTGTTGTTGGTGACCATGGTCTACGGTCCGATCGCCGCCATGCTGGTTGAGATGTTCCCCACCCGCATCCGTTACACATCGATGTCCTTGCCTTACCACATTGGTAACGGCTGGTTCGGTGGTTTGATGCCCACGACCGCCTTCGCGATCGTGGCCCAGACCGGCAACATGTACAACGGCTTGTGGTACCCGATCATCATCGCCGGTGCAACCGTCGTGATTGGTGGCTTGTTCGTCAAGGAAACCAAAGACAACGACATCTACGCAGACGACTGATCTGTTTTGTAAGCAACCCGGGGTGACTCGGGTGCTAAATTCTGGGCCTTCCCTCTGTGGAGGCCCTTTTTTGTTTGGAGATGAACTATGTGGAAAATTGCTGTTGGTTTTGCGGTCTTTGCGGCCATTGCTTTGTACGTGATCGGTAAAGGCGGCGACAGCCTGGACATGAGCGGTGAAAAACACGGCGCAGACGCTGTGCATGTGGAACCCGCCAAGGACGCTGCACCCGCTGCAACAGCCCCTGCTGCTGCACCGGCTTCTGACGCCAGCGCTGCCAAGTAAGCAAGGTCTGTGCACCTGACCACCGTCAGATGCCAACCCATGAAAGCCACGCCATCGCGTGGCTTTCTTTTTTGCAAGAGCCAGCCCTGCTGGCGATGGCGAGGTTGGTAGTCCTACGAGGATTGATCGCTTGCAGGGCAAGCTCCCACAGGGGAAAGCTCCCAACGCCCACGTTAACCTTTGTCCCATGACTGCATTGTTGTAGGAGCCAGCCCTGCTGGCGATGGCTTGTGGGCCATAGCGTGTCGAATCAGCAGCAGGGCTGGCTCACAGGGGGTTATTCGTGCGGCCCTAGAATGTTTGGCCTCCACCCCATTAAGCCCGTCCATGTCCCAAGGTCTCATCCGCATCCGTGGTGCCCGTCAGCACAACCTCAAAAACCTCGACCTGGACATCCGCACGGGCGAGTTGACGGTGGTCACCGGCCCCAGCGGCTCGGGCAAGTCGAGCCTGGTGTTTGACACGCTGTACGCAGAGGGCCAGCGCCGCTATGTGGAGACCTTCAGTGCCTACGCCCGCCAGTTTCTGGACCGCATGGACAAACCGGCCGTCGACAAGGTCGAAGGTGTGCCCCCGGCCATTGCGATTGACCAGACCAACCCGGTGCGCAGCTCACGCTCCACCGTGGGCACCATGACCGAGCTGAACGACCACCTGAAGCTGTTGTTCGCCCGCCTGGGTCAGTTGTTTGACAAAGACACCGCGCAGCCCGTGCGCCACGACAACCCCGACACGATTTACGCCGAACTGGCCCAGCGTGCCGCGCAAGCAGGTGATCCGCGCCTGTTTCTGACCTTCCCTGTCGAGCTGCCCGCCAACACCAGCGCCGAGCAGGTTGAACAATGGTTGTCGGCCAGCGGCTTCACCAAGGTGCAGGCCGAGCGCGAAGTGGCCACCCCCACCGGCCCGCGCAAAGTGCTCGACGTGATCGCCGACCGTTTCCGTTTGGGCAAGGCCGAAAAAGCCCGCGTGGTCGAAGCCATCGAAGTGGCCCTCAAACGCGGCGGCCGCCTGAATGTGTATGTGGAAAAATCGGGGTCAGATCCCAATTCTTCTTCCGAGCCCGCCTTTGACATCTGGCGCTTTTCCACGGGCTTGCATTGCCCGGACAGCGATTTGCGCTACACCGACCCGATCCCGTCGATGTTCTCCTTCAACTCGGCCGTGGGTGCGTGCGAGACCTGTCGGGGTTTTGGGCGCGTGATCGGCGTGGACTACGGCCTGGTCATTCCCAACCCCAAGCTCACTTTGCGGGCCGGGGCCATCAAGACGCTGCAAACGCCCGCATGGCAAGAAAACCAGGACGACCTGATGCGCCACGCCGAGGCCGCAGGCATTCCGCGCGACACGGCGTGGGACAAGTTGACGAAAGCCCAGCAAGACTGGGTGATCAACGGTTCGCCCGAGTGGAAGGGCCGCTGGAACCACCAGTGGTATGGCGTCAAGCGCTTTTTTGAGTACCTGGAGAGCAAGGCCTACAAGATGCACATCCGGGTGCTCTTGTCCAAGTACCGCAGTTACACCGAGTGCCCGACGTGTCAAGGTGCGCGTTTGAAGACCGAGAGTTTGCTCTGGCGCATTGGCAGCCACTCGGATGCCGATGGGGTTTTGCAGGTGGAAAAACGCTTCATGCCCGCGGGGGTGAAGTGGTCGCGTGCGCAACTCGAGGCGCTGCCGGGTTTGAGCTTGCACGACATGATGATCATGCCGCTCGACCGTTTGCGTTTGTTTTTTGACCGGGTGTCGGCGTCGGGTCAGGCGTCTTTAGGGGCTGAGGAGGCCTTTTCGGTTGCTGGGTTGTTGAGCACTTTGGGGGAGGCTCCGGCCGGGGATGGGCTGGGCTCCTCATACGGCGGGGGTACGCCAAAATCGTCGCCCAGCCCATCCCCGGCCGAAGCCGTAGGGCGCGCACAAGCAGAAGCACAGGCAGCGACAGCAACAGCAGCAACAGCAACAACGACAGAGAGGGCTCAAGACGCTCGATCGACCACAAGGTCTGCGTCAGAGCGGGGGGCGGGCGACGATTTTGGCGTACCCCCGCCGTATGAGGAGCCCGCCCCCCGCTCTGATGCAGACCGAACCTCCGCAGAAACCACCGGACAAAAACGATCTGCTGAAGACTGCCTCTCAGAAGAAACCACGAAGGCAACAAACCAAGGCGCAAGCGCCGAACAAAAAGCCCTGCAACTGCTGCTGGAAGAAATCACCACCCGCCTCAAATACCTGTGCGACGTGGGCATTGGTTACCTCACCCTCGACCGCCAAAGCCGCACGCTCAGCGGCGGCGAAGTGCAGCGCATCAACCTCACCACCGCCTTGGGCACCAGTTTGGTCAACACCTTGTTCGTGCTGGACGAGCCCAGCATCGGCCTGCACCCGCGTGACATGCACCGCATCACCTTGGCCATGCACCGCCTGCGCGACGCGGGCAATACGCTGGTCGTGGTCGAGCACGATCCTGCTGTGATGATGGCCGCCGACCGCATGATCGACATGGGCCCTGGCCCCGGTGAGCGCGGCGGGCAGATCGTGTTTGACGGCACGACCGCCGACTTGCGCAATGCCGACACGCTCACGGGTGCTTATTTGGGTGGGCGCAAACAAGTGGGCCTGGGCTTCAAGCGCATGGTCACCGACAGCACGCCGCGCTTGATTTTGGAAGGCGCACGCGAGCACAACCTGCAAAACATCAGCGTGGACTTTCCGCTGCAGCGCCTGGTCACCATCACCGGCGTGAGCGGCTCGGGCAAATCGAGTTTGATTCAGGACGTGCTGGCCCCGGCGCTCATGCGCCACTTTGGCAAAGCCACCGAAACCCCGGGCGCACACGACCGCCTGCTGGGTGCCGACCACCTGAGCGATGTGGTGTTCGTGGACCAGTCGCCCATCGGCAAAACCGCACGATCCAACCCGGTGAGCTATGTGGGCGCGTGGGACGCGATCCGCGAAATTTTTGCGACCGCGCCGCTCTCGCGCCAGCGCGGTTACACCGCCAGCAAGTTCAGCTTCAACGGTGGGGATGGCCGCTGCCCCACTTGCGGCGGCTCGGGCTTTGAGCATGTTGAGATGCAGTTTTTGAGCGATGTGTATTTGCGCTGCCCTGACTGCGATGGCAAGCGCTATCGCCCCGAAATTCTGGAGATCACCGTCGAGCGCCAGGCTCTGGGCCAGGCGCAGCCGCGCCACCTGAATGTGGCCGATGTGCTGGACTTGACGGTGAGCGAAGCCGCCGCTTTGTTTGCGCAAGACCGCGACGTGATCCGCGCCCTGCAGCCCATCGTCGATGTGGGCCTGGAATACGTGAAGCTGGGCCAGCCTGTGCCCACCTTGTCGGGCGGTGAGGCGCAGCGCCTCAAGCTCGCGGGCTTTTTGGCCGAGGCGGCTAAGAGCGCATCCAAGAGTCGCCAAAGTTTGGCGCGCAAAGGCACGCTGTTTTTGTTTGACGAGCCGACCACGGGCCTGCACTTTGACGACATCGCCAAGCTCATGCGGGCTTTGCGCAAGTTGCTCGAAGCGGGGCACTCGCTCATTGTCATCGAGCACAACCTGGACGTGATCCGCGCCAGCGATTGGCTGATCGATTTGGGGCCTGAGGGCGGTTATGCCGGGGGCCTGATCGTGGCCGAGGGCACGCCGGACGATGTGCGGCAGCACCCCACATCGCACACGGGGCTGGCGCTGCGCGAGTACGCGGCTTCTATGGGCGAGGTGTTGGGGGTGGCTGAGCGGTCGAGTGCGGATGTGTACCTTGGTGGGGGCGAGGCTGCGGTGTCATCGGGTTCCTCATACGGCGGGGGTACGCCAAAATCGTCACCCGCTGACACCGCAGCCTCGCTGGCAAAGGTTCGTGGCGGGGTTGGTGCAAGCTCAATTGCCCCAGCTGCTCGGCGTGCGCCTGTGTTGAACAACAACATCCAGATCGTCAACGCCAAAGAGCACAACCTCAAAAACCTGAGCGTCAACATCCCCCGTGGCAGCTTCAACGTGGTCACTGGCGTGAGTGGTTCCGGCAAATCCACGTTGGCTTTTGACATCCTGTTCAACGAAGGCCAGCGCCGTTATCTGGAAAGCCTGAACGCCTACGCCCGCTCCATCGTGCAGCCCGCAGGCCGCCCTGAAGTCGATGCGGTCTATGGCATTCCGCCCACTGTGGCGATTGAGCAGCGGCTCTCGCGCGGCGGCCGCAAATCGACCGTGGGCACGACCACCGAGGTTTGGCATTTCTTGCGCCTGCTCTATGTGAAGCTGGGCATTCAGCACTGCGTGCACGACAACACGCCCGTGCAGCCCCAAACACCCGACAGCATCATCGCGCAGCTGATGACGCAGTTCCGCGGTCAGCACATTGGTTTATTGGCCCCGTTGGTCGTCAACCGCAAAGGTGTTTACACCGAGCTGGCCGATTGGGCGCGTCCGCGTGGCTACACGCACTTGCGCGTCGATGGTGACTTTTTGCCCACACAAGGTTTTCCGCGCATCGACCGATTCAAGGAGCACAACATCGAGTTGCCTGTGGCCAGTCTGGATGTGCTGCCCACCAACGAAACTGCTCTGCGCCAAGCCCTGACCAAAACACTGGAACACGGCAAAGGCGTGGTGCATGTGCTGAGCGATTTGGACGGCTTGCGCGAAGCCATGTTCAGCGGCGAGTCCACCGCCCGCATCGGTCAGCACCGCGTGTTTTCGACGCTGCGCGCTTGCCCGGCTTGCGACACCTCGTATGCCGAACTCGATCCGCGCTTGTTCTCGTACAACAGCAAACACGGCTGGTGCCCCGACTGCGTGGGCACGGGCGTCAAGCTCAGCAAGGACGAGCGCTTGGTGTTTGACGATTCGGTGCAAGATGACAAGAACAAAGGCCGCGAGCAAAGCTTTGCCGAGCCGGAGATCGAAGACCTGGCCAATGTGGCTTGCCCCACTTGCGAAGGCACTCGCCTGAACGCCACGGCCCGTGCCGTGCGCCTGGGCTCTGCGCCGGGCCAAGGCTGGCGCATCACCGACATCGCCAGCTTGTCCGTCACCGATGTGCGGCATTGGGTGGACAAGTTGCATCTCACCGGTCGCGACGCCGACATCGCCCGCGACTTGGTGCCAGAGATCCAAAGTCGCCTGGAGTTTTTGGAAGAAGTGGGTTTGGGTTACCTCACGCTCGACCGGGGTGCGCCCACTCTGTCGGGAGGCGAGGCGCAGCGCATTCGCCTGGCCGCGCAATTGGGCAGCAACTTGCAGGGCGTGTGCTATGTGCTGGACGAGCCCACCATTGGCCTGCACGCCCGCGACAACCGGATTTTGCTCAACGCTTTGCAAAGCCTGAGCGACAAGGGCAACACCTTGGTGGTGGTGGAGCACGACGAAGACACCATCCGCCGCGCCGACCACATCATCGACATTGGTCCGAGTGCGGGCAAACGCGGCGGCCGCTTGGTGGCGCAAGGCTCGGTGGCCGATATCACCGCGTCTGCCGATTCTCAAACCGGCCGCTATTTGCTGCATGCGATGAAGCATCCGATGCAAGTGCGGCGTGTGGTGAAAGCCTCTGCGTGTGGCGCTGAGCTGGGCTCCTCATACGGCGGGGGTACGCCAAAATCGTCGCCCAGCCCAGCGCCCCACGCAGAGGCGGTGGGGAAATTGGGGTCAGATCCCAATTCTTTGCAAACCGCTAACGCCAGCGCCGTCGAGACTGCGACCGCATCAGCCAAAGTGAAGGGCAAAAAGAAAGCGGCCCCACCCGCTGTGGAAGCAACGCCCGAAGCGCCCACACTTCAGTGGCTCACCCTCACCGGTGCCAACCTGCACAACCTGCGCCAAGTCGATGTGCAAGTGCCCCTCAAGCGCTTGGTCGCCGTCACCGGTGTCAGTGGCTCCGGCAAATCCACCCTGGCCCGCGATGTGCTGCTGGCCAATGTCCAGGCCCTGGTCAGTCAGCGCTCCACATTTGCAGGCCGTACCGCACAAGACGCCGGCCAACGCGTGGCTTTGACCGCGTGCAGCGATGTGCAAGGCTTTGAAACCATCGACCGCGTGCTCGAAGTCGACCAAACCCCCATCGGCAAAACCCCGCGTTCTTGCCCCGCCACTTACATCGGCTTTTGGGACACGATCCGCAAACTGTTTGCCGAAACCCTGGAGGCCAAAGCCCGAGGCTACGCGGCCGGGCGCTTCAGCTTCAACACCGGTGAAGGCCGCTGCCCCAGCTGCGAAGGGCAGGGCATGCGCACCATCGAGATGAGCTTTTTGCCCGACGTGAAAGTGCATTGCGAGACCTGCCGAGGTGCCCGCTTCAACCCCGAGACCTTGGCCGTGACCTGGCGCGGCAAAAGCATTGGCGATGTGCTGCAGATGGAAGTCGACGAGGCGGTGGACTTTTTTGCCACCATGCCCAGCATCGCGCACCCGCTGCAGTTGCTCAAAGACGTGGGGCTGGGCTACCTCACCTTGGGCCAGCCCTCACCGACCCTGAGCGGCGGCGAAGCCCAGCGCATCAAGCTGGTGACTGAACTCACCAAAGTGCGCGACGAAGTGGGCAAGCGCGGCAACAAGGCCCCACACACCTTGTATGTGCTGGACGAACCCACGGTGGGCCTGCACATGGCCGACGTGGACAAACTCATCAGCGTGCTGCACCGCCTAGTCAACGCCGGTCACAGCGTGATCGTGATCGAGCACGACCTCGACGTGATCGCCGAAGCCGATTGGGTGATCGACCTGGGGCCGGAAGGCGGCAATGCGGGCGGCCGCATCGTGGCGGCCATGACACCCGAAGCCTTGGTGCTGTTGGGCACCCACACCGGCAAGGCGCTGGCGCCGGTGTTGGCGCGGGTTTGAGCAGTGGGGGGGGCGGCCCGTTGTAGGAGCGGCGCCCTCGCCGCGATGAAGCCTTCGCGGACCAGTAGCGATCGCCCCGAGGGCGGGGCTCCTACAAAATGCGATCCTCTGTATTTTGGCGCCTGCAAAATGCGCCCCCTTGATTGGGGCTCCCACAAAATGAGACCCGCTGTAGGAGCGGCGCCCTCGCCGCGATGAAGCCTTCGCGGATCAGCAGCGATCGCCCCGAGGGCGTGGCTCCTACAAAATGCGATCCTCTGTATTTGGGGGGGGCGCAAAATGCGCCCCCTTGATGGGGGCTCCCACAAAATGAGACCCGCTGTAGGAGCGGCACCCTCGCCGTGATGAAGCGCCTTCGCGGACCAGCAACCATCGCCCCGGGGACGCGGCTCCACGGTGTCCAGTTGCATGGCTACTGCAAATACATGCGGGAACCCCTCAAATGGCGCTTGCAGGGGAATCACCCCCGCTTCGATAATTTGAGGCAGGGAGGTACAAGATGGACAACAAGCCTCGATCAAGCAGCTTGCGAACAGGCCGACACACGCAAACTGGGCAAATTTATTTGCTCACGACGGTCACGGTGGATCGTCAACCGGTGTTTGATGATTTTCAGGCTGCACGTTGCCTGATCCAATGCCTGCAACAAGCAAGCCAATTACAGCATGCGGACACCTTGGCATTTGTGGTCATGCCTGATCACTTGCATTGGCTCATGCAACTGGGGGCGAGCACCGATTTGTCGCGCTGTATGGCGGGCGTCAAGTCCGTCAGCGCCAGGAAACTTGGCGTGTCCTTATGGCAAAAAGGTTTTCACGACCATGCCGTTCGAAAAGAAGAAGATTTGCCCGCCTTGGCGCGGTATGTGATCGCCAATCCCGTGCGTGCCGGTTTGGTCCAGCGTGTCGGCCAATACCCGCACTGGGATGCTATTTGGTTGTGAACCAACCATCGCCCCGAGGGCGGGGCTCCTACAAAATGCGGCCCGCTGTAGGGGCGGCGCCCTCGCCGCGATGAAGCCCTCGCGGACCACCAACCATCGCCCCGAGGGCGGGGCTCCTACAAAATGCGGCCCGCTGTAGGGGCGGCGCCCTCGCCGCGATGAAGCCCTCGCGGACCACCAACCATCGCCCCGAGGGCGGGGCTCCTACAAAATGCGGCCCGCTGTAGGAGCGGCGCCCTCGCCGCGAAGGTGCACTCGCAGACCACATCCATCATGGGGTCCGATCCATCGGAGTTCGGCATGGTCACGCTTGCTGGCATCTATCGAAGATCAACCCGCCGCCCCCAGCCGCCACAGCGACGTCATTTCGGCCGAACGCGCTGCATGCAGCGGGTCGGTGGCATCTTGCGATTTGCCGTGCACAGGCTTCACGTCCGTGCGGCCGAGCACTTGCAGCCCGGCATCGGCAATCCAGCCCAACAAAGCCTCGCGTGTGCGCAAGCCCAAATGCTCGGCCAGATCCGACAAAATCAGCCAGCCTTCGCCGCCTTCGTACAAATGCGCTTTCAGGCCCGCCAGAAAGCCCTTGAGCATCTGGCTGCCTTCGTCATACACCGCCTGTTCCAGCACCGAAGTCGGGCGTGCGGGCAGCCACGGCGGGTTACAGACCACCAAAGCCGCTTGGCCCAGCGGGAACAAATCGGCCTGCAGCAGCTGCACCTGGTTTTGCAAGCCCAGGCGCTGCAGGTTGTCGCGGGCGCAGGCCAGTGCCCGCTCGGCCATGTCGGTGGCCACCACCTGTTGGGCGCCGCGCCGCGCCAGCACCGCCGACAAAACCCCCGTGCCCACACCAATGTCAAAAGCCACCGAATGATCCTTCAGCGCCGCAGGCAAGGGCGCCTTGGCCACCAGCGCCACATACTCGCCACGCACCGGTGAAAACACGCCGTAATGCGGGTGAATGCGCAGCCCCTCGCCCAATGCGGGCAACTCGACGCCATTCTTGCGCCACTCAAAAGCGCCAATCACCCCCTGCAAGGCGCGCAAAGAAATCACGCTGGTTTGGCCATTGGTCGGGCCAAAGGCTTGCACACAGACTTGTCGCACGTCCGGTGCGCGGCGCAGGTTGATGCTGTAGTCGCCGCTCAACTCGATCAAGATCTGACTCAGTACGCGTGTGCGCTGGGCTTGCGCCTGGCGGTGAGCGTGAAAGGCCGTACCGGGCAAGGGCTGCGCATCGGGTGCCGGTTTTTTGGCGCGTGCTTTTTTGGGCTTGTCAATGCGCCGCGACAAGGCCTGCAGCAACTGGCGCGCGTTCTGAAAATCGCCACGCCACAGCAAACCCGTGCCCGCGCAGGCCAGCCGGTAAGCGCTGTCGGCGGACAGTGTGTCATCTGCCAACACCACGCGGGCGGGCAGGGCCTGGTCAGAGCGCCAAAGGGCCGAGTGCTCGGCGTCTTGTTCAGACCAGGTCAACATAGTGGGGGCGTTCATGCGCAGTCCTGTCGGGGGTGGTTGTCGCGCAAAGGCTCGCGCAGGGGGATAAGAAAGTCGTTCAGGCCAGGCCGCTCAATACATGCCGCGCCAGCTCGGCAAAGCCCGCGCCGCGTTCGCTGGGTGTGATGTAGCGCGGCGGGTGCGTCAGCTGCGGCTCAAAGCGCCGGATGTTGGCCACCCCCACGCTGTGCGCAAAGTGCTCAAACATCACCTGGTCATTGGTCGAGTCTCCCACATAAACCCAGCGGTCCATTTCGGCATCCAGATCGCGGCCCCACAGCTCGCGCACGATCCAGCGGGCACCGGTGAGTTTGCTGTGCGCGCCAAACCAGCCGTTGATGTGGATGCTGCTCACCGTTGCCGTCATGCCCGCCGCCTGCATCGTGCGCACCACCGCGTCGATGGCACTTTGGGGCATGTGCGTGAATTCGCTGTGGTCAATGGCGATGTCGGTCTCGCGCCCGGCGCTGTCTTGTGAGCGTCGTGCACCCGGCACGCTGCCTTCAATCTGCGCCAGCACCGCCTGCATGCGGATGAAGTTGGCGCTGCGCGTGGCCGCGTCTTGCTGATACAGCTTGCGCAAACCCCAGCTGGCCGAATGTTGCAGCGCCAACGCCCCGTTTTCGGCCACGATGGCGTCCACCGGCCAACTGGCCGCAAAGGGCTCGCTCCAGCCCACCGGCCGCCCGGTGATCGGCACCACATGCAGCCCCGCCGCTTTCAGATCGGCCAGGGCCTGCAAAGCGTCGGGGGTGATGGCGCCGTCGGTGGTCAGCGTGTCGTCGATGTCGGTGAAGACACCGACAGGGCGGGTGGCAGGCAGCCAGGTGGACAGGGCGCGCATTCAGTGTGGGTGTGTTGGACGAGGGAGGCCCCAATGCAAGGTAAGGGCCGGGATGGCGTGAAAGCCGTTCACCGAGGGGTGCAAATCATGCCATACCCGTTTGCTATTGAGCCTGAAATCTTGAGCAAAAGGTGAAGAGTGCATCAGGGTGTAGGAGCCGCACCCCGTGCGCGATGGGCGTGGCACACGATGTGTAAACCATCGTCCATTTGGCCATTGAAGACATCAAAGGGCGCGACCTATCAACATGCATGGCAAGGCTGCTCAAGGGTGACTACAGCACAGACCATGCATTCAAATTAAGGGTTTCTACTGCCCATGTTTTTAAAACTTATGAACTGTTTATTTGAGCTTTTGAGTCACAATTAAATCTAAATTTTTTAAGATACTGATTCCAGTTGCCATAGATGCCCTCAATGCATTTCGCTCAATTGATCCAATCTACGTTCCCGCCGTCGGTGAACCACCTGCTTCAACGCATCGGTTTGGCCCTGGGCACAATGGCCCTGACCGCGTGCGCCAACATGCAGCCCACCGCCTTTGCGCTGCGTTCGGTGCCCTTTCGCCTCGCAGGCATTGGCACAACCGGGCGCCATTCATGATGGCACCGCCCGACACCCCCATGGCACACGATGAATTGGCCTACAGCCTGCGCCTGGACATGGGCAGCTGCAGCTTGCGGCAAACCATTCCCTGCATACGCTATCAGTGGATGCGGCTCAGAAAATCCAGCCCCACGGCGACTGTGGGCAGTTTCTATCAACACAGCAGAACCCACCCCACCATCCCGCGCCAACCAGAACAGCAAGCCGCCTTGCCCGGCTACCGAGCAGAACTGCCGCAAAGCGAAGCGGACATCCGGGCGTTTGATGCTGCTGTGCGCCAGCTCATCGCGCCGACGGTGCAGTTGTTGATGGATGACATTCAGGGTGTGAAAGGGGCCAAGTGATGCTGTCAGCCCAATGGCTTGGAATGAATATCCAGTTGACATCAAGTCAAGGGACAAGCGGAATGACAAAAACCGTGGGTGCCCGCGCAATAGAACTTTGGCAAGAGGAAGAGCTGTGACGGAAATTCAAAAAAAATCCGACCCACATGTTGCAGCAGGTACTCATGGTGGGACGACAGAGTTGGGGCATAAAAAAAAGTCATTGTTAGATCATTACGCATTCAGCTTGTTGTTTGCCTGCTGCATGGGGTTTGTGATCTTGACACCTCAGGATGTGTTGCATAGCTACCCACAAGTGGTGCCCTATGTGGACTGGATGGCCAGTTGGAACCCGCATGTGCACCGCTTGGGCTTGAAACACGTCAGTGGACCACTGGCCGATGCGAACCGGTTTTGTGCGGCTGTTATGTGGGGCGTGTGGACGCCGTTACTGATATCGCTGTTTGTTGTGATGTTTATACGAGATGAGCCGATTAAACCCTTTACGAGCATCCGCGGAGTTCTGTTTGCACTGATTGCCGGGCCCGCGTTGGCCTACTTGGCGATTTATGGAACTGGCGACATGAACTCAAGACTCGGGCGATTCATGGTCAGCAATCTTCTGGGGCGCTCTATTTATATACCCGGTGCAGTGTTTGCGTTTTGGGTCTCAGTTTACGTTACGCCTGTTGTTTTGCGAAACGCATTTCGTCGTAACTTTGATTTTTGATTCAACCAAGGAGGCTTCATCATGGCAAACGACAACAAAACATCTTCACAGTCCAACCCGTTTGAAGGCGCGACATTCAACACCAAGGCCATCAATGCTTTGAGCACAAAGGCCAATCAAGCATTGCCCAACCTCAATGGCTTGGCTGGTGTGGTGCCCTATAACAAAAACGAAACTTGGACCCCTCTGGGAGATTTGGATGCTGCCAATGCGGGTATAGAAAAAGCTGCTGGTGGTATCAGTTCAGTCAAGTATTTCGGAGCAATCGAAAAACTCAGTGGTGGATTGGGGCTGACCAACGATGCCATTGCAGTAGGCCAGCATTTACTGGCTGGGCGGTTTGACGCAGCATCGGTAGAGTTTGTGGGGGTCGTCGGTCAAGGTACTGGTGCAGCTGGTGGATATCTTGTCGGGAAAACAGCTGCTGATTTTGTGACAACTTCCAACGGCCTTGGTCTTGGGCTGAAGTTTGTCGCCAGTGGCTTAGGTGCATTTTTCGGCTCCACCACCTCCAAATCCGCCGCCGAGGCCGCTTTCAACGAACTCGACCGTACACCGGCACTGGCCGCAGGCGAAGCCGTGCATCAAGTGGCCACGTTCAACGGCCAACGCTACGGCTTGGGTTTATCCGTTCGAGGCACACTCGAATGGTATGGCATTGATGCTTCGCCAGCAGATACACGCACAATTTTTGCGCAAAGCACTGGTGTTGTGAGTACCCTCTCGGCCAGCGACCGAGCAGCGCTGACGGACCAATTCTTTAAATCGACCGCATCGCCAACGGCTTATGCCGATTACCAGCGCAAGCTTGTCGAAATCACAACGCAAGGCGATATTGCTGAAAACATCCTGCCCCGCATCCAAGCAGTGGGCACTGTGGTGATTGACCCGAACAGTGGCTGGCGCGCTTCGCAATACGTAGCAGCAGGGCGCAGCCCCGATGGCAAAGACCCGCTGGGGCAACATATCAGCGATGGTGCAGGCAAAAGCCACTACTGGCGCAAACTGTCAGACGGTAATTTAGAGCGCATTGACCAGGAAAACTTTGGCGAACAAGGCTCGCGAGTTACGGTGACGCAAGTGTCCAAAGACACCGGGGCTGTGTTCCAGCAGCGACAAACCGTGGCGGGCAAAGACGGTATCGTGAGTGACGCCATCCTCAAGCCCAATGCATCGGGTCAATTGACTTTGTCAGAAATCCAATTGGGCGGCCCCTTAGATGCGGCATCGCTGGGCAAAGGCAGCAGCGCAGGTGGCACCTTTTCGCCCTTGTCCAGCACAGGAGATGCAGCAACGGGCTATACGATCCAAAAAGGTGACAGCCTTTGGAAAATTGGCCAATCGCTGGGCCTGAGCGATGCCGAAACCATGCAGTTCATCCGCGATGTGGCGGCTGCGTACAAAGCGCAAGGGCTGAGTGGCAACATCAACGATTTGAAAGTGGGCAACACCCTGGCTTTGCCTGAATGGGTTCAAAACAAGCGCCAAAATTCTGCAGCTACAGCCAAGCCTGAAACAGCAGTGGCGGACAGTGTATTCATCGCGCTGGTGGAAGATGTGGCGGATTTGGTGGAAACGGCCACGAAGGCCGAAGTCAATTTACTGACGCAAATCATCCAAGCGGGTGATAACCACATCATGGTGGTCACATCTGATGCGTTCGGTAATGCAAGTGGCTTGCACAAGACCAGCGACGGCACGGTGATCGGCAGCTTCTCCACAGAAATTCAACCTAATGGTGTGGCCTTGACGCAAACCTTTGATGCGCAGGGCAATCCGTTGATGAAGACGTATGAACAAACGCTCGCCGACAGCAGTCGCTTGAGTGAAACCCGCAATACGCTTGGTCAATTAGTGTCCAGCAGCATCAAGCAAGTTCAGGAGTTGTCTAACGGACAAACCACCCACGTCACCGAAACCATCAATCATCTCGCCAAAGGCAGCGAGATTGCCAGCAGCAAAGAACTGGTCACTTCGGGCGGGGCACGCATCATCAACAGCACCACCGCTGACGGCCACATTCAAGAAGACACCTATGCCACCGTCAATGGCAAGCAGACGCTGCAAAGCAGCAAGATCATTTCCTACAGCCAAGCCGAGCGCGACACCGCTGCATTGGATGTGAGCTTGGCGGGGCTGGAGCTGATACAAGCGCTGCGCTCGAACAACAAGGTGCAGGCGGCGGGCAGTTTGATTCGGTTGGTGAACAACGCCGAAATTGCCAGCAACCAAATGCCCACGCTGGGGGCGATTGGTACCGGGTTTTCTGGTGCGGTGTCTCTCATCAGTGCATTGGACAGCTGGGGCGATGCCAGTGACGGTCAGCGCATTGCCTTGACGGCGCGTGCCGTGCTGGGGGCCAACGAGGTGGCCAAGGCTTTCAGTGCAAATGGGCAGACGGGGTTTTTGGATGCGGGCAAAGGTTTTACCGCCTTGAACGTCGCTGGCGGCATTGTGGCCTTGGCCAGTTTGGAAAGCACCCTCGAGAGCGGCAACCCCTTTGCCATTGCCAGCAGCGCCATGAGCATCGCTAATGCAGGCGCTGCGTTGATGGGTAACGCTGCCGTTTTCGGTCCCCAGGTCATGATCGCCGTGGCCATTGCCTCCATCGTGTTTGGCAGCCTATTTGGCGGCAGCATTGAATATCCAGAGCCACCCCCAGCAGGCACGGTGGAAATCGGTGCTCTGGCCGATGGCACCTTGGGCATGTTGCTCAAGGATGCGGACGGCAAGGTGTACCAAACGCGCAACTTGAGCGGCAAACTAATCTGGCAAGAGACGCAAACGGCGAGCGAAGACCGTGGGTACTGGGCCAGCCGCGATGTGGGTGACAGTTTGGAAAGTTACTGGGTCAGCGATATCCAGAGCTGGGCAGAGCCGGTCAATTTGGTAAAAAACAACCAAAATTTTGGATTGGGCGCAGACGTGCTCAGCCAGCGCATGAGCGCCCTGATTGGCGACTTGCAAGCGCAAGCGGCCAAAGACGGCACACACCTGGTGCTGGACCGCCTGCCCATGCTCACGGTGGTGGCCTACCCCAGCTTTGACCGCAACGGCGTGGACAACTTCTTCTTTGCGATCCGCTTCAACGACCCGGGCACGGGCGCGCAGCAGATGATGGCAGCGGCCAACCAGGACATGGCCAAACAGTTCAAAGAAATGGCAGGCTACGCAGGGGCCGTCGTGGGCGCCACAGAGTGGGCGCAGATTCAGGCCAAAAGGGCGGCGGGTGATGCCTTTGCCACCGAGACAGAAGGCCAATACGTGGACCGCCTGAGCGGCCCCAAAGAAGGCGACAGCGTCCTGACCAAAGCCCAGGCCGACGCCCAAGAAGCCAGCAACCGCCAGACCTACAGCCTGCTCACGCTGGACCTGGAGGGCAACGGCATCACGCGCAAAGCACAACAAGCGTCAGGCATGAGCCTGGAAGACGTGCAAGGGGACACGACCAAGGGGGTGACGCGCTTGAACTTGGGCAACTGCAGCCTGCGGCAAACCATTCCCTGCATACGCTATCAGTGGATGCGGCTCAGAAAATCGAGCCCTACGGCGATGGTGGGCAGCTTCTATCAACACAGCAGAACTTACCCCACCATCCCGCGCCAACCAGAGCAGCAAGCCGCCTTGTCTGGCTACCGTGCAGAACTGCCCCAAAGCGAAGCGGACATCCGGGCGTTTGATGCTGCGGTGCGCCAGCTCATCACGCCGACGGTGCAGCTGTTGATGGATGACATTCAGGGTATGAAGAGCATCAACGTGAACACGGGGTCAAAGAGCTTCACGGACGGGCAGGTAATAGGCGTCTGAAGCGGTTTGTAAAAAGCCCATGGATATGTTTTCTTCATCCCCAAAATCGTGTTTGAAATGGACCGTGTGGACCGCAATGGGCATCGTGGTCCTGCTGTGCATTGCAGCATGGTTCAAGCTGGCGAGCTTGTGGCAGGGGGGCTTTCAACCGCCAGAGATGGCTGCTGCGCAGTACAGCAGCAAAGACGTGGTGGGCAACCTGGGTGGCTTGCCGGTGCGTTTGCCGCACTATGCGGTGCACTTGGTTGAATACGACGGCGAACCCAGCTGGGGCAAAAGCAAGAAATCCGCGCCACGCACGGAGGCCACAGGCATCAAAAGCTTTGGTTTTTATGCACGTTACCCCGACATGCAAATGATCGACAGCTACGCCACCGAGAAAGAGCAAAAAAGCCAATCCATCTACACCACGATGTGGCTGAGCGTTGGTGTGACCAGTGGCGAGATTTACCCCAAGGACGGATTTCTGGATCGGCGGTTTTCTTGTTTAGTGCCTTCGACTGCGCCGCCCACATGCGGTTATGGCAATGTGTATTGGTGGCGCAATGACTACGAGCGCTTGCCCAAACCCGAGCATGGCTTGACGGTCTACGCCCTCAAAGGCGTGGAGCCCAAATCTGGTCTGCCTGCCCGTGAAGACAAGACATTTGCCAACGATGTGTTTGTTGCCAAGGACAAGCAAGGCCGTGTGCGGACCTATATCAGTTGCTCCAACGTCGGCCATGAGGCAGCCCCTTGTGGACATGACTTCAGTATGGAATATGACGGTATGCACGCATTGGTTTATCTCAAATACCGCCGTGGCTTGTTGCCCCATTGGCAAGACATCCAAGCCAAAGTGACCCAAGCCATGCTGGGCTTTGTGATGCAGCCCCAGGCCGCATCCGACAACCCCAAAGACCAGGCTGCATCGTCCCAGCGGTGATGTGGCCATTCATTTCTTTTAACCCCGATTCAAGACCAAAAAAATTCAGGAGGAAACCATGCCCCAAAGTATCAGTAAAGAGCAGTTGATCGCCTACCAAAAGCAAATCGAAATAGGCGGCGTAGAGGCCGTGCGGCAGGTGTACCAGACGCTTTATGGCAAGGGTTACAACTATGCCGGTTGGGCCTTGGGTGTGGCCACTGGCGAGACTATCACCGGGCAGTCTGCTTTGCAGTTCTTGCAGAGCACCGCATTGATGGGCCTGGACAGCCAGGCTTGCAAGAATCTGAGCCCAACGCAAATTGACCAGATTAGGGTCAAGATGGCTGATGCAACGCTTCAGAAGATGATTGATGTCGCCAACAACGAAGGTGGGGGGTATCTGAAGCGCGAGCTGAACTACGCAGAAACCAAAGACTTCCACACCAATGCCTTTGAAGCCAGCAGCCTGAACATCAACAACTGGACACTGCAAGCGCCGATGGATTTGCTGGGCAAGGTGTATGGGCAAGCTTACGTTGAGAAGGTCTGGCAACAGATTCGCGCTACGGGCGGCGATGGCATCGATGCGGTTTTCATGAGCGGCGTGTTGGCAACCGCTGTGGGGCAGGTGGCTTTGACCACGCAAGACCCAGCGTTGCGTGCCGAAGCGCAAGGCTGGCTCAATCAATTGCCCGGTATTGCATCGGAAGTGGTCGGAAAATACATGGGGGCCTTGTCTGCATTTGTGCCGCAAGATGCCTTGGTAATGGCCCGTTCTTTGGGTGTCGATTACGCCGAACCAGTGGGCCTAGATTTGAGTTCAATAACCAAAGGTGCCACCATCCGATTGAACGATACCTGGGTAGCCACAGACTTGGGTAACGGCAGCCGCTTGCTCAAAGTCTCACCCAGCGATCCCAACACGGTCGTGGTGTTGTCCAGCGGTGTTTATCAAAAGCTGGAAATCCCCGATGGCAAAGGCGGTTACCTGCAAGTGGCCATCGGCGACAAAACTACCGATGTCACTTCATGGGCGGGCGCGCCCGGTCAGTCTGCACAGCTCAAGCGCGTGCTGACCACGCAGACCGATGCAGGTCAAAACAGCAAGACTTATCAAGGAACGGTGCTGGCGACAGAAAGCAGCACCAGCAGCCAATCCGTCAATGGCCAGTCCGTCCAAGTCACCGAAACCGTGAACCACCTGGCCAAAGGCTCAGACGTGGCATCCAGCAAAGAACTGGTCACTTCGGGCGGGGCACGCATCATCAACAGCACCACGGCTGACGGGCACATCCAAGAAGACACCTATGCCACGGTCAATGGCAAGCAGACGCTGCAAAGCAGCAAGATCATCTCTTACAGCCAAGCCGAGCGCGACACCGCTGCATTGGATGTGAGCTTGGCGGGGCTGGAGCTGATACAAGCGCTGCGCTCGAACAACAAGGTGCAGGCGGCGGGCAGTTTGATTCGGTTGGTGAACAACGCCGAAATTGCCAGCAACCAAATGCCCACGCTGGGGGCGATTGGTACCGGGTTTTCTGGTGCGGTGTCTCTCATCAGTGCATTGGACAGCTGGGGCGATGCCAGTGACGGTCAGCGCATTGCCTTGACGGCGCGTGCCGTGCTGGGGGCCAACGAGGTGGCCAAGGCTTTCAGTGCAAATGGGCAGACGGGGTTTTTGGATGCGGGCAAAGGTTTTACCGCCTTGAACGTCGCTGGCGGCATTGTGGCCTTGGCCAGTTTGGAAAGCACCCTCGAGAGCGGCAACCCCTTTGCCATTGCCAGCAGCGCCATGAGCATCGCTAATGCAGGCGCTGCGTTGATGGGTAACGCTGCCGTTTTCGGTCCCCAGGTCATGATCGCCGTGGCCATTGCCTCCATCGTGTTTGGCAGCCTATTTGGCGGCAGCATTGAATATCCAGAGCCACCCCCAGCAGGCACGGTGGAAATCGGTGCTCTGGCCGATGGCACCTTGGGCATGTTGCTCAAGGATGCGGACGGCAAGGTGTACCAAACGCGCAAGCTCACAGGCGCCGTGGTCAGCAACACAGGCAAAGACACCGACACACAAAACTGGGCCATGGGCGCGGACGTGCTCAGCCAGCGCATGAGCGCCCTGATTGGCGACTTGCAAGCGCAAGCGGCCAAAGACGGCACACACCTGGTGCTGGACCGCCTGCCCATGCTCACGGTGGTGGCCTACCCCAGCTTTGACCGCAACGGCGTGGACAACTTCTTCTTTGCGATCCGCTTCAACGACCCGGGCACGGGCGCGCAGCAGCTGACGGCAGCGGCCAACCAGGACATGGCCAAACAGTTCAAAGAAATGGCAGGCTACGCAGGGGCCGTCGTGGGCGCCACAGAGTGGGCGCAGATTCAGGCCAAAAAGGCGGCGGGCGATGGCTTTGCCACCGAGACAGAAGGCCAATACGTGGACCGCCTGAGCGGCCCCAAAGAAGGCGACAGCGTCCTGACCAAAGCCCAGGCCGACGCCCAAGAAGCCAGCAACCGCCAGACCTACAGCCTGCTCACGCTGGACCTGGAGGGCAACGGCATCACGCGCAAAGCACAACAAGCGTCAGGCATGAGCTTGGAAGATGTGCAAGCAGACACCACAAAAGGCGTGACGCGGCTGGACGTGGACAACGACGGCTTCATGGAGCTGACCGAATGGGTGGGCAGCAAAGAAGCGATCTTGGGGCTGGACCGAAATGGGGATGGGGTGCTGAACACGGCAGAAGAGCTGCGTCAAATCGTCAGCAACAACCCGACCGAAACACCCAAGGCATCGGCGATTTTTTCGACGTTGTCCAACGAGATGTTGCGCACTTGTCGCTCGACATGGGCGATGAAAGTGCGGTGCAAATCAGCTTTGATGGCCAGTTCTTCTTGCGACCATCCCAAGTCTTTGCGCAGACGAATGATGTTGAGGGCCAGCACTTCACGCGCACCTACCTGCTGATGCGGCGCTGAAGCTCGAATTGAAGCGGGTGTGTTGGATGTGCTTGATGACATAGGAGGCAAGTACTAAATTATGCTGCTTTTAAGTCATGTTTTTCGACACGGTCAACAGTAAAAAAGAGTCATAAGGGGCCAAAAAATATTGATGTCTGAGCAGCCTGAAATTTGAAGAAATTGTTGGGTCTACACCCCGTTTCGTTGGTAACTCTCTGACCCTCAAGCCCGCCCGAAGCCGATTTCCCATACAGAGATAATCACCCATCCGAACGCTCTACTGCACCGTGGTAGGTCCATTCCTCTTCATTTGAAAAATCTGCCATGGAAATCAAAGTCAACTTTCTTGACAAGCTTCGTCTTGAAGCCAAATTCGATGACTTCACCGTTGTCGCTGATCAGCCTGTCCGTTACAAGGGCGATGGCTCGGCCCCTGGGCCGTTCGATTATTTTTTGGCCTCATCGGCTTTGTGTGCGGCGTACTTTGTCAAGTTGTACTGCGTGACGCGCAATATTCCGACCGAAAACATCCGTCTTTCGCAAAACAACATCGTCGATCCTGAGGACCGCTACCAGCAGATTTTCAAGATCCAGGTGGAGTTGCCGTCCGACATTGAAGAGGTTGATCGGCGCGGGATTTTGAAGTCGATTGAGCGTTGCACGGTCAAAAAAGTCGTGCAAGCGGGGCCCACGTTTGTCATCGAGGAAGTCGACAACCTGGATGCCGATGCGCAGTCTTTGCTGACGCTCAAACCCAGCGCTGACTCCCACACTTTTATCGCGGGCAAGGATCTGCCGCTCGAGCAGACCATCGCCAACATGTCAGGCATTTTGGCCAGCTTGGGCATCAAGATTGAAATTGCTTCGTGGCGCAACATCATTCCCAATGTGTGGTCCTTGCACATCCGCGACGCGCATTCGCCCATGTGCTTTACGAATGGCAAGGGCGCGACCAAGGAAAGCGCCTTGGCCTCGGCCTTGGGTGAATACATTGAGCGGCTCAACAACAACCATTTCTACGCGGGTGCCTTTTGGGGAGAAGACATCGCCAACGCGTCGTTTGTCCATTACCCGAATGAGCGCTGGTTCAAGCCTGGCAAAAAAGATGCGCTGCCCGCTGAAATTCTGGACGCGTACTGCCGCAACATTTACAACCCCGATGGCGAGTTGCGTGGCGCGCATCTGGTGGACACCAACTCCGGCAACGCAGCGCGCTGCATCTGTTGCCTGCCGTATGTGCGGCAATCGGACGGTGAGGTGGTGTACTTCCCTTCCAACCTGATTGAAAACCTGTTTGTCAGCAATGGCATGAGTGCGGGCAACACGCTGGCCGAAGCGCAGGTGCAATGCCTGTCCGAAATTTTCGAGCGGGCAGTCAAACGCCAAATCATCGAATGTGAAATTTGTTTGCCGGATGTGCCGCAAGAGGTGCTGGCCCAATACCCTGGCATCTTGGCCGGTATTCAAGGCCTCGAAGAGCAAGGCTTTCCCGTGCTGGTGAAAGACGCGTCGCTGGGCGGGGCCTACCCGGTCATGTGCGTGACCTTGATGAACCCACGCACGGGTGGTGTTTTTGCATCGTTTGGCGCGCACCCCAGCTTGGAAGTGGCGCTGGAACGCAGCCTGACCGAGCTGTTGCAAGGCCGCAGTTTTGAAGGCCTGAACGATTTGCCCCCGCCCACGTTTGAGAGCAACGCGGTCACTGAGCCCAATAACTTTGTGGAGCACTTCATCGATTCCAGCGGCATCGTGTCGTGGCGCTTTTTCAGCGCCAAAGCAGATTTTGAATTTGTGGAATGGGATTTTTCTGGCCAAGGTGAAAACCGCAATGCCGAGGAAGCGGCCACCTTGTTGGGCATTCTCAAAGACATGGGCAAAGAGGTTTACACCGCGGTGTATGACCAGTTGGGCGCCATCGCCTGCCGGATTTTGGTGCCTGGGTATTCAGAGGTGTACCCCATCGAAGATTTGATCTGGGACAACACCAACAAGGCCTTGCTGTTTCGCGCCGACATTCTGAATTTGCATCGCCTGGACGATGCCAGCTTGTCAGCCCTGCTGGAACGCTTGGAAAACAATGAGCTCGATGAGTACTCTGACATTGCCACCTTGATCGGTATCGAGTTCGATGAAAACACAGAGTGGGGTCAGCTGACGGTGCTCGAGTTGAAGTTGTTGATTCATCTGGCTTTGAAACAGTTTGACGAAGCGCATGAACTGGTGGGGGCCTTCCTTCAGTACAACGACAACTCGGTCGAGCGCGGCTTGTTTTACAAGGCCTTGAACGTGGTGCTGGAAGTGCTGCTCGATGATGAGCTGGAACTGGACGACTACGCGGTCAACTTCCGCCGGATGTTTGGCAACGCCCGGATGGACGCCGTCATGGGCTCGGTGGAGGGCGGCGTGCGCTTTTTTGGCTTAACGCCCACGAGCATGCAACTGGAAGGGCTGGACAGGCACCACCGCCTGCTGGACAGCTACAGGAAGCTGCATCAGGCGCGGGCCAAAGTCTGAATCGTTGACGTCGTCACCCCGCAGGTCGGTGGCTTGAGCCCCGATATGCAGCGTGATCAGCCAACCGTGTTGGCTTGACGATGCTCACGCTCAACGCTCAACGCTCAACGCAATTACCCCGCGCTGCCCAACGCCAAGCCCGCATGCTCGCGCAACGGGTGAAAGTGGATCTTGGGAAAGCGCTCTTGCGCCAGCCGCACGTCGTAGGGGCTAGTGCACAAATACGCCAGCGTGCCTGCCGCGTCCAGCGACATGCGCTGCGGGTAGGCGTTGGTGAACTCGCGCAGCTCGGCCGGGGTGTCGGCGGTGATCCATCGGGCGCCGGTGTACTGGCAGCCTTCAAGACGCACATCGCAGTCGTATTCGGCTTTGAGGCGGTGCTGCACCACTTCAAACTGCAGCTGGCCCACTGCGCCCAGCAGCATGGGGCCGCCGATTTCGGGTTTGAAGACCTGGATCGCGCCTTCTTCGCCGAGTTGGTCGAGGCCCGTTTGCAGTTGCTTGGTGCGCAGCGGGTTCTTCAGGATCACGGTCATGAAGAGTTCGGGTGCAAAAAACGGCAGGCCGGTGAATTGCAAATTCGCACCATCGGTGATGGTGTCGCCCAGCTGCACGCCGCCGTGGGTGGTGAAGCCAATGATGTCGCCCGCGTAGGCTTCGTCTACCGCTTCACGCCGTTGCGAGAGGAAAGTGACCACGCTGGTGGGGCGCAGTTCTTTGGCGGTGCGCTGCACTTTGAGCTTCATGCCGGGGGTGTATTTGCCAGAGGCCATGCGCACAAAGGCGATGCGGTCGCGGTGGTTGGCGTCCATATTGGCCTGCACCTTGAACACCACGCCCGAGAACGCGCTGTCTTCGGGCTGGATCTCTTTGACCACGGGCTGCTTGTTGACCAGCAGGTTGCTGGTGCGGGGCTTTGGTGCGGGGGCCAAATCGACCAGGGCGTCGAGCACTTCCATCACGCCGAAGTTGTTCACGCCGGAACCAAAGAACACGGGCGTTTGTTTGCCTGCCAAAAATGCCGCTTCGTCAAACGCGGGCGAAGCGCCCGTGGCCAGCTCCATGCTGTCCATGGCGGTCTGCCACTCCAGGCCAAAGCGCTCGGCCAGTTGGGCTTGCTCGGAGAGCGGGATGGTTTCAAAGTCTTGCGGCAGGCGTTCAGAGCCAGAGTCGAACACCGTCATGGCCTGCGTGCGCAGGTTGATGATGCCGCCGAAGCTCTTGCCCTGGCCCACAGGCCAGGTCATCGGCACGCAAGGCATGCCCAACTCGCGCTCGACTTCGTCGAGGATGTCGAGCGGGTCGCGCACTTCGCGGTCCATCTTGTTGACAAAGGTGATGATGGGCGTGTCGCGCTGACGGCACACTTCGATCAGGCGGCGGGTCTGGGCTTCCACACCGTTGGCCGCGTCGATCACCATCAGGGCCGAGTCCACGGCGGTGAGCACGCGGTAGGTGTCTTCGCTGAAGTCTTTGTGGCCTGGGGTGTCGAGCAGGTTGATGACGTGCTCGCGGTAGAGCATTTGCATGACCGAAGATGCCACCGAGATGCCACGCTGCTTTTCAATCTCCATCCAGTCGGATGTGGCGTGGCGCGAGGCCTTGCGGGCCTTGACCGAGCCAGCGATCTGGATTGCGCCCGAGAACAGCAGCAGCTTTTCGGTCAGCGTGGTTTTACCCGCGTCGGGGTGCGAAATGATGGCAAACGTCCGGCGGCGCCGGGTTTCGTGGGCATAGGTCACAAGGGGGTCCTGATCGGGGTGGCACCGCAGGGGTGCTGAGCGGGCGGCCAAGGGTGGCCGCGATGGGGGAGATTTTAACGGGCCAAGGGGGGCGCCTTGCGGGCGCTGTGAGTGAGGTGAATTCCCCTTTAGGAGCGACGCACTCGTCGCGAAAAGCCCCGCAAACCACGACCCATCGCCCCGGGGGCGGGGCTCCCACGGTTGGCATCCACTTTCGCCACTGTTTGAACTGTTTCATAATGATCGCTTATGAACATCGCGCCTCAACAGCAAGCCCTAATTGCCGATATTTGTCGGCGTTATAAGGTTCGCCGCATGCAAATGTTTGGATCGGCTGCGCAAGGGCAAGAAAGGCCTGACAGCGATGTCGACTTGTTGGTTGAATTCATTCCCAACCAATACCCAACAGGCTTTGCGCTGGTGGACATGCAACATGAGCTGTCCATGGTCTTTGATGGAAAGAGCGTGGATTTGGCTTTTCCCTCGGTGTTGAACAACCCCTTCAGACGCAAGGCCATTGAGCCCCAATTGCGATTGCTTTATCAATGAGCACTGACCGCGCACCTGCGCACTTGGCCGATATGCTTGGTTTTTCTGAGGAGCTGCAATCTTTGGTTGTGGGCTTGAGTCCCACAGAGTTCCAAAGTCAAAGAGTTTTGTGCCTTGCTGCTGAGAAATTGTTCATTAATTTGGGTGAGGCTGTGGCCAGGATAGGGGATTCAAATGTTCAATTTCCTCAAATTCCTTGGCGACAAATTATTGGTTTGCGCAACATCCTGGCACACGGTTATGAACAGGTCGCCCACGAAATCCTTTACCAAACCATTGTGCAAGAGCTGCCAGCCCTCAGCGAGAGTCTGCGTGTTGCCTTGCAGGTCAGGGTTCACGGCAGCACTGTGAGCGGCTCGCTATAATCAGCAATCTCCGAGGAGCGTTGCAGCGCCCACCAGCCCCAAAGCTGGCAGCAGGCGTGAGGCTCGGAACCTTCATACAGCAACGACGCTCATCCACTCGACGTGCGGTGAGCCTGTAACTTCCATTCAGTGCTTTCATCCACGCGTGTGGCTTTTTCACATTGCTTTGGAGCTTTTCTCATGAATGCACGTATGCCTTCCACCGTTAACGCTGATTGCGTGATTGCCGACATCGGCCTGGCCGATTGGGGCCGTAAAGAAATCAAAATCGCCGAGACCGAAATGCCCGGCCTGATGGCCATCCGCGAAGAGTTCAACGCAGCTCAGCCCTTGAAGGGCGCACGCATCACCGGCTCGCTGCACATGACCATCCAGACGGCCGTGCTGATCGAGACCCTGCAAGCCTTGGGTGCCGACGTGCGCTGGGCTTCTTGCAACATCTTCTCGACCCAAGACCACGCCGCTGCAGCGATTGCTGCCAAGGGCACACCCGTGTTCGCCATCAAGGGCGAAACCCTGGCCGATTACTGGGACTACACCCACCGCATTTTTGACTTTGGCCCCGCAGGCACGCCCGGTGAAGGCCCCAACATGATTCTGGACGACGGCGGCGACGCCACGCTGCTCATGCACCTGGGCAAGCGCGCCGAAACCGACGCGTCTTTGATCGCCAACCCCACCAGCGAAGAAGAGACTTGCCTGTTCAACGCCATCAAGGCCAAACTGGCCGTGGACCCGACCTGGTACAGCCGCAAGGGTGCCCAGATCATTGGCGTGACCGAAGAGACCACCACCGGCGTGTTGCGCCTGAACGAAATGGCCGCCAAGGGCAGCCTGATGTTCCGCGCCATCAACGTCAACGACTCGGTGACCAAGAGCAAGTTCGACAACCTGTATGGCTGCCGCGAGTCTTTGGTGGACTCCATCAAGCGCGCCACCGACGTGATGATCGCCGGCAAAGTGGCTGTGGTGGCCGGTTACGGTGACGTGGGCAAGGGTTCGGCCCAAGCCCTGCGCGCCCTGAGCGCCCAAGTGTGGGTGACCGAGATCGACCCGATCAACGCCCTGCAAGCCGCCATGGAAGGCTTCAAGGTCGTGACCATGGAATACGCCGCTGACAAGTGCGACATCTTCGTGTCGGCCACCGGCAACAAGAACGTGATCCGCTACGAGCACATGGCCGCCATGAAAGACGAGGCCATCGTTTGCAACATCGGTCACTTCGACAACGAAATCGATGTGGTTTCGTTGGAAAAGTGCCAGTGGGACGAGATCAAGCCCCAGGTCGACCACGTCATCTTCCCCGATGGCAAGAAGATCACCCTGTTGGCCAAAGGCCGTCTGGTGAACCTGGGTTGCGCCACCGGCCACCCCAGCTTCGTGATGTCGTCCTCGTTTGCCAACCAGACCATTGCGCAGATCGAGCTGTTCACAAAGCAAGACCAGTACGAATCCGGCAAGGTCTATGTGTTGCCCAAGCATCTGGACGAGAAAGTGGCCCGTTTGCACCTGAAGAAAGTCGGTGCCATGCTGACCGAACTCAGCGACGAGCAAGCGGCTTACATCGGTGTGTCGAAAAACGGTCCTTACAAGGCCAATACTTACCGCTATTGATGCGCTGTTTCGCCAGCAGGGCTGGCTCCTACAAAGATCACGGTCTTGTAGGAGCTTGCCTGCAAGCGATCAGTCGCAGACCACCTGTGCCCTCATCGCCAGCAGGGCTGGCTCCTACAAAGATCACCGTCCTGTAGGAGCTTGCCTGCAAGCGATCAGTCGCAGACCACCTGTGCCCTCATCGCCAGCAGGACTGGCTCCTACAAAGACCACCGTCCTGTAGTAGCTTGCCTGCAAGCGATCAGTCGCAGACCACCTATGCCTCAATCGCCAGCAGGGCTGGCTCCTACAAGGGATCGCTGAATACATGCGCATTGATCAACTTCTCGTCGAACGTGGCCTGGCCGCTTCTCGCTCTCAAGCCCAGCGACTGATTGCTGGGGGGGTGAAGTGGCAGCAGCCTGACGGCGTTTGGCGCACCGTCGTCAAAAACCGCGACGAGGTGCCCGAGAGCGCAGCTCTGGAGTTGCTCGACGACGCCGAGTCGCGCTACGTCTCGCGTGGCGGCCTCAAGCTCGAAGGCGCCTTGAAGGCCACGGGCGTTCAGGTCGATGGTTTGCGTTGCCTCGATGTGGGCCAGAGTACGGGCGGTTTCACCGACTGCTTGCTGCAGCACGGCGCGGCCGAGGTGGTGGGCATTGACGTGGGCCATGCCCAAGTGCACCCGCGCATTCGTGAGGACGAGCGAGTGGTTTGCATTGAAGGCGTCAACGCCCGCGAGTTGGAGCCCGGCGACGAACGCATTCCCGATGCGCTGAAAGGCTTTGACCTGATGGTGGGCGATGTGTCCTTCATCTCGCTCACGCTGGTGTTGCCGGGCGTGGTGCATTTGCTCAAACCCACGGGCCAGTTGCTGATGCTGGTCAAACCCCAGTTTGAGCTGCAACCGGGCCAAGTGGGTAAGGGCGGCATCGTCAAAGACGACAGCTATTACCCTTTCATCGAAAACCGCGTCCGCACGGCACTGACCGAATTGGGCATGAAAGTGACGGCCTGGCTGAACAGCCCGATTGCGGGGGGTGACGGCAACCACGAGTTTTTTGTGCAAGCCTGCTGGCCTGACCCCGCTGCGGTGTTGCCCGCGCGCGAGGCCACGCGCGTGGCGCACGAGGCCGATCTGGCCGCCAAGGCCTATGCCAAGGCTAACGACTATTGAATTTTTGAAGGTGTTGTGATGTCTGGTTTGAAACTGCCCATCAGTCTTGAATTTTTTCCACCCAAGACGCCTGAAGGCGTCGAAAAATTGCGCGCTGTTCGACAGCAGCTTTACGCTTTGAAACCCGAGTTTTGCTCGGTCACTTATGGCGCAGGCGGATCGACGCAAGAAGGCACCTTCTCCACCGTGAGCGCTATCCTGAGCGAGGGCGTCGCAGCCGCTTCGCACTTTTCGTGCATTGGCGCGACCAAGGCTTCGGTGCGCGAAGAGTTGGCCACGCTCAAGGCCATGGGCGTCAAGCGCTTGGTGGCTTTGCGCGGCGATTTGCCCAGCGGCTATGGGGCGGGCGGCGAGTTCCACTACGCGAGCGATCTGGTGGCCTTCATCCGCGCCGAGACGGGCGATGACTTCCACATCGAGGTGGCTGCTTACCCCGAGGTGCATCCGCAGGCCAAGTCGCCCGAAGCCGATTTGCAGGCCTTTTCCACCAAGGTCAAGGCCGGAGCCAACTCGGCCATCACCCAGTATTTCTACAACAGCGACGCCTACTTTCGCTTTGTAGATGATGTGCACAAGCTGGGAGTGGACGTGCCGGTGGTGCCTGGCATCATGCCGATCACCAGTTCTTCCCAGTTGCTGCGCTTTTCGGATGCGTGCGGGGCGGAAATTCCGCGCTGGATACGTTTGCGCCTGCAAGGCTTTGGGGATGACCTGGCCTCTATCAAGGCGTTTGGCCTGGATGTGGTGACTGATCTGTGTGACCAGTTGATTACGGCGGGTGTGCCATCCGTGCATTTCTACACCATGAACCAAAGCGCAGCCACAATGGAAATTGTGCGTCGGTTATGACGTGCACACAAAGTGGGGAATGCCCTAATTTGTTGATGATGGGCAAAGCACATGGCTGAGCACTGTTGCCAATTGGCACAGTGTGAACCAGCTCACAGGGTCTGAACACCTGAAGACTTCCAATGGCATGGAGAGGCGTTTCTCTCGATCACCTAAGGAGTGTCACATGCAAAAGAAAATCTTGCTCGTTGCGGCCATGGCCGCATGTTCTGTGGGCTCGGTCATGGCGCAGGCTTCCGGCGAAGGCCCCTGGCTTGTGCGTGCCCGTGTGGTCAATCTGGATAGCACCAACAGCGACTCTACAGGCTTGGGTTTGTCCATCAATAACAAGACCTTTGGTGAGCTGGATTTCACCTACTTCTACTCCAAAAACGTGGCGGCCGAGCTGGTCTTGACCACCCCTCAGACCCAGCGGGTGTATTCCAACAATTCACAGATCGGCTCGTTTCGCCATCTGCCCCCCACTTTGCTGCTGCAGTACCACTTCACCGACATGCAGGGTTTTAAACCTTACGTCGGAGCGGGTATCAATTACACCAAGTTCACGGGTGTGAGTCTGCCACCCGGCCTGAGTTTGAACCGTGATCAATGGGGTGGCGCCCTGCAAGCGGGTGTGGACATTCCGCTTGACAAAAACTGGTCGATCAATTTTGACATCAAGAAGGTCTACATCAGCACCAACGTTTACAACCATGGCGTTCGCATTGGCGAGCTGAAGGTGGACCCCATGCTGTATGCCGTGGGCGTGGGCTATCGGTATTGAGGGTCTAGCCCTGCTGTCGGCGATAGCCCAACAAGCAGCCTGCACCCAATCCACGCAAGTCGGACCTGGCGGTGCCGGCCAACGGGGCCGTGTATTTGTAGGTCGGCGGCAACAGAGTCGACATCAACCCCGATTTCAACCCCGATATGGGCTGTCTTCAGCGTTCGTCGAAGCTCACCACCACGCGGCCGCTGGTGGGCCGGGCTTGGCAGGACAGCACGAAGCCTTGATCGACTTCGGGCTTTTCGAGGGTGAAGTTTTTGTCCATCACTGTCGTGCCTTCTGTCACTTTGCAGCGGCAGGTGCAGCACACGCCGCCCTTGCATGAGTAGGGCAGGTCCAGGCCCATGGCCAGGGCGATGTCGAGGATTTTTTCGTTCCGGTTCATCGGCATGTCGTAGGGCTTGCCGTCGAGCACCACTGTGAGCTGCACTTCACCGCCATCGCGCGTGGCTTTGTGACCGAGCACGGCCTTCGCTTTCTGCTCGGGGCTCAGGGCCTCGAGTGTGGGTGAGGTGAAGCGTTCGGTGCGGATGCGGTCGGACTTGACGCCAGCATCCAGCAGGGTTTTCTCGGTCTCTTCGATCATGGCTTCGGGGCCGCAGATGAAGACTTCGTCCATGCTGCCTACGGGCAGGAAGGCGTCGATGATGGCGCGCACTTTGCCCGCGTCGATGCGGCCTTCGAGCAGGGGCACCTCTTGCGCCTGGCGCGAGAGGATGTGGATCAGCGTCAGGCGCGAGGGGTAGCGGTCTTTGAGGTCCTGCAGCGCTTCGTTGAACATCACGCTGTCCATGCGGCGGTTGCCGTAGACCAGAGTGAATTTGGATTCGGGCTGATCTTCCAGGGTGCTGGCCAAAATCGACAGGATGGGGGTGATGCCCGAGCCGGCGGCAAAACCCACGCGGTGGATGGCGCGCTGCTTTTGCACGGTGAAGCGGCCATCGGGTGGCATCACGCGCAGGGTGTCGCCTGCTTTGAGTTGGCTGGCAGCCCAGTTGGAGAACACGCCGCCTTCCACAGGGCGAATGCCCAGCTCCAACTCGCCTCGCTGCAGTTGGCTGCGTGCCGAGCTGATGGAGTAGCTGCGGCGCACGTCGGCGCCTTGGATCTCTGCCCGCACGGTGAGGAACTGGCCGGGCTGGAAGTCGAACTGCGAACGCAGATCGCTCGGCACGCCCAGGGTGATGACCACGGCGCCAGCGGCTTCGGGCGTGACGCGTGAAACTGTCAAGTCATGAAAGCGCATGATGGTTCGCTCTTTTTCGGTTCAGTAGGGTTTGAAGTAGTCGAACGGTTCCATGCAGTCGAGGCACCTGTACAGGGCCTTGCAGGCTGTGGAGCCGAAATGGGAGGTTTCGGTGGTGTTGGCTGAGCCGCATTGCGGGCAGTTGACCACTTGGACCTGGGGCCCGCGTGCGGCGAACTGCACCACGCTGGCCGCACCCGATGGCGTGCTGGCGCAGGCGTGTGGTGGTGCAATGCCATAGGCCCGCAGTTTTTCGCGTGCGGTCTCGGTCATCCAGTCGGTGGTCCAGGCGGGGGCCAGTTGCGTGACCACTGTGGCTTGCAAGCCGCCTGTAGCCAGCGCGGTTTTCACGTCGTCTTCGATCTGACCCATGGCGGGGCAGCCGCTGTAGGTGGGGGTGATGACCACTTCCAGCCCTGAAGCGCCCTCGCGCACGTCACGCAGGATGCCCAGCTCGCGCAGCGAAACCACGGGGATTTCCGGGTCGCTCAGGTGTTCGAGCAGGGCCCAGGCGCGTTGTTCAGTGTCCGTCATCGCGAGTGAAGCGTGGCGATCCTGTGGCTGTTCTGCTGCGCTGGCTGTGAGGGTCGGTGTGGTCATGGTGGCCCAGCAGGTTTACCAAGTGGCGCCCGGGTGCTGTCGCGCCAGGCTTTGCATTTCGGCCAGCACGAAGCCCAGATGTTCCGAGTGGATGCCTTGCTTGCCTGTGGGCACAAAGCCGCCTGCAGCGGGTCGTTGCAGCGTGGCCTCTTGAAGGGCCTCATCCACGATGCGGTTCCAGTCCGCTTGCAGCGCGGCCATGTCGATGCCGGTGCCGTTGGCAAGGGCCGCTGCTTCTTGCGGGCTGGCGCTCCAGAATTCTTGTGTGTAGGGCAGCAGCTGGTCGATCGCGGTTTGTGCCTTGGCGTGTGACCGTTCGGTGCCGTCGCCCAAGCGTACCAGCCAGTCGCGTGAGTGGCGCAGGTGGTAGCGCACTTCCTTGAGCGACTTGGCGGCGATCGCGGCCAGTTGCGCGTCTTTGGAATTTTGCAGCTGGTCCCACACCAGCACCATCAGGCTGCTGTAGAGGACGTTGCGCACGATGGTCATCGCAAAATCGCGATCGCCAGCCGAGGTGGCGGTCATCAACGGCATGTGGGGTAATTCGCACAGGGTGTAGTTGCGAAAATCTGGCACGTCGCGGAAATACGCCAAGGTGTCTTCGGTCGCTCCGTTTCCGATTTGCGCTGCAGCGTGTTGGTACAACATGCGGGCTTGACCGATCAGGTCGAGGCTGTTGTTGGACAACGCAATGTCTTCCTCGAGGATGGGGCCGTGGCCGCACCATTCGGCATTGCGCTGACCGAGGATCAGGGCGTTGTCGGCAAGGTGCAATAGATATTCAGTTGGAGCATTCATAGGGGTAGCGAGAAGGTTTCAGGCAAGGCGCGGCGGCGAAGACAGTGCTAGAAGCGAAGCGCACGGCGAACCGCCGCAACGCTGCACGAAGCCTTCGCAGTAGCCGTTCACATGTGACCGACTTCGTCGGGGATTTGGTAGAAGGTGGGGTGTCGGTACACCTTGTCGCTGGCGGGTTCGAAGAATTCGCTCTTGTCGTTGGGCTCGCTGGCCGAGATGGTGGCCGAGGGGACCACCCAGATGCTCACGCCTTCCTGGCGGCGGGTGTAGACGTCACGGGCCATCTGCAGCGCGTGTTGGGCGTCAGACGCGTGCAGGCTGCCGCAGTGTTTGTGCTCCAGGCCCTGCTTGCTGCGGACAAAAACTTCCCAGAGGGGCCATTCCTTGAGTGCGGGTGTGCTCATGCTGCTTCCTTCAGTTGACGCGCTTGTTGTTTCTTGGCGTGGGCCAGAGCCGCTTCGCGCACCCAGGCGCCGTCGTTCCAGGCCTTGACGCGGGTGCCCAGACGTTCCTTGTTGCAGGGGCCGTTGCCGTTCACCGTGGCCCAGAACTCGTCCCAGTCGATCTGGCCGTAGTCGTGGGCTTGGCGCTCTTCGTTCCATTTCAGGTCGGGGTCGGGCAGGGTCACGCCCAGCACCTTGGCTTGTGGCACGGTGGCGTCCACAAACTTCTGGCGCAGGTCGTCGTTGCTGATGCGCTTGATGCCCCAGCGCATGCCTTGCGCGCTGTTGGGGCTGTCGGCGTCGGGCGGCCCGAACATGGCCAGGCACTTCCACCACCAACGGTTGACGGCGTCTTGCACCATGGCTTTTTGCTCGGCCGTGCCTTGCATCATGACCAGCAGGGCTTCGTAGCCTTGGCGCTGGTGGAAGCTTTCTTCTTTGCACACGCGCACCATGGCACGGGCATAAGGGCCATACGAGCAGCGGCACAGCGGGATCTGATTCATGATGGCCGCGCCATCGACCAGCCAGCCGACCACGCCCACATCGGCCCAGTTGAGGGTGGGGTAGTTGAAGATGGAGCTGTACTTGGCCTTGCCGCTGTGCAGGGCGTCCAGCATTTGGTCGCGGCTGGTGCCCAAGGTTTCTGCGGCGCTATACAAATAGAGCCCGTGGCCGGCTTCGTCTTGCACTTTGGCAATCAGAATGGCTTTGCGTTTGAGGCTGGGGGCGCGGCTGATCCAGTTGCCTTCGGGCAGCATGCCGACTATTTCGCTGTGGGCGTGCTGGCTGATCTGGCGCACCAAGGTCTTGCGGTAGGCCTCAGGCATCCACTCGCGGGGCTCGATGCGGCCATCGGCGTCGATGCGCTCGTCGAATTGGGCCTGCAGCGCTTGTTCGCTGGCGCTGGCTTGTTTGGGGACGGCCTTAAGGCCTGCGGACTTCGCGTCGTCCTGGTCGGAAACGCTAAAGGATTGCGTGTACATGGGCTTCTCCCGCGCCGGACAGGATGGAATGATCGTGGCGCTGGCCGTAGTATAACAATTAACCGACCGATCGGTCGGTTAATTTTCGCCCGTTGCATCAGGATTTTCCCTGAGTCCGTCTTTTGGGCTGTAACACCCAGCGTTCCGCGTTCAGGGTTCAAGGCCAACCTCAAACGCCCAACGCTCAACGCTCAAGAAGATTCGACTTGCCAGCTCTTACCTGTACCACGTGCCAGCGCAGGGCCGACCACGTCCAGTGCTTTGCGGATTTGGTCCTTCAGGGTGAAAGGCGGGTTGATCACGAACATGCCGCTGGCCACCAGACCGCCCTCGTCGCCGGGACCGCGGCCAATGGCAAGCGTGGCGTTGAGCCAGGGCTTTTGAGCCTGGTTGGCAAGGGTGCGCAGGCGGCGTGGCAGCTCGTGCGCTTCGGGGCGCGGGATGATGGGGTACCAAACCAGATACGTGCCGGTCGAAAAGCGCTTGAGGTATTCCTGAATGACGTTAGCGACTTTGCTGTAATCTGATTTGATCTCATAGCTGGGGTCGATCAACACCATGGCCCGCTTGGAGCCTGTGGCCGATGCCGGTGGCGGCAAAAGTTTCTTGAGGGCCTCAAAGCCGTCTTCTCGGCTGACGGTGATGCTGCGGCCCGCATCCAGCTGGGCGATGTTGGACATCAGCGATTTGCTGTCTGTGGGGTGCAGCTCAAACAGGCGCAGGCGATCACGCGACTCGTGACGCATCAGGCGCTGCATCAAAAAGGGCGATCCTGGGTAAACGCGGGCTTGTCCGTTAGGATTAAAGCTGGAGATTTGTTCCAGATAATCTTCAATCGGCTCGGGGATGCTGTCCAGCTTTTCGAGGGCAGCCAGAAGTTTGAACAGACCGTCTTCAGCTTCGGCGCCTTTTTGGGAGTAATCGCCGTCCAGTCGGTACAGGCCAGCTCCTGAATGGGTGTCGATCAGGGTGATGCCGGCCTCTTTTTGCATGAGGTGGCGCATGGTGGCGAGCAAGGTGATGTGTTTGAGCACATCGGCATGGTTGCCCGCGTGGAAAGCGTGTCGGTAACTGAACATGCGTCGATGGTAACCAATAACTTCTGCAAGTCCTTGATTTTTCGTATAATGGCGGGCTTCGCAGCGATTTTGTGGCCCCGCGGCGAAGACGTCCAAACCTGAAAAGGTTCAAGCAATCTCCCACCTAAGAGGTTCCCAACAGAGGAACACCGACCGTGGAAAAGGGCCCGACAAACCTTTCTTCAAAGAGAAAACTCATGACAACAACTTTCAGCGCCAAACCCGCTGAGGTCGTGCACGAGTGGTTTGTGATTGACGCGACCGACAAGGTCCTCGGACGAGTAGCCAGCGAAGTTGCTCTCCGTTTGCGCGGCAAACACAAGGCCATTTACACGCCTCACGTCGACACCGGTGACTTCATCGTCATTATCAATGCTGCCCAGCTCAAAGTGACTGGCACCAAGACACTGGACAAAGTGTATTACCGTCATTCGGGCTATCCCGGCGGTATCACTGCCACCAACTTCCGCGACATGCAAGCCAAGCACCCTGGCCGCGCACTCGAGAAGGCTGTCAAGGGCATGCTGCCCAAGGGCCCACTCGGTTACGCCATGATCAAGAAACTCAAGGTGTATGGCGGCGCAGAGCACCCACACACCGCCCAACAGCCTAAAGTGCTGGACATCTAAGGAGCCTTGAGATGATTGGTGAATGGAACAATGGCACAGGCCGTCGCAAATCCAGCGTCGCCCGCGTGTTTCTGAAAAAAGGCACTGGCAAGATCACGGTCAACGGCAAGGACATCCAAGCCTACTTCGGCCGCGAGACTTCGATCATGATCGCCAAGCAACCCCTCATGTTGACCAACCATGCCGAAACTTTCGACATCATGATCAATGTGCACGGCGGTGGCGAATCCGGTCAAGCCGGCGCATCGCGCCACGGCATCACCCGCGCCCTGATTGACTACGATGCTTCGCTCAAGCCTGTGCTGAGCCAAGCTGGTTTTGTCACCCGTGACGCCCGTGAAGTCGAACGTAAAAAGGTTGGCTTGCACTCTGCTCGTCGCCGCAAGCAGTTCTCCAAGCGTTAATCCGCTTTTCCTGCTTCGCCAAAAAGCCGCCCGGTTCACCGTGGCGGCTTTTTGTTTTTGAGAGGGCGAACGCATATGCCCATATGCCCAGTAGCGTTACTGACGGGCAGGTCTGTAATTCCCGACAAGCGCGCTATACTATTTGTCATTGAACCCGGAGAAACACCATGAGCGCTGTTGCAGAAAATATCCAGACCGAAATGCCCGCACCGATTGTCTTCACCGACAGCGCCGCCGCCAAAGTGGCCGACCTGATCGCCGAAGAGGGCAACCCGGATCTGAAGCTGCGCGTATTTGTGCAGGGCGGGGGCTGCTCAGGCTTCCAGTACGGTTTCACCTTCGATGAAATCACCAACGAAGACGACACCACCATGAGCAAGAACGGTGTGTCCTTGCTGATCGATGCCATGAGCTATCAGTACCTGATCGGTGCAGAGATTGACTACAAGGAAGACCTGCAAGGTGCCCAGTTTGTGATCAAGAATCCGAATGCCACATCCACCTGCGGCTGCGGCTCATCGTTTTCGACTTGAACTGAGCCATGGGCGAGCAACGCTTGCCCTGAGTCAGCGGGGGTAGATTGCCCCCAACACACGGGTGCCTCTGGCGCCCGTGACGCTTGGCAGGCTAGAAGTTTCCCGGCGCATCGTCTTGAAGGCCAGCCAGGCAAAGGCGGCGGCTTCGACCTGAAGAGGCGGCAGTCCATGGCGTTCACTGCTGACCACGGCCACACCGGGTAAATGTTCTGACAACTCACGCATCAAATGGTCATTCAAGGCGCCCCCGCCGCACACGATCAGGGTGCGAGCTTCAGGTGCAAAGCGCAAGATGTCCTGGCTGCAGGCCAGTGCCGTGAAGGTGCAAAGCGTGGCTTGCACATCGGCAGCAGACACATCAGGACATGCATCCAGGTGTTGCGTTAGCCAGACCGGATTGAAAAGATCACGCCCGGTGCTTTTGGGCGGTTGCCTGTGAAGGAAGGGCTCTTGATACATGCTGTAGAGCAACTCCGGGTCGCGCTGGCCTGAAGCGGCCCAGGCACCATTGCGGTCAAAAGCCTGGCCCGTATGGGTGTGGCACCAGTAATCCATCAAGGCATTGCCCGGCCCGCAATCCCAGCCCAGCACATCGCCATTGGGTGACAACACACTGAGGTTGGAAATGCCGCCGATGTTGAGCACAGCCACGCAGGCATCGGGCTGAGCAAACAGGCCGTGGTGGAAGGCGGGCACCAACGGGGCACCTTGACCACCTGCCGCCAGGTCGCGGCTGCGAAAATCCGCTACCACATCGATGCCTGTGAGTTCCGCCAGCAAAGATGGGTTGTTCAGCTGCAGCGTGTAGCCCACCGCCGCCTGTTGCCGGGCGGGGTCTGCGTCGAACTCCAGCGGGCGGTGGCGCACGGTCTGGCCGTGTGCGCCGATGGCCGTGATGTGCTCAGATTTCAAGACACTTTTGTCCAGCAAGGCGTGCACCACCTGCGCGTAATGCCGGGCAATTTGGTTGCCTGCCAGGGCGCTGCGGTGCAGTTCATCGTCGCCTCGCTGGTTCAGTTGGAGCAAGGCGGAGCGAAAAGGGGCGTCAAACGGTTCAAATGCATGAGAAAGCACCTGAATGGAACCTTGTTCGTCCAGGCGCGCCAGCACGCCGTCCACGCCATCCAGAGAAGTGCCTGACATCAGGCCTATGTAGTGAGAGGAGGTCATGCGGAGAAAAGCGTCAAGGGGTTCGAAAAGCGGGCGAGTGCAGGGGGCTAACCGAGAGTATCAAAATCCGGCTGGCCATTGAAAAAGGGCCTTGCGGCCCTTTTTCATTGAATGTTGCTTTCGCGCATTTGCGCGGCTGCCTGTAGCTGACTTCGGGTCTGAGCGACCAGTCCATTGAACTTGGCCATGGCAGCCGGGCTGATGGGCGAGCTTTGTGCTTGCTGGATGATTTTTTGCGGATCAACGTGCACGCCATTGACGCGGAATTCAAAGTGCAGGTGAGGCCCGGTTGACCAGCCGGTGGAGCCTACTGCGCCCACCACCTGGCCTTTTTGCACAGTCTGACCCTTGCGGACCTGGATGCGGCTGAGGTGTGCGTACACCGTGGTGTGGTTGTTGCCATGGCGAACGATGACCATGTTGCCAAAGCCGCCCTGAACCCCTGCAAACTCCACCACACCATCTCCCACTGTTTGGGCCGGTGTGCCAGTAGGCGCAGCGTAGTCAACGCCGCGATGCGCCTGCATCGTCTGGAAGATGGGGTGCAAACGCATGCTGAACCCGCTTGTTTTGCGCGAAAAAGCCACAGGTGAAGCGAGGTAGGCGCGGCTCAGACTCTTGCCATCCAGGCTGTAATAATTACCCTTTTGTCCTGGTTCTTGAAACCAGACCGCTTCATAGGTCTTGTTGTCGTTGTTGAACTCGGCACTCAATACGCGCCCTGTGCGCAGGGGCTCGCCATCCGCTTCCAGCACTTCATAAACCACGGAAAACCGCGCGCCCTTGCGCAAAGTGCGGTGAAAGTCGATTTGGCTGGAGAAAATCTGGGTCAACTGGCTGATGACGGAATCGGGCAAGAGTGCCTCGTCCGCAGCGTCATACAAAGAACTGGCCACCGTGCCACCCGTCATGCGGATGCTGGTGTTCATGGGCGATGTTTCCAAAGAGGCTTGAAAGCCCTGGGCTGTGCGCTGGATGTTCAGGCGTTGAAAAAAAGTGTCGCTGTCGTTTTTGAGCCAGCGTACGTTCAATTCGCTGAGCAACTGCTCACCGGTTAACTCAGCGGATACCGAGCGTCCGGCTTGCTGCAAAGCCAGCCTTGCCAGCGGGTTGCTGCGCAAAAAAGCAGCCGCTTGTGCATCGACCAAGCCGAGGCGACGCAAAAGGCTTTCGGGTGTGTCAGCTGAGCGGGTGCTGTCAGTGCGCGTCAAGCGCAACTGTGAAGGGTCCAAAAGGCCAGCTTGGGCTTGAAGCTGCGGAATCTCGATGGGGGTGGTCACTGTGACCACGGGTTGGTCAGCGATGTCAGGGCCCAGATTGACAATTGCAAACGCGCCCCCACCGCCTGCCAGCAGGATCGAAGCCAAGCTGATGCTGATGGTTTTGGGATGGCGAGTCAGCAAACGCACGACGGGCTGGCTCAACTTGGTCAGCTGTGGGTGCTGCCCATCGATCCAAGCAAGGCCTTTTTGAATGCTATGGAGTGTTCGGCCTAAAAGCTGGCTGAACCTTTGCAAGCTGCTCAGGCTCAACAATGAGACCTGATGGCGAAGAGTTGTGAAAAACGACATTTTTTATTGGAAATTGGTGACACAAATTGATCGGCAATCTGTGCTCAGCAGGAATGGGGGGGTGTCGCCTCTAAAATGGGAGACTTCAAGAAAAGGCCAATTTTAAGGGCCAACACCGAATTGACCCAAGAAAAAACCCTTATGAATCAATCGCTTGTTACAAAATACCCCGTCACAGAAAGCACTTTGAATGCTTTGGAGGTCACTTTGAGGGGCTGCGAAGAGCTGATCCCCAAAGAAGACTGGCTGCAAAAGCTGGCCAAATCCGAAGCCACTGGCGTGCCACTGCGCATCAAACTGGGGCTAGACCCCACCGCGCCTGATATCCATATTGGTCATACGGTGGTGCTCAACAAAATGCGCCAGCTGCAGGACCTGGGGCATCAAGTCATTTTTTTGATTGGTGACTTCACCAGCCTGATCGGCGACCCCTCTGGCCGCAACAGCACCCGCCCGCCACTGACGCCCGAGCAGATCAAGCTCAACGCCGAAACCTATTACAAGCAGGCCAGCCTGGTGCTGGACCCGTCCAAAACCGAGATCCGCTACAACAGCGAATGGAGCCTGCCCTTGGGCTCCATGGGCATGATTCAGCTGGCCGCCAAATACACCGTGGCCCGCATGATGGAACGCAACGACTTCCATGACCGTTTCAAGGCAGGCACGCCCATCAGCGTGCACGAATTTTTGTACCCGCTCATGCAGGGCTACGACTCGGTGGCGCTGAAAAGTGACCTGGAGCTCGGTGGCACCGACCAGAAATTCAACCTGCTCATGGGCCGCCATCTGCAGGCGGAATATGGTCAGGATCAGCAGTGCATTTTGACCATGCCTCTGCTGGAGGGGCTGGACGGCGTGGACAAAATGTCCAAGTCCAAGAACAACTACATCGGCATTGCCGAAGAGCCCAACAGCATGTTCGCCAAGGTTCTGAGCATTTCGGACACGCTGATGTGGCGCTGGTACACCTTGCTGTCTTTCAAGTCCATGGCCGAGATTGAGGCATTGAAAAAGGAAGTCGAAGCCGGGCGCAACCCCAAAGACGCCAAAGTCATGCTGGCTAAGGAAATCACGGCGCGCTTCCACAGCACTGCTGCCGCAGACGCCGCCGAGCAGGACTTCATCAACCGCAGCAAAGGTGGCGTGCCTGACGACATTCCTGAAGTGTCCTTGTCGGGCGCCTCCATGGGCATTGGCGCTTTGCTCAAATCGGCAGGCTTGGCGCCCTCGACCACCGAGGCCGGACGCCTGATCGACGGAGGCGGCGTGCGCGTGGATTCGAGCGTGGTCAGCGATAAAGGCCTCAAGCTTGAAGCCGGCACTTACATCGTTCAAGTGGGCAAGCGCAAGTTTGCCAAGGTCCATCTGGCCTGATGCCCTTCGTTTGTCCGCTCATGTGCACTGACGGTGTCTTGAAATGATCGCGGTACTGCAGCGCGTGAGCGAAGCCAGCGTGCGCGTGGACGGGGAAGTGATCGGTCAGATCGGCGCAGGCTTGCTCGTGCTGCTGTGTGCCGAAAAAGGCGACACCGACGCGGTGTCCGACAAGATGCTGGCCAAGATGCTCAAACTGCGCATCTTCAGCGACGAGGCGGGCAAGATGAACCGCAGCGTGCAGGATGTGGGCGGCGGCCTGCTCGTGGTCAGCCAATTCACATTGGCCGCCGATGTGGCCGGTGGCAACCGCCCCAGCTTCACCCAGGCCGCAGCGCCCGAAGAAGGCCGCCGACTTTATGAGCACTTTGTGGCCCAAGCCCAAAAAGCCCACCCCTTGGTGCAAACCGGCCGCTTCGCCGCCGACATGAAAGTCGCCCTCATCAACGACGGCCCCATCACCATCCCCCTGCGCATGAGCGCTTGAGTCCGTCCCAGGCCAACCACCATTGCCCCCGTAGGTCGGAGCTTCAGCTCCGACAATGTTTGCATCGGCACAGGCACACTTCGGGGCTAAGGCCGTTGGCCCGCAGCACATCTGCTGCGCAAGCAAACATCGCGGCGATGCCTCACGTCAACACACCTTGTGAACCCGGCAACGATAATCCCCGCATGACTTCAACAACCCCCGCCGAGCCGCTTGTCCCGATGACCTCTCGCTTCGATCAGCTCGCCCTGGCCCCCGCCACGCTCCAAAACCTCGAACAACTGGGCTACACCCAGATGACACCCATCCAGGCGGCCAGCCTGCCGCTCACGCTGGCAGGGCAAGACCTGATCGCCCAAGCCAGCACGGGCAGTGGCAAAACCGCCGCCTTTGGCCTGCCCCTGATTGAGCGCCTGCAAAGCGCAGGTTCGCCCAGCGCTCCTGTGCAGGCAGTGGTGCTGTGCCCCACGCGTGAGTTGGCCGACCAAGTCACCCAAGAAATCCGTCGCCTGGCTCGTGCCCGCCAGAACGTGAAAGTTGTCACGTTGTGCGGCGGTGTGGCCCTGCGCGGCCAGACGGTGAGCCTAGAGCACGGTGCCGATGTGGTGGTGGGCACACCCGGCCGCATCCTGGACCACCTGGAGCGAGGTTCGTTGAGCTTGGCTGAGGTGAACACGCTGGTGCTGGACGAAGCCGACCGCATGCTGGACATGGGCTTTTTCGACGACATCGCCAAGGTGGTGCGCCAGTGCGCCAAAGACCGCCAGACCCTGCTGTTTTCGGCCACCTACCCTGAGGGCATTGCCAAGCTGGCGGCGCAGTTCATGCGCTCGCCGCAGACCGTCAAGGTCGAGGCGCAGCACAGCGCGCACAAGATCCACCAGGTGTTTTACGAAGTGAGCGAAAGCCAGCGCCTGGATGCGGTATCCAAGTTGCTGGCGCATTTCCGCCCTGACCGCACCCTCGCGTTTTGCAACACCAAACAGCAGTGCCGTGACCTGGTGGCGGTCTTGCAGGCGCAGGGCTACAGCGCGTTAGCGCTGTTTGGCGAGTTGGAGCAGCGCGAGCGCGACCAGGTGCTGGTGCAGTTTGCCAACCGCAGTTGTTCGGTGCTGGTGGCCACCGATGTGGCCTCACGCGGGCTGGATGTGGAAGGCCTGGAAGCCGTGATCAACGTGGACGTGACGCCCGACCCTGAAATACACATTCACCGCATTGGCCGCACCGGCCGGGGTGATGCGGAAGGCCTGGCGCTCACGCTGGCGAGCATGGACGAGATGGGCGCGGTCGGCAAGATTGAGGTGATGCAGGGCCGCGAGTCCCAGTGGGCGCCGTTGTCGGGGCTGACCGCTGCCGCAGGTGGCCCTTTGCAGCCCCCCATGCGAACCCTTCAAATTGTGGGGGGGCGCAAAGAAAAAATCCGCGCGGGTGATGTGATGGGCGCGCTGGCGGGTGAATGCGGCCTGACCCGTGAGCAGGTCGGCAAGATCAATGTGAACGAGTTTTCGACCTATGTGGCGGTGCAGGCCGAGTTGGCCAAAAAGGTCGAGGCGCAGCTTTCGCGCGGCAAGATCAAGGGCAAAAGTGTGAAGGTGCGCTTGATTTGACCTTGGGCGTGCACCGAGTCTGCCGCTGAATGGCCGATTTCAGGCTGACTGGAAGGTCTGAAGGCCCTGCGCAATGGCTTTGAGCATTTGCTCGGTGCGAAAGGGTTTCCACATGAAGGCGATGGCGCCGGTTTCCTGGGCGGCCATGGTTTCATGGGGCAAGCTTTCGCCGCTCATGAAAATCACCGGGATGTCATCGCCCGCCTGGCGCATGTTGGCGTGCAATTCGATACCGCTCATCTTGGGCATTCGGATATCCAGCAGCATCACTCTGGGGCCGCAAGAGCGCTGTGCACTCAGATATTCGTGACCGCCACAATGGGTGCGTACTTTGAAGCCATGCGCGTCCAGCACCAAGCACAACATCTGCCGAATGTCTTCGTTGTCGTCGACCACTTCAATGATCGCTTGGCTTGTCATATTTAGTGAAATTAACGAAAATAAGAGCATCTTATCAAATTAACAACATGGCGCTTTGGGTGAGATAGAGGACGCTTGCCTGTTGGACCGCAGGTCTTGCGCAACGGGGCGCACAAAGGGGGGATACCCGGGTTCCGATACGTTGGGTATGGGGGGGGCAGCACAAGGTGTTTAAAACCTTGACAATCCAATGCTTGTTTATTCCCCAGAGGTGCTCATGCTGATTTTTTCATCTGACAAAGCTTTTGTGCATCCCGTGTCCAGCGAGATCACCCCCGTGCAGGTGTACCAATCGCGGCGTGACGTGTTGCGCCGCATGGCAGCAGGCTCTGCCGGGCTGTCTTTGGCCACCTGGGCCGAGCGCAGCGCCTGGGCGCAGGGTGCCCGTGCGGGTGGGGGCGGGGTGGCCTTGCCGTTTGTGCCTTCCAATGTGCCCGGCGCCATGACGATGGACAAGCCCACGGCCTACAAAGACGCCACCACGTACAACAACTTTTACGAATTTGGCACCGACAAAGCCGATCCGGCCAAATACGCTCACACCTTGAATACCCAACCCTGGACAGTGGAGATTGAAGGCTTGGTGAAAAAGCCCGGACGCTACGCCCTGGAAGACCTCATGAAGTGGGGCGCCATGCAAGAGCGCATTTACCGGCTGCGCTGTGTGGAAGGCTGGTCCATGGTGATTCCCTGGATCGGGTATTCGCTGTCGGACCTGATCCGGCGGGTGGAGCCCCAGCCGGGGGCCAAGTTTGTGGAGTTCGTGACCCAGGCTGACCCCAAGACCATGCGCGGTGTGCGCGGCGGGGCGCTGGACTGGCCTTATGTGGAAGGCTTGCGCATGGACGAGGCCATGCACCCCTTGAGCTTGCTGGCGTTTGGCATGTATGGCGAAGTCATGCCCAAGCAAAATGGCGCGCCTTTGCGCCTGGTGGTGCCCTGGAAATATGGTTTCAAAAGCGGCAAGAGCCTGGTCAAAATCCGCTTTCTGGACAAGCAGCCCCTGTCTTCCTGGGAGAAAGCCGCGCCGCAGGAGTACGGCTTTTATTCCAACGTGAACCCGCTGGTGGACCACCCGCGCTGGAGTCAAGCCACCGAACGGCGCATTGGCGAAGACGGTCTGTTGGCCAAAAAACGCAAGACGCTCATGTTCAATGGCTATGAGCCGCAGGTCGGGCAGCTCTACGCCGGCATGGATTTGAAGAAATTTTTCTGATGACCATGAGGGCCGCATTGCGCCACCCTGCAGCCTGGTGGGCGCTGCTGTCGGTGGGGCTGCTGCCCCTGGCCTGGCTGGTGTTGCAGACGCTGCAAGACCAGTTGGGCCCCAACCCCGCCGAAGCCTTGATCCGCGCCACGGGCGACTGGACACTGCGCAGCCTTTGTGTGGTGCTGGTCGTGAGCCCTTTGCGCACCTGGCTGGGCTGGCCAGAATTGCTGCGATTTCGGCGCATGCTGGGTTTGCTGGTGTTCGCTTATGCCAGCGTGCACCTGCTGTGCTACGCCTGGTTTGACATGGGCTTTGACCTGGCCGACACCTTGCAAGACCTCTTCAAGCGCCCCTTCATCTGGCTGGGCTTCAGTGCCTTTGTGATCTTGCTGGCGCTGGCCGCCACCTCTTTCAACCGGGCCGTGCGCTGGCTGGGCGGCAGGCGCTGGCAGCTGCTGCACCGGGGTGTTTATGCGGTGGCCGTGCTGGCCGTGCTGCACTTTTGGTGGATGCGCGCGGGCAAACAGGACTTTGCCGAGGTTTTGGTGTATGCGGGTGTTCTGGCGGGTTTGCTGGCCTGGCGAGCCTTGCGGCGGTAGTTTGTGAGCAGATATATCTAGGAATGAAACCTTTTGATTTTTGAAAATCCTGTTATTTGACAATGGTTTAGCTTGAAGTATCTATGAAGGCTTGTCCGCCCATCACGATCTGCTGTGTGACGGGGCAGGCTGTGTGCGAAGTCAATGCGCATTGAATGGGTAGGTCGGTACTCGCAGAGTCCGACACCTGGGCCTCAGACCAGCTGCTCCAGCGCAAAGGTGTCAAACGCCGATTCGCGCTGGCGAATCAGGTGGGCCTTTGTGCCATCGACCAGGATTTCGGCGGCGCGGCCGCGGGTGTTGTAGTTGCTGGCCATGCTCATGCAGTAAGCGCCTGCCGACAGCACGGCGAGTACATCACCGGCTTGCACCAGCAGCTGACGGTCGCGGCCGATCCAGTCGCCGCTTTCGCACACCGGGCCGACCACGTCGTACACCACACCATCACCTGAGCGCGGTTGCACGGGCACGATCTGGTGGAAGGCCTGGTACATGGCGGGGCGGGGCAGATCGTTCATGGCGGCGTCGACGATGCAAAAGTTCTTTTGTTCGCCGGGCTTCAGATACAGCACCTCGGTCAGGCACACGCCCGCATTGCCCACCAGTGAGCGGCCGGGCTCGATCATCAGCTGGCGCTGGCCGTAACCCCGGGCATCGAGTTTGGCCAGCAGCTGCGCCCACAGCGCATCGGCCTCGGGCGGGGTGTCGCCGTTGTAGTTGATGCCCAAGCCGCCGCCAAAGTCGATGTGGTGGATGGGGATGCCCGCCGCTTCAACCTCGGCCACCAGGTCCAGCACGCGGTCCATGGCGTCCAGATAGGGCGTGCTGTCTGTGATTTGCGAGCCGATGTGGCAGTCGATGCCCACCACCTTCAGGCCGGGCAGGCTGGCCGCATGGCGGTAGGCACGCAGCGCTTCTTCGTGGGCAATACCGAATTTGTTGCCTTTCAGACCGGTCGAGATGTAGGGGTGGGTTTTGGGGTCCACATTGGGGTTCACGCGCAGGCTGACCGGGGCCACTTTGCCCAGGTCCACCGCCACGGCGCTGAGCACATCGAGTTCGGCTTCGCTTTCAACGTTGAAACAGCCAATGCCCACTTGCAGGGCCTGTTTCATCTCATGGCGGGTTTTGCCCACGCCTGAAAAAATCACCTTGGCCGGGTCGCCGCCCGCAGCCAGCACGCGGGCCAGCTCGCCGCCCGAGACGATGTCAAAGCCGCAACCGGCATCGGCAAACACCTGCAAGATGGCCAGGCTGGAGTTGGCCTTCATGGCGTAGCAAATTTGCGCCTGGCGTCCGGCAAAGCCACGTTGGTAGGCGGCCAGGGCCGAGAGCATGGCGGCTTTGGAGTACACAAACAAGGGTGTGCCGTGTTGGCGAGCCAGCTCAGACAGGCGCAGGCTTTCGACCATGAGCTGATCGCCCGAATAGGCGATGTGGGGTTGGCCGGGCAAGGTGGCGTTGATGGGGGTGTTCATGTGCGCTTCAGAAGGGACAAATGGGGGGGGAAGGAGGGGCAGGTCGTGCGTCCTGCCGTTATGGTGCCCGAGGTGGCACGCCGGGCAAATCGGAGGGGTCTGCAGGGGTTTGATCTGGCGGCTGCAGCGCAGGCGCAGCCGGTTGGGCTGGCGGCTTTGGCGATGTTGCTGGTTTTTGGTGCCAGGGGTTGAGGGCTTCGAGCAAGGTGGCGCGCCCAACCGATTCGGGGGTGTTGGGCATGAGCAGCGGCCCCTTTTGACCGCAAGCGCTCAACACAGCCGTACCCCCAGCAAGGGCAAGTGACGTGACTAGAATCCTGGATACCTTCAACATGCAGCGATTGTAATGACCGACCTTGAATTCCTGGACCACGCGGAGCGCCTGTTGGCGGGCATCGAGACGAGTTGCGACCGCCTGAACGACGACACAGATGCCGATGTCGATAACCAACGTGTGGGCGGCATGATCACGCTCACCTTTCCCAACCGCAGCCAAATCGTGGTCAATCTGCAAAAGCCCCTGCATGAAGTCTGGCTGGCAGCCCGCTGTGGCGGCTTCCACTACAAATTCGACGGCACTCTCTGGATGGACACCAAGGGCCAAGGCGAGTTCTGGCAGAGCCTGTCGCGTTATGCCTCTGAGCAGGCTGGGCAAGAACTGGTGTTTGCCCAGCTGTAGGTCGGCGGCTTCAAACCCTACATCAGGCCTGTACCGAAGCCGACAAACGTTGGACTCTGCGAGTGCCGACCTACGGGGCCCTGCATATGTAGGTCGGGGCACAGCGCCGACTCAGTTTCGGAACAGGTCGAGGATCTTGCTTTTCTCTTCGCCGGGCGGCACTGGGGCCGGGGCTTTGGCGGTGCCTTCATGGCCTGTGCCCAAGGTACTGATGCCGCCGCCTTTGGCAAACTCGTCAAACATCCAGTCGCCGTTCACGTTGACCACGCCTTCGGGCACGGGCGGCTCGGACACCGGGACGCCGCGCAGGGCCGTTTCCATGAAATTGATCCAGACCGGCAGGCTCAGGCCGCCGCCGGTTTCGCGGTCACCCAGCTTGCGCGGGGTGTCGTAGCCCATCCAGACCACCGCTGCCAGGCGCGGCTGGTAGCCCGCAAACCAGGCGTCCATTGAGTCGTTGGTGGTGCCGGTTTTGCCATACACATCGGGCCTGCGCAGCATGGACTGGGCCCGTGCGGCGGTGCCTGAGCGGGTCACCTCTTGCAGCAGGCTGCTCATGACAAAGGCGTTGCGCTCGGGCAAGGTGTGCTGTTCTTCGGTCATTTGCGTGGGCAGAGGGCTGTCCACCAACACCCGGTCCTTGAAGTCGCTGATGCGAGTGATCAGGTGTGGTGGCAGGCGGTAGCCACCGTTGGCAAACACCGCATAAGCCGTGGCCATCTGCATGGGCGTGACCGATCCCGCGCCCAGCGCCATGGTCAGGTAGGCCGGGTGTTTGTCTTCGTCAAAGCCAAAGCGGGTGATCCACTCTTGCGCATTGCGTGCGCCCACCGACTGCAGCACGCGGATGGAGACCATGTTTTTGGACTTGGCCAAGCCCCGGCGCAGCGACATGGGGCCGTCAAAGGTGCCGTCGTAGTTTTTGGGCTCCCAAGGCTGGCCGCCGGTCACGCCCGCGTCAAAAAACAAGGGGGCATCGTTGACCACGGTGGCCGGGGTAAAGCCTTTTTCAAGGGCAGCCGAATAAATGAAGGGCTTGAAGCTCGAACCCGGCTGGCGCCAGGCCTGCGTGACGTGGTTGAACTTGTTTTTGGCGTAGTCAAAGCCGCCCACCAGGGCACGGATGGCGCCGGTCTGGGGTGTGATGGCCACAAAAGCGCCTTCCACTTCGGGCAGTTGCGTGATCATCCACAGGCCTTTTGGGGTTTGGGTGACGCGAATCACGGCGCCCTTGCGCAGTTGTTTGGCTGGGGGGGCTTTTTCAGACAAACCCGATTGCACAGGCTTGAGGCCATCGCCGGTGATGCTGATTTGCTCGCCGTTCTGGCGCACCACCACCACTTTGCGCGGCGAGGCTTCGAGCACCACGGCCGACATCACATCGCCGTTGTCGGGGTGGTCTTCCAGCGCATCGTCGATGGCGTCTTCCATCTTCTTGGGGTCTGCTGGAAGATCGACGAATTTTTCCGGCCCCCGGTAAATCTGGCGACTTTCGAAGTCCATGATGCCTTGGCGCAGTGCCTTGTAGGCGGCCATTTGCTCGGTGGACTGTATCGTCGTGTAGACGTTCAGGCCCCGGGTGTAGGTGTCCTGGCCGTACTGGGCAAACACCATCTGGCGCACGGTTTCGGCCACGTATTCGGCGTGCAGGGTGCGTTTGTCACCGGCGTTGCGCAGATTCAGCGGCTCGGCTTTGGCGGCTTTAGCCTGTTCAGGTGTGATGTAGTTGAAGCTCTCCATGCGCTCGATGATGTAGAGCTGGCGTGAGCGGGCGCGTTTGGGGTTACTGATCGGGTTGTAGGCCGATGGCGCCTTGGGTAGCCCGGCCAGCATGGCCGCTTCGGCAATGCTGATGTCCTTGAGCGATTTGCCAAAATAAGCCTCTGCCGCCGAGGCAAAACCATAGGCTCGGTTGCCCAGATAAATCTGGTTCATGTAGACCTCCAGTATCTGGTCCTTGGTCAGCATGTGTTCGAGCTTGTAGGTCAGCAAAATTTCATAAATCTTGCGGGTGAATGTCTTCTCGGATGACAGGTACACATTGCGTGCCACCTGCATGGTGATGGTCGATGCCCCCTGGCTTTTGGCGCGCCCGATGTTGGCCAAACCGGCGCGCAAAATGCCGATATAGTCCACGCCCCCGTGCTGGTAAAAGCGGTTGTCTTCGATGGACAGCACCGCGTTTTTCATGACCAGGGGAATGTCCTTGATGGGTGTAAGGTTGCGCCGCTCCTCGCCAAACTCGCCCATTAACACGCCATCGGCGGTGTAGATGCGCAGCGGCAGCTTGGGTTTGTAGTCGGCCAGGTCCGAGATGTCGGGCAAATTGGGATAGGCGACCACCATGGCCACACCCACCACCAGCATGATACTGGCCAGGCCCGCCGCCACGATGCCCATGACCCACAGGGCCAATTTCACCAGCCAGGAGGGCACCCGGGATGGACTGGCTGCGTCGCTTGGGCGCTGCTTTTCAGAAGGGGGGGTGTCTTTGGATGGCATAAATGGGAGGCGGTGGGGGGCGCCATGCAGGATGCAAGGCGCCTGCCATTATAAAAATCCTTCACCTCTCAGGTCGCACTTGAAAATTCAATAAAGAATTATTTGGTATTCAAAAATATTGTTTGGGCGCTTTATTCATGTTACAAAACATCTCTCAGAAGGCCAGCAAGGCCTCAAGCAGGGGGCAACATGAAAGGCTTGATTCGGTGGTGGCAACGCATCGGTGCGAGGTCGACGCGCTTGGGGTGGGGTCTGGCTCAGCAAGACGCTGCGTGGTCGCTGGTGGGCCTGCAACGCCAAAGCGAGCATTTGGCCAAAGTCCAGAGTACTCAAACCCTGCAACCCATGCCAGCATTGGCACATCAAGACAAAGCATGGCTCAGCCAGGCTTTGCGGCAAATGGGATCACCCCAAAGTGGCGTGGAAAAGCGCTTGAATATGGCGCTGCCATTGGTGGATCTGGCCTTGGGACAAATCGAATTCCCGGCGCAGCTGGACGAAGGGGACTGGGTGGCCGAGGTCCAACTGGAGGCTGCACAAGCCTTGGGTTTGGAGCCCGATGAGGTGAATTTTGATTTCCAACCCGAAGACACCTCGCGAGCGTTGGTGCGCCGGGTGCAATGGGTCGCATGTGCCAAGTCGCACATCGCCGATTTGAAAAAATGCACACGCGCTGCGGGCTGGCAGCTGGCCACCGTAGAACCCGAACTGCATGCCGCTCGGCGGGCGGCGAACGCCCTGCAAGGCGGGCTGCCCAGTTTGCTGACCCAGCCGGTGCTGGATTGGCAATTTCGTCTGCCCGGACCCGATGACGGGCCCCACATCAAAGAGGCTGCCGGGTTGGCCACCGGCGATGCTGCCTTGCTCCAAGCCATGTCCTCACCCGTGGGGGCGCGTTTGGTCGCGGCAGGATTGGCCTTGAAGGCGTGGTCATGAGCAGCGCATTCAATTTGTTGCACTACCCCAACTTGGCGCAGCAGCAAGGGCTGCGGCATCGGAGGGTCACGGGTTTGCTCGGTTGTGCCGTGGGCGTTGCGCTGGCCTGGGGCTGGGTGTGGTGGCAAGCAGCCAAAACCGAGGCCCTGTTGACCGAGCAACGTCAATTGCAAAGCCAGATGGCCGAGCGCACGCAACGCCTCAAAGTGCTGGATGCGCAACGCGCACTGGTGCAGATGCAACGCTTGCAGCGCAAGCAACTGAGCCAGATCGCACAGCACCAGCAAATCTGGAACGTTTGGCATCAGGCCTTGCTGGCCGAGGCGCAGCGCAGCAGCTTGCGCCTGGAGCGCTTGCAGGCCGAAGGCGACAAGCTGGAGCTGCAAGGCTTTGCACCCAGCGTGTCAGCCATGACGGCGGCGCGCCAGCAATTGGCCGAGCATTGGGGCCAGGCCGTGAATCTGGCCAGCCTCACGGCCACTAACACTTTGCGCGAGTCGGACAGCGCCCGTTCCGCGCAGGTGTCTTTTGTCTGGCAAGTGGCCTGGACTTCCATTGAGCCGCCTGCCGAAGCTTCGGGCAAAGCCCCTGCCGCAGCTGCTGCGGCCCCGGCAGCCTCAGCTGCTGCGTCCAAGGGGGGGCGATGAACATAGGCAAGCTGTCACGACGGTGGGACACAGGCGCAGTGGACTGGTCCACCGCTTGGGCGAACTGGCAAAAACAAGCCCTGCTCATGCTGCGCCCCTGGGTCTGGGGGCTGGGCAGTGCGCTGTTGGGGGCGTGTGCCGTGGTTCTTGTGCATCTGGATGTCACACAAGCCTACACCCAGGCTGATGAAGCGGTGGAACGTTTGCGCCAACAAACGGCGGCTTTGGCCCCGCCCTCGCCCTTGAAGGCCGAAGATGCCGAACACGCCCAGCGTGACGCCCTGTCGCGCCTGCCCGGCCAGGCCCAGCCCAGTCGCATCTGGCTGGATTTGCAACAGGCACTGAGCCAGCAGGGCCTGCGCGTCATGGTCTTGCGCCCTGTGAGTCCGCAGGTGCAGCGCATCACACCAGGACGCTCAGCCCCTGCCGCCAGCACCGGGTCGCCCGTGCCGAGCCAGGCCGTGACGCTGCGTGTGATCGGGGCTTTTGCGCGCTGGGTGAAAGCCTGGGCAGCTTTCACGGAGGCGGGGCCGGTGTGGTCCATTGACCGCATCAGCATCGTGGCCCAGCCTGACAGCCAAGACGTGCAGATCGATGCCGTGCTGCGTGTGTGGATGCGCCCGGGTGAGAGCACTTGGCAAGCCTGGCCGGCGCACGACGGCTCAGTGGACGGTCCACCAGATGGCGCCCGCGCACTGCCCAACCAGGTCTCCGTGCAGGCAGCGCCGCTGTTTGCGCAGCCTGCACCACTGCTGGCGCAGGCCGGTGCTGCAGGCTCAGGCTCAGAGACAGGGTCCGGCGATACAGCGCAGCCCGCTGCGTCCACAGCACCCGACCTGCCCGAAGACCCCGAACGCTGGCCACTGGCGCGCGTGCGCCTGGCCGGGGTATGGCAACAAGGCGCCGATCGGCAGGCCGTGCTGGTGGCCGGTCCGCACTGGGCGCGTGTGCGGCCCGGTCAGCGCGTCACGCTCGAAGGCCATCGGGTGCAGGCCATCACCAGCGAGGGCGTGACCCTGCGCGCGGCGCGCGGGCCGGTCCATGTCTTGCATTGGGAGGGCGGCAAATGATGAACAACAAACGTGGCTGGACAGCCGTGGCCTGTTGCTGGGGGCTGTGTGTGGCGGCACAAAATGGGGGCACTCCGGCGCCCACCTCGCCCCTTACTCCGGCGTCCAGGGCTGTGGCGTTTCCGGTGGAGTGGCCCGCATCCACTGACAACCGCCCCATCAGCCTGAATTTCCAGAACATCGACTTGCGCGCCTTGCTGCAAGTGTTTGCCGAATTTGCCGGGCTCAATCTGGTGCTGACCGACAACGTCAGTGGCCCCGTCACAGTCCGTCTGAACGAGGTGCCCTGGCCACAGGCGCTGGACATCGTGCTGCAATCCAAGGGCCTGACTTCGCGCCAGGAAGGGCGTGTGCTGTGGGTGGCCCCGCAAGGCGAATGGGCGCTGCGCGAGAAAAAGCAACGCGATGCGCAAGCCGCCCTGGACGCCGTCAGCCCCTTGAGCATGTGGTCGCAGCGCCTGCAATACGCCCGGGCCAGTGAAGTCGCGCAGCGCCTGCAAGGTGGGGGCGCCACTGGCGTGGCTGGGGCCAGTGGCGGTCGCTGGCTCAGTCCCCGGGGCACGGTGCTGGCCGAGCCGCGCACCAACCAGCTGTTCATTGCCGACTTGCCCGCCCGTCTGGCAGAGATCCAGCAGATGATTGCCCAGCTCGATGTGCCCGTGCGGCAAGTCCTGATCGAGGCACGCATCGTCGAGGCCGATGACCAGTTTGGCCAATCGCTGGGCGTGCGCCTGGGGGCGGGCCTGGCTGTGCCCCTGAAAGTGCAGGGCAACAGCCAAACCCTGAGCATGGGCGCCACCAACCAGAGCGCAGCGGCGGGCGTGGCCAACGGCAACCAGGTGAATTTGCCCTCAGGCAGCGCGGGTCAAACCGTCAGCGCCCCCGCCACCTTTGCCGTTTCGCTGTTCAACGCGGCGGCCGACCGGTTCATCAACGTCGAACTCTCGGCACTGGAGGCGGCAGGTCTTGGCAAAGTGGTCTCGCGCCCCCGGGTCGTCACCGCCGACCAGACCAAGGCCCTGATCGAGCAGGGCACCGAATTGCCCTACCAAACATCGGCAGGCATTGGCGTGACCGCCATCTCGTTTCGCAAAGCCAACCTCAAACTCGAAGTCACGCCCCAAATCACCCCTGATGGCTCGGTGGTGCTCGAAGTCGATGTGAACCGCGACAGCGTTGGCCAAATCACCCCGGCGGGGTATGCCATCAACACCAAACACGTGAAAACCCAGGTGCGCGTGGAAGACGGCGGCACCGCAGTGCTGGGCGGTATTTTTGAGGAAACCCGGCGCAACGACGAGGCCAAGGTGCCGGGTTTGGGCGATGTGCCGGGCCTGGGCTGGTTGTTTAAAAACCGCGACCAGACCCAGCGCAAAAGTGAACTGCTGATCTTTCTCACCCCCCGTGTGGTGGCTGACGCACCGGCCAGCTTGCCGCAGTGAAGGGCGGGCAAAGCGGGTCGCATACACTTGCCCACTTCAAACGCCCCGCCCCTTTTTTGTTCGGTGTGGGGTGACTACTTCGTGTGAGACTTCCTTGAGCATCATCTTCGTGGGCCTTCCGGGCTCAGGCAAAACCACCATCGGCCGCCAACTGGCGCGCCGCCTGGGCGTGCCTTTTGTGGACTCCGACCATGTGATTGAAGAGCGTTTGGGCTGTTCAATCCGGGAATTTTTCGCGCGCGAAGGCGAGGACAGTTTCCGTGATGTCGAGCAACAGGTGCTGGACGACCTGACTCAAACCCACGAAGGCGTGATTGCCACTGGCGGCGGCGCGGTATTGCGACCCGCCAACCGCCAACACCTGCACGAACGCGGTCACGTCATCTATCTGCGCTCCACCCCCGAAGACGTCTACCGCCGCGTGCGCCACGACACCGCACGCCCCCTCTTGCAAGTCGAGGACCCTATGGCCCGCCTGCGCGCGCTCTACGACACCCGTGACCCGCTCTACCGCGAAGCCGCTCACTTCGTGATCGAAACCGGCCGCCCCTCCGTGGCCACCCTGGTCAACATGATCACCATGCAACTGGAACTGGCCGGTCACCTGCCGATCAAGTCCTCGTAAGCCTGCCCTCATCTTCGTAGGTCGGTGGTCGAAGACCCCGACATGGGGCGTGTGTCGAAGGCTGTAAACGTCGGACTCTTCGAGTATCGACCTACGGGGCAGCCCTGTCATCTTCGTAGGTCGGCGGCTTCAGCCCCGACGAGAAGCCTGTGTCAAAGCCCTACACTTACGCCCTATGTCCGAGCACCCCATTTCCATTGAGCAGGTCGCCATTTCGCTGGATGACCGCAGTTATGACATCCAGATTGGCCAAGGCCTGTTGAGCCGCCCTGAAACCTGGGCCGGCCTGCCCAAGGCGAGCACCGCCATGATCGTGACCAACGACACGATTGCCCCGATCTATGAGGCCGCTTTGCGCAGCGCCATCGCCCTGCATTACAAGCAGGTGCACACCGTGGTGCTGCCCGATGGCGAGGCGCACAAAGACTGGCATACCCTGAACCTGATTTTTGACGCGCTGCTGGGCCAAGGCTGCGACCGCAAGACCGTTTTGTTTGCGCTGGGCGGTGGCGTGATTGGTGACATGACCGGCTTTGCCGCCGCCAGCTACATGCGCGGCGTGCCCTTTGTGCAGGTGCCGACCACGCTGCTGTCGCAAGTCGACTCCTCGGTAGGCGGCAAAACCGCCATCAACCACCCGTTGGGCAAAAACATGATCGGCGCGTTCTACCAGCCAGTGCGGGTGATTTGCGACCTGAACACCCTGGGCACCTTGCCCCCGCGCGAGCTGAGCGCTGGCCTGGCTGAAGTCATCAAATACGGTCCGATTGCCGATATGGCGTTTCTGGACTGGATCGAAGCGAACATCGACGCCCTCATGGCTCAAGACCCGAAGGCCCTGGCCCATGCCGTCAAGCGCAGCTGCGAGATCAAGGCCTGGGTGGTGGGGCAGGACGAGCGCGAAGCGGGCCTGCGCGCCATCCTCAACTTTGGTCACACTTTTGGCCACGCCATCGAAGCGGGTTTGGGCTTTGGCGTCTGGTTGCACGGCGAGGCTGTGGGCTGCGGCATGGTCATGGCGGCCGAGTTGTCGCATCGCTTGGGGCGTGTCGATGCGGCTTTTGTGGCCCGCTTGCGTGCCCTGATCGAACGCGCTGGCTTGCCGGTGCGCGGCCCTGTGATTGATGCAGCCGACAACGCGGGCCATTACATCGAACACATGCGCCTCGATAAAAAAGCCATCGGTGGCGATATCCAGTTTGTGGTGATCGACGGCCCCGGCAAAGCCACCGTGTGCGGTGCGCCCGACGCCATGGTGCGCGAGGTGATCAACGCCTGCTGCGCTTGATGGCCATGTACGCCGAGTCCGTTGCGATCTCGATCGGTTCGCAGTCCAGCTTGTCAGCGTTGGCATGCGACCCGGGGCAAACCCGGGGACGGCGCTTTGCCGAGCCTGCAGCACCCACGCGCAATGCCTTCCAGCGCGACCGCGACCGCATCGTGCATTCCACGGCGTTTCGGCGGCTGGTTTACAAGACGCAGGTGTTTTTGAACCACGAGGGCGATTTGTTCCGCACGCGGCTCACGCATTCGCTGGAGGTGGCGCAGCTGGGCCGATCCATTGCCCGGGCGCTGGGCCTGAACGAAGATTTGGTCGAAGCCGTGGCGCTGGCGCATGACCTGGGCCACACGCCCTTTGGGCATGCCGGGCAAGACGCGCTGAACGAGTGCATGGCAGCGCACGGCGGTTTTGAGCACAACTTGCAAAGCTTGCGCGTGGTGGACCAGCTTGAAGAGCGTTACCCCGCGTTTGATGGCCTGAACCTGAGTTTTGAAACCCGCGAGGGCGTGCTCAAGCATTGTTCGCGGGCCAATGCCGAGCATCTGGATCGGACCGAGCCGGGCGGGGTGGGGCGGCGTTTCATCGACCGCACCCAGCCCAGTCTGGAGGCGCAGCTGTGCAATCTGGCCGATGCGATTGCCTACAACGCGCATGACATTGACGATGGGGTGCGTTCCGGCCTGATCAGCATGGGGCAGCTGCAGGAGGTGGCGCTGTTTGCCCATTACCACCAGCAGACCTTGAACGAGCACCCCGCGCTGTCTGAAAAGCCGCGCCGACTGCTGTACGAAACCATTCGCCGCATGCTGAGCGATCAGGTGTATGACGTGATCGACACCACCCGCCATGCGGTGGCGCGTGCAGGGGTTCAGTCTGCCGACGAGGCCCGGCTGGCGGGCCCTTTGGTGGCCTTCAGTGCCGACATGAAAGCCCGCACGGCGGAGCTCAAGAAGTTTTTGTTTGCGAGTCTGTACCGCCATCCGCAGGTCATGCAAACCACCGGACAGGCCCAGCAGGCCGTGCGCGAGCTGTTTGCAGCTTATGTGGCGCGGCCTGCAGAAATGCCCGCCGACTTTGCAGCGGGGGCCGATTTGCACCGCGCCGTGGCCGACTACATCGCAGGCATGACCGACCGCTTTGCCCTGCGCGAACATGAACGCCTGACGGGGCGCAAGCTCTTGTGACCCGGTTTTTGTGCCTTCTTGTAGGTCGGTGGCTTCAGCCCCGACACTGCGCGCTTCGGCCCAGACCCTTGTTGGGGCTGAAGCGACCGAGCAACAGTTTTGTAGGTCGGTGGTCGAAGACCCCGGCGTGGGTAGCTTGTGCGGCAGTGTTTGCACAAGCGTTGGTGGTATGTCCAGCCCATGTCGGACTCTGCGAGTGCCGACCTACAGGATTATTCGCATGAAGGCTGCAAAACGCTCGGCCTGGCTGGTGGTGCTGGCCGGTGGCGTGGCCGCCTTGCAGGTGGGCAAGCTGTCCCCGGCCTTGCCTGCGTTGCAGGCTGAGCTTGGCCTGACGCTGGTGCAGTCGGGTTTTCTTTTGTCCATCGTGCAGCTGGCTGGCCTGAGTCTGGCGGTGTTCATGGGGCTGCTGGCCGATGGCATGGGGCTCAAGCGCAGCATGGTGCGCGGCCTGTGTCTGCTGGCGCTGGCCAGTGGTTTGGGCGGTTTCGCAACCTCGGTGACGGCTTTGCTGGTGTTGCGGGCGATTGAAGGGCTGGGCTTTTTGCTGGTGGCTTTGCCCGCGCCGGCCTTGATCCGCCGCCTGGTGCCGCCTGCGAAATTGCCCGGCATGCTGGGCGTGTGGGGCGCCTACATGCCCACGGGCACGGCGCTGGCTTTGTTGGCTGGGCCGCTGTTCATTCCGGCCTGGGGCTGGGGGGCGTGGTGGTGGCTGTTTTCTGGGGTGTCAATGGCAATGGCGCTGTGGCTGTTGCGGGCGGTGCCGGCCGATCCTCCCCATGCGGCGGCCACTGCCGGGCAAGGTGCCTGGCAGCGCCTACGCCGCACCTTGAGCGCCCGTGGCCCCTGGCTGGTGGCGCTCACTTTTGGCATGTATTCAGGCCAGTGGCTGGCGGTGGTGGGCTTTTTGCCGTCGATTTACGCCGCTGCGGGCGTGAGCGGGGCGCTTTTGGGTGTGCTCACGGCCTTGGCTGCGGCGGTGAACATCTTGGGCAATATGGCGTCGGGCCGCCTGCTGCAACGCGGCTGGGCATCGCGCTCGACCTTGTGGCTGGGTTTTGGCGCGATGGCGCTGGGCAGCACCGTGGCCTTTGCGCCCTTCACCGAAAGCCTGCCTTGGCTGCGCTTTGCCGGGGTGCTGCTGTTTTCGGGCGTGGGCGGCCTGGTGCCGGGCACCTTGTTCAGCCTGGCGGTGCGGCTGGCCCCGGGCGAGCAGCAAGTGGCCACCACCGTGGGCTGGGTGCAGCAGTTGTCTGCTTTGGGCCAGTTTGCGGGGCCACCCGTGGTGGCGGCTGTGGCAGCGCGTGCAGGCGGCTGGCAGTTCACGCCGCTGGTCACGGTGGGGTGTTGTGTGGTGGGGGCGGGGTTGGCTTGGCTGGCTGGGCGGGTGTTGGCGCGACAAGCGTAGAGAGATCGGTCAAATCATGTGGTTCAATGAAAATTAGCTAGACCACTGCAAGAAAATAAGTCGTTAGCTGGTGGGTAAAGGCTCCATGCCTAAAGGTGCAATCAATGACGGAAAAATTATGGAAACAACGGGACTGATTCAACGCGCGATCGAAGATGGGTATCTTCAAATCATCACCAGTGGGAAAACTGAAAAAATCCGTTACGTGGCAGTGAATCTTGCCGAAAAATGGTCAGACCCCGAAGAAAAAGTTTGAGCCGCCTACTACGCAGAATTGATTTATCGATATGGGTATGACCCCGAATGCATTGGGGTAGAAATCACCGTGCCAGACCGCGTGCCCAATGATCGAGCGGATATCGTGGTGTTCCGGGACAAAGCACGTACCAAACCGTATGCCGTGATCGAGTGCAAACGCGATGCCGTCACCGACAACGAATTCAAACAAGCCATTGAGCAAGCCTTTGGCAACGGCCATGCCCACAAATTCCGTGCTGAATACGTGGGGGTGGTGGCTGGTCAAACCCGCGCGTTTTTCGATTGTTCAGACCGATACGGCGTGTTGGAGCGCGATGCCAACGTGATTGCTGACTTGCCCGCCGGTTATGGCAGGCCTGAAGAGTTCAAGTACTACTACAAAGCCAAAAACAAACCCGATATTGGCGCTGTCACCCGTGATGATTTGATCAAAACCATTCGCAAATGCCACCAAACCCTTTGGGGTGGTGGTCGCTTGTCACCACCCATGGCCTTTGGTGAACTGACCAAACTCATCTTCTTGAAAACAAGAGACGAAAAAGCCTACCGCACACCAGGCGAGCCTTACGCCTTTCAAATCAAGACAAACGAAACTGGCGGATTCAAGTACGAGGTGCAACACGGTTTAACGAGGCGTGAAACACCTCGTGGGGTGTCTTGAATCCCAGCCGCTTTCTGGGGCGGTGATTCAATCTGTTTTCAATCATAGTCAACTCCTCATCGGTGACAGTTTCCATGCGCCGCTTCTTGGGAATGTATTGGCGCAGCAAACCATTGAAGTTCTCGTTGCTGCCGCGCTGCCAACTGCAATACGGATCGGCAAAGTAGGTCTGGATGCCAAGGGTCTGATCGATGGCCTGGTGATCCGCAAACTCCTTGCCGTTGTCCACCGTCAAAGTCTTCACCCGTGAGATCAGGGGCTTGAGTTTGGCTTCAATGGCCCGACCCACCAAAGCAGCAGACTTGTTGGGCACTTTGGCCAGCACAGCAAAGCCACTCTTGCGTTCTGCCAGTGTCACGATGGCTTGT
>NZ_CXOO01000002.1 GCF_001269385.1 Limnohabitans sp. DM1 | reverse complement strand
CCTGATCTCACGGGTGAAGACTTTGACGGTGGACAACGGCAAGGAGTTTGCGGATCACCAGGCCATCGATCAGACCCTTGGCATCCAGACCTACTTTGCCGATCCGTATTGCAGTTGGCAGCGCGGCAGCAACGAGAACTTCAATGGTTTGCTGCGCCAATACATTCCCAAGAAGCGGCGCATGGAAACTGTCACCGATGAGGAGTTGACTATGATTGAAAACAGATTGAATCACCGCCCCAGAAAGCGGCTGGGATTCAAGACACCCCACGAGGTGTTTCACGCCTCGTTAAACCGTGTTGCACCTCGTACTTGAATCCGCCATCGATGCCCATTCGAGTTTTGCTTTCTTCAAAACACAAGGCAGTGTCAGAAGGCTTAGCCGCTTTATTGCGGACTCACCACGACATGGATCTTGTGGGTATGGCAGACAGTGATTCCAGTACCAATGCCTTGTGTGATGAGTTTGATCCAGATGTGGTGCTTTTTGGCATGCACTCCAACGATGCGCATGACCTGATGTTGATGCAGCAGATGGCTCATAGAACCTCTCCAATCAACACGGTGGCCTTTTGCAGCCCCACAGATCGCAACGCCATCATCGAGATTCTGGATGCGGGCGCCAAAGGCTATGTATCGACTACGAGCAGCATTGACGAGTTGATGACTGCGATACGCGCCGCTGCTGCAGGGCGCCTTTATTTGTGCCAGTCTGCAGCTTCGGAAATGATGGACAGCGTTCGCAAAGCTCGCTCTGGTGACATCAGTGTTCGCAACCAGTTGGGCGGTCGGGAAGAGCAGGTGCTTCGATTGATTGCAGATGGTTATTCCTCCAAGGAAATTGCACGCAATTTGCAGATTGCGCCCAGCACGGTGGAGGTGCACCGGCGCAACATCATGCGCAAAGTCGGCTTGCACAAAGTGGCCGACTTGACGCGTTATGCCATCCGCAATCAGATGGTGTCTATTTGAGTTTTTAGGGCCGGTCAGATGGGCATTATTTGGACAATGCTTTCATTCTTTCATAGGCTTTCTTGACTACGGCATAGCATTCGCATGAGCGCCTTTGCAGCTCAAAGTGATCGAGCACGGTGATGCGGCCTCGCGTGTAGTTGATGACACCTGCTTTCATCAAGCGGGACGCAGCATTGGACACCCCTTCACGCCGCACGCCCAGCATATTGCTGATCATTTCGTGCGTCAGGCTGATGGTGTTTCCATCCTGTCTGTCCAGTGTCAGCAAAAGAAGACGGCACAGTTTTTGATCAAGCGCGTGGTGTCTGTTGCACACGGCCATTTGTGCCATCTGGGTGACCAGTGCCTGGTTAAAGCGCAGCAATATTCTTTGTAGTGAGTGGCCTTCTTGAAGACTTTGCAACACAGTGCTGAAACGGATTCGGATGGCTTGGCCGGCAATTTGTACGACTGCCCGGTTTGGTGCTTGTGATGCGCCTGATAGCAAATAAAAACCCACCAAGCCCTCGCGACCAATCATGGCAATTTCTGTGGAGGCCCCGTTTTCCAGAATATGGACCCAGGAAATGACGGCGGATGTCGGGAAATAGATGTGACTGACGATGCTGCCGGGTTCAGCCAGAACTTTGCCCAAAGTCAAATGGGTGTATTCCAATTCTGGTGCCCACTTGGCGTAAATAGACTCGGGGATCAAGTCGAGCAGCGTGTTTTGATTCAGCATTACGCACAATTAAGTGATGAAATTTAAGATTTGTTAAGACATTTGAATTGTACCGAAGATCACAAAAATATCAATAGGTGATCAATGTCAATCCGGCTTTCTGCGAAGAGGCTTGCCCTTCAAGTCCCATGCATCCCGAAGGCATCTTTTGCTGGATCGAAATCGGTCAAGGCCGATGCATCGTGGTCGAGCTGATCAGCCAAGACCAAAACAAGCTGACGAAGGTCGGGGGGCATGCTTTGCGCCAAGTCATGTCGCGTCCGCACACCGCTCAGGGCTTGCTGGGTAGGTGTTGTTTGTTGCCTTTGAATGCGGGTTTCATGCCTGGTGTGAAGTTTGAAAACGTGAGGGATTGCACCGTCTGGATATGCGTGAAAGATTATTCATCGTGCATGGATCACCTGTGGTGGTTGTGCGCAACGGGTGCTACCCACCCCCCAAGCTTTGCAGTCATGCTGTGGCATTGCACAAGAACCCATTACAGTCAGGCCTTTACAGTCGAGGATGGTTTTGAGTCTTGAGCAAATCATGGATGCGATCTGGGTACAGTCTTCCAACGTGCATGGCCAAGGCGTTTTTGCTGCGCGCCACATGGCTGCAGGCGAGACGGTGATCGAGTACGTCGGCGAAATCATCACGATGGCTGAGGCCATTGCCCGCCATCCTCACGACCCGCAAAACCCCCAGCACACCTTTTATTTCCATCTTGACGATGGCCGTGTGATCGACGCTTTGCATGGCGGCAACGCTTCCAAATGGATCAACCATTCATGCCGTCCCAATTGCGTGCCCGATGAAGTGAAGGGGCGCATTTTCATCAAAACGCGCAGACCCGTGTTTCGGGGAGAAGAGCTGACGTTTGACTATGGCTTGGTCAGCGATGAACCCATGACTGAGGCACTCAAGGCGCAATACGCATGCCGCTGTGGTGCGAAAAAGTGCCGAGGCACGATGCTGGCCTGACACGCGCAAGGCCGCTTTTGACCGCGATGAGACATGAGTTCAGCCGCTCGGTCGAGGCGTCTGACATCATGAGGGCTTGTTGCATTTCTATAATCAAACGCAGGTCACAGTCAGCGTGCACAAGAACACGATCCCCCCAAAAACACTTGGACGCATGTGGCAACAATCCCCCGGTTCAGGAGACATTCATGCCTTTGCAGTTGAGCACCCCTCAGCCCGTTTCGTCGCGCCGCTGCAGCAGCGCAGAGCGGCTGATGTGGATCACGCCAGACCGCGTTTTTTATGCGGGCCTGCTGGGTGCGCCCGCCATGCACACCGCAGGTGCCATCGTGGTCTATGTGTCGGTGGAGGCGCCTTTGCGCATTCGCCTGGCCGGGGCCGAATGGCAAACCACCGAAGTGGCGGTGGTGCAACCCTATGTACCGTATGAAATAGCTACCGATGGTCGGCATGCCCTGGACATCCTGATCGAGCCCGAAACCGTGGACATGTCCCGCCTGCCCGAACTGCTGCGCGCCTGTGGTGCGGTGCATGCTCCTGAGTTTGCAGCCCGTGTGCGCAGCGCCCATGCACAGCTCGTGGCCACAGGGCGTGATCATGACCTGAGGCCCGAAGACTTTGATCCGCTGTTTTTTGAGCAGCCACTGCCCACTCGCCAGCTAGATGCCCGCATCGCGGGGGTGCTTGAGCGCATCAAAACCGACCCCTCGACACAGGCAGCGGCACAAGCCTGCGCCGAAGAAGCCAAATTGTCCTTCTCGCGTTTTTTGCACCTGTTCAAGCAAGAGGTGGGCGCACCCTTTCGCAGTTTTCGCACCTGGAAGCGCGCCCGCAGCTTGCTGCACCATGTGAACAGCGACAGCAATCTGGTCTATGTGGCGCTGGACATCGGCTACCCCGACTCGACCCACTTCAGCCACTCGATCCGCCAGACTTATGGGCTCAAGCCCCGCGACATCTTTGCAGGCTCACGCAAGCTGCGCATCATCCAAGGCGGGGAGCCCGGCGCGTACATGACGGCTTGATGTCGGGTGGTTGATGACTCCGGCAATTAGAAGTCTGAGCCGTGTGTTGCCCGTTGGGAGGATTTTGTGGGAGCTTGCCAGCCAAGCGAAAAGCCCGTGGTCCACAAGCGTTTGATCGTCAGCAGGGCTAGCTCCCACAAAGTGCAAGATTGAAGTCACCCTGCAAACTTCATAGGGCCGGATCAATAGGCGCTGGTCCCATGTCGGCTCTGTTGCCACCAACCTACAACATCCCGACCATCGAACGCGGCACCCGCACCGGCAAATCCAGCAGCATCTGGCCCATGCCTTTGCCTAAAGGGTCATTGCGGCTGGATGCGGGGCCACCACCGTCCAGGGCTTCGTGCAGCAGCAAGTTCATGGCGTCGATGCCGGGCAAGTGAAAGCGCTCCACCGGCCCGTGCACCAGGTGTGCGAAATACGCCTTGACGACTTCGGGCGTCACCCGCGCCCACAAGAGCGGCAGCCACTCGGGGCGCCGTGCAATCAAGCCTATGTTGGAGATGTCGCCTTTGTCCCCACTGCGTGCCCAGGCCAGCCGAATCAGGGGAACTTCGACCTGTTCTTCTTCAGGGTCCACCCACGGCACCGGAAGGGGTGGCATGGGGGCCGGGCGCGGTGTCGCCACTGGCGCCTCAGGGACAGACCAAACCTGATCGCCCATGCGCACTTGGGCAGGCACGCGGGATTTGTCAATCAGAAAGGCCAAGGGTTGGATGTGCGGCGAGGCCGAGGGGCGCCCCGCGCCGGGGCCGGTGGTGCCCGGTGACCAGGAGGTGCCAGAAGGCGCGATTTCGCGGGCGAAAATGTCGAGCGCCTGTTTCATCGGGTGGTTCACCACCACGCGCAGCATGACTTCTCGCGCCGAGCCCGCTCGGGCATGGGGGCCGTACAGGGTTTCGGCCCCCAGCAATTCGATCACGGCGCGGCTGAAATCGGGCAGTCCCATCTGGCTGAGCAGTTCGCGGCTGCGCGCCAAAATGGCCTGACCCGTGCGCCGGGCTTTGGCAGCGGCATCGATGCCGATGATCACCATGCTGCCGGTGCAGCGGTAACCGTCCATGGCGGTGGCCGAGACCTTGTACTGCGCGCTGGGTGGGCGGCCTTGTGCGCCACTGACGCGCACGCGCTCGGCGCTCACTTGTTCAATCTTGACCTGGCGAAAATCGCAGCACACGTCGGGCAAGAGGTAGGCGCCGGGGTCGCCGATTTCATAGAGCAGCTGCTCGGCCACGGCGGCGCGCAAGATGATGCCGCCGGTGCCCGGGGTTTTGCCCAGCTCGAAGCTGCCGTCGGCCTGGCAGTCGATGATGGGGTAACCGATGTGCGGCCAGTCCGGCACGTCTTGCCAGTCGGTGTGCAAGCCGCCCGTGGCCTGGCAGCCGCATTCGATGATGTGACCTGCCAGACTGCCGCCCGCCAGCGCGTCGTAGTCGCTGGCCGTCCAGCCAAATTCGTGGATCAGGGGGCCGAGTGTGACGGCGCTGTCCACCCCGCGCCCGGTGATGACGATGTCGGCCCCGGCGGCCAGCGCACGCGCCACTGGCATGGCGCCCAGATAGGCATTGGCCGACAGCAGTGTGCCTGGCAGCGGCTCATCCCGGAACATGTCGCGTGTGCCCTCGTCGCGCAATGCAGGCAGCAAGGCGCTGATGTCGTCGCCTTCGACCACGGCAATCTTCGGGCTCAGCCCCATGCTTTGCGCCAGGGCTTGCAGGGCGTTGGCGCAGCCTTGCGGGTTCATGCCACCGGCATTGGCCACCACCTTGATGCCGCGCCGCATCACCTCGGGCAGCACCGATTTCATGGCGATGTCCACAAAATCGGTGGCGTAACCCATCTCGGGTTTCTTGGCGCGCACCGCAGCCAGGATGGCCATGGTGGTTTCGGCCAGGTAGTCAAACACCAGGTAGTCGATCAGGCCCGAATTCACCAGCTGGGGCGCGCCCACCATGCTGTCGCCCCAAAAGCCCGAAGCGCCGCCAATGCGGACAGTTTTGCGCGTGTGCGATGTGCTTTGTGTCATGGTCAATCCCGTCGGTCAAGCGCCTGCTTGGACAGGCATGGGGCACAAGGTTAGCTGCAGCATGAGGTGCTTGGCTTGTGTGGACTGGCTGACGCCCATGTCGGACTCTGCGAGTGCCGACCTACAACCAGGCCTTCTCGGAGGTCCGCGTTTCAGTTCCGACAATGGTTGCTTTTGCACAGGCCGCATGTCGGGGCTGAAGCCGCCGACCTACAACAATGCCTCTTCCTGGGTCGGTGGTCGAAGACTCCGACGTGGGCATGCATGCCCACGTCGGGATCTGGTTCTGGCACTCTGGTGACAGGCCAAAGCTGTGCGGGTGGCGGGGCGGGTGCAAGATGTTCACCGACCATGACAAGCACAGGTCGCAACCAGTTCGCACAAGACGCTCAGCCACCCGTGTTTATGCTGCACCTGTTCTCAACTCATCACGCCCAAGCCATGCTGGACACCCCTTCATTGCCCCATTACTTTTCGGCGGAACACGAAAAATTTCGCGCCTCGCTGCGTGATTTTGTGAGTCGCGAAATCACGCCCCATGTCCACGCATGGGACGAAGCCGAGACTTTTCCGCGTGATTTGTACCAGCGCATTGCCCGCCTGGGGGTGTTGGGTGTTGGCTACCCCGAAGCCCTGGGCGGCACCCCGGCCGATCTCTTTTTCCACATCATCACGGCCGAAGAAATGGCGCGTTCAGGAAGCGGTGGCGTGTCGGCTTCGCTGCTCTCGCACACCATTGGCCTGCCCCCCATTGCCCACTATGGCAGCCAGGCCTTGCAGCAGCGCATCGTGCCTGCCGTGTTGTCGGGTGAAAAAATCGCCGCGTTGGCGGTGACCGAACCGGGCGGTGGTTCGGATGTGGCGGCGCTCAAAACCACGGCCGTCCTGGACGGTGATCACTATGTGGTCAACGGTGAAAAAGTCTTCATCACCTCGGGCATGCGCGCCGACTACTTCACGGTGGCGGTACGCACCGACCCGGCCAACCAAGGTGCGGGCGGCGTCTCGGCCCTGATGATCGAGGCCGATTCACCAGGCTTGTCCCGCACCCCGCTGAAAAAAATGGGCTGGTGGTCTTCGGACACGGCGCACCTGCGCTTTGACAAGGTGCGTGTGCCGGTGGCGCACCTGCTGGGTGTGGAAAACCAGGGCTTCAAGGTGTTCATGAACAACTTCAATGCCGAACGCTTGGGCATGTCGGCGCAGGCCTGCATGTTTGCCCAGGTGTGCCTGCAAGAAGCCACTGACTGGGCGCGTGAACGCCAGACCTTTGGCCAGCCGCTGTCGCAGCGTCAGGTGATTCGCCACAAACTGGTGGACATGGCCATGAAGATCGAAGCGGCCCGCAGCCTGGTGTACGAACTGGCCTGGCAGGTGGAGCATCACCATGGTGACCCCGCGCATCTGGTGGCCCGCACCTGCATGGCCAAAATTTTGTCCACCCAGGCCATGCAGTTTTGCGCCGACCAAGCGGTGCAAATTCTGGGCGGCATGGGCTTCATGCGCGGCACCCGCAGCGAGCGCATTTACCGCGAGGTCAAGGTCATGATGATCGGCGGCGGCTCGGAAGAAATCATGAAAGACCTGGCTGCACGGCAGCTGGGCATTTGAGCCCAAGGACCCCCCATGCAATCAAGCTCTGAAGACCTGCTGGGTGAATACCGCGCACTGGCCGATCTGTGCGAAACCCTGACCCCCGCGCAGTGGCAGATGCGCACCGACTTTTATGAGTGGACGCCTTGGGACGAAATCGCCCATCTGGCGTATTTCGACGAAACCGCGCTGCAAGCGGTCACCGATCCGGGCCAATTTGCCAAGGACATGCCCAAGCTGGTCCGGGTGATGCTGCGGGGCGACCCGATCAGTGGGGTGGCCCGTGAACATTTCGGTCATCTGTCGGGGCCTGCTTTGCTGGCCCTGTGGCGCCAGCGCCACGAAGCGCTGGTGGCGGCACTGGCGCCGCTGGACCCCAAGGCGCGTCTGCCCTGGTATGGCCCCGACATGAGCGCTCGATCCTTTGCCACGGCACGCCTGATGGAAACCTGGGCCCACGGCCAGGACATCTGGGATGCGCTGGGCCGCACACGCGGGGCCAGCCCGGGGCTGCGCCACATCCTGCATCTGGGCGTGGGCACCTACGGCTGGACCTTTGTCAACCGGGGCTTGCCGGTGCCCCAGCCTGCGCCGCATGTGGATGTGCTGGCACCCGACGGCAGCCATTGGACCTGGGGTGATCCTTCTGCGACCGACTGGGTGACAGGGCCTGCCATGGACCTGGCATTGCTGGTGACGCAGCGGCGCCACCGGGGTGACACCGCCTTGTGTTGGGCGGGGGAGGGGGCCGAGCAATGGACGCTGATTGCCCAATGTTTTGCCGGTCCCCCGGCCGACGGTCCCGCGCGAGGGGTGCGTGGCCAAAGCCGCTGATCCCCTGGGCGGCCTGTGCCTGCCAGGCCAGGCGCTGACGCTGGACCTGGCGCCTGCGTTGGCACCCCGCTTGGCGCAGCGGCTGGCAGGCTTGGGTGCGCACGCCCTGGCTGATCTGTCTTACAGCAATCTCTGGCTGTTCAGACGGCCCCACGACTACCGCTACCACGCCGGTCCCTGGCCCTGCATCAGTGGCCAGAGCTACGACGGCCAGCGCCATGCCTTGCCCTTGTTTGATGTGCGCGATGCGCCCGTCGAGGTGGTCGATGCCTTGCTGGCCCGCTTTGCCTGCCTGTACCCCTTGAGCGAGCGCGAGGCGGGGCACTTTGACCCGGCGCGCTACCGCATCGAGACGCAGCGCGACGATGCCGACTACCTCTACAGTGCCGAGCAGTTTCGCCGCTACCCCGGGCGACTGCTGCAAAAAAAGCGCAATCTGATGGCCCAGTTGCAGGCCCTGCACAGCGTGACGGCGCAGCCCTACAGCCCGGCGCTGCAAGGCGCTGCCCTGCAGGTCTTGCAAGGCTGGCTGGGTGACAAGGGTAAAGCCGCAGGCGCGGCCGATGATCTGCCTTGCCGTGAAGCGCTGGCGCTGGCGTCGCAGCTGGGTTTGAGCGGTTTTGTGTACTGGGCTGACGCGCAGCCCGCCGGTTTTTTGTTGGCTGAAACCGTGCAGCCGGGCGTGGTGGTGGTGCGCTTTGCCAAGGCCTTGGTGAACTTCAAGGGCATGGCCCAGTACATGTTTCACCACTTTGCGCTGACAGCGCCGGGGCCTGTGCAATGGCTCAACTTCGAGCAAGACATGGGGCTGGCCAATTTTCGGCGCACCAAGCTCAGTTACCAGCCTGTGCAACTGATCTCGAAGTGGCGCATCAGCCAGTTCTCGCAAGAGTCGTGATGCCCCATTCACTATGCTTGTTTCCCAGGCGCACCACCGCGAGTGGTCCGCACATTTTGATGTTTCCGATTGGTGAAAGTTTTCGACATGGCACACATTGAGTCCACCGTCTCCGTCAGCAGCCCTGCCTTTGTGGCCAACCGCGAGCACATGCTGGCGCTGCTGGCGCAGGTGCGCGCTTATGAGCAGCGCACCCACACCAAATCGGCCGCCTCGCGTGAGCGTTTTGAAAAGCGCCAACAGCTTTTACCGCGTGAACGGCTGGCCTTGCTGCTGGACCCGGGGGCGCCTTTTCTGGAGTTGTCGACCCTGGCCGGTCTGGGCCTGGACACGCTGGATCTGGCACGCAGCGTGCCGGGGGGCGGGGTGATTGCGGGCATCGGTTTTGTCAGCGGCATCCGCTGCATGGTGCTGGCGTCCGACTCGGGCATCGACGCCGGTGCCTTGCAGCCCATGGGCCTGGACAAATTGCTGCGGGTGCAGGAAATCGCCCTAGACAACAAGCTGCCTTATGTGCAACTGGTTGAAAGCGCCGGAGCCAACCTGATGACGTACCGGGTCGAAGATTTTGTGCGCGGCGGCAATTCCTTTCGCAACCTGGCGCGCATGTCTGCGGCCGGGCTGCCCGTGGTCACGGTGACCCACGGCTCGTCCACCGCCGGTGGGGCGTACCAGACGGGTTTGTCGGACTACATCATCCTGGTGCGTGGTCGCTCGCGCGCCTTTTTGGCCGGGCCTCCGCTGCTCAAAGCGGCCACGGGCGAGGTCGCCACTGAAGAGGAGTTGGGTGGCGCTGTCATGCACACCAGCATCTCGGGCCTGGGCGACTACCTGGCCGAAGACGACCGCGATGGCCTGCGCATTGCCCGCGAAATCATGGGGCAGATCGACTGGCACCGGGGCATGCCGGTGGAGGCGCCGCGCCGCTTCAAGCCGCCGCGCTACGACGCCGAGGAACTGCTGGGCATCATGCCCGCAGACCACAAGCGGCCTGTGGACATGCGCCAGGTGATTGCCCGCATTGCCGACGATTCGGAGTTTCTGGAGTTTGGCGAAAACTATGGCAGCGCCACGGTGTGCGGGCATTTCAAGATCGAAGGCTGGCCCGTGGGCGTGATCACCAACAACGGCCCGATCGACCCGGCCGGTGCCACCAAGGCCACGCATTTCATCCAGGCTTGTTGTCAGTCGCGCACGCCCATCATTTACCTGAACAACACCACCGGCTTCATGGTGGGCCGCGCTTACGAAGAGGCGGGCATCATCAAGCACGGCTCCAAGATGATTCAGGCCGTGACCAATGCCACGGTGCCGCAAATCACCCTGTATTGCGGGGCCTCGTTCGGGGCGGGCAATTACGGCATGTGTGGCCGGGGTTTTCACCCGCGCTTTTGCTTCAGCTGGCCCAATGCCAAGACCGCCGTCATGGGGGGCGAGCAGGCCGCAGGCACCATGCGCATCGTGACCGAAGCGGGCATGCGCCGCAAAGGCGAGGTGGACGAAGCCAAGCTTGACGAGATGAGCCGCCGCATCGTCGAGCGCTTTGACAGCCAGATGAGCGTGTTCACCACCAGCGCCCTGCTGCTGGACGACGGCGTCATCGACCCCCGCGACACCCGCGCCGTCTTGTCCAAAGTGCTGGCCGTTTGCCGCGAAGCCGAAGCCCGTGAGCCGCAAAAAATGCAGTTCTCGGTGGCCCGTCCTTGATGGCCTGGCCCATTTACGCCCTCTTTTTCAACGGATGCACACCATGTCACCAGACACGCCACCTTTCACACCCTTTCACAAGGTTCTCGTTGCCAACCGGGGCGAGATTGCGCTGCGGGTGATGCGCTCGGCGCGAGCGCTGGGTTACCGCACGGTGGCGGTGTATTCCACGGCCGACGCCCAGGCCAGCCATGTGCAGGCGGCCGACGAAGCGGTGTGCATTGGCGAGCCTTTGCCCGCGCAGTCGTACCTGAACATCCCGGCCATCATCGAAGCGGCCCGGCTGTGCGGGGCTGACGCCATCCACCCCGGCTATGGCTTTTTGGCTGAAAACGAGGACTTTGCAGCCGCTTGCCGCGAGGCCGGTCTGGTCTTCATCGGCCCCTCGCCCGAAGCCATCCGGGCCATGGGCGACAAGGCGGGTGCCAAGCAGCTCATGATGGCGGCCGGTGTGCCCTGCATTGCGGGCTACCAAGGGGCGGACCAAAGTGCGCAGCACCTGGCCGATCAGGCCGCGCAACTGGGTTACCCGGTGATGATCAAGGCCACGGCAGGCGGCGGTGGGCGCGGCATGCGCCTGGTCACGCAGGCGCAAGACTTTGCCGAGCATTTGCGCAGCGCCCAGTCCGAAGCACTCAACGCCTTTGGCGATGCCACCGTGATCCTGGAGCGGGCCATCGTGCAGCCGCGCCACATTGAAATTCAGGTGTTTGCCGACCGCCACGGCAACGCCATCCACCTGGGCGAGCGCGATTGTTCGGTGCAGCGACGCCACCAAAAACTGGTGGAAGAAGCGCCGTCCCCGGCGGTGGATGCCGCCTTGCGCGAACGCATGGGGGCCACGGCAGTGGCCGCCGTGAAGGCCATTGGCTACGAGGGCGCGGGCACGCTGGAATTTTTGCTCGATCAGGACGGGCACTACTACTTCATGGAGATGAACACCCGGCTGCAGGTGGAGCACCCGGTGACCGAAGCCATCACGGGGCTGGACCTGGTGGCGTGGCAGTTGCGTGTGGCGGCGGGCGAGGCCTTGCCGCTGACGCAAGCCGAAGTGGGTTTTGAAGGGCACGCCATCGAGGTGCGCCTGTGCGCCGAAGACGTGCCCCGTGGCTTCATGCCGCAAAGCGGCACGATGAGCCGCTGGCAGTTGCCTGCGGGCGTGCGCGTGGAGCATGCGCTGCATTCGGGCGCGGTGATCCCGCCTTATTACGACTCGATGGTGGCCAAGCTGATTGCGCATGGCAAGACGCGTGAAGAGGCCCGCCGCAAGCTCATGCATGCCCTGCACGATCTGGTGGCGCTGGGGGTGACCACGAACCAGGCCTTTTTGGGCCGATGCCTGGCCCACCCCGTGTTTGCAGCGGGCCAGGCCACCACGGCCTTCATTGCCCAAAATGAAGCGGTCTTGCTCGACGTGGATGCGGCCGCGCAGGACAAAGCCGTGGCCGTGGCCGCTGGCTTGCTGCACCAGACCGCAGGCCGCAGCCTGCAGGGCCAGGCCGCGCAGGGCTTGAGTGTGCACGGTGACAGCGGCCAGCGCCTGACCCACGCCCTGCCCATGGGCATGCGCCTGGCCATCGACGGTCAGGAGATTCAGGTCAGCGTGGCACAGACGGGGCCGCAGCGTTTGGACGTGCGGGTGGGCGAGGTTTTGCACACCCTCGACGTGGTGTCGCTGGGTGCACATGAGGCACGCTTCATTTTGGACCGCGTCATGCAGCATGTCGCTTTTGAACGCGACGCGCACAGCCTGTGGCTGCTGCACGCCGGGCACCCCTATCAGGTGATCGACCGTACGCGCCAGCCCAGTGCGCGCCAGGGGCAAGCCGGTGGCGATGGCAAAGTGCGCGCCAGCATGAATGGCCGCGTGGTGGCCGTGCTGGTGGCGGTGGGCGAGCGCGTGCAGGCCAAGCAGCCCCTGGTCACGCTCGAAGCCATGAAGATGGAACATGTGCACGCCGCGCCCGCCTCGGGCACGGTGGTGGCCTTGCATGTGGCCACGGGCGATCAGGTTCAAGCGGGCCGTGTGGTGGTTGAAATCGAGGCGGACGTTGTTGCCTCCGCAGTCAAGACTGAATAAAGAGTTACACCATGCACGAATCAGCAGCCGTTTTGCACGAGGTCAGAGGTCGCACCTTCTGGATCACCATCAACCGCCCGGACAAGCGCAACGCCATCAATGCCGAAGTGGTTCAGGGCCTGCGCGATGGCCTGCGCCTGGCGCACACCGACCCCGAAGTGAGGGCCGTGGTCCTGACCGGGGCTGGCGACAAAGCCTTTTGTGCCGGTGGCGACTTGCAGCCCGGCAAGGGCTTTAACTTTGACCTCTCCAAGCCCAATTCGGCCTATGCCGACTTGCTGCGCGAGGCGCAAAACGCCACCTTGCCCCTGATTGCCCGCATCAACGGCACCTGCATGGCCGGGGGCATGGGCCTGGCCTGCATGACCGATTTCGCCATTGCCGCCGACCATGCGCTGTTTGGCTTGCCCGAGGTCAAGGTGGGCGTTTTCCCCATGCAGGTCATGAGCTTGCTCAAAGACTTGGTGGCGCCGCGCACCGTGCGCGAATGGGCACTCACCGGTGAGCCCTTTTCTGCGCAAGAGGCACTGCAGGCCGGGCTGGTCAACCATGTGGTGCCCAGCGCAGAGCTGGACGCCAAAACCCAGTGGCTGATCGAGCGCATCGTGAACAAATCACCCACCGCCATCCGACGCGGCAAATACGCCATGCGCGCCATCGAAGCCATGTCCTTTGACCAGGCCATTGCCTACACCGAAAGCCAGATTGCCCTGCTGGCCATGACCGAAGACGCCCGCGAAGGCCTGGCCGCCTTCAACGACAAACGCCCCCCCGTCTGGACCGGACGCTGAACGCTGGCGGGGGTGCCAGCCACTGTCGTGGTCTTCGCCTCCTGACCCGGTTCACAAGGCCAGCACGCTGGTCAGCGTGACATCGCTGGGGGCTTCGTAGTCCGCCACGATCCAGGCGCGGCCGGGCTGGGTGGCGGCTTCGTTCAGGAAGTCCTTGATGATGCGGATGGACGCCAAATCCAGCGAGACAAAGGGCTGGTCCAGCAAGGTCACCGTGGCGCCCGAGGCCAGTGCGGCGGCGATCATGACTTTGCGGCGGCTGCCCGTAGACAGCATGTTCAGCCGTTTGTGCAGGTGTGGCGTCAAGTCCAGCGCTTGCGCCAGCGCTTGCAGCAGCGAATCGTTCCATTGCGGGTAACTGGGTCGCAATGCGTCCCAGCGCGCCTGCACGAGGGTGTCGTCGTGTTCGGGAGATTTCAGGTCAGCCCAAAAAACCTGCTGCCGGTAAGCGCTCGCTTGATCTGGCCATGCCGCATTGGCAGTGGCAAGCCGCCCACTGATGGGGGATAAATCGGTGGCCAGCAAACGCAGCAGGCTGGTTTTGCCTGTGCCTTCATCGCCGGTCACGGCTGTGACGCCTGCGGGCACATTCAGACTCAGTGCATGAAACAGGGGCGATGGGCCAGGGCCGCCAGACAGGTCGGTGATCTGCAGCGCGGTCGCGTGAGCGGGGTTCAAGAGTGTGTGCTTGGGCATGGCGCAGATGTTAGCGTTTGTGGTGTGCAGCAGACGGCAGACACTGGCGGGTGACGAGCTGGTGAAGCTGCGTGTGCGTCATCGGATTGATCCGGCACGCTGAAGTTTGAAAGGTGTGAGAAATGTCATCTCCTATTGATCCGGCCCTGTGAAGTTTGCAGGGTGACTTCAATCTTGCACCTTGTGGGAGCCAGCCCTGCTGGCGATCAGACGCTTGTGGACCACAGGCTTTTCGCTTGGCTGGCAAGCTCCCACAAAATCCTCCCAAATGGCAATACACGGCTCAAACTTCATCGGGCCGAATTTATAGGTCGGCACTCGCAGAGTCCGACATGATGGGTTTTGGCACACGCTCACGTCGGGGCTGAAGCCACCGAGCTACGGGGGTGCTTGTAGGCCCTTGCTTGAAGACCCCGAAAGATGCATGAGTGGGGTCCAACTGTCTGTGCCTTTGTGAGGTGACAGCCCGGAGAACTGAACGCAGCGTCCTAGAATGAAGCCATGGACGCTGCATCTCGCATTTACAAAATTCCCGAATCCGTGCTGGTGGTGATTTACACCCCGGCGTGCGATGTGCTTTTGATTCGCCGCACCGATGTGGGCACTTGGCAATCCGTCACGGGCAGCAAAGACTTTGATGCGGAAGACTGGCGCGAGACGGCCCGGCGCGAGGTGCTGGAGGAAACCGGCATCGACGCCCATCACCCGGCTTGTGAACTTCAGGACTGGCAACTGGAAAACCTCTATGACATTTACCCTGCCTGGCGCTGGCGATATGCCCCCGATGTCAACCGCAACACCGAACGCGTGTTTGGCCTTCGGGTGCCGCAGGGCACGCCCGTGACCTTGAGCCCCGCTGAGCACACCGAGTGGCAATGGCTGCCTTGGCAAGAGGCTGCAGACATGTGTTTTTCTCCCTCAAACGCGGAAGCCATCCTGATGCTGCCCCGCTTTTTGCAGCATGCCGCCAGTGTCTGATCAACACGCGGTCTTGCGGGTAGCGACCTGGAACATCCACAAAGGCGTGCAGGGCCTGGGGCCTGCGCGGCGGCTGGAAATTCACAACATCGGCCATGCGGTGGAGCAACTCGATGCCGACATCGTCTGCCTGCAAGAGGTGCGGCGCATGAACCGGCGCGAAGAGCGCTACTTTGCCCACTGGCCTGTCCAGCCTCAGGCCGACTATCTGGCGCCTGAGGGCTATGAAGCGGTTTATCGCACCAACGCCGTCACGCGCCATGGCGAGCATGGCAATGCCATGCTGTCTCGCTGGCCTGTGATGTCACACCAGCACCAGGATATTTCCGACCACCGCTTTGAGCAGCGCGGTTTTTTGCACACCGAAGTGCAGGTCACGCAGCGCATCGTGCATGTGGTGGTGGTGCACCTGGGCCTGGTGCCTGCCAGCCGCTTGCGGCAGGTGGCGCTTTTGCTGAACTACATCGAGCGTCATATTCCGCAGTCGGCTCCGGTGCTGGTGGCGGGTGATTTCAACGACTGGGGCACGGGTTTGGGGCGACGCATGGCCGGGGCGGGCTTTACCGAGTGGCGCGAGCGGCCCACACCCACCTATCCCTCGCGTCTGCCGCTCAATCAACTGGACCATGTATATGCGCGGGGACTGCGGCCGTTGGGCGCCATGGTGCCTTCGGGAAGCATCTGGCCGCGCATGTCGGACCATTTGCCTTTGCTGGCCGAATACGCCTGGGACGCCTAGCCCATGCGCCACAGTCCTCTTTTGCGCGACGGTCACCAGATCCAGTTGATCGAAGGTGGGCAGGCCTATTTCGAGGCGCTGGTGGTGGCGCTGGACCAGGCGCACTCGCAGGTGCACATGGAAACCTATATTTTTAACTTTCACGGCGCCGCATCCATGGTGGCCGAGGCTCTGGAGCGCGCAGCACTGCGCGGGGTGCGTGTGTGGGTGGTGGTGGATGGGGTGGGTACGCCCAGCTTGCCTGCGCCATGGCGGCAACGCTTTGAGAAAGCCGGGGTGGTTTGGCTGACCTATTCACCCTTGAGTAAGCTAGGCCTGCTCATCCCCAGCCGGTGGCGGCGGTTGCATCGCAAGCTGTGCGTGGTCGATGGTCAATTGGCGTTTTGTGGCGGCATCAACATTTTGGATGACTGGTATGACCCTCAGTACGGTACGCTGGCCCATCCCCGGTTTGACTTTGCGGTACGTGCCCGCGGGGCTTTGGTGCAGCCCATGCTGGAAACCATGACCCAATTGTGGTGGCGCATGCAGGGCGTGCGTCATGTGCGCCAGCAGGAGTTTCCCGAGGCATTCAGCTCATTTCGCGCAGCGGGCCTGCATTTGCCCTGGACGCATGATGCAGCTGCTGACCTGAGTACCCATGATCGTGCCCATAACGTGTCCAAGGCGGGTTTGCTTTTGCGCGACAACGTGTTGTATCGCAGCCAGATCGAACGGGCTTACCTCAAGGCCATTGGCACCGCTCGGCATGACATCATCATTGCCAATGCCTACTTTTTGCCAGGACGGCGGCTGCGCAAAGCCTTGATTCATGCGGCCCAGCGGGGAGTTCGGGTCAGATTGTTGCTGCAGGGGCGCTACGAGTATTTCATGCAATACCATGCGGCCAGGCCGGTGTATGGCGAATTGCTGGCCGCCGGGGTTGAAATTCATGAATACCACGCCAGTTTTTTGCACGCCAAAGTGGCTGTGATGGACGCAGACAACGAGCACCCCTGGGCCACAGTGGGCTCCTCCAATCTTGACCCCTTGAGTTTGTTGTTGGCGCGTGAGGCCAACGTGGTGGTGGCTGACAAGGGTTTTGCCCAAAAGCTGCATCAACGGCTGACCCATGCCATCGACACGCAGAGCACGCCCGTGTTGTCCGAGGTCTACTCGCAAAGACCTTGGCATCAGCGCGGGCGCGACCGCATCGCCTTTGGCCTCATGCGTCTGGCCTTGTTTCTGACCGGTAACCGTTACTGAGCTGCTGCGGGTCGATCCCCCCGTTGAAAGGGGGGGCAGTTAATCGCTGTTACGATCATCCCCATGTTAAATAAAGCCCCAGACGCCATGACTGCTTCTGCCGCCACGCCCGAAGATGAAGGCGTTCCCGTTTCTGTCAAGATCCGCGAGCGCATCCACGCGGCCCGCAAACGCTTCCACGCCAACGACAACATCGCCGAGTTCATTGAGCCCGGCGAGCTGGAAAAGCTGCTCGACGAAGTCACCGACAAGATGGCGGGCGTGCTCGACAGTCTGGTGATCGACACGGTGAACGACCACAACACGGGCGACACCGCCCGCCGAGTGGCCAAGATGTACCTCAAGGAAGTTTTCAAGGGCCGCTATATCGAAGGCCCCGAGATCACCGAATTCCCCAACGCCGAGCACCTCAACGAGCTGATGATCGTCGGCCCCATCACCGTGCGCAGCGCCTGCAGCCACCACTTTTGCCCCGTGATCGGCAAGATCTGGATCGGCGTGCTGCCCAACGAACACACCAACGTGATTGGCCTGTCCAAATACGCCCGCTTGGCAGAATGGATCATGGGCCGCCCCCAAATCCAGGAAGAGGCGGTGGTGCAACTGGCCGACCTGATCCAGCGCAAAACCCAGCCCGACGGCTTGGCCATCGTCATGGAAGCGAGCCACTACTGCATGGGCTGGCGCGGCGTGAAAGACATGGACAGCAAGATGATCAACTCGGTCATGCGCGGGGCGTTCCTCAAGGACCCGAACCTGCGTCGTGAATTTTTGTCCTTGATTCCTGGAAGGAACTGACATGTTGGTACGCCTGCTTTACGCCAGCCGTGCGGTGGATACCCGCCCTGAAACCATCGACGCCATCCTGACCCAGTCGCGCCAGTTCAACCCGACCAGTGGCATCACCGGCATTCTTTGTTACGGCGGCGGCATTTTTTTGCAAGCCATTGAAGGCGGGCGCAACGCCGTGAGCGACCTGTATGGCCACATCCAGAAAGACGCCCGGCACAAGGATGTCGTGCTGCTGCACTACGAAGAAATTTCCGAGCGTCGCTTCGGCGGCTGGACCATGGGCCAGGTCGATGCGTCCCGCGTCAACACCAACATCCTGCTCAAGTACTCCGAGCGGGCCGAGCTGGACCCCTACAACGTCTCGGGCAAAGTCTCGCTGGCCTTGCTCGAAGAGCTGATGGCCACGGCCTCCATCATCGGCCGGGCTTAAAACGCCCACTCACCCCCAAGCCCCGCAAGGGGCTTTTTCACGCCCATGCCCCTGAGTGCGCTTGCCCTGGTTGTTCTGGCTGGATTCATCCATGCTTGCTGGAACATCGCGGCCAAAAAGGCTGGGGGCGACGTGCGCTTTGTGGCTTTCACCTCGGTCGTGTTGATGCTGTTTTGGGCTCCCGTGGGGCTGTGGGTGGGGTGGCAGCAGGTGCCGCTTTGGGGCGGTTTGGAGTGGGCGCTGGTGCTGGCCAGTGCGCTCTTGCATGTGGGCTACTTCATTGTCTTGCTGCGCGGTTACCGACAAGCCGACCTGACGGTGGTGTACCCGCTGGCCCGGGGCTCTGGGCCACTCTTGTCGTCCATGGTGGCGATTTTTTTCCTGGGCGAGCAAATTTCTTCGCTGGGCCTCTTCGGCATCTTGGGGGTGGTGGGCGGTGTGTTTTTGATTGCGGGCGGCCCGGGTCTTTGGCAGGCCGCACAAGACCCTGAGAAGAAAGCGCGTGTGCGCACTGGCATTTTTTATGGCGGCGTCACGGGCCTGTTCATCGCCAGCTACACCGTGGTCGACGGCTACGCCGTCAAGGTAGCGCTGATGTCGCCCATCCTGGTGGATTATTTCGGTAATCTGGTGCGTTTGGTTTTCTTGTTGCCCACCTTGCTGCGCGACCGTCCGGTCGTGTGGGCGCTGTGGTTGCAGCAGCGGCGCTACGCCTTGGTCGTTGGCATTTTCAGCCCCGTGTCGTATGTGCTGGTGCTTTACGCCCTGCAGGTGGCGCCGCTGTCGCATGTGGCCCCGGCGCGGGAGGTGTCCATGCTGTTTGCCGCCTTGCTGGGCGGCCATTTGCTGGGCGAAAAAGACCGGGGGCCTCGCATTGCTGGGGCCGTGCTGATCGCCGCAGGCGTGATGGCCTTGGGGTGGTGAGATGAACACGGTGTCCTTGATCGGTTGTGATTTTTCCAGCAGCCCGAGCAAACGCAAACCCATCGTGCTGGCGCTGGGTCAGGCCCGGCAGGGCAGGGTGCAGCTGCAAGCCCTGCAGACTTTTGAAACGTTGAACGCTTTTGGCGACTGGCTGGCGCAGCCCGCCGACTGGGTGGGCGGTTTTGACTTGCCCTTTGGACTGCCGCGTGAACTGGTCGAGACCCTGGGCTGGCCTACCGACTGGGCCGCCTGTATGGACCATTATTGCGCCTTGGATCGACCTCAAATTCGCGAGCAGTTTGCAGCGTTTTGCAATGCCCGCCCGGTGGGTGGCAAATTCGCCCACCGCGCAGCCGACCGACCTGCGGGCTCCAGCCCGTCCATGAAATGGGTCAACCCGCCCGTGGCCTACATGCTGCATGCGGGCGTGCCCCTGTTGCGGCAAGCGGGTGTGCACCTGCCTGGCTTGCACGCAGGCGACGTGCGCCGCGTGGCGCTGGAGTCCTACCCCGGCTTGCTGGCGCGAGAGGTGCTGTGCAACCAGAGCTACAAAAGCGACGACAAAGCCAAACAAACCCCCGAGCGCCTGCTGGCCCGCCGCGAACTTCTGAGCGCGCTGGAGCGCGGCCAGACCCGCTTGGGCCTGCGCCTGGTGGCCAGCAACGCGCTGATGGGCCGCCTGGCTGACGACGCCAGCGGCGACGCCCTCGACGCCACCTTGTGCCTGATGCAAGCGGCCTGGGCGCAGCAGCAGCACGATGCGGGGCATCCGCAATTCGGCTTGCCGCCGTGTGATCCGCTGGAGGGGTGGATCGTCACTGCGTGAAAGCGATGCCCATCGGCATGGCATCCCCTGCAAGGTCGCACTTGTATGACTACGGGGCCAATTCAAGATCGCTGTTGAAACCAAGCCCACATCGGCTTCGGTGGTGTTTGCAAACATTGAATCGCTGCTGATGGCTTTGGGGGGTGTCGTGCAAGAACGTGAAGGCTCGCGTGTCAAGATCACCCTCAAGGATGAGCAATGGCGTTGTCATCGCCCGCATCCAGGCAAAGAAGCCAAGCGGTATCAAGTGGAAGAAGTGCGCGAGTTGTTAGAAAGAATCGGAGTCCATCCATGAACACTATGACGTACAAAAACTATCTGGCTCGCATTGAGTTTTATGAGCGCGACAACATCTTTGTGGGCCGCGTTTTAGGTCTTCGCAGCATCATCAGTTTTCACGGCGAAACCGTGTCAGAGCTTCGACATGAATTTGAAGTGTCCATCGATGATTTTTTGAACGACTGCAAGGAGCAAGGTATTCCTCCCGAAAAACCAGCCTCAGGCAAGCTCATGCTGCGTGTGCCGCCTGAAACGCATGGGGCAGCGTTGGTGGCTGCTCAAGCCGCTGGAAAGAGTTTGAATCAGTGGGCAACCGAGGTGCTGCAATCTGCGGTGGGCGCGTCAGCATAAGTACCAGCGGTTGTTGCTTTTTGCCGCTTCACATCACTTGTTCACATGCCATTCGCAAAAATTGAGACACGCCGTAGCCACTCGCCCGAGCAAGTTCAGGCGCTGATCGAGGCCATCTATCAAGCCCAACGAGTGGCCCTCAAAGTCCCTGAAGACGACCGGCAGATTCGGTACATCGAACACAAGCCCAAGCATTTCGCGGTGCCACCAGGAAAAACCGAGAACTACACCTTCGTGGAGATCCTTCTTTTTCCGGGGAGGTCACTTGAAGCCAAGCGCAATTTGTATCGGGAGATCGTTACTCGGTTTGGCGAACTGGGCATCGTTGCTTCGGATATTTTCATCGTCTTGCACGAACCGCCCTTGGAAAACTGGGGCATTCGAGGTGGGGTTCCCGCATCAGAAATCAATCTGGGCTTCAACCTCCATGTTTGAATCGGCCACTTGTCCTGTTCCATCGGATAACCGAATGCGTTAAGGTGATTGCCTTAGCGCATCCGTTTCGCTTCACAACCAAAATACCACCATGCACACTGCTGTCCTGGTCATTGACGTCCAACAAGGTCTGTGCGAAGGCCCTGATGCTGCGCACGATTGTCCCGCCACCATAGAACGCATCAACGCGGTTACGCACAGGGCTCGCGCTGCGGGCGTGCCGGTGTTTTTCATTCAGCACGAGTCGAGCGCGGGCGATCTGGAGCACGGCAGCCCTGCATGGCAATTGGCGTCAGGCTTGCAGGTGCTGGCTGGTGATCGGTGCATTCGCAAGACCACGCCTGACGCTTTCTTGCGCACAGAACTGCACGAGGCGTTGCAAGCTCTGGGTGTCCATGATTTGGTGGTTTGCGGCATGCATACCGAGTTTTGTGTGGACACCACCACGCGCAAGGCCTTGGCGCTGGGCTATCCGGTGGTGTTGGTGTCGGATGCGCACACCTCGGCAGGCAATGCTGCCATCAGTCCGCAGCAGGTCATTGCACACCACAACGCCACGCTGACCAACATCTCCAGCTTCGGCCCCAGGGTCACGGCGATTGCGCACGATGCGGTTCGGTTTGAGGATGGATCACAGCATGATGCCAACAAGCCCTCAGACCGCTGCTTGGCTTGATCCAATGCAAACGGTCATCCGCAGCGCCCGGCATGACGATGCTGCCCGCATCGCCGTCTTGGCCACGCAGGTTTGGCTTCATACCTATGCGACAGAGGGCATTTCTGCCGGAATAGCCGACTACACAAGGTCCGAACTCACCCCGGACAAGTACCTGGCCATCCAAAACGATGCTTTGGCCCACATCTGGGTGGCCGAGCGGAGTGCCCACCTCATCGGTTTTGCGGTGCTCAACATGGGCGTTCCGTGTCCGACCCGTGCATCGACGTTGGCGGAGCTTCAGACGCTTTATGTGCAAGCGCATTTTGTGAGACAAGGTGTGGGGCGGCAGCTCATGTCTGTGGCCGAAAAAAGGGCCTTCGATCTGGCAGGTATGCCGCTTTGGTTGACAGTCAATGCCCACAATGCGCAAGCCATCGGTTTTTACATGCACCAAGGCTATACAAAGCAGGGAACAACAGATTTTGTGCTGGGTGACCAGCGCCATGAAAATCTTGTCTTGATCGGTCGCACACCACCATGCACATAAGCCCACTCACCGCCGCACACGCCATGGCCTACAAGGCCTTGATGCTGCATGCCTACGAGCATGCGGCCGATTCATTCACTTCTACGCCTCAAGAGCGAGCATTGGAGTCGGACAGTTGGTGGCGTGGCCGCATCGATGATCCTTCAGGGTTGACATTTGTGTGGGGTGCTTTTGTAGAGGCTGAACTGGTGGGCACGGTGTCCGTCGAGTACACCGCAAAAACCAAAACACGCCACAAGGGTTTGATCGTGGCCATGTTTGTGCATGAAAATTTTCGCGGCCAAGGGCTGGCCCGCAAACTGATGCGTGCAGCTATTGAGCATGGCATCGAGCGACAAGGCCTTCGCGTTCTTCAACTGGAAGTGACGCAAGGCAATGCCCCCGCAGAGAAGTTGTACCAAAGTCTGGGGTTTGTTCCCTTTGGGGTGGAGCCCATGGCTGTTTGGACCCCTGAGGGCTACCGGTCCAAAGTTCACATGTGGCTGGATTTGGCCTCGGCGGAAAACCAAGCCTGAAAGTTCAGATGCGATGAAAGCCAGCAACCGATTCCAGCAAGCGGCTCAGATGGCGCTGAAGTTAGATAGGGTGGCGACAATCGCTGCTGCACAAAACTGAACGAGGACACACGACCCGTGACCACCCCCGAAAACCCCAAAGGCACCGCTTCGTATTTCCCGTCCATCGAGAAAAAGTACGGTCAGCCCATCGCGCATTGGCTGGACTTGCTCCAATCGTGCGAGGGGATGAAACACATGGAAATGGTCACCTGGCTCAAGACCGTGCACGGCATGGGCCACGGGCATGCCAATGCCATCGTGGCTTATTGGATGGCTTCAAACAAATGATGGAGCGTGCATGCAAGGCAAGTCGGTGATTCATGCCGGGCTATTGAAGCGTTGATGTCCATGATGAATGAATCTGTCCGCGAAGCCGCGCGCCGCAGCGTGCTGTGTTGGTTGGCCACGGTGGATGCCGATGGTCAACCCAATGTTTCCCCCAAAGAAGTCTGGGCCATGGCTGACGATGAACATGTGGTGGTGGCCCACATCGCTTCGCCCGTGAGTGCGCGCAACATTGCACTGCAGCCGAGGGTGTGTCTGAGCTTTGTCGATGTGTTTGTGCAAAAGGGCTTCAAGCTCAAGGGCACCGCGCATGAGGTGCTTGCCGATGACCCCGCTTTCACCCGCTGGGCCGCGCCACTGCTGGCCATGGTGGGGCAGCGTTTTGCCATTCAGAGTGTGCTGGTCATTCGCGTCACGTCAGTGGTCCCTATCGTTGCGCCCAGCTATCGCTTTTATCCCGACGAAACGACCCATGCCTCGCAAACAGCTTCCGCCATGCGGATGTATGGTGTGCAACCGGCGAAAAACCTTGGGCCTGTCAAGTAGGTCGGTGGCTTCAGCCCCGATCACTGAGGGGGGGCGCCACGCATGGCTTGGCGCACACTGTGCAATCAGGCGTCGCGCAAATGGATGATGGTTTGCCTGAGGTCGTGCGCCCAGGCGCGGCGGTCGCGGCCATTGGCAAGTTGGGGTTCGCCAAAATGCACCACGGCGACGATGGGCGGGGCCGTGAGGGTGCGCCACATGGAGCCGATCAGGGTGTCGTCGCCGATGTAGCAGGGCGCAAAGCTGGGCTCGCCTGTGCGGGCATCCACAAACTGGAGTGACATCGGCTGCACCGGGGCCTCGGCCAGGATGGCCGCTTGGATCAGGTTGGCGTGAAACGGCAGCAGTTCGCGTCCGTCGCTGGTGGTGCCTTCTGGAAAGACAGCGATCACATCGCCATCTTTCATGGCATCGGCCATGTCCTTGACCATGCGCAAGGCATCTTTGCGGCTGGTGCGCTCAATGTAGAGCGTGCCTGCACCTGTGGCCAAGGTGCCCACGAGGGGCCAGGCGCGGATGTCGGACTTGGAGACAAAACGGCAATGCCGCGCCGCGTGAATGACCGAAATGTCCAACCAGGAGATGTGATTGGCCACGATCAGCGCCGGACCTGTGAGCACCGGCTGCCCCAGCACCCGCAGATGGATGCCCCACAGCGCCAGAAATTGAAGTGCCCAGGTTTGAACGCGCGCTTCGCGTTGCTCGATGCTGAGTTGGGGAAAGCGAACGTATATCGTCCACATGCCCACCAGCACATGCCACAGGCCGCGCAGGAGTTTCCAAAGGGCTCGCAGTGATGTCATGGAAAGGTTCTGATCAAACAGCGTGCCTGTTCAGGCATGGATTGCCGCGCTTCGCTTGCCATGACGACGAGATGATCGGCCAACTTGTTGAATGTCATCGGGCGCAGCAAGGTGGCGATCCAGACTCAAGCCGGGGCCTGAAATGCCACATGCCCACCCACCACCGTAGCCAGCACGCGACCGGGTAACTCGTAGCCCGAAAACGGTGTGCTCTTGCCCTGGCTGCGCAGCGCATCTGCCGTCACTGGCCAGTGGCCTTGGTCTGACAGCACACACACATCGGCCACACCACCCAGGGCCAATTGACCGACGGAGTCTTGCAAGGTGCCCAGCGACGCGCCCAGTACACGGGCCGGAGCTGATGTGATGCGCGAGAGTATTTGGGACAAGGGCAAGCCGGTATCCTGGCCCCATTTGAGCGCCAGGCTCCAGAGCAACTCCAGGCCCGTGGCACCGGGCTCGGCTTCGGCAAACGGCAGGGCCTTGGCATCGGCGTCGACCGGGGTGTGGTCGGACACCAGCACGTCGAGCGTGCCGTCGGCCAGGCCGGCGCGCAGCGCGTCGCGGTCGCGCTGCTGGCGCAACACGGGCGTCAGGCGCGCACGGCTGTCAAAGTAGCCCATGTCGGCATCGGTCAGGTGCAGCGAATTGATGCTCACATCAGCGGTGACCGGCAAGCCCTCGGCTTTGGCCTGACGCACCAGCGCCACGCCCGCTGCACTGCTGATGCGGCAAAGGTGCACACGCGCTTGCGTGGACCGGACCAGCTCAAAAATCGTGTGCAAAGCAATCGTCTCGGCAGCCACCGACACGCCGGACAAGCCCATGCGCGTGGCCAGCGGGCCGCTGGCGGCCACACCCTTACCAAGATGCAACTCCTGCGGGCGCAGCCACACGGCGTAGCCAAAGGTGCTGGCGTATTGCAGCGCGCGTTGCAGCACCTGGGTGCTGGGGATCGGCACCTCGGCCTGGCTGAAGCCCACGCAGCCTGCAACGGTGAGCTGGCTCATCTCGGTCAGCACATCGCCCTTCAGGCCCACGGTGAGCGCACCCAGCGGCAGCACGCGGGCCTGGTGCAGTTTTTCAGCGCGGTAGCGCAGCATCTCGACCAGGCCGGGCTCGTCCAGCACCGGCTCGGTGTCGGGCGGGCAGACCAAGCTGGTCACGCCACCGGCCACAGCGGCGGCCATTTCGCTCTCGAGCATGCCCGCGTGTTCCTGCCCGGGCTCGCGCAGACGCGCCGCCAGGTCCACCAGACCGGGGGCCACGATGCAGCCTTTAGCGTTGATCACGCGGTTGGGGCTGAAGTCGGCCGCTGCCTGACCGATCGCCACAATGCGACCGGCGGCGATCGCCACATCGGCTGTCTGGTCAAAGCCGCTGGCGGGGTCGATGACGCGGCCGTTCTGAATCAGGATTTTCATGTTCTTGTCCTTATGCCTCGTTGCCCGCCACGATACTCATCACCGCCATGCGCACAGCGATGCCGAAGGTCACCTGCGGCAAGATCACGCTTTGCTGGCCGTCGACCACCGCCGAGTCGATCTCGACCCCTCGGTTGATCGGGCCGGGGTGCATGACGATGGCATCGGACTTGGCCAGCTGCAGCTTCTCGGGCGTGAGGCCAAAGCTCTCGAAGTACTCCTGGCTGGAGGGCAGCAGCGCGCCGCTCATGCGCTCGTTTTGCAGGCGCAGCATGATGACCACATCGCAGTCCTTGATTCCCTCTTCGAGGTTGTTGAAGACACGCACGCCCATCTGGGCCATGTCGGCAGGTACCAGTGTTTTGGGGCCGACCACACGTACTTCGGCGCAGCCGAGCGTGGTGAGCGCGTGGATGTCCGAGCGGGCCACACGCGAGTGCAGCACATCGCCCACGATGGCCACGGTGAGGTTAGAAAAATCTTTCTTGTAGTGCCGGATGGTGTACATGTCCAGCAGCGCTTGGGTGGGGTGGGCGTGGCGCCCGTCACCTGCGTTCACCACGTGCACATGGGGCGCAACATGCTGCGCGATCAGATACGGCGCGCCCGATTCGCTGTGGCGCACCACAAAGATGTCGGCGGCCATGGCGCTGAGGTTGGCGATGGTGTCGAGCAGCGACTCGCCCTTGGCAGCAGACGATCGGGCAATGTCCAGCGTGTAGACGTCGGCCGACAGGCGGGTGGCCGCGATGTCGAAGGTGGTGCGGGTGCGGGTGCTGTTCTCGAAGAACAGGTTGAACACGCTCTTGCCGCGCAAAAGGGGCACTTTTTTAACTTCGCGCTCCTGCACGCTGACAAAGCCCTGCGCGGTGTCGAGGATGTGCGTCAGGATGTCCTTGGACAGGCCTTCGGTGGAGAGCAGGTGGATCAGCTCGCCATTCTTGTTGAGTTGGGGGTTGTTGCGTTTGTAGAGCATGTTGTTTTCACCTCGATCAGGCTTTGTTCTCCACTTCAAAACTGAAACGGCCCTCTGCGTCGCGGGCCAGCGCCAGCGATTGCGTCTCGGGCAGGGCCACGCGGGCGGCGGCGTAGTCTGCCTGCACTGGCAACTGGCGACCCCCGCGGTCCACCAGGACAGCCAGCTGCACGCGGTCAGGTCGGCCGTAGTCAAAGAGCTCGTTGAGCACGGCGCGGATCGTGCGTCCGGTGTAGAGCACGTCGTCAAGGATCAGGATGTCTGCGCCATCGACCTTGAAGGGCAGGGTGGTCTGTCCACCGGCCGAGAGGCCGCGCTGGGCGTAATCGTCGCGGTGCATGACCGAGGACACCTGACCCGATTCCCCAGGCAGCCCCAGATCGCGCTGTAAGCGCTGGGCCAGCCAGGCGCCGCCCGAGGTGATGCCCACCAGGCGGGTGTCGGCCTGGCACAGGCTGCGCGCACCGCGCAGCAGTTCTTGGTACAGGGCCTCTGCATCCAAAGCCAAAGCACTCATGCCAGTTCTCCCGCCGGGCCGCCCCAAGGGAGAACTGCACCCCCATGGGGGGCAGCGATGACACGAAGTGCAGAGCGTGGGGGCTTCATGTGAGGTTCCTTAAAAATTGTTCAAGAATGATGGCCGCCGCCGCCGCATCGGCGTCTTTGGCGCCATAGGAATGCGCCTCGGTCGTGGTGTAGCGCTCGTCCACTTCATAGACAGCCAAGCCAAAGCGGCCGCGCAGCTGGCGGCCGAACTTGCGCGCGCGCAGGGTGTTCTCATGCTCGCCCCCATCGGGGTGGGTGGGCACGCCGATCACCAGCGCGTCGGGCTGCCACTCTTTGATGCGTTCAGCGATCTTGGCAAACCGGGCGTCGCCCTCGGCCGCAATCGTGCCTTGCGGCGTGGCACTCTTCATCAAGCGGTTGCCCACGGCCACGCCGGTGCGCTTGAGGCCGTAATCAAAAGCCAGAAAGGTTTGCTGGTGGGCGGGCACCACCATGTCGGATGGAGCGCTGGGCACCGCGCTCATGCGTGGCCCGCCTCGGGCGAGAGCATCCAGCTTTTGAGGCCGAGCAGGTCCAGAGCCCGGTCGTAGCGTTCGGCCATGGGCACGTCAAAAATCACATCGGCAGACGCGGGCACTGTCAGCCAGGTGTTTTCGCCCAGCTCGGATTCGAGCTGGCCTTCCCCCCAGGACGAATAGCCCAAAGTGATCAGCACCCGGCGCGGGCCTGCCCCGGAAGACAAGGCTTCGAGCACGTCACGGGATGTGGTCATCTCCAGCCCGCCCGGCACTGTCAGGGTGGAGGCATAAATCGAGCTGCCATTGTCCTGGGGCTTGTCCATGCGCAGGGGGTCGTGCAGCACAAAGCCGCGCTCGGTCTGCACCGGGCCGCCCTGGGCCACAGGGTTTTGCATCAGGTCTTCGCGGCGCAAGGGCAGTTCCACCTTGTCAAACAGCAGGCGCATGCTGATGTCGGCGGGTTTGTTGATGATCAGGCCCATGGCACCGCGTGGGCTGTGTTCGCACATGTAGATGACGCTGCGGGCAAAAGTCTCGTCCTCCAACCCGGGCATGGCGATCAGAAAATGATGCTTGAGGTCAATCGAGGCAGAATCGGCAGTCATGCGCCGATTTTAACGGCCCGCCTTCCGTGCATCAGGGCTTGTGCGCACTTATTCACCCAACCCGGCGAACTGCCATGCAAACCACTTTCTCCAGCGGCCTGGTGTGGCTGCGGCGCGATTTGCGCGTGACCGACCATGCGGCGCTTTACCACGCCCTGAAGCACTGCCAAAAGGTGCATGTGGTGTTTGTATTCGACACCGCCATCCTGGACAAACTGCCCCGGGCCGACCGGCGGGTGGAATTCATCCGGGATTCGCTGGTGGGGGTGGACGAGCGTTTGCGCGCCCTGGCCGGTCACCCGCAGGCTGGCCTGATCGTGCGGCATGGCGTGGCGCAGGACAAGATTGCCAAACTGGCCCACCACCTGCAGGTGCAAGCGGTGTTTGCCAACCACGATGACGAGCCGCAAGCGCTGGCGCGTGACATCCAGGTGCGCGGGCACCTGGCTGACCACGGCATCGTGCTGCACACCTACAAGGACCATGTGATTTTTGAGCGCAACGAGGTGCTGACCCAGGTGGGCAAGCCTTTTGCAGTGTTCACGCCCTACAAAAATGCCTGGCTCAAGAAGATCACCCCGTTTGACCTGAAGGCCTATCCGGTCGAGAAGTACGCCCAGCACTTGGCCCCGCGCCCGGATGACCTGGCACAGCCGGTGCCCGCGCTGCAAGACATCGACTTTGAAAGCACCAACTTGCACGCGCTGAAGATTCCGCCCGGGGAATCGGGCGGGCAGACGCTGCTGCAGGACTTTTTGACCCGGATTGACCACTACGAAGACACGCGCAATTTTCCGGCCGTCAAAGGTCCAAGCTACCTGAGCGTGCATTTGCGCTTTGGCACCGTGTCGATTCGCCAACTGGCCCGCGAGGCCCACGCGCGCATGCTGGCCGGCAGCGCTGGTGCAGCGGTGTGGCTGTCCGAGCTGATCTGGCGCGACTTTTATGTGCAGGTGCTGCACAACTTTGCGCATGTGGGGCGCGGCCAGAGCTTTAAACCCGAATACGACACCATCAAATGGGAGCACGGCACCCATGCCCACAAGCTGTTTGACGCCTGGTGCCAGGCCCGCACCGGTTACCCGCTGGTGGACGCTGCCATGCGCCAGCTCAACCAGACGGGCTACATGCACAACCGCCTGCGCATGGTGGTGGCGAGTTTTCTGGTCAAGGACCTGGGCATCGACTGGCGTTGGGGCGAGCGCTACTTTGCCGAGCATTTGAATGACTTCGACTTGTCGGCCAATAACGGCGGCTGGCAGTGGGCCAGCTCCAGCGGCTGTGATGCGCAGCCTTACTTTCGCATCTTCAACCCCATCAGCCAAAGCGAAAAGTTTGACCCCGAGGGCAAGTTCATCCGCCGTTATGTGCCCGAATTGGCTGCGCTACCCACCGCCGCGCTGCACGCGCCTTGGCTGGCCAAGCCCATGGATTTGCAAACCGCCGAGGTGGTGATCGGCAAAACCTATCCTGCCCCCATCGTGGACCACGCCCAGGCCCGTGAAAAAACGCTGGCACGCTATGCGGTGGTCAAGAAAAAAGCGGCTTGATCATGCGGTTTGTCCGTCAATACATGGGCCGCAAGTCGGTGGCTTCAGCCCTGACACCTGCGCTGATGCACGCCTGAGCAGGCTGCGAGGCTGCCGCAGGTCGGCACTCGCAGAGTCCGACATGGCTTAATCAACACATCGCGCCGATGTCGGCGCTGCGGATCAGCGGGCATTTTGTCGGGGTCTTTGACCACCGACCTACCCAAATACAAGTGGCTGGAGGGCGATCAGATCGCGACCATCTCGAAGTCTTCTTTGCGGGCAGCACATTCGGGGCAGGTCCAGTTCATGGGCACGTCTTCCCATTTGGTGCCGGGTGCAATGCCGTGTTCGGGGTCGCCTTGGGCCTCGTCGTAAATCCAGCCGCAAATCAGGCACATCCAAGTTTTGTGTTCCATCACAGTATCGCAATCAGAGAGTCGAATAGAATGATTTGATTGTATCGGGCCGCGCTGCGTGCCCGGCTGAAGACCCTCTGAAGCCCTTCCCGCCATCCGCTGCCATGACCGATCACAACTCACCATTTTCCGACAGCGACGAGCCTGAGTCGGACGAATCTGCCGGTTTGGCCTGCATTTTGTCGTTCAACGCCAATGACCCCAGTGGGGCGGGTGGTTTGACCTCTGACGCCACCGCCATGGCGTCGGTCGGTGCACATTGCCTGCCCATTTGCACCGGCGCTTATGTTCGGGATACCACCAGCATCACCGATTTCTACCCCTTGGATGAAGAGGCTGTTCACGACCAGGCCCGTGCGGTCGCGGAAGACATGCCGGTGCAAGTCATCAAAGTCGGCTTTGTGGGCACCCCGGAAAACCTGGCCACCATTGCCGAGCTGGCCGACGACTACGACGGCGTGCCCGTGGTGGCGTACATGCCAAATCTGTCGTGGTGGGAAGAAGACAAGATTGACGTCTATCTGGACGCTTTTCGCGAACTGCTGCTGCCTCAAACCAGTGTGCTGGTGGGCCACCACAGCACGCTGCGCCGTTGGCTGCTGCCCGAATGGACGGGTGAGCGCAATCCTGGTCCGCGTGACATTGCCAAGGCTGCGGCCGAATTGGGCGTGCCTTACACCCTGGTCACGGGTATGCCCCTGCCCGAGCAGTACATCGACAATGTGCTGGCCACACCCGAGACGGTGTTGGGCCACGAAAAATTTGAACGCATCGAGGCCATCTTTGTGGGGGCGGGTGACACCCTGACTGCCGCGCTGGCCGCTTTGCTGGCCACCGGCATGGACTTGCCCGAAGCCACCAGCGAAGCCTTGCATTACCTGGACCGCTGCCTGGACGAAGGCTTTCGGCCCGGCATGGGGCAGGTTATTCCTGACCGTCTGTTTTGGGCACTGCCCGACGACGAAGAAGGTGCGTCAGAAGACGACGACGCCGACGCCGACGCTCATCCTGGTGCTGATTACTTTGAAGTGCCATTTAACGAAACCAAACATTGAAGCCGGAGACAAAAACAATGACCGACCGTAACCAAACCCTTTTTGACCGCGCCGCCCAGGTGATCCCCGGGGGCGTGAACTCGCCCGTGCGTGCCTTTCGCGCCGTAGGTGGCACGCCCCGCTTTGTGCAACGCGCCCAAGGCGCTTATTTCTGGGACGCCAACGGCCAGAAATACATCGACTACATCGGCTCCTGGGGTCCCATGATCCTGGGCCACGGTCACCCCGCGGTGCTCGAAGCCGTGCAAAAAGCGGCCCTCGACGGTTTCTCGTTTGGCGCACCCACCGAACGCGAAATCGAGCTGGCTGAAGAAATCCTCAAGCATGTTCCGTCCATGGAAATGGTGCGCCTGGTCAGCTCGGGCACCGAAGCGGGCATGAGCGCCCTGCGCCTGGCACGGGGTGCCACGGGCCGCAGCAAGTTCATCAAGTTTGAGGGCTGCTACCACGGCCACGCCGATGCGCTGCTGGTCAAGGCCGGCTCCGGCCTGGCCACCTTTGGCAACCCCACCAGCGCCGGTGTGCCCCCCGAAGTGGTGCGCGATACCTTGGTGCTGGAATACAACAACATCCAGCAGCTGGAAGAAGCCTTTGCCCTGCACGGCAAAGAACTGGCCTGCGTGATGATCGAGCCCATCGCGGGCAACATGAACTTTGTGCGCGCCAGCGTGCCTTTCATGAAACGCTGCCGCGAGCTGTGCACCGAGCATGGCGCTTTGCTGGTGTTTGACGAAGTCATGTCCGGCTTCCGCGTGGCCCTGGGCAGCGCGCAAAGCGTGTACGCCGGTCTGATCCCCGGCTTCAAGCCTGACATGACGGTGCTGGGCAAAGTGATTGGCGGTGGCATGCCGCTGGCGGCCTTTGGCGGCCCGCGCGACATCATGCGCCAGCTGGCCCCCACCGGCCCGGTTTACCAGGCGGGCACGCTCAGCGGCAACCCGGTGGCCACCGCCTGCGGCCTGACCACGCTGCGCGAGATCGCCAAGCCCGGCTTTTGGGATGCGCTCAGCGCCCGCACCCAAAGCCTGGTTGACGGCCTCAAAGGCGCAGCCGCTGGGGCAGGCGTGCCCTTCAGCGCCGACTGCCAGGGGGGCATGTTCGGCTTTTTCTTGCTGCCCGAGCTGCCGCAAAACTACGCCAAAGTCATGACCAGCGACAGCCCCAAGTTCAACAAACTGTTCCATGGTTTGCTGGACGGCGGTGTCTACATTGCCCCCGCTTTGTACGAAGCCGGTTTTGTCAGCGCCGCCCACACCGAAGCCGACATTGCCGAAACGGTGCGCGTGGCGGGCGAAGTGTTCAAAACCCTCTGACTTTGTGGGAGCCCACCCTGTGGGCGATGGGCGTGGCACACGCCCCAAAAACATCGCCCGCAGCTTGGGCTTGTATGGAGAGATACCTGTGAAATTGCCAGTTCCACCTGATCTGGTCTTGGGCTCTTCCCTCAAAGCCGTCAACTTGGCTGTGCTGTGCACGATAGGCGGCGCAGCAAAAGCCGAGTTCGACGCCAACCGCCTGTGGGTCAACGCCGGGTTTTATTCGGCGCACTTTGACGCTGACAAAGGACTTCGCAACGCCAATCCTGGGCTGGGCTTGGAGTACACCCTGGACGAACGTTGGAGCGTCACAGCCGGGCGTTTCATCAGCAGCAACGACGCGAACTCCAGTTATTTTGGGGCTTACTACCAACCTTGGCACCTCGGCCCCCTGAAACTGGGGGTGGTTGGCGGCGCGTTCAACGGCTACCCCAAGGCGTTTAACGGCGGCTGGTTTCCGGCACTCATCCCCACCGCGACTTACGAAAGTGGGCATTGGGGTCTGAACGTGGCGCTGGTGCTGCCGCTCAAAGACCGCCTGTATGGCGCGCTGAGCTTTCAGCTCAAATTCCGGTTTCAGTCGGGACTCTGACCCGGCAACACCAGGCAACGCTCCAGACCAAAACGCTCAAAGTCACGGTCAAAGGTGACCATGCGCAGGCCTGAACTTTGGGCTGTAGCCGCCAGACACAAGTCGGTCCACAAGCGAATGGGTTGGGTTTCGCCACGTCGCCCCAGCAGCTGCTCAATCGCGTCATCCAAACCTGGGGGATCGGCCAACAAACCCACTGCAGGTGTGTCCAGCCATTGACGGTACAGGGCCATGGCCTGGGACAAATTCAAAGCATTGGGACCCATTGCGCGCGGCTGTGACAGCACCCGCACCAAACCCATCATGGTGGTGCGACAAAACCACAAAGGCGTGTCGGCTTCGCATGCCGATTGCCAATAGCGCATGGCCGCAGCGTGAAACGGGTGCGCGGCACTGCACAAACCTACCCACACGTTCACATCGAGCAAATCGCCCGCTGCCAAGCGCCAGTTGGCCGAGGCCTCAGCGACGCCCCAAGAGCTGGATGGTTCGCTCATCGTCTTCCTCGTTGATCAACGCATACAGATCGGCATTGGTCATCTGGCTCACCGGCAGGGCCATGGGGCCTTGACTTGGAATCACCGGGGGGCGCGCCAAAAACCGCTTTTGCGGGTCCACCACCTCGCGGGCAGTCAAGCCCCGCTCCACCAGCTCAATGACCAGGTCGCGCAGGGTCCGACCCTCTTGGGCGGCCCGGGTTTTGAGGTGCTTGAACAGCGCATCAGGGAAATCAAGTGAAGTTCGCATGTTTGCATTTTTGCATGAATGCATCAAATCATGCAAGGGCAATCACCTCTCTGCCCGTGCACCAGCCCAGAGCTGGCCGAGCAAACCGGCGATAATCCGCCCCTGCATTCACGTCCGGACCGGGCGCTTGCCCACCCCTCAGGACCCCCCATGAAAAAGAACTTTCCCCTGCAAGCCGAAGGCAAGCACCCTGACCGCGTGCTTGAAGCCGTCAAACACGAGATCCGCAAATACTTCAAACGCGAACGCAGCCGTGACGTGCCCAAGGGCGTGGACTTTTGGGACTTTGACTGCAAAGTGGGCCTGAGCGCCGACACCGCCGAAGTGGTGCGCGTGGGCGCCGTGATCGAAGCGGTAGACGCTGCGGCCAAAACCGGCGCTACCTCGGTGTATGTGGAGATTTTGAGCAAGCACGGCATGCGCGTGCTCAAGGCGCAGGGCGGCGACGAAGACCCCGCGCAAGACGCTGCATAAACACCACAACCGAGCACATCCAATGGTGTGCGTCAGGTGATCGGCTTGCGGGAGCTGCGAATCAAGCCCGGAACAGCGAACAAGGTGATTCGATACAAGCGTGCGCAGCACACTTGCCATTCAAGCACCCCTTGGGATGGCTTTCAACCTGCCTACAATGCCCTTCATGTTTCTTGAATTGCGCCAACTGGACATCCAATACCCCGCAAGCCCAACGCCTGCCGTGCGGGGGGTCAACCTGGGTCTGCGCTCCGGTGACATCGGGGTGCTGATCGGGCCGTCGGGCTGCGGCAAAACCACCTTGTTGCGTGCCGTGGCGGGGCTGGAGCCGATATCGGGCGGCCAGATCCTGCTGTCCAACCGGGTGGTGAGCGAAAAGGGCCACACCGAGCCTGCCGAACGCCGCCGCATCGGCATGGTGTTTCAGGACTATGCGCTGTTTCCGCACATGGACGTCGGGCGCAACGTGGGCTTTGGGCTGGAACACCTGCCTAAGACCGAACGCCAGGCCCGCGTGGCCGAAGTGCTCAAACTGGTGGGGCTGGACGGCGCGGAAAAGCGGTTTCCGCACGAACTCTCGGGGGGGCAACAGCAACGTGTGGCGCTGGCCCGCGCCCTGGCGCCCAAACCCGACTTGTTGCTGCTGGATGAGCCGTTTTCCAACCTGGACATCGACCTGCGAGAGCGCCTGGCCCACGAGGTGCGCAACATCCTCAAAGCCGCCAAGGCCACAGCCTTGCTGGTCACGCACGACCAGCTTGAAGCTTTTGCCATTGGTGACGTGATCGGCGTCATGAACGAAGGGCAGCTGCATCAGTGGGACGATGCCTACAGCCTTTATCATCGCCCGGCCACCCGCTTTGTGGCCGATTTCATTGGCCATGGCGTGTTCACCCCTGCCACGCTGCGCGAAGTGGACGGACACATCTTGGTCAGTACCCCGGTGGGTGAGTTGCGCGATGTGGCCGAATGCCCTTTGCCTTGCGCGTTTGAAGACGGCCAGTGTGACGTGCTGCTGCGGGCCGACGACATCGTGCACGACGACGATGCCCCGGTGAAAGCGCAAATCACTCGAAAAGCTTTTCGCGGCTCAGAGTTTTTGTACACGCTGCGTCTGGCCACGGGTGAGCAACTGATGGCCCATGTGCCCAGCCACCACGACCACAAACTCGGCGAATGGATCGGTATCCGCGCCGAGGTGGACCATGTCGTCACCTTCAACCGCGTTTGCCCTGCCCAGCAAGGTGAGCTGTGTCAAATGCCCTGCGCCAAAGCCCTTCACAGGGGTGCCGAGGGGCCTGACTGCGAAAAAGCCAAGCTGTAAGTCTTTGGCGCAAGTCGCCCCTGGTGAGTGGCGTGCCTTGAGGGTTGATGAATCAAGCCTGAGATGACGCCCCAAACGTGGGCGCACTCAGACCCCGGCAGGGCAGGGGACACTCAGGCGTTGCAATCAGCCTGAAACGGTGCCAAGCGCGGCGGCACAAACACAACGCTGTGTCCATGCCCTGAACTTCATTTGCGCACCACCACCAAACCCTTCAAATATTCGCCCTCCGGGAAGTTGATCGTCATCGGGTGGTCTGGCGCGCCTTGCAGGCGTTCGCTGATGAAACCATCCACACCCGCATCGGTGCCGGCCGAAGCCACGATTTTGTGGAACAAGTCGGCGCTGATGCCGCCCGAGCAGGAGTAAGTGAACAACTCGCCGCCGGGGGGCAACAGCTTGAAGGCCAGGCGGTTGATGTCCTTGTAGGCGCGGGCGGCGCGTTCGGCGTGTGCGGCGTGTGCGGCCGTGGGCGCGAACTTCGGCGGGTCCAACACGATGGCATCAAAGGTCTCGCCCGCTTCGATGAAGGCGCGCAGGCTGGCGTTCACATCGGCGTCCATGAAGGTGGCTCGGGACTCGTCAAAGCCATTCATGCGCACATGAGCCCGGGCACGGTCGAGCGCCGGGCCGGATGAGTCGATGGATGTGACATGCCCAGCCCCACCCGCCAGCGCGGCCACCGTGAAGCCGCCGGTGTAGCAGTAGCAATTGAGCACTTTGCCAAACCGCCGGTGGCGCGTGTGCTGTGCAAAGCGCTGGCGGCTGTCGCGCTGGTCCAGATAGAAACCTGTTTTGTGGCCGGTGGCAACGTCCAGGGTCAGCTGCCAGTCGTGTTCCCGGATGGTGAGCTCGGTCGGCCCCTCGCCACGCAACCAGCCGGTCACTTCGGGCAGGCCCTCGAGGTTGCGCACATTGGCATCCGAACGTTCATACAGGCGCGTGAGGCCGGTGACTTTGAGCAAAGCATCGGCAATGACCGACTTGAAACGCTCGGTGCCGCAGCTGGTGAACTGGGCGACCAGCGTGTCGGCATAGCGGTCGACGATGAGGCCCGGCAACCCGTCGGACTCGCCATGCACCAGACGCACACCGTCGCTCTGGATGTCAAACCACTGGCGCGCGGCCACCGCTTGGGCGATGCGCGTTTCGATGAAAGCCGCGTCAATGCGCTGGTTGTCGTCAAAACTCCAGATGCGCGCCCGGATGCGCGAAGTCGGGCTGAACGCGGCCCAGCCCAAAAATTGCCCGCCGTGCGATTCCACCCGCACCGTCTCGCCCGGATCGCCGCCGCCTTTGGCAATGGCAGAGTCAAACACCCAGGGGTGGCGGCGCAGCAAGGAGCGTTCCTTGCCGTCTTTGAGTCGAATGGTTTTCATGGCGGGTATTGTCGGGCACAGACCCGCCCTGCACCCGTAGGTCGGTACTCGCAGAGTCCGACGCTGGGTGAAGGCACTGCGAAGGTGGACCTGACAACCCGGCTTATTTGCGCTTGGCCCTTGGGTGTGCCGCGTCGTAGGCCTTGGCCAGGTGCTGAAAGTCCAGCCGCGTGTAGACCTGCGTGGTGGTGATGTTGGCGTGGCCCAACAACTCTTGCACGGCACGCAGGTCGCCGCTGGACTGCAGCACATGGCTGGCAAAGGAGTGGCGCAGCATGTGCGGGTGAACCGGCGTGGCCAGCCCGGCCAACAGGCTGCGACGTTTGAGACGTTGCTCGACGGCCCGTGGGGTCAGGCGCGTGCCATGGCGGCCGGGAAAAAGCGCCAGTGCCAGACTCGACGCGCCAGGCGCAGGCTGTGTGAGCATGCCGGGCAGCTGGGGGCGCACCGCCAGCCAATGCGCCAGCGCCTCGAGGGCCGAGCGTCCCAAGGGCACACTGCGGCGCTTGCTGCCTTTGCCTTGCACCTGCACTTCGGCGTTTTGCAGGTCGATCCAGCCGCGCCCGGCACGCGCCGCGTCGGTGCTGGCCACCACGTCCAGCCCCGTCAACTCGGCCACGCGCAGACCACAGCCATACAGCAACTCCACCATGGCGGCATCCCGTGCTTCAAGCCAGGGGTCATCCCCGGATTCTTCGTGTTCGGCCAATTGCACCGCATCATCCACCCCCAGGGCCTTGGGCAAAGGCTTGGCGACTCGGGGGGCGCGCACATCGACCACCGGGTTGTGGCTGATCAGCCCTTCCCGGCCCAGCCAGGCATAAAACCCCCGCCAGCCCGAGAGGATGAGGGCGATGCCACGGCCACTTCGGCCCGCACTGTGCATTTGGGCCACCCAGCGGCGGATGTGCCCGGTTTGCACCTGCAGCAAAGGCAGCTGGCTGGCGGCGGCCATGTCGGCCAGGCGAATCAGGTCCAGCTGGTACAGCGTGCAGGTGCGTTCGGCCAGGCGTTTTTCAAAACGGACGTGGTCCAGGTAACGGGTGACCAGGGGATCGGCCTCGGCCATCTGGCGGCCTCGACTTCAGCTGCGCAGCACTGACAGGGCAGCGCCCGCCAATTCGCCCAAGCGCTCCAGCAAATCGGTGCCCATCTGGCTGTTGAAGCGCTGCGGATCGGGGGATGCCAGCACCAACAGCCCAAAAGGCGGCTGTCCGGGTGCAGGGCGCAAAGCCAGCAGCGCCAGCGATGCGGCCTGGGTGGGTTCGGACAACCACTGCACCGCTTCGTAGCCAGAATTGGGGCCCACATAAGGCGTTTCCAAAGAGATGGCCAGTTTTTGCACCGCTTCCGTCACGCCTTGCGCATACGGGGCCGCAGCATGCGCTGTACCCAGTGACCACAGGCGCAAGGCCAGCTGGGGCACCTGAAACAAGTCGCGAATGTTGTCCACCGCCGAGTCGGCCAGCTGCTCGGGCGGCGTGACCAGCAGTTCACACGACCAGCGGTGAAGCTTGTCGGTGAGGATCATGTTTTCGTTGCCGTGCCGGATCATGTCCATGATGCGGTGTTCCAGGGCCTTGATTTTGTCGCGCAGCATTTGAGCCTGGCGCTCTTGCAGGCTCACGGAGCGGTGGTTTTGGGGGTGAGTCAATTGGACCGAGGCGAGCAAGGAGGCATGGCGCTCAAAAAAATCCGGCGTATTCACCAAATAGTTGGCAATGTCGTCTTCGGTAATGGGGTTCATGGGCTCGGTCGGTGTCATGTCTTTTTTCCAAAAAAGTCAAAGGGTGTCGGGCACGTCAATGCTGCCCTCAAACACAGGTGTGGCCGGGCCGGTCATCAGCACTGGGCTGTCGGCCTGTCCGGCCCACTCGATGGTGAGCACACCGCCGTGGGTCTGCACATCCACACGCGCGTCCAGCCAGCCCTGGCGAATGCCGGCCACCACCGCCGCACAAGCGCCGGTGCCGCAGGCCAAGGTCTCGCCCGCGCCGCGCTCGAACACGCGCAGCTTGATCTGGCTGCGCGAGACGATCTGCATGAAACCTGCGTTCACGCGTTTGGGGAAAGCCGGGTGGTTTTCAATCAGCGGCCCCTGGGCCAGCACCGGGAAGGTGTCCACATCGTCCACGCGCTGCACGGCGTGCGGGTTGCCCATGGACACCACCCCAACGCGTGCGATGCCCAGCTCGCCCAACGCCAAATCGAATACCGGCCAGCCATTGACCTGGTCGCTGATGAGGCCGATCGGCTTGAAGGGCACGCGATCCCAATCAAAAACGGGCGCCCCCATGTCCACCGTGACACGGCCGTCGGGGTTCATCCGCAATTCAATCTCGCCTTGCTGCACCTTCACACGCACGTTGCTTTTGTCGGTCAGGCCTTTGTCGCGCACATAGCGCACAAAGCAACGGGCCCCGTTGCCGCAGTGCTCCACCTCGCCGCCATCGGCGTTGTGGATCACGTATTCAAAGTCCAGCCCAGGTGCGGGCGAAGGCCGCACCGTGAGGATCTGGTCGGCCCCCACGCCAAAGTGGCGGTCGGCCAGAAAGCGGTATTGGGCCGTGGTGAGGCCCAGGCGGCCTTGCGTCTCGTCGAGCACGACAAAATCGTTGCCTGCCCCTTGCATCTTGGTAAAGCGAATGTGCATGGCCGCGATTATGGCCCGGGCGATAGGGCCTCGGCCGCCTGATAATGGGGCATGGCACGCACCTCCCAACTCCTCTACCCCCAACGTGAACCCGCGCCCCTGCGCCCAGCCGCCACCGTGCTGCTCTTGCGCGACGGCCCTGGCGGGCTCGAAGTTCTGATGACACGCCGCTCCATGACGGCCAGTTTCGCGCCCGGCGCCTATGTGTTTCCGGGTGGCGGCATCGACGCCGCCGATGCCCAAGCGCACAGCATGGCGCAGCGCCGCCCCACCCAAAGCGACCTGCACCTGACGCAGGCGATTGCCGCCATCCGCGAGAGCTTTGAAGAGCTGGGCATCTTGTTCGCCCGCCATGCCGATGGGCGCTGGGCCGACCACAGCGACATCGCCGCCATCGACCGCCAAACGGCTTTTGCCTCCCAGTGCCAGGTCCGAGGCCTCACGCTAGCGGCAGACCAGGTGTTTGTGCTGGCCCACTGGATCACCGACCGCGACCTGCCACGCCGCTTTGACGTGCCCTTTTTGGTGGCCCGCATGCCCGAAGGCCAGACTCCGGTGGCCGACGAGTCCGAGCAATTCGAGCCCGTTTGGGTTCGCCCACAAGACGCGCTGGACCGCCATGCAGGCGGCCAGTTCTTCATCATCTTTCCGACCATCCGCACACTTGACCGCCTCAAATCATTTGCCAGTGTGGATGCGGTCCTTCAAGCCTGCGCCGTCAACGACGAGCCGCTGTGGACCAGTTGTCCCCGCGCCGGCTGGCTGGCAGGCAACGAAGCGCGTTACATGGAGCATGAAGCCCCCTTTGGCGAGCTGGCCCTGGTCACGCCCGACGGGCAAATCCACCACCACCTGGACTGGCAGACCGACCAGCCGGTACCCCTGCTCAAAAACGTGCAGCGCCTCACCGCCCCGAACCCCGGCGTGATGACCGGCCCCGGTACCAACAGTTATTTGGTGGGCGACCCGAACACCGGCTACATCGCCATTGACCCCGGCCCGGCCGACGACGCGCACCTGCAACGCATCTGGCGTGCCGCAGGCGGGCAAATCAAAGCCATTGTGTGCACCCACTCTCACCCCGACCATTCGCCCGGCGCGGCCCCGCTGCAGGCGCTGTGCACCCACAAGCCGCCCATCCTGGGCCTGGCCTCCAAGCCCACCGCCCGCGCCAACAGCCGATTCACCCCGGAGCGCGAGCTGGCCGACGGCGAAAAACTGGTGCTGCAAGGCATTGGCGTGGACGGCGAAATCACCCACACCCTGCGCGTGGTGCACACCCCCGGCCACGCGGCCAACCACCTGTGCCTGGTGCTCGAAGAAGACGGCCTGTTGTTTTCGGGCGACCACGTGCTCAACGGCAGCACCACCGTGATCGACCCACCCGACGGCCACATGGGCGACTATCTGGATTCACTGGACAAACTGGCTGCGGCCTGCGAGGCCGGTGGCATCGAATTCATCTTGCCCGCGCACGGCCATGTGTTGGGTTTTGCCCACCAGGCCATCACGCACCTGAAGGCCCACCGCTTGAAGCGCGAAGCCAAAATCGCCGCCGCCATGCAGGCCCTGCCCCAAGGCAGCTTGCAAGAATGGGTGGAAAAAGCCTACGACGACGTGCCGCCACGCCTGTGGCCCGTGGCGGCCCGTTCGCTGCAAGCGCATGTGGACCACATCCGCGAACAAGCCCTGTCTTGATTCGCTTTGAGTATTTTTGAAAGCATCGATGATTTCCTCTGAAGAAGGCATCCGCCTGGCCAAACGCGTGGCCGCCGAGCAAAACTGCTCGCGCCGCGAAGCCGAAGCCCTGATCGTGGCCGGTGGTGTGCAGGTGGCGGGCAAAGTCGTGACCGACCCGGCCCGGCGTGTGCGGCCCGAGCAAACTGTTCAAGTCAACCGCCTGGTCTCCATGGCGGCACTGGCCCCCATGACCCTGGTGCTGTTCAAACCCGCCCACCGGGTGGCCAACCTGGCCTGGCTGCAGGACACCGTGGGCCTCAAAGCCCCCCAGCCTGGCATGTGGGGCCCCGAGCGCCTGGCCAAGATGCAAATGCCGCTGCCCTTGGCCAAACCCGCCAGCGGGCTGTGCATCTTCACAGATGACGTGGCTGTGATGCGCCACCTGGAAGACCGCCGCAGCCCCATGGAGCAAGAATGGATGGCCACCGTGGGCGGCGAAGTACCAGGCGGCCTGATCAAGGCCCTGAACGGCCCGGGTATCCGCGCCAGCATCAACCGCCAGACCGAGCAACTCACGGTGCTGCGCATCGCGGGCAAAGACATCGATGGGCTGGAGTTGGGCCGCTGGCTGGACGAACAATGCCCCCTGCAGGACCTGCGCCGTCAGCGGGTGGGCCGACTGAGCCTGGCCCCTCTGGAGCCCGGTCAATGGCGGCAACTGGAAGACTACGAACGCTTCTAGTTGATTTCCGACAAAAACGCACAGGATTTACCCTTGAAATCAAACGGGCAATCCCCATTTGTGTCAAGAGTCTGAGAAAATTACCATTCAGTCACATTTGCGTACCCCGCAGCCCGTGACCGGGGCAATGCCCATGAGGGTTTGTCCAACGAATTAAGGAGCACACCATGCGTTTGAGCACCAAGAGCCGATTTGCCGTCACCGCCATGATCGACGTCGCCCTGCGCGAAGACCGCGGCCCTGTATCGCTGGCCGCCATCAGCGTGCGCCACCAAATTTCGCTGTCCTACCTGGAACAGCTGTTCAGCAAGTTGCGCCAGCAAGGCCTGGTCGAGAGCACACGCGGCCCAGGCGGCGGTTATTCGCTGTCGCGCAATGCCGAAAAAATCACTATGGCCGACATCGTGGGCGCTGTGGATGCGCCATCCGACGACGAAGCAGGAGCCGATGGCAGCTGGATGAACAGCGAGCTGTGGGCCAGCCTGAACGAGAAAATGCTGACCCACCTGCAATCCATCAGCCTTCGCCAATTGGTGGCAGAGCAGCGCACCAAAGGCGTCACCGTGGAGCCCGCACCACAGCCTGTCGTCAAGCGAGGCGTGTTTGCCAAGCCCAAAAGCAATTTGAAGATCACCGCACCCAATTCGGTGTTTGCGCTGGCGGGCACCTTGATGCCTTCACGCGGCTGACTGGTTTTTGACCGCCCACAAAAAAACCCGCCTCGACGGGTTTTTTGTTGTCTGCGAAAACACGCGATCACCCTGGTCGCGTTTGAATAAGTGTGAAGCCCGCCGATAAGCCGGATTCTGTGCACAGCAGTTGCCCGCTGCGTGACCGCCATTACTCTGGGCCGGGGGTTGCCCACCCGGCTCGGTGCTACCTACCCGCCAACTCTGCGGAACCACATCAACGTTGGCCTACTTGGTATTGCTGCGCGTAGAGATTGCCCGTTTCACCCGAACTCAATCGGCTCGTCTCTGTTGCTCTGATCCTCACCTCACGGTGGAGAGGTGTTACCTCCTACGCTGTCCTGTGCAGTCCGGACGTTCCTCCAGTGCCTCCTTTCGGAGATTGCACCAGCGGCGGTCTGGCGTGCTTCACGACTCAGATTATCACCCACCCCATGCCTTCAAGGTCCAAAAGCGCTTTGCCTGCCTGAGATAATCACGGCTTCTTGCTTGATAACCACAAGCCACGACCATGATCCGAATTTCTGAACTCAAACTTCCCTTGTCGGCCCTGCCGGTTGAAATGCGTCGCGCTGCCGACGCGCCCACAGAAACCGACCAAGACCGCATCCCGCCGCCCCACCCCGAAGCGGCCTTGCGCCAGCTGGTGGCCAAGGCCTTGGGCATTGAACAAGCCGACATCGTCACGCTGCAGGTCTTCAAGCGCAGCTTTGATGCCCGCAAGGCCGAGTTGCTGGCGGTGTTCATTGTCGACATCACACTGACCCATGCGCAGGCCGAAGCGGCCTTGTTGCAGCAGTTCGAGAAAAACCCGCACATTCAGCCCACGCCCGACATGGCCTGGCATGCGCCAAGCTACGCTTGCGCAGGCTTTGGCATGCAAGACGGCGAGCGCCCTGTGGTGGTGGGCTTTGGGCCATGCGGCATGTTCGCTGCGCTGGCCCTCGCGCAAATGGGCTTTCGGCCCATCGTGCTCGAGCGCGGCAAGCCGGTGCGTGAACGCACCAAGGACACCTGGGGCCTGTGGCGTAAAAAAGTGCTCAACCCCGAAAGCAATGTGCAGTTTGGCGAAGGCGGCGCAGGCACCTTCAGTGACGGCAAGCTCTACAGCCAGATCAAGGACCCGCGCCACCTGGGCCGCAAGGTCATTCATGAGTTCGTCAAAGCCGGCGCGCCCGCCGACATCCTGTACGCCGCGCACCCGCACATCGGGACCTTCAAGTTGGTCAAGGTGGTCGAGCACATCCGCGAACAAATCATCGCACTGGGCGGCGAGATCCGTTTTGAGCAGCGCGTGAGCGATGTGCTGCTCTCGCCCGCAGATGGCGGGCATCAACTCATCGGTTTGCAGGTACTGGACCAGCAAACCGGCCAAAGCCATACTCTGCCCACGCGCCACGCGGTATTGGCCCTGGGCCACAGCTCGCGCGACACTTTTGTCATGCTGCACCGCCGTGGCGTGGCCATGCAGGCCAAGGCGTTTTCGATAGGCGTGCGCATCGAGCACCCGCAACGCGTGATCGACCAAGCCCGCTGGGGCCGCCACGCAGGCCACCCGCTGCTGGGCGCGGCCGATTACAAGCTCGTGCACCACGCGCAAAACGGCCGCGCGGTCTACAGCTTTTGCATGTGCCCCGGCGGCACGGTGGTGGCCGCCACCAGCGAGCCGGGCCGCGTGGTCACCAACGGTATGAGCCAGTACTCGCGCAACGAGCGAAATGCCAACGCGGGCATGGTGGTGGCCATCGACCCGCCCGATTACCCGCTGGATACCGCCGCCTGGCAAGCCGCCTTTGGCGAGCAGGACGGCGTGCAGCTGGCGCAAGAAGCCCAAGCATTGGCCGCGCAGCAGCCCCCCCAAGCGCACCCGCTGGCGGGCATCGTGCTGCAGCGCCAACTCGAAACCCGCGCCTTTGAGGTGGGCGGCAGCAACTACGAAGCGCCCGGCCAACTGGTGGGCGACTTTTTGGCGCAGCGCCCCTCTACCACCTGGGGCAGCGTGCAACCGTCTTACAAACCCGGCGTGAAGCTGGTCGATTTGGCCGAGGTGTTGCCGGGCTTTGCGTTGGCCGCCATGCGCGAAGCGCTGCCGGTGTTTGGCCGCAAGATCAAGGGCTATGACATGCATGATGCGGTCATGACCGGGGTGGAAACGCGCACCTCGTCACCACTCAAAATCCAACGCGGTGAAGATTTTCAGAGTCTCAACACCCGTGGTCTTTACCCGGCGGGCGAAGGTGCCAGCTATGCGGGCGGCATTTTGTCGGCGGGCGTGGACGGTATCAAGGTGGCAGAAGCGGTAGCCCGTGCCATCCGGTCTGTTTGATTCCTGCGACATAGGTACAAGCGCAACACTTAGCCATGGTGGGATGATGACCAATGGTTCACCGGATTCACAAACATTTGGATGCGCTCTAGCACATTTCGCTTTCAGTTGCTGAAATATTAAGCAACTACAATCGTGCCTACTTTTTAAGCATTCCTTTTTTCAGCACACCTTCCAGTCATGCAGATTGGCCCTTTCCTATTGCCGAACAACTTGTTTGTCGCCCCCATGGCGGGGGTGACCGACCGGCCGTTTCGCCAGCTGTGCAGGCAGTTTGGGGCGGGCTATGCGGTGAGCGAAATGGTGACCTCGCGGCCTGACTTGTGGGCTTCGCTCAAGACCTCGCGCCGCGCCAACCACGACGGCGAGCCCGGCCCGATTGCTGTGCAAATTGCAGGCACCGAGGCGCAGATGATGGCCGATGCTGCCCGCTACAACATCGACCGGGGCGCGCAAATCATCGACATCAACATGGGCTGCCCGGCCAAAAAAGTCTGCAACAAATGGGCTGGATCGGCCCTGATGCAAGACGAGCCGCTGGCGCTGGAGATCATCAGCGCGGTGGTCGAAGCGGCTTTGCCGCACGGTGTGCCCGTCACTTTGAAAATGCGCACCGGTTGGTGCGACGCCGAAAAAAACGCCCTGAGCCTGGCCCGGGCCGCCGAAAGCGCGGGGGTGCAAATGGTCACCGTGCACGGCCGCACCCGCGAGCAAGGCTACAAAGGCTGGGCCGAATACGAGACCGTGGCCGCCGTTAAGGCCGCTTTGCGCATCCCGGTGGTGGCCAATGGCGATGTGGATTCACCCGAAAAAGCCCGCGATGTGCTCAAGTTCACCGGCGCCGATGCCGTGATGATTGGCCGCGCCGCGCAGGGCAGCCCCTGGATTTTTCGCGAGATTGACCACTTTTTGGCAACGGGCGAACACCTGGCGCCGCCGCTGGTGGCCGAGGTGCGCCGCGCCCTGCTGGAACACCTGCAAGACCACTATGGCCTGTACGGCGAATACACCGGTGTGCGCTCTGCGCGCAAACACATCGGCTGGTATGTGCGCACGCTGCCCGGTGGCGACGCCTTTCGCGAACACATGAACACCTTGGAGACTGCAGCTGGGCAACTGGCCGCCGTGGCCGCTTATCTGGACGGCATGGCCGATCAGATGGAGCGTCTGCCCCAGCGCCAGGCCCTGCGCCTTCAGGCCTGCACCGATTTAGAGACCACGCCATGAGCGAACCCCAATCCATTGAAAACTGCATCCGGGACAACCTGGACATTTACTTCCGCGACCTGGACGGCACCGACCCCACAGGCCTTTATGACATGCTGGTCAAACTGGTCGAAAAGCCGCTGCTTGACGTGGTGATGACCCAGTCGGGCCAGAACCAGTCGCGCGCGGCCGAATGGCTGGGTCTGAACCGCAATACCTTGCGCAAGAAACTGCTCGAACACGATTTGTTGAAATGAAGCTGGCTCGGCCTGCTGCCGCCCAGCCCACTTGAATATCTGCCGGAACCCTTTACCCCGGCCCCGCCTTGAATACCTCTGAATTTTGAAGAAAGTCCCCATGAGAGCCCTCATCTCCGTCTCTGACAAAACCGGCATCGTTGACCTGGCCAAAGCACTGCACGCCTTGGGCGTGGGCCTGATCTCCACCGGCGGCACCGCCAAACTGCTGGCCGAGCAAGGCCTGCCCGTGACCGAAGTGGCCGAAGTCACTGGTTTCCCCGAAATGCTGGACGGCCGCGTCAAAACACTGCACCCCAAGGTGCACGGCGGCCTGCTGGCCCGCCGCGACACGCCCGAGCACATGGCTGCTTTGAAAGCGCACAACATCGACACGATTGATTTGCTCATCGTCAACCTCTACCCGTTTGAAGCCACTGTGGCCAAGGCCGGTTGCACACTGGCCGACGCGATCGAGAACATCGACATCGGTGGCCCAGCCATGGTGCGCTCTGCCGCCAAAAACTGGAAAGACGTGGGCATCGTCACCGACGCGAGCCAATACGCCGATGTGATCGTTGAGCTGAAGTCCAACGGCAAGTTGAGCGACAAACTGCGCTTTGCCCTGTCGGTGGCCGCGTTCAACCGCATCAGCCAATACGACGGCGCGATCAGCAACTACTTGTCGAGCGTGAACTTCGAAGCCGAGAAGCTGAGCGAAGACTACGTGCCCGAGCGTGCCCAGTTCTCAGGCCAATTCAACGAGCAATACGTCAAGGTGCAAGACCTGCGCTACGGCGAGAACAGCCACCAGCAAGCCGCTTGGTACCGCGATCTGGCGCCCGCTGCCGGGTCCCTAGCGACCGGCGTGCAGTTGCAAGGCAAAGAACTCAGCTACAACAACATCGCCGATGCGGATGCGGCGTGGGAATGTGTCAAGAGCTTTGAGACCACCGCGTGTGTGATCGTCAAACACGCCAACCCCTGCGGCGTGGCGGTGGGTGCCACGGCACTCGAGGCCTACAGCAAAGCCTTCCAGACCGACCCCACCAGCGCCTTCGGCGGCATCATCGCCTTCAACCGCCCTGTGGATAAAGCTGCTGCCGAAGCGGTGAGTAAGCAGTTTGTTGAAGTGTTGATGGCCCCCGACTTCAGCGCCGAAGCGCTCGAAGTGTTCAAGAGCAAAGTCAATGTGCGCTTGATGAAAATCGCGCTGCCTGCCAATTACGGCGATGTGCGCAACGCACTCGAAACCAAACGCGTGGGCTCAGGTCTGTTGCTGCAAAGCGCGGACAACCACGAGTTAGCTTTGACCGACATGAAGATCGTCACCGTCAAGCAACCCACCCATGAAGAACTGCATGACCTGCTGTTCGCTTGGAAAGTGGCCAAATTCGTCAAATCCAACGCCATCGTGTTCTGCAAAAACGGCATGACCATGGGCGTGGGCGCTGGCCAAATGAGCCGCCTCGACTCCGCCCGCATCGCCAGCATCAAGGCCGAAGCCGCCAAGCTCAGCCTGCAACACACCGTGGTCGCCAGCGACGCCTTCTTCCCCTTCCGCGACGGCCTGGATGTGGTGGTGGACGCTGGCGCGACCTGCGTGGCCCAGCCCGGCGGCTCGATGCGCGACCAGGAAGTGATTGACGCGGCCAACGAGCGCGGCGTGGCCATGGTGTTTACTGGTGTGCGGCACTTCCGCCATTGAGTGATATCAAGGCCAGCGGACCCGTCACCGATGCAACACAATTTCCTGTGCGGTGTCCGTTTGCTCTTGCGTTCGAAACACAGGTGCCGCGAGCAGGCGCTCCAGTATTTTTTGAGCAATGCCAGGATCTCTGAGAATGAAATGCCCACACGCTGCCTCGAAGTTTGGTTCGCATGAAGGAATGATTTTCGCGAGTTCCTTCTCGGCTGCAGGTGATGCCAAATTGTCACGTTCCCCGTGCCACCAATACACGGGAACTCGGATGGATTCCAGCAGGAAATTCCAGTTTTTTGTGATGAGCTGGAGGTCAGTTTTCAGTCCGATGCCGCCTTGACGAAATGCTTCTCCTTGATGTGTAGAAGCTCCCCCGCGATCTTTCATGAGTGCTGCCATTACAGTGCTCAGCAGGGGCAATAAGAAAGTCGCATACCGTGAAATAAAAAACACCACTCGATTCACGACGGATAAGCCAGTCCAAAAACCGGTCGTTGTCATGGGGGCAGGACTTGCGACGACGGTTGCAGTGATGACGCGTTGAGGCAGTAGGGCGGCGCAGGCGAGTGCAAATGGCCCGCCCCCTGAAACGCCGAGTACGTGAAAGCGATCCAAGTTCAGTTGATCAGCCAACATTTGAATGTCCTGCACCCAATCAGCCACGGCAGCGGCATCGGGTTTTGGAGAGGACTTCCCGTATCCAGGACGCTCTGGAGTCAGTATTCGCAGTCCGGCTGCAGACACTTCCTCACTGTCCAAGCCGAAAATTCGGGAGCCTGGTGTGCCGTGAAATTGAAAGATGGGAATGCCATCTGGGTGCCCGTAATCACAATACGAAATGCATCGCCCATCCGGCAGTGTTTCAATCGCCTCAGTGGTGTGGAGTGCCTTGTTCATGATGGACTTAATCGCTGTGAAGTCTTAGAAACCCGGTTGGGGCCTACTGGCCGATAGCCTCGGGCCATTGGTCATTATTCGCTAGGTTATTCATGCTCGCCTAGTTCCTCGTTACGCTGTGAGGTTCACCAGGCTCGGGTGCTGATCAGTTCTTCAATGTCAGCATCAAAACCGTAGGCCTTGGCAATGTGTGCAAAGTCTCAACCGATGCTATCCCGTGCTGCGGTCTCGATTTCACTGTCTTGATCCTCGAACTCCTCAGCCAATGCATTGAATTCTTCGGTGGATGCGTGGGTGATTGCGTAGAGTGCTGCCAGATCGTTTGGGCGCTCGGCTTCAATTTTTTCGCAAAGTCGAAGCAAAATTTTTTGACCCTTTTGAATCAATGCCGTTCGAAAGTACGCGTCTTTGAGCATGTCGGCCAAAAACTCATGACTTTTCAGCGTGTCGTTCGCAATCATTGCTGTTCTTTTTTCAGCGTTGTGGGCCTAGCGCTGAGTGAGCAGCCAGCTGCTTTTGCAATTTGCAAAACGTGCTTCTAAAGGCCTTGCCACCTGGTTTAAGCCCTAAAAAGTATTCAATTTTTCGTGGGTGACGACATGACGCTGACATTTCTCCATTTGGGGTCGCCTTCTGGCATCGAGGTTGACGCTTCCCGATCATATAGAAGGGGCGCAAAGAGGGGCAGAGTTCAGGGTTGCATAATTCGCTGATATCATTGGCAACATCATGAAAACCGTGTTGTTGGACACCCTCGTGCTGGTTGCTGCCTTGAGCAGTGCTCGGGGCGCGTCTTATGCATTGCTTCAAGCGGTGGCTTCGGCGCGTTTGCGCGTGGTGGCGTCGCCTGCTTTGTGGCTCGAATACGAGTCGGTGCTCAAGCGCGATGCGATACGGGCCTTGCATGGTTTTTCTGTTGAGCAGGTCGATGCGTTTTTGTCCGCCTTGGCCCTTTGGGTGGAGCCGGTGAGCTTGCATTACATCTGGCGGCCACAGTTGCGCGACCCGGGTGATGAGATGGTGCTGGAGGCCGCTGTCAACGCGCGGGTACATGCCCTGGTCACCTTGAATGTGAAAGATTTTTCGATCGCCGCGCCACGCTTTGGCCTGGCTGTCAAAACACCAGCCCAGGCTTTGGCTTTTTTGGAGGATGCCGTATGAGTACCTTTGCGCTTCGTTTGCCCGATTCTTTGTATGCCCATGCGCGCAAGTTGGCGGAACAAGATCAGGCTTCGCTCAACCAGTTCATCACCGTGGCCGTTGCTGAAAAGGTGTCGGCCCTCAACGCAGTGGCTTTTTTTGCCGAACGTTCCGGTGCGGCCAAGCCGGGCGATTTGGCCAGCTTTTTGGCGATGGTGCCCGAACGTTCTCCTCTGGAGGGTGATGAGCGATGAGCCGTTTCACCTTGATCCTTAACGGGCAGCATTTTTTTGAGGATCAAGCATGACCTTGAGTTTTGGCCCATTGGGCCTGTCCCCCGCGCTGCAACGCGCAGTGGGTGACATGGGCTTGTACGCCCCCACCCCCATCCAAGCCGAGGCGATTCCGGCGGTTTTGAAGTCGGCCGACGTGTGGGCCACTGCGCCCACGGGTTCGGGCAAGACGCTGGCTTTTGCGCTGCCGCTGTTACAGCACCTGCTGGCCTCGCCCCGGCAGACCAATTTCCGCCGCCCTGTGCGCACATTGGTGTTGGTGCCCACGCGCGAGCTGGCGGTGCAAGTGGGCGAAGTGTTGGCCAACCTGGCCTACAAGCTGCCGCAGTCGCTCAAGGTGAACACGGTGTTTGGTGGCGTCTCGGTCAACCCGCAAATGATGGCGCTGCGCGGTGGGGCCGACATCGTGGTCGCCACACCCGGCCGTTTGCTGGATTTGATCGATCAGAATGCTTTGCGCCTGGCCGATGTGCAGCACCTGGTGCTGGACGAAGCCGACCGCTTGCTCGACTTGGGCTTTGCAGACGAGTTGCAGCGCGTGCTGGCACTGCTGCCTGCCAAACGCCAGACGCTCTTGTTTTCTGCGACCTTTGCGCCCGAGGTGGAAGCCTTGGCGGCCAAGCTGCTGCGCGATCCGGTTCGCATCACAGTGGACGCCTTTGAAGGCCACAAGCCCGACATCACCCAGCGCGCCATTGCCGTGGACGAGAAAAGCCGCACCGCCTTGCTGCGCCACCTGATCACCGAGAAAAGTTGGAAGCAGGTGCTGGTTTTTGTGGCCACGCGCTACGCCTGCGAGCATGTGGCCAACAAGCTCTACAAAGCGGGGGTGTTTGCCACGCCTTTTCATGGCGAGATGAGCCAAGGCGCACGTCAGGAAGTCTTGAGCGAATTCAAGGCCGGCCGTTGGGACGTGGTGGTCACCACCGATCTGGCCTCGCGTGGCATCGACATCGCCATGCTGCCCGTGGTGGTCAACTACGACCTGCCGCGATCGGCCACCGATTACACCCACCGCATCGGCCGCACGGGCAGGGCGGGGGCGCATGGCGACGCGGTGAGCTTTGTCACGGCTGCAGCGCTGGCGCACTGGCAGCTGATCCAGAAACGCGAAAGCCTGGAACTCGCTTTGGAGCAAATTCCAGGCTTTGAGCCCACCGAAACCCCGCCACCGCCATCACCGGGCAATGGCGGCATCAAGGGATCTCGGCCGAGCAAGAAGGACAAGTTGCGGGCGGCGGCTTTGGGCAATCCGCTGCACTGACGGTGGGATGAGACTGCGCTGCTGCTGTATGTGTTCACCCCGGGCTCGACCCCTCACCCAGACTTTTCAAGATGACAAGGTTCCCGCTTCGGGCCTGAAATGACAAGCGGGCTTGGGTGAAAAGTCCAAAAATGGCACATGGTGCGCCTTCTACAATAGCCCCGATATGCTGACCACCTTGGCCCGCCGTTTATCGGGTCTCCCCTCCTTGCTCTTTGCCCTGCTGGCGCTGGCTTTGGCCTTGCCTGTGTTGGCCGTGCTCGGCTCGTGGCTGCAGTGGAGTGGCGAGAGCGCCAGCATCTTGCGCGAGATGGCCGCCACCGTGCTGCCCGATTACGCGCTGACCACGCTGGGCCTGTGCCTGATGGTGGCGGTCGGTGTGACGGTGCTGGGCTTGGCCACCGCCGCCTTGGTGACCTTGTTTGATTTTCCGGGGCGCGGCGTTTTTGAATGGCTGCTGCTTTTGCCGCTGGCCATGCCAGCCTATGTGGTGGCGTACGCCTACACCGATTTTTTGCAGTTCAGCGGGCCGCTGCAGGTGGCTTTACGTGAGGCGCTGGGTTTGCAAGGCCGCTTGTGGCCCGATGTGCGCAGCGTCTGGGGCGCGGCGCTGGTGTTCACTATGTCGCTTTACCCCTATGTTTATTTGCTGGCCCGCACCGCCTTGGTGGAGCGGGCCTCGGGTTTGATGGAAGCGGCCCGCCTGCTGGGCGCGCCTTTGTCCCGTCGCATTCGCGAAATCGCCTTGCCGTTGGCCCGCCCCGCCGTGGCGGCAGGGGTGGCGCTGGCGCTCATGGAAACCCTGGCCGACTTTGGTGTGTCCAGCTACTTCGGCATCCAGACCTTCACGGCGGGCATTTACAAAGCCTGGCTGTCCATGGACAACCGCATCGCTGCGGCCCAACTGGCCACGGTGCTGCTGGCCGTGGTGGTGGTGTTGCTGCAGCTGGAGCAACGCGCCCAAAAACGCATGCGTTTTAACCAAGGGCGCGGCTCGCGCCAGGGCTCGGCTGAGGCGCAGCCGGTGCAGCTGCACGGCACGCGCCGCGTGCTGGCGTGGACGGTGTGCAGCTTGCCCGTGCTGCTGGGCTTTGTGCTGCCGGTGCTCATCATGCTGCGGGCTTTTGTGGGCGAGACGACCGAGATGCCCTGGGAGCGCTTTGGCCAGTGGGCCTGGACCAGCTTGCGACTGGGCGCCATCACGGCGGTGCTGGCGGTGGGCGTGGCGCTGGCGCTGGCTTTCAGCGTGCGCACCCGGGCTGACCGCATCAGCCAGGGCGCGATCCAGCTGGTCGGCTTGGGTTATGCCATCCCCGGTGCGGTGGTGGTGGTGGGTTTGCTCTTGCCCGTGGGCTGGATTCAGCAAACCTGGCCTGCCTCGTCGGCGGGGGCCTGGATCACGGCCACATCACTTGGCTTGGTCTGGGCTTACCTGGTGCGCTTTTGTGCAGTGGCTTTGCAGTCGGTGCAAAGCGGTTATGCGCGCATTCCGGCTAGTCTGGACGACTCAGCCCGCATGCTGGGCGTGACCGGCTGGGGCCTGATGCGCCGCGTGCATGCCCCCTTGTTGCAACGCACCACCATCGCCGCCGCCTTGCTGGTGTTTGTGGACGTGATGAAGGAGCTGCCCGCCACCATGGTGCTGCGCCCCTTCAACAGCGACACCCTGGCCGTGGTGGCCTACCAGCTGGCACGCGATGAGCGCCTGGGCGAAGCGGCCTTGCCCTCGCTGGCGCTGGTGCTGGTGGGTTTGATTCCGGTGATCTTGCTCAGCCGGACCCTTAGGCAGCGCGCGTAATTCAGTCGCTCATTCACAGTCAGCAGATTGAGTCCCCTCGAATAGTGCCGCTTCAGGTGACTTTGCTTCACCTGAAAAAACAATTCCAGTGCTCCTTTGATGCCATTTCATGCTAATGAATCTGTGTTTCAGCTATTTAATTATAAATTAGAGAATTGGTTGAATTTCAAAATTGGTAAAAATAGTATTTTTGTCAATCTTAAATTAATTTAATCATTTAAAACGATGGTTAATTTTGACAAAATTGATAAAAAATATTCAATCAATATATAAATTCTAATTAATACTCTAAAAGTAATAGTAAAATTGCCAGCCATTGGAAGCTGTGCAGGTGCTGTGACTAACTGTGATGTGGTTTAGGAGTAGTGCCTTGAACTCTCTCTAGGAGTTGACTCCGTGAGCGAATGGCAATTACTCATGTAGTTGTCATGACTGGTTTCGGCAGGTTCCACAGAAAGATTTTTCGCTGCTAACACAAAACACTTGTTTCAAAAGGACTGTCATGTCAAAGAAATTCAAAGTCATCGTTAACACAGGCAAAGCTGAAAACAACGAATCACTGGACCTCATTGCAGGCCAGGGTACTCAGGGTCATGTCTTACGTATCAGGGCGCAAAAAGGAGCCAAGTACCAGTTACAAGACTTGCAAAGATCTGATGGCGTAGCGCCCGAATTTGTCAAGGTCAAGCGGGTCCGTAATAACTTGCACATCCTGTTTGAAGGCAGTCAACAGGCTGATGTGATCATTGAGGATTACTACGAAGTGATGCCACAAGGCTACAACGGGGTGATTGGACAGGCTGAAAATGGAAACTTCTACGAGTATTTTCCGGACAACTCCGATGTCAAAGGTTTGATCCCTGACTTGCTCGATGGCAGTCAGTTAGTCAAAGTGACATTGGGCGGGTCTGAACTTATTGGAGTGAATGCCAGTGGGGCGATCGGTATTCTGGTGTTTAACCATGTTTTAGCCGCAATGGGCCTGGCCGGTGCTGTGGCAGCAACTGTCGGTCGTAAAACAGAAGCCGAGACCATTACAGAGTTGACAATCTCTTCTGCAACAGACAACGCGGAAAACCCCGACTCAGCAAGGCTGACCAACGACAAAACGCCCACGATTACAGGCCGCGCCCCGGTCGGAGCAGTCATTACCATCCGGGACGGAGATGTCGTTTTGGGTACGACCACCGCAGACTCCAGCGGTGCCTGGAGCTTCACGCCAGCGGTGGCGTTGGCCGATGGCAGCCACAGCTTTACTGCATCAGTCCGTAAAAATGGCATTGAAACGACCACCACCGCCCTCAAGATGATGGTGGATACTGTGGCCCCCAAGGTGGTGATCGAGGCTGATAAAAATAGTTTGGCCAATGGCGAAACGGCCACGATCAAATTCACCCTGAGCAAGCCTAGTGACAACTTCGGACCCAGTGATATCAGGGTCAATGGGGGCACATTGAGCAACTGGCAAGGAAGCGGCACCAAATACACAGCCACCTTCACTCCGACTGCAGGTGTGAGCAGTGCCACCATCGTGGTTGCCAACAACAGCTTCAGCGACGCTGCGGGCAACTTCAACCAAGATGAATCCAATACCAATATCCCTTTGAGTTTGTCTACTGGCACAGGAACAGGCACAGGCACAGGCACAGGCACAAATAACACCAATACAGGTGGCAGCGGCAACGACAGCATCAACGGCGGCAACGGCAACGACTCCATGCAAGGCGGTGCTGGCAATGACACCTTAGACGGCGGTAATGGTGCAGACTCCATTGACGGCGGTAATGGAGACGACTCGATCAATGGCGGCGAAGGCAACGACATCGTTGACGGTGGGGACGGTGCCGACTCCATTGACGGCGGTAATGGCGACGACTCTATCAACGGCGGTGAAGGCAACGACATCGTTGATGGTGGCGATGGCGCAGACACCATTGACGGCGGTAATGGCAACGACTCGATCAACGGCGGCGAAGGTAATGACATCGTTGATGGTGGCGATGGCGCAGACTCCATTGACGGCGGTAATGGCAACGACTCGATCAACGGCGGCGAAGGTAACGACATCGTTGATGGTGGCGATGGTGCAGACACCATTGACGGTGGTAATGGTGCCGACTCCATTGACGGCGGTAATGGCGACGACTCGATCAATGGCGGCGAAGGTAACGACATCGTTGACGGTGGCGATGGCGCAGACACCATTGACGGCGGTAATGGCAACGACTCGATCAACGGCGGCGAAGGCAACGACATCGTTGACGGTGGGGACGGTGCCGACACCATTGACGGCGGTAATGGAGACGACTCGATCAACGGCGGTGAAGGCAACGACATCGTTGACGGTGGCGACGGCAATGACAGCTTAGACGGCGGTAATGGCGACGACTCGATCAACGGCGGCGAAGGTAACGACATCGTTGATGGTGGCGATGGCGCAGACACCATTGACGGCGGTAATGGCGACGACTCGATCAACGGCGGCGAAGGCAACGACATCGTTGACGGTGGCGACGGCAATGACAGCTTAGACGGCGGTAATGGCGACGACTCGATCAACGGGGGCGAAGGTAACGACATCGTTGAAGGCGGTAATGGCAACGACTCGATCAGCGGCGGCGAAGGCAACGACATCGTTGAAGGTGGCGATGGCGCAGACACCATTGACGGCGGAAATGGCAACGACTCGATCAACGGCGGCGAAGGTAATGACATCGTTGATGGTGGCGATGGCGCAGACACCATTGACGGCGGTAATGGCAACGACTCGATCAACGGCGGCGAAGGTAAYGACATCGTTGATGGTGGCGATGGCGCAGACWCCATTGACGGCGGTAATGGCGACGACTCGATCAACGGCGGCGAAGGTAACGACATCGTTGATGGTGGCGATGGCGCAGACWCCATTGACGGYGGTAATGGCGCCGACTCCATTGACGGCGGTAATGGCGACGACTCGATCAATGGCGGCGAAGGTAACGACATCGTTGACGGTGGCGATGGCGCAGACACCATTGACGGCGGAKATGGTGCAGACWCCATTGACGGCGGTAATGGAGACGACTCGATCAACGGCGGCGAAGGTAACGACATCGTTGATGGTGGGGATGGCAATGACAGCTTAGACGGTGGTAATGGCGACGACTCGATCARCGGCGGCGAAGGTAACGACATCGTTGACGGTGGGGAYGGCAATGACAGCTTAGACGGTGGTAATGGCGACGACTCGATCAAYGGCGGCGAAGGYAACGACATCGTTGACGGTGGGGAYGGTKCMGACTCCATTGACGGCGGTAATGGCGACGACTCGATCAATGGCGGCGAAGGTAACGACATCGTTGACGGYGGTRATGGTGCAGACTCCATTGACGGCGGTAATGGAGACGACTCGATCAATGGCGGCGAAGGTAACGACATCGTTGATGGTGGCGATGGCGCCGACTCCATTGACGGCGGTAATGGCGACGACTCGATCAACGGCGGCGAAGGTAACGACATCGTTGATGGTGGGGACGGTGCCGACTCCATTGACGGCGGTAATGGCGACGACTCGATCAATGGCGGCGAAGGTAACGACATCGTTGACGGTGGCGATGGCAATGACGCCATTGACGGCGGAAATGGTGCAGACTCCATTGACGGCGGTAATGGCAACGACTCGATCAACGGCGGCGAAGGTAACGACATCGTTGACGGTGGGGATGGCAATGACAGCTTAGACGGTGGTAATGGCGACGACTCCATTGACGGCGGTGAAGGTAACGACATCGTTGACGGTGGCGATGGCGCAGACACCATTGACGGCGGTAACGGCGACGACTCGATCAACGGCGGCGAAGGTAACGACATCGTTGATGGTGGCGATGGCGCAGACACCATTGACGGCGGTAATGGCGACGACTCGATCAACGGCGGCGAAGGCAACGACATCGTTGATGGTGGCGATGGCGCAGACACCATTGACGGCGGTAATGGAGACGACTCGATCAACGGCGGCGAAGGTAACGACATCGTTGACGGTGGCGACGGCAATGACAGCTTAGACGGCGGTAATGGCGACGACTCGATCAACGGGGGCGAAGGTAACGACATCGTTGAAGGTGGCGATGGTGCAGACACCATTGACGGCGGTAATGGCGACGACTCGATCAACGGYGGCGAAGGTAACGACATCGTTGATGGTGGCGATGGCGCAGACACCATTGACGGCGGTAATGGAGACGACTCGATCAACGGCGGCGAAGGCAACGACATCGTTGATGGTGGCGATGGCGCAGACACCATTGACGGCGGTAATGGCGACGACTCGATCAACGGCGGCGAAGGCAACGACATCGTTGAAGGTGGCGATGGCGCAGACACCATTGACGGCGGTAATGGCAACGACTCGATCAACGGCGGCGAAGGTAATGACATCGTTGATGGTGGCGATGGCGCAGACACCATTGACGGCGGTAATGGCGACGACTCGATCAACGGCGGCGAAGGYAACGACATCGTTGATGGTGGCGATGGCGCAGACACCATTGACGGCGGTAATGGCGACGACTCGATCAACGGCGGCGAAGGTAACGACATCGTTGATGGTGGGGACGGTGCCGACACCATTGACGGCGGGAATGGAGACGACT
>NZ_CXOO01000001.1 GCF_001269385.1 Limnohabitans sp. DM1 | reverse complement strand
AACGACATCRTTGAMGGTGGCGATGGCGACGACACCATTGACGGTGGCGATGGTGCCGACACCATTGACGGCGGTAATGGCAACGACTCGATCARCGGCGGCGAAGGYAACGACATCGTTGACGGTGGCGATGGCGACGACACCATTGACGGTGGTAATGGCGACGACTCGATCAACGGYGGYGAAGGYAACGACATCRTTGATGGTGGCGATGGCGCAGACATCATTGACGGTGGAGATGGTGCAGACACCATTGACGGCGGTAATGGCAACGACTCGATCAACGGCGGCGAAGGTAACGACATCGTTGACGGTGGCGATGGCGCCGACACCATTGACGGYGGTAATGGCGACGACTCGATCAACGGGGGCGAAGGTAACGACATCGTTGAAGGCGGTAATGGCAACGACTCGATCAGCGGCGGCGAAGGCAACGACATCGTTGAAGGTGGCGATGGCGCAGACACCATTGACGGCGGAAATGGCAACGACTCGATCAACGGCGGCGAAGGTAAYGACATCGTTGATGGTGGCGATGGCGCAGACACCATTGACGGCGGTAATGGCAACGACTCGATCAACGGCGGCGAAGGTAACGACATCGTTGATGGTGGCGATGGYGCAGACACCATTGACGGCGGTAATGGCAACGACTCGATCAACGGCGGCGAAGGTAACGACATCGTTGATGGTGGCGATGGYGCAGACACCATTGACGGCGGTAATGGCAACGACTCGATCAACGGCGGYGAAGGCAACGACATCGTTGACGGTGGGGACGGTGCCGACTCCATTGACGGCGGTAATGGAGACGACTCGATCAATGGCGGCGAAGGCAACGACATCGTTGGCGGTGGCGACGGCAATGACAGCTTAGACGGCGGTAATGGCGACGACTCGATCAACGGCGGCGAAGGCAACGACATCGTTGACGGTGGCGATGGCGCAGACACCATTGACGGTGGTAATGGCGACGACTCGATCAACGGCGGCGAAGGTAACGACATCGTTGATGGTGGCGATGGCAATGACGCCATTGACGGCGGCGATGGAGACGACACGATTACGGGTGGCTCTGGCAATGACACCATTGATGGTGGTAACGGTAACAACAGTTTGGACATATCCAAGTTGGACGAAGCCGTTGTGACATTGAATGGCACATCCGGGACTGTCACCTTTAAAAACCCAGATGGCAGCACAGGGACCACAACGTTCAGCAACATCAACCAGGTCATTGACAATGGCCGCGCGGTGGTCACAGTCACAGCCATCAGCACAGACACAGGCGCTGCAAACTTCAGCACAAGTGATAACACCTTGATCTACAGTGGCACTGTTGTACCTGTTGCCAACACAATGATCAGCTCGGCAGCGCATGTGAAGCTTGAATTGCTCGACAGTACCAACGCAATCATCGCAACGGCCATCGTCCCTGTGACCAACGGTGCCTGGACTTGGAACCGAGAAAGCGTCACTCAAAGCGAGGGTAACTACGCTCTGCGTGCTACCGTGACCGATGCTGCTGGTGATCGTTTCTCAGACAAGCCTATAGTCAACGTGTTCACACCGAGCACAGACATTGACAATGACAACGATCCCGGTATTGATGTTCAAGCGATCGTGATCGAAAATACCGCACCCGTCATCTCGGGCGGTACCGTCAACGGTCTGACTGAAGACGTGGGCGCGATCCTGAAATCTTCACTCAAGTTCAATTACGCCGACGACGACGGCCATGCACAAAAGGGCGTGATCTTCACCGAGTTGCCCGATGCTTCCAAGGCCACCTTGCTGCTCAATGGCACGCCCATCACTACCGGCACCTTGATCACGATTGAGGACATCAATGCCGACAAAGTTGTACTCATGCCTGTGGCCAACTTCAATGGGGCTGTAAGCCTGAAGTTCAAGGCGGTGGACACGAGCGCGACCAATAACGAGTCTGCGCAGGTGACCAGCACCTACAACTTCAACAACGTCAACGACGCGCCTGTCATTGGCGCAGGCACCTTGAACTTGCCCACGGTGGACGAGGATGTGGCGGCACCCGCAAACGGTGACACCTCTGCAGGAATTGCCGTGAGCGATATGTTCAGTGTGATCAGTGATGTCGATGCGGCTGCGACCAAGGGCATTGCCATCACCAGCGTCAACGCCAACGGAAGCTTGTTCTTCAGCACGGACAATGGGGCAAACTGGCAAAGCGCGGGAGTTGTCAGCAACAGCAGCGCCTTGTTGCTGGATGCCAGCAGCCGAGTGTTCTTCAAACCCAATGCCAACTGGAACGGGACTGTGGACAACGCCTTCTTGTACCTGGCATGGGACCAGACCAATTCACCGGCAGCCACAGTGGGGACAAAGGTTACTGTTGCTGCAACCGGCACATCTACGCCTTATTCTTTGGAAGTCGGCAAGGTTGGCATCAGCGTCACGGCGGTGAATGATGCGCCCTCCGTGTCTGGTGGCACAGTGAACGGTCTGGAGGAAGAAAAGAGTGCGATCCTGACCACCGCGCTCAAATTCAACTATGCCGATGTCGACGGCCACACACAAGCAGGGGTGATCTTCACCGAGCTGCCCGATGCGGCCAAGGCCACCTTGTTGCTCAACGGCGTGGCGATCACCGCCAACACCTTGGTCACCATTGCGGACATCGATGCGCTTAAAGTCGAACTCAAACCCGCGGCCAACTTCTTTGGTGATGTGAGTCTGAAGTTCAAGGCGGTGGACACCAGCGCGACTCACAACGAGTCTGCGGTGGTGACAAGCACCTTCAACTTCGGCAATGTCAACGACGCACCCGTCATCTCGGGCGGTACCGTCAACGGTCTGACTGAAGACATGGGCGCGATCCTGAACGTTTCACTCAAGTTCAATTACGCCGACGACGACGGCCATGCACAAAAGGGCGTGATCTTCACCGAGTTGCCCGATGCTTCCAAGGCCACCTTGCTGCTCAATGGCACGCCCATCACTACCGGCACCTTGATCACGATTGAGGACATCAATGCCGACAAAGTTTTACTCATGCCTGTGGCCAACTTCAATGGGGCTGTAAGCCTGAAGTTCAAGGCGGTGGACACGAGCGCGACCAATAACGAGTCTGCGGAGGTGACCAGCACCTACAACTTCAACAGTGCCAACGATGCGCCTGTCATTGGCGCGGGCACCTTGAACTTGCCCACGGTCGACGAGGATGTGGCAGCACCCGCAAACGGTGACACCTCTGCAGGAATTGCCGTGAGCGATATGTTCAGTGTGATCAGTGATGTCGATGCGGCTGCGACCAAGGGCATTGCCATCACCAGCGTCAACGCCAACGGAAGCTTGTTCTTCAGCACGGACAATGGGGCAAACTGGCAAAGCGCGGGAGTTGTCAGCAACAGCAGCGCCTTGTTGCTGGATGCCAGCAGCCGAGTGTTCTTCAAACCCAATGCCAACTGGAACGGGACTGTGGACAACGCCTTCTTGTACCTGGCATGGGACCAGACCAATTCACCGGCAGCCACAGTGGGGACAAAGGTTAATGTTGCTGCAACCGGCACATCTACGCCTTATTCTTTGGAAGTCGGCAAGGTTGGCATCAGCGTCACGGCGGTGAATGATGCGCCCTCCGTGTCTGGTGGCACAGTGAGCGGGCTGGAGGAAAACAAGGGCGCTATCCTGACCACCGCGCTCAAATTCAACTATGCCGATGTCGACGGCCACACACAAGCAGGGGTGATCTTCACCGAGCTGCCCGATGCGGCCAAGGCCACCTTGTTGCTCAACGGCGTGGCGATCACCGCCAACACCTTGGTCACCATTGCGGACATCGATGCGCTTAAAGTCGAACTCAAACCAGTGGCCAACTTCAATGGTGCGGTGGATCTGAAGTTCAAGGCGGTGGACACCAGCGCGACCCACAACGAGTCTGCGGTGGTGACAAGCACCTTCAACTTCGGCAATGTCAACGACGCACCCGTTATCTCGGGCGGCACCGTCAACGGTCTGACTGAAGACATGGGCGCGATCCTGAACGCTTCACTCAAGTTCAATTACGCCGACGACGACGGCCATGCACAAAAGGGCGTGATCTTCACCGAGTTGCCCGATGCCTCCAAGGCCACCTTGCTGCTCAATGGCACGCCCATCACTACCGGCACCTTGATCACGATTGAGGACATCAATGCCGACAAGGTTTTACTCATGCCTGTGGCCAACTTCAATGGGGCTGTGAGCCTGAAGTTCAAGGCGGTGGACACGAGCGCGACCAATAACGAGTCTGCGGAGGTGACCAGCACCTACAACTTCAACAGTGCCAACGATGCGCCTGTCATTGGCGCGGGCACCTTGAACTTGCCAACGGTGGACGAGGATGTGGCAGCACCCGCAAACGGTGACACCTCTGCAGGAATTGCCGTGAGCGATATGTTCAGTGTGATCAGTGATGTCGATGCGGCTGCGACCAAGGGCATTGCCATCACCAGCGTCAACGCCAACGGAAGCTTGTTCTTCAGCACGGACAATGGGGCAAACTGGCAAAGCGCGGGAGTTGTCAGCAACAGCAGCGCCTTGTTGCTGGATGCCAGCAGCCGAGTGTTCTTCAAACCCAATGCCAACTGGAACGGGACTGTGGACAACGCCTTCTTGTACCTGGCATGGGACCAGACCAATTCACCGGCAGCCACAGTGGGGACAAAGGTTACTGTTGCTGCAACCGGCACATCTACCCCTTATTCTTTGGAAGTCGGCAAGGTTGGCATCAGCGTCACGGCGGTGAATGATGCGCCCTCCGTGTCTGGTGGCCCAGTGAGCGGGCTGGAGGAAGACAAGGGCGCGATCCTGACCACCGCGCTCAAATTCAACTATGCCGATGTCGACGGCCACACACAAGCAGGGGTGATCTTCACCGAGCTGCCCGATGCGGCCAAGGCCACCTTGTTGCTCAACGGCGTGGCGATCACCGCCAACACCTTGGTCACCATTGCGGACATTGATGCGCTTAAAGTCGAACTCAAACCAGTGGCCAACTTCAATGGTGCGGTGGATCTGAAGTTCAAGGCGGTGGACACCAGCGCGACTCACAACGAGTCTGCGGTGGTGACAAGCACCTTCAACTTCAACAACGTCAATGACACGCCTGTTGGGGTGAATGACACGGCCACCATCGATGAAGCCGGTGGCACGGCCAACGCCATTACGGGCGCAGCCTTGACCTCCACCACCAGCGGCGTGAGCGCCCTGAACGTGTTGACCAACGACACCGACGCCGACAGCGGCGACACCAAAGTGGTGCAGGACATCAAGGCCGGCACCGCCGCGGGTGCCGGCACGGCAGTGATCGCCGCCACCACCAGCGCCAACGGCACGGAAGTGGTGGGCAGCTTTGGCACGATCAAGATCGGCGCTGACGGCAGCTACAGCTACGTGGTGGACCAAGCCAACGCCACGGTCAAAGCCTTGGCGGTGGGCAGCACGGCCATCAACGACGTGTTCACTTACACCGTCAAAGACACGGCCGGTTCCACCAGTACGGCCACCGTCACGGTGTCCATCACTGGTGCGAACGACGCACCCGTCATCTCGGGCGGTACCGTCAATGGTCTGACTGAAGACATGGGCGCGATCCTGAAATCTTCACTCAAGTTCAATTACGCCGACGACGACGGCCACGCACAAAAGGGCGTGATCTACACCGAGTTGCCCGATGCCTCCAAGGCCACCTTGCTGCTCAATGGCACGCCCATCACTTCCGGCACCTTGATCACGATTGAGGACATCAATGCCGACAAGGTTTTACTCATGCCTGTGGCCAACTTCAATGGGGCTGTGAGCCTGAAGTTCAAGGCGGTGGACACGAGCGCGACCAATAACGAGTCTGCGGGGGTGACCAGCACCTACAACTTCAACAGGGCGGTTCGACTTTAAAAGGCGGTTAGTAGGCTTTTTGGGCCTGTAAATT